>JAJUFC010000009.1 GCA_029263855.1 Candidatus Thermochlorobacteriaceae bacterium | reverse complement strand
GCCGATGTTGCCAACCGAATTTTGCCTTTTCCAAAACTATCCGAACCCGTTTAATCCAAGCACGACCATTCGGTATGCGTTGCCGAGAAGCGCGAAGGTCTCGCTCGCGGTATATGATGCGTTGGGGCGGAAGGTCATTGACCTCGTCAATGAGACGAAGGGGGCGGGGTTTTATGAAACACCATTGAACGCATCAGGTTTGGCGAGCGGGGCATATTTTTACCGGATTCAAGCAGGGGAATATGTGGAAACGAAGAAAATGACGCTTGTGAAATAGAAGCAACCAAAAGAATCGCCTTTTATGGAAATTATTGAACGACATTAAAAAGAAAATTCTGAACAATCCGCCTTGAATACGTCTCGTTGCGCGTCATTTTCTCTAATGCGGCGGCATCTGCGTGGTCAGGCAGGTATCCGAATTGAGCGAGACGGTCGAGCCGATGTTTAACGTCATCGCAACCCATCTTGCAGAACTCCAGATAAATGTGCTTGATGCGCTTTTCGGTTAGCGTGCGCGCCGCGCCTTCAATGAGTTGGTCTTCCGCGCCTTCGATATCGACCTTCATCAAATCGACTTGCTCTAACCCTTTTTCCGCGAAAAAATTATCAATCGTATTGGTTTTGACGGTCGTTCGCTCAAACCTTGAATCTTCGCCAAGATGACCCCAACCGCTGTTTTCGTCGCAGGTCATTGAGAAGACGCTCTCGCCGACCTTATCCGAAACTGCCCACTCCGCCACTTCCACGATAGGCTCAAAAGCATTAAGCGCAATGTTCCGCTTTAACTTTTCGGCAACGATTCCGTTGGCTTCAAACGCAAACACTTTGCCCGCGCGACCAACCTGTTTTGCAAAATTGAGCGCGTAAAAACCAACATTCGCTCCGACATCAAAACAAACGCTTCCTTCGCGAATGAGCGTCAAGACTTTTTTCAGGCTTTGCCGCTCGTAGTAGTTGAAGTAAATCATGCGTTGAATTTCGTCTTGCAAATCAAGTTCATACTTGATGCCATCGCATTCGGCGACGAGGGTTTGCGACGGAAAGGCGCGCAGGTCTATGAAATTAACGACGTTGGATTTTCCTTTGAAATGCGCGTTGCGAAGCGCGTTGCGACATTGAGGAGACCATTCGCACAAGCGCGCCATCGCCTTAAAAGGAAGTCGCAGGAGCGATGAGATTGACAGTAAAGGCATTGAAGTTGAATGCTCGATTAATGGTAGTTTATGTAAGTTTGTTGAAAATGAAAATAGCGCGTTCAAGCGAGAGCGAAAAAGGAAATCTTTCTAAATTGCCAGCAACGCATAAATCGCTTTTTAGATGACATCAAACCACGAGCGCGTTGAAACAAGGCTCATTCACGGCGGCGACGAGTTCAACAAGACGAAAGCCGTTGCGCCGCCGATTTGGCAAACCAGTACTTACAAAGCCCCCGAAAGTCCAGAAGATTTTTCCGCGCTTGCGGCAAGCATAAATCCAAGCGAATTTTACGCGCGGCACGGCAATCCGACCAACAAACAAATCGAGGACATTTTAGCGACGCTCGAAGGCACGGAATCGGCAGTGCTGACGAGTTCAGGCATGGGCGCAATTTCCGCCGTCGTGCTGTCGCAAGTGAAGGCGGGCGAGCATATCGTTGCGCAGTCGTCTCTCTACGCGGCAACGATGACGCTACTCCGCGACGTGCTTCCGAAGTGGAACATTGAAGTCAGTTTCGTCGACCAAACCAACAATGGCGAGTTTGAAGCGGCAGTGAAGCCGAACACGAAACTGATTTACGTGGAAACGCCGTCCAATCCGCTGATGCGCCTCACCGACCTTGCGTTCATCGGCAAACTCGGACGAGCGCGAAACATCATCACCGTTTGCGACAACACCTTCGCCACCCCGCTCAACCAACGACCGTGCGACTTTGGAATCGATGCCGTCGTGCATAGCGCGACGAAATACTTGGGCGGACACAGCGACCTCGCCGCCGGCGCGATTTGCGCCTCAAAACAAATCATTGACGACAGTTGGAAAATGATGATACTGCTTGGGTCATCACTCGCCTCCTTTGATGCGTGGCTCTTGCTGCGCGGCTTGCGCACGCTCTCGCTCCGAATGAAACAGCACAACGACAACGCGCTTCGGCTCGCCAAGTTTTTGGAATCTTGCCCGACTATTGAGCGCGTGCATTTTCCGTTTCTGGAATCGCACCCGCAACACGCGCTCGCCAACGCGCAAATGAGCGGCTGTTCGGGAATGATGAGTTTTGAAATGAAAGGCAAGACCGATGCGGAGCGATTCGAGCGAGCGCAACGCCTAATCAAGCGGCTGAAACTTGCGGCGAATGCGGTGAGTTTGGGCGGCGTGGAAACGTTGGTCGTTCACCCTGCCTCGATGTGGCGGTATCACTACACCGATGAACAGCGAAAAGCGGCGGGAATTGAATCGGGATTGATTCGCCTTTCGGTCGGCATCGAGCATATTGAAGACTTGATTGCGGATTTTGAGCAAGCGTTATCAGAGGGCTGAAATCGTCGTTATTCCCTTGCAATACTTTGAACATCAGACAAAGGCAGACCCAGTTCTGCGGCAATCGCCTCATCGGATAAACCCAATCGGCGCAAAAGCGGCACCATCGCGCGTTTCGCTGAACGCTCGCCTTCTTGTTTGCCTTCTTGTTTGCCTTCTTGTTTGCCTTTCAAGATGCCCTGCGCTTCGCCTTCTTGTTTACCTTCTTCAAAGGCTTCCTTGTAGAACGCCGTATCTTTGAGTAGTTCTTCTTGAATTTGCAACATTTTCTTTATCTCCTCTCGTGTTAAAGTTCTAAACTTGTAGGTTAAAATCTGCTCAATCAAATCTAATTCAATCACGCTGGCTTTTTGTGCCAACTTGCGCGCTTGGACTTCGGTGCGCTTCTCTGAAGCAATCAGCAACTTGAAGAGCTCAACGGCGATAGCCTCCGAGTCAGGCAACTCGTCCAAATATACGCGCTTGATACGGTTGAGTTCAAGTAAGTCAGAATATGCGTCAATCTGTTTCTGCTCAATGCTTCGCGAGGGATAGATCACAACGGCTTGCCACTTTGCGGTCGGATACTGTTTGAGGTAAAGGAAAATTTCGGCGAAGAATCTCGCATAAAATTGCTCGTCTTGTTGGAATTGCGCCTCGACGAAGTAGGTGAAATCATCGTCGGATTTCGGGACGAAGATGCCATCAATGCGAAAGGCAGTCTCTTTCAATTCAACGGATTTGAACTCGTAGCGAGAAGCGTCATCGGGATTTCTGCCGATGAGCGAGAAGAATCCTTGCGGCAGGAGTTGCAGGAGAAGGTAAACGAGTTTGTCGGTGCGCATGAAGCGAGTTAGGTAAAGGTGCGGGAAGTTACAGATGAAGTGAGTGCGAACAAAGTGAAGAATCCACAAATAATGAATCGTGAGTAGTAAATAATGAAGAGTGAAGAATTGCACGCTTCCCGTTACTCATTAGAATTGGATTCTTCATTCGCTTCGCTCCGTTCAGAATGACCAAGTCGTTCATCATTACGCATTACGCACGACTCATTACTCATTACCACTATTGCCTACCTCTGAAACTTACGCTATCTTTCGTGCTTACTTGAAACCACAAATTTCAGAGGATCGATTTCGAAAAATTCAGCCGATTATAGATGAAGAAACAAATTTTAATGAACCAACAGGGCGACGAGATTCAAGTTGCGATTGTTGAAGACGGAAAACTTGCAGAATTGTTCATTGATAGACCAGACCGCT
The DNA here is from genome assembly GCA_029263855.1 of Candidatus Thermochlorobacteriaceae bacterium. Taxonomy (GTDB): domain Bacteria; phylum Bacteroidota; class Chlorobiia; order Chlorobiales; family Thermochlorobacteraceae; genus JANWWM01. The sequence goes on along the minus strand of JAJUFC010000009.1, from coordinate 153,915 downwards.
CGCGAACCGTTGGCGATATTTACTTAGGGCGCGTGCAAAAAGTCGTTGAAGGGTTGCAAGCCGCCTTTATTGACATTGGTCAAGAGCAAGATGGGTTCTTGCATTTTTCAGATGTTGGCACGACAGGCGAAGATTATCGCGCCCTCGTCGGCGATGACTTCGACGAAGACGATGAAGAAGATGATGAGGAGGAGGAGATTCAACCGGCACAGCAACCGCAAGCCAAAGCCCGTCCGCAACAAAATGGACAAGGGGGCGCGGCGACTGCGCAAGATCGACGCGCCGATGCCCTTCGCGAAAAGCGTCAATCCTACACACAAATGATTGCGGGCAAACTGAAGCCCAACGACAGCATTTTAGTGCAGGTCATCAAAGAGCCGATTAGCACCAAAGGCTCTCGGCTCACAAGCGACATTACGATTGCAGGGCGATTTATGGTGCTTCTGCCGTTTGGACAAGGCAACATCGCCGTCTCGAAGCGCATTATGAACCGCCGCGAGCGCAAGCGGCTCAAAAGCATCGTGCGCTCAATGCTTCCAAACCGAAACTTCGGCGCGATTGTCCGAACCGTCGCCGAAGAACAAGATGAACAGTTGCTTCGAACCGACTTGGAAATTTTGCTCAATAAGTGGAAGCAAATTGAAGAAGCGGTTAAATCATCGCAACCACCGAAAGTTATCTTCAAAGAAGATAACCTCGTCGCCTCCGCCTTGCGCGACTATATGACCGAAGACGTCAATGAAATCGTAACGAACTCGCCCAGCATTCACAAAGAAGTGATGAGTTTCATTCGTTGGGCGGCACCTGAAATGGAAAAGAAAGTTCAACTCTACAAAGGTCGCTTGCCGCTCTATGAAAGTTACAGCATTGCCAAAGATGTGGAGTCGATTTTCTCGCGCAAAGTATGGCTCAAATCGGGGGGATATTTGATTATTGAGCACACCGAAGCGATGGTCGTGATTGATGTCAATAGCGGACGCTTCGCGGCAAAGCGCGAGCAAGAGGAAAACTCGCTTCGCACCAATTTGGAAGCCGCCAAAGAAATTGCGCGCCAACTCCGCCTGCGCGACATCGGCGGAATTATCGTTGTGGATTTCATCGATTTGCTTGACGATCGCAACTCGAAGAAAGTCTATGAAACCATCAAACAAGAATTTCGCCGCGACCGCGCCAAATCGAACATCTTGCCCATGTCGGATTTCGGCATTATGCAAATCACCCGCGAGCGCGTGCGCCCAAGTTTGATGCAACGCATGGGCGACCAATGCCCTGCGTGCGGCGGCACAGGTATCGTTCAAGCACGAAAAACCACCGTCCACCAAATTGACCGATGGCTTCGCAAATTCGCCTTGAACAATAAAGGCGGATTCCAAAAACTGGACCTCTACATCAGCCCAACGCTCGTCGAGCCGCTCTACAAAGACCAACAATTAAAGCCCGAATACAAATGGTTCTTGCAACACCTTCTCTTCGTCAGGGTCAAACAGGACGAAAGTTTGCGAAGCGACGACTTCCGATTCGTTCTGCCTAAAACGGGCGTAGACATAACCCAAGAATTTTCGCTTTGACATTTATGCACAGCATCGAGTTTCTAAAATCCGAAATTGAGCGGCTTTCGCCCTTAACGGCAGACGCGCTTCGACACGAGCGCGAAGCGCGAACCATCTTCAACGAATTTCTCAACCGATTGAATCAAGGAGAGTTGAGAGCGGCTCAGAAAACAAACGGCGGTTGGACGGTCAATCATTGGGTTAAACAAGGCATTTTGTTAGGCTTTCGCTTGGGCGAACTGCGAAAGGTGGAAGTCGGCGACGAGCCGAAACAACTCACGTTCATTGACAAAGACACCTACCCCGTGAGACATTATCGGGAGACCGACAAGGTGCGTATCGTGCCGGGCGGCACGGCGGTTCGAAGCGGGGCGTATCTTGCGCCGTCGGTCGTCGTGATGCCGCCCGCATACATCAACGTCGGCGCGTTTGTCGATGAAGGCGCGATGATTGATTCGCACGCGCTCGTCGGCAGTTGCGCGCAGGTCGGCAAGCGCGTGCATCTTTCTGCCGCCTCGCAACTCGGCGGCGTGCTTGAACCCATCGGCGCAATGCCCGTGATTATTGAAGACGACGTGATGATTGGCGGAAACTGCGGCATTTACGAGGGGACGATTGTCGAGGAAAAAGCCGTCATTGGCACGGGCGTGATTCTCAACGGCTCTACGCCCGTCTACGACATCGTCAATGAACGCATTTTGCGCAAAACCGCCGAACAGCCGCTTGTGATTCCCAAAGGGGCGGTCGTCGTGGCAGGAGCGAGACCAATTAAAAATGCGTTTGCGGAATCGCATGGGCTTTCCATTTACACGCCAATCATCATCAAGTATCGAGACGAAAAAACTGACAAAGCAACTTCGTTGGAGGAGTTACTGAGGTAAACAACATTGCAAAACAAAGGAGAGCAAGAAATGTGTCGATTAGGAATCTATCGCGGCAAGCCGATTACGCTCAAACGATTCATCTTTGAGCCGCCGCATAATTTCGTGGAGCAAGCCCGAACCCCACGCGAAATGATTATCACGCCCATCAATGTCGACGGCTACGGCTTGGCGTGGTATAACCTTGACATTCACCCTGAACCTGCGGTGATGAAATCCGAAAAGCCATTCTGGCACGATATCAATGCGGCGAGCATTTCGAGCAAAATCATCTCGAACAACATTTTTATGCACATTCGCGCCGCCTCGCCCGGCTTGCCCGTGCATCAAGCCAACGCGCATCCGTTCCAATTCAAAGAGCAAATTTTTATGCACAACGGCATCGTGAGCGATTTCAAAAAAGGCTTTATGCGATCGATTCGACAAATGATTTCCGACACCTATTATCCGCACCTGCAAGGCACGACCGATTCCGAGCATATTTTCAATCTCTACCTCACCATTCGCGAAGAAGAGCCGCGTCTCACGATGCGCGAAGCCGTGCTCGAGCTCTTCGAGCGGCTCAATCATCTCGGCAAAAAACACGACTCGGATTTGATTTTGAACTTCGGCTTTACCGACGGCGAAACCACCATCGCCACCTGCTACACGAACATTGATAAATCTGCGACGCTTTACTACACGGCGACAAGCCCGTTCTTTCCCGACGCGGTCGTCGTCGCTTCCGAGCCGCTCGATTACCGCGATTCGAGTTGGCAAAAGTTTCCAATCAATCATCTAATTGAAATCAACGCGGCGCATCAATTCGACTTTGCGCCGATTCCCAATCCGTTCTTCAAAGAAGGCGCGTTGCCTGCCGCCAAACCCGTTACGCTTAAAATCACGATGCCAACCGAAACGGATTAGAACGATGAAAAAATATCCTTTGACGACAATCATTGAACGAGAAAACGATATGATGATTTCGTATTGCCCTGAACTTGACATTGCCAGTCAAGGTCATACCGTAGAAGAGGCGAGAGAAAATCTGAAAGAAGCGATAGAGCTCTTTTTTGAAACCGCGAGCGAGTCCGAAATTCGGTCAAGACTGAAATCTGAAATTTACATCAGGCGCCAAAAAGGAAGCCATATCGTTATGCAGAAAAAAAGTCTTGACTCGACCATCACCGTGCCTGTGCCAAATCATAGCGAGACAAAAATCGGCACGCTTCAATCCATCATTCGTTAATCGCAACTGCCGCGAACTTTATTCGAGACCCAATGAGCCAAGAAATCGTTTATGGGCGCAACGCTGTCGCCGAATTGCTGAACTCAAATCCCGACCGCATTTCAAAAATTTATTTTCAGTTCAACACCGACGAAAAGCGGATTCTCGAGCTGTTCATCAAAGCCAAGCAATGTCAAATTTCCATCGGCAAAGCGAGCAACCAAAAGCTCGGCGACCTTGCCAAAACCAACAAGCATCAAGGCGTGGTGGCGATTACGAGCGACGTCAAAATGATGGAGCTCGACGACCTGCTTCAAGACGAATCGCTCAAACCGTTTTTCTTCGTCTTGCTCGATAACCTCGAAGACCCGCACAACTTGGGCGCAATCATTCGCACCGCCGAATGCGCGGGCGCGACAGCGATTTTGCTTCCGAAAGACAACGCGATTCCGATAAACTCGACCGTCCACAAAACCTCGGCGGGCGCGGTCTCGCACGCGCGGCTCTGCCGAATCGGCAACGTGGCGCAAACGATTGAACGGCTCAAAAAGCAAGGCATTTGGGTTGTGGGAGCGGACGTGAAAGCCAAGAAAAACTACGCGCAATTCGATTTCACGATGAACTGTTGCGTCGTGATTGGTTCAGAAGGCAAAGGAATGAGAGACCTTGTGAAGAAAAGTTGCGACGAACTCGTGTCAATTCCGATGCTCGGCAAAACGCAATCCTTGAACGCGAGTGTGTCGGCGGGGATTTTGCTCTACGAAGTCGTGCGCCAACGCCAACTTGCAAGCAAGCCATGACGGAACGCTTGAAGAAACCGCTTCGCGCGCTCTTTCGCGCCGCAACGCGCTTTTACCCGCGAGAATATGGCAAGTATTCGCTCTTGATGAAAATTTACTTTCCCTACCTCGCGCCCAAGCCGCCCGCCAAGCAAATCGTAACGCTGAACGGCGGAATCCGAATGGAATTGGAACTCAACGAGTATCTGCAATCGCAACTTTACCTGTTTGGCACGTTTGAACCGTCAACGGTCAAGGCGTTGAAACGGCTTCTGAAATCAGGCGACGTCGCGCTCGACATCGGCGGGAATGTCGGATACATCGCGTTGGAAATGGCAAAACGAGTAGGCGCGTCGGGGAAAGTCTTCGCGTTTGAACCCGACGCAAAAAACTTCGTCTTGCTCAAACGCAATCTCGAACTCAATCCCGATTGCGACATTGAGCCTCTCCCGCTCGCCGTTTCCGATTCAAGCGCGCCGATTCGACTTTACAAATCAACCGTCGATTTCAACGATAGCGCGCACTCGACCTTGCCAAGCGAGAAACACTCAAGCGAATTTGTCGAGATTCCTACCACGACCATTGACGAGTTCGTATCTTCGCGCGGGTTGAAGACCGTCAACGCGATTAAAATCGACATCGAGGGCGCGGAAATGAGCGCGTTCAAAGGTATGCGCCAAACGCTTTCTCGCTTTCGCCCGATTGTGCTTTCTGAACTGTGCGCCGAACATCAAGCGCGCGCAGGCTACTCGACGCAAGACGTCAAGGCGTGGCTGTGGAACGCCGCGCGACTGCAAGCGTTCAAAATTTCTGAATCAGGCGCGTTGACGACGGTTGAACCATCAACGCCGCACGTCGCCGATAACGTCGTCTTCATTCCCGAAGAGCGCATCGACGAGTTTCGCAATTTGATTTCTGAACCACGATGATTGAAACGACAGACGAACAATTAAAATCGACCGTTCACGATTATTGGAACGAAAAGCCGTGCGGCACGCAGTTCATCAACGACCGACGCGGCACGAAAGAATTTTTCGAAGCGATAGAACGGCATCGCTACGCCGCGCAACCTTACGCCGAAAGCCTATGCAAATTCAAAGCGTTTCGAGGGAAAGCCTTGCTCGAAATCGGGTGCGGGCTCGGCACGGATTCGCTTCAATTTGCGCGCAACGGCGCGATGGTTACGGGCGTTGATTTGACCGAAGAAAGCGTCGCCCTCGCGCAAAAACGCTTTGAACTTTATGGAATGAACGGCGTATTCCGAACCGCCGACGCGGAAAACTTGCCCTTCGCCGACAATTCGTTTGACGTGGTCTATTCATTCGGCGTGTTGCACCACACCCCGAACACGCAAAAAGCCATTGATGAAGTCTATCGCGTGCTTAAACCCGGCGGCGAGATCGTCATTATGTTGTATCACAAACATTCGCTTCACGTGTGGCTCGGCGTGCCGCTGTATTTTCTTTATGGCTTGACCAAAGGCAAACTGTGGGGATACGACGAGTGGGTGCGCATTTATGACGGCAAAGAAAATCCGCTCGGAAAAGCCTATTCGCGACGCGAGTTGAGGACGATGTTTTCAAAGTTCAATGAGTTGAACTTCAAAGTATGCGACAACATTCGTCCGCGATTTCCAAAGTGGCTGAACGCGCTCAATCAAGCCTTGTTTGCAAGTTGGGCGGGATTTTACATCATGATTTATGGCAAGAAGTAACTTGAACTTGCTTCTCCTTGTGAGCGGAAACGGCGCGAAAATTCTGCAAGCAAATGGGCTTTCTCCAAGTGAAACTGATGTTATCAAAATTGACGAAAAAGCGTTCGCCTCTCCGAAAACCTTGCTCCGCTTGATTCGATCCAAGCCGTATCGGGCGATTTACTTCGGGTGCGACCGCCTTTCTGACCATCGATTCGCATTTTTTCAAAAGTGCTTCATCGCGGCATCGACAAGGCGCGGCGGAATCGTCGATGAAGTCGGCGCGAAGTCCTCATATAGTAGCCTTAAACTTCTTTTGGTCGAAACGCCGCTTTTCGCGTGGGAAGCGTTTGTGAGCCTGCTTGTCGTCGTTTGGTTTCACTTTCAGATTCTTTTTGACAAACGCGCCCTGCGCGCTGCTCGCCGATGAAGGTGTTTTTTCTCAGAACGGAATACTTCGGCGCGACGACCGAAGGCGGCTCGCTCGCGGTTACAAAAGGCTTCACGGACGGGCTGTTAAAAATGGGGCATCAGCCCATCGTCGCCGCAAATCGTCGGCTTCCTCTCTCTCAATCCGTTACGCAATACGCAATCCCATATCCCGCGCTGTTCAAAAATCTGCCCGAAGTGATGTTCCTTCCTTACAATCGAAAATCATTTCGCGAAGCCAAAAAAATCATTGAGCGAGAACAGCCGAACTTCCTCTACCAACGACACAGCATTTTCAACTACGCAGGCGCGCTCTTGAAGCGCGAAACGGGGATTCCGTTTCTCTTGCAAGCCGAAGGGTCGGAAGCGTGGGTGAAGAAAAATTGGGGAAAGACGTATTTCACGAAAGCGTTGGAATGGTCGGAAGAAATTCAGCTCGAGCAAGCCGACGCGATTGTCGTGGTATCGTCGGCGTTGAAGTCGCAACTCATTGAATTGGGCGCGTCGGCAGAAAAAATCACGGTGATTCCCAACGGCGTAGACGCAGAGCGATATTCGCCCAACATTTCAGGCGAAGCCGTTCGCAAAAAATTAGGGTTGGAAAATAAATTCGTGATTGGCTACGCGGGCACGTTTGGGCATTGGCACGGCATTACGGTGTTGGCAAAGGCGGTGAAAGAGGTCATTGGAAAAATTCCAAACGCGCATTTTCTATTGATTGGCGATGGCGTTCTGCGCGGCGAAGTCGAGACAATTTTGCGAAACGACGGCGTGGAGAAAAAAGCCACCATAACAGGAATGATTCCAAGCGGCGACGTGCCCGAATGTCTCGCCGCGTGCGACGCGCTGGTGATTTCCGCCATCAACAATCCCGACGTGCCGTTCTTCCAAAGTCCAATCAAACTGTTTGAGTATATGGCGATGCAAAAGTCGGTGGTCGCCTCGCGGGTCGGTCAAATTCAAGAGGTGATTGAGGACGGAGTGAATGGATTGTTGGTCGAGGAAAACAACTCGACGGAACTTGCCGACGCGCTGTGCCAACTTGCAAAAGACGACGCGCTTCGCGAAAGCCTTGCAAGAAACGCACGCAATGACGCGGTTGAAAAATATGCGTGGCAAGAAAACGCGCGCGCCGTCTTGAAGGTCTATGAAACCGTCCTGAAACAACTTCGCCAAAAAGCCTAATGAAACAGTGGCTGCAATCGCTCCGCGCCTCATATCTCGTGAAGCAAACGATTCTGCTTTACGGCTCGCAGTTAACGATGACGGGCTTTGGCGTGCTGGCGTATATCCTGATGACGCGCGAAATGACGAAAGAAGAGTTCGGCGACCGAGAAGTCATTATGAAACTTGCCGTGTTTGCAAGCGGCTTTTTTGAATTTGGAATCCTAACTGCCGGCGGAAGGCTTCTGGCAATTCAACCGAACAAGACACGCGAGCGAGAACTCTTTTCCCTGATGATGTTCCTCTCGTTATTGCTCCTTACGCTATTCGCGCTCTTCTTATTCGTTGTGAGTTTTTTCGTCGATTCGCTCTTTCAAACCAGCCAACCGATTGGTGAAACGCTCTTGCTCTTTTCGCTTCCGCTTTCCTTTATCGTGTTCAAAATCTACTTCCAGCTGCTTTATCAAGGCACAAACGAGATGCTCAAACTCTCGTTCTACAACGCGGCGGTGCAAACGCTATTTCTCGCGCTCTTGGTAGGGCTCTGGTGGCAAAGCAACCTCACGACATTTTCCACGATTGCCGTGTATTCATGTTCATCGTGCGTGGTTGCGCTGTTTTTGATTGCAAAAGGTAGACCAAGTCTGGCGGCACTGAATACATTCAAAGATGAATTATGGAAAGAAATCAAACAGTATGGCGCGAAGTTTTATGTCGGGCGCACGCTTGCTGTCTTGACGCAAAATTTGGACTCGATGCTTTTAGCCGCGCTCTTCGCGAGCGTGAATGTGGGCGTGTATGCCGTGATGGTTTTCTTTGTTTCGCCGATGCAGATGTTTTCCGATGCATACTTGGCGGTTCGGTTCAAAAAACTTTCCTCGTTAGAGGTGGTTCCAGCGTCGCTTATCAAAGCTAATGCTTTCGTGCTCCTTGCGATTAGCGCGATGTATCTTGTAGCGGGGCAATGGATTTTTGAATGGGTGTTTCCAAAGTATCAAGAGCATACGCTTCTCCTCTATCCACTTCTTTTAGCGACGCTCATCAACGGGCTTTCAAAGCCCTACAATTATTTTTTCGCCGCAAAGGGCATGGGCGATGTGCTCTTGCGCGTGGCACTTGTGTTCGCGACTTCAAGTCTCGTGATGAACTTTGTGCTCATTCCAAACTATGCCGAAATGGGCGCGGCGATTGCCATGCTGATTTCAATGTGTGTGTTGTGGTTGGTTCAATTTTTTCTTTATCGCGCAAAAAGCAAAGAAGCAATCTCAAAGTGAGATTGCTTCTCAAAAAAGTCGAACAAGTAATGTTACAGAATGGATTTAATAGCGTTGCGCACAAGAGCCATGCCGTCTTCAGCTTCGGCAAGCGAAAGCGTAAGGGGTGGGCGGAAACGAACCGTTCGCTCGCCACAGCCGAGCATCACCACGCCTTGCTTCATCACTTCGGAAATGAACTTGTTGCGAGTGGCTTTATCGGGCAAATCGAAGGCGCACATCAAGCCTATGCCTCGCGGATTGGAAACCGTTCCTTTGAATTCCTCAGCAAGAAGTTGAATTTTGGTAAGCAAAAACGCGCCGATGTTTTTGGCGTTCATCAGTAACTTATCTTGTTCGATAATCTCAATATACTTTTTCGAGCGAAGCATATCGACCAAATTGCCGCCCCAAGTCGAGTTGATTCGGCTCGGCACGTGGAAGACGTTGTCTTCAATTTCGTCGATGCGTGTCGTCGACATAAAGCCGCACACTTGCGTTTTCTTGCCGAAAGCAATCATATCGGGCAAACAAAGTTCATCGCCGACGCAACGACCAAGCGATTTGCAAGTCGTATCCTCAACCGCACACGGATTGCCGTTGTTGAGGAGTTGTTCAGCCGCCCACATCGTGCCCGTTAAACCTAAGCCTGTTTGCACTTCATCAAAAATCAGCATCGCGTCATTTTCAAGCGAAAGCAGGCGCAAGGCTTTGAGAAATTCGGGGCGGAAGTGATTGTCGCCGCCTTCGCCTTGAATCGGCTCAATCAAAATTGCCGCAATATCATCTTTGTTTTCATAGAAGGCTTGCTTGATTTCGGCGATGGCTTGGGCTTCGAGTTTTTCAACGTCGGCAAGGTGTTGCTCGTTAAGCGGGAAGGTTATTTTCGGGTTTGTAATTCGAGGCCAATTAAATTTCGGAAAGAGGTCGGTTTTTGCCGGGTCGGTGTTGGTCATTGAGAGCGTGTAGCCGCTTCGTCCGTGAAAGGCTTGTTTGAAGTGAATAACTTGATGACCTTTCTCGGTTGTGTAACCTTTCTTGAAATTTTTCTTGACCTTCCAATCAAAGGCGGCTTTGATAGCATTTTCAACGGCGAGCGCGCCGCCTGCAATCCAAAAGGTGTATTTCATACCTTTCGGCATGGCAAGTTGGCGAAAGGTCTCGACGAACTCTGCCATTTCAACCGAATAAATATCGGAGTTGGAAGGATTTACAATCGCCGCATAGAGCAGTTTGTCGAGAAAAACTTTATCGTTCCAAACGCTGGGGTGATTCGCACCAATCGGCGCAGAGGCGACGAATGTGAAGAAGTCCAATAAATTGCGCTTGGAAACTGCATCGTAGAGATACGCGCCGTTACTTTTTTGAATGTCTAAAATCATATCCAACCCATCAACCATCATGGATTTGGAAAGGATTTGATGCACAAGTTCAGGGGCGATGTCTTTTGTGTAAAGTGTTGGTGAAGTCATCTGTCAAGTTCTGTTTAGCGTTGGCAAATGTTAAGACTGTTTGAAGGAAACGCATGAACTGCGTGAGATTTGCAGTTGTATACCAGTCATTATTGGCTTAGTAAGTTAGAGAGGTTTTCGCGCTTCGCAAAGAAAAATCATCACTTCAATTTTGAAAATGAAAACAGAGTTTGAACTGCCGTATTGGCGCGTCTATTCGCGCATTGCGGGCGTTGATGAAGTTGGGCGCGGGTGCTTGGCGGGTGCAGCCGTTGCCGCCGCAGTTGTGTTTGAGCGTGGCTATGAGCCAAAAGGCATTTTACAAAAGGTCAATGACTCCAAACAACTTGCGCCTGCCTTGCGCGAAGAACTCGCCCATGCGATTAAGGAATCGGCACAATGTTACGCGATAGCCGAAGTCTCACCAAGCGAAATTGATAAACTCAACATTTTCAACGCCACAATGCAAGCCATGAATCGAGCGGTAGAATCGCTCGCGCCTCTGCCCGATTTTCTCCTTATTGATGGCAACCACTTCAAGCCTATGCTGCCGATTGCTTTTGAAACAGTTGTGAAAGGCGATTCAAAAGTGTTCTCAATCGCCGCCGCGTCAATTTTGGCAAAGGACTACCGCGATAGGTTAATGAAGTTGTTGGATGCCGACTATCCGCAATATGGCTTCGCTAATCATGTCGGCTACGCCACGCGCGAACACATCGACGCCATCAAGCGATACGGACGATGCGCGATTCATCGCCAAAGTTTCAAACTCAAAGCCCTTTCAGAGAAAGGATAGTCACAGTCGGGAATTATTTTTAGGCGTTTGAACATTTATTGATTACATTTTTCGTTCATCTGTCGCTATTCAAAATAGCGGCAACGCACCAAAACAGCATAAACCAACAAAGGAAAGACTGCTATGAAAGCACAGGCAAAACGGCTTCTCTCCCTCTTTTTATTTCTGCCGCAACTGCTCTTGACGCAACAGGCATTAGCGCAAAGTCTAACCCAAGAGCCAAACATTAGCGAAATTGAACATGTCGAGTTCGTGCGCTTCATCGACGAAAATGCAAACTCCTCGTGTCGCCAATTCACGCGCTCAGCGCAAGAAGCAAAAGCCCTCGAAGAAGCGAAAGCAAAAGTCGGAATGATTGTCTTGCAAAACACCATCGGAAGACGCACAGAAGGACAAGGGCTTGACATTATTTTGCGCGGCACGCCGCAGCTGTTGCAATTTCCCGATGCAGTTGCCGCCTTCGAAGCCGCCGCCGAGCGATTAGAAAATTTCCTTGCCAATCCGATTACGGTGGTGATAGATGTCGACTACGGTCCAACTCGATTCGGCTCGCCTTGGGGTCCGGGCGTGTTAGGTTCAACAAGTTCGGCGGTGGTATCGCTTTCAGGCTACACGGTGCGTCGCTTTGCCGATTCGCTCAAAGCCAAAGCGCCGGGCTATGGCGCGCTTTACGACGCGATTCCGCAACCCGTTCCAAACACCGCAGGCGCGGCAAACCCACTGCCCTCAGGCACAACGCCCAATCTTCAAGCCCTCGGCATTTTGAACGCTAACGGAAATCAACTGAGCACAGTGCCGAGCATCGGGTTTAATTCTAATTTCCCATTCGACCTTGACCCAAGCAACGGTATTTCGCCCGGACAAACCGACTTCGATGCCGTCGCTGTTCATGAAATCGGTCATGCGTTAGGATTCGTCTCGGTCATCGGGGCAAGCACGAATTTCATGCGCACATGGGATTTCTTCCGATTCCGTCCTGGTGCAGTAACCAACTTGCAAACCTTTACGACGGCTCAGCGCGTCAACACGCCCGGACCAAGTCCAAACGGCGGCGACCAAGTTTTTTGGGACGGCACGCGCGAATGGGAAGTCTCCACCGCACGCGGCGACCGCACCGGCGGCGACGGTCAGCAAGCCTCGCACTGGCGCGACGACGCACAACGCACCAACGTGCCGCTTCCCGAACGTAAAATCGGCATCATGGACCCGAACCTCGCCGCAGGCGTGCGCGATACACTTAAATTCGCCGATTGGAAAGCCCTCGGCATCATGGGATGGCAAGTAACCAAAGTCGAAGAAGTCAAAAACGTGCAAGTAACAAGCGACTTCCAGACACCAACTTCCGTTCAACTGCAATGGACGAACCCTGCCATCACCGTTGGCGGCGGCACGATTAGCAACCTTGAAATTTTGCTCTTCCGCAATAATCAACTGGTTACCGCATTCTCAAATGCGCAACCAAATCAAACCATCACATTCAGCGACACAGGGTTGACGCAGTATTCAACTGTGAATTACATCATCTATGCACACAGCCCTGATTTAGAAGACTCTGGCTTCCCTGTCGCAAGAACCGTAACGGTTGGTGGCTCGCCCCGACCAGCCGCCGCACCAGCGATAGATGCACGTAGCAATGAAAGCACCGTTGTGGTGCGCCTCACTGCGCCAACTCTGCACGACGACGGCACCACGCTCCACAATTTGAACGGACTGCGTCTTTACCGCCTTAGCCCACAGCCACAAAACTTGATTGTGGAACTGAACCTTTCAACAACCGACACGGGGAGAAGTTTTACATTCACCGACACGCCGCCACGCCGTCCAGTTCCAAACTACAGCTACATCGCACAGTTTATCGGCAGTGCGCCACAAAATATCAATGCGGTAGGTGAGCCGCGCTCTACCCCCGTTGTGCGCGGCGGCGTGGTGCGCAACGCAAATTATTCCGAGAACTTTGAGACAAACCGTCAAAGCGTCGTGGAAGATTTTGCATGGGATAGCACGAATGCGCTGGCTTATCAAGGGAATTGGTCGTTTGCCGCGCTGAACTACGGGGCAAACCTTGATGCCTCCGCCTACATTCCGCAAACGCGACTGCTCAACGGCGGAGAATTGCGCTTCTGGACGATTTGCCGTTCAAGCGCAAATGATTCAGGCGTAGTGGAAATTTCAAGAAATCGCGGCGCAACATGGTCGCCCGTTCTGACCTTATCAAGCAATACCCACCCCGAATGGGCGGCAGGGCAAAATGTGTGGTTCGAGAAAAGCATCTCGCTTTCCAACTTCAACACGGACACGATTGTAACGCGCTTCCGACTGTTAAGCGGCGCAACCGGCGGCGGCTTCGGCTGGCTTATCGACGATATTTCGCTCACACAAGGCACACTCTCGACCAATGCAGAGCCGAATAAGCCCTATCAATTCGCGTTGGAACAAAACTATCCGAACCCGTTCAATCCAACGACCACGATTCAATACGAACTTGCCACGCCGAGCGAAGTGAAATTGCGCGTCTTTGATGTCTTGGGGCGCGAAGTTGCAACCCTTGTGAATGCGCGCCAAAATGTCGGACGTTACCGCGCCGAGTTCAACGCAACGGCACTCTCGAGCGGCGTTTATTTCTACCGATTAGAAACGCAAGACTTTACGCAAACGAGAAAGATGTTTTTGGTGAAGTAGGTTTAGCGGAGGAATTCCGAAATCGGCATAAAACACAAACGGACGCTGTGAAGGCGTCCGTTTTGCTTTTCGCTTGATGTTGGCTTATCGCGCAAAGAAGGGCTTGTCATAAAGCTCAAGCCGCTTTTCGGGCGTGAAGCGGAAATCGAGAATTTCGCCTTCAGGGCGAACCTCAATGAGCGCGCCAGAGGGGCACGCATCAACATCAAAACAAAGTTGGCAAGAAATGCAGGCTTTTTGGTCGATGTAGTATCGAAAGCCGCCTTCTTGCACGTCGCCGTAAAGTTTCACGCCGATGGCGTTAACTTTGGGCGGACATTGGTCTAAACAGAATCCGCACGCGATGCACAAGTTCTCGATAATGTCGTACTTGTTCTTCGCGCGCTTCTTCACGGCTGCTGCCATAGCAGTGTCCTCCGTTGTGGTTAGTGGTTGTAGAAAACGATTTCCATGATGAATATAAGGGCTTTTCAATACGTTCCGAAATTCCCTGCGGGCGGGCGAAGTCGCTATGGTCGATTAAATCAGGGTTTCATCAAGGTTTCAAATTCACAATGAACATTCTTCAACAAGAGCCAATTGCTGCGATTGCAACCGCAGTGGGCGAAAGTGCCATTTCAATCGTGCGTATGAGCGGCAAGGGCGTGCTGGAAATTGCCGATAAAGTCTTCCGAAAAGCCGGCGATAAATTGTTCTCGTTTCAAAATGCCATGTCTCACACGGCGCATTACGGGCGAATCATCGATGCCAACGGCGAGATGATTGACGAAGCGATGGCAATCGTCTATAAGTCGCCGCGAAGTTTCACGATGGAGGATTCGGTCGAGTTTAATTGCCATGGCGGCATCATCGTAACGCAAACCGTTCTTGAAACCCTGCTCGAGGCGGGTTGCCGATTGGCAGAAGCAGGCGAATTTACGCGCCGCGCCTTTCTCAACGGACGAATTGACCTTGTTCAAGCCGAAGCCATTGGCGAAATGATTCACGCCAAAACTAATGCCGCCTATCGCTCCGCACTGGCGCATCTCAAAGGCGACCTTTCCAAAAAACTATCAACCCTGCGCGAAGACCTGCTCAATGCCTGCTCAATGCTTGAACTCGAGCTCGACTTCGGCGAAGAAGACGTCGAGTTTCAAAGCCGTGATGAACTGAAAGCCAAAATGAGCGAACTGAAAAAAACGCTGACGGAACTTGCCGATTCATTCAAGTTTGGAAAACTCGTGCAAGAAGGCGTGCGAACTGCACTCGTTGGCAGACCAAACGCAGGCAAATCCACTTTGCTGAACGCACTGCTCGGAAAAGAACGCGCCATTGTGAGCGACATTGCCGGCACCACGCGCGACTACATCGAGGAAAGTTTCGTCATCGATGGCGTCTTGTTCAAACTTATCGACACGGCTGGGCTTCGCACAACAGGCGACCAAATCGAAGGCGAAGGCATTAGGCGCAGTTACGAAAAAATCGAAGAAGCCGATTTAATCCTCTACCTCGTCGATGCCTCAAAGCCCATAGACCACTACGAAATCAAGGAGATTCAGGCACTCAAAGAAAAAAACTCGCAAGCGAAATTCTTACTCGTGCTCAATAAGTGCGACAGAAAACCCGAAGCGGAAATCGCGATAAGAGATGCCGAAGTGGTGAAAATTTCAGCACTAACGCGCGAGGGAATTTCAGAATTGAAAACAGCAATGAAGTCGCTTGCTGTTGGCGCGGAAAAACTTTCCGAGGGGAGCATCATGCTCACGAACCTTCGCCACTACGAGGCGATTCGCAACGCGCTTCAAAGTTTAGCAGAAGCCGAGGCGCAAGTGGCGCACCGCGCCCCAACCGAACTTGTGGCGTCCGATTTGCGCGACGCGCTACATCATATCGGCGCGATAACGGGCAAAGTGTCGACCGACGACATTCTCAACAATATCTTTGCCAAGTTTTGTATTGGGAAATGATGTGGCATGAAATACACACAAAAGAAGGTATTGACCTGAATTAAATCGTAAATTGCAGTTCAGCACCCCAACAAACTCAAACCAAAGCGAACACCATGCGAAATGAAAATTCTCTTGAACTGATGACCATCGCCGAAGTGCTCCTGGAAAAATGCGAAAGCCTTACCTCAAAAGTGCGCGACGAAACCGCAACTGAAGCCGATAAACACAGCCTCGCGTTTGCGCATGAGGTCATTGCTTTGGCTAAAAATCGTGTGCATGTTTTGCAAAATGAAGAAGCGCGAAAGGAAGGTAAAGAAATCTGGGTCGAGCGCACATCGGAGTCGCACAATCCGCACATTCGCTTGCACGGAGGCGTGCTCGAAGATGACCCGCCGAAATCCTAAATCCGATTAAACTTTCTTGAGGCTGAACTGTCTAACACAGTGTAAGGTGCGAAAACATTGCTAATTGAGACGCATCACTAATGCGCAATGAATCCTGAAAAAACCGATGGCGAACTTATTGCGGAATTCAAGGGCGGCACAGCGGCACAAAAAGAAAAAGCCTTTGCCGAACTCTTGCGCCGACATCGCAATCCGATTTATTGGGTTTGCAGGCGTCTGCTCAACACGCATGACGATGCCGACGATGTAACCCAAACCGTGTTCCTTAAAATTTTTCGTGCTTTGTCCAACTTTCAGGAAGAAGCAAAGTTCTCGACTTGGGCATATAAAATTGCCACCAACGAAAGTTTGAACTTCTTGCGCGCAAAGGCTTTACGATATGCTGAATCGCTCGATGCGCTCGAAGCCGATAATGCCACCATTAAAGGCGAGAGCAAAAGACCTGATGAAGAATTAGAGCGCGCTGAAGAGCGACAAGCCATCGAGGCGGCAATCGCTTCGCTTCCTGAAAAGCAACGCGCCGTGTTTGTGATGCGCTACTACGACGAACTCACATTTGAAGAAATTGCGAAAATCGTCGGTGGAAGCGTTGGCGGGCTGAAAGCCAATTACTTTCACGCCTTCAAAAAAGTAAGTGAGTATTTGAAACGAGCCTTGAAAAACGAACCATGACCTACGACAACTATCGATACGAACTGCCTGATTTCATCCTGGGCAAATCGTCGCCCAGTGTGGCAAAGGAGATTGAGAGGCTGATTGAATCTGATGCGGCGTTTCGCGCCGAGTATCTCGAGATGAAATCGCTCATCGAGGAAACGATGCCTGCGCTCAATCGTGCTTTTGAGGCGCCGAGCCAAGCGTATTTTGAAACGCTCTCTGAGCAAGTGCTGGCGCGCGTTGCGCCGAAAAAAACGACGTGGTGGGAAGCCTTGAAATCGGATTTAGCATCGCTCGTTGAAGTGCCTCGTTGGCAGTGGGCAGGCGGCGTGGTTGGTGCAAGTCTCGCGCTTTTGCTGGTCATCTTTGCGGCGCAGTTAGACGAGAGCGTGCATCAAAACAAACTTGCAAAAAGCAACACGCAAACCGAAGAGCAGGCCGTAACGCTTATCGCAACGAGCCATTTCGCAATGGGCATAACACCTGAAACGATTGTTTCGCAAGTCGAGGTGCATGAGGCAGAAGAAGCATTGAGCATGTTGGAAAGCAAAGTTCCAACAAGAAAACAAACTTACAAAGTGCTTACGGAAGATGAAGTTGAATCGCTTTTCAAATCACTGTAAGCATCGGAGGATAGAAACATGAAATCGCTGAATGTCATTATTTTAATCGTGATTGTAACGCTTTGTGCCGAGACCTTGTGGGCGCAAAATCGCCCGATGGAGCGTGACGGAGGATTTCAAGACCGACGCCCACAACGCGTCGAACAATTCGGACAGCGCGTGCCGCGCGAGCAACTCGCCAAGCGCATCAAGCAGCTGCAAATGTGGAAACTCACCGAGCGGTTGAGACTTTCGGAAGAACAATCGATGAAGTTCTTTCCGCGATACAATCGCTATCAAGACGAGCTCACAGATGCCGTCCAAAATCTCCAAAAGCGAATGGGGCGATTGCAAGAACTGCATCAATCCAACGCAAGCGAAAAAGACCTCGATGGAGAAATCAAATCTGTGATTGCAGAACGGAAAAATGTCAACGATGTGTTGCCGAAATACCTTGATGAATTTCGGCAAGTGCTATCGGCGCGACAAGTAGCAGACTTGATTCTCTTTGAGCGCGACTTTTTGCGCGACATCACCGATGCCCTCGAGCGCGCCCGAGAACGCGAGCCCAATAAACCCTAATCGGTCGGTTGCGAGAAGCATGAGAACTTGCTACATTCATGTTCAAGTCAATCGTAGAACATGCAAGGTCTGCCGTTTCGTCGAGTCAAGGTCGTAAAAATAATACTCTTCTTTGCCGTGCTCTGTTTGCCGTCATGCAAAGAGCAAATAAGCAAAGTGCCTGAGCCAGTGGGCGAGTTCGAACGAAACGTTCAACCCATTTTCAACCGCTACTGTGTTGAATGTCATTCTCCCCGAAACGCGGTGCGCCACCTTGTATTGGATTCGTGGGAAAGCCTCTTGATGGGGTCGGAAAACGGCGCAATGATAATTCCCTTCTATCCAAAGTTCAGTCATTTATTTCAACACCTTCACACCGATACAACGCTTTCGCCAGTCGCGCCGCCGCAAATGCCGATAGGCAGAAATCCGCTCTCGCGCGAAGAGGTGATGACGATTTACGAGTGGATTCAAAACGGCGCGCCCAACCGTGAGGGCAAAATCCCGTTTCAAGAATCTTTCCAAAAAATTTATGTAACGAATCAAGCGGCGGATTTGGTCGCCGTCATTGACAAGCGCTCGGGATTGTTGATGCGCTATGTCGATGTCTCCGCAGAGGGCGGCATTTCGCAGAACCCGCTTCAATCGCCGCACTATGTAACGGTTTCCAACGACAAGCGATTTTGGTATGTCTCGCTGATTGCCAAAGGCGAAGTGTGGAAGTTTGACGCGCAAGCGGATACGCTGATTGCGAAAGCAAGCGTGGGCAGTTCGCCCGCGCACATTGTTTGCTCGCCCGACGATTCCACGCTCTATGTGTCGAATTTCAGCGCGTCGGTCAATCGCATCACGATGATTGACGCGAACACGATGACCGTCAAGCGCGTCTCGCCGCCCATCAATGCCGCGCCGCACGGGCTTGCGCTTTCGCGCGATGGACGGCGGCTCTACGCCACCGCTTATGAGAGCGACCGCGTCTTCGAGCTTGATTTAGAAACCTTCGCGACGCGACAATTTCCGTTGCGACGCGCGGGTGAGCCAAGCATGCGCAACTATCGCCCGTATCAAGTGATGCTCTCGCCCGACGAGCGTCGTCTGTTCGTAACCTGCAACGGCGACGCGACCTTCGACGGCGACTTGCGCGTCATTGACTTGGAAACGCTCGACATTCGGGCGATTCCCGTCGGCAAGTATCCAATTTTGATGGATTACACGCCCGACAAGACGCGGCTTTATGTCGCTAATCGCAACAGCAATTCAGTATCGGTTGTTAATGTGCAGAGCGAGGTCGTAGTAGCAACCATTGAGAATGTCGGGATTCAGCCGCACGGGCTTGCCATTTCAAGCGACGGATTCGGTTATGTTTCAAATGAATCCTTGATTGGCTTTGTCGGGCACCATCCTACTGATGGCGGCTTACGAGCGGGCACATCTTCCATCATCGATACAAGAACTAATCAAGTCATCAAGGTCGTTGAAATGCTTTCCTTCCCTGCGGGTGTCGCCATTCGCGAGTAAATTACTCTGCCGTATTGCAGAGCTTATCAATCGCGTTCTTCTGAGCAAAGAGCACTAAAATATCGCCAGATTTAACTGTCATATCGGGCGTTGGAATCCCCAAAATTTTTTCAACGGTTTTTGAGCGCAAGCCGAAAGCGCGCGCTTCTCGCTCGGTGCGTTTGATGGTGATAAGATTCACGCCAAATCGCTCGCGAAGTTCCAACTCGCCGACGGTTTTGCCAACGAAAGGGCCGGGAACATTGACTTCCACAATCGAGTAATCCGAAGAGAGTTCAAGCGAATCAATTACCCCGCGATAGAGCAAGCTATCCGCCAAACGTTCAGCCGCTTCTACAGCGGGCGAAATCACTTCTTCAATGCCCAAATGCCGAAGAATCCGCTCGTGCGTGGTGGTGGTGGCGCGCGCGATGATGCGTTTTACGCCGAGATTCTGCAAGGCGGCAACGGTGAGCAGGGCGGCTTCAAAATCATCGCCGATGCCGACGATGACGACGTCAAAGTCCGTAATCCCTTGCGCTTTCAAGGCTTCTTCTTCGGTCGAATCCAATCGCACCGTGAAAGTTACTTTGTCTTTCACGTCGTCCAAGTTGTTCATATTGTTATCGATTGCCATCACTTCCGCGCCTTGACGCGCCAAAGTCGCGCACAGGTGCGCGCCGAAGTTGCCCACGCCGATAACGGCTATTTTCTTGGTCATTGAGAATGAGTTAAGTTCAATCGCAGCGTGAAAGAAAAGTAAGACAACATTTGGAAATACGAAACTCGACCTCTATTTTTGCAGTCCTTTTTGTGATTCCGCAACTACTGACAACAATCGGCATAAGCGTTGCGGTGGTTTTAATCTGATAGACTTGCAGAAAAGGGACGAACGTTGAAACGCATCGTTCTGAATGTTTCTAAAAAGTCGAAAAGGTTAAAGTCAGTCATAATCAAATTCATGTTTGCAATAAAATGGAGAACAAACTCTACGAGACGACCGTTGTGATTGACGGCAACTTAGACGATGAAACCGTTCAAGCGGTGATTGAAAAAGTTAAGTCTGTCTTAACCTCTCTTGGAAGCGACATCAAGAATATCCTTGAACCCGGTCGCAAGAAACTCGCCTACAAAATTGGCAAATCAACCATCGGATATTACGCCCATATTGAGTTCACAGCACCGGCGACCGCGATTGCTGAATTGGAGCGTCAATACCGCCTCAACGAACAAGTCATTCGCTATCTCACCATCGTGCTTGATAAGCCGTTGCTCGAAATTCGCGAACGTGTCGCCAAATACGGCACGGCGCAAACATTGTCCGCATCGCAGTCCGAGGCTGAAAAAGCCTGATGTATATGACTTTGCGCAAATGCAATGTTCCGAGTTCGACTTTCTGTTTTTTTTTTTCTGATACCATAGATAGCTTGAAAACCTTTTATCCTTGGAGGATATGATATGGCAGATTTAAAAATGCCAGAGATTAACAGTGTGGTCATTGCAGGTAACCTGACCAAAGACCCGATTTTCAGACAAACCACGACGGGAACGCCTGTGGTTAACTTCACCATCGCGTGCAATCGCCGATTCCGCGACAGCAACAACGAGTGGCAGGAAGACGTCTGCTATGTCGGAATTGTCGCGTGGAACAAGTTGGCGGAGTCTTGTCGCGACAACTTGCACAAGAGCAGTGCCGTGCTGGTCGATGGCGAACTCCAAAGCCGCACATGGAAACTTCAAGATGGCTCTACGCGCACCGTCGTTGAAATTAAAGCGCGCCGAATCCAGTTTCTTAACAAGCGTCGCCGCAACGACGACGATGTGAGCGTGGTTGAAGAAATCAACGATGATGCCAACGTCAATAGCAAAGACTTGTATGAATACAAGTATTTGGCGACAGACGGAGAGGTTTCAAATAACGGACAATAACTTAGTTTAACTCAATAGCGTAACGCGGGCGGGGTCGTTCCCGCCCTTGCTCATACCAATACTTCCAACAAGTTTATCAAACAATGGCAGAACAACGCAACATCTCAAAGGGAAAGCAATCCTCGCGTGCGCAACAAGCAAAAAAGCAACGCAAAGCACCTCCGAAAAATCAAATTGCCTTTTTTGACTATCGCGACGACCGTAAATTGCGCCGATTCATCAACGAGCAAGGAAAAATAATTCCGCGCCGCATCACCGGACTTTCCGCCAAAGAACAAAACCTGCTCACAAAGTCTATCAAATGGGCGCGGCACTTGGCAATCATTCCATTTGTTTCCGAAGAAATTCGCTAATCATTAAAAGGGACATCATTTAAGCGCTATGAAAATCATCTTGAAGAAGGAAGTCGAAAAGCTTGGCGACATCGGAGACGTACTGGTCGTCAAAGACGGATACGCCCGAAATTACTTGATTCCAAAAGGACTTGCTGTTCGCGCTACCGACGGTATGCTCAAAGCCATTGAGACCGAAAAAAAGCAAAAAGCCTTCAAAATCGAACGCGAGCGCAAAGCGGCGCGCGAATTGGCGGAATCGCTTGAACGGCTCTTGCTCAACGTGAAAGTGAAAGCGGGCGAAGAAGGACGACTCTACGGCACGGTAACGACGCAAATGATCGTCGACGGCTTGAAGGCAAATGGATACGACATCGACCGCAAGCAAATCACGATTGACCCGCCCATCAAGCAGGTCGGCAAGCACGAAGTCTCGGTGAAACTTTACTCCGACGTGGTGGCGAAATTGAATCTCGAAGTCGAAGCCGAAGCGGCAGAGTAACTCTCGAAACCCTTAGAGACATTGTCAAATATGAAGGGCGAAAGCAAGGTGCCTTCGCCCTTTGTTTTTTGATAGAGTTTCATTCTTGGACTTTGCAAAGGCATGCTTGCGCCGCTATCGTTTGCCTATGTCGCGTTGACAAATGAGATTAAAGTAAAAGCGAGATAGAACTTGATTTAACCACTTCAACCCTTGTTGCGGCAAACGGAAAAATGTTTGCGAAGGGCTGGGTTAAATCACTTCCCTTGCCCTACGCACAAAAGTTTATAGAAAGTACAAAAGCCTAAATTACGCGCATTAGCCCGCCTTTTCGCAAACATAATTAGTAGCATTTTTTCTTTGACCTTCTGTCCCCTCGTCGTTAGTTAACCGTCAAAACTTTCGTGGTTTCTTCTCCGAATTGCGAAATCACCCGAACGGCAATTTTCTGTCCTTTCTTTTTCACTTCTATCGGATGTGAAATGTGGCCGTATAAACGGTCGAACGCTTCATCGTCTATTTCAATTTTTAAGGTTTTCTCCACTTTCTTTTTGGTGTTGTCTCTGGCAAGACTTTCCAGCCCTTTCTTCCATTTGTCAAACTCGTCTTTGTCGCCACCGCAGAAGAAAACCTGTTTTACCACAAAATTGCTGCCGTCATAATCATCATCCACCATCCAGTAGGCAATGTCGGACACGTTGCGGGCTTTTACTTCATCTTTGATGGGGTCGTAAATATCCAATCCCTGAATTTCCACACGGACAACGTCTGAACTATGATTTTTTTGATTTTTTGATGGACTTTGATTTTTTGACTGCTCCTGCATTACAGTTTTCATTTCATCATTCGAATCATAGTGCAGTCGTATATCGGGTTCGCCAATGGTTACAAAGCTGGCTGCGCTTTTGCCCGGCTTTTTCTTTAAGCCTTCCTGCAGCAAATCATCGTGGATGCGGGCTTTGGTTACTTCAAACTTGCCCATGTTCATGGTTTGGGTAGTGCCTTCAATATCACTTTCAAAACTAAAACCGAGAATGATTAACCACTGCGCATCGCCCCGCAAACGGCATTCTTTTACCGCTTCGTTCACGGCTGTTTTGCTTACGGTGCCAAACTTTGGCCCAATGTGGATGTAGGCTTTTTTTTCGCCTGTGCCGTTCCTATAAAAACCTTCGGCATGCAGGTAGGGATGGCTTAATAATTCCACTCTGGAAAAAACTACCTGCTCGTCTTTTCTGCCGTTTTTGATGCCCGCACTCTCCAGATGCGCCTTTACAACCTGAGCAAAATCGGTTTCATCATGGGTTTGTGTTTCTTCCTGTAACTCTTCCACCGAAAGGGGTTCAAAGTTTTGCAAAGTCTCCACGGTGAAGGGACCGCTCACCCGCAGGCGTTTTTTGTCTTCGTAGGGTTTGTCGTAGAGCGTTTCTGTTTCAGAGGGCTCATCGTTGGCAAGGCTTTTCAGCGTGATGTGCGGCACTTCTTCATACACAAAGCCCTGCCGGATGTCGCCCGTTTTTTCGTTATCGGGCTTTTCGCGGATGTTTTTTTTGATTTTGCCGTCTTTTTCTTCTTTGATTACTTCCACATCGCTGTAGAGGTAGTAGTAGGGAAACACAGCCGTCATCAGCCGCGTTTTCGCAATGTTAAGAGCGATGCGGCTGGTGTCTATGGTTATCCAGCGCCTGCCCCATTGCTCGGCTACATAAGCCGTAGTGCCGCTGCCGCAGGTGGGGTCGAGCACTAAATCACCGGGGTCGGTGGTCATCAGGAGGCAGCGTTGAATGATTTTGCTTGTTGTTTGAACCACATATTTCTTATTCGACTCTGCAGCCCCCATAGTATCATCCCAAAGGTTGTTAATTGAAAAATAGGGAAAATCATCTAAATAAATCTTGTAGACAATTGTTGACTTAGAAGGAATCAATCTGTTTTTACTTTTTAGTTTCAACATTCCCTCAATGTTTGTTTTCCAACCTCCTTTATTGGGTCTGTACTTTTTACCATCAAAATCAAACTCAAAAAGTGTGGAGTTACTTGCTGTTTGAGATGTCATTGGACCAGGCAGAAATACTTTAGATCCCTTTGGCAATAAATTAGGGTTTTCTCTTTCTTCCTTTTTAATTGCTCTAATGCTTCCGTCAGTAAGTTCAACCTGATTGTACCTAAGTCCTTGACCTTCTTTTAGATCTTTTTCAAAGAAAAGTGGACGATATTTAGCTTTTTCCCTTAATCTCCCATACCAAATTATATAATCCGAAATGTTGTCTAAGAATGCTTCACCCATTCCTCCACTTTTCTTGAAGGTTATTAGTGATATAAAATTCTCACTCCCAAACACTTCATCCATAATGCAACGCACAAGATGTACATTTTCATCGCTAATCTGCACGAAGCAGGAGCCGCTTTCGGTGAGGAGTTCTTTGGCTATCAGTAAGCGGTCTCTCAGATAAGAGAGGTAGGAGTGTATGCCGAGTTCCCAGGTATCGCGGTAGGCTTTAATCACTTCGGGTTCGCCTGCGAGGCTTTCGTCCTGCCCGTCTTTTACATCTCTGTTATTAAGTTTTACCTGCCAGTTGCTGCCGTATTTGATGCCGTAGGGCGGGTCTATGTAAATCATCTGTACCTGCCCTGCCATTCCTTCCCGTTCCAGCAAACTTGCCATCACAAGCAAGCTGTCGCCCTGTATCAGGCGGTTGGTCCAGCCGTCCTGATGGTGGTAGTATTCGCTTACTTTTTCCAGTTCGTCTTTTTCCAGCGCATTGCCAAAGAGTTCATTTACGCTGAATAGGTCGAGTTGCTGTTTTTTATTTTCGACCGTGCGGTAAAGGTTTCGGATTAATAGTTCCGGGCTGATGTGTTCGTGGCGGTAGAGGCTGCGGATATCCACTCGCAGTAAATCATCGCGGTCGTCATTGCCGTATTTGTTCAGCCAAAAGAGTTCGGGGTCTTGCCCGCGGTGCACTACGGGGTTTTTGGGCAGTTCAAGGGTTTTCTTTCCATGCTGCACTTTTGGGTTGGCATCTTCATAGCCCGCTTCTTCTTTGCTGGGAATGTGCGCCCGTTTGTCTTTGGTGTGTTTGATGCTTTCAATTTTCTTAGCCATTGTCTGAACTATGATTTTTCTGATTGATTGACGGACTGTGATTTTTTGGGGTGTTTCATTACCCTTTTGAATTGAAGGCTTTGACTACCAAAATTGATTAGTAACCCGATCTCCACATTGTATGCTTCCAGATAATTGATAGCCTGTGCCAGATGCACATCTTCTAACTGAATGATTGCTTTTAACTCTACCATAATTTTTCCTTCCACAAAAAAATCAACTCTTCGTGTGCCGATGCATACTCCTTTATAATAAATTTCCATTTCATGCTCCCTGCTGAACTCCAGTCCCTGTTGTGCCATTTCTATTTCCAATGCCCGTTGATAAATGACTTCCTGAAAACCATTGCCAAGAATGCGATGCACCTCCATAGCGCAGCCTATGATTTTGCCGGTTAGCTCGCTTTCCGGATACTCTTTTTTTAATCACGGTATTCATAAAATCATTTGAATCATAGTTCAGACAATGGATGAAATTTTTTCTTCTAATTGTACTTTAATATTTCTAATGTCGTTGGCAATTTCAATGAAGTGCCATTCAGGATATTCGTACTTGTCTTTCAGTGCGTTTACGGCAGGCAGCCAGCGGTTTTCTACATACCATTTCTTTTCTTCCTTGTCTTTGCTCATACCTGTAATTTCAATCATTAGGTTTTTCACCGTTCCGTCTTTGCCTTTTACCCGCGCAATGAAATCAGGAAAGTATTGTTTGTCTTTACCTTCTTTCACATAGGGAATGGCAAAACCGAGAAAAGCATTTTTCACGTAGCTTTCCACCTGAGGTAATTCTTCCAGAGTTTTAGCGGCAATTTGTTCCCATGATTCGGTATCGGCTACTATGTAATTTACGTGGCTTTTGCGAGTTGGGTAAACTTCTCTAGCCGTATTACCATTAACATATTTAGTGCTTCCGAATTTGTTGTAGTAATTCAACATAGGGCGGATAAACTCGGTTGTATTGATGTGCGGATTGATGCCCCTGCGGATATGGTCTGCCATAATTTTTGGATCAAAGAAGTATAAGAGCTTTTTATACTTCTCGTCTTTTTCGCCTATCAGCGCCACTTTGTGGTCATACCAATACTCCACAATTTCTTTCAGCTTGCCGAAGTATTGGAACCTGGGGTTATGGTCGTCATCGCTGAAATGGTAATTGATAAGTTCTTTGGTGAGCAGGAAAATAATTTCCTGTTTGCGTTTTTCAAACACGCTTTGCACTTGCAGTTTTTCTTCTTTGGGCAGGAAAGCTGAAGCCATGATGGTTTGCAAGGGGAATTCGGAACAAACGATTTCAAAGTTTTCTACTTTACTGAAATCGTATTGCAGTTCGTTGTCAGCCTGCTCTACCCGATAGCCCACCACATTCGGGAAAGTGATTTCGTGTGCTGATTGTCGTTCGGGCAAGGCGTAAATGTGCGTCAGTTCAACGGGTTGGGGCAGTGTAGTGGTTTTGCCGCCTTTGAACATTTTGAACGGAACGCCAATGATGTGAGCATATTCGGGCGGAAATTTCTCCACCACAATTTTTCGTTTGTCGTTGGTGGGGTTACCATCTTTATCGTAACCCTGCAAAAAGTAATTCATTCTACGCAAGGCACGACCAGCCACCTGTTCGCAAAGCAATTGAGAGCCGAATTTGCGAATGCCCATAATGTGAGTTACGGTATTGGCATCCCATCCTTCGGTGAGCATTGAAACGGAAACCACGCAACGAATGTGGGCGCCTAATTTGCCCGGCTTTCCAACAGTATTTACTACTTCACGCAGAATTTGTGCATCGGTAATCAGTTCGGCGCTGCCCTGTCCGTGCACGCGGGCATAGTCTTTTTTGAACTCTTCAATTTCCGAAGCGAAAATCTTTTTGAATTCTTCATTGATTTGGTCGCTGTTTTCCAGCGCATCGCTGTCAATCAGCAAAGTGGGGGGCTTTTTCAAGGGTTTTCTGTCTGTCGGGCTATAATTAGAAAATAAATCGTAATGACCGGGAACGGTAATTAACTCTCCGCTTTCATTTTCATATTCATATCCGGCAATGTATTTATACACTTCCTTAGAAACCGACGTATTGTTGCAAACCACTATAAAAACAGGAGGGGCAGAAAACAAATTGCGATCTTCTTCATATTGCTTTCTATGTCCTTCATAGTAATTTTTATAGTGATTGTAAAATTGGTCTAATGCGCCTTTTACCAAGGCAGGAAGTTTGGGCGGAGCTTCTTTCAGCGTTGTTCCTTCTTCTTTTGCTTCCGATTTTTTCCTGCGTTGTCCTTTGCGCGGCAATTCATCTTTGACGTGTGAGTAAATGTCGCGCAACTTGGCTTGCGTAATTTCCTGTGTGTTGTCGCTTTCAGGCAGGAAAGGAATTTTTACCAGTCCGCTTTCGATGGCTTCAATCAGACCAAAGTCAGTAACTACCCAGGGAAACAAACTATAAGGAGTGTAACCCGAACCTTGCAAATAGTATGGTGTTGCTGAAAGGTCATACACATATTGCACTTTATAGCGGAGTGAAATTTCTTTTAGTCCTGTAAACCAAACGGCTGCTTTTTCATTCTCGTCTTCTTCTTCGTTGTCTTCGGTTTTACCGGATGATTTGGGCAGATAGCAGTGATGGGCTTCATCATTGAGAATAAGCAGTCGGCTGTCTTTTTTGAATTTTCCTAAAATTCTGCGAATGACCTGTGAGAAATCTTCTTTGGCTTCCTGTTTATTACCGGCTGCATCCGGCTTGCCATCAAACGGACTTCTTTTATTGCCTTGCAGAATTTTAAGTTCAAATGCGTGATAATTGGTAATGACCAATCTTGCATTCAGGTTGTCAAGTCGGTGTTCAAAGCTTTGTGGAACCAGGCCTCTTTGGAAATAGTAATCTTCGCGCTGATATTTATTTTTCGTGTCGACAAACAAAACGCCCAGACGGTCTTTGATGGTAACGCCCGGTGCTACAACCAAAAAATAGTCGGCAAAACGGGGGTCGTTTTTGTATTCCTGACGGTTGAAATAGTGATACAGAATTAAGCAGGCCATTACAACGGTCTTGCCCGTGCCGGTAGCCATTTTAAAAGCGATTCGGGGCAGTTGGTCTTCCGGCTTATCGCTCACGGTTTTTTGTGCTTCACAAATTTTGTTCAGTATGTTTTGCCCGGCATTTGACTTTTCGGCTACTTCATTCAGCCAAATGGCTGTCTCAATAGCTTCCCGCTGCGCAAAGAAAAGTTTTCTTACTGCGTGTCGTTCAGGATTTTCAAACCAGAACAGAAGAAGTTCTTTTGTTACTCTTGTCGTATTGGGATATTTCTCGGCTCTCCATTTACCAACTTCTTGGCGGCAAAGATTTATAAGGTGTTCGCCATATTCTGCGGCAAAGTCGTTTACTTCAAAAATTGAAGATTGCGAACCTTGCTTGATCGGAATTGCCTGAATATCGGGTGTAAAAATCCGTCTACCTTGTCTGATGTTCTGATAATTCAATGAACCGTCAGTATCTGTAGCATAATGCAGGAGCGGTTCATCATATGGACTATTTAGTATCGGGTTTTCCGAACTCATATCGTTTTATATTCAAATTTTAAGGTTTCTAATATCGGTAAAATGATTCTGTCAAATGGCGTCGTTTTCAAGTGCGTGGACAGAAACGGCTTCTTTGGTATTGCCTGAAGGGATGGCTTGTGCGGTTGGAGCAAAAGCCGATGTGCCGTTTGCGAGGGCAGTAGCTTTTCAAAATTTTTGCGCGGTGGAAAAAAATAAAACACAGAAGAGTCGGCAACGAGTGTCGGCTTACTCGTTGTCTGTTTGAAACATAGTTCGTATGTTGTCCATCTGTTTTAGTCGTCTGTTCCATATTTGCAGTGTCGTTTTACGCTTGCCAGTAACGGGTTGCGGCTTGCCGTAGTGGCGGATTTCGGGGCGCAAAACTTAACTGTATGTCTATCGCTGTATCGTTGGCTTTGATAAAATATTTCATTCCAGAAAGTCCAAACACATTTACGTTGTCGTGTCCCGAAACATAGCTGTTGTTTTCTATGTAGTTGGCATCATTGAATAATTCTTTTTCAATGTCTTTGGCGTTTAAGATTTTAGTGTTGCCAAAGTTGTTTTCGTATGAATGTCCAATTTTATTGATAAACGGATTTGAAATAGCCGTATATGGGTGCAAAACAATCAAATAATCTTTTGCTCTGCTGATTGCAACATTGTAAATGTATTCTTTTGACAAAAGTGCTTTTTCGTGTCCTGAATAAGAATAGTTATTTGGATTGCAAACAAAAAACACAATATCACATTCATCGCCTTGAAAACCGTGAACTGTGTCGGAGAACACTTTTACGTTTTCAGAAATACCGTAAGATGTTATCAATTTATTCAGCAAAATTGCTTGTGCTTTGTATGGTGCAATTAGCCCAATTGTCCATTGTTCGTTTTTATTTATTTCGTCAAAATATCTGATAATTTCAGAAACTAAAATTGCACAATAAGTATGATATGAACTGTAAAGTAGCTTGTTTACTTTGTAAATAGAGTTATCTTGATTTAGCGGAATATCAACAAATGTTACGTTTGACGAAATCAAGTTTTTAAATTTTTCGGGCAGTTGTTTGCTTTGTTTTCTGTTCGTTTGTCTGTCGTGTTTTAATAGACTTGAATAGGAAAGTTCGCTAAAAAGTTGTCCGATTTGTGGGATACTTCGGTATTGCGTATCAAGATTTTGGATTGTGTCAATTTCTCTAATTTTCTGTTCTTTGGGATTAAAACTCTCAAGGTTCATCATTTTGTAAATGTTTTCGTCTTGAAAGTCAAAATTTTCCAACTCTTTTTCATCTATCTCAATAACAGGTGGAATTTGTTTCGGGTCGCCTGCAACGATGAAATTTGTTTTTGGATTTGTTTTAAATAAAGCCATTATTGCAAATGTGATGTAATGCAAACCTATCATTGACGATTCATCAAAAATTACATAGTCAAAGTTTCTATGTTCAAAAAGTTTGTATCCAAAATTCTCTCCGTCTTTTTCAACATTAATTTCAAAGTAGGGCAAACGATGAATCGTTGAAGTAACAACATTTATGTTGTGTAGTGATTTGTTGTCTAATGTGTCCACATAAATACCACTTTCTTCTAATTCAGGGTCTGTCGGACGACTTAAACGAACTGCATAAATATTGGGATTAATGTCTTTCAACTTTTTACATACTACATCCGATGCCTTATTGGTTGGCGTAAGAACTAAGAATTTAGCGTTGGGGTTAGAAGTCAATATTTCATTGATTTTATTGCAAAGTGTTGTTGTTTTGCCTGTTCCTGGCGGTCCATATATGTAACTTAATGGAGGCATTGCTTCTTTAATATTTCCCCACTTGTCAATATAATTTTCAAATGCTTTTTTTAACCTATCAAGCAAATCTATTACAGGTGTAAAGTTGATTTCAACTTTAAATATGTTTGAAAGACGGGAAAGGATGTTGTTTGGCAATGGGGCTCGGCAATAGATCAATAAATCTTGCCCTTTCTTAGAAACGCCTTCTACTGTTATTTGTTCTCGTTTACCATTTCCAAATACAAGTGAAACTTTAAAATCGTCAGCATTTTCAATTTCCGAGGAAATATAGCTACTTGCACCGCAAAGCAGGAAATATTTATTATCTGCCTTATATGGTTTTATTTCTTGATATGAAATTGATTTTTGCTTCTGTGTATCTTTCTTTTCACTGTATGTTGTTAGCAGTTGTAAATAATGTATAAACCAATCATAAGAGTATTTTATGCTGTTGTTGATGTTTTCTACTAAATCAACTCTGCTTTTTTTGATTTCAAGTTGGTTTTTTAAATCTTCAATTCCTTTTGCAAGTTCTTCATCTTCGTCAAAGTCGGGTAACATATTTGTTTTTTGTTTTTCAGATTTCGGTTTTGATACAGATTCTGAAAGATTTTCTAAACTTTCAATCGCACCTTCTAAATCTTCTGAATCAACTGATGATTTTGTTCCTGACGTTTTTCGTTCTGCTTTCCGTTTTTCTTTCTCTCTTTTTTCTTCTAAAGCTTTTCTTGCTTCTTCGGCTTCTTCTTCGCTCTTAAATTTAGAGGCTATTCTTGCTATTCTTTCGATTTCAGTTTTAGAGGCTGTGCTTTCGGTTTCAGTTGAAATAAATCCTAATAACTGTTCTAATTCTGAATTACTCTCGTAACCGTCTGCTAATTCATTTATACAGATTTCGCTTGGTGCTACAAACTTACCGCTCTTAGTTAATAACCATTTTTGCTCTTTTAATAGCTTTAGCGCACTAGAATCAAAGGATTGAATTTGTTCGCGATAATAAAAGTATTTATGGGTTCCTTTGGAATATTCATAACTTGGTAATTTCGTCAAGTAGCGCCATAGAATTAAGGATTTTTCTTTGTCAATATTTTTTGTAATCTCATCACAACCGTCAATAATTCTGTCAGTAGTTATGTTTCTGTCATCGTAACCATGTGTTGACTGGCGAAGATTTAGTTTTGCTTTTATCGAAGCATCGGTTATTTCTTTTTCGAGAATTCTTGGTAACTCACTTACACCCAGTCTTAAAAAAAATTCTTTCAAAGTTTGTTGCTCTTTTTCTTCTGTGATAAAAGAGTAGTATTTGTCTAGGTCAACAAATTTTGTATCTGGCTTTGACTCGAAATACTTTACCAAATCTGAAGTTGGATAATAGATTTCATTCGCTTTTCCATAATAGGTTGTTTCATCTTTGTTTGTTTTGTATGAAACAAACTCTTTATCTTTTATTAATGAAATAAACTCTTCAGGTCGTCCAGCATTCTTCCAATAAGTGAAAAACTTTTTAAAGTGTGTGTCTTTATCAATTTTTCTATCATCGTTTTTATACAGTGGCAAAATGTTATTGTAGATTTCATCTTTCAAACTTGGCTTTTTAATACCGAAGTTTTCAATAAATTCCTTTGTCTTTTCATTTTTAAGTAGTTCAGTGTCAATGGTTTTGTAAGTAGAATTTACTTCGTCTAAGGGCAAAAACAAAATGCTATGTAACTCTCCTCCAATTTTGTCAAATGCAGCGACAGCATTTCCTTGATAGTCTTTAAAAATAGGTTTTGTTTTGAATTTGTCTTGATAAGATTTTCTTTCAGAAAGATATTCATAAAATCTATGTAGCCATTCATTTGATTGGTTTTTGATAAAATCGCTTGTAATCAATTCAGCAATTTTGTTTTCAAAGTCCATATTAGATTTAATTAGATTGGGTTCTTTTCTGTACCAAGACCTTTCAGAACCACCATCAATATAATCTGTAATTTCTTTATCTTTTGTTCTACCGATAGTTACGAATACCCATTTTGCATTTTGATTTTTAACTAATTCAGCAAGTTGTTCGTTCGAAAATAAGTTTGCCAAATTAGGAGAGTCAGCCCAATAAGCGTTTTGCTTACTTGTAAATGTTCCGTTTTTAGCAGGAATAATTTCTTCGGTTTGAAACTTCTCTTTGATTTTGAAATAGAAATCATTAAAGAATCCGTCATTACCATAATCAATATTTTTATAAGGAATTATGTCTATAATATCATCGCTTAATAGTTTCAAATCTTTCAGGATTAGCAAGCTGTCAGCTGCAAGTTGTGCAAGCAATTTTACCATTGTAGTATTGTGTTCCTTAGAACGATGTATTCCTTCCCGACTATCTGTAAGTAAAAATGGGGCGTGAAGAATAAAATTGAGATCAGTTGTTTCTTTGGTTGGGAAATAGCAAAATGCAGGATCTTTTCTTGGTATCAATTTCCCATTCTCGTCCAAAAAGTAGCCAATTGAATAATTGAGATTGTGTTCTTCTATTAATCTAGTGAATAATAATAGGTTTTCTTTTGTTTGTTTTAAACCGACTTGTTGATTGAGTTCAACTCTTTCATAAATAATGTCTTCTGTTTGCTTCTTTTCTACTCTTTTTATGGAGTATTCGCCTACTTCGTTGTTATCTGCTTGCCATTTCACTTCTTGCAAGTCAGGTAGAAACAATGTTGGAAAGACTAACTTTTTTAGTTTGTCTAAAATATCAGAATAAGCCCGTTCCTTTGGCATTCTTAAATTGCCGTTTTCATCTGTTTCCTGCTTGTCAAAAGGAAGATAAAAAACAGTTTCGTTCTTTTGTCGGTCTGTCAAATCATTGTCCAATTTAATTGGAACGATGAATTTGCTAATCTTAAATTGAAAGTTTGGGTCGTAAATATGTGGAGTGTCGGTGTATTGAAAAACCGCCTTAAAACCCACTCCAAATTTTCCAATAGTTGAATGGTCTTTTTTGTTTGATTGTGCAACTGCCGTAATGGCGTTAATGTCACCAAGTTTATTGTTCTGCTGGTCTACTTCTTCGTTGTCGGGATCTGAAACCCAAAAGTTTTTCGTGCCGTTATGCTTAAAATAGAGTCCATTTTTTGTTAATTGAAATGATAACTTTGTCGCCTTTGCGTCGCTTGCGTTTTGCAAAAGTTCGTAAATGAAATGAGCGTGGTCACTATATTTTTCAATTACACTTTTCCACATATTGCTAACGGCAAAGTCTTGCATTAGCGTTTTTGCCGTGTTGTGTCTTTTTTGATGTAGTTTGTCAAACCATTTTTTTTGTTCTTCTGTCATTATTGTTCTATGTTACTTGATTATCTGGTTGTCTTTATCTGCTTTGGTGAGTGTCGCTCTTAAACGTTCATCAAAACTTCGCTTCGCTTTGTTTTGATGAACAACTGATTTTGCGAAACCGCCTCAAACTGCTTCGAACCCTTCGCAAAACCAGCGTCAATTTACATACCGTCGCGCAACTCCAAAACTTTCGTCAATCTTCTTCAGATGTCCATACAGAGCGACTTTGTTCAATGCCTCGCCATCAAGGCATCTCTCCCAGAAGCGCCAAAACCTGCGGTTGCGCATAAAATAGCGCGATTCAAGGCGCAAGCGCAACGCCACGCGGTTCAGCGTTCAATGCCTTTTGCGCCAAAGCGTGAGCATGCCGTTCTCAAATGACCGTCGCGCATCGCTTTTTGCGCCCCGACGCTTTCAAATTCCCTCGCCATCTCTTATCTTTGCCGCCTATCTTCACCAATCATTGCTTCCGCTGGATTGGAGGCGCGGGGTTGCGGCGCTCCCGATGATTGATGAACCAACAAAAAGCAGTCGCAAGCGGTCGGCAAAAGCTGACGGCATCAAAGCAACTCTTGGCGCAAAGCGGCGCAAAAGATTGCCACAGAAAGCGCAAACGGGCGTTGAACCGCATTGATGCGGGCATTATTTTCGGTCAAACAAAGACGCTTAACTCACGCCTTGCCACACTCGCAAGGCATAGAAAAGATTATCGCGAGAATGTCTGATACGCAACTCTTAACGGAGCAGATTGCATTAACCCTGCCCGACGGCTCCATTCGCCAATATCCAAAAGGCGCGACGGGCAACGACGTGGCGAAGTCCATTGGCAGAAAACTCTACGAAGATGCGCTTGGCATCAAAGTCAATGGCAAACTGCGAGACCTGAATCTGCCGATTGAAGAAGATGCGGCAATCGAAATTGTCACCTTCGATTCGGACGAGGGCAAAGAACTCTATTGGCACAGTTCAAGTCACCTGATGGCGCAAGCGATTGAAGAACTCTTTCCCGGAACGAAGTTCGGCGCAGGTCCTGCCATCGAGAGCGGTTTTTATTACGACATCTCGTCGGAACATCGATTCACCGAAGACGACCTGCGCAAAATCGAAGAGCGAATGATGGAGATTGCCAAGCGCGACCTTGTCATCACCCGCGAAGAACTCCCGCGCGACGCGGCGATTGAATACTTCAAAACCAAACGCATCGACCCCTACAAAGTCGAAATTCTCGAAGGCATCAGCGAACCGATTGTCTCCATTTATCATCAAGGCGGATTTACCGACCTTTGCACGGGTCCGCACTTGCCGCGCACCTCAAAACTGAAAGCCGTGCGCCTGACCAACATTTCCGCGTCGTATTGGCGCGGCGATTCGAGCCGCGAACAAATGCAACGCATTTACGGCATTTCGTTTCCATCGGAGAAACTCTTAAAGCAACACTTCGCGCAAATCGAGGAAGCCAAAAAACGCGACCACCGCAAAATCGGGCAAGAAATGGAACTCTTTCTCATCTCGCCCAAAGTCGGTAGCGGCTTGCCCATTTGGCTACCCAAAGGCGCCATCATTCGCCAAGAGCTCGAGAACTTTCTCAAAGAAGAGCAGTTCAAGCGCGGCTATCAAGCCGTCTATACGCCGCACATCGGGAGCATTGAGCTCTACAAAACATCGGGGCACTATCCTTACTACAAAGATTCGCAATTTCCGCCCATCACGTTCACCGATGAGACGGGCAAAGAAGAGCAGTATCTTTTGAAGCCGATGAACTGCCCGCATCATCATCAGATTTATGCGGCAAAGCCGCGCAGTTACCGCGATTTGCCCATTCGTTTGGCGGAGTTCGGCACGGTCTATCGCTATGAGCAATCGGGCGAACTCAACGGATTGACGCGGGCGCGCGGATTTACGCAAGACGATTCGCACATCTATTGCCGCCAAGACCAACTGCAAGAGGAAATTTGCAATGTGATTGACCTCACGCAATTGGTTTTCTCCACGCTGGGATTCGCAGACGTGCAAACGCGCCTCTCGTTCCGCGACAAATCCAACAAAGCCAAATATGGCGGCACCGACGAACTCTGGGAACAAGCCGAAAACGACGTGCGCGCCGCCGCCGAGAAAATGAAACTCAGTTACTTTATCGGCATTGGCGAAGCGAGTTTCTACGGACCGAAAATCGACTTCATCGTGCGCGACGCGATTGGACGCAAGTGGCAACTCGGCACGGTGCAAGTCGATTATGTGATGGCAGAGCGATTCAACCTCACTTACACAGGCAGCGATAACAAAGAGCATCGTCCCGTGATTATTCATCGCGCGCCGTTTGGTTCAATGGAGCGGTTTATTGGCGTTTTGATTGAAAACTTCGCGGGTGATTTTCCCTTGTGGCTCGCGCCCGCGCAAGTTGCCGTGTTGCCGATTGTTGATGCCGTCAATGACTACGCGGCGGAAGTGGTCGAGACGCTCAAAGCCGAGAAGATTCGCGCTGAGCTTGATGAGCGCAGCGAAAAAATCGGCAAGAAAATCCGCGACGCGGAAGTGAAAAAGATTCCGTATATGTTCGTCATTGGCGAAAAAGAACGCGACGCGAAAAGCGTGGCGGTGCGTCGGCACAAGGAAGGCGACAAAGGCGTGAAGCCGCTTGACGAAACCATTGCGATGTTGAAAGAAGAAATCGCATCAAGAAAGTGAGGAAACGATGACGCAAGTTTTGACGCGAAAGATGACGCGAGAAGAATACTTGGAATTTGACCGCCAGAGCGAAGAACGCTACGAGTTTGTCAATGGCGAACTCGTTCAATGCGAAATGCCAAAAATCATCCACGAAATCATCGTTGGCAATTTGATTGCGCTGTTTGCCGCTGTGCTAAAAGGCAGTCCATATCGCGCGCTCTCGAGCGGCGTGAAGATTGACATTGAGTCTTGCGGCAACTATCGTTACGCCGATGTTTCGGTCGTGCCACGCGAGAACTTGGATTTGGAGAGCGACATTTTGAGCAACGCGATTGTGCTGTTTGAGGTCTCCTCAAAATCCACTGTGAATCGGGACAGGGGCGAAAAGTTTGATGAATACCAAACTCTGCCTTTGTTGCAGGAGTATGTGTTGGTGTCGACGGAGAGCATTCGGGTGGAGGTATTTCGTCGCAAGGCGCGCAACGAGTGGGATTACATCGTCTTGGAGGATAAGTCCGCGCAGTTAGAACTTCGCTCCGTTGGCGCGACGCTTCTGCTGGCGGACATCTACGACGGCACGAAACTTTGAGCGATATGGGCTTGTATCCGAACCCGCGCTCGCCCGACGCGCTGCTCACCGAAATCGAAGAAACAACGCTCGCAGCGTAAAACATAACTGAACGCAACCTGAACAAAAATATAATGAGAGATTTTAGAGATAACCGAGACCGAGACCGAAATAACAGCAAGGCGCATCGCACCAACGAGGAAATCCGCATTCCTGAAATCCGCGTGATTTTTCCCGCAGGCGACCAGCAAGTGATGAAAACCGGCGATGCTTTGCGCGAAGCGCGAAAATTAGGGCTTGATTTGATTGAGATTCAGCCCAACGCGCAACCGCCCGTGTGCAAAATCGCCGACTACGGTAAGTTCCTTTACGAAATCGAGAAAAAAGAAAAAGAAGCCAAAAAGAAAACGAAAACGTCCGCGCTGAAAGAAATTCGGTTTCACCCGAACACCGACAAGCACGACTTTGACTTCAAAGCCAATCACGCAGAAGAATTTTTACGCAAGGGCGATAAAGTTCGTGCAACCGTCGTATTTCTCGGACGCGCTATCGTCTATAAAGAAAAAGGCTACGAACTCTTGAAACGCTTGACAGATAGGCTTAGCACAGTCGGTAAAGAAGAAACACCACCGAAAATGGAAGGCAAAAACCTCTATGTTTTTTATGTGCCTGATAAAGCCAAAATTGAGGCTCTCGAGAAAAAAGAAGCCCAAGAGCGTGCACAACAAGAAGCTGCTTTGAAAGCCGAAGCCGAAGAACGCAAGAAAAAACAGCAAGAAGCAAGCGATAAACGCAATGCGACCGCATAAAAACGAAAAACAATCACAATCAAATTTTATCAATTCAACTTAAAGGATAACGATTATGCCAAAGATGAAATCCGTCAGTGCCGCTAAAAAACGCTTCAAAGTAACCGCTACGGGAAAAGTCAAGCGCAAAAAAAGCGGAATGAGACACAACCTCGGACACAAGAGCGCGAAGCGCAAGCGCAATTTGCAACACGATACGCTCGTTGCGCCGACGCACGAAGCCACGATTAAGCAAATGTTGCTTGCCTAATTCAAATCAACGACACACTCAACCATTAAAAATTTTTAGGAGACACGATTATGCCACGCGCTAAAAATGCGGTTGCCTCGCGCGCACGCCGCAAAAAAGTTTTAAAGAAAGCCAAAGGATTCTGGGGTGCAAGAGGAAACGTTATCACGATTGCCAAGCACGCCGTCGACAAGGCAGGTCAATACGAATATCGCGACCGTCGCGTCAAAAAGCGCAATTTCCGCGCCCTGTGGATTACGCGCATCAATGCCGCTGCACGCTTGAATGGCACAACCTACTCAAAGCTCATTGCGGCAATGGAAACGAAAAACATTGACATCAACCGCAAGTCGCTTGCCGAACTTGCTGTGAAAAATCCTGAAGCCTTTACTGCCGTTGTCAAAGCGGCACTCGCCTAAATTCACGCTTGATAAAAGGTTCAATCCGTAGGCGAAGCAGTTGACAAGATTGCTTCGCCTGCCTTTTGTGAGAAAAGATTCGTGAGAACACATGATACAAGAGTCCATCGTTCAACTCAAAGCGGAAATTGAATCCGCCACGATTTCTGACGCATCGTCGCTGGAAGCTTATCGGCTGAAATATCTTGTGCGTAAGGGAAGCGTCGCCGAACTCTTCGCGCAACTCAAATCTGTTCCACGTGAAGAAAAGCCACTTGTCGGAAAATTGCTCAATGAACTCAAACAACTTGCCGAGACAAAGTTTGAGCAAGCCAAAAGCCAATTTGCAGAACGGAGCGACGATGCCCCAACGATTGACCTCACGCTTTCGGGGCGAAAGCCATTTCTGGGCTCTGAACACCCCGTTCAAAAAGTCTTAGGCGACATGAAGCGCATTTTCTTTGGAATGGGATTCAGCGAAGCGACCGGACCTGAAATCGAGCTCGACGAGTACAACTTCACGAAACTCAATTTTCCTGACGACCACCCCGCCCGCGACATGCAAGACACATTCTTCATTCGCAAAGGCGACAGCGAAGATATTGTGCTACGCACGCACACCTCGCCCGTGCAAATCCGTGCGATGCTCGCGCAAAAGCCGCCGCTTCGGCTCATTATGCCCGGCAAGGTTTATCGCAACGAAGCCGTCAGCGCAAGAAGCCTGTGCGTGTTTCATCAACTCGAGGGCTTATATGTCGACAAAGGCGTCAGTTTTGCCGACTTAAAAGCCACGATTTATTCCTTCGCCAAGCAAATGTTCGGAAGCGATGTGAACTTACGATTCCGACCGAGTTTCTTTCCCTTCACCGAACCGTCAGCGGAAGTCGACATCACTTGCTACCTTTGCGGCGGAAAAGGGTGTCGCGTGTGCAAACAGTCGGGCTGGCTTGAAATTTTAGGATGCGGAATGGTTCACCCCAACGTGCTGCGAAACTGCAACATCAACCCTAACGAATATTCGGGCTACGCATGGGGCATGGGCATTGAGCGCACTACACTGCTCCGCTACGGCATTACCGATATTCGCTACCTTTTGGAAAACGACATGCGAATGCTTGAACAGTTTGAATAAATGACTTTACACGAGTTCATCGCGCAGTTGCTTCGCCAAGTTCCCGACTTGCAAGCCTTTTCAGGAAAAGATTACGACACATTTTACGACGAAACCGAGCGCACCTTACACGTCGTTTTTGATAAAAATCGCGACGCCGACCACAGTTACGACTACGAGCCGCTTGATTTCATAGATGGTGACCTGATGATTCACACTGCACAAGACGACATCGTCGGATTTTCAATTTTAGAAACAGACATCGGTAAAAGCGCAGATCCGTTACCCTAACACCATGCTACTCGAGCTCTCACGTATCAAAGCAATCGCAAAGGAAAAAGAACGCGAGAACAACGCTTTTGCCAAATTTCTCCGACAATTTCCATCATCAACGCTCGACCCGCTTGTCGCTTCGCTCAACGACGAGATAGAACCCAATATCGACTGCAAAGCATGTGCCAACTGTTGCAAGAGCCTTCACGCCGCCGCCTTCGATCACGAACTTCCTGCACTTGCACAAGCAAGCGGCGTTTCAGTAGAAAGTTTCAAAGAAACATTCATTAAGCCTTACAAAGAAGCCTATTACTTCAACACAAAACCCTGTCCGATGCTTCGAGAAAATTTGTGCAGTGCCTACGAAGTGCGCCCGCTCTGTTGCCAAACCTTCCCGAACATCAAAGGCGAGCATTTCAAGTATCGGTTTCAATCGGTGATGGAAAAGTATGCGATTTGTCCGATTGTGTTCAGTGTGGTCGAGGCATTGAAGGTGAGATTATCTTTTCAAGAAAAATTTGCACATTCAAGCGTCAATTAAACTTTTTCAAAAATGAAACAACTCATTGGGCTATTGTTTGTCGCGTTTATTGGTTTGTTCGTTTATTTCACCTTCGTCAAAAAAGAAGACATCACCACTGAGCGCGTGAAAGAAGAAGCAAGCAAAGCGGTAGAAAAAATCAAAGACCTTGCTTCGCGCAAAGAAGAACTCCTCAAATCCGCCGAAGAGGAATACAAAAGCGTCGAGCGGCAGCTCGAGGAAATGAAAAAACGCGCGATGGAGCGAAAAGAGCAAGCCGAAGAACTCAAAAAGAAAATGGAAGAACTTAATGCCAAGCGCGAAGAATTAGAGAAGAAAGCCGAAGAGCTAAAGAACGCAAGCGAGGAAAAATTTAACACGCTCAAAAAAGAATTCGACGAAGCCTTGAAGCAACTGCAAGAGTTGGAACGGGAGTTGAAAAAGTGAGACTCCTCATTTTAGGCGGCACCTATTTTCTCGGTAGAGCAATTGTGGAAGATGCTCTCTCGCGAGGCTACGCGCTCACGCTCTTAAATCGCGGAAAACGCGGCACAGTGTTCCCTAATGTAGAAATGCTCATCGGCGATAGAACGAAAGATATCTCCGCGCTCGAATCTGAGGTCTCACGAGGGCGCACTTGGGACGCGGTCATTGACACGTCGGGCTACGTTCCGCGGGTTGTAGAAAAAACGGCGACGTTGCTCAAAGACGCCGCTCGACATTACACGTTTGTTTCAAGCATCTCCGTTTATGCCGAATCGTCGTCGCAATTAACGGAACGCTCGGCAGTTGCGACGCTGGCAGACGAGACGACCGAAGAAATTACAGGCGAAACCTACGGCGCGCTCAAAGCCTTGTGCGAAAAAGCCGTCGAGAGCCTCTTCGCGAATCGAGCGTTGCATGTGCGCGCGGGCTTAATCGTCGGCGAACATGATGCGAGTGGGCGGTTCCTCTATTGGGTAAGCCGAATCGCAAAAGGCGGTCAAGTCGCTGTGCCGCGCGACGCGCCAACGCAGTTTATCGATGTTCGCGATTTAGCCAAATGGATTCTGAACAGTATTGAAAACAAACTCGCAGGCGCGTTCAACGTAACGGGCAACTTTACGCGCCACGCCGTTTTTGAGACTTGCAAAAAAGTTTCAAACAGCGACGCGACATTTGTTGAAATTCCCGATGAGATACTCGAAGCCAATCAAATTCTTCCCTACACTGAACTGCCGCTTTGGTTGCCAAAAGCCTATTCAGCCCTTGAAACCGTGAGCATTGAAAAGGCATTGGCGACAGGGCTAACCTTCCGCCCGTTGGAAGAGACGATTCGGAAAACATTGGACTGGTATCAAGCACAAAGCCCCAGCATTCAGCAAAAACTTTTAGGAGTGAGTTTGAAGGCGGAAAAGGAGAGGAAGTTGATCGAGTTGCTTCGCCGATAAATGCCTGTTAGCGTTGTTGTTGGAGCATCACGATGCCTGTAACAGCAAGCGCGCCGCCGAAAATCAGCGCGAGCGAAAACGGCTCGCCGAAAAAAATGATGCTCACGCTTGTGGCAATCGCGGGTTGTGCGTTCATGAACACTGAAATTTGCGACGGCGTGAGTTTTGAAAGCGCGAAACTAATGAGTCCATAAGCAACTACCGAGCCAAACAACGTAACCCAAACCACGCCGAACCATGCGCCCACCGAAATCACGGACCACTCAAACGAGAGCGTCGGCAGAAAACCAATCGGAAAGAACATCAGCGCGCCGAGCATCATCATAAGCGCTGTGCCTTGAATGGCGTCGTAATTCACCAAAATTTTTTTGCCGAATGCTAAATAACTTGCCCAACACCACACTGCCGCAAGCGTGATGAAGTTTCCGAGCCATGCGTTCTCTGCAAAGTCCAATGTTTTGCCACTTCCGAAAAGTGCCGTTAAGCCGCCCGATATAGCAATCGCAATCGCGAAAATTTTGCGCTTCGTGAGCGTTTCCGATTTGCTCATCACCACCGAAATCAGCAACACCCAAAGCGGTGTCATGGCATAAAGCACTGCGCTACTTGCAGGCGTGGTGAATTTCAAGCCAAATAGAAAAAGAAATTGCCCCGATGTGATTCCGACAAAAGCGAGCGCGAAAAGTTTTATCCATTCCGAGAAAGTCGGGCGATTGCCATTGAATCCGCCGCGCGAAAAAAATAGCACGCCAAAAATCAACGCCGAGCCCGTGAGGCGGAGAAAAGCTAAAACGAGCGGATTGAACTCGACAGAGGCAACGCGCGCAAAAGAAAAACTCGTGCCTGCAATGAAGGTTTGTGCCATCATCGCCCAATGCGCGGGCGTGATGCGAAAAGTCGATTCAATCTGCATCAGCCGTAGACTCTGCCTTTCCACACGATTTTGCGGTCGAAGAGCAATGCAATCGGAACGAAAATGATGAGCACGTATTGATAGAGTTCGAAGAAGATGAAGTTCGGAGCAAGGCGCATCATGCGCAAGCGAATCAGCGGCGTGATGAGAAAGAGCGCGTCAGCACCAAATTTGACGGCAAGCATCGTCAAGGCGGTTTTTATCGGAAACATTGCAAACGAAAGCGCGGAAAGGAGATGTGTGAAAAATCCGACCATCAGCGTAATCCAACTTTTCCAATCTGCCGAAGTGCC
This sequence comes from Candidatus Thermochlorobacteriaceae bacterium, assembly GCA_029263855.1. Lineage (GTDB taxonomy): Bacteria > Bacteroidota > Chlorobiia > Chlorobiales > Thermochlorobacteraceae > JANWWM01. The sequence continues at coordinate 110,706 of JAJUFC010000009.1, read as the reverse complement.
GCCCAAAATCCATCGCTTTTGTTGCTTGTAAAGTTCGGAAACCGTTTGCACTGGCTCAGTGATGTTTTGCGTTTCGCGTAGCGCAGGATAGGCGATTTTCCACTTCGTTTTCTTGACAGCTTGAAAGAGCGCGAAATCTTCGGTTACGCTAAATCGAACTTTGGCGTAGCCCCCGACTTCTAAATACGTGCGTTTGCGAAAACTGAAATTGTTGCCAATGCCGCCAATCGGATAGCCAATCGCCGCAACCGCCGAGCCTGTTGAGAGCAAATAGGTCCAGTTCAATTCTTGAACTTTCTCAAAGAGACGCGAACTGCGCGGCGTCGTAATGCCGCACACAAGACCAGTGTCGTCGGTGAAGTATTTAATCGTTTCTTTCCCCCAAGTGGGCTGAACGGCGCAGTCGGCATCGGTCATCAGCACGAACTCCCCTTTTGAAATCAACACGGCTTGATGAATTGCATTGCCTTTGCCTTTAATTTCGGAGGCTTGAACAGCATAGTAGCGCACGAAAGGAAATCGGCGTGCGTAGTCTTGAATAATCTCGGCGGTGCGGTCGGCGCTGTGGTCGTCGGCGATAATGATGTCGAGTTTCTCTTTGGGATAATCAAGTTGAATCAGCGATTCCAAACATCGGACGATGTTGTTTTCTTCGTTGCGCGCGGCGACGACGATGCTCACCATTGGCAACTCGTCCCAAGTTTTCGTCGGAAATCGTCGCTGAATGCCCACCACCAAAATGAGGGTTTCAATCGCGTAAATACCAATCATTCCGAGCGCAAGAACTTGCAGAACGGTAATAATCGGTTCAAGGATAGCCATATCACAAAAGGTTAAATGAAAAACGCCTTGAAAGTTCACCAAGCGCAATCGGCAAAACGGCGCGCAGTTTTTGAATTGACTTCTCGTTATCGTGCATCAGCACAATGTCGCCCGCAGTTGCCGAGCGGAGTAAGTTCAAAACCGTTTTATTCGAGACCTGTGCGTCAAAATCTGCTGTAAGAAGCGACCACATAATTGGTTGAATGTTTAATTCGGACAAGACTCGAAGCGATACAAAGTTAAACCTTCCGTAAGGAAAACGAAACAGCGACTGACGTGCCGTGCAAGAGTCGCACAGTGCCGATAGGATTTGCTCTGTTCGGACAACTTCATCATGAAAAAAGGATTCTTGCAAATTTCGCGTGTGCGAATAAGAGTGATTGCCAATGCGATGCCCCTGCTGAACAATCGCGTTGGCATAATCAGGATAGCGTTCAATCTGTTTTCCAATCAGGAAAAATGTGGCTTTAACATGGTGTCGCGCTAAAATTTCAAGCAGTTCGGGCGTGTGAGGCGAGGGCGAATCATCGACGGTGAGGTAGAGCGCGTCGTCCGCTTTTCGCCACAAACACTGTGGAAAGAGGGCATCAATAAATTTTGGAACGCGCTTTGGGTAGAACATGCCGCGTTGCATTTAGGATTTTCCGAGTTGTTTCATCAGCCATCGAATATCACTCTGGTCTTTATCGCGTCCGACTGCAAGTTTATTTTTAAGCAAGTCCTCTTTTGAGAGCACAAACACGGGCACGCCATCAATGGTTATCTGAACTTTATTTTGCCAAGCCTCATCAAAGCGCACGCCGTCAATGCTGGTGAGCAAATCAATTCGATTCGGCGCAACGCAAAGCCATGAGCGGCTAATGAATACGCACCAACAACCAAATACTCAACGTGTGCGGTGCTTAAACACGCGAGAAAATCTCTGATGTCTCGAATCAATTGAGTCATCGGGCTGTTCGGAGTCGGGCATAAATGCCCATGCGTTACAGGTCAGTTGCCACATCATGCTAAGTGCAATTTCAGGCGGCAGTGGCGCATCGTTTTCGGAGTCGAGTGTTTGATTAACTTTTCGGACAACCGTTATTTTCGATTCACGCCTTTCCATTCGTAGCCCTTTCCAAGTTTGAGCAGTTCTGCTAAAAGCGGCGTAAGTGCAACATAAAAAATCTGCAACAACTCCGCCACAAAAAAGACGCGCCGCAAGTCTGTGCGTCCGAACTGCTTGGTCATCTGCCAAACGGCGAAGCAATCCACGCCGAATTTGATGAGAAACGAAGTAAGCGCAATGCGCCATAAATTTCCAAGCCACGCCCATACAGGCGCAAGGAAGAGCGCAAGATTGAAGGCATAAATCAAAGCAAGTGCGAGAAGAAAAATCAGTGAGACATCGCCGTAAGCCGTGCCTTTCGATGCCCAACGGATTCGCTGTTTGAGAAACTCGCGAAGCGTTGCAACCGGTAATGTTTTCACGGTCGTTCGTTCCGACGCCAAGAAATCAACTCGATAACCGGCTCGGAAGATGTTTCGCATAACGGCTTCGTCATCGCCCGATGCCAGTTTGATTTTTCCGAAACCGCCCGTCTCAAAAAACAACTTGCGGCGATAGGCGATATTTGCACCGTTGCAAATGGCAGGTTTTCCCAGTTTAATGAGTGCGCCGCCAATAGCAACAAGCGAGAGAAAATCGAGCGATTGAGATTTCGCAAAGAGATTTTTTTCGCCGTGATAAAGAACAGGCATTGAGAGAAACCCAAGCGATGAATCCGAAAAGGCTTTGCTAAGCTCTTCAATCCAAGTGGGCGGTGCGAGGCAATCGGCATCAGTGCAGGCAATCACATCGCCTTTTGCGACGGCAATGCCTTTGGCAAGCGACGGTTTTTTTCCGATAGGCGTTTCGTTGCGAATCAAAGTCAAACAGCCGAGGGTTTGCGCAAGTGCGAGTTGCGCAGTGTCGTCGTCGGAGGCATCGTCAATCAGGATAATTTCAAGCGGAGCGAGTGTTTGCGCGGCAAGGCTTCGTAAGCAAGTGGCGATAAACTGTGCTTCGTTGCGTGCTGCAATCACAACGGAGACCGTCGGCGGCGACATACTGATGTTTGGAGTTTCTGCGGAGTCGAGTTTCCGAAATCCGAATAAAATCCAAACAACAAAACTCACATACACAAAGAGTGAGAGGAGAAAAAGAAAGAAGAAAACGCTCACGGCGTTGAAAAGCGAAGTTTAGGAATAACGGCAAGTCCAATCAGCGCGGGCACAAGCAAGTTCATCGTAAAAATCAAGAGCGAGGCGGCAATGCCTGCTTCCGCCGAATAGCCAAGTGCAGAAATGAAATATGCCGCCGTCGCTTCGCGCAAGCCTAAATCGCCGATGAAAAAAGGCACAACGGCTTTCGCAAGCCATACCGACGAGACCGCCACAAATGCTTGTTCAAACGGCATCGGCATACTTTCCAAACACGCATTGATGAGCAAGCAAAATTGAACGGTGGAAACCATGTGTCGCAAAAAGCCATAAAGCAAGGCTTTGCGCCACTCGTCCGATGTATAATCCAACAGGAAATTTAACTTTTCAGGAAACGGGAAGCGCGATTTTGAAACCCAAATCAAACCCACTAACAAAAGCAGTGCGAAAAGGAAAAGCCAAAGAAAAACCAGAGCGAGATTTTGGTGATGTGTAAGATGGAAAAAGTAAGCGAGCGATGCCAAACCAAAAAGCAAAGTGAAAACGCCGAGAATTTGTCCGTTGATGAAAACGAGCGCGAGCAAACGTGCGCGAGGCACTTCGGCGTGGAAGAACATTTGCGCGGCATATTTGCCAATGTGAAGCGGCGTGGTAATCGCGCCCGCCGTGCCAATCAGCACCGATTGAAGGGCATCGAACAAACTCGTCTGCGAATCTTGTCGGCTAATCAAAACTTTCCATTTGAGTGATTCCAACAAGAAACTAACAGGCACAAGTGCGATGGCAGTCCACGCAAGGCGATAGTCAATCTTCACAAAGGCTTGAAGAACGGCGTCAAGATTCACTTTTGAAAAAAGCACGCCCAAGAGTACCAGCGAGAGCAAAATTTTAAGCGGCAAGAAGTAGCGTTTCATCTTATTTGGCGAGCATCATTTTTTTTGTTGCCGTAAATTCGCCTGTATTCAACCGATAAAAATACACCCCGCTTGAAAGGTTAAGGTGCGCGGCATTAAAGGCGAAAGAATGTGACCCTGCGCTTTGCTTCGTATTGACAAGCGTTACAAGTTTTCTTCCCAATATGTCAAAGACTTCAAGTTGAACGGTGCTTGTGCGCGCAAGGCGATAAGTGATAATTGTTGTTGGATTGAACGGGTTCGGATAGTTTTGCTCGAGCATAAAAGCGTCGGGCTTTTGTGCCATCGGCTTTGCGGTCAGGGTGCTTGTGCCTGAAATGGCAATGGTTGTAATCGGCTCGTCGGCATCGTTGGAGGCAACCGTGATGGTTTCGGAGAAGGTGCGTGCGGTTGTCGGCTTAAATCGAAGCGAGACCGCAGAAAAAGTTTTAGGAGAAAGTATTGTTGGCGCGTTGAGCAGAGTGAAATCCGTCGGTGGTGCAGAAATAGAGACCGTCAAGTTTGCGGAGCCTTGATTGGCAACCACGAAGCGAAAGTCGGCACTGTCGCCAACCGACACCGTTCCGAAGTTGAAGGTGAGCGGCGCAATGGCGACTTCAGGTGCGGTTGGAAAATCGGCGTTGCCCGTGAAAGCGGCAATGCGCTCGACAAATTCGGGGTGGTCGATAAATGGGTTGCGGTTGTTTTGATATGTTTGAATCGCATTGTTGCGCCGAATGTCAATGCTATCGGGCGGGAATTGACGATTCCACAAGCGGAACGCGGCTTCTTGATTGACGCCGTTCTCGCTCCAAAAATTGCCGAAGTCTTGATAGCGCGTTACGAAATAAAGCATCGCGCGCGCTACTCTTCCCTTGTGAAAATCTCGCGGTTCATAGACCGTTCTGCCTTGTGCGTTTGTGCCAAACTTTGAGCCGCCGTTGATGTTCGTGGCATTGGCTACAATGTCGAACGGAAAGTCGGAACGGCGTGCGTTTTCGGCAACGTCGGTTGGAAAGAGATGATGGAAATCGGAGCGCATCGGCTCATTTTGGCTGAATCGGCTTTGAGGCCATGTATGTTCGGTGTTGAAGTTCCAAGGCGCGTTGGCGAGGGTCGACGTGCTAAACGGAAAATTTTCAATCGTCCTGCCCGTGTAGACGCATTCAACTTTATCAACTGCCGAGCCGCGTCCATTCACGCGCCAGTTGTCAATCACCGTAAACATCGGAAGACGATTGCTGTAACCGACTTGCACAAAACCTGTGGAGGAAATCGTTTTCAGTTGTGCTTTGAGCGCGCTTCCCCAAAGATTTTGCGTCGGGCGATAGCGTGCGTCTGTGCCTGTGTAGCCATATCGAGCGGTCGCCTTCACTTGAAACGCGAGCGCGCCGTGTGTGCTTGTTTCAACAATGCCGACATCGCGCCAAGTAACATTTTGATTGGTCAAGAAGCGAATCCAAAGTCGTGTGCTGTCGCCTGCAGCAACGCTCAACACCGTATCGCTTGCCGTGAAAATGCTATCAGCAAAATTGACATCGGTAATGGAGATGGATTGCGTTAGCCCGTTGTAAATCCAGAGCGAAAGGCTGTCTTTTCGGTTGGCAAGTGTGGTATCGCCGTCGAGGTCAAAGTCTAAAAGGGTTGTTGAAAGCGTAATCGCGTTGTTCTGAAACGATTGCGCTTGAACGGCAGAAACTTGAATGAGCAGAATCGCCAGAAGTAAGTTTTTTGTCATGGTCGAGTTGGCATGGTTTGGCAAAACATCGGAAAACTACGATAAATCTCTGTTCGGTGCGGCAAGCAAAACAATTTGATAACAGCAAGATGACGAATCAGGCGACGAGGAACTTCGGCTTTGCGCTGGGTTTGCCGCTTTCGAGTGCGTCGAGATATTCGTCGTAAGTGCCTGCGAAATCGGCAATGCCGTCGCTCGTCATGGCGATGATGCGCGTGGCAACTTGGCTGACGAGGTCGCGGTCGTGGCTGACAAAAATGACGGTGCCTTTGAAGCGTTCGAGCGCGTCGGCAAGTGCGCTGACGGATTCTAAATCCAAATGGTTCGTTGGCTCGTCCATCACCAAAAAGTTATTTTGCTCGAGCATCAACTTTGCCATAATGAGCCGCGCCGATTCGCCGCCCGAGAGCGTGTCAGTTTGTTTCAAAGCCGATTCACCGCTGAAAAGCATGCGCCCTAAAAGCCCACGCAAAACCTCCGTGCCCTCGTCGGTTGCAAAACTTTGAAGCCACTCAAATGCCGTTACACCAGGGTTGATTCCCTTTTTGTAATCTTGCGGAAAATATCCCATTGAGACTTCGGGGCGAAGGACGACCGTGCCCGCATCAGGGTTGAGTTCGCCTGCAATCATCGAAAGAAGCGTCGTTTTGCCCACGCCATTGTTGCCAATGACCGCGATTTTTTCATCGCGTCCAATCGTCATTGAAAAATTTTTAATCACGTGTAAAGTCGTGCCGTCAGTTTGCGGATACGACTTGGAAAGCGATTTCAAGGTTGCGACTTCTTTGCCTGATGGACGCTTGACCTCAAAACGAATATAGGGGCGTTGAATGTTAGATTTTTTGAGTTCCGTTGGTTCAAGTCGTTTGATTTCTTTGAGGCGCGATTGAGTTTGGCTCGAGCGCGTGCCTGCGCCGAATCGTGCGACGAAATCTTGCAGTTGCGCAATCTTCTTTTGCTTTTCGCGATTTTCGGCTTCGATTTTTTCGCGCCCTTGAATTTTCGTTGCCACCATCTCGTCGTAATTGCCGGTGTAGATGATGACCGTTTCGTAATCAATATCGGCAATGTGTGTGCAAACGGAATTGAGAAAATGTCGGTCGTGCGAAATGACAATCAGTGTGCCGTTATAGGCTTTGAGATTTTCCTCGAGCCAATGAATGGATTGCAAGTCTAAGTAGTTTGTCGGTTCGTCGAGCAAGAGTGCGTCGGGGTCGCCGAACAAGGCTTGCGCAAGCAGGACGCGGAATTTTAGGTCGGTCGGAAGGCTGTTCATTAAGTTCGTGTGTTGGGCTTCGGGAATGCCAATGCCCTCCAAAAGTTCGGCGGCCTGCTGTTCAGCGACGTAGCCGTTTTCATCAGCGATAATGCCTTCTAATTCGCCAAGTCGCACGCCCATTTCGTCGGTGAGGTTCGGTTCGGCGTAAAGACGCTCACGCTCTTCGAGTGCCGCCCATAGCGTTGGGTTGCCCATCAAAACGGTGTCGATGATGCGGTAGTTATCGTAGCGAAATTGGTCTTGACGAAGAATCCCAATTTTTTGGGGAACGCTCACTGTGCCGCTGGTGGGTTCTTCATCGCCTTGAAGAATTTTCATGAACGTCGATTTTCCCGCGCCGTTTGGTCCTGTTAAGCCGTAGCGTTTGCCCGGTGTAAATTGAACATTCACATTCTCGAAAAGCATGCGCCCGCCAAACGATTTGCTGACACCTGAAACCGTAATCATACTTGAAAAAATAATGCTGTTTTGTGTGATAGCGTCCCAACGAAGAACGCAAATATACGCCAAAGCCTCTGAATCCTTTCAAGAGCAAAAAGGGTTTCGGAGACATTCTTCGAGATTTATTGTATCTTCGCAGTTTTCAAAATCACTTTCTTGATATGCTTGAAGCACGCAACCTTTCGCTGACGATTGGCACAAAGGAACTCTTGATTGATTCATCGTTTCGAATTGGAGATGACGAAAAAGTCGCGCTCGTCGGTTTGAACGGCACCGGCAAATCCACCTTGATGAAGTTCATCGCAGGACAAATGCCCGCGCAAACCTTGCACCACACAGGGCAAGTGATGAAATCTTCCTCGACCACAATCGGCTACCTGCCGCAAGAAATTTCCTTCGAGGGCGACCTCGAGAAAACCGCCTTGCAATATGCCATGCAAGCCAACGAGCGGCTCTTCCAACTCTCGCAAGACCTCGAGCGCATGGAAAAAGAACTCGCCTTGCCCATCGACCACGAAAGCGATGCCTACCACACACTCATCGAGAAATTCACCGATGCCACGCACGACTTCGAGCATCTCGGCGGCTATCGCATGCAAGCCGACGCCGAAAAAGTCTTGTCAGGATTAGGCTTCTCGCGAGACGATTTTCATAAAAAGGTAAAAGAGTTTTCAGGCGGCTGGCAAATGCGGCTTTTGATTACAAAACTGCTTCTTCAAAACAACACTCTGCTCTTGCTCGACGAGCCAACGAATCACCTCGATATGGATTCGCTCCGCTGGCTTGAAAACTATTTGCTCGCTTATTCGGGCTCTTACATCATCATTTCGCACGACCGTTACTTCCTCGATAAACTCACAAAGAAAACGCTTGAAATCAGTTTCAAACGCATCACCGAATACAAAGGCAATTACTCTTACTACGAACAGCAAAAGGCAGAACGCTACGAGATATTGATGGCGGAATATGAAAACAAGCTCAAGCAAATTTCGCACTTGCAGAAATTCGTCGACCGCTTCAAAGCCAAAGCCACCAAAGCCACGCAGGCGCAAAGCCGCATGAAAATGATTCAAAAACTTCAACAAGGCTTAGAAGCACCCGAAGAAGATTTAACCCAAATTGCCTTTTCATTTCCCAAAGCCGCACCTTCGGGCAAAATGGTAATCACGCTCGAAGGCGTTACGAAAACTTACACTCTGCCCGACCACTCCACGAAAACCGTCTTGAACAACGTCGATTTGGAAATCATGCGCGGTGAGCGAATTGCCTTGGTTGGCTCAAACGGCGCGGGAAAATCGACGCTCTGCAAAATTGTTTCAAATGAAATTGACTTTGAGGGCAAACGCCATGTCGGGCACAATGTCAGCCTTGCCTTTTTCGGACAGCATCAAACCGAAATGCTCAATCAACAGCACACAATTTTGGAAGAGATGATGTCGGTTGCCCCTGATTCAGAAGCCCGAATGAAGGTGCGAGATATTTTAGGCTGTTTTCTCTTTTCAGGCGACGCGGTCAATAAAAAAATCGGCGTGCTTTCGGGCGGCGAAAAGTCGCGCGTGGCTCTTGCCAAAATGCTTCTGACGGCATCAAATTTTCTCATTCTCGACGAGCCGACAAACCACTTGGATATGCGTTCAAAAGAAATGCTCATTGAAGCATTGGATAATTACGACGGCACGCTCATTGTCGTCTCGCACGATAGGCATTTCCTTGACAGTTTGGTGGAAAAAGTCGTGCTGGTTCAAAACGGCAAACTGCGAACCTTCCTTGATGGCTACGCCGATTTCGTCAAACGCATGGAAGCCGAAGAGCATGCCGAGTTGGAGCGGCAAAAAGAGGTTCAGAAGACGCAATCTAAACCTGCTAAGCAGGCTCAACCAGCCATTGCCACACAGCCAAAAACCAATCCGAACAAAAAGCAACTTGAGAAACTCGAGAAGCAGATTGAGAAATTAGAATCTGAAAAAAAATCCCTTGAATTCGAGATGGCATCGCCAAATTTTTTCAAGCAATCGGATTCAAAAGTCAAAACTGCACGATACAACAGCCTGAAAGCCGATTTGGAAACGCTTTATGCGGAGTGGGAAACGGTTGCGGGATGAGGTCGTGCTTGTTGAAAGATCGATCTGCACCTGATATTTGAATGTTTGTTGGAGTGTTGTATATTTGCGCCCTTGTTTTAGAAATTCGGGGTGAGGTAGCTCAGTTGGTTAGAGCACAGGATTCATAACCCTGAGGTCGAGGGTTCGATTCCCTCCTTCACCACAGAGATGAAAGAGACAATCTTGCCGCATTGCTCATGCTGTGCGGCTTTTTTATTTTTGAAAAAATGAAAGGAGAAGCAAGGTTGTTGCGCGTTACTGTTCTTGCTATATCGTTTGCCTTTCTTTGCTCTGTAGTAGTTGCTCAACCCTCGCAAGGTTTTTTTCGCGTCGATGTTGATACATTTAGTTTGCCTCACAAGCGATATGCGATTGCGCCTTACAAAATTCCTGCTCGGAAAACGCTTGGACTTGCGCTTTCAGGTGGTGGCTCACGCGGCATTGCGCACATTGGCGTGCTCAAAGCTCTCGAAGATAAAGGCGTGCCGATTGACTACATCGTCGGGACAAGCATGGGCGCGATTATCGGCGGCTTATACAGCGCAGGCTATTCGTCCACCGATTTAGAGAAACTCATTAAAAATCTTTCTTGGAGCGATTTAACAGCGTTGCAAGAAATCAACAAACGGCAAAATCTGTTTCTCGAACAGAAGCGCGTGCGCGATAGAGCGTCTTTAACCCTCCAATTCGACGGCTTAAACCTTGTCATTCCCAAGTCCCTAAGTGCGGCGCAAGAATTGACCCAAACCCTTGATAAACTCGCTCTTTCCGCACCGTATCACCATAAAAAAAGTTTTGATGAGTTACCTGTGTCGTTTCGCGCGGTAGCGACTGATTTAGTTAGCGGAAAGCGCGAAGTGTTGAGTAGAGGCTCGCTTTCAGCCGCCATGCGTGCGAGCGCAAGTGTTCCATTGCTCTTCTTGCCCGTCGACATTGAAGGTAAGCAACTCGTCGATGGCGGGCTTGTCTCAAACATTGCCATCGACGTGCTCGATGAGCAATCGCCTGACGCGTGCGTTGCGGTCAATACGCTCGGCGTACTCTATCAGCAAAAAAGTGATGTGGATTTGCCTTGGAAAGTGGCTGACCAAATTATGGGCATCATGATGCAAGAGCAAAATCAAGAGCAACTTCGAAAAGCACAAGTTGTCATTAAACCAAACATTGGCAACCGCGAATCAAGCGACTTTAGAAACCTTTCGCCGCTTATCGCCGCAGGTTACCATGCGGGACTTGAGTTCGCCGATAGTTTGCTCAAACTCATCGATGTTGAGCAAGCGAACGACATTGATATTTCAGGTTACGAACAAGAACTAATTTCGCCGATACCCCTGCCCGAATGTGTCTTAACATCGCTTCGTAGCGGAACAAAGGTCAAAGCCACACTCAAAGAGGCATTGAACTACGATTTCTTCACCGACGCCTTCGCCGAAGTCGATACGCTTCAAAAAAAAGTTCGTTATCTCTTTAAGCCCGTGCCGAGTGTTTCGGTCGTGAAGGTGATAAGTAAAAACGAGCCGAATTTTATCCGCTTTATCACGCCAACAAATACGGCGCAACCGATGACAAATCGAGCAGGAAGAGACATCGTCGAGCGGCTGGTGCACGAACTTAAACAGACTTTTCCTTTACTTCGTCTCGATACTTGCGCGGTTGATTCAGATACGCTTCACATCACGATTGATGAAGGCAGGCTTTCAGAAATTCGCTATGAACTTTCGCGCGGCTGGACGAGTCGGCGTGTGATTGACAAAGAAGTTGAATTTGATACCCTTTCACCTCTAACCCTTGCCAATGTTGAGCGCACGGTTAGCGGGCTCTACAATACAGGCATTTTCAACCGTGTCTCAGTTTGGACAGAGCAAGCCGCCGACTCCAACAAGATGGCTAAAAACGTGCTCACGATTAAGATGCATGAAAAATTCAGCGAACAACTGCGTATCGGGCTTAGAGTCGACGACATCTATGCCGCGCAACTGCTTCTTGACTTTCGCAACGAAAACTTTTTAGGCACGGCAACAGAACTCGGCGGGTGGATCACCGTTGCCGACCGCATCTCTTCTGCACAAGTCGAGTATCACGCGCATCGATTGTGGGATACCTACTTCACCTTTTTCACAAAAGCGTTTTATCAGCACCGCAAAATTTTTGCAACAGATATTCGCTTTTCAAGACCGCTATTTTCAGCCTCACGAAACGAATTTGCAGAATATGGACAGCAGCACTATGGCATAACGGCGGCACTTGGGAGACAAATCTATCGCGACGGCAACATCTTCTTTGAATGGACTCACCAAAACGCGATGCTTTTTGATAACGACGGCATCGCGCCCAATCAACGCTTGTCGCTCACATCGCTTAAAACGCACTTCACCATTGACACACGCGATAATCCATTCTCCCCCTCAAAAGGCAATTACACCGAAATTTATTTCGATTTTTATCCTGAATTTTTAGGCAATGCGTTTTCTTTTTCAAAATTTCTGCTTTCTCATCAAGAAACGCAACGCTTCGGCGAAAGTGTTCGCGGAAGGTGGCGGCTCAGTCTCGGCTTTGCCGATAATCTCACGCCGTTCACTGAGCAATTTAGTTTAGGTGGAATTGGCGCCAGTTTTAGCATTCCGTTTTATGGATTTCGCTTCGATGATTTCAGAGGCAGGCAAGTGATTGTGGCGGGGTATGACGTAGAATTTTCATTGCCGTTTCAATTAGTTACGCCAACCACAATTAGTTTGCACTATAACTTGGGAAACATTTGGACGCAATCGAGCCGCATTGCGTTGCGAGAATTCACGCACGGTGTCGGCACAGAACTGATTTTGAAAACCCCGCTCGGCGCGGCGCGACTGGCGATTGCCAAAGCCTTTCGATTAGGGTTGCCCACCGAACCCTCACCGATTAAATTCGCCCCGACCGTCTATTATTTTGTTTTCGGCTACGAACTGTAAGGGAAAGACGTATCTTCGTTTTATCTTCACACTTCAACACAGAGCAAACTTACTCCTTTGGTTATGAACGTTCGCTTCATTTCTATTACAAAACCTGACATCACCATCGACGGCACGCTTCTTTCCCCCGAAGGACTAATTGCCTATTGCGCCCGTGTCTCAAGCCCAAACCAAGAAAATCCGAACTACGCCAAACTCTTGCAGTTTTGTATTCGAGAAGGGCATTGGAGCGTTTTTGAAATGGTAGATATGACGCTCGAAATCACGACCACGCGTGCCATTGCGCCGCAGATTCTTCGACACCGAAGTTTCTCGTTTCAGGAGTTCAGCCAACGCTACGCCAAAGCCTCCGCCTATGAAACTTACGAGGCGCGTCGACAAGACCATAAAAACCGCCAAAATTCGCTCGATGATTTCGACGAAGCCACAAAACAATGGTTTAGAGATGTGCAGCAGGAGGTTTGGGAACATAGTTACAAGCGATATGAAGAAGCCATAGAAAGGGGCATCGCCAAAGAGTCGGCGCGTGCGCTCTTGCCGCTCAATACCGTTACGCGAATGTATATGAAAGGCTCGGTGCGCAGTTGGATTCATTATTTTCAAATTCGATGCGACGCCGCAACCCAAAAAGAACATCGTGATATTGCATGTGCCGCACGCGATATTTTCGTTCAACATTTCCCAACCGTTGCTGAAGCTTTATCGTGGAACGCATCTGCCGTCACTCAAAACGGAACGCATGAACCGATTAACTCAACTACGCCATGATACACCCAAGCGACGTGCCGAAAATTCTCGTTGTCGATGACGATGAATCCTCGCTCAAAGCCACAGAATATCAACTGATAGGGAAAGGCATTCGTCCACGAACTGCAATGAGCGTCGACGCTGCTGAAATGCTCATCGCACAAGAAAAGCCCGAAATTATCATCTGCGATTGGTCGATGCCCGACCGCGACGGACTCGATTTCGTTAAATTGCTTCGCGCAAATTCAGACACCGCATCTATCTACTTTATCATGCTCACTGGCAGAGGCGGCACAGAAGATAAAATCACCGCGCTCACACAAGGTGTCGACGACTATCTCGAGAAGCCTGTCAAAATCGCCGAACTTCAAGCGCGCATTCTCGTGGCTAAACGCATCATCAAACTCCAACAGCAGCTTGTTCATCATCAAAAAATGCAAACCTACGCCGAAATGGCGGCGGCAGTGAGCCACGAAATCAACAACCCCCTTACTGGCTTGCTCGGCTATCTCGAGCTGGTCAAGAAAAAAATTCAACGCGAGAACCTCGTGGAAAGTAATGTTGACCGAATTTTACAGATGATTGACCGCAGTTACGAGCAAGGCAAACGCATCGGTGAAATCGTCAAAAAACTTACGAGCCTCAAAGACTATCGTGTTAAAACTTACAACGACGGCATTCAAATGGTGGATATCGACGCAAACAACTCCGCCGCATCAGAGCCTTGAAACGCATGGCGTATCTTGAACTGCTTCGCCCGTCCAACATTATTATTCTCTTCTTTGGCACATTGCTCGGCGCGTTTGTCGCAGTAGGCAGTGGCGTGTTTTCTCAACTCGATACTTATCTTGCAGGTTTAGCAACTATTCTCATCGGCGGCGCGGGCAATGTGATTAACGATTATTTTGATATTGAAATTGACCGTATTAACAAGCCAAAGCGACCGCTCGCACGCGGCGCGCTTTCACGCACGCACGCCTTCCGATATTGGCTCATTCTCAACCTTATCGCGCTCATCATCTCTTTTTTTCTCACCCCGCTTAACCTCCTCATGGCACTCTTCACCATTCCCATGCTCTACATTTACAGCCGATACTTCAAACGCATGCTCTTCATCGGCAACCTTGTCATTTCCATATTGGTGAGTTTAGGATTTCTCTACGGTGCCGCCTCAACAGGCGAGGTGCAGAACGTCTTTTATCCAACCATCTTTTCATTTCTCTTGAACTTGGGGCGCGAAATGCTCAAAGATTTGGAAGATGTTGAAGGCGATAAAGCCTTAGGCGCAACGACGATTCCCATTCGCTTCGGCGCAACTGCGACGCTCTCGCTCATAACGCTCATTTTCGCGCTTATGATATGCATGACCGTTGTGCCTTATTGGACAAGGGAATATGGACTGGTATATTTCCTCGTCGTGATGCTTGGCACAAATCTCCCGCTGCTTTATGTTATGGTTAAAGCGTGGCATAATCCCACAAAAGAAAATTTATATCGGCAAAATACCTTGCTCAAAGTGGCTATGGCATTTGGGATCATGTCTGTGGCTTTGGGGAAAGCATAGCAAAAAAGCCGCTTCAAGAGCGACTAAAATGTCCAAATGAAATATTTGGATAAAAGTTCACTTATGCAGTCTGTTCAACTTCCTTGCCTCTTTTGAAAATCGGAACGGCGGCGCATGCTTCGCCATACATCACCTTTTGTGCGTGTTGCACCAAGTAGCCCGTAACGACCATATATGCCCAAGTCGGAATCGGTGTTGAACCACACCCCTTGATAATCACTTTTTTTCCGTCATACTGCGTCCAATCATGCGCTTCCAATTTTTCACGGAAGACCGATTCCTTCAAAATACCATTCCATAAAAAATCTTGAATATCAAATTCCAACAACGCTTTGTTTTCCATAGCCAAAGTTAATTTTGATTGGGATTGAGTTCGAGTGTAAGTATTTCTGCCTCTTTTGCACGGAACATTTCGCTGAAATAGGATTGCACGATTTGGCGCGGGAAATCCAAGCACAGTCCTAAAAACAGTGCGGTTGCACTTAATGTTGAAAGAATCTCCATGGTCAAGATTGAGATTTGAAAAGTTTATAGTGATAGTCTCCCAATTTTTCTATGCAAATCATGTCTCCTGCTTTCAGCCCTGATTCAGCGACCCATTTGCCTGTGCCGTTCATCGACTTTGACTTTTTGCGAAAGCAAAATTTCCCCTTTTCAATGTCGGTTTCGAACGACCAGCCCAAGTCAGTTTCGAGGAGCAGTTTCTTGCCTTCGCCTTGTGCGGTTTCAATTGCATCAGGCGGAAAAAAGTCTAAAATGTCAAAGAGATTGATTTGTTTTTCGTAGAACCAAACATCTTCCTGCGACTTAATCGGAATTTTTCTAATGTCTTCCATCAGCCTATCCGTGATTTGGTGCTTGTTTTAGCATCAAAGTTTAAGAGGTAGATGGTTATACTGAAAATGATTCGCCGCAGCCACACGAGCGAGCGGCATTCGGATTGACGAAGTGAAATCCTTTGCCGTTCAAACCGTCTGAAAAATCCAACTGCGTGCCTGCAAGGTAAAGAAACGACTTCATGTCGACGAAGAGTTTAACGCCCTTGTCTTCAAAAACTTGGTCGCCTTTTTTTTCTTCGTTTTCGAAGTCGAGTCCGTAAGAAAGTCCCGAACAGCCGCCGCCTTTAACGCTAATGCGGAGACCGTAATCAGGTCCGAGATTTTGTTGCGATTTAAGACGCTCAACTTGTGCGAGTGCTTTTTCGGATACAGTAATCATGGTTGTATTCGGTGATAAAATCTAACTGCTTGTTGCGTAGAATAAGGATACGCGAAGTCTCTCTCAACATATGGCATGGAAAGACTTCACGCATCAAAAATCGCTTATGCGTTCGCTAAAGCTTCTTGGGCTTTTTCACGCTTTGCGGCTTGCTTCTTTTTGAAATCTTCAATCGCCGCCTTGATGGCATCTTCGGCTAAAACCGAGCAGTGGATTTTGACGGGCGGCAAGTTCAACTCTTGCACCAACTCCGTATTCTTAATTTTTTCTGCTTCTTCGATGGTTTTACCTTTGAGCATTTCCGTGGCGAGTGAAGACGAGGCAATCGCTGAGCCGCACCCAAATGTTTTGAACTTCGCATCTTCAATCACGCCCGTTTCTTCATTGACGCGAATTTGCAGTTTCATCACGTCGCCACACTCAGGTGCGCCGACGAGCCCCGTTCCGACTGCTTCATCTTTGACATCGAGCGAGCCGACATTGCGAGGGTTATTGTAGTGGTCAATGACCTTTGTTGAGTAAGCCATAATAAGATGTGTGTTTAGCGTTAATGTGTTGAAAAATATTCGGATTAGTGATGATTCCATTGAACCGTTTTCAAATCGATGCCCGCTTTCGCCATTTCGTAGAGCGGCGACATCTCGCGCAAACGATTAACAGCTTCAACCGTGATTTGAATGGCGTAATCGACTTCTTCTTCTGTTGTGAAGCGTCCAAGCCCGTAGCGAATCGAAGAGTGTGCAAGTTCATCACCGACACCCAAGGCTTTGAGCACGTGCGACGGCTCGAGCGACGCACTTGTGCAAGCCGAGCCCGAAGAAACCGCCAACCCTTTCAGCCCCATCAACAAACCTTCGCCTTCGACGTAGGCGTAACTGATGTTGATATTTCCGGGCAATCGGCTTTCCATTGAGCCGTTCACGTAGCAGTCTTCAAGTTGAGACATCACCCCGTCTTTGAGCTTGTTGCGCAAATAAGTCAAGCGTTTCATTTCGCTTGGCATTTCTTCTATCGCAATTTCCAACGCTTTGCCCAAGCCAACAATGCCGGGCACATTGAGCGTGCCGCTTCGCATGCCGCGTTCTTGTCCTCCGCCGTCAATCACGCCCGCAAGTTTCACACGCGGATTTTTACGGCGAACATAGAGCGCGCCGATGCCTTTCGGACCGTAAATTTTATGACCTGAAATTGCAAGCACATCGATTTTCATCGAGTCCACATCAACAGGCACTTTGCCGACGGCTTGAACGGCATCGGTGAAGAAAAGCACGCCATGTTTGCGACAGATTTCGCCGATTTCTGCCATCGGTTGAATGACGCCGATTTCGTTATTCGCCATCATAATCGCAACCATGATGGTTTTATCGGTAATAGCGGCTTCAAGTTGCTCTAAATCTACAATGCCGTCTGGTTTTGGGGCGAGATATGTTACAATTGCTTTTCCCTCGCGTTCTAATCGGCGGCAGGTATCGAGCACGGCTTTGTGCTCCGTGAGAAGCGTGATGATGTGATTGCCTTTTTCGGCATACATTTCAACCGCACCTTTAATGGCGATATTATCGGATTCGGTCGCGCCGCTCGTGAAAATGATTTCTTTTGCATTTGCGCCGATTGCCTTTGCGACTTGCTCGCGGGCTTTCTCCACTGCTTCTTCCGCTTCCCATCCATATGCGTGGTTGCGGGACGCCGCATTTCCAAATTTCTCGGTGAAATATGGCATCATTGCCTCCAAAACACGAGGGTCCATCGGCGTTGTGGCGTTGTTATCCATGTAAATCGGTCTGCTCAAATCCAAAGATGTTTTGTCGAGAGCCATTGTCTATTTCTGTTTAAGGTTGTAAAAATTATATCGTCATTTATTTCACAGAATTTCTGCGACGGTTGCTTCGCTAAAAATTTCACGGAAGCGTGTCTGTATCTCGGTGAGCGGTTTTTTTATGCCGCACCCTGAAAATGCCGAGCACCCATTTGGGTTGTCGGCACAATCGATCAGTTGAATTGGGTCGTCAATGGCATCGGCGATTTCCGTGAAAGAAATTTGCGATGCAGGTTTATTGAGCCGATAGCCACCTTTGACGCCTTGAACGGACGAAACGATTTCCGCTTTTGTGAGTTGCTGTAAAATTTTCGCAACCAACTCGTAAGAAATACCGGCTTTATCCGCGATTTCTTTCGCCGTTGCAATGTCGCCGTTTCGCGTTTGAGCGATATAGCGAATTGCCAGCAACCCGTATTCAAATTTTTTGGTTAGCTTTAGCATTTTAGATTCAATCTAAATAAGACCTTTTTAGTCCGATTTTCCATCAATAAAAAAGTCGATTTAGACGACTTTGCACAAAGGAGAAGCGTATTTGTCCTTAAAAAATTCCGACTGCTTTTGTCGGAATTAAGATAGGAAAAGTTTCAGAGTTTGTCAAGAACTTTTTGGTGAGGCGTGTGGTCGGTTTGGACGTTGAGCGATGGAGTATTATATTTGCAACGCAGTCAATTTAGGTTATGTGCTAAAAAGTGGGACGCGCTTCCCACTTTTTTTGTTATCGGAAAGAGCTTAAACAACATACTTAAACACCATTTTTGCGGAATTGACGTCGTCTCGTCTTGAACAGTTAACCGCGTGGATTGCGCGCTCAATATCGGAACACAACAGAGAGCAAGGCTACTCGAGTGAAACGGAACTCTTTCTTGTGGAACTGCTCTTCCGAAATGTGAACGGCACGGATTATCTGGAAATTTATGTAGATACCGACAAAGGTGTTACGATTGACGCATGTGCGCGGCTGAGCCGAAAGTTGGCGGAAGAAGTGGAAGTTCAGCCTGAACTTCAAGACCTTTTTCCGAATCGCTTTCGCCTCGATGTCTCCTCGCCCGGTCTCTCGCGACCGTTGAAATTGGAGCGGCAGTATCGCAAAAATATCGGGCGATTGTTGCGCGTGAAATACAAAGATTCAAACGATGTGTATCACGTGGTTAAAGGTCGGCTTGTGCATCTTTCCGAACACGCGCCGATTGAATTAACATTGCAGCGTGTGTCGGAAAAGAAAGGAAAAAATACGGAGGCTGAACGCTTGATGCTTCCCTTGTCTCAACTTGTGGAAGCCACTGTGGAAGTAGAATTTTAATTTATTGTTATCATCAAAATTGTTGTCATCAACCCGTTCGACTCAAAGCGAGTGTTCTCAAAACACTATTGGCAGTTCGAGAACTTTTAGATGAAAACTTTTAGATGAAAAATTTTAGAGCGAAACCTTTTTAGAGCAATGGCAAAACGTAAAAACGCAGAACTCACACAGGAAGACCGCAAAAATCAATTGGTGGAAGCCTTTGCGGCGATTGAGAAGTCAGACCAAATGCGCGACAAGAAAACCGACATGTCGTTGCTTAAATCCGACATGGTCGACTTGCTCAAAGATATGATTTTGAAGCAGCTGCGAAAAGAATACGACCCAGAAGTGAACGCACGTGTGATTATCAATCCCGATAGAGGCGATTTCGAGGTTTATATCATTAAAACCATCGTCGAGGAGGTCGACATTCCAACGATTGAAATCGACATCAAAACCATTCGCGAAATCGATGACTCGTTGGAAGTGGGCGACACCTACGAAGAGGGTCCGATTCCACTCGAGCACATTCTCTCGCGCAAGTCTATTCAAATCATCAAGCAAGCGGTTCAGAAGAAGCGACGCGATTCAGATAAGCAATCGCTTTACGAAGAATGCTTGGAGCGCGTGGGCGAAATTGTTTCCGCTGAGCTCTATCAAATACGCAATAAAGAAACCATTTTCACTTACAATACGAGCAAAGACCAAAAAATTGAGTTGATATTGCCGCATTCGGAGAAGATGCATAAAGATAACCCGCGCAAAAATCCGCGCATGAAACTTTACATTAAGCGCGTGGAACGTGAAAAAGTGAAAGTCAAGTTGGAAGATGGAACGGAGATTGAAAAAGAGCGCGAAGATGGACCTATGCGTGTGATTGTCTCAAGAACGGACGACAATTTCTTGCGCAAACTCTTTGAAAGCGAAGTTACGGAAATCGCTGAAGGATTGGTGCTCATCAAAGGCATTGCCCGTGTTCCAGGGGAGCGCGCCAAAGTCGCAGTTGAGTCGACAAGTAACCGTATCGACCCCGTCGGTGCGTGCGTCGGGCACAAAGGCAAACGTATTCAAAACATCGTCAAGGAGCTCAACAACGAGAACATCGATGTCGTCTCATATAGCGACGAGCCGCAAATCTACATCGTTCGCGCCATGCAACCAGCGAAGATAGACCCTATGTCCGTCCTTGTTGATTTCAAGAACAAGCGTGCGCGTGTGATGCTAAAACCTGACCAAATCAAATATGCTATCGGCAGAAATGGAAATAACATTCTTCTCGCCGAAAAACTGACTGGATTTGAGATTGAAATTTATCGCGAAATCGATAAAACTGACGACCCGAACGACATAGACATCATCGCGTTCCGCGAAGATTTCGGGGACGACATGATTTATCAACTGCTTGATAAAGGGCTGGACACAGCGAAAAAAATCATTGATGCGGGTGTTGAAGCAGTTGAAAACGCTCTTGTGATGCCAACGATTCGCGCCGATTTCTTCGAGAGCGGCGGCAAAGATAAGAAGTCGTCAAAGCCTTTTGTGAAGATGATGACCGAAGACGAGCGCAAACATTGGCGAAAAATCGCGGAAAACATCTACAGGACCGTTCAATCGGAATATCACGCCGAAGCCGAACACGAAGGGGCACGCGACGAGCGCGAGGCAGAACCCGAAGCGTCGCAAAACGCTCAAACTTAACCGCGCAACGCTACGTTAATTCGTTTAGACCACAGTTAGCCGCAACCCATAACGCGACGGAAGGAAAAAGGAAAGATGTCGGAAGAAAGAAAATATAAACTGACAGAAATCGCAGACGAATTGCAGGTCGCCGCGACCGAAGTACTCGACTT
Organism: Candidatus Thermochlorobacteriaceae bacterium; assembly: GCA_029263855.1. Classification (GTDB taxonomy): domain Bacteria; phylum Bacteroidota; class Chlorobiia; order Chlorobiales; family Thermochlorobacteraceae; genus JANWWM01. The sequence continues at coordinate 89,822 of JAJUFC010000009.1, read as the reverse complement.
TCTCAAAAGCGAGGGCGTAAAAGTGGCTTCCACGTCGTCGAAAGTGTCGGAGGAAGTGCGAAACCTCATTTACAGCCATTACAGCAACGAGAAAGAAAAAAGTGAGTCGCTCCGTCAAAAAAAAGCGATTGAGGAAAAAAAGCGCAAAAGCCTAAGCGGTATGGCATCCAAATCAACGGTCGGCATCAAAACCCCGATAAAACCACGCCGCACTACTGATCTGTTAGATGAGCCGAAATCGGCTTCGACGCAATCCAGCCTACCGTCGGAATCAATTCCAACAACCAAATTCATTGAAAGCGCGGAAACGATAAAGGCAGAGCCCGAAAGCACAGAAGTATCGACGGTGATTGAACCTGCCGAAGAGACTTCTCCGCTCTCCGATTCGCTGATGCAAACAACGATAGAATCGCCTACTGAATTGGCACAACAAGTTTCCAGCGAATCACATACAGAGGTCGCTGAAATGCCTATTCAAGCAGTCGCGACAGATATTACGACAGAAGCCGTGAACGACTCAACACAAGATGCCGTTGAAACAGATTCTTCCGAAGAAACCGACTTCATAGAGGGGACGGCGGAAGAAACCGCCGATGCTGAACACGGTGAGGCATCGGAAGTGCAGACAGAACAAAGCACGGAACTACAACGACAAATTCGTCAAGAGCAAGCCGACATTGGCTCGCGCTACGGGTCGTCGGAGAACAAGGGTGGGTTGAAAGTGCTCGGCGAAATTGATTTGGTCAAAAAGAAGCGCAAGCGTAAAAGGAGTTTCGGACAACAAGCCAAAGACTTGACGCTTAAAGCCGAGCCTGCTGCGCCGACCACCGAAGCCAAACCAATTCAAGCCAAAGGGCAGACGCAACCGCCGCCGAAGCAACCCGCCGCCAAAGCCGACGCGCCCGCCACATTTTCAACCGACGCGCCGCCGCCGCAAAAGCGAACAATGCGTGAAGAACAGTTGGCGAAAATCGCCGAAGAAAAAGCGGCGAAGAAGAAAAAGAAATTCGACGTCGATGAAAAAACGCTGGAGCGCAACATTCGCCAAACCATCATCAACATGGACGAAGCGGGCGAAACTAATACGCGCTCAAAATTCCGCAAACTTCGTAAGCGTGAGCGTGAGGAACGCGAAGAATTAGCCTCTCAACAGCGCGCCGCTGAAAACCGAATTATCAAACTGACGGAGTTCACTTCTACGCATGAATTTGCCGACCTCATCGGGGTTGCGCCCAAAGACGTGATTGCAAAGTGCTTCAAGATGGGCAAGTTCATCACCATCAATCAACGCTTGGACAAAGAAACGCTTGAACTGTTGGCGTTAGAGTTCGGGAAAGAAATTCAGTTCATCTCGGAACACGAAGCGACCGACGCGCTCGTCGAAGAAGAATACTCGCCCGAAGAGATTAAAACGCGCCCACCAGTGGTTACGATTATGGGACACGTCGATCACGGCAAAACTTCGCTTCTCGACTACATTCGCCGAAGCAATGTCGTTGCAGGAGAAGCGGGCGGAATTACCCAGCACATCGGCGCATATGAAGTAACGCTTGAAAACGGACAGCAAATCACGTTTTTGGACACGCCCGGTCACGAAGCCTTTACGGCAATGCGCGCACGCGGCGCGGAAGTTACCGACATCGTCATTCTCGTGGTGGCGGCAGACGACAGCGTGATGCCGCAAACCATTGAGGCGATTAACCACGCCAAAGCGGCGAATGTGCCGATTGTCGTCGCGCTCAACAAAATCGACAAGCCCGAAGCCAATCCCGATAAAATTCGAACCCAACTTGCAGAGAACGGCGTTACGGTCGAAGAGTGGGGCGGCGACGTGCAATGCCAAGAAATTTCCGCCAAAAAAGGAATTGGCGTAAGAGAACTGCTCGATAAAGTGCTCGCCCAAGCGGAACTGATGAATTTGACAGCAAACTTCCATCCCGAAAAACTGCCCAAAGGCGTTGTGATTGAATCCGAACTCGACAAAGGCAAAGGCATCGTCGCCACTGTGCTCGTTCAAGATGGATTGCTGAAAGTCGGCGAGCCGTTTGTCTGCGGCGTTTCAGCGGGTAGGGTCAGAGCCATGCTCGATGAGCGCGGTCGCCGATTAGAGACGGCTCACCCCTCTCAACCAGTGCGAATTCTCGGATTTGAAATGCAACCCGAAGCGGGCGACATTTTCGCCGTAACGCCGAGCGACCGCGAAGCGCGCGAAATTTCGCAACGCCGACAACTCATTCGCCGCGAACAAGAATTCAGACACAGCAGTCGCGTGCGGCTCAACGACATCGCCAAACAGGCGCAAGAAGGCGGCATCAAGGAATTGCGCATCATCGTCAAAGCTGACGTCGGCGGCTCTATTGAGGCACTTTCAGACGGCTTGATGAAAATACAAACCGAAGAAGTCAAGGTTGAAATTATCCATCGCGGAGTTGGGCAAATTACGGAAAGCGACGTGCTCCTTGCCGCCGCCTCCGATGCCATCATCATCGGTTTCCGTGTGCGCCCGAACCTCAATGCCAAGAAACTCGCAGAACGCGAACAAATCGATATTCGATTCTACACTGTTATTTATCACGCGCTCGAAGAAATCAAAGACGCGCTCGAAGGCATGCTCTCGCCTGAATTTGTCGAGGAAGTTACCGCAACCGTTGAAATCCGTGAAGTCTTCCGCATTTCCAAACTTGGCAACATCGCCGGCTGTAAGGTTCTTGACGGAAAAATTCGCCGTGATTCAAAAGTGCGCTTGCTTCGCGACGGCATTCAAGTTTTTGAAGGCAATCTTGCATCACTCAAACGCTTCAAAGAAGATGTTAAAGAGGTCGATGCCGGATACGAGTGCGGATTGAGCCTGCAAGGATACGACGACATTAAAGTCGGCGACATGGTCGAAGCCTTCCAAATGGTCGAGACGAAACGCAAATTGGTAGCCGAGCAGAACTAACTCCATCACGGAATCTGAACAAGTATGTCTATACGAACAGAGCGCGTTGCTGAACTCATACAGCGCGAATTAGGAAACATCTTTCAGAAAGAACTGCCACGCAACGGCGCGCTGACGACCATCGTTGCCGTGAAAATCACGTCCGACCTCAGCATCGCGCGCGTCTATCTTTCCATCTTGGGCGCGAAAGAGCTCGCTCAATCAATGCTGGGGCACATTAAAAAAGAGGCGAAGTTTTTTCGCAAGGAACTCTCGAGCAAAATTCGAAATCAATTTCGGCAAATGCCCGAACTTGAATTTTATCTCGACGATGTCGCGGAAAAAGCCGCACGCATTGAAGAACTCTTGAAAATCGCCAACGCGAAACCGAAAAGCACGGACAGCGCGACGCAGTGATGCTTGAACTCAACGACCTTTTCCTGATTGATAAACCGTTGGATTGGACTTCGTTTGATGTTGTTGCCAAAGTGCGCAACGCTTATTCAAAACGCCTTGGCAAGAAGTGCAAGGTCGGACACGCAGGCACCTTAGACCCGAAAGCCACAGGGCTTCTGCTCGTTGCAGTAGGCAAAAAGACGAAAGAAATTTCCTCGCTCGAAGTGATCGAGAAAGAATACACGGGCGAAATCAAATTAGGAGCGACGACAAAAAGCTACGACACGGAAACCGAAGAGGAAAATCTCTGCGACGTCTCGCATTTAAGCCACGAAACATTGAAACAAACCGCCGCCTCGTTTCTTGGCAAACAAACGCAACTGCCACCAATGTTCTCGGCAACTTGGCACAAAGGCAAGCGGCTCTATGAATTGGCGCGGCGCGGCAAGGAAGTTGAACGCACGCCAAAGCCGATAGAAATTTTTGAATTCGACTTAACGCAAATCCAACTGCCGTTTGTCGCATTTCGGGTTGTGGTTTCAAAAGGCGCGTATATTCGCACGATTGCGCACGACTTCGGCGCAAAGTTAGGTGTCGGCGGTTACCTTCGCACCTTGCGAAGAACACGCATTGGCAGTTACAAAATCGAAGACGCATTGAGCATAGAGGCATGCGTAGAACTTATCAGAACTCGGAAGTTTGAGATATGACAGAGCGATACCATTTTCGTGACGGTGTTCTTTCACAATTTGATACCGATAATCCAAAGCCGTTTGAACAGAAAGTCTCGGCGGTTACGATTGGCACTTACGACGGCGTGCATCTGGGGCATCGCGCGATTATTTCAACGCTTGTCTCTGACGCCAAAGCGCGCGGCTTGCGCAGTGTGGTGATTACCTTTGAACCGCACCCGCGCCTCGTGCTTGGCAAAACGAATGGCGCGCCGATTTTCTTGCTCTCAACGCTCGACGAAAAACTGAACGCGATGGAATCGCTTGGCGTAGACTGCGTAATCGTGATTCATTTCACGAAAGCCTTTTCGGAAACGCCCGCCGAAGCCTTCGTCGAGAATGTGCTCGTGAAGGAAATCGGTCTGGCGGAAATCGTCGTGGGTTACGACCATATGTTTGGCAAAAATCGCGGCGGCTCGTTTGAAACGCTCGCTCGGCTCGCCGAAAAACATCATTTCGCGGTGCGCCAAATTCCCGAGCAAAAAGTCGATGAGCATCATCTTTCAAGCACGGCGATTCGACGCTTTTTGGAATCAGGAGAGATTGAACGGGCGAATAAATTGCTCGGCTCGCCGTATCAACTGTCGGCGGTCGTGATTGAAGGCGACAAGCGCGGACGCGAGATTGGATTTCCAACGGCGAACCTTCTGCCGCCGAAAGCCAAATTGATTCCAAAAATGGGCGTTTATGCCGTAGAGGCGGAAGTCGATGGCAACCGTCATCGCGCGATGATGAACATCGGCACGCGCCCAACGATTCAAGCGCCGTCGGGCGTTTCGCTCGAGGTTCACTTGCTCGATTTCAACGGCGATTTATACGGCAAATCGCTCACGGTTCGATTTTTGGCGCGATTGCGAGACGAGCAAAAATTTCCAAGTTTGGACGCGCTCAAAGCGCAGTTGGAGCGCGATAAAGACGCGGCGCAACGCCTTTTGTCGGAGTTCAATGTCGCAAACACGGTCGCCTAAAACACAAGTAACGCAATCCATTTTCAACAACTTCTTCAAACATAATTTCAACTGCAAATGCCTGTAACGAAAGAAAAAAAGTCCGAACTCGTTAAAAAATTCGGTGCGAACGACGCCGATACTGGAAAGCCCGAAGTGCAAATCGCGCTTTTGACCGAGCGCATCAACCACCTGACCGAGCATCTGAAAACGCACAAGAAAGACAATCACACGCGCTACGGCTTGCTCAAACTCGTCGGCAAACGCAAACGTCTGCTCAACTACTTGACCAAAACGGACGTGCTTCGCTATCGTCAAGTCATCGCCGACCTCGATATTCGCAAGTAATCCAAACGCATTCACGACTTGAAAAGCCTCGACGACATCGAGGCTTTTTGTATCTTCACGCCCGTTTTTAATTCATTTAATCACAAGTTATGTCGCTCCGAGCCGGAATTTTAGGACTTCCGAATGTCGGGAAGTCAACGCTGTTTAACGCCATCACCGCCCAACAAGTCGACGCGCAGAACTATCCTTTTTGCACCATTGAGCCAAACGTCGGAACGGTCGCCGTGCCCGATGCGCGCCTGAAAAACCTTGCTAAAATTGTGAAAACGAGCACGATTGTGCCCGCTGTGCTTGAAATCGTCGACATTGCCGGGCTCGTGCGCGGCGCCTCCAAAGGCGAAGGACTGGGCAACAAATTTCTCTCGCACATTCGCGAAGTCGATGCGCTTATTCACGTCATTCGTTGCTTTGATGATTCAAACATCGTGCACGTCGACGGCTCGGTCAATCCTCAACGCGATGTTGAAACGATTGAAACAGAACTGATGCTCGCCGATTTGGAATCCATCGAGAAGCGATTGCCAAAACTCGAAAAAGACGCAAAGAAAGATGCCAAACTTGAACCCCAAGTCAACTTGATGCGCAAAGCGCAATCGCTCTTGAACGACGGCAAGCCCGTGCGCTTCGCCGCCGAAACCGATGACGAAAAAGCCTTGCTCAAATCGCTCTTCTTGCTCACCTCAAAGCCTGTGCTCTACGCCGCCAACGTCAATGAAAACGATGTGCTCACAGGCAACGCCTACACAAAGCAGGTCGAAGAAATTGCCGCCAAAGAAGGCGCGAAGGTGATTGTCGTCTGCGCGAAAATTGAATCGGAAATCGCCGTCCTCTCCGAAGAAGAAAAGCCGGAATTTTTAGCGTCGTTGGGATTGGAGATGTCGGGATTGGATAAAATCATTCGCGCCGCATACGACTTGCTCGGACTGCAAACCTACTTCACCGCAGGCGAAAAAGAAGTGCATGCATGGACGATTCGCAAGGGCGCGAAAGCCCCCGAAGCCGCAGGCGCGATTCACTCCGATTTTGAAAAAGGCTTCATTCGCGCCGAAGTGATGAAGTATGACGATTTGGTCAAGTTCGGTTCGGAACAAAAAGTCAAAGAGGCGGGCAAACTCGCCATTGAGGGCAAAGAGTATGTTGTCCATGACGGCGATGTGATGCTGTTCCGATTCAACGTTTGACGGTTTGAATGCCTTAAAAGAGCAAGCCCATTCCGAAGATGAGGCGCAAATCGGCAGGCTGATTTTCACGAAAGCCCCAAACGAGTGCGCCACGAAATAAGCCTAACACGCCGCCAAGCCCAAACCCTGTTTCGTAATACTGTTGTGGGATTCCATTTTGCCAAACGCGCGCCGCACCGCCTTTAACGAAGAGTTGCAGGGTGTGCTCCGCCGCCCAATTAAAGCCAATCGCTTCAAACGGGACAGATTGAAAATTGTGTTCGGCGTTGAGCGTTAAAATGTATTCGCCGATAAATTCTTTTCGGTCTAATCCTAAAAACGCGCCTTGTTCGGCGAAATATGCAACTGGCGACTCCGTGCTGAAAAAGCGTTGCGGAACTTTATCTGCTCCTAAAAGCGCGCCCGCTTCGGCATACAGAAGCAAGTGCGGCGCAAGCAATCGGTCGCCAAAAAACGTGTTCTTCTTGAACGCGCTCACCGCCCAAATGCGCGTGAACTCAAAATCGCTGCCAAGTGGCGACGACGAATGCTCGATTTCGCCCTTCACCCAAATCGGCGAAAGCAATCCGACAAGCGGAAAGCGCGTGCCGTATTCCGTTGATAACACAAGGCTTCGCGTGTTGCCGTCACGAATTGCAGGATTCAAACGGAAGCGAGTGTCGCGACTAAACCAACTGTAATTCGTGGTGTTCATCATCGTGCGTTCCGTTTGGCTTCGATAGCCCAGCGAAATAAACAAGTTCGATTTTGGCTGATGCACGAAGGCGAATTTCCACCCTTGTGCTTGAAAGTAGTTGTGGTAGTCTTCTTTGTAGACGAGCGCGGAATAGGCGTTTGAAATGTCCCACGGCGTAAGCCATTCGGGCGTGAAGGACGTGGTTTTGTAGAGGTCGAGCGAAAAGCCAACGATGCGTTTTTCATCGAGCCACCCTGTTGCGCCTGCTGTCCATAAGACTTCGTCGCGCTCGAAGCCGTAGCCAACGCTTCCGCGCGCTTCGGTGCGTTTGGTGAGCGAATCGAGTTCGAGTTGCGCGCCGAGAAACCAACCTTCAACGCGATTGAAGCGAAGCATCGGCACATTGAACCAATTAAATCCTCTGCCGCCGCTGGTGCTGACCAAGCCTGACATCGCGCCTTTGGGCTTGAATTGGTCTTGAATGGATTTTGTGCTGTCGAGCGTTTGGTAGGCGCGCGTTTCTTCAGCCGTGAGCGCAACGAAATCGCGTTGTTTCCAAAAGAGCGAATCGAACTGTTCGGCGGTCGGCGTTTTCTGAACAAGTTTTTGATCGAAGAGCGAATCAGGCACGCCTGTGTTGATTTTGTAGTTGCGAATGGCACTCGTGGTGATGAACGAAATTCGCGGAAGTTCGAGCAGTCCGCCGCCGATAGACACTGTCAATCCGCCCTCAATCACTTGATTCGCAGGAAGCCAATAGCCACGCCCAAGCGAATCGGTGAAATACTCTTGCGCTTGCTTGTAACGAAAAACCGCATCGTTGATATACGGCAACCGAAAGCCCGCAGTCGGCTCAACATTGACGCCAATCAGCGCGTAAGTATTGCTCGCGACTCGAATCTCGCCTTTGAAAAGCGGAACGAACTTCGATTGCGGAAGAAGTCGCAAAGTATAAAACTCGATGTTGTCGGCGGTTTTAATCTCAACGAGTTCATACTTGTAGTAGTCGAGCGCGTCGTCGGCAATGGGACTAACGACTTTGTTGCCTGAAATGCGAATGCGCTCTTCGGAGAAATCGAGCAAGAATCGCAACCCTGCCGAAACTGCGTTGCCCGAGCCACGCAAATCGGACTTCACGTTTTCCGTGATGCGCTCTTGAATAATGACCTCGCGAAGCGTATCGCCCCTGCGCCAATAGCCGTTAGCGAATACTTCGGCAATCGCAACGATGGTTGTGTCTGACTTCAAGAGTTGTTTGCGATAGGCTTCAACTTGATAGGTTTGAAGCGTGCGCCGCTGGGTGCGCTTGTAGCGAATCGCACGACGCACAATCGTTGTGGCTAAATCTTCATTCGCACTCACCACAATTTCTGACGCGGTTACTTCGCCCTGTTTTAAGCGAATGTTTTTTTCAATCGGAAGTGCAACGGAAATTTCTTCGCGATAAGTGTCGTAGCCGACAAATCGAACCTCGAGCGTGTATCGCCCTGCGGGAACGCTGACGCGGAACACGCCGTCAATATTAGTTCTTGCGCCTTTGATGATGGTCTCACCTTGTTTGAGTTGAACGGTTGCGCCGATGAGTGCCTCACTGGTTTTAGCGTCCGTAATTTTGCCTGAAACTGTTTGCGAGCGTATCGGCGAAGCGTTGAGCAAGAGAGCAAAGAGAGTAAGCGGAATCAATCGCAACATAAAAGATGGGTTGATGAAGTTGAAGCGAACTAACACAGTCATTCTGAACGAAGTGAAGAATCCACAAAAAATTCCTCTTTCTGTTCAGCGAAACACATCTACACTACTCGGGCACAGCGTCAAACGCCACATCGAGAATGGGAAATTTCTTCCAGTCTTTATCATCAAAGTGCCACCATTCGCTGAGGTTTGGAATGAAGCCTTCGGCTTTCATAGCGTTGTGCAATGTGGCGCGGTTGGATAAGATATGCTTTGGAAGTTTGTCGTAAGTGCTTCGAGCGGCTCTTACAAATTCGTCGTATTGTGTTGGCATTTCAAGTTCGTTGCCAAGCGAGTCGACAAGCGTAACATCGACTGCCGCACCGCGATTGTGCTTTGAGCCTTTACGCGGGTCGGCGACGAAAGTTGGGTTCGGCACGATTTTCCACAGTTCCCATTGTGCCGAGAGCGGTCGATACGCATCAAAAATTTTCAGTCCCAATCCTTGCTTTTCCAATCGCGCTTGAACACGCGCCAAGCGTTCTGCGACGGGCTTTTGAAGCAAGCATCGCGCTGAAGGATAAACGGCTTTCTTCATGAAGTTGTTGGTTGTTGCGTATCGAATGTCAATGACAATGCGCGGGTGAATTTTCTGAACATCGACCAATTGATGCTGAACGAGTTGTTGCTTGGTTTGAGCAAATGCAGTTGAGGCAGTTACAAGAAAAATCATGGACAAAAGTGATTGGGTCATACGCCGCGTGTTTCGGGAGTCCAGATGTATTTGTGCAGTTGCAACTGAAATCGCACACGAAGACGGTCAGATAAAATCCATTCGGCAAGGTCTTGCGGCGCGAGTTCGCCGAAGACAACGGAGAACAGCACCGTGCATTTTTTGGTTAAATCATATTCTGCGATAACCGTTTTTGCCCAATCGTAATCTAAGCGAGAGCCGATAACGAATTTGATTTCGTCGTTGGCTGTGAGCAGTTCAAGGTTGCGATAGTCGTTGTGTTTTAGCATGCCCGACGAAGGCGTTTTCATATCGATGATTTTGCGTGCGCGCGCGTCGACTCTATCGGTCAAAATGTTGCCCGAAGTTTCAAGCATCACCTCGTAGCCTAAATCGCACAGGCGCGTCATGAGTTCATACACAGGCTCTTGAAGCAACGGTTCGCCGCCCGTGATTTCCACCAAGTTACAGTTGTAGGTGCGCACTTCGTCGATGATGCTTTCAATCGTGCGTTCTTTGCCTTCGTAGAAGGCGTATTCAGTGTCGCAATAGGTGCATCGCAAATTGCACTCGGTCAGGCGCACGAACACACACGGCAAGCCCATGCGCGACGATTCGCCCTGAATGGAGTAAAAAATTTCGTTGATGGTGAGCATGGTCGAAGCAAATTTGTGAAAAGATACAACAAAGCCTGCGATGTGATAAATTCACCGAAACCTCGAAAACTTTGAGCCATCTATCTATACCGCCCATGTCGATATTTTTTGCAGATGAAATCGCCCTGCTTTCAAACCCATACTTCTTTGAACAAAAAACGCGCGCCACAGAAAAACTCAAATATGTAATGGAGCAAATTCGCAAAACCTTGCTCGAGGAAATTCGTCCGCAAGAGTTGCTCGCGCCAAGCACAACCGACTTTCTCAAAGGACAAATTGCCAAAGGCGAAAACTACGAAGGCTACCCCTACGTGATGCTCGATTTCCCAAAGCAGTTCAGCAAAGAAAGTATCTTCACGTTTCGCACGCTCTTTTGGTATGGACATTCGCTTATCTTCTCAATGATTGTGGCGGGCGAACATCTCGAGCACTATCGCACAAACTTTGAACGGCACTACGATTCGCTCTACAATGCGGCACTTTACTTCGGCATTGACGATGTGTGGGATTGGCGCGAGCCTGCCGCCCTCTTGCTCACAAAAGAAAACAAAGTCGACCTTCTCCGTCGCGACCAGCCATTCATCAAATTGATGAGACGTTTTTCACCGACTATTCTTTCCGATGAACAAAGGGTGCTAAACGAAGCCAAGAAATTTTATCAAACCGTTAAACCAGTCATTCAAACATGATTTCAGAGGTTCAAGTAGAGAATCGCATTTCGCGACTGTGCCAGTCGGAGAACAAAATGTTGGTCGCTTATTTAATGCCCGAGTTTCCCGTTCCGAATGCGACGCTTCCAGCACTCTTTGCGTTAGAAGAAGCAGGCGTGAATGTGATTGAACTTGGCATGCCGCACAGCGACCCGCTCGCCGACGGCAGAACCATTCAAGAAGCGGCGCAAGTTGCGATTAAAAACGGCGCAACGCTGAAGAAAGTCCTCGCGCTCGTTCAAGAAGCGCGCGCCAAAGGATTAAACGCCGCGCTCATCTTGATGGGCTACATCAATCCGATTTTGAGATATGGCGTGAATGCGTTTTTAGACGATGCTAAATCGGCAGGCGTTGATGGCTTCATCATTCCTGACCTGCCGCCCGAAGAAGCCGAAGCGTTCCGAAGCGAAGTCGCAAGGCGCAATCTGTCAATGACCTTTCTCATCTCGCCCGTTTCATCGCCGGAGCGGATTCAGACGATTGACGCGCTCTCGACGGATTTTTCTTACGCGCTCGCCGTGAACGCCACCACAGGCACGGCGAAACTTTCCAACAAGAATACTTACAGCGAGCTTGAAACCTACCTCGAGCGCGTGCGTGCGAATGTCTCAAAAAAATTTGTGGTAGGATTTGGCATCAAAGAGCGCGAACAAGTTGCGTGGATTTTGGAACGCGCCGATGGCGCGGTGATTGGCTCAGCGTATTTGCAAGCGATTGCCTCGGCGCAAACGCCCGAAGCGGTCGCAGAAAAGACAAGCGCGTTTTGGAAAATGTTGCAAGGGTGAGCGAAAGCGCATATTTTGCGCAAATGCCCTATCATTATGGCTATGACAAAAACATTCAGCCGCCTGCTGCTCGCCTTTTGCCTCTCAACGGCGTCGCTTCCGACTTTTGCCCAATTCAACACGCCCACAGTTGATGGCACAATCAGCGCGGGAGAGTATGGGAATCATTCTTTGGGATTCAACCGCTACAACGATGGCGCGCGAAATTGGTATCTGACTTGGAACAACACCGACCTATTCATCGCGACCGATGGCAACGGCAATCCGAGCGATGATGAGATCGTCATCTTCATCGACACCGACCCGCAAACGCCCGCAAACGGCGGAAGCAACGCCAATGGCGCATTAGGGGGACCGGGCGGGTTTGACGGCAATAACTATGGTCGGCTTCCCTTTCGCGCCAACTTCGTCGCTTTCGTCAGAAACTTCTACAACCAACATCGCACCAACAACCTCACAGGCGGCTGGAACGCGAATGTCGACAACAGCCCATCTATCAGCGACTTCTCGTCGGGAACCGTTCAAGAAGTTCGCATCGCGTGGTCAATCATCACGGGAAGCGGCAGACCGACGGCGTTTCGCGTATTCATTTATCTCAACGGCTCTGACCCTTACGGCGGATTGTCTCGCTTTTCTCTTGATGATGATTTCTCCGACAAACTCAACCTGACGGCGCGGCTTTACTTCGACATCGCCAACACCAACGACGGCGAGAGCACGCCGCCCTTTTCCCGACTTTGCTACATCAATCAACGCGCAACAGACGTCGTTAATGATTACGGCACGACGTTTTTTGACGTAACCACCGCCGACAACCAAACTTCCACTGTCAGCGCGAATATGACCATTCAAAACAGCCTCCGAACCGAAGGCAGTTGTCAAACAACGGTGTCAGGAGATAGAATCATCACGATGACGGGCGCATCGGGAAGCATTGTCAACAACGGCACGATGAACGCGAATCCCTCTTTCGGCAACACCTTGAACTTCACCATCGATAGCGTCATCACGCTTTCAGGTTCAAATCCTGTCGATGTCTTTAACCTAACGGTCAATGCAGGCGATACGCTCAAAGTAACGGGCACGAACTTGCGCACGGGCAACACGGGCACGATTACCGTGAGCGGCGCGATTGAATTTAGCGAAACGAACTTCGTCTCGAGTTGGGGCGGCACGGCAAACTTTGCGCTCAACAGCGGCGCAACCCTCATCACCGCCAATCAAAATGGCGTTAATGGGACGATAAACGGCGATTCAAGCGTCGTTAATGGCACGATTCGCGTCGGCGGAACGGTTACCTACAACGCCAACGCCAGTTATGCGTTCTCGCGCAATGGCGACCAAACCGTAGGCTTCACGGCAAGAGGCTCATTGCCCGCCATCACGCAAGCTAACCGCATCGCAACCCTCACGCGCCCAACGACGCGGACGATTGACCTTGAAGACAATTTCGCAGTTACCGCCAGCGCGTCGCAACCCGCTCTAAACATTGGCGCAAACACGACGCTCTTCATCGCGGGCTTTACGCTCACGGTGAACGGCAATATGCTCGGAAGCGGCACGATTCAAGGCGAAGGATTCGTCGAAGTCAATGCCACGCCCGCCGCGATTCAAATCGACGGATTGACCATCGATAACCTCACGCTTCAAGACACGGACGGCGCGACGCTCATCGCCGATGCGACTATCAGCAATCTCTCGCTCGCCCCCAATGTCAAACTCACCCTGCAAAGCGGCGTAACGCTTACCGTTAGCAGTAGCGTGAATGTTCTTAACCCCGAAACCGAATACATCATCACGCAAACGAACGCCAAATTGCGACAGAGCGTCGCAGGGAGCGATTTCAAACTCTTTCCCGTCGGCACGAGCGCAAGAGCGTTTCCGCTGACGATTACTACGGCGACGAACGTCGTTGGCGGCGATGTCAATGTCTCAGTCGACGGCTCGAATCCCGCGACGGGACGAATGGGCGACGGCACGTTCGCGGTTCAGACGATTTATCGAATCCAAGCACCGAGTTTCAATTTCAATGGCGATACGGTTGGCATCCAGTTCCAGTGGCTTACAAGCGGCGAAGGCTCGAACTTCGATCGAACCAAATCTTTCCCTGCGCGTTGGACAGGCTCGGTGTGGGAATCGTATCGCACCAACCTTGCGCTTACGCGAGACAACGTGCCCACCCTCAAAAGCGTTTCTATTGACGGATTGAGCGTCCTTGCGGGCGAATGGGCGGTCTTTTCGGGCGACGATGATTCGCCGCTTCCCGTCTCGCTCATCGGCTTCACGGCAATAGCCACGACGCGCGGCATTGAACTTGCTTGGCGCACGGCAACCGAGCAAGATAATCTTGGCTTCATTCTGCTACGCAATGGCGAAGAGATTGCAAGTTATCAAACTGAACCACGCTTGCGCGGCAACGGCACCACGCTTTCCGAATCGCAGTATCAATTTGTAGATGATGCGGTAGAAGTCGGTCGCACTTACACTTATCGGCTTCGCAGTGTAGATTTGAACGGCACAATTCACGACTATGACCTTTCCGCAACCGCGACGGCTGTTGAGAAAATTATTTCATATCAACTCTTTCAAAATTATCCCAATCCGTTCAACCCCACGACGGTTATTGAGTATCAGTTGCCTGAACCGAGCGCGGTCAAGTTAGAACTCTTTGATGTGTTGGGGCGAAAGGTTGCCACGCTTGTTGATGCGCGTCAAGACGCGGGCAGTTACGCCGTTCCGTTTGACGTGGCGCGCTATGGGCTTGCGTCGGGGGCGTATCTTTATCGGCTCTCGGCGGGAACGTATTTGGGCGCAAAAAAGATGCTGTTTGTGAAGTAAGGTTTTGGTAAATTCGTCCTCAACTTAAACGCTTTTGAAGTATGTTCGGATTAGGATTTCAGGAACTTCTCATCATCTTCATCATCATTCTGCTTCTCTTTGGCGCGAAGAAACTGCCTGAACTCGCGCGCGGCTTGGGCAAAGGCATCAACGAGTTCAAGCGCGCTCAACAAGGCTTGGAAGACGAAATCAAAAACGCCGCCAGCGAAAAGCCCGCAGACCGCGAACTCGCCGAGAAAATCAGCAAAATGAGCGACGAGGAAAAAGCCAAACTCGCCGAACTGCTCGGCAAAAAGTGAGCGTAGTTGTTGGATAAATGAAGGAAGGCGAGCATAGACTCGCCTTTTGGTTTTTTGTAAAATATCCCTGAACAAAAAATATTACTCCAACAATTAACATCACGCTCAACCATGACGCAAAATTTAGAACTGGAAAAAACTCTGTGGGCAGCCGCCGACAAACTCCGCAACAACATGGACGCAGCGGAATATAAGCACGTTGTTTTGGGTTTAATCTTTCTCAAATACATTTCCGATGCTTTTGATGAATTGTTTCAAAAATTAGAAGCGACAAAACATGAAACAGGCGCAGACCCCGAAGACAAAGACGAATACACTGCCGAAAGAGTGTTTTATGTACCACCGCAAGCCCGTTGGAAATGGCTACAAAGCAGAGCTAAACTGCCCACCATTGGCAAAGACATTGACGATGCCATGGATGCCATTGAAAAAGACAACCCTTCTTTGAAAGGTGTTTTGCCTAAAGACTATGCCCGCCCCACTCTCGACAAACAACGACTCGGAGAACTCATTGACCTGATTGGTTCTATCACCTTAAACAAGAACGGCAACGCAAAAGGCAAAGACGTTCTCGGCTTTGTGTTTGAATATTTTCTCGGACAATTTGCCGATGCAGAAGGCAAAAAAGGCGGACAGTTTTACACCCCTGCCAGCATTGTAAAACTTTTGGTAGAAATGCTTGCCCCCGAAGCCGAAAAACGAGTGTATGACGGCTGCTGCGGTAGCGGGGGTATGTTTGTACAAAGCGAACGCTTCATTGAACTGCACGAACACCGCAGAGGGAAAATTTCCATTTTCGGACAGGAGAGCAACCCTACCACTTACAAGTTGGCAAAAATGAACCTCGCCATACGTGGCATTGATGCCAAGATTGAGTTGGGCGACACCTTGATGAACGACAAATTCCCTGATTTGAAAGTAGATTATATCCTTGCAAATCCACCTTTCAATGTGAGTGATTACAATATCAACAAAGCCGAAACGCATAAATGGAAATACGGCATTCCGCCAACAGGAAATGCCAACTATGCTTGGCTGCAACACTTTGTGAGCAAACTTGCCCCGTATGGCACAGCAGGAATTGTTTTGGCAAACGGCAGTATGAGTTCGGAAACAGCCACCGAAGGCGAAATCCGTAAAGCCATGATTGAAGCCGACTTGATAGATTGCATGGTGGCTTTGCCACCGCAGTTGTTTTACAACACCCAAATTCCCGCCTGCTTGTGGTTTTTGGCTCGCAATAAAACCGAAACCACCAAATTCCGCAACCGCAGCAATGAGATTCTTTTTATTGATGCACGGGAATTGGGCACCATGATAAGCCGCAAGCAAAGAGAACTCACCGACAAAGACATTGCTAAAATTGCTGACACCTACCACAACTGGAGAGGAAAAGCATATCAGGAGAAATACCAAGATGAAGCGGGTTTTTGCAAAAGTGCTACTATTGAAGAGGTACGCAAGAACAATTACATCCTTACTCCGGGCAGATACATTGATTTTGCAGCAGCCGAAGAAGACGAACAGGCATTTGAAGAAAAAATGCAGCAATTAACCGCTACACTCAAAGAGCAAATGCAGAAAGCAAGAGAATTAGACGAAGCCATTAAACAAAACCTTGCAAAAATCGGATTTACCATTTAATTGAGAGAACATGTTTACGACAGAACAAGCACAATATCTTTTACAACTGCCAAAAAAGGTAGAAACAAATGGTGTGTTGGAAGATGAGATTTCCTTTACCCAACCTTTTCCATTTACGCAGAGATACACACTTATTTCGCCTGATGATGCTGACTTTGTTTTCATTTACGATAAAGCAAAAAGAACCAATTCAAACTTTCGTTGTATCTGCTTGAAGATGAAGCAAAAATCGGACTGCTGAGAGTTGATTACAGCGGACAACATAAAAATCCTGAAACAATAACAGATAAAGTTCCCGCAATCTTTCATCCCTTTGCAGGAATGTTCTTTGATTATCACGACCATCACATACATTACTATGTGGAAGGATATAAAACAACCTTAGACTGAGCGTTGCCATTAACGAATGACAATTTCCCAGTGAAAAACATTACAACATCTGCCGATGTGTTAGAGGCGTTTTACCGCTTCAATGAGATAATAAATTTGCAAACCACATTTAGAATAAATCTTATACTGATATGAATAATTGGGTAAATGAATTGATAGATAAATACTACGACTTCCTGAAAGGACGCACTGCCGTTATTACCGAAACAGGTAGCAATTGGGCTGTTATCAGCACCCCCTTCATTGGTTTGTTCAATGATACATTGGAAGTTTATGCCAAAAAAGATAATGGCAAAATTTTGATGTCCGATGATGGCGTTACCATCAAAAATCTGGATTTGATTGGCTCTCCGATTTCACGTTCACCCAAGCGAAAAGACTTGCTTGAAAGAATATTGCTCACCTATGGCATTCAATTACAGAATGGTGAGCTTGTTGTAGAAGCAACCGAAAACAATTTCGCCCAAAAGAAACACAACCTCATTTCTGCCATTTCAGAAATTAACGATATGTATATGATGGCTAAACATACGGTAGATTCTGTTTTCAAAGAAGATGTGCAGAGATATCTGGACGAGCAACAAATTATTTACACACCACAGTTTATTTCCAAAGGCAGTACGGGACTTGAATTTACCTTTGATTTTCAGATTGCCTACCGTGAAAAGGAAATTGTTTTGAAATCTTTCAATACAATTAATAAACTCAACCTGCCCAATTTCCTTTTTACTTGGGAAGATATTAAAAGCGTAAGAGAAAGAGTAACCAACAAACAGGTAATTGGCTTGGCTGTAATTAACGATGAAGAAAAAGAAATACAGAAAGAATATTTAGAAGCATTGCGAAGCAAAAACGCTGATTTTATTCTTTGGAGCAAACGCCATACCCCTGAAAATATTGGAAAACTAAAAACGGCTGCTTAAAATGAGCAAGTGGAAAAAATATAACCGTCTTAACCTTCATTTATTTGATTTGCCTGATGAACAAGATGAAAATAATCATAAACATCACAGTACAGACTTATGAGCGAATGGAAAAAATATAAGTTGGGGGAGATTGCGGAACTTCGCAAGGAGCAAGTAGTTCCTAATGGGAAAGAACAACCTTATATTGGATTAGAACATATTGAGCAACAAAGTCTAAGATTAAATGGTATAGGTAGTTCAAATAGTGTAATCAGTAACAAATTCAAGTTTTACAGTGGTGATATTTTATACGGTAAATTACGTCCTTATTTTAGGAAAGTGTATAAGCCAAAATTTGATGGCGTTTGCTCAACAGATATTTATGTAATTAAGAACAAAAATAACGTTGAACAGGACTTTCTCTATTATCTAATAGCAACCGAAGAATTTACAAACATTGCAAATTCCGGTAGTTCGGGGACACGTATGCCAAGAGCAGATTGGAAACAACTTGAAAAATCGGAATGGCTAATCCCCGACCTTTCCACCCAACGCCAAATCGCCCAAATTCTCTCCTCCCTTGACGACAAAATAGAACTCAACCTGCAAATGAACCAAACGTTGGAAGTCATGGCACAAGCCATTTTCAAAGAGTGGTTTGTTAATTTCAACTGTCCGAACCTTGATTCTCTTGATTTTCTTGATAAACAGGATTTTGAAAAGAAAGAAGAAAATGGAAAAGAAAACAATCAAGCCAATCAAGAGAATCCCAAAAATCAAGGTTCAGACAATTTGCCGAAAGGGTGGAGAATGGGGAAACTTGGTGAAGTGGTTTCTGTTCAAAATGGTTTCGCATTTAAAGGTGGAGATTTTCTTGATGTTGGCACCAATGGCGTAATAAAAATCAAAAATATCTCAAACAATGTTGTAGATATTGTCAATATGCAATTTGTATCAGATGAAGTTGCAGCAAGTGTTGATAATCGCTTTAAAGTTAAAAGTGGCGATTTACTTATTGCTATGACTGGTGCTGAGGTTGGTAAAGTTGGCTTTGTTCCAAACAACGAAAAAAATCTTTGGCTAAATCAGCGAGTAGGTTCATTTAAAGAAAAAGTAAAATTTGCGAAATGGTTTGCTTATTTAATACTTTCTACAAAAGAATATCAAAATGTCTTGCTTAGTTCTGCAAGTGGAAGTGCACAGCCCAATATAAGTGCTTCACAGATTGAAAGAGTTGAAACTTTAATACCAACTCACAGTCTCATTGAAAGTTTTGGAGAAATAGTTAATCCTCTTTTTGAGAAGATGTTGGAGAATTTTAACCAAATCCAAACCCTAACCCAAATCCGGGACAGTCTGTTACCCAAACTAATGAGTGGAAGTCTGAACCTTGATTTGCATGATTCATAAGATTCAAAGGATATATATGAAATATCAAGATATAACACAAAAGATAATCGGTGCTTCAATGGAAGTTCACAGGATACTGGGCAATGGCTTTCAGGAAGTCATCTATCAGCGAGCTTTGGAAATTGAAATGTCCAATCAAGGCTTAGTATTTCAGCGTGAATACGAAATGGACATTTTCTATAAGGGCGAGAGGATTGGCGGCAGAAGAGTGGACTTTTTTGTAGAAAATGTCATAATGGTAGAATTGAAAGCTATGATAAATCTGGAAGATGTCCATTTGGCACAAGCTATGAATTACCTTGAAGTATATAATGTAGAAATTGGTTTATTAATCAACTTTGGAGCGAAAAGTCTTCAATTTAAAAGAGTTCATAATAATTCGTATAAAAATCAAGGCAATCAAGTGAATCCAAAAAATCAAGATTCAGACAATGGCAGATAACTTTTCAGACATTATCCTATACACTTCGCCCGAAGGCAACATAAAGGTTGAAGTTGTGTATTCGGGCGAAACCTTTTGGCTTACCCAAAAACGCATGGCAGAGCTTTTTGGCGTGGAAGTGCCTGCCGTAAGCAAACATTTGAAAAACATCTTTGAAACAGGTGAATTACAGGAAAACGCAGTTATTTCCAAAATGGAAACAACTGCCGCAGACGGTAAAAATTATGTTACTGCCTTTTACAACCTAGATGCCATTATTGCAGTGGGCTACAGGGTAAACAGCCGTCAGGCAACGCAATTCCGCATTTGGGCAACCAAAACGCTTCGTGAGTTTATCATTAAAGGCTTTGTGCTGGACGATGAACGCCTCAAACAGGGCAAACGCTTCGGCAAAGATTATTTTGATGAACTCTTGGAACGTATCCGGGAGATACGGGCAAGTGAAAGGCGTTTCTACCAAAAAATTACCGACATCTACGAGCAGTGCAGCATTGATTACAACAAGGATGCGGAAATAACACAAACCTTCTTCAAAACCGTTCAGAACAAACTTCATTGGGCAATTACGGGTAAAACGGCTGCTCAAATTATTGCCGAAAGGGCAAAATCAACCGAACCGAACATGGGTTTGCAAACATGGAAAAACGCACCCAAAGGCAAGATTTTGAAAACCGATGTAAGCATTGCCAAAAACTACCTGATTGAAAAAGAAATAAAGGAATTGGAAAGAGTGGTGAGTATGTACTTGGATTATGCCGAAAACCAAGCCGCCCGACAAATTCCAATGAAAATGGTTGATTGGGTGCAAAAATTAGATGCCTTTTTGCAGTTCAACGAATACGAAGTATTGAAAGATGCCGGAAAAGTAAGCCATGAAGTAGCCAAGCGTTTGGCAGAGCAGGAATACGAAAAATTCCGTGTAATTCAGGATAAAAACTTTGAAAGCGATTTTGATAAAGAAATAAAAAAAATATCACCGCGTAAAAAGAAAAAATGAACAGTATCAGCGAAAACGAAATAGAAGAAATCGCCATCGGCTATCTGCAAAAGTTGGGTTACTCCTACCTTTTAGGCACAGAGATTTCACCCGGTAGTGAGCATCCCGAAAGGCAATACAACGAAGTGGTGTTGCTTACCCGTTTGCGTGATGCCATTGACAAACTCAACCCCAACATATCACAAGATGCCAAAGAAGATGCGTTGAAAAAAGTGCTTCGCACCGATAGCCCCAATGCCTTAATCAACAACGAAACATTTCACAAATACCTCACCGAAGGTGTAGATGTAGAAGTAAGAACGGCAGACGGCATCAGAGGCGAGAAAGTTTATATTGCAAATTTCAACCAACCCGAAAAGAACGAGTTTTTAGCCGTTAATCAGTTCACCATTATTGAAGGCAACCAAAACAAACGCCCCGACATAATTTTATTCATCAACGGTTTGCCTTTGGTGGTAATAGAACTGAAAAATGCCGTAGATGAAAATACTACTGTCAAATTAGCATTCAATCAACTGCAAACCTACAAGCAAGCCATTCCTTCGCTCTTTGTTTACAATGCTTTGCTTGTCATTTCCGATGGTTGGGATGCCCGTTGTGGTACCATTACCAGTGATTACGGCAGGTTTATGCAGTGGAAAACCAAAGACGGCAAAACCACAGCCTTGCAAAACGAATTAGAAATGCAGGTTTTGTTTGAGGGGTTATTGAATAAGCACACCCTGTTGGATTTAATCCGCCATTTTATTGTATTTGAAAAGAGCAAAGACAAAACGCTGAAAAAGGTTGCGGCTTATCATCAATACTATGCCGTAAATAAGGCTGTGCAAAGCACTGTATTAGCCAGTGGAGCAAATGGGGATAAGCGGGGCGGTGTGGTGTGGCATACGCAGGGAAGCGGAAAAAGCCTGAGCATGGTTTTTTATTCAGGTAAATTGATTATTGAACCAGAGATGAAAAACCCAACATTGGTTGTGCTGACTGACCGCAACGATTTGGACAACCAGCTCTATGAAACTTTTAGCAACTGCCAGCAACTTTTAAGGCAGGAACCGCAGCAAGCCGAAGACCGCAGACATTTAAGAACCTTGTTGAGTGTGGCTTCGGGGGGCATTGTGTTTACTACTATTCAGAAATTTATGCCAGTGCCAGTTGATAGGGTTCAGTCTGAAAACCCGAATACTATAAACGAGCCAAATGCAGAATATATCGGTGCAGAAATACAGGCAATCAGCGAACGGAAAAATATTGTGGTGATTGCCGATGAAGCTCACCGCAGCCAATACGATTTTATTGACGGCTTTGCCAAACATTTGCGTGATGCTTTGCCCAATGCTACATTTATAGGTTTTACAGGAACACCCATTGAAAGCACAGACCGAAACACACAAGCCGTTTTCGGAAACTATGTGGATATTTATGATATTCAGCAAGCCGTAAACGACCGCGCCACCGTTCCGATTTTCTATGAAAGCCGTCTGGCAAAAGTGCATTTTAACGAAGACGAAAAAGTAAAATTAGACGAGCAGTTTGAAGAACTCACAGAAAGTGAAGAACTCACCAACCGCCAAGAGTTACGAGCCAAATGGACACGGTTGGAAGCTATTGTGGGCAACCCTAACCGACTGCAAAAAATTGCTGAAGACTTGGTGTACCACTTTGAACAGCGCAATGCAGTGTTAGACGGCAAAGCTATGATAGTGTGCATGAGCCGCAGAATTTGTGTGGAATTGTATGAAGCCATTATCAAACTTCGCCCCTTGTGGCACTCAGACGATGACGACAAGGGCACCATTAAAGTGATAATGACAGGCAGCAGCAGCGACCCTTTGAATATGCAGCCGCACATTCGCAACAAGCCTAGAAGAAAAGCCATTGGCGACCGCCTGAAAAATCCGAAAGACCCCTTAAAACTGGTCATTGTACGGGATATGTGGCTCACGGGGTTTGATGCTCCTTGCCTGCACACGCTGTATGTAGACAAGCCCATGCGTGGGCATAACCTGATGCAAGCCATTGCTCGGGTAAACCGGGTATTCACCGAAGGCAAAGAAGGCGGTTTGGTGGTGGATTATTTGGGCATTGCACAAGAACTGAAGATAGCCTTAGCCGATTACACCGCCAGCGGTGGTGAAGGCAAACCGACACTCGACCAGGAGTTGGCAGTTGCCAAAATGTTGGAACTGCACGAAGCCATAGAATATCAGTTGCGGCATTTTGATTGGCGTAAATTCTTCACGCTTGCACCCGAAGAAAAACTGAAATTCATTCCCGTTATCGTGGATTACATTTTCAGTCAGGAAAACGGAGAGCAAGCCTTTACTGACAATACCAGCAAGTTGCTCAAAGCCTTTGCTATTTCCGTTCCACACGAAAAAGCAATGGCTATTCGTGATGATGTAGCGTTGTTTCAAGCCATCAAATCAAGGTTAGTAAAAATATCCGACCGAAACGAAGGCAGAAAGACAGACGAAGAAATGGAAACCGCCATCAGGCAAATCATTTCAGAAGCTATCACAGCCGACAATGTGATTGACATTTTTGATGCCGCAGGACTGAAAAAACCGAGCATTGAAATCCTTGACGAACGCTTTTTGCAGGAACTGAAAGACTTGCCACAAAAGAATTTAGCCGTTGAGTTATTGAAAAAACTACTCAAAGACGAAATAAAGAAGCGAACAAAAATCAATCTGGTAGAAAGCAAGAAATTTTCCGAAATGCTGGAAGATGCCATCAAACGCTACCACAACGGAATGATAGACACAGTGGAGTTTTTGGAAAAAGTACTGATACCTTTTGCCCGGCAAATGAAAGAATCAGACAGGCGGGGCGAACAATTAGGCTTGGATTACAGAGAATATGCTTTTTATACCGCTTTGGAAGTAAACAATAGCGCAGTAGCCATTTTGGGCGACCAAGTGTTGAAACATATTGCCCAAGAACTTTTAAAGACCGTCCGCAACAGCACTACCATAGATTGGACGATTAAAGAAAGCGTACAATCTGCGTTGAGACGTAACATCAGACGAATTTTAAGACTACACGGTTATCCGCCAGACTTACAAGAAAAAGCGGTTGAGACAGTAATCACACAAGCAAAAATGTTAGCAGAGGACTTGGTAAAAATTGGGGTAACGAAAGACGACTATGCGATTGGCACAATTTAACCTCTATCCAGAATGAAAAAATCATCCTAAGCATCAATACAAAGTCAGAGGAATAAACTCTATGTAGGCAAAAATCCATGATTACCTTTGAATCGGTTACGCTCCATCGCGGAAACAAAACCGTCTTAGACAAACAAAGCCTCCGCATTGGGCGCGGCGAACTGCTCTACCTCATCGGACCGAGCGGCGCAGGCAAAAGTTCGTTTCTCAAATTGCTGTATATGGACTTGTTTCCCGACGAGGGCGAGGTGCGCGTGGGCGAGTATTGTTCAAGCACCATCAAGCGCAAGGAGATTCCGTATTTGCGGCGCAACTTGGGCGTTGTGTTTCAGGAGTTCAGGCTATTTGAAGATAGGACGGTGTATGAAAATGTCGCATTTGTCTTGGAAGTAACTGACGTGCGCGTCAAAGAAATTCCGAAAAAGGTCGGCGCGGCGCTCGCGGAAGTGGGCTTATCGCAAAAACGGAACGAGTATCCGCGCAATCTTTCAGGTGGAGAGCAACAGCGCGTTGCGATTGCGCGCGCCATCGTCCGCGAGCCTTTCGTGCTGTTAGCCGATGAACCCACAGGCAATTTAGACCCCGAAGTCTCGCTGGAAATTATGTTACTTCTGAAAAAAATAAGCCTCAAAGGAATTTCGGTGGTGGTGGTTACGCATGACTACAACATCGTCAAGCAAGTGCCTGCACGCATCTTGCGTTTGAAAAACGGCGTGTTGGAAGAAGTAGAAGTTTCACCTGCGCAAAGTTAAGCGTCGCTCTTTTTCGCGCGTGATTCTGAAATGCGCACAATCACGAAGGCAATCAGCCCAAAGATGAAGAAGAGCAACAGCATCCACGCGATGCCTTGCAAGGTTTCAATGATGGTGCGATAAACTTCCAGAATCCACCGTTCAGTGGTGAGATCGAGAATCGGCGGCGCATTTTGCTCTACACCGCGCGGCGAGACATAACGCTCTAAATCCCACACTCGCACCCCGTTTGAAATTCCAACGACATAGATTGCGAAGCGCACGTAACGCACCCAAGCCGTGTAAATGTCATCGGTGATAATGCGCTTCAAAATGCGGTCGAGCGAGCGCTTGAAGAGCAAATCGATGATGAACGCCACGCCGAATGCGACGGCGAAAGTAACGAAGAGAAGCGCAACGAACATTGAGGATTAGCGCGATTTTCTGCGAGCCGGACGCGACGATTTTTTCGGCGTAACCGCGCCGCCGATTTCATGGTCGGAAGAAAGTAGCAGTGCGTAGCGTTTGCTATCGTTCAGCACGGAGACGGCTTCAAGCAGTTGTTTGTCGGAATTGAACGAGGCGACAAGCCCGGCTTCTTCGCCCTTGTAGCGCGTAATGATTTCGCGCCCTAAAATCGAGAGCAGAGATTCTTTTTGACGATAAAAGTCGCGCTCTTTTTCTTCTGCCATCACGCGCTTGAGGTCGGCAAGTTGCTTTTGAAGAGATTCACTGTAAGTATTCTTTGCGGCAATTTCACTCAGGTCTTGAAGTTCTTTTTCGGCGTCGGATTCGTAGGTGAATTTATCTGTATCGAGAAAGGCTTTGAACTCGGCAAGCAGAGCATCGTCGGCTTGAAAGTTCGTCGGGAGCGATGAGCGCTTGGCGCGATACTGATTGGCGAATTTCAAAAACGCGGATTTGCGATAGAGCGCGGTTTCGAGCGCGGTGTATTCACGGTCTTCAACCTTGACGTCGGGCGTGATGCCGCCGCCGTCATAAACGATTCTGCCCCCTTGAGTTGAGAAAGGTTTGTGAATGGTGTCTTGTTCAACTGCAAAGACTTTCCGCTTGCCTTCTTTTTTGTTGCGTTGGAAGTAGTCGACTTCTTGAATCAATCTGCCGCTGGGCGTGTAATATTTCGCTGTTGTGATTTTGAGCGACGTGTTGTAAGGCATACGCGAAATCGTTTGAACCAAGCCTTTGCCGAAGGAGCGCGTGCCAATCACAACGCCGCGGTCTAAATCTTGAATCGCCCCTGCAACAATTTCCGACGCCGACGCGCTTCCGCCGTCAATCATCACCGCAAGCGGCACATCGAGCATCAGCGGCGCAACAGGCGAGGCGTAAGAGCGCACTTTCGTGGTGTCGCGACCCTTCGTTGTTACAATCGTGCTTCCTTGCGGCACGAATTTTCCTGCAATGCTAACAGCGGCATCGAGCAAGCCGCCGGGATTGTCGCGCAAATCCAAAATCATTCCGCGCAGTTTGCGCCCGCTCATCTTTGAAGAATCTTGAAGCGCACGCAAAGCGGTGGCGACTTCTTCCGCCGCGTTCACGCTGAACCGCTCCAACTTGATGTAGCCAATGCCCTCGCTCACGAAGCCCGAATACGCCACGTTTTTGATGACGATTTCGCGACGAATCAAGACGAACTCCAACGGCTTGCGCTCGCCTTCGCGCTCAATTTTTAAGCGCAATTCCGTTTCAGCCTCGCCGCGCACCATCGTTCGAATATCCGAAAGCGTTTTGCCTTTGACGTTTTTACCATCGACCTCGATAATGACATCGCCAATGCGCATGCCTGCCTTATCCGCCGCGTAGCCTTCGGTTACGCTCATAATCATCACTCTGCCATCTGCATCAGTGCCAAGCGACACGCCAATGCCCGCATATTTGCCCGTCGTGATTTGCTCGATGTCGTCCGATTCTTCCTCGTCCATAAACACGGTGTATGGGTCTAATGTGGAAAGCATGCCATCAATCCCAGCACGCATGAATTGCGCCACATCAATCTGGTCGACATAGCTTGAAGAAATTTCGCGATAGACTTTTCCGAGCAGTTCAATGTTGCGCGTAATCTCGAAGAAGTTTTCATTCTTCACAACAAAGCCGAACCCGCCAAGAACCATTGTCAGCACCAGAAGCGACGGCAAGAGTAACTTTTTCATGTGTTCCATTTGGAAGAAATTGTTGACAGAATTTTGCAGAATCTACAACAGAGCAACTACGATTGCAACGTCAAGAAATTGATTGACCGCCCGCAAAAATGGCTTTGCCAATTGCGCACTCCAAACAGCGAAACCGCTCGCAATACGACTTGCGAAGTTCTATCAACCCTTGCTCAATCATCGCCGATTTCGCCTGATAAGCGTCGCCAAGCAACTCGTCCATCACGGAATTGGAAAGGTCGCTCGTCAAGCCTTTTGGATAAGCGGCGTAAAGTTCGAGCACTTCGTTTTGTCGCAACGCATCGTTTCGTTTTGTGTAATCACCATAAAGCACAGGCAGAAGCGCGTTCAAGACGATTTCCGCCGCGCGCGTTTTTCCAACAAGAGATTTCACAAGCGTTTTCGCGGGCGCGCCAAACCGATAATGGCGTTGCCAATAGCCGCTTGCGTCAGCGATAAAAAGGCTTTCGAGCAAAGCGAGCGCGCGTTTGGCGGGAAGGCTCATCTCGACGATTTCCTTCGCGGGCGCGATGAAACCGCGCTCCAAATTTTTGGAGAGAATTTCCGAGAGCGCGGCAAGGCGAAGCGTCGGAAAATTCGCGGGGCGAAGCCGAAAGAAAACCCACTCGCTCGCCGCCAACTTCGGAAGCGAGGCGAACTCCGTTTGGGCGAAGTCAGAGCGCAATTGGTCGCAATACGGCTCGTCGGGCGTTTCGGGCATCAAGCCCGAAAGCGAAAAGAAAATCGCTTCGAGTTTTTGGCGACGCTCCGCGAATGACAATCCTGAAAAAATCTTCAAGCGTTCAAAAGGCAGGAGCGCGGCGAGTTTTTCCATCGGCGCGACGTTCTGGCTGTAACCGAGCGCGCGACACAGACCACGATAAACTTGCTCGTCGGAATTTTCGGAAAGCGAGTTTAATTGTTGGACTTTTCTCAAAAATCGTTCTTTGCTCAGCGTTTCTACCCATTTGAATTTCATTGCATCATCAACCTTTGAGAGAAGCGGCGCACAGTGAAGAGCCGTGCGATGAACAAGCGCAGATTCATCGCGAATACATTGCGCGATGATTTTATGCAAATCACCATTCAAATGCTTTGAGAGTTCCAAGACAGGCGGGGCGTCGGGCAAGTGAGCATCGTGCTCAAAAACGACGTGCAAAATCACGTTTGCGTAATGCGGATTGCTCTCGTGCCGATGCCGTTTCCAATCCGACGTTTTGCCGTGAATCTCGACGCTCCCGACGCGCTCTTCCCCATCAATCAAAATTTTCGCGTCTCGGAAATCCGCGCCCTCGTTGCGATTGAGCGTTCCGACCGAGAGAATTTGAAGCGGCTTTGCGTCGACGGTTCGAAGCGAGGCAAGGTTGAGGTAGAGATTTTTCCAAATGTGGCGAAGGTATTTTTCGGGGATATTCATCGGCGTATCGGAAAATAAAGGGCATCGCTCCCGATGAGCAATGCCCTGCGCAATTCATCACAAATGCTTGACGACTTCTTTGGCGAACTCGGAGCATTTGACTTCCTTCGCGCCGTCCATCAGGCGAGCGAAGTCGTAAGTTACGGTCTTTTGTCCAATCGCGCCGTTGAGTCCTTTGATGATAAGGTCGGCGGCTTCGGTCCAGCCGAGGTAGCGGAACATCATTTCGCCCGAAAGAATCACGGAGCCAGGATTGACTTTGTCTTGTCCTGCATATTTCGGTGCAGTGCCGTGTGTGGCTTCAAAGACGGCGTAGCCCGTTTCGTAATTGATATTCGCGCCGGGCGCAATGCCAATGCCGCCCACTTGCGCCGCGAGCGCGTCGGAGATGTAGTCGCCGTTCAGGTTCAGCGTCGCAATCACGTCGTATTCGGCGGGGCGCGTCAAAATTTGTTGCAAGAACGCATCGGCAATCGCGTCTTTAATGACGATGCCGTTGGGCAGTTTGCACCACGGACCGCCGTCAAATTCAACCGCGCCAAATTCTTCTTTGGCGAGTTCGTAGCCCCACTCGCGAAATCCGCCTTCGGTGAATTTCATAATGTTGCCCTTGTGCACGAGCGTTACGGACTTGCGATTGTTGGCGATGGCGTAGCGAATCGCCGCGCGAATCAGCCGCTTCGAGCCTTCAATCGAGACGGGCTTGATGCCAATGGAAGACGTTTCGGGGAAGCGAATTTTGTTCACCTTCATTTCTTTTTGAAGGAAGTCAATCACCTTTTTGACTTCGGGGGTGCCGGCTTTGTATTCGATGCCCGCGTAGATGTCTTCCGTGTTTTCGCGGAAGATGACCATATCGACGAGTTCGGGACGCTTGACGGGCGAAGGCACGCCAGTGAAATACTGCACGGGGCGCACGCACGCATACAAATCCATCATTTGTCGAAGCGCGACGTTAATGCTCCGAAAGCCGCCGCCGACGGGCGTGGTGAGAGGACCTTTAATGCCGACGCTGTATTCGCCGATGGCTTTCAGCGTGTCGTCGGGAAGCCAGATTTCTTGTTCGTAGACTTTGTTGGCTTTTTCGCCCGCATAGACTTCGAACCAAACGATTTCGCGTTTGCCGCCGTAGGCTTTTTTGACGGCGGCGTCAAAGACGAGTTGCGAGGCAGACCAAATGTCTACGCCCGTTCCGTCCCCTTCGATGAACGGAATAATAGGATTGTCGGGAACTTGAAGTTTGCCGCCCGACATCGTGATTTTCTCGCCGCGCTTTGGGGGCGTGAGGCGTTCATACTGAATTTGTTCGGTTACTAATGCTGACATACTGCGTTCATTTTTAAGGTTATTGGAAAAACTTACCAATTTCCGAGATAATCCCATTCAAATTTGGTGAGAAAGCGACCAAGTCGCTTGACGGCTTTTTCAGCGGTATGCTTGCCCCTGAAATCAATCGTGCCGCCGCGCCCCTCTTGTTCAATGACAGCGGCGATGTCTTTGAACTCTTTTTCAGAAAGCGTTTGATTCTGCCGGGCGGTTTCAGCAATCTCCATCGCGAAGTCAAAGTAGCGATACTGCATCGTCAAAACAATCGCTCGCGCGAGTTTATCTTTCGCGTAAAACAAACTGTCTTTCGGATACGTGGGAAGGTCTCGGAAATAAACCGCGTCGCCCGCGACGAGTTGCCCTTTCGGTCCGCCTAAATGTTTCCCAATGGTTCGTTTGAAGTAATTGCTTTTGGCTAAATCAAACAGAACGAATCCTTGCTCTGCGAGGAGTGCGTCGATGTCGCGAAAGAGCGGCGCGCCAGAAAAGACTTGATTGAACCACACTTCCACCTCGACGGCAAAGACATTTTTCAATGTTTCAGCCGCGCCGTTGAGAATGTCGCGCTCGCACCCTTCGGTATCGATTTTCAAGTAATCAACGTCGTCAATTCCCGCTTGTTTGAGTGCGTCGTCAAGCGTGCTGGTGGTAACGGGAATTTCTCGTTTGATGGCGTAATTCGGGGCGGAAGCGAAACGATTGATGAAAGCGTAATTCGGGCGAAAGAGCGAACTGCTGGGTTCGGATTCCAACAAGTGAAAGGTGCGACGTTCAACTTTGCTTCCGACGGCGAAGGGCAAATACTTCACGAATGCGTCGCCTTTGGCGTTGAGCGCGGCGCACTCGGCTTCGTCAGGTTCAAAGCCAATGATGCGCAGCGGGAACTTGGGGAGCAAATTCGTCCAACGCGCGTTAATGCCGGCGCGCGCGCCAACATCAATGAGCGTGAGCGGCGCAGGCGTGAGTTGTTTGAGCGACTGCATTTATCCTTCTTTCTTCGTTTTCCATTTTCCGCCTTTGAGGTGCGGCGGCAACACGTCTTCCAAACCCGACTTGGCGACGAGTGCGTCGTTCTGCAAGGCTTCGTGCATTATGCGCAAAATCGGAAGCGAAGAGCCCATCGAGCTGTATCCGCCGTCGTGGTAAAGATTTTGCATCGTAACCTTTCGCGTCAGGTCGGAAAGAAGCGTTACGACATAATCTCCGCATTCTTCTGCCGTAGCGTTACCGAGCGGCGCGAGGAGATGTGCGTGTTCATACATCAGGTCAAAATTTTCGATGCCGCTTCCCGCGCGCGTGTAGGTCGGGCTTTGCGAAACGGTGTTGATGCGGATTCCCTTTCTGCCCAACGTTTGTCCGTAACCGCGCGCGATAGATTCCAGCAAGGCTTTCGCGTCCGCCATATCCGTGTAGCCTGAATAAGCGCGTTGCGCCGCGATGTAGGTAAGGGCGACGATGCTGGCGTAATCGTTCAGAATGTCTTGCTTCAATGCCGCCGTGATGATTTTGTGAAGCGACAAGCCCGACACATCGAGCGTCTTTTGATACCACTCGTAGTTGAGTTCGTCGTAAGCCTTTTCTTTGCGAATGTTCTGCGACATTCCGACGGAGTGAACGATGAAATCAATCTTTCCGAATTTCTCTTTGAGTTCGCCGAAGCCTTTGAAAAGCTCGTCGTAATTGCTCGCGTCGGCTTGAATGAACGGAGCGGAAAGCATTTCGCAAAGTTGATTGACTTTTCCGACGCGCTGCGCGATGGCGATGTTGGAAATCGCAAGTTCCGCACCTTCGCGATGTGCGGCAAGCGCAATGCTCCACCCGATTGAACTCTCATCGAGCGGTCCAAACACGATGCCCTTTTTGCCTTTGAGAAGTCCGTAAGATTTTTGTTCGCTCATAAATGAAAAGGTTTTTGAAAAAATGTCGAGAAAGATACGCCGCGAAAAAGGAAAAAGAAAGCCAAAACCCTTTCCTGCATCTTGTTGGCAAAATCGTTATTAAATTTCGTGCCTCAATTCAAAAACCAAATTCAATCGCTGAATGCCCTTTCATTCATACTTCGATTTTCGTGAATCCCTGTTTTCAATCGCATCATTGCGCGAGAGCGAGCTGCGCGTAGGTTTGTGCGACGCGCTCTGGGTTGCCTTGTGCAAAACTGAACAAGTGCCGTTCAAACTCGGTCCGCGCGTTGCGTTTCTCTACAAAGGAGAAGCAAAGCAAGTGCAATGGCAAGGCGATTTCAATGCGTGGGGAAATGCACGCTCTATCAATCCGCAAGGTGAGCGCGTCGGAAAATCCGATATGTGGATTTTAGAGCGCGAACTGCCGCGCAATGCCCGCATTGACTACAAAATCGTTGTTGATGGAAATTGGATGCTCGACCCCATGAACCCGCATACCTGCAAAAGTGGATTCGGCAAAAGCTCCGAACTACGCATGCCCGATTACGAATTTCCATCGGAAACTTTGCTACGCGACGACGTGCAAAAAGGCTCACTGCATCACTCCACCATTCAAAGTCAACACTTGGGCTATGAGGTTGATTACGTCGTCTATCTTCCTCATTCTTATCGCCGACAACAAAAACTGCCCGTCATCTACGCCACCGACGGCTACGAATACTTGGACGACGAACAAGGGGCACTGCGCATCACACTTGATAATTTAATTCACGATAAAAAAATCGCGCCTGTGATGTGCGTGTTCATCGACCCGCGCAATCCGCGAAACAAAAGCGAAAATCGCCGCCTGAAAGAATATCCGATGAACGAAGCCTTTGGCAAATTCATCACCGAAGAATTGATTCCAAAGATTGATTCAACTTACAAAACCAACCCCAGCCCGAAAGCGCGCGTCATTTTGGGAACATCAATGGGCGGTTTATGTGCAGGCTATTTCGGTGTGGCGTTTTCCAGTTACTTTCACTTGCTTGCGATACAATCGCCGTCGTTTTGGAACAAGCCTGAACTGTTTGCGATGTATCGTAAGGCGAAGCATCTGCCGCTTAAAATCTATCTCTCGACTGGTGTCATTTACGATTCGCTTCAGAAAACGCGCGAAATGCGCGACCTCTTTATCGAGAATAACTACGCGCTCTACTATCGCGAAACCAACGAAAGCCACTCGTGGGGAAATTGGCGCGGCAGGCTCTCCGAAATGCTCTATTATTTTTTTGGATTGAATAAGCATCAGATTATTCACGACCTTCCCGACATGGCGCATCAGCCCAAGCCTCCGCATCTGAAAAATAAAGCCGCCATCAAATTCAACTTCGCGCCGCATGACGAAGTAGAACACGCCACCATGAAGATCTACGATATTTACGGGAAGGAAATTCTAACGGTCTTTAATGAACGAAAATCGCGAGGGTTCTATTCATTTGATTGTAATCAATTGGGATTAAAACAAGGGCTATATTTCTATGGACTCAAATCCAAAAGCATCTCAAAGTTCAAGATGATTTCCGTCCGATAAGCGCGCCAGCAAAAGCCTCCACCTGAACGTTCAACATGCGCATTGAGTTTTGCAGACAGCGTGTATAATTCAAATTTGAAGGTTTTGAATATGCAACTGCACATTCTCGAGATTGCCAAAAAGATTGCCAGTTTGCACGAGGGACTTTGCGCTTTGCACCAAGCCTTTTCTGAAACCAGCAAAGTAGAAATGGCGCACCGTGAGCAACTCCAATCCCTACTTGCTCAAGCGTCAGAACTTCACACAGCATTGCTTGACAATGCGAGTATCGATAAACTCACAGAAGAAGAAGAAGAAAAGTCGGAGAGCGACAAAGAAGTCATCTTGATTGTGGAAGACGACGATGCCGTCCGCCAATTGCTCAAGCAACATTTTGAATCAGGGCAGATTGAAGTGCGTGAAGCCGTGAGCGCTGAAGAAGCCTTGCGAATTGCCGAAGAGAGCATTCCTGACTTGATTATCAGCGACGTTGTTATGAATGGAATGGACGGCTATACGCTCTGCAAAGTCTTTAAGACGCGCAATGCGACAAGTCATATTCCGATTATTTTGCTTACTGCCAAAAACGAACTCGACGATAAGTTGCAAGGGCTCGAAGTGGGTGCCGATGACTATATTCACAAGCCCTTCAACATCAAGGAAATTTCGGCGCGAGTACGCAACCTGCTCTCACAGCGCAAAGCCTTGCGCGAAGCCTTCTTTCGCCAACTCACCCAAGTGCCGACGAATGCGACCCAACCAGCACTGCCCAAAGAAGACCCCTTCCTGACCAAAGTGCGCGCAATGGTTGAAAAACACTTAGCCGATGAAACCTACACCGTCGACCGCTTGGCGTTTGATGTCTTCCTTTCTCGCGTTCAACTCTTTCGAAAACTCAAATCTCTTGTCGGGCTTGCGCCAATAGAATTTATCTCATCTATTCGCTTGGGGCGTGCGGCGCAACTGTTGCAACAAGGCAAAATGAGCGTCGCCGAAGTCTGCATTACAGTCGGGTTTGGCACAAACTACAGCTACTTCTCAAAGCGATTCAAAGAGCGTTTCGGGGTATCGCCGTCTGAATTTGCTACTAAAAGTGCAAAAACGTAACAATCCTATCATAAAAATGTAACAATCGGAATAACTCAATCCCCTTGAAATATCCGATATTTGCATTGTAGCAATCAGTCAGTCCTCCCCTGCCCCTTGTGTAACAGACTGACGAAAAACGGCTTTTAAGGTTCCCCTTCAAATAGCACTCCCGCAAAGTTCTTTGCAATGACGAGATGTCGGGCAAGTTGCCGACGCTCTCGCCTACTTGCTTTCTGTTGTTTGCTTTTTATCCCCTGTCGAACTCCTCCTGCCGAACTCGAATTACAACCACAACCGTGCTTCGCTGTTACCCCCACACAGCGCGCGCGGTTTTTTTGAATTTGCAAATGAAGCGCAAAAATTGAATCTTTCTCCAACTATCGCTATTAACAAAACAACATCAAACCATTATGCCGAAGTCTAAATCCCTGACCTTTCTATGCCTTGCTAGTTATGAAAAAGGGCAAGAGTTCCTGCGTGAAGCAAAGCGGCAAGAGTGCCGCGTGATTCTACTCACCTCTAAAAGCCTTGAACATGCCGATTGGCCTCGCGACTTCATTGACGAGATTTTTTACATTCCTGACAACAACAAGGAGTGGAATCGCCAAGATGTGATTTTCGGCGTGAGCTACTTGGCACGAACCGTGAAGATTGATAAAATCGTCGCACTTGACGACTACGATGTGGAAGTGGCGGCGGCTCTTCGCGAACACTTGCGCATCGGCGGCATGGGTGATACGACGGCTCGATACTTCCGCGATAAACTCGCGATGCGCACCAAAGCCAAAGAGGACGGCGTGTCCGTCCCCGAGTTCGTGCACGTTTTGAATTACAACGACATCAAAGACTACATTTCGCGCGTGCCATTTCCGCATCTTATCAAGCCTCGCTCTGCCGCCTCTGCGGCGGGCATTATCAAAGTGCATAACGAAGAGGAAATGTGGCGTGCATTAGATAAACTCGGTGATAGGCAGTCGTTCTACTTGATGGAGCAATATGTTCCGGGCAATGTTTATCATGTCGATTCTATCATTCAAAATCGGAAAGTGATTTTCGCGATTGCCAGCGAATACGGCAAGCCACCGATGGACGTGGCGCATCAAGGCGCAGTCTTCACGACGCGCACGATGGAATACGGCTCTGCCGATGAACAAGCCTTGCTCGCGCTCAATGAGCAAGTCATGAAATCAATGGGGCATAACATTGGCGTTTCACATACGGAGTTTATTAAAGGGCAAGATGGAAAGTTTTATTTTCTTGAAACATCGGCGCGCGTGGGCGGCGCGAACATCGTCGAACTCGTCGAAGCGGCAACAGGAATAAATCTCTGGGCAGAGTGGGCAAAACTTGAAGCGCAAGGCACAAAATACAAAGTCCCCGAAGTCAAGCGCAACTACGCAGGATTGATGGTGTCGCTCGCAAAGCAAGAATGGCCAGATTTATCAGGCTACAACCACCCCGAAGTGTATTGGAAAATGCACAAACCCTATCACGCAGGACTTATCGTGAAATCTGAACGCCGCGAGCGCGTTTTGGAACTGCTCAACGCTTACACGGAGCGATTTTATCGCGATTTCTTCCACTACATTCCGCCTGCTGAAAAGCCGACCTATTGAGAGACAAACTTTCGAGAGATAAACTCTCGAGAGAGATTATCCTCGCAGTTTATCGAGCAGAGCATTCAAGGTTTTTGCTTCGGCTTCGCTTAAAGTTGCGTGTTGTTTGAGAAAACTCTCGCGTTTGTCAATCATTTTCAGCAAGTCCAACCCTTTTTGCGTGATGAGCACATCGACTTTGCGGCGGTCGTCAGGACACAAAGTGCGCGACGCGAGGGCTTTCTGAACCAATCGGTCAACTAGACGAGACGCATCGCATTCTCGGTCGAGCATTCGCTCTTTGAGAAGCATAATGGTGGCAGGGTTGGGATACTGCCCGCGCAAAATGCGCAAAATGTTGTATTGCTGAAGCGTAATGTCCGTGCCTTCGAGCCGCTCTGCGACTCGCGCTTGAAGCCAATGAAACGTATAGATGAGATTGACCTCCAACTTTTGAAACTCGTCTTGAAACGGCTTCGTCTGCTTAATTTCATCTTCAAGTCTCATATTTGTGAACATCTCTCGCCGCTTGTTTGATTGAGGAAACGGCGCAAAGTTTTTTTGTTGATAGAATTCGCGAAAGATACAACGAATTTCATCTCATCAAAGTTTTTGCGCCCGTTGAAAGAAATTTACTCCTCCGCTTCAGCGCGCGAAAGGCGTTCTAACAGCGAGAGCGGCAAAATCAAACCGCGCTTTTGATGGACGAGGCTTTGCGCTTCATAGAGCGATTTGCCCTCTGAAAGCAGATGGCGAACTTCCTGAATCAAATGTTTTGCGTTGGACATAATAGAAATTGAAAGAACGTTTCAAGAACAGTTACTCGGCGAGCGCGCCCATTTGTCCCGCCTGAAACTCGTAGAAAGCGCGCTCCAACTCCGCTTCGCTGTTCATCACGAACGGACCATAACGCGCAACGGGTTCGTTGAGCGGCTTGCCTGAAAAGAAGATAAACTCCGCGTTGTCGCGCTCCGACGGATTGACGAGCGTGACGCGGTCGCCATCTTTTTCCAAGACGGGCAACATTCCGCGCTCAATCAAATGGGTTCCGATTTGGAACGCTCCTGAAAGCGGGTAGAAGAACGAGTTATGGTCTTGATGCGCGGCAATCTCTACCGACGCTCGCGGTTCAAGCATGTAATGATGATACTCGACGGGCGTGCGCGGCTGAATCGGAGAGGCGACTCCAAACGCGCTTCCAACAAGAATTTTAACGGAAAACCCTGCGCCGCTGTAAGTTGGAATTTCCGACGAGCGGATTTCTTGATAGCCAGGCGCGATGTTCTTTTTCGCCGCAGGCAGATTAATCCAAACTTGAAAGCCGTGCCAAATGCCGCCATTCCGCTTGAGGTCGTCGGAAGGCTGTTCTTTATGCACGATGCCTCGCCCTGCCGTCATCCATTGCACGTCGCCTTCGTTGAGCGTCGCCTTGTTTCCAAGCGAATCTTCGTGCGTCATCGCGCCTTTAAGCATATAGCTCAAAATCTCAAATCCCTTGTGTGGATGCGGCGGCGTGCCTTTGGCTTCGCCAGGAAGAAGCGCGCGCGGCGGAAGTTCATCTAAAAGCAAAAACGGGTCGATAAAAGAAAGCCCGCGACGCGGAAATGCACGATTAACCACAAACCCTTCGCCTTCCATAACGGATTGAATCGGGTAGACGATTTTTACAGATGCGCTCTTTTTTGCAACGGCGGTCATTTTGCTTATTCCTTTCTCGTTTCGTTCTGCCCCAATGGCAAAGCGTTTCACCATTGAGGCAGAAAATCGTGTTATGATAAAGCAGTTGGTAAGCAAGCCGTTACGACTTCTTGACGACTTCAATGTTGGCGGCAATGTTCACGGTTTCGCCGACAAGCAAGCCGCCGTTGTCGAGCGTCTTGTTCCAAGTCAATCCGAAATCAACTCGATTGACCGCGCCAGAGAGTTTGAACGCGCCGACGGTTTGTCCCCAAGGGCTTTTAGCCGTGCCTTTGAAAATGGCATCGAGCTCAACGGTCTTCGTTACGCCGTGCATCGTGAGGTCACCGACGAGTTTATACTTATTGCCGTCAATTTTTTTGAACGACTTGCTTTTGAATGTTATCGTCGGATATTTTGCGACATCGAAGAAGTCCGCGCTTTTCAAATGTCCGTCGCGTTTTTCATCTTCGGTGTTGATGCTGGCAGCGTCAATCGAGAACGCGATTTCAGCGTCGGTAAAATCATCGTTCTTGGCTTTGAGTTCGCCGCTGAACTTCTTGAACTTCCCCGTCGCTTCTGAAACGACAAGGTGCGAGACGTTGAACGAGACATCGGAGTGTGAGCCGTCAATCGTCCAAGTGCTTTGCGCAGACGCACTATTGATGCCAACGGAAATGAAGAGCGCAACCAAAAAAGAAGCAAGTGATGTTTTCATGTGTAGAATGAAAATGGTGTTTGAAAAAACAAATTAATGTTAAAACAAATGTTGTTACAACATTTATTTGCAAAAAGTTTCACCATTCTTAAAATAACTTCTCATGAGGGCATAAATTAACTTTATGACGATTAACTTTGCATCAATCGCCTTTGTTGCGCCGATTGCCGATGGGCTTGGATCAATGGGGCAGAACGACATTCACGAGAATTGATGGATATAGACTTATCAGAGTTTCTTTTGAGTTACGCACCGCTGGTTATTGCCCTTCCGATTCTACTTGGATTTTCCGCGTTTTTTTCTGCCAGCGAGGTTGCGTTTTTTTCGCTAAAAAACACCATCATCAATGAGCACGCACCAAGCGACGCCGTGTTTGCAAAAATTCAATCATTGCTTGCAACTCCGAGACGGCTTTTGGCGACGATGCTGATTGGCAATACGCTTGCCAATGCCGCACTTGTCATAACGGCGGTTTCGTTTACTGAAAGATGGATTCAAGAAAAAGCGTTGTACCTTGAAGGAAGTGCCATGCCGCTTGCGCTCGTGGTGGTTGCGATGGCGTTTATCATTTTAATTTTTGGAGAGATTGCGCCCAAAACCTTTGCGGCAAAGCACCCTGAATCGGTTGCGGTGCGTGCGGTGCGCGTCGTGAGTTTTTTTCAAATTCTCTTTTATCCTTTCACCGAAGCGGCGATTCAAGGCTCGAAGTTTTTAGAAGCGTTGGTGATTAGATTGAAAGTGCAAGTGCGCGGCAAAAAAGAATTTTCTGACGAGGAAATTCAAGTCATCGCCGAACTCGGCATCGAGCGGGCGAATTTAGAGCAAACCGAAAAACGCCTGATTGATAGCGTGATGGATTTTCGCGAAAAGCCCGTGCGCAAAATCATGACCCCGCGCACCGACATCATTGCTATTGATGTAGAGACTTCAATTCAAGAAGCAATCGACCTTGTGATTAAAACCAAGCGCTCGCGCTTGCCGCTTTACGAAGAAAACCTCGACCATATTTTGGGCGTGATTTATGTCAAAGATTTGGTCAAGTATATGAACACGCGCAAAAAATTTGATAAAGAGCAATGGCTTAAAATTGTGCGTCAGCCGATTTTCGTGCCCGAAACGCAGCATTTGGACGATGTGTTGCGCGAGTTTCAAAAAACCCGCATGCACCTTGCTGTCGTGGTTGATGAATATGGCGGAACAGCAGGGATTGCCACACTCGAAGACGTCATTGAAGAAATCGTCGGCGAACTTTCACCTGCCGCCAAAACAGAAGCGCCGCTTCACAAAACCCTCAACGATGGCTCGGTTTGGTTCGATGCCAGCATTTCGCTTGAAGAAGCCAGTGAAATTTTGGGCAAACCGCTCTCGGAATTCCAAGCGGGAGACGAGCAAAGTTATGACACGTTGGGCGGATTCATTCTGCACTTCACGGGCGAAATCCCCGACGAAAAACAGCGCGTCCGATACGCCAATTTGGAGTTTGAAATTGAAAAGCTCGACGGAAATCGGATATTGAGCGTCTTCGTGCGAAAAACTCAACCTGAACATTAACAAACCAACAAAGACAATTCAATGAAACGCATCATCATCGTTCTGCTTCTCTTCTCAATTCAAATCGCAAGCGCCCAAGAGCCTGTCGATACCGCCGTAGTGTCCAAACTCAAAGACGAAGGCTTGAACCGCTCGCAAGTGATGGAAATCGCCAGCATGCTCACCGATGTCTACGGTCCGCGCCTAACAGGCTCAAAGCAACTGCTCCGCGCAAACGAATGGACAAAGTCGCAGTTCGAGAAGTGGGGGCTGAAAAACGCGCGCTTGGAAGTGTGGTCGCCCTTTGGCAAAGGTTGGGAATTGAAGCGATATGCGCTGACCGCAAGAACGCCCTTCACAACTTTTCCTGTGATGTCGTTTCCGAAAGCATGGTCGGAAGGCAAGCGCGGCAAGGGCGAAGTGATTTTTCTCGATGTTAAAGATGAAGACGATTTCAAAAAATACAAAGGCAAATTGCGCGGCAAATTTGTGATGATTTCTGACTATGAACCGCCGAAGTTCAACGATAAGCCCATTGCCAAGCGGCACGATGCAGAATCGCTGTTGGGACTTGCCAACGCCACCGTCGCCGCCCCGTCAAAAGAGCGATTTCAAATGTCGCCCGAAGCCTTGAAGCGTCAGCAACTCAACTACCTTCGCATGCAATTTCTCTTCGATGAAAAGCCGCTTGCCGTTTTGGATTTAACCTATCGCGGAACCGCGGGCTCCATCGCGCTCTCTAATGCGTCAATGCCGGTTGCACCAAGTCAGAATTGGCGCGACCGCCCGCGTCCCTATCGCACCAAAGATGGCACAGTGCTCACACAAATTTCGCTCAACCCCGAACACTACGGACGGCTCTACCGACTGCTCCAAAAAAATATCAAGGTAGAATTGGAGTTGGATATGGAAGTCGAAACCTACGACGCAACCGAATGCTTCAACACGATTGCCGAAATCGAAGGCACGGATTTGAAAGACGAAATCGTGATGCTCGGCGCGCACTTGGATTCGTGGCACGGCGGAACGGGCGCGACCGACAACGCCGCAGGCAGTTCCATTATGATGGAAGCCGTGCGTCTCTTAAAAGCCATTGGTGTTCAGCCACGACGAACCATTCGCATCGGGCTATGGTCGGGTGAAGAGCAAGGGTTGCTTGGCTCCGCCGCCTACGTCAAAAAGCATTTCGGCAATACGCCCGATTACCTTGCCGTCAGCGACGAGGGCAAAGGCGATGACACGCTCCGCGTAACGCGCGACTACGAAAAGTTTTCAGGCTACTTCAACGTCGATAACGGCGGCGGGCATATTCGCGGCATCTACCTTCAACAAAACGCAGAGTGCCGTCCCATCTTCCGCGCATGGCTCGAGCCGTTCAAAGAGTGGAACGCCACGACGGTTTCGCTTTCCAACACGGGCGGCACCGACCACCTTTCCTTCGACGCGATTGGGCTTCCCGGATTCCAATTCATTCAAGACCCAATGGAATACGGCACTTGGACACACCACTCCAATATGGACACTTACGAGCGCTTCGTCGAAGAGGATATGAAGCATAATGCCATCATCGTCGCCACATTCGTCTATCACGCCGCGATGCGAGACGAGAAGCTCCCGCGAAAGCCCGTCAAAGCAAAGGTTGCGGTAATGCCATAAAATTCCTGAACGATGATTATTCGCCTTGTCCGAATGCACTTCTCTCCCGAAACGAGCGAGCGGTTTCTCGCGATTTTCGAAGAGATGAACCGCCACATTCGCGCGTTTGAAGGGTGCAAGGGATTGGAACTGTATCGAGAAATCGACGACGCGCATTCCTTCACGACATACAGCGTTTGGGATTCTCGCGAGCATTTGGAATCCTATCGCCAGAGCGAACTCTTCAAGTCCACTTGGGCGAAAGTCAAGCCGCTGATGCGTTCAAAGCCGAGCGCGGTCAGTTACGAGCGCGTCTATCCAAAGGAGGAATTTTCAAAAGAGAACTTCCAACAAGAAAACTAAATGGTGAAAGAGGCGCAATTAGATACGGAGTCGGCGCGAGCGTTGTTTCCAAGCGCGGAGTGCGGCATTTACTTCAATCATGCCGCCGTTTCGCCCTTGTCGCGCCGCGTGGTATCGGCGATTGAAGCGTTCCTCAAAGAGCGAAGCGAAACCGACGTGGAAAATTATTTCACGACCTTGATGCCCACGCTCAACGCCCTACGCGCGCGGCTTGCCCGAATGCTCAACGCCCGCGAGCGCAATCT
Source organism: Candidatus Thermochlorobacteriaceae bacterium (assembly GCA_029263855.1). GTDB lineage: Bacteria > Bacteroidota > Chlorobiia > Chlorobiales > Thermochlorobacteraceae > JANWWM01. The sequence continues at coordinate 48,026 of JAJUFC010000009.1, read as the reverse complement.
CGCCTTCGTTCCCAACACGAGTTACGGCTTGAACCTGCTCGCGCAAGGCTTGACGTGGCGGCGCGGCGATAGAATCTTGCTCTACGAGCGCGAGTTCCCGTCCAACGTTCAGCCCTTTCTCGCTCTGCGAAAATTGGGCGTTGAAATCGATTTTTTGAAAGACCACGACGGAGAAATTCGAATAGATGAGATTGAAAAAAACATAACGCCCGATACGCGCCTCGTGTCGCTAAGTTACGTGCAGTTTCTCTCGGGGTTTCGCTTGAACCTTGATGAACTTTCGGAAGTCTGTCGGCGAAAAAATTGTTTGCTCTCGATAGATGTGATTCAAGCTTTAGGCGCAATGCCGATTGATTGCAGGAAAGTCGATTTTTTAGCGGCGGGCGCGCACAAGTGGGGCATGTCGCCGATGGGCACAGGCGTGGCGTATTTCAGCGACGAACTTCTCGCGCGCCTCAATCCTGTGTTCGTCGGCTGGCTCAGCGTGGAGGAGGCGTGGGATTTTTCTTATCACGACAAGCCACTCAAACAAGATGCGTCGCGCTACGAACTCGGCACCTACAACTGGATAGGGCTTGTTGGAATGAACGCCGCGTTTGAACTCTTTGAGGAAATCGGTCTCGATGCGGTTTCAGAGAAAATTTTGTCGCTCTCCGAATATCTCTCCAATCGCTTGATTGACAATGGGTTTGAGCCGCTGTGCAACCCTTCGCGCGCGAATCGTTCAGGGATTGTCTCCGTCAAAAATTTTCCGAATGCCGAAGGCGCGTTCAAAGCGTTGTCGGAGCGGCGCATCGAGATTTCGTTGCGAGAAAATTATTTGCGATTTTCGCCTCACTTCTACAACACCTACGATGAGTGTGATGAAGTGATTTCACAACTCAAACGCTTGAAGTAAATGACTCCGAAAGAAGCCGTCGTCGCCCTCATCAACGGAATGAATCTGACCAGCGCGCAAATGGAAACGATGGTGAACGACGTAATGGCGGGAAAAGCCTCCGATGCGGTCATTGCGGCGATTCTCGTGTTGCTTCGTCAGAAAGGCGAGACGATAGAAGAAATTTACGGCGCGGTCAATGCGCTCCTCAATCACGTCGAGAAAATCGACCTGCACCCCGAAGCGATTGACACGTGCGGCACGGGCGGCGACGCGAGCGGCACGTTCAACATCTCGACCGTTGCGTCCATCATCGCCAACGGGGCAGGCGTGAAAATCGCCAAGCATGGCAATCGCTCGATTTCAAGCCAATGCGGCAGTGCCGACGTGCTCGAGGCGTTAGGCATCAACATCGCGCTCTCGCCTGAACAAACGAAGGCGATTTTCGACAAAACGAATTACGCCTTCCTTTACGCGCCGAATTACCACAAGTCGATGAAATCGGTGGCGCAAGCACGGCGCGAGTTAGGGATTCGCACGATTTTCAATATGGTCGGTCCGCTCGCCAATCCCGCGTTGGTGAGCCGACAACTCGTCGGCGTTTATGACAAGGAACTCACGGGAATGTTCGCCCAAGTTTTGCGTCAGCGCGGCGCAGAGCATTGCGTCGTTGTCAATGGCGCGACGAAAGAGGGCGTCTCGCTCGATGAGCCGAACATCTGCGGCGCAACCTACGTCTCGGAACTCAAAAACGCCTCCGTAACGAGCTACACGCTTTACCCTGAAGACTTCGGATTCAAGCGCAGGCGATTGGAAGAGTTGCAAGGCGGCGGGCTAAAAGAAAGCGTGAACACGGTTTGGGAAATCGTGGAGAATCGCGCTCCCGAAGCCAAGCGGGACGCGGCGATTTACGCCAGCGGCATGGCGATTTATGTCGGAGGAAAAGCCGAAACGATGCAACAAGGCTTCGAGAAAGCCAAAGAAACGTTGGAAACGGGCGCGGCAAAAGAAGCACTCGTCCGATTGATTGACGCGCACCGCGCCATTGCCTCGCCATCGGCGGCGTAAGTTACGAAGTCAAAAACTTCTGAAATCGCTTGGGCGGCGCAATCCCCAATTCCTTCTTAAACGCTTCTTGACATTGGGCGTAAAGTTTCTGCGCGTCGGCGAATTGCCCGCGTTTCTGAAAAACTTGAAACTGAACGTCGTAGCCCGTTTCGAGTGTGCGGTCGAGCGCAACAAGCGTTTTGCCGTAATCGAGCGCAAGGTCAAGTTGATGCGAATCGAGCGCGGCGCGCGCGAGCGCAATCAGGGCTGAAAGATGCGCGTCGCTTAAACTCTCTCTCAGAAACGTCGTCCATTCCTCCGTTTCGTCTTCCGCCAAAAATTTTCCTTTGTAAAGCGCGGTTGCTTGTTCGTAGTAGGCGAGCGCCGCGTCGCCCTGACTGCTTCTCGCTGATTTGATGTGCGATTGAAACGCGATGAAATCAATCATCGCCCCGTCTCCGAAATCCAATCGATATGATTTATCAAGGCTTTGCAGAAAGAGCGGCGTTTTGGTTGGCTCAATGGCTTTTCGAACGTGCGAAATCGCCGTGAGCAACAGGTTCTTGTTGCTTTCGGTAATCGCGCCCCAAAGCGCGTCCAGCATCGTTTCGACCGAAACGCTTTGCTTGTAATGAACGAGCAAGAACTTAAAGACGTCGCGCGATTTTTTGCGCTTCCAAACCTCGCTAGAAAGTTCGCGCCCGTCAATCGAGACGCGAAACGCGCCAAAGGTTTGAATGACGACCTGATGCGAATGAAGCGGCAAGGCTTGGACGACGGGAGGGCGATGCTCGACGATTTTTTCAGAGGCGCGGTCTTGCGCTTTTTGCAACAACGATTGAAACGCCGAAGCATGCGCGGCGTTGAGCGATTTGGACAACTCGCGCGTTTCGCGCGCATCAAGAAGCGACTTCATTCGAAGCAAGGTTGAGGCATTGACGACGTCGTTTTTGAGCGTTGCGGCGTTGCGTTGAAATTTGAGATGACGCTCTAAATCGCCTTGCGCTTTGGCGATTTCCGCGCGCGCGGCGTAGAGGTCGGATTGCAAAAGTTTCGCGCCGAGCGATTCGGCTGAACGTAGCGCGTCGTTGAAGATGGAATCAGCGTCGCTCAATCGTCCTTGCGAGAGTCGGAGCAATCCTAAACGATACGACGTTTCAGTATGACGCAAGCCGTGCCCGATGGCGTCGTAGAGTTCAAGGCTTTTGGTGTAGCAGGCTTCGGCGCGTTCCGTGTCGCCAAGCTGTTGGGCGATGTCGCCGATGGCGCAAAGTGCGTCGGCAATTAGCGCACGATTTTCCAATCGCTCTGCAAGTTCTAAACTTTGAAACAAATACTTCGTCGCATTCACGGCATCGTTCATCGCAAAATAGACCGTGCCGATTTCCCGCAAGACGTCCGCTTCGTTTTCGCGCTCGCCGAGTTCTTGCGCCAACAGCAAGGCTTTTTGATGATACTCCAACGCCGACGTGAATTGCGCCGTTAGGCGTTGAAGTTTGCCGATTTGATGAAAGCACGAGAGCGTATCGGAGCGTGCGCCCAATTCTTCCGAGAGCGAAAGCGCGCGAAGCAGGGTTGAAACCGCGTCTTCGAAGTCGCCTTTGAGTTCGGCGATGGCGGCGTCGCGCTCCAAGACGAGCAGTTCGGTTTGGCGGTCGCCGAGTTCAATGGCAAGGCTTTTTGATTTCGCCAGATACTCCATTGCGCGGGCAAGGTCGCCTTGCTTTTCGGAAGTTCGACCAAGATTGAGCAACGCGAGGGCTTCGCCATGTTTGTCGTGAATGTCGCGCTTCAGCGAAAGGCACTTGAAATGCGTCTCGAGAGCGGCGTTGTATTCGCCGACGTCGCGTTGCACGTTGCCGAGATTGTTGAGCGCGTGCGAAAGTCCGCGCAGTTCGCCAAGTTCGTGATAGAGCGCAATCGCGTTTTGATGCGACTCAATCGCTTTGGGATAATCGCTCAAGAGGTGATGCACCATTCCCAGATTGGTGTAGGAATTGGCTTCGCCCTTTTTGTCGCCGAGCGATTTTTTTAGGTCTAAACTTCGCTGATAGTAATCGCGGGCGGATTTGTAATCGGAGAGGTGATAATAAACATTCCCGATGTTGTTCAAGACGGCGGCTTCGCCGCGATGGTCTTTGGATTGCAACCTCAATCCGAGCGTGCGGAAGAGGTAGCTCAGGGCTTCGTGATAGCGTCCGCAGCGCAAGTGCGAATTGCCCAACGTGTTGAGCGCGAAGGCGATGAAAGCGTCGTCGCGTTGTTCTTCCGAGAGATGCAAGAGTTCTTTAGCGAGCGCGAGCGCGCGGTCGTAGTCCGCAAGCAAGTAGGCGCAATGGGCTTCGGTGCGGAGCGCGGCGAGATATTGGAGATGTTCGCCATGCAGGGAAGCCAAAGCCGACGCTTTTCGCGCAAGTTCAAGAGCGAGGCGAGGCTCTTGGTCGCGCTTGCGCCATGCGTCGTCGTTCAGCAAGAGAATTTCGTCGAGTGGCATTGGCATTGGCTTGGTTATTTACTTCAAGGCATCTCGTCAAAAACAACGCCGACATCGATGGCGCACGACTAAGACACGACTTCTTCCTTCGGTTCAGGTGTACGCCCCAGCGTCGACTTCACAAATTCAGGAAAAATCACGCGCTCCAAATGCACGCATTTGCCTGTTTCGGCATCGAGTTTAATCACCATTGCGCACAGATGCACGTCGTTTTTGGCGCATTCGTATTTGTGGGGCGTTTGATAAATAAATCGGTCGATGGCGGATTTGGTGACCATTCCAATTACGGAGTCGTAGGGTCCTGTCATTCCGACGTCGGTGCAAAAGCCCGTGCCTTTTGGGAAGATGCGCTCGTCGCCGCTCGGCACGTGCGAGTGCGACCCCATCACCGCCGAAACGCGCCCATCGAGATACCACGCTAAGGCGGCTTTTTCGGCGGTCGCTTCTGCATGCATGTCTACAATGATGTATTTAACACCCTTCATTTTTTCCAAGACCCAATCTGCGGTGCGAAACGGGCAATCGATGGTGTACATAAATGTTCTGCCTTGAAGATTAAGCACGCCGATTTTGCCTAACCCATTTGGAAGATTGAATGTGCCAAAGCCCGTGCCGTAAGTGCCTTTCGGATAGTTTGCCGGGCGCAGGACGTTGGTTTCATTGCGCAGAATTTCATGAAACTTGAAGTTATCCCAGATGTGATTGCCGCCTGAAATCACATCAATGCCGGCGGTGCGAAGTTGGTGCATGATTTCAAGGCTCATGCCCTTGCCGTTGTAGGCGTTCTCGCCGTTGCAAATTGAAAAGTGAATGTCATACTTCTGAATGTATCCTTTGAGCAAGCGCGAAACGATTTCCACGCCGGGCTGTCCGACGACGTCGGCGAGAAAAAAAACGTTGATGGTTTTCGTCATTGGGACAGAGTTCCTTTCGTTTGAGTCGTTCAAGATGAAGACGGGGCTTCGCCTTCGAGATTGTATCGTTTGCGAATTTCCCAAAGGGCTTTGGGCGTAATATCCAAAATTTTCGCCGCTTCCGCGTAATGATTATTGCAATCTTTCAAGACGGCTTTGATGTAGGCGAGTTTGACTTCTTCGAGCGATTTGCCCATTGGCAACGCAAATACTTTTTCAGCAGTGCTTTTTTCAGTAGAAGCCTTTTCGGCGGGGGCGTGCGTCGTCATCCACGCGGTATCGGCGCGCTCCTCGAGAAGCGAGAGTTCATTTGCCGTTACATAGTGGTCGTTCTCGGTGAAGACGACGGCGCGCTCCATCACGTTGCGCAGTTCGCGCACGTTGCCGCGCCATTGGTTCGAAAGCAGAAGGCTTTTGGCGTCGTCGGCGATGCCTTTGATGCGTTTGCCCATTTCTTCGGAGAACTGTTTGACGAACATTTCCGCAATCAAGATAATGTCGTTGCCCAGCGAGCGAAGCGGCGGCATCGTGAGCGAAACGACGTTGATTCGGAAGAACAAATCTTCGCGAAACTTGCCTTGTTGGACTTTCTCGATGAGGGAAGCGTTGGTGGCGCAGATAAGTCGAACATTGACGGAAATCGGTTGACTGCCGCCGATGCGCCTGAAACTGCGGGTTTCCAAAACCGTGAGCAATTTGGATTGCACCAATGGTGAGGTGGAATCAATTTCATCAAGGAAAATCGTGCCGTTGTTGGCAACTTCAAACAAGCCTTTTTTCATTTCTTTGGCATCGGTGAATGCGCCTTTTTCGTATCCAAAGAGTTCGGCTTCAAGCAAGTTTTCAGGAAGCGCGGCGCAGTTGATTTCAACGAACTCGCCTTTGCCCGCACGGGCGGAGAGCCGATGAATCATCTCTGCCGAAACGTTCTTCCCCGTACCGGTCTCTCCCAAAATCAGCGCCGTAGAATCTGTGCGTGCAATTTGCTCAATCATTCGGCGAACGCGCTCAATGGCTTCGCTGGCACCAAGGAGTTCGGTCGAGCGAAACTGCTTGAATTTGCGTTTCAACTTCTCGTTTTCTTGCTTGTATTGCTCGGAGATAAGTTTCGTGCGTGCTTGCTCAATCGCGTTGCTAATGCGCGTGCGAAGCACGGTGAAGTTTGCCGACGACGCGCCGCCAGAGATGGATTTTTCCATATAATCAAACGCGCCCGCTTTCAAGACTTCCACCGCCGATTCAACGCTTCCGTAGCCCGTCAGAACAATAATCGGCAACTTCGGATAGCGCTCTTTGACGAGGCGCGTGAGCTCGAGCCCGTTCATATCGGGCATGGTGTAATCGCTTAAAATCAGGTCGGGCTTTTCCGTCGCCACGCGCTCGACGGCTTCCATCGGATTGGTAAAGGTAAGGACGTGATAATCGCGCGAAAGAATTTTCTCGAGCAAGAGACAGAACGTCGCATCGTCGTCCACTACAAAAAGTTTATATCGTTCAGAAGCCATTGGCGATGGTGTGATGAGTTAAATTCGACAAAACGCTAAATCAAGTCGGCTAAATCAAGTCTGTTAAATCGATTCTGGCAATCCGCTGTCGATGCTTTGATTGAGGCGGAAGGTTGCCAGGGTCGTCAGCACTTGGCTACGGAAGTCAATCGCAGGTGTTCCTGTTTTAATCGATTCAAGAAACGCGGCGATTTCTTCTTTGTGTCCTTTGCCGCCGCCGAACTCGCGCACGCGCTTCGCACCTTGCTCGGAAAGTATCACTTCTTTGAAGTTTTCCATAATGCCAATGCGATTGCCGCCGAAAACCTCAATGCGCTCTTTGGGGTAAAGTTTATCGCCGTTGCAGAGATATTGAATCACGCCGACGCTTCCGTTTTCAAAGCGAATCGTGATGTTCCAATTTTCGCGCACTTCCGACGGCACGAGTTCAGCAAAGACACGCACCGGCTCTGAACCTGTAAGGTATTGAATCGTGTCGATGAAGTGGCATCCTTCGCCAATCAACCTGCCGCCGCCTTCAACCAAATCTTGCGTCCAATGGTCTTTGGGCAGAAACCCTGCATTGACGCGGTAGTGAACGGAAATCGGCGATTTCAAACTGCCGAAGTAACGCTTCAAGGTTTGAACAGGCTCGCTGAATCGGCGATTGAATCCCGTCAAGAGTTGTTTATCAGATTTTTCAAATGCATCAATAACGCGCTGTAAATCTTCTTCTGTTGTTGCCAAAGGCTTTTCAACGAACACATGCTTTCCCGCATTAAGGCACTTGACGACGAGGTCGGCGTGAAGGTTGTGTCGCGTAGCAATGAAGACGGCGTTGATATGTTCGTCATTCAAAATATCGTCAACGCTCGAGGTCGCATAGCGGAAACCGAACTTGGACTTGACATTTTCCGCCGTAAGTCCGCTTGCGGTGCAGACGCCTTCGAGCGCGACATTGCGCGATTTGAGTGCCGGAATCAAAAACCCTTGCGCGAAACTGCCTGCGCCGATAAAGCCGATGCGAATTTCCGACGGTGTTTGTTTTGCACGCACGCGACCGTTCTTTGAAATTTCTTGTTGGAGATTTGAGCCGAGTTGAAAGTCGCCGTAATCAAGCAAGATGCCGATGTATCGCTCTTTGCGCTCACCGCTGATGAGTTTATAGGCTTCTTCGCCTTGCGCAATCGGAAACACGTGCGTCGTGAGTTTATCGAGGTTGAGTTTCTTCTCGGCGAGCAGTTGCAGGAAGGTTTGCATGTTGCGATTCTCCGTCCAGCGCACATAGCCAATCGGATAATCAATACCTTTTTCTTCATAATTGGCATCGTAGCGTCCTGCGCCGTAGGAGCGCGAGAGTTTGAACTCCAACTCCTTCATGTAGTAAGGCGTGCGCGGAAGGTTCATGCCCGTAACGCCAACCATCACCACTCTGCCACGGTCGCGCAAGACGTCGGCGGCAAATTCAACAGGCTCGTTGGAAGAAGTCGATGCCGTGATAATGACCGCATCAACGCCGTCGCCGTTTGTGAATCCGAGAATTTGCTCTTTGATGGTTTCTTCAGAGCGAGTGAGTGCAAGGTCGCATCCGAGTTCTTTGGCAAGTTGAATTGAGGCAGGATTAACATCAGTGCCGACCACGCGACAGCCATTGGCTTTCAGCAGTTGAACGGTTAAAAGTCCAACCAACCCCAAGCCGGTTACGAGCACGGTTTCGCCGAGTGTCGGTGAGGTTTGGCGCAAGCCTTGCATGGCTATCGCGCCGAGTGTGGTGTATGCCGCATCTTTGGGCGAAACGCCTGCGGGAAGTTTAGCGACGAGATTTTTGGGAACAACGATAATTTCCGCGTGCGACGCATAGCCCGCACCTGCACACGCGACCAAGTCGCCGACGCGAATATCCGCGACGTCAGAGGCGACTTCAATCACCACGCCTGCGGAAGAATAGCCCATTGCCGCATCGCTATCAAGCTTGTTGAACGCGCGCTCGACAGTTTCCAATAAGCCTTGTTCTTTGACTTGTTTCAAAACGAGTTTGACGAGGTCGGGGCGGGAGCGTGCTTTTTCAAGCAGAGACTTTTTGGCGAAGTCAACTTTCGTGCGCTCTGTGCCAGCACTAATTAGGCTATAAAGGTTGCGCACGAGTATCATTCCGCTTTTCAGGGTCGGAGATGGAACGGATTTAATTTTAATCGTGCCCGAGCGCGAATTTTGAACCAACTGTTGCATGCAAGTGAGTTTGAAAATTTGAGGCGGCAAAGATACGCAAACTTCGCGCAAAGATGTTGAAGCCAAAGAGAAACAAAAGAGAAAAAAAAGAGAAAAAAAAAGGGGCGAACCTCTGCCCGCCCCTCTCTCAACACAAGTTCAGCACAAACGCGACGCCTACTTAATCAGCATCATTTTCTTTGTAGCTGTGAAGGTTTCGGTTTCAAGCCGATAGAAATAAACGCCGCTCGCAAGGTTTGCGCCGTTGAAGCGCACGGTGTAGTTACCCGCAGGCTTGCGCTCATTGGCGAGTGTAGCGACTTCGCGTCCGAGAACATCAAAGACTTTCAACCGCACCATGCTATTTGTCGCCAGCGTGTAGTTGATAACTGTTGTTGGGTTAAACGGATTCGGAAAGTTTTGCGCCAGTTCAAATGTTTGCGGTCGCGATGTGCTTGATGGCTCGGGCGTATTGAGCAAGCCCGGTTCGGGCGGTGGCAGTCGGCGCGAGGTGTAGATTTTAAATCCGCCCGGACGCAGTGAAATCGGTGCGCTCGTGTTCGTTACTGTGATGCTATCGCCTTCAAAGAAATCATACCAAGTGCCGGTGCTTTGGAAATTGGGATTGGCACTGCGTTGGATGACATCGAAGTTGCCGATGACCGTTACATTCAAGGTTGGATGCGAAATGTTCATTCGTTTAACTGCGCCTGCCACATCCATTGCGAGTGTGCCTTCGCGGAAGGCGATGTTTTCGGTTTTCATCTTTGCCATCGCCGCCCACGTCTTCATCAACTTTTCGCGAGCAACGCGAAGGTTGGGATTCGCGTTGAAGATGTTCCAACCGACGGGCTTTTCGCCTGTGCGCCCGTTGAAATCGATGCTAATGTGATAGCCGAGTTCGCCGAACTGCCAAAACATTTTCGCGCCCGGAATGGTGAAGAAAAATGCGCCAGCGGCTTTCATACGGTCGAGTGCTGTGGCAGTGTCGCGAATGTTGTAAGTGCCTGATGAATTTCCGAACATCAAGTTCTTATACATCAATCGCTCCTCGTCGTGGTCTTCGATAATCGTTACCAATCCATTTTGCGACCAGCCGCGATTAGCGAAATATCCCCAACTCAAATTCGAGATGTTATTCGCGTGGTAGCCCATCGTGGCTTCGTTGTAGTTGGCGACCATCTTTCCCCAAAGCATCATTCCGTAGTTAGCAAGTTCGGTTTCTTCAGGGTTGTCGGAAAGATGTTCCAAGATGCAGTATGAGCCAGGCGATCTGGCTTGCATATCGTCGTAAATTTTCTTCCAAATTGCCACGCGCGAAGCATCGTATTGATTCCAGAATCCCACGTTGCTTCCGGAGTTGACTTGGGTGAAGCCTTTGGACAAATCGAAGCGGAAGCCGTCGACTTTATATTCCGTCAGCCAAAAATCATTGACGCGCTTGACCAATTCTTTCGTGTATTTGCTTTCGTGATTCATATCGTAGCCGACATTGAACGGATGCCGCGCCTCCACGTTGAACCAAAGGTTTTGCGTCGTTGGCGGACCGTAATCGCCCGACGCATATTGGCGCACCATTGGCGACTGCCCAAACGAGTGATTGAGCACCATGTCTAAAATCACGGCAATGCCTTTGGCGTGGCACGAGTCGATGAGGCGTTTGAGATTGAACTTTGTGCCGTAGTATTTATCGGGCGCGAAGTAAAATGACGGATTATAGCCCCAACTTGAATTGCCCTCGAACTCGTTAATTGGCATCAGTTCCAACGCATTCACGCCGATTCGCTTGAAATACTCGAGCGTGTCGATGAGCGTTTGAAAATTGCGATTGGGATTGGCGAAGTAATCGCGAATGTGCAGTTCGTAAATGACGAGGTCTCGCTTATCGGGTCGCTGAAAATTCGTAACCGCCCATTGATACGGCTGTTGGTTGGTTTGAAATATCGAGACTTGAAAACTTGTTTGTCCCGTCGGGTAAGGCTTCAAGTTCGGGTAAGTGTTTGGTGGAATGAAGACGTCGTCGAAGGGGTCTAAAACCTTTTCGGTGTATGGGTCGGCAAGGCGCAACTCGCCATCGATGAGATATTGAAAGGCGTATTCTTGATTGGGAGTGAGGTTGTTGATGGTCAGCCACCATCGCACGCTATCGGCTTTGAGCGAATCGCGCTTCATAAAAAATTCGGGACGCAGTTCCCAGTTGTTAAAGTCGCCAATCACATACACGAATTGCTTGTAAGGCGCAAGCAACACGAGCGTAACTGATGTCGGACTGTTGTAGTTAATGCCGTCTCTCAAACCGGGCGGAACGGGTTCGTTGACGATGGGCGGCGTTTGCAATTTTTGGAAGGTCGTCGAGTCGGCGCGTGTGGCACCGCTTTGCGTAACGGCAACAATTTTGAGTTTGTTAAATCCGCTCCGAATGTTGGCACCAAGAGCAACGAGCGACGGAATTTTCAGAACTTGACGGGTTGCATCGTAAAATGCGCCAAAGGTGGTAACGAGCGTATCGTTCAAAAAGACTTGGGATTGTGCAGGGTTAATCGGGTCATCATCTTTGGCGGCAACGGTTGCCGTTACAGGCACAGATGCCGAAGTAACCAAGCGTCCGCCGATATTGTTCGGCTCAATCTGGAAAATCATTGGGTGTGTAACGCGCACGAGCGAATTGTTATCGGGCGGAATTGAGTTGGGATTAATCGGGTCAGTGAACCACTGCCATTGCGAGCCGCTTGCGTTGTAATGCTCGTGCATTTTGTATTGATAAGCGGGCTGTCCGCCAAGCGTCGCGTCGCCGCCGCCTACGCGCAAACGCATGATTTTGAAGTAATAGCCGTTGTTGGAGTCAAAGGTCATGAGCGAAATGGCGTTGGGAGCAATTTGTCCGCTTACATTCGGTCCCCAGTTGTTTGGGTTGCCTGTGCCGTAAAATGCGCCGGGAAGAAAAGCGCGCAACGCGCCTGATGTGGCTTTGTAGCGAAAGAAAACATTGATGGAATCTTGCGCGAGAAGCGGAAGCGAGAAACCAAACAGCAGTAAGGTGAAAAGAGAGCGTCTCATTGTTACAACGAAGTTAAGGTTATTGAAACTCGAAGAAGTTCAGACTTTTGCGAGACAAGATGAAAAGATAACCCACGAATTGAAGACGCTCAAACACTTTTTTTGTTTGTCCGAAAATGAGCACCATGTTACGAGCGCGTGCAGTCTTATTTTGTTCTTTGCCTAAAAACTCCTAAACTCTCCGCAAAGTCTCTAATCACACTTCAAAGGGTTTTCCAAAATGGCAAAAGATTTGCGCAACGCGCCTGACTTGCTCGTCGTCAAAAATCTGCAAACATGGTTTCCGATTCGCAAAGGATTTTTTTCAAAAATCGTCGGATATGTTAAAGCCGTCGATGATGTTTCCTTCACAATTAAAAAAGGCGAAACGCTTGGACTCGTCGGCGAATCAGGGTGCGGCAAAACTACGACCGGACGCTCCATCTTGCGCCTCATCGAACCAACGGGCGGAAGCGTCATCTTCGACGGCAAAGACGTAACCAAACTGCCCAAAGACGACCTGCGCAAATTGCGCAAGGATATGCAGATTATTTTTCAAGACCCGTTTAGTTCGCTCAACCCGCGCTTGACCATTGGGCAGATGCTTCGCGAAGTGCTCGAGGTGCACGAAATCGCCAAAGGCGACGAAGCACAAAAGCAAGTCGGCGACCTGTTGGAAATTGTCGGATTGCGCAAGCAGTATTACAACCGTTATCCGCACGAGTTCTCTGGCGGTCAGCGTCAGCGCATTGGCATTGCGCGTGCCTTGGCGGTCAAGCCGAAGTTCATCGTTTGCGATGAGCCTGTTTCCGCACTCGATGTCTCGATTCAATCGCAGATTATCAACCTCCTGATGGATTTGCAACAAGAGTTCGGATTGACGTATCTCTTCATCTCGCACAGTCTTTCGGTCGTCGAGCATATTTCTGACCGTGTCGCCGTGATGTATTTGGGAAAAATTGCGGAAATCGCCGATTACAAAGACCTTTACGAAAACCCAAAACACCCCTACACCGAAGCTTTGCTTTCCGCCGCACCCGAGCCTGACCCGAAAAAGAAAAAACAACGCATTATTCTCACCGGCGATATTCCTTCGCCCGCCAAAGTGCCAACTGGCTGTTACTTCCACCCGCGTTGCCCGAAAGTGCAAGAGAGTTGTAAAACGACCGTGCCGAAATTGGCAGGCATTGAAGGCAATCCGACACACGAGGTCAGTTGTATTCTTTATCCGACAAGCATGCCCAAGCCAAGTGCCGTTCAAGCCGCGTGACAAGGCGTTATGCCAAAGGAGATTTTTTGAAAGCGTAAATATCTACGGATAGCGTCTTGTTGCCGAACTCAATCGGGCGCGAGGCGATATGAACGCTGAACTGATTTTCTTCGGCAAGAGCAAGAATGCCTGATGCAATTTGACGGCGTGGGTCGGCGATATATGCTGTGCCGTTAGGCTTCAAGAGTTTATCAATCGCAAGCAAAATCGGAAGCAGATTGCGCCGCTCGTAAAGCACATCGGCGGCACAGACAAGGTCGAACTGCTCGGCGAGACGAATATCACGCCAATCAAGTTGCATCACTTCGAAGCGTTCATCGAGCGCAATGCCATTTTGAAGCGCATTGAGTTTGATAAAGTCTAAGGCTTCGGTGGCGTAGTCTGTAACCATCACGCTTGCGCCTGCTTTTCGCAGGGCAATTCCGACCACACCAACGCCTGCACCCAGTTCAATACATTGCTTTCCCTCAACGCCAATTTCTCCAACAAGATGATTTGACAAGACAAACGACGAAGGCCAGATTTCTGCCCAATACGGCATTTGCTCGTCTTTGACAAACTCCTCATGCGAGATGCGGTCGAGAAGGGCGTAACTATCGGCAACGCTGATAATTCGGAGCGAAAAGCCTGCAATTTTGTAGGTGGCTTCCGCAAGCGAATAGGCATCGGCAAGTTGTGCTTTCAGGCGGTCGGTGATCATTTCAAAAATTTGGAGAGCGTTTCTGCAAGTTGATACTGCCTTAAACTCACGCCGAGCGCGAGCACTTTGCCATCGGGCGCGATTAAAATCGGAAACGGGACAGATTGAATATCGAGGCGTCGAGCAAGGTCGCTTTCGTAGCGTTTTTCGGCGAAGCATTGTGTCCATTTGAAATTGGGGTGTTTATCGAGAAAGGCTTTGGCATCGGCGGGTTTATCGTCAAACGAAATGCTCACAATCTCGAAGTTTTTGTTTTTGAAGCGAGTATATGCATCGGCAATGAATCTGCGCTCTTCGAGCGTCGGTGCATACCACGACATCCAAAAGTCCAAGAGCACATATTTGCCGCGCATCGTTTTGTTCGTGATTTTTTTGCCGTCGAGTGTTTTGAGTTCAATCAATGGAAGTGGTTTGCCTTCAAGCACAGGCTTATTGGGATTGAGTTCTTGCAAGAGTAGCACGCCTTCTTTCATATCGCCGAGCGTTTTAAGCGCGCCGCGATAAACTTCGTTGATTTTCGCCGTGTCGCCGCTTGCCTTTGCTAATAGGGCGAGTTCGGCGACGCATTGCAGTTGGAGTCCTCGGTCGGGCGTTTGTGCCGCAAATTTTCGGAGCACTAATTCGCGCTCTTTGCCTTTGAGTTTGGCGTAATTGAGCACCGCGTCTGGAAAAAGCGACCACATCGGATATTTGATTGCCAAGAGCCGCTCGACCGTGCTGATGATTTCGCCTGTGTTGCTCGGCGAATAATACGGAAGCGCAAGAAGCATCGTCGCTAAAACTTGACGCACGGCTTCAGGCAGTTTTTCGTTGCGAATGGCTTTGAGCAAATCGTTTGGAAAGTCGCCATAGTTGTGAATGTAGATGGAGGCAAAGCCGCCGTTCTTCGTCCATTGTTCCAAGCCGTCTTGAGCGTTCAAAAGATGGGTTTCAAAGCGCGTGGTCAGGCGTGAGAGTTCTTGTAAGTAGGCATAGCGAGCGTTGAAGGTAGCTTTGGGCAGAGATTTGTCGGTTGTTCTCGGAAGCAAAGCAGGATTGAACTCAATGACCAGCGGCGCGTTTCCGCGTTTAGTAACAATCGAGTAATAATCGCCGGCGTTGTCGTAAATGAAGTCTTCGCTCATCGTGCCGTTGACGCTTTTTTTGCGTGTCGTAATGCCGAGAAGTTGATAGGCGGCGCGCGCGGCGTTGAGGTCGTAAATGAATGTGCCGTTGGGCTGTTTGAGCATTGGGGAAGCGGTTTCAAAGTTGAACTTGTTCCAATCGCCGATGATGAAGACGCTGTCGAAGGTGGTTTTGTAGTCGTAAGGCGCAAGTTGAACGGTGAGCAATACGGGTGTGCCTGCGTCACGCAAACTATCCAAAATAAGTGGCACGCCGAAAATTTGATGATTGGGTGCGGCGAACCATACTTTGTAGTAGCCGCCGCCTTTCAAAGGAAATTCATACTTGCCGTCTGTTCCGACGGAAAAATTTGCGATTGGACTTTCGTAGTCGCCGCTAAACTCGGTCAGAATCACGTTGCCAACTTTAACAGGCTTGCCATCGTGTTGAAGAACCATGCCGCGAATTGGCGTCTCGGTGCGCGGTTGAGCAATCAGAATTGACGAGATTGAGATGAAGGTGAGAAGAAAAAAAAGTGCGCGTGTGATTTGATTCATTCTCAAATGAACGGTTATGATTAACTTTGCCGCTGTGATTGCGCGCGCAACAAGAAGTGCTTGCGACGATAGCGTTAAAAAAGCGGCTTGCTAAAAACGAAATAATCACGAGATTTCAAAACCCATGACCAAAGAGTTTCTCGAGGCACTTGCCAAGCCATTTGCGATTGAAGAAGTAGCGATTCGCATCGGTCAAAAAATGAAAGATGGAGAAAGTGCGTCCGTGTTTCTTTATGTTGATGTGCCGACGATTGAGCGACGCCTTGACACAGTTTGCACAGAGTTCGGCGCCGATTGGGAAACGCGCAAAGAAGTAATTCCCGTATCTGAAAAATCAGTGGTTGTGAAATGCTCGCTTACAATGCACGAAGGCGGAAAGAGTTTGACGCGCGAAGATTTTGGCGAAGAAGTTATCTCAAAAGACGGCGCAACAGAAGCCTACAAATCGGCATCGAGCGATAGCTTCAAGCGTGCGGCGCGTGCCTTCGGCGTTGGACGCTATCTTGCCTTCGCACCGTTTTTTCTTGCCAAACTCAACGACAAAGGTCGATTTGCCAAAACCGACGCCGTCATCATTGCTGAAATTTACCGACGAATGAACATCACCCTTTGATTAACGCCCAATGAAAATTGCCCACATTTCCGACATCCATTTAGACACCGAGCGCAACCCAACTTGCATCGCGGAGATTGAGATTTTGGTTCAACGCATCTTCAACAAAGGCTACGGCCACTTGGTCATGACGGGCGACATCGTCGACGTCGCTAATTACGACGACCTTTATTTGCTGCGCGATGTTCTCGAGCGCAACGGTGTTTTGAATTGGGAGCGCGTTACGATTATTCCAGGCAATCACGACATCTTCGGCAAGTATGAATTTTCAAGCAACGGCGTGGGCGCAACGGCGGCGCGCGCGCTTCAATCCAAAGGGTTCAACTTCACAAAGAAACTGCACGAATTTTGCGACATTTTCCGAGAAACCATCACCGATGAGCCTGAAATCTCAATGTATTTCCCGTTCGTGAAAGTGCTCAATGGTGGCAGAAATGGTGTTGCGATTCTCTCGTTCTCGAGCGTTCTTGAATGGTCGGTGCGGCGCAATCCCGTCGGCTCGCGTGGATACATTCACGCCGAACAGCGACACGCCGCCTTGCAAAAAGAAGTGATGGACGTGGTCAGCGGTCGCTTTACGATTGCAGTGTTTCATCATGCCTATCAAATCTTCGAGCCGAAAAATGCCGCCGACGCGGCGTTCATCTGGTCAATGGAACTTATCGAGCGCGAGTCGTTCCTGAAAACCATGAAAAAACTCAATGTCAAGCTTGCCTTGCACGGACACTACCACAAAGCCGAAACTTACACGATTGATGGAATGAAATTCATGAACTCAGGCTCGGTGAGAAGTGCGAAATCCAAAATCAATTCCATAACTATTCACGACGACGATTCGTATTCGCAAGAGTTCATCAAACTTTAATTCAACTTTCCAACTTCGATATGACCGCTTTCAAACGCACGCTCATCTCCTTCGCTGTTCTTTTCGTTCTAATCCAATCCGCCCTCGCACAATCTTCCGAAGAAGCCACATCAGGCACGAAAGCCACCATCGAGCCGCGCTATCTCTACAACTTGCCAACGGCGGGGGTGCTTCGGCGAGGTGCTTACGCCGTAGAAGGCTGGTTTTTTGCGGGTGGCGGCGCGATGTCGACCGTCTCCGTCGGGCTGGCGGAACGCTTCACCTTCGGCGTTTCTTACGGCGCAGGAAATTTGATTGGCTCAGGCAGTCCGAACTGGAATCCCTTGCCGGGCGTGATGGCGCGCTATCGCTTGATAGATGAAGATTTACAACTGCCGGCTATTGCGATTGGCTTTGAATCACAAGGACGCGGAAATTTCATTGAAGGCGTTGACCGCTACGAGCGTAAATCGCCCGGCTTCTTCGCTGCCGCCACAAAGAATTTTGAATTTCTCGGATTCCTTGCACTCACAGGCGGGTTTAATTACAGCATTGAACGCAAGGACGACGGCGGTCCGAATTTTTACATTGGTGCGGAAAAAACCATCGGCAGAGAAGTGAGCGTCTACGCGCAATATGACTTTGGCTTGAACGATAACAAGCCGCAAGCGCTCGGCGATGGAAATGGATTTTTAGATGTTGGCGTGCGCGTTTCGCTCGGCGTGGGCTTGATGATTGAACTCAATCTCACCAACATTAACGACAACTTCAAGAATATTCCTGCGGTTAGCCGCTCGGTGCGCATCGAGTATGTCGGCGCGTTCTAGGTCGTTTGGACAAATTCGCTTGTCATTCCGAGCGAGAGCGAATAGCCGACGCTCGCGTTGGTTGTGCGAGGGTTGAGGCGCGTTGAAGGCTAATTGTTATTTGTCAACGCGACCTAACAGAGCGACGACCCGCGCCACTGTGGATTCCCGCCTGCGCGGGAATGACAAGATGAAATCTTTTGCTCGCTTGTGAGTTTTATTGTATGAACACGAAGCGGGCGCGTCGCATCGTTTGGCGCGTGACGGTGCGCATTGGTCTTTTCTCGACAAAGTCCTACATTCGCTCGTTAGCCATAACATTAGCCCGAGAAAAATGAAGCATTACCTGCCGATTCTGCTCGCTGTCGCGCTTGCCGCATGCGCCTCTTCAAAAGAAGATTCGCGTCCGATTGCCAAATTGCCCTCGCAAATTCCGCCCAATCATTGCCGCATTCTCGGCGTGGTTTCGGCGATTAACAATGCGCGCTCGACCGACGCGCAAAGCCCGTGCGCCAAAGCCCCTTGCAAAGCCAAAGTGAAAATCACCAAAATTTTAGGATATGGTTCGGGATTTGCGAAACCGCTCGCCGAAGGAAGCGAAGTCGAGATGACCTTCGCCTTTACCCTTGCGCCGACCACCAAAGAACTTTTCCCAAATCTTGCCGCTCGATACAAAGGCTTGAAACTTGGAGACGCTTTCCAAGCCGACGTGGAATCCGTCGTGAAATTGGGCGAAGAAAAGCCGTCGCTCACGGTAATCAGTTATGAAGTCAAATAAACATCATTCAACCCTAACCAAACTAGAAGTATGAATCGCGATGCTCGCCTTGTTTCGACTGCGCTACTTGTTCTTGTCGCTCTGCTTGTCGTGAAACAACTCTCGACGCGCCATGAAGCAGTGGTGCGACCACTCTCGCCGAAGTCGCTTTTCGGCACGACGGAAAATCCGCGCGCGCGCGCCGACTACGAAGCGCGAAAACTTATTGACCCCGTTACGAAGCAAATTCCGCGCGACATTCGCAAGCTCGAGTTGGAATATGCCGAAACCTTGCCTGTGGTTGATGAATCGTCGTTGGAATCATTTTCTTGGACGCATCGCGGACCTTGGAACGTCGGCGGCAGAACGCGCGCGCTCGCGCTCGACATTTCCGACGCGAGTGAGCAAACGATTTTAGCGGGAGGCGTTTCGGGCGGAATGTGGCGAAGCACGAATGGCGGCACGAGTTGGACGCGCACGACCAATGCCTCGCAACTGCAAAGCGTGACTTGTATCGCGCAAGACACGCGTGCGGGCAAAACGAACATTTGGTATTACGGTACAGGCGAATTCATCGGCAATAGCACCAGCGGCGGAGATGCGCTCTTCAAAGGCGACGGAATCTTTAAATCCACAAATGGCGGACTCTCTTGGTCGCCACTCGCATCGACGGTTTCAGGCACGCCTCAAACCTTTGACGTCGTTACGGACTTCATTTATAACATCGCCCTTGACCCCTCTAATGCGACACAAGATGAAGTCTATGCCGCCTGCTACGGCGCGGTCTTGCGCTCGACCGACGGCGGCAACACGTGGAGCACGGCGCTCAACGGGCTTGGCTCTCCGAATCAAGCCATCGCGACCGACGTCGCTGTAACATCGACAGGCGTGGTCTATGCCACCGTCAGTAACAACAGCTCCAGCACGCGAGGCATCTATCGATCGACCGATGGCATCACTTGGACGAACATCACCCCAACGGGTTTTCCCTCGAACTATCGCCGCATCGTGATTGGCATCGCGCCCTCAAACGAAAATATCGTCTACTTCTTGGGCGAAACGCCGGGCGGCGGAAAGTTTAACTCGGTCGACAATGAATGGGCAAGCCTGTGGCGTTACGACGCATCGTCAAACAGTTGGGAGAATCGTTCGGAAAACATTCCTGAATTTGGCGCGCCCGTCGGCAATTTCAATTCCCAAGGCTCTTACAACCTTATCGTGAAAGTAAAACCCGACAACGCGAACTTCGTCATCATCGGCGGCACGAACCTCTACCGCTCGACCGACGGCTTTTCCACCACG
This sequence comes from Candidatus Thermochlorobacteriaceae bacterium, assembly GCA_029263855.1. Taxonomy (GTDB): domain Bacteria; phylum Bacteroidota; class Chlorobiia; order Chlorobiales; family Thermochlorobacteraceae; genus JANWWM01. Next base: position 28,013 of record JAJUFC010000009.1, on the reverse strand, counting down.
AACAACACCACTTGGATTGGTGGCTACACAGCGTTGAATGTTATCTCGCAGTATGCCAACCATCACTGCGACCAACATTCGCTCGTCTTCTATCGCAATGCGGCGCGAAGCAACTGGCTTCTGAGCGGGCACGACGGCGGCGTAAGCCGAACTACGAACATCAATGCCGCAACGGTCTCTTGGACCGACCTCAACAACGGCTACCTCACGACGCAATTCTACACCGTTGCGATTCGCAACGCAAGCGGCGACTTGAACATCATCGGTGGTAAACAGGATAATGGTACCTATCGCGGCGTTTCCAATTCAGGCACGGCGGCGTGGCAAAATATCTTCAGCGGCGACGGCGCGTTCTGCGCGATTTCGTCGTCAGGAAATCCCTACTACATTTCTTCTCAAAACGGAGTTGTCTACCGCCTCTCGCTCAACGCCGACGGCAGTTACAACTTGTCGAATTGGACGCGCGTCGACCCGCAAGGCGGTTCGGGATACTTGTTCATCAACCCGTTTGCGCTTGACCCGAACAACTCCAACATTATGTATCTCGCAGGCGGCACGACGCTTTGGCGCAACAACAACCTTACGGGAATTCCTTCTCTGTCAAACGATCCTGCAACGAGCGGTTGGACAAACTTCAACATCAATGCGGGCGGCACGATTTCTGCCGTCTCTGTTTCGACCACGCCCGCAAATCGCGTCTATTTCGGCACGGCAAACGGCGGCGTGTTTCGCGCCGACAATGCCAATACGACATCGCCGTCATTCTTCGACATCACGGCGACTTCAATGCCAAGTGGCTATGTGAGTTGCATCGCGGTCGACCCGACAAATGCCGATAACGCGATGGTCGTTTTTTCAAATTACAGCGTCATCAGTTTGTATTACACTACCAACGGCGGCGTGAGTTGGACGGCGGTTGCGGGAAATCTCGAGCAAAACCCCGATGGGTCTGGCAGCGGTCCGTCGTGTCGTTGGGCGGCGATTCGCAATGTGTCGGGCGGCAAAGTGTTTCTTGTGGGAACCAGCACGGGCTTGTATGTTACATCAACCTTGAACGGAATGTCGACCGTGTGGCAACAGCAAGCGCCGAATACGATTGGCAGAGGCATCGTCAATGCGATTGCGACGCGAGAGTCAGACGGATTGGTGGTCGTGGCGACGCACGGCAACGGCGTGTATAGCGGCACGGTCAATTCGCTCGTGTCTGCCCCAAAGGAAACGCCGAAGCCCAGCGCGTTCAAATTGGCGCAAAATTATCCGAATCCATTCAACCCAACCACGACGATTGAGTATCAACTCCCATCGGCAAGTTTCGTGAAGTTGGAAGTCTTCGACGCGCTCGGCAGAAAGGTCTCGACGCTCGTCAATGAGCGAAAGAGCGCGGGCGCGCATCAAGTCAATTTCAACGCGACAGGCTTGGCAAGCGGAACATACTTCTACAAGTTGCAAGCAGGCAACACGGTGGAAACGCGCAAGATGTTGTTGGTGAAGTGAGATGTCGCAGGGCGAAACAGGAGTTGAAACATAGATAAATAAATTAGAGGGCAGGCGATAAACCTGTCCTTTTCATCTTAGGAAAATTTAGATTCAAAACAAGTTTTTCAACAAAACCACCACAAAATTCAATGTGCGGCATTACAGGCGTTTTTAATTACAGCCAACCCTCAAACCTCGTTTCCGAAACAGTTCTCAAACAAATGACCTGCGTCATCGCCCATCGCGGACCTGATGACGACGGCATCTACATTTCCCCTGACCAACGGCTCGGCTTTGGTTTCCGTCGCCTTGCCATCATTGACCTCTCCCCTGCGGGACATCAACCGATGGGCAACCATGACGGCTCAATTTGGATTGTTTTTAACGGCGAAGTCTACAATCATCTCGACCTACGCAAAGACCTCGAAGCCAAAGGCTATCGCTACAACTCTCGCACCGACACCGAAACCATTCTTTACGCCTATCAAGAATACGGACTTGACTTTGTCGAGAAACTTTACGGCATGTTCGCGATTGCCCTTTGGGATTCGCGCAAAGAAGAACTCATCTTGATTCGCGATAGAATTGGCATTAAACCGCTTTACTACACCTTTGCCAACGGCGCGGTTATCTTTGGCTCTGAAATTAAATCGATTCTTGAACACCCCTCTGTTTCGCGCGACCTCAATCCACAGGCACTCTACGATTATCTCTCGCTTTACGCCGTGCCTCCGGGCGAATCGCTCTTCAAAGGCATTTACAAGTTAGAAGCAGGGCATTATGCCGTTATCAATCGCAACGGTGAAATGAAGAAACAACAGTGGTGGGAAATGAATCATCGCACGGAAGTTTTTCCGAAAGAAAAATTTTATTCGGAATCCTTTTGCATTGAGAACATTCGACGATTGCTACGCGATGCTATCAAACTTCGAATGATGTCAGATGTGCCTTTCGGCGTGATGCTTTCGGGCGGGATTGATTCCTCGCTCAACGTCGCGTTGATGAGCGAATTGATGACGCGCCCCGTCGAGACGTTCAGCGTCGGCTTCAAGGATTTGGAGAAATACAACGAACTCGGCTATGCTCGTCAAGTTGCAGAGCAGTTCAAAACCAATCATCACGAAATTTTACTCACAGAGCAAGACGCGATAGATTTTTTGCCCGAAATGGTTTGGCATCAAGACGAGCCAAACGCCGACCCCGTTTGCGTGCCGCTTTACTTCGTCAGCAAACTCTGTCGCGAATCGGGAACGATTGTCGCGCAAGTCGGCGAAGGCTCGGACGAATCGTTTGCAGGCTATCAGCAATACCTGCGCGAACTTTGGTTTCACAATTATTACGACGTGCTCTTGCCCGATGCGCTCAAAGCCCTGTCTTACCCGCTTCTGCGGCGCGTTCAGCCGTTTTCGCTTCTTTCCGAATATGCTCGAAGAAGCCTTGCCAACGAGCCAACCTTTTACGGCGGCGCGGTCAGTTTCACCGAAGAGCAAAAAGCCGAACTCTGCACCAGCCATTTTTACAACGAAGTGCGTTCATCGGCAAGGATTGCGGAAGGCTATTTCAAGCAATTTGAAACGCTTGTGCCGCCGTCGGAGAGTGCCGATTTCCTGCGAAAGATGATTTACACGGACTATAAACATCGCTTGGCGGAGTTGCTTCTGATGCGTGTCGATAAAATGTCGATGGCGGTCTCGATTGAAGCGCGTGTGCCGTTTTTAGACCATCGCTTGGTCGAGTTTGCCATGCAGATTCCCGAGTCGCTGAGAATCAAACACGGTGTTCCGAAATACATTTTGAAAAAAGCGGCGGAAGGCATTATTCCATACAACATCATTTACCGAAAAAAACAAGGCTTTGCCATGCCTGCAATAGAATGGCTACGAAATGGCAAACTCTCGCCGATTGCCGAAGACACAATTCTCAATTCAGGTTTGATGAAGCGCAATCTCTTTCACAAGAAGTTTATCCAGCGTCTTTTTGAGGAGCATCGAGATGGGAAAGCCAATCGGAGCAAACACTTGTGGTCGCTGTTGGTTGTGTCGATGTGGCACGATAGATTTTTCGGAAAATAATTCACCTGAAATAGACTCCTCAACTTCACCGCTTTTCTTCGGGCGTAATTTCAACGCGCAACAAGTCGGTGCGTCGCAAGATGCTGGCTTTGATTGGAACGCCGATTCGATGTTCAGTCAAGATACGATGCAAGTCGTCAATGCCTGAAATTTCTTCGCCGTCGAAGCGGAGCAAGATGTCGCCGCTGGTCAGGTTTGCGCGTGCGGCAGGACTGTTTGGCTCAATGTTGGTGATGAGCAAAGCACGCTCCGAAGCGCGTTCAAGGTTACGCGCGATGAGTTTCGGCAGACGAATGTTCTGCGCGCCGATTCCCAAATAGCCTCTGGAAATTTTCCCGTCGCGAATGAGTTTTGCCGCCACCCATTTTGAAGTGTTGCTGGCAATCGCAAAGCATATCCCTTGTGCTATGCGAATGACAGCGGTATTAACGCCAATCACTTCGCCCGCCGAGTTGACGAGCGGACCGCCGCTGTTGCCCGGATTTAAGGCGGCATCGGTTTGAATGACATCGTCAATTAAGCGTCCGCTGTCGGTGCGGAGCGAGCGACCCAACGCGCTGATAACCCCCGCCGTAACGGTTGCCTGAAAACCAAGAGGATTTCCAATCGCAACTGCCACTTGCCCAACGCGAAGCGCGGAAGAATCGGCAAAGGTTGCCGCAGGAAGGGATTCTTGGGTGCTGATTTTGAGAACGGCTAAATCGGTGCTGGGGTCGTCGCCGATAATATCTGCCTCATATCGTGCACCGCTTTGCAGAATGACGGTGAGCCGTGAAGTTGAATTAACCACGTGGCTGTTGGTAAGAATGAACCCATCGGGCGTGAAGATAAATCCTGACCCAGAGCCGACGCGCTCAAGCCGCTCGCCGCGCCGATTTTTCATGCTCTTCGTGGCTTCAATAAACACGACCGACGGCGAGACGCTCTCCACCACTTTGACGACGGCTTTCGAATAAGCATCGAGAAGCACATCGTCGTGCTCTTGCCCAAAGGCTTGCGAGGCAGGAGTGGCAACGTCGGAAGAAATCAAGTCGAGAAAACGCATAGTGCTTGTCCTTTCTAAATTGGTTAATGACAACGCAATGTAGGCGATAAGTATTATCTTGTCAAGTAGGCACTTCAAAGTAGGGTAGTTACCAAAACAATACTATCAATGGCAAAAGAACAAGTGTTTTGTCCGGTGAGTTTGACCTTGAAAGTCATCGGTGGAAAGTGGAAGCCCGCAATTCTATGGCATTTGTCGGAGGGCTATCAGCGTTTTGGCGAGTTGAAACGGCGCATTCCGAACATCACGCAAAAAATGCTCACACAGCAACTTCGAGAGCTTGAGCAAGACGGCGTGGTATCGAGAAAAGTCTTTGCCGAGGTGCCGCCGCGTGTGGAGTATTCGCTCACAATGTATGGAAAAACCTTGCAGCCTATCCTGCGCCAAATGTGCCGATGGGGAGAGGCGCACCGCGAAACGATTGAAACCGTGCGCAGAAAAAAATCCGCCTAACTCTCAAAACTCGCGCCGAGAGAGAAGCGTGTAACCCAATGTCGTTCATTTTTGGAAAGCAAAGGAATTTTTTTAAGTTGCTAACGACTTTAAACAACAAGTATTAACACAACAAGTAGTGCCGATTCATTAGTGCTAATCACAAACCTTAAACACACACTCCGATGCCAAAAATCGAAATGAACGGGCAAACGTACGATGCTTTTGTTGATGAATCGCTTTTAGCCGTCGCTCGCAAAAACAAAGCGCACATCGGCTATGCGTGCGGCGGAAATGGCTTATGCCAAACCTGTGAAGTAATTGTAGAAAGCGGAATGGACGCACTCTCGCCGATGAACGACGTAGAAAAAGCATGGCTAACGGCGGAAAAACAACAAAACGGACATCGCCTTGCATGCCAATGTCGTTTCACTGCCGATAAGCCCGTAAAAGTGCTGACCCGTGCAGAAAAAGCACGACACGTGTTCAATCGTGCCTTCAAAGAACAACCCAAAGAACCCTCAACGCATCCACAAGGCTATGTCGGAGAATTTTTTACTTGGCTCGGAATAGAAACGCTGTCGCACCTTGCCGCCGTGCCGATGGTCAGCGTGAATGTGATTCAGCGCATAATTGACGGAAAATTGACCCTCCAAGCCGTCAGCGATACCATCAACGCCGCCAATGAACGCTTCCCTGAAATCAATCAAATTGTAACCGACGTGGCGAACAATCTTCCGAAAATTGCGGGCGATTTAAGCAAAGGACTTGAACCCGTCATCAACAGCACGGGAGATTTACTTAAAAATATCGGCAACTCTGTCTCGTCAGGTGACTTGAACAAATCGCTTGAACCTGTCGTCAATAGCGTATCAGATGTCGTCAAAGGATTAACCGACACGGTATCGAAAGTGATTGGAAGCGCGACGCAAAGCACAGGCTCAACGGCGCAAGCACAAGAAGTAACGCCTGTAAAAGTTGAAATCAAAAAAGGCTAATCACAAAAGAAAGGTAGTTTTGTAGTATGCAGTTGGAAGTAACGCTTAAGCGGTTTAATCCTGAGAAAGACAGCGCGCCCCGTTGGGAAACCTACAAAGTTGAGGCAGACCCGATGGAGCGCGTCCTTGATGTGCTCAATAAAATCAAGTGGGAGCAAGACGGCACGCTCACCTACCGCAAATCGTGCGCTCATGGCGTTTGTGGTAGCGATGCGATGATGATTAACGGCGAAAATCGGCTCGCGTGCGTAACCCTCGTGAAAGATTTGAAAACAACAAAGCTAAAAATTGAACCTGTTCCGGGTGCATCGGTCGTTAAAGACCTCGTCATTGATATGACGCGGTTTTGGAAGAATTACGAGACCATCATGCCGTATCTTTGCAACGACGAGCCACCGCCCGAAACAGAACGCTATCAAAGTGCAAAAGACCAAGAAATCATTGAAGAATCAACACGCTGTATTTTGTGCGGCGCATGCACATTTTCATGCCCCTCGACTTGGAGCGATGAGGAGTATCTGGGTCCTGCCGCACTTCTGAAAGCCTACCGATTCATCTTCGACAGCCGCGACCAAGCCGCCGACCAACGCCTTCGCATTATTGACAACAACAAGGGGTTATGGAAGTGTTACACCATCTTCAACTGTGTTCAAGCCTGCCCAAAAGAAATTGATATTACCAAACACATTTCCGCGTTAAAGCGAAAAGTGGTCAGCGAACAATACTAACCCGAGTTGACGCGACACAAGTATCGCGTGGACGGATAAAAAACGGAAGTTCAAGTGTAATGAAGGCTATCGGAGTTTAGTTGCCTCTGGTAGTCTTTTTTACTTCGATTTCGATATCTATCAACTTAAAACCACAATGGCATACACCAGCGATTTCGGATACCAAGAGTTCGATGTAGGGCTTGAAACCCTCGAGCGCATCGTGATGAAAAGCGAAAAAAAGATGCACATCGATTTGGGCGTTCCGAAAGAAATCATCAACGATGAAAAGCGCGTCGCGCTCGCGCCGTCAGGCGTGAAAATTATCGCTCAGCAGGGGCACAGCATTACCGTTGAGAGAGACGCGGGCATGCATTGCAATTTTACAAATGAGGAGTATATCGAGGCGGGCGCGATTGTCGTCGGCTCCGCAGAAGAGGTCTATAAAAAATCGAACCTTATTGTGAAAATCGCGCCGCCGCTTCCAAGCGAATACGACCTTCTGCAGCGCGATCAAATGCTGATTTCTGCCCTTCATCTCGGTAGCCTTAAAACAGAGTTGATTGAGAACATTCTGCGCAAAGGCATCACCGCGCTCGCATTTGAGTTTATTGAGACGCGAGACGGCGAGTTGCCTGTTGTGCGCTCCATGAGTGAAATCGCGGGCGCGCTTGCAGTTCAAACCGCCGCAAAGTATTTGGAGACCGGTAATGGCGGCAGAGGCATTATTCTTGGCGGCTGTGCAGGCGTTCCGCCCGCAACGGTCGTCATTCTCGGGGCGGGCACAGTCGGGCATTATGCTACGCAAGCCGCACTTGGTCTCGGCGCGCATGTGATGGTGATTGATAAAGAACTCAATCGATTGCGCCGATTCGAGACCATCTTCAATCGTCGTGTAACCACAGCTATCGCCAACGACCATTACATATCCAAAGCCGCCAAAGTCGCCGACGTGATGATTGGCGCAATGAATCCACGCGGAAAAGTCATGAAACCACTTGTCAGCGAGGAAACCGTCATGACCATGCACAAAGGCTCGGTGATTATCGATGTGTCTATCGACCAAGGTGGGTGTTTTGAAACCAGCCGTCGAACCTCGCACTCCGAGCCTGTGTTCGTTAAATATGGCGTAACGCATTATTGCGTCCCCAATATGCCTTCCGCTGTTGCACGAACGGCTTCATATGCGCTCACAAACGCACTCATTCCGTTCATCATTAAAATTGGGCAATATGCCAGTGCCTCCGATGCACTTTGGAAAAGCACCAGCCTGCGAAACGGGGCTTATGCCTACAAAGGCTATCTCACGAAAAAAGTCCTCTCCGACCTTTCAGGGCTCACCTTCCGCGAGATTCAAATGTTGCTTGCAACCGACCTCTGATACTAAACGATGCACGCATGCTTGACTCTTTGGACATCTTCGCAGTTGCGCTTTGTTTCAGGTGTTGCGCCGACGCTTAATCTGCAAGCGTCGAGAGGTCGCCTGCGTCTTGACCTAATGCTTCGGCTTTGAGAAGGCGTCGGACGATTTTTCCGCTACGAGTTTTCGGCAAAGTGTTTCGGAACTCAATCTCGCTGGGTGTAGCGATTGGACCGAGTTCGCGGCGCACGTGGTCGCGCAAGACGTTTTTCAGATTTTCGGTGGCTTCATGTCCTGCCTTCACAACGATAAATGCTTTAATGCGCTCGCCTTTGATGTCGTCAGGCAATCCGACAACGGCGGCTTCTGCAACAGCGGCATGCGTAATGAACGCGCTTTCCACTTCCGCCGTGCCAATGCGATGCCCCGCCACGTTCATCACGTCATCGGCTCTGCCCAAAACGCAGATGTAGCCGTCTTCATCGTAAAACGCCACATCGCCCGACGTGTAACAGCCCTCAAAATCTTCCCAGTATTTCTTGTATCGCTCATCATCGCCCCAAACGGTGCGCATCATATACGGGAGCGGTCGGCGCAAAATCAAAAGTCCGCCTTGGTTCGGCGCAACGGGTTTGCCGTCGGGCGCTACGACGTCGGCAATCACCGTCGGCATAGATTTGCCTGCTTTGCCGAGTTTGGCGTTGAACGCGGGGAGCGTGCCAATCACGGGCGAGGCGATTTCCGTTTGCCACCAATTATCGACCACGAATCCGCGCTCGCCCAAAATCACATCTTGCGCCCATTGATGCGCTTCGGGATTGAGCGGCTCGCCCGCGCACGCAATTAAGCGCAGCGAACTCGCGTCGAACTTCCTGACGTGTTCCGCGCCGTATTTCATAAATAGCCGAATCGCCGTTGGCGCGGTGAACATCAAATTCACGCCGTGCCGCTCGACCGTCTGCCACACGATGCCGGGGTGCGGATAGTCAACCGCGCCTTCGCGCGCGAGCACGGTTGCGCCGTTGAGAAGCGGACCGTAGACGATGTAACTATGCCCGACAATCCAGCCGATGTCGGAAGTCGACCAAAAAATGTCGGTTTCTTTGATGTCGTAAAAGGCGCGTGAAAGGTAGTATGTGCCGACCATATAGCCGCCGTGAACATGCACCACGCCTTTGGGTTTGCCCGTCGTGCCACTGGTGTAAAGAATGAAGAGCGGATGTTCGGCATCGACGATTTCCGCCTCGCAATGCTGCGGCTGATGCTCAATGAACTCAAAGAAATCGACTTCGCGCGACGAGGTGAGTTCCTCTTTTGGCTCTTGACGACGCAAGACGACGATTTTCTCGATGAACTCGATATCGCGCACGGCTTCATCGACGATGCTTTTAAGGTTGACGGTCTTGCCTGCGCGATAGGTTACGTCGGCGCAGAAGACGACTTTGGCGCGGCAATCCTCAATGCGCGTTTTGAGCGCGCCCACGCCCATTCCCGCATAAACGACGGAGTGAATCGCGCCGATGCGCGCGCACGCCAGCATCGCGTAAATGCCTTCTACCGTGAGCGGCATATAGATAATCACGCGGTCGCCTTTTTTAACGCCTGCGCTTTTCAGCGCGTTGGCGACTTGCGAGACGCGCCGCAAGAGGCGGTCGTAAGTAACCACGACTTCCTTGCCGCTTTCCGTCGTCCAAATCAGCGCGACTTTATTGCGCCGATGGCTATTGACGTTGCGGTCGAGCGCGTTGATGGTGATGTTGGTTTTGCCGCCGATAAACCATTCGTGATGCGGCGGGTCGAACTTCAAGACGGTATGCCACTTTTCTTGCCACCAGAGTTCATTGGCGACGCCTTCCCAAAATTTTTCAGGTGCAGAAATGCTGTATCGATAGAGCGCGTCGTAGTCTTGAATTAAAGCGTTTTGACGAAGGAAATCAGGCGGAGTAATGATGCGACGTTCAGCGGTGAGCGTTTCAATAGACGACATAGATGGAACTCCTCTGTTTTGAATTGGAAGAAATGTTAATTGGCAGAAAGTTATAGACGTTCAGAGAGAGTTCAAAAAAGTATGAAAACGACTTATTCGCCCATGCAATTTTTTCGCAAGTCGATGAGAAGTTGCTGAAAAAACGGTTTCACGTAGAGCGATGAATTTTTTTCGTCGTAACTCACTTCCAACTTCGGATTTTCTTTGTCTGCGTCCATCGCTTTGTAGAGGTAAATCGTGATTGACACGGAGTCCACTTCGCCGATGAGATGCAATCCGCCTTGAAACATCGTTTGGTCGCCCAAGAAGACGGGCGCGGGAAATCGCGCGGCGGTGAGTTTTCCTTCGTCAAAGTTTTCGCTCGTGAGTCGAAAGGCGTTTTTTTCAAGCGCGGCTTTGAGCAATTCGAATCGGTCTAATTTGCTTTTGCCCGCGCACTCAATTCGCATCGGGCGCGGTTGCCTAACGCTCTCGGCAATCGCGCAACCTGAAATCGCAACGCTTGCCATTAAAACCCAACACGCTTGCTTCATTTTGAGAGAAAGAAAAGCGAGGCAAGCTTCGTTGCCTGCCCCGCGTGATTCTGAAAAGTTATTGACAGGCGGCGCGAAGCCCATCGACAATCGGCATGAAGTTGCGACGGTCTGAAATTTCCGACCGCTCGTCGTGGCTTTCCACCGCTATCGGCTTGCCTTCGCGCGCGAACACGGTTTGAACGATGATGGTTACGCGCCCGCTACTGTATGATGCGTTGAACACATACGGACCTTTGACGATGAGATTTTCGCCGATGCCAGTATAGACGGGCACGCGGTCGGCTTGAATTTCGCCTCTGGTCTCATCGACATATGAGATGATGAAGCGATTGGCTTCGAGCAACTGTTTGGCTTTCGCCAAAAACTCGGCTTGGCTCAATTTGCATTCAAAAGTAATCGGCTTCGGCTTTGCTGATTGTTGTTGCAGGCTTTGGCAACTTGTGAGCATCACGCTCAAGCCGAAGAGTAGTAAAAGCAGATGGTTTGGTTTCATTGGACTAGCTCGTTAAAAATTTGAAAAAGGTTCTTGCTTATTTCGTCAAGCGCAGAGTTGCAGTGTAAATACGCGTCGGCTGTCCAGGAACGGCGACCGTTTGCGAGAGCGTGCCTTCGACCGTGTTATCATCGACGTAACTTCCTGAGAACGACGTTGCAGGAAGCGCAATCGAGGCGACGGGCGCGTCTTGTCCCGTAAAGGTGCGCGTCGGCACGCTGAAGATAAAGGTGTTGCGATTCGCGTTTCGCCCTCTAATGTCAAACGTGGAATCGCCGCGCACGTTTTCCAAGACGACCAACGAGAGCGGACGCGCTTCGCTTGGCACGGTAGCGCGCAACGAGTCGTTGTTGTCAAACGTCACTCTTGGAAAACGAGTGAAGAAGTTTTGACTGTCTTCCTCTTGCAGAAGGTCGAGCGTAATTGTCGCGTTTCTTGTAACGGCGGTTCGATTGTTGGAGACATCGGTTACAATCACCGTGAGCGGTGCGGAGCCGCGCCAAACGCCTGCGCCCGTGTTAGGGAAGTATTCTGGAAAGCACCCTGCTGCCGAAACAAGCAACAGAGACAGAAACGTCAGCGAGAAAATTCGGTTCGTTTTCATATTGGAAACGTTCGGTTTGAAATTTTACGAATGGATTGTTTAGAGATACATATGGAACTGCGTGATGACTTCATGCTCCGTGCCGATGCGTTGCATTCCGCCCAGCAGTTCGCGACCGGGCGTTACGCTAATCGCGCGACCATACACCGGACGCGGTCGCCAGTGCAACGTGATTTTGGCATTTTGCCCCGACAGAATCCAGTTCAAGCCAAGTTCAGGCATAAAATAAGGTTCTGCCAAGCGCTCAAAATCCACGTAAGAAAGGCACACATATGGCTGAAATCTGCCCCACCCTTCCGTCAATTCATATGGGGTGAGCACGCCGGTTTGCATATAAAAAATGTTGCCCGTTCCATGCACCGGAAATGCGTTTGCCGGACCGCTGAACTCAGGCTGTTGATAAAGCGCCGCTGGTCCAGGGTTGGCTTGCCCAATCGGCAAAAAGCCAATGTTGCGCACGTAGTTCGGACCGAAGTTCAGTCGGAAATACGAGCCGTGCGAGGTCATTGACCAACCTTTTGGGTCAGGCGAACCGTCGGAGTTGTATCGGAACGGCAATTCAAGGAAGTAGTCGACGGCGAAGTGGAATTGATTGGTATAGGCGGTGTCAATGAACGCATCGCGCACGGCGGCTACTGCGCCAGCGTCTGCGGCGTTCCATCGTCCATATGCGGCGTAAAACGGATTGCTGTTCAGTGGGCTTCCTTCGGGATTGCTGTTGAGCGGCGCGGGACCAGGACCGAGAACAGGCGAGGGCGGATTTCCTGAAAATGGAACTGGGAAAATTCCATCGTTCAACCCATTGATGATGGCGATGCGGTCTGCGCCCGAAAGGTTGTTGAAACTGGTGCGAGCGGCGGCGTTTCGCGCAAAGAGGTCGCCCAAGATGTCCGTTCCGCTTCGGTTCGGGCGCGCGTTGTGCCAGTGCGCTCGGGGGTGATACATAAACCCTGCGCCGATGTTGAATACTTTTTTCGTGCCTAAATACGAACCAACCATAAACGGCAAGACCGAACTTTCTTGCTCGAAGAAGTCGTAGTTAGCGTAGGCTTGATAGAGCAAGCGGTTGTTATCGCCCGCCCATTGCGCGATGTTGTAGGCATTAGGCAAGGTGGTCAGCAGCGCCGCCCAGTTTGGAGGCGTTGCCCCCGTCGCGCCCGCGATGCCAGGGTTCGGAATCGCAAAGGGCTTCGTGAGCACGGCGCGATAGTTGAACTTGCCAATCGAGCCTTTGGCATACATTCCGAACATGCGGGCGAATTGGTCGGTGGCATCGAGGGTCACCCAGCCATAAGCAGGCGAGTCGAATGAAAGGAAGTTGAGCGTCGCCCAGTTGGTTTGGCGCGAAAGTCCGCTCCAAGTCAAAAGCCCAACGCCGACATAGAGTTCGCGGCTCCACTTGAACTCCGTCCAAGCGTCGTGCACAAACACGCTTTGGCGTTTGCCGTCGGTGAAGTTGTCCGCGCCTGCCGCCAAGCCGAATCCGCCCGTGCTGAATGTTTGGTTGTTAATCCCCAAAATCCAGAACAGGAGCAATCGCTCGCCGATTTGCCCGTGAAAGAGCATCCGCGAGCGACGAATGGCGACATCAAACGCCGATGTTTCGTTGGGATTGTTGACCGAAGAGGTTCCGGGGTTTTGCGTTTGGTAACGCATCTGAATTTGCGACCACATCAGCATGCGAATGTAGCTGGTGCTATCGCGGTTCAAGAAGATTTTTACGCCGCCGCCATAGCCTTCCATTCCTTGCGCGTCGCAAAGTTGATAGAATGAGCCTGACAAAACGAGCGAGAGCAAAAGAGTGCGCAATCTTTTCATCTGTTCCTCCAGAAAATTAAGAATGTTAAGCGTTGTTTAGTTGCGTTCATTTTTGACGCAAATCAAAGAACAGCCGTCGAGCATCGCGGTTCAACGAGCGCGCAAACGCTGTGATATGGCATTTGTTTGGAACAGATTGAAAGAGCGAGCGCAATGACGCGACGAATCGAAAGCGAGAACGTTTGTCGCTTCATCGCTTCGCGTCAAGCGCGTTGAGGTTATTCTCCGATACGATAAGTTGGATTAAGCTCGAAGTGAATTGTCGGGACAGACAAAGCGCGATAGATGCTTCTCGTTGCCAATTATCGTTTTGCTGACATGCAAAATGTTGCGCGAAGATATAAACTTTATGATGAATGTCAAATTCTTATTTAATTTTCGCGAATCGTTGGCGCAAATGCGTCGCGACGTTTCGCCGACCGCGCGGATTTTTCGCATCGTTTGAGCGCGTGATTTGCGTAACTTGTTTTTTAATCGCGCTCAAAGCATTTATGAAGATCATCTTTATGGGAACGCCCGAATTTGCCGTTCCCTCGCTCAAAAAAATCATTGACGCGGGATTTCCGATTTCCCTCGTCGTTACAAGCCCTGACAAGCCGCGCCGAAGCGCGAGCGACCCGCCCGAACCCACGCCTGTCAAAAAAATGGCGCAAGCGCTGGGATTGCCCGCGTTGGAAGTCGAGGATTTAAAGTCGCCCGATTTTGAGCGCGCGCTTCGCAGTGCGTCGCCCGACGTTATCGTCGTCGTGGCATTTCGCATTCTTCCAAAAGAAATTTTCACGATTCCAACCAAAGGCACATTCAACCTGCACGCGTCGCTCTTGCCAAAGTATCGCGGCGCGGCGCCCATCAACTGGGCAATCATCAACGGCGAAACGGAAACGGGCGTAACGACTTTCTTCTTGCAAGAAAAAGTCGACACGGGCAATGTGATTTTGCAAAAATCGCTCGCGATTCAGCCCAATGAAGTCGCCACCGAACTCGCCGCCCGCCTTTCCGAACTCGGCGCGGAAGCCGTCGTCGAAACTTTGCGGAAGATTGAATCGGGAACGGTTCAGCTAATCCAACAAGACGATTCACAAGCAACAAAAGCCCCGAAACTCACCAAAGAAAACACGCGCATCGATTGGACGAAATCCGCTCGCGAGGTCTTCAACTTCATTCGCGGACTTTCAGAGCGACCAACGGCTTGGACGACTTTGGACGATAAACAAGTGAAAATCTATCGCGCCGCGCTTCTTTCCGAAACCGAAACGGGCGAAGTCGGCAAGTGGATTGTGGGCGACGAAACGCTCTATGTGCAGTGCCAATCAGGTCTCGTAGAAATTCTCTCGCTTCAACAGGAAGGCAAAAAGCGTATGCGTGTGAGCGATTTTTTGAGAGGCTATCGCGCCAAAGGCACGGAAAAATTTGTCTAATTTTGGAGGCAGGCGCATATAGAAATTTGTAGGCGCGAAATTGCGTTGCCATGAGCAACTTTCCACAATTCTAATGCAAATGAGGAAAACTTACTTTTTCAGCGATGTCCACTTCGGCTTGCAAGAGCGGCACATCGAGGATGCCAAAACAGACCTGATGCTCAATCTGCTTGATGAAATCAAGCGTGAAGGGAAGTTGCTCTACATGGTCGGCGATATTTTGGACTATTGGATGGAATACAAGCACGTGATTCCAAAAGGACCGTATCGATTCTTCGCCGCACTCTACGACTTGGTGCGCGCAGGCGTTGAAGTGCATTACCTTGCAGGCAATCACGATTTTTATCTCGGCAAATACTTCGACGAAGAACTGGGCGTGAAAACCCATTACGGCGCGCTGCAACACAACATCGACGGCAAACGCTTCTACATCGTTCACGGCGATGGCGTCGGCAAAGGCGACACAGGCTACAAACTCTTTCGCTCGCTCGTGCGAAATAATTTCAATCTCGCTTGGTATCGATGGCTTCACCCCGATTTCGGCGTGGGCGTAATGGATTATCTCTCTAAACTCTCGCGCAAGCACACTTACACCGAAAAAGATTACGGCGAAAAAGAACGGCTCATCATGTTTGCCAATGAAGAACTGCAAAGGGCACCGTTCGACTATTTCGTTTGCGGACACAGGCATGTGGTTAAATTGCACTTGCTTCGCAATCAAAAAAGCTACTATGTGAATTGCGGCACGTGGATAGGCGGCATGCCCACTTACGCCGTCTTTGACGGAGCAGAAATGAAACTCATCAAAGCCAAAACGCGCGACGTGCTCTATGCACAAACACTTGAACCAATCACGGCATAACCACTCATGATGCTGGACTCTATCAATCCGACGACGGAAGAACTCATTGCGTCGTATCAAGAACACGCGCTCTCGGAAATTGAATCGGCATTGAAGCAATCGCACAAGGTCTTTGACCATTGGCGCGGCTTGTCGTTTCAAGCGCGCGGCGCGTGTTTCAAAAAACTTGCGGAAAAACTGCGCGAAGGCAAAGCACGCCTTGCTGAATTGATGGCGTTGGAAATGGGAAAGCCTATCACACAAGGCATTGCCGAAATTGAAAAGTGTGCAGGCACGTGTGAATACTTCGCCGAAAATGCTGAAGCCTTCTTGGCTGATGAAGTCGTGCCAACCGAAGCCATTAAGAGCAAAGTTATTTTTCGTCCGCTCGGCGTGATTCTCGCCATTATGCCATGGAACTTCCCGTTTTGGCAAGTGATTCGCTTTGCCGGGCCCACGTTGATGGCGGGCAATGTCGCGCTCGTCAAACACGCGCCGAATGTAACCGGATGCGCGCATGCGTTGGATAAACTCTTCCGCGAAGCAGGCTTTCCCGAACACGTAATTCACTTTCTCGACATCGCACCCGATAAAGTGGCTGAACGTATTTCAAAACTAATTGAGCACCCGCTTGTGCGCGCGGTTACGCTCACAGGAAGCACGCGTGCAGGAAGGTTCGTTGCCGCCAAAGCGGGTGAAGCCTTGAAAAAATGCGTGCTCGAACTGGGCGGAAGCGATGCCTACCTTGTGCTTGATGATGCTGATGTGGAATTTGCGGCAGAGACTTGTGTTAATTCGCGATTGCTGAATTCAGGGCAGAGTTGCATTGCGGCAAAGCGGTTCATCGTTGCCCGAAAAATTCGCGAAGCCTTTGAAGCGAAAGTCGTTGAGAAAATGAGTGCGAAAAAAGTAGGTTCGCCGTTGGAAGAAACAACCGAAGTCGGACCGCTGGCGCGAAAAGATTTGCTCGAAAATTTGCATCGACAGGTCGAGGAGAGCGGGCGCGCGGGCGCGACGATTCTATGCGGCGGAAAACTTTACGAAGGCAAAGGGTTCTTTTACCCGCCAACCGTCCTCACAGGCGTAACGCAAGGCATGGCGGCGTTTGACGAAGAGACTTTCGGACCCGTCGCCGCCATCGTCATCGCAAAGGACGATAACGACGCGATTGAACTCGCCAACGCCACCAACTACGGCTTGGGAACGGCAATTTTCACGGGCGATGCATGGCGCGCCGACAGCGCAATCACTGAACTCGACTTCGGCAACTGCTTCGTCAACGCAATGGTCAAAAGCGACGCGCGTCTGCCTTTCGGCGGCGTGAAAGAATCGGGCTTCGGACGCGAACTCGGTCGCCACGGCATTAAGGAGTTCGTCAATGTCAAGACGATTTGGCTGAATCAGTCGTAACGCATTCTCAAAGGCTTCTTTTACCACGCAGGATTTTTGCTGGCAATGCAGGATTTTTTTCCTGCATGCTTTGCTCCTGCATTCAAAAAATCAAAAAATGGGCAAGAGCGCGCATCGGAGCGAAATTTAACTCGGAAAGTTCTTTCGCGTTATTTTGATGTCTGCTTTATACTCTTGGTCAACAATGAAAACTTTTACATCAGCTTGATGCTCCTGTTTGACTAGTTCACCACCTTTAATAATCTCAGCGTTTTTTTTCTTTGTAAGATTGGTCAACGAAGAATACTTTGTATTTTGCTTTGTATTCTTGCGTTACAATAAAAACTTTTGCTTTGCTCATAAGATTATATTTTAAACATTTTGCTTGCTCTGTTCGGTTTTCAGCATCCCCGTTGGTCTTTTAGCCTGACCGCTAACGTTTTCGGGCTTTGCGTTCGGGCGGGTTTCGGAGCACAAAACTGTCAACCAGCACTAAACTTTGATAGAAGCACAAAGCTCCAAGTTTGCACGTCACCCCGCCTGACGCAAAACCCGTGTTAGCGGTAGTTTTTACTTTTTTAATGTATCAATGCTTTGTTCCCAAATTAGCTTTCCAGCATTATCAAAATACTTCACACCAATGAATTTATCTTTATTCTTAAAAAATTTGCCATTTGGCTTTGACATCCCAATGAGCATTCTTCCATTTTCACCATTAATGACCAATGCTTTTGTACCATCTTCTAAAGCTATCAAATGAACACCTTCGCCATCTTTACTGTCCACACCAATTATAGATCTTGATTTGCCATCTTTGGTTGTGTTTACCCCTGCACCACCTAATTCCCATCCTTGTTTATCATTCCAGAGGATTCCAGCAAGTTCAAACATTCTTTGACCTGTGTTTGGGTCAGATAATTTGTCTCCTAACAATACCCTGTCAAATCCCTCTTCATTCATTATTACTATGCCCTCTAAATCGTTTTTGTAATTTTTATACCACGTCATATATTGATTCTCCATATCTTCATAACTTTTACCCCAGTATTTTCTAACTTTTGTTGAATCAGTTCTTACCCGGTCATTAGAATGGGGTATTGGGGAACCAATTAGAATTCTATCCCTTCCCTTTGAATCCTCTACTATTATTCCCTTTACTCTTATGATTCCGAAATTTTCATTTTGAGTAAATCCCAAAATGAAAAGTGGTACTAGTGTAATACAAATGAAGCCCCAAAACATTCGCTTTAAACTCTTATAGCGATTTTCCAAATATTGTATTTTTTGCAAAATTTCTTTCTCCATATTATTATTTATTTATCATGAATATTGCTTTGGATTCTTGATTCAGCAGCAAAATGACCGCCAACGGTTTGCCGCTTTGCGTAGTGGCGATTTAGAAGCACTAATCTGTCAACCTGCACCGAAGCTGAAGAGAAGCACAAAGCTCCAAGTTTGCACGTCACCTCGCCTAACGCAAAACCCGTGTTGGGCGTTGTTTTTTATTCTTTCGTAAATTCAATTTGTCCACCGCCTTGAAATAATATCATTTTCTTCTCTGTCGGATTAAATTCAAATTTTGCTCCTGCTCGGTCAAACTTAAATTTGTCTTTTTCGGTTGCTTCAAGTGGAAATGCTGGCTGTCCTGTTCCTTGTGCAATTAAAATATTTCCGTCTTTTGTAATTGTAATTTTCAACGGAATTTGTTTAGAAGAATAAACTCCTAAATACTTATCTAAATCTTCTGAGGTCATTTTGAAAGTCGTAAATACTGGAATTTCATATGGCTTGTTGTAAACTGCGCTTAAAACAGCAATAGAAATGTCATTGTTATTCATATTTGTTCCATTAGAAATCAAAGCATACGAAATTTTGTCGTCCGGAAAATATGAATAAACAGAGCTAAAACCATCAATTCCGCCTGTATGTCCGTAACCGACGCTTTTGTAAAAAGGAATTTGAAACAAACCAATTCCGTACCCATCTTTTATGGTTTTCATTATTTCAAGACTTTCATTTGTCAAAAGTTTACCGTTAAATAAAGCGTCTGCAAATTTAGTTAAGTCGGTTGGTGTAGAAATTATCGCACCTGCACCTAATGGAATTGTAAAATCTGTTTCATTCTCTACTTTCCATGACCCTGCAAAACGGTAAGATTTACATTCGTTATTGTTTGGATTTATTTTGCCAAAAACATAAGTGTTTGTCAAACCGATTGGTTTAACAATCAATTCTTGTAATAAGTCTGAATATGATTTCTTGAATGTTTTTTCAAGAATGTAAGTTAAAAGCACAAAATTTGAATTGCTGTATTCAGCTTTGCTGTCAGGGTCGAAGTCGCTACCGCCCTTTGTAATAATTTCAACCATTTCTTTTTCTGTCTTTGGCTGTGTGTTCCAAGTCAGATAATCTTTATCTTTTGTAAAGTTATGTATGCCACTTCTATGTCTTAGCAAGTGTTCTATAGTTATTTTTTTTGCGTTTGTGATTTTTGGAAACCATTTGTCAATGGGTTGATTTAGAATTAACTTCTTTTCCTCAACCGCTTTTAGAATCAAAACTGCCGTGAAGGATTTAGAGATTGAACCAATTCTGTATTTAGAATTTTCAGTTGCTTTTAAGTTGTTTTCAATATCAGCAAATCCGATTGTTTTTGTGTAGATAACTTCGCCGTTTTTTGAAACAGCAACGCTACCCATAAACTTGTTATTTTCTTCAAGTGCGTTGAAGTAATTGTCTAATTTGGTTTTGTCAAAGTTTGATTGAGCAATTCCAATTTGACTAAGAGCCAAAAGAAATACAGTTGTTAAAAATGCTTTTTTCATTTCTTTTCTGTTTATGTTATTGTTTACGGGTCGCCCTAAAATAGCACCCAACGGGGCGGAGATTTGCGTTCGGGCGGGGCTTAACAGCAACACACTTCACATAAGCACAAATGTAAATAAAAAGCACTAAACTACAAAATAGCACATCAGCCCCGCATGACGCCAAGCCCATGTTACCGGCTGGTGTTCTGTCTTTCGTCCTTGCAAACCATTGTCAATATTGAGTTTCACTGTCTTTGTCGTGTTGGTCAGTGCGGTTGCGTATTTTTTATTTTCAGAAGGGTGGGAGATTTTTTTTAATTCAATTTTGTCTGCGTGGGAAAGGTGGAAGCTCTTTTGCAAGCTTTGCCTTGTGCTTGGGCTTCCCGAAGGGTCGGGACAAGTCGTGCGGCTTGCAAATGTGCTTACGCCTGTGCGTTGGCTATTTCTTTCCTGTTCTTTCATGGGTTTATTGGTGGTTGTTTGTTTGATTGTGTCCAAAGCGTATCAAAAATAAATTCCTTGTATCTTCTTTGAAAGTCTGGTTCTTGAAACTTCTTGAAAATCTCGGTGTGGGTAAAAAGGTAATTTCTAATTAGTTCCTCTAACTTTTTATCTGATGAAATTTTTGCGTTTTGTCTGTCGGGTGATGTTACAATAGCATCCATCACTTTTGAGTCCGCTTTCATGTCGGTTGGAATTTGCTCTGTCAAGATTTGATTTACCTTGTCTTTGTCTGTCCAGTCAATGTCGCCAAAGCGTTGATTGAAAACCTGTAAGATGTTTTCCAACGTGTCTAACTCTGGTTCGCCTTTTCCACCTCCTGCATCAACTGGAATTGGCTCCACAAGTCCAGGATTGTCGTCTAAATCAATTTTGCCTGTGCCTTGTTTGCTGGGTCGGTAGCTGTCCATATCAATGGTTTCAATGATACCTGCGGCAAGGTCTTCATCGTCTTCAATTATCAATTTCGGAACAAGCAATTTCAAAAACCACCACAACTGCTCGTAATACTGATTTTTAAAGTCAATAATTTTTGTGAGGTAGCTGTAAACCCGTAGGAACGATTTTGCCTTTGCTTTAAAATCAATTTTCTTGTCAACGTCCAACTGCTGATTGAACACAAAAGCACAGGAATCTAAAATCGGGTCTAGTTTGGTGCGTTCTTCTCCGTTTACATATTTCTCAAAAAACTCTCTAACCTGATGCTCATAAAACACTTCCACCTTTTCCATTTTGTCCACCAACTCGTTCAACTTGTTCGGGTCGGTTTCTTCACTTAAAACAGTTGAAGTATAGTAAGGGTCAAACGCTGCTTTTATTTCTTCCACATCATTGTAAAAGTCCAAAACAAAAGTATCTTTCTTCCAAGGTTTGTAAGCACGGTTTAAGCGTGAAAGCGTTTGCACGGCTGAAACGCCATACAAACTCTTGTCCACATACATAGTATGCAATAGCGGTTGGTCAAATCCTGTTTGGTATTTGTTTGCCACTATCAAAAAGCGGTATTCTTTTTTCTTGAAGTGTCTCGGAATGTCGTGTTTGTATTCCGAAAAGTTGTTCATTTCCGTTTCGGTGTATTCAACACCTTCATACAGTTTCTTACCCGAAAAAGCTACTATGGCTTTGAAAGGCGATTTTATTTCTTTCAAATACTCATCAAACGCTTTTTTGTATTTGATAGCTGCCACAATGCTTTTAGTTACAATCATGGCTTTGGCTTCACCGTTTATTAAATGTTTCACTTCTCGGTTGAAGTGGTCAATCATTATTTTGGCTTTCTCGGCAATGGCAAATTCATGTCCTTCTACATAAGCCCTTAGTTTTTGCTGTGCTCGTTTGGTGTCAAATTCAGGATTGTCTTCGGTGGCTTTCACCAATTTGTAATACGAATTGTAAGTGGTGTAATGGCTCAGCACATCCAAAATAAATTCTTCTTCAATGGCTTGTTTCATACTGTATAAATGAAAAGCCACATGCGGAATTTTGATATTTCCGTTTTCGTCTGTTACTGGCGGTTGCGGAATACCAAATGTTTCAAGCGTTTTGTTTTTGGGCGTTGCAGTAAAGGCAAAGTAAGAGCCGTTCTTAATCATTTGCCTGCGTTCAATCAACTCGTTGATTTTATCTTCCAGTGTTGGTTCTTCTTCGTCCTCTTGTTCTTCGTCTGTTTTGTTTGCCAACACGGCATTCATTTTGGCACTGGTTTCACCGCTTTGGCTGCTGTGCGCTTCGTCTATGATGATGCCGAATTTCAAATTGCCCATGTCCTGCATTTCGTCTAACAAATGCGGAAAGGTTTGCACGGTGCAAATGATGATTTTTTTGCGGTTGGCAATAGCATCTCTTAACTGATTGGTTTTGCTCGTGCCTTCGCCTGTAATGGCTTCTACAATGCCTTTGGTTTGGGCAAATTGTTTGATGTTGTCCCGAAGTTGTTTGTCCAAAACTGTTCGGTCGGTTATCACAATTACCGAATCAAAAATATGTTGCTCGCCTGTGGTGTCGTGCAGCCCGATGAGTTGGTGTGCCAGCCATGCAATGGAATTGGATTTGCCCGAACCTGCCGAATGTTGAATCAGGTATTTTTGCCCGATGCCGTGTTGTTTGGCGTGTGCCAATAGTTGCCTTACTGCGGTAAGTTGATGATAGCGTGGAAATATCATCTTCTTTTTGGTTTTGCCCGTGTCTTCGTCTGTTTCCTCTACCACTTGGGCAAATTTGTCAATGATGTTTGCCAGCGAATCTTTGCTCAATACTTCTTCCCACAGGTAATGTGTTTTCAGTCCGTTCGGGTTTACGGGGTTGCCCTTGCCAAATGGCGGATACGGTTTTCCGTCATTCAGTCCTTTGTTGAAGGGTAGAAAGTTGGTTTTCTTTCCTTGCAGGTGGGCACTCATAAACACCAATTCGGTGTCGGCTGCAAAGTGAACCATGCAACGGGCAAACGAAAAGATTTTTTCTTTCGGGTCTCGGTCGTCCTGATATTGTTTGATGCCTTTGTGAACGGTTTGCCCGCTCAACGGATTTTTGAGTTCAGTAGTGATGATAGGAATACCGTTCAGGAAAATGGTTAAGTCCAAACGGTTTTCGTGGTCTAAGCTATATTTAAGTTCTTCCGTAACGCTGAAAATATTGGCGTTGTAGTTGGCAAGGTCTTTTGCGTTGTGGCTGCTGCTGGGTTTGCGGTAAAACAGTTGAATGGTTTTGTCGAAATGCTTTACGCCTTTGCGTAGCACTTCAATCACACCTTCGGTTTTTAGTTTTTCATCTAAGCGGACTAAAAATGCCCGTTCGCCTTTTTTCTGAATAAACTCGTATGCCTCTTTTTGCGTGGCTTCTATAAATGCCAATACCTGTTTGATGTTCAGGCAAAACTCACGGTCAAACTCCTGCGGTGTGCTTACCTCATACTTGTGTTCATTTACCAAATAGTTGGCAATAAATTTTTGAAAACCTCTTTCTGATGTATCGGTAAATGCCATGGTCTGAACTATGATTTTATTTGATTTTTTAATTGACTGTGATTTTTTCCGCTTGGCTTCATCACTCGCTTAAACTGCAAACTGGTGTTGCCAAAATTGATGAGCAAGCCAATGTCCATTTTATATGCTTCCAAATAGTTGATGGCTTGTGCTAAATGCACGTCATCTAACTGCACTATGGCTTTTATTTCTACCATTATTTTTCCTTCTACAAAAAAATCCACACGCCTTGTGCCTACGTCTTCGCTTTTGTAAAACAAGGGCATTTCAAACTCCCGCTCAAACGACAAACCTTGCAAACGCATTTCAACGGCTAATGCTCGCTGATAAACAACCTCCTGAAAACCATTGCCCAAATGCTTATGAACCTCCATGGCACAGCCAATAATTTTGCCTGTGAGTTCGCTTTCGGGGTACTTGTCTTGAACTATGTTTTTTTTCTGATTAATTGAAGGACTCTGATTTCCCATCATTTATACTTTAAGGTTGAAATTTTATTTATGTGTCAAAATATTTTTCCTCTTAACCGTTTTTATCATGGTGTTCATTTAATCATTTAATAATCATAGTTCAGACACCTTCAATTTACCTGTCACTGTGTTTGTGATAAGTGCGTCACGATATTCCTTTATTTTCTCAATTTCTACTTGTGCTTTCGCTATCGCTAAATCAAAATGTTTTGTTTCCTCTTCTATGTATTTTACAACTTCCACTTGTTCATTAATTGGTGGTAATGCAAAATACATTTTACCTAAATCTCCTTTACCAATGTTTGGCTGTCCTGTTTCTCTTTGTGCAAAAAGAATTTGGTCAAAAATTACGCTTGATGACAAAAGCCAGAACAGGAATTCCTTAGTAAGTTTCTTTTTATTGGCAGGAAAGAAATTTCCTACACGGTAGTTTTGTAATAGCACTTCTTGAACTTCTTTAACTCTAATTATTTTACCAATAGTGCCGCCAGTTAATGCCATTAGAATGTCACCATCATTTATCACATCTCTTCTAAATTCCTTTAATCTATTTTCTGCAACAAATGAACAATCACTTAATTCAAGATTACCTTCATAAGTTAATTGTGTAATCTTTACAACCTTTATACCGCTTGGCTTGAAATCAAAATCTCTAAATTGATGTCCATGTCGCAGGAAAACATAATGATTGAACTTAACCAACTCCCAATGTTTTGGGATTTCTCCAACCCACTCGTTCGTGCTGTCCATTAATTCTACGTTTGCATTTATTCCTTTTGTAATTGCCCGATAGACAATTGATTTTTTCTCCTCCTCCAACAACTCAATCAACCTTTCCTTATTACGGATAAACTTATCAATAGCAGCGGTTTTGCGGTCTAAGTAGGCAACAATTTGGTTTTGCACTTCCAGCGGAGGAACGGGGATTTTGAGTTTTTTTATTACTTCTTGGCTAATATTGGGTTGTCCTCCACCATAGCTCAAATTGATAATATTTTTTCGGTTCGCAATAAACCAATACATAGCAAACTTGTTGTTCAAGACCTTGCTTTTAGATAAAGCACAACATGCCTGATTGGTACAACCTTCTATATCCATAATCGCTGTTTTACCAACTGTTGCACCATACATAGCTACAAGTAAAGTTCCTTTTGGATACACTTTTAAGGCAGAATGTTTTTTTAATGCTTCCTCCGTAATTTTATTTTTACAATTTTCCAACAACCCGTCATTCAAGTCACCTGTATTTATCCAGTTTACAGTTCCGTTTTCATAGAATTTAGAATTTCCGCTTTGCGGGGTCGTCCCGCTTCCTATTAAATTAAAGGCATGAGCAATTTTCCAAAGTTGCCACCCTTGGGGCAGTTGGCTCACATAGTCGTAAGCCACTGGCACATAGTTGTTGTATGGTTGTAATGCTGCCATTAGTCGTTCACTATTTCTTTTAATATGCCTTCGGTTTCTTTTTCCAGTGCAAAAATTTCAGCCGTAATTTCTTCAATGCTGCGGGGCGGCACATAGTTGTAGAAATATCGGGTAAACGAAATTTCGTAGCCCTTCACGGTTTTGCTTTCGTCTATCCAAGCATCGGGTATGTGTTGCAATACTTCCCGTTCAAAGTATTCGTGTATGTCTTGGTCAAGCGGCACATTTTCGGTGTCTCGCAATTCGCTGTCGGCTACATAATGCACCGTGCCGTCTTTGTCGGTTTTGTCTATCACCCGTTCGGCATCTTCGTTTCGCCAACTAATGGTGTCTAAAATGGTTTTCAGGGCTTTGGCGTCAAGGTCTAATTTCAGTTCTTTTACCGTTTTGTTCAGTAACGGTACAAAAGTGTTGTAATCGTCAAACTGCTTGTCGCCAAAGTGCTTTGCCAGTTTTTCGGCTGCCTGCATCAGTTTCAGTTGGGCGTTCCAATGCTCTTGGCTCAACAGTTTGGTTTTGTTGGCAGGCGAAAGTTTTATTTCGTTGTTGGCAAGGTGCTTTTCAATTTTGTCCTTGTGTTTTTTCAGTTCGGTGTAAACGCCTTCGCCTATATGGGTGTAAGCCCATTCCATTTCATCACGAATAGCTTTGTCGTAGCGTAAACTTTCTACTGCTTCGGCAGTAAATTGGCACGAAAGCCGCAAGGGGCGTTCCACTGTTATTTTGTTGTAGCCGAAATACTCGTTGGGGAAAATTTTAGAGATGTCATTTTCTTGAAAGTCTAAATATAATTGCGTAATTTGTTTTATGTGGTTTTCGGTCATTTCGCAATTCTTTTGCCCAAGGTTTTTGCGGAGTTTTTCGTAAAGTTCCAAGGCGTTGATGAGTTGCACTTTGCCTTTGCGATGCGGTGCTTTTTTGTTGCTCACAATCCAGATGTAAGTAGGAATGCCCGTGTTGTAAAAAATGTTTTTCGGCAAAGCGATGATGCACTCCAACCAATCGTTTTCAATAATGTATTTGCGTATTTCACTTTCGCCACCGCCTGCATCACCTGTAAACAAGGCAGAACCGTTGTGAACGGTTGCAATTCGGCTGCCCAATTCTGTGTTGTGTTTCATTTTGCTCACCATGTTCATCAGGAACAAAAGTTGTCCGTCAGAAATGGTTGGCAAGCCAATTTGAAAGCGTGGGTCTTTGATAACTTCTTTTCCCTTTTTGCCTCGTTCGTCCACAATGGCATCTTCGTCAATCTTCCAAGTTTTGCCATAAGGCGGATTGGACAGCATAAAGTCAAAATGCAAATGCGGAAAGCCATCTTTGCTCAAAGTAGAACCGTATTTGATGTTGTTGGCGTTTTCGCCTTTAATCAACATATCGCTGGTGCAAATGGCGTAGGTTTCGGGGTTTACTTCCTGTCCATAAAGTTCAAAGTTGGCTTTGCCTTCGGTAATGTCAAGGGCAAAATGCTCTGCTTCGGTAAGCATACCGCCACTGCCGCAGGCAGGGTCGTAAATGAGATACGTTCCTTTTTTGATTTTGTCTTTTACAGGCAAAAACAAAATGTGTGTCATCAGTTTAATGATTTCACGGGGCGTAAAGTGTTCTCCCGCTTCTTCGTTGTTTTCTTCATTAAACTTTCTAATCAGTTCTTCAAACACATAGCCCATGCCCAAGTTGGTCAAGGGTGGCAGGGTTTCGCCTCTGCTGTTTTTTGCTTCGTTGGGGCTAAGATTTATTTCCTTGTTGCAGAATTTGTCAATAAGCAGATACGTTATGCCCGCCTCTTTCATGGTTTCTAACTGGTTCCGCAGTTTAAACTTGCTGATGATTTCCTGCACGTTTGGGCTGTAACCGTCTAAGTAAGTTTCCAAGTTGCTGTCAATGTTGTCGGCATCATTCAGCAAGGTTTCAAACGTGAATTTGGAAGTGTTCCAAAACGGATAACCCGTTACGTTTTGCAAAGCAGATTTATTGTCAATCTTTTCTTGCTTCATAAAAGCGTCCGCTTCCAGCACTTTGTCTTTTGTAGGCACCAGCAAAGCGTCTAAACGCCTCAAAACCGTAAAAGGTAAAATAATGTCACGGTATTTACCTCTCACAAAAACATCACGCAACACATCGTCTGCAATGCTCCATATAAAACTTACTATCTGGTTGTGGACTTTTTGGTTCATCTGTCGTTGTTACTTATTGAAATTTTCAGGTTCGTAAATATCGGAAATTTAATCGGTGCGTTGGCAAAAAACGGCTCTTTGGCTTTTGCCTGTGGGTTGGCTTGTGCGGTTGGGGAAAATAAAAAATACAGAAGCGTAGGCAATGAGTGTCGGCTTACTCGTTGTCCGTTGGAAATATGGTCTGTATGTTGGTCACCTGTCAAAATGGTTTGTCTTAGTTAATTTGTTTCAATTTTAGTCGTCTGTGTCAATGTTGCAGTGTCGTTTTACACTTGCCGGTAACGTTTTGGGGCTTTGCGTTCGGGCGGGTTTCGGAGCACAAAACTGTCAACCAGCACTAAACTTTGATAGAAGCACAAAGCTCCAAGTTTGCACGTCACCCCGCCTGACGCAAAACCCGTGTTGGCGGCTGCCTTTCTATTTTTAATTGTTGAGTTGTCGTTCAATTTTAATGAAAATATCTTTTAATGGTGTCT
>JAJUFC010000008.1 GCA_029263855.1 Candidatus Thermochlorobacteriaceae bacterium | reverse complement strand
CGTATTACATCGTCTATGAACATCGTTTGAGACAAGGTTTTACAAACAACTATCCCAATACCGAGTTGAGGCTCATCAGGTTGGGGACTCTGAGCAATGGCTTCGGCGTTAAATCGCTACACGCCGTTCCCAATTCGCTTTACGCGCAACAATATGTATCGCTTTATCCGGCGATTGCGGTGGATAACGCATCTAATCCAAATGTGAATACTCCGGCGACGATTGTTTGGCAAAATTATGTCCCATCAGTGTCGGACGGCATCAAGGTCTGCGAGGCGAATCTAGTTTCAGGCTCGCTCGTCTTTGGCGCGCAACATACCTTTGTTGCGGGTCAATCGTCAACCGTTCAATATCAAAAGCCGACGATTGCGCTGGATGCGTCCAACCATCGCCACATCGCGTGGCAAGCCCTTGACCAAAGCCACCCTTACGGCGCAAGAACCGTCATTCTCTATAAAGCACTGCCGAGCTACAACGACCCGTCGAGCCCGATAACGAAATTTCTTTATTACGATTCCATGACGAATCCAAGCATCGGGTTTGCAAACGGAACGGTCTCGCTCGTCTGGGACTATTCAGGCGGGACGTGCTACGGCGCGACCCGAAGCGCGAGCGGCAGTTGGGGCGCGTGGCAAAGTTTCTTGGGCGAGGAACCGCGATTGATGCAAACAGGCACAAAGCAAATCGCATACGCCAAAGCAAATGGCAATTTGTTTGACGTCAAACTCGCCTCGCTTTCAGGCGGCGGCGGAAGCGCGCAAGAGCGGGGAGTTTCAGGCGGCGGGAAAGGCGGCGTTCAATCTGTAACGAACAGCGGCTCAGGAGGCAATGAGGGCGGCGGCTAAAACATTTCGGCGAAAGAACGCGCTAGCGCGCGACTCTACAAAGAAAACGAGCAGATGATTTCAACCGCTTGGCTTGAACTCACGCTCGCCGATGTGGGCTTGAACGGCAGTTCCCGCGCGGGCTTAACCTACCACGACCTCGGCGCGAACCTCCTGCCCGACACGCTCGCGCTCTCACCAAGCAATGTGTTCTCGCTTCTCAAAAGCCGTCGCTTTGCGCTTGCAGATTCCATCAATCAGATTACCGCGACGGTGAATGCGTGCTCCGAGCGTCTTTACGACCTGACGCAAAACCACCCCGTTCAACTCGCCGTTGAACTCGTGAGTGCCCAAACGAATCAATCGCTCGCGCTCTCGCAAACCGCGCTCGTTGCCGCAAGCGACACCGCCACAGACTTCCATTTCACGATGAACTTGCCTTCATCGCAATCAGGCGCGGAGGTTGAACTGCGCGTGAAAGTCTTGGGCTTCGCCATTCAACCTTCGCACAAAGCGAGCGCGCTCAACGCGATTGAACTCGTGAATGCAAGCGGCGCAAACGCCGTTGCGAACCGCGCAGGCAATCAAAATGCGACATCTGTTGGAAGCGTGCCGACGACCTTTGCGTTGCGTCAGAACTATCCGAATCCGTTCAATCCAACGACAACCATTCGCTACGAACTGCCCGAAGCGAGCGTCGTCAAACTCCAAGTCTTTGATGTGCTCGGCAGGGTTGTGGCGACTTTGCTGAATGAAAAGAGAGACGCGGGGATTTACGAGGTGCCGTTCAACGCAAGCACGCTTTCCAGCGGGACTTATTTTTATCGCTTACAGGCAGGCAGTTTTGTAGAGACAAAGAAGATGATGATGGTGAAGTGAGATTGTAACCTCACCCTGTTTCGGCGATGCCGAAACTTCCCCCTCCTATTAAGAGAGGGTTAGGGTGAGGTCGGGCAGTTTAGGGCGAGAGACAAAATCGCCCTTTTTCTTTGCACGCTGTTTAAGATTGACGAGAGAGCGCGAAAGCCGCAATCTTGCGAATCAAAGCAGGATACTCGATGCCGCCAACCCGCGCAGAGCGCGCAAGTCCCGCGTCGGGCGAAATGTCGGGATTCGGATTGACGTCAACGACAAACGGCTTGCCTTCTTTTGAGACGCGAAAATCCACGCGCGCATAATCGCGACAACCGACCGCATTAAAGACGCGCAAGGCGATTTGTTTGAGTTCGAGTTCAAGTTTTGCGTCAATCGGCGCGGGGCAGATGGGTTTCGTTTCTTTGTATTCCACGCTTTCTTCTTCCCACTTGGCTTTGTAGGTAACGATGCGCTGATAACCTTCGGGCATCGTTTCAAAACTGATTTCAGAAATTGGCAACGCGCGCGGGGCGTTTGGGTGTCCGAGTTGATGTTCGTAGTCGCTATCGCCGAGAATCGCCACATTAAACTCTCGTCCATCGATAAACGCCTCGACGAGCGCGGGCTGTTTGTAAGTTCGCCAAATCATCTCCACTTGCTCTTTGAGAGCCGATTCGGAATGAACGACGGAGTTGTTTGAAATGCCGATGCTCGCGTCCTCGTGTTCGGGCTTGACGATGAGCGGAAAAGGAATCGTTGTCGAAATCTCTTCTGACGGCTTGAAGACGACGAAGCGCGGCGTTGGAACGGAACGGCGAAGCAAAACTTCCTTCGTCTTCGCTTTTTGAACGCAGAGTTCAAGCGTTTTGGCGGGCGAGCCCGTGTAAGCGATGCCGAGCAAATCAAGCGATATTGGAATAAAGACCTCGCTCTTTGAAATGCGATATGTTCCCTCAAACAAATTAAAGACGGCATCAGGCTTGATTTCCATTAATTGCTCCATCAAGTAAATGATGTCGCCCGTGAAAGCCAGCGGGCTGACCTTGTATTCTTCCGAGAGCGCGGCGGTAACAGCATTCACATTTTCCAAAATTCCCATCTCCGACTTGATGTCGTGCGTGAGCGAAAGCCTATCGGGAACGGAGTTGTAAATGACGGCGATGTGCTTCATAGATTTGAACGTAACTATTGGTTCAGAAAATCGCCCGAAGCGATTTCGCGATAGCGGTCAACAGGTTGATTGTAAAAATAAACCCAAGCCAAGAGCGTTGTTTGGTCAAAAAGATGAACCATAACTTCCTTGCGAACGTAGAGCGAGGGAACGCTCTCGTATTCGTCAAGCGCGAGGAGCGAGCGCGCAGGGTCGAAGAGTCTCCAAACTTCCCCAATCACATAATGCTCGCTCGCTTCCACTGCGGCAGGATACCAAGAAACGGCGTAAAGTTTGCCTTCGATTTTTCCTTTGCCCATGTATTGCGCGTTGCGTCGGAGAAACGAACTCATCGCGCTGGTTGCGTCGCGTCTGAGCGTTCCATAAACAAACACGTTCGGGTTCATCTTGAAGTCGCTCCTTTCGAAGTTTTGGTTTGAAACGAAGCGAAAGTTATGCGACGGAAACGCTTTCGAATTTCTGAAGCAGTTGAACGCACTTTTCGCTTTGATGCGGAAGACCGATTGAAATTCTTAAACAATGCGGCAAGCCAAAAGCTTTGAGCGGGCGCGTAATCACGCCGTTTTGCAAAAGGTATTCGGAAACCGCGTTCACGCGCGCTTCGCTGCCGTAATCAATCATCACGAAATTTGCCCACGAGGGAATCCAAGTCAAGCCCAATTCGGTGAAAGCGTCTTTGAACATCGCGTATCCGAGTCGGTTGTTTTCAATCGTCTGTCGCAAAAAGTCGTCGTCGTCCAACGCCGCAAGCGCGCCCGCTTGAGCAAGCGAATTGGGCTCGAAGGGCAGTTTCACTTTCATCAAGTTCGCGATGAATTTGTCGTGCGCGAAGCCGTAGCCGACGCGCAACGCCGCAAGCCCGTAGCCTTTGGAGAACGTGCGAAGCGTGATGACGTTGTCGTATCGATACGACATCGAGTCGGGATAATCCAAATCGCTCGATGCAAATTCAAAATACGCTTCGTCCAAAATGATGATAACGCGTTCTGGCACGCGCGCCATAAACGCATCGAATTCTTCGCGGGTGAATATCGTGCCGGTGGGATTGTTCGGATTGCAGAGGTAAATCACTTTCGTGTGGCGGTTGATGCGGTCGGCGATGCCTTGCAAATCAAAGCGATAGCCTTCTTTCATCGGAACGCGCTTCAAGGTTAAGCCGCTCGCGTTTGCAAGCACGTAGAATCCGATGAAAGTATTTTCGGAGGTGAGCAGTTCGTCGGCGTCAGAAACGAACGTGCGCAGAATGGTCGCCATAATGCCTTCCGAGCCTGCGCCAACGGCGACGTTGTCTATCTTCAATTTGAACCGCTCCGCGAGTTTGGCTCGCAATTTGAGCGCGGCGGGGTCGGGGTAGTAATTCGCTTCGAGCATCGCGTTTTGCATCGCGGCGATCGCTTTGGGCGAAACGCCAAGCGGATTTTCATTCGAGGCGAGTTTATAGACTTCCTGCAAGCCGTAAAGCGATTTGATTTCCTCAATGCTTCTGCCTGCCTTATATGGCTCTAAATTTTGAATGTGGGGTGGAACAAGTTGCATCGTCATATTTTTCAAGTTTTATGGTTCAAGGTTAAAACAGCGAGCCTCGCCGAGCTCGTCAAAACAACAGGACGCTGAATTGCAAGATAGGGTTGTATCTTTCTTCATTCAACATTTTCGTTATGAAAAAACTTCAAGACAAGCTGCAAGAAGCAAAGGAATGGATTGAATCAGGTGTTACGATTCATGAAAACACCATTGCGCTCACACTTGGATCGGGATTAGGAAACTTTGCTGAACGGGTAGAAAATCCGATTGTGATTGATACCAAAGAGATTCCACATTTTCCAACGCCGAGCGTAGCGGGGCATCATGGCGAATTGATTTTCGGAACGGTGAAGTCGAAGCCTGTTGTGCTTATGAAAGGGCGCGTGCATCTTTACGAAGGGCGAGATGCTGACGAAGTAACTTTTTATGTTCGATTGCTCAACTTGCTTGGCGTGAAATCATTGATACTCACGAATGCGGCGGGCGGCGTAAATCCACTCTTTGAAGCCGGCGATTTGTGCAGGATTGTTGATGTGATAAACCTGATGTTCGCGCCGAATCCTGACCTACCAATGTTGCAAGCGGCGCATGAGCCTTTATTTGACAAGGGTTTTCAGCAAGTTGCAAAAGAGTGTGCGCGCAAATGCGGAATTCATTTCAAGGAAGGCGTGTATGCAGGCGTGCTTGGACCTTCCTACGAAACGCGTGCCGAAATTCGAATGCTTCAAACCTTGCGCGCCGATTTGGTTGGAATGTCGACCGTGCTTGAAGCCACAACCGCAAAGCGTTTAGGCATGAAGGTGCTCGGAATTTCACTCGTAACCAACAAGGCGGCGGGGCTTTCCGACGAGATACTTTCGCACGACGACGTGCAACGTGTGGCGCAACGCGCACAAAAAGAATTTTCAACGCTCATTGAAGAAGTTATCGCCGAACTATGAAAGTTGCTTTTCCAACATCGAAGGCTCGCTCGTTGGAAGTTGGCATGCATAATCAATGCAAACGAAAGCAGTCGGCTTTTCAACCGTGAGCGTATTCAAAAAGTCTAAATGCGTCGCCGCTTCGGGCGAGGCGTGAAGCAAGACTTTATTCGGTATGAATTTTTCATAAATCGCCCTGCGAAGGCTCTTCATTTCAGGCGTTTCGAGCGAGCCTGCCAAAATAATTTGCTTTGGCTTTTGAAGGTAGAACGAAAGCGCGACAAGCATTTGTGGCAAGTAACTCGGGGCTTTTTCAAGCAGTTGGCTGAAATAAAGAAGCGTCTTTTCGGCGGATTGGCGGAAGTCTTGACGGTCGGTCATTTGCGCAAGTCGGAGCAAGTTGAGCGCGGCGATGGAGTTCGGTGAAGGCTCTGCGCCGTCGTGGTCTTCTTTCATACGTAAAATCATGGAAGCATCGCCTTCTTGCGAACTGAAAAATCCTCCATGCACTTTATCCTCAAAAAGTTTTTGCATGGCTTCGGTCAAGCGAATGGCGACCGTGAGGTATCGCGGATTGAGCGACGATTCATACAGGTCTAAAAGGGCTTGGACGAAGAACGCATAGTCGGCAAGTTTGCCGTCAATGCCGGCTTCGCCTTGTCGGTATCGGCGCAGAAGCGTGTGCGTTTCGGCGTTGTAGAGTTTTTTCAAAATGAACTCGGTAGCGTTTGTGGCGGCGTTCAGATAGGTTTCATCGCCTAAAACTTGATAGCCTTTGGCGAAAGCAGAAATCATCAAGCCGTTCCAAGAGACGAGAACCTTGTCGTCTAAGTGCGGGCGCGGGCGTTTAGCGCGTGCTTCGAAGAGTTCGGCTTTTGCAGATTGGACAAGGGCTTTGATGTCCTCTGTTGTTGTGTTGAATCGTTTGGCGGCGTCTTCGAAGGTGTGAAGTTGGATTAAGATATTTTTCTTGATGAATTCACCGTGTGGGTCGCTCGGTGCATTGCCGCTGGGTTTGATGTTGAAGATGTAGGAAAAAATCTCGCTGTCTCTTACGCCTAAGAGTGAGTCAATTTCCGCTTGTTCCCACACATAGAACGCGCCTTCGGCTTTGTGAGTGCTCTCAAAGGTTGGCAGGCTATCGGCATCTTCGGCTGAATAGAATCCGCCGCCGAGAGCCTGCGAGTCAGAGGCTTTATCGGTCATATCGCAAAGAATGTAGTTGAAGATGTCGCGCGCGACGTCGGCAAATTCATGTTCGCCTGAAAGTTGGAAGGCTTCAAGGTAAGAGATGGCAAGTTGTGCGTTATCGTAGAGCATTTTTTCGAAGTGCGGCACGTGCCAGTATTTATCGGTTGAATAACGTGCGAAACCGCCGCCGCCTTTGCCGATGGCGCGGACGTGGTCTCGAATGCCGCCCATCGCCATTTTGCGAAGCGTGAAAAGCGACATTTCCAAAACGCGCTTATCGCCTGTGCGCGCATAGTAGTTGTGCAAAAAGTTTAGAATGACGGCGCGAGGAAATTTAGGCGCGCCGCCGAATCCGCCCCATTCTGAATCAAATTGATTGGCAAATTGAGAAGCGGCTTTATCGAAGACTTTCGGCGTCAAGGTTACTTTTTCGGCGCTGTCGAGTTGCGATGTGTAAGACTTTAATTGCTCGACAACATTTTCAGAAACATTGACAATCGCGGCGCGTTCCGACTGCCATTTTTCAGCCACGCGCTCTAAAACGGTTTTGAAGCCGGTGCGTCCGTAGCGGTCTTCGGGCGGAAAGTAAGTGCCGCCAAGAAACGGTTTCAGGTCGGGCGTAAGCCAAACCGACATAGGCCATCCGCCGCTTCCAGTTGAGGCTTGCACATACGTCATATAGACTTTATCGAGGTCGGGGCGTTCTTCGCGGTCGACTTTAATCGGAACGAAATAGGTGTTCAAAATTTTGGCGACTTCCTCGTTCTCGAACGATTCGTGTTCCATCACATGGCACCAGTGGCAAGTGGAGTATCCGATCGAGAGAAAAATCGGCTTGTCTTCTTTGCGGGCTTTCTCAATGGCTTCTTCGCCCCACGGATACCAGTCGACAGGGTTGTGCGCGTGTTGCAAAAGATATGGGCTTTTCTCGTTGATGAGGCGGTTGGTGAATTTCGCGGACATTGATGGGATTAGTTTAGCGTGATTGAATTTCAAGCGTGAACTTCAAACCCGCGCTGAAAAGTTTGCCAAGTTCAAGATAAATGACGATTTTATGATACCGATTGCCTGATGCGCGTAACATTTCAAAACTTTCAATGAGACAGCGATATGCGCGCGCGTTTTCGTTTAAACCTTTGCAGGCTATCGCCAAATCAATCAATATCAAAGCCACTTGCATGTTATCGCCGATTGATTTTGAATGATGCAAAGCTTCTTCAAGGCGCGCGAGAGCGTTGGAATAGTCGTGAAGTTGAATGAGGGTTGCGCCAATGCCATGCAAGCAGACGACTGTTTCGCGCGCGGCGCCAAGCGATTGAGCAATGGAGAACGCTTCGTCGAGAAATGCGAGGGACTGGCGCGGTTCGTTTAACCGTTGATACGTATAGGCGAGATTTTGCAAGACGAAACTTATGCTGTATTGGTCGTTCAAGCGTCGCGATATCGAGAGCGAGGAGAACAGTATGTCGAGGGCTTGCGCGTAGTTGCCCAGCGAAGAAATCGTAATGCCGATATTGCTCAGTATGTTAGCTTCAAGCTTTTCATCGCCGAGTTCCGATGCGAGCAAGCGAGCGTTTTGGTAAGAAATGAGTGCGTTTGAGCAATCGGAAACAGTAGAAAAAGTGAAATGAACCATAGCTTCTCCGCGCTTGTCGTTTAAGGTTTGATACAGCGCAAGCGCGCGCTCAAAACAGGCGTGGGCTTGGGGAACAAGAGCGATGATGGAATAAATCATTCCGAGCGCGTTTTCTGCGTCGGCGAGCGATTTTAGGTCGCAAACGGATTGAAAATGCGCTTTGGCTTCATTCAAGCGCAAAAAAGCATCGTTGTAAAGACCCATTCGACCTTCGCACTCACCCAAAAGCAAAAGCGATTGCGCGTATTCATCGGCGTAAGCAGGGTCGTCGTTGAATTGGCGCAAAAGGTTTTCTGCTTCCTGCTTGACAAAAGAAAGATTTGTTCCTAACTGCTTGCGCAGCGCGTTGAGGCGATGAGAAAAAACGTCGGAAGCGG
Organism: Candidatus Thermochlorobacteriaceae bacterium; assembly: GCA_029263855.1. Lineage (GTDB taxonomy): Bacteria > Bacteroidota > Chlorobiia > Chlorobiales > Thermochlorobacteraceae > JANWWM01. The sequence goes on along the minus strand of JAJUFC010000008.1, from coordinate 160,823 downwards.
ACATTCCAACATTCAAGCATTAGATTTGCGCGGCACGTTGCGCACATCGTCGAGCGAAAGCGCCAATTTTTCCGCGATGGCTTCGTCTGAAAAGCCCGCTTCGCGCAAGGCGGGAACGGCAAGCAGTTTGCCTTCTTTCACGCCTTCTTTCACGCCTTCTTTGAGACCCATTTCGCGCCCTTCCTCCAACCCTTCTTTGATGCCGCGTTTGAAGCCTATGATTTCGCCCTCGCGCAGAAGGTCTTGAAAGACGCGAGTTTTTTTGAGTTCTTCTTCGATTTCTTCCCTGATGTTCAACATTTTGAGAATCTCCTTCAAGGTTAGTTCCGAGAAAGCAGAAGATAAAACGCGCTGAACGAAACTCAATTTGTCGGGAGCGCGAGCGAGAAGTTCGCGCGCAGATTCCGCCATTTTTGGCTTGGGTTCGACAACCAATTTGAAAACGCCAATCGCGTCGTCCAAACGAGAAATTTCAGGCAGTTCGTTCAAATATGCGCGCCGAATCAACGGCGTGGCGAGCAATTCTTCAAAGCCTTCCAAATTTTCTTGCTCGGCGTAACGGTTCGGGTAAATCACGACGGCGCGCCACTTGCGAACGCGAAACTGCTTGGCGTAAAGCGCCGCTTCGGCAAGCAATCGCCAGTAAAAGTCTTCGTCGCGCTGAAATTGAACTTCGACGAAATACGTGTAATCGTCGTCGAACGGAACAAACACGCCATCGAGGCGCAAGGCGAGTTCTTTAAGTTCGATGGATTTGAAATCATACTTTTCCGCGTCGGATTTCTCGCGACCAATCAGCGCGAAGAACCCTTCGGGAATTTCTTGCAACCACAGATATGCGAGTTTATCAATGCGCATCAAGTCATTTTGAAATAGGTCATAATCGTGTTCAGGTCTTTGTCGCCGCGTCCCGAAAGGCAGATGACGAGAACATCATCATGTTTCAATTTGGGCGCAGTTTGAATCGCATAGTGAACGGCGTGCGCGGTTTCAATCGCGCAAATGATGCCTTCGGTGCGTGCAAGGAATTTGAGTGCTTGCATGGCTTCGTCATCGGTAACGGATTCATACTGCACCAAGCCTAAATCTTTCAGGTAACTGTGTTCAGGACCAACGCCCGGATAATCCAATCCTGCGGAAATGGAATGAGCGAGTTCGATTTGTCCATCGCCGTCTTGCAACAGATACATCATTGCGCCGTGCAAAACGCCGTGCTTGCCTTTGGTAAGCGTTGCCGCGTGTCGTCCGTTCAAGCCTTCGCCTGCCGCTTCAATGCCGACGAGTTTAACCGTTTGCGCATTGTTCAAAAACGGATAAAACATGCCCATCGCGTTTGAGCCGCCGCCGACGCACGCCGTAATGAGCGAAGGAAGTTTGTCTTCGCGCTCGAGAATTTGAGCACGAGTTTCTTTGCCAATCACGCTTTGAAAATCGCGCACCATCATCGGATAAGGATGCATGCCGACAACCGAGCCAATGATGTAGAAGGTATCGTCAGGATTGGTAACCCAATCGCGAATGGCTTCGCTGGTGGCATCTTTGAGCGTTTTGCTTCCCGATGAAACGGCTACGACGGTTGCTCCAAGCAGTTTCATGCGCGCCACGTTCGGCGCTTGTCGATGAATGTCTTCTTCGCCCATATAGACGACGCACTCCAAGCCGAAGAGCGCGCAGACCGTCGCAGTGGCGACGCCGTGTTGTCCTGCCCCCGTTTCGGCAATGATGCGACGCTTGCCCATTCGTTTGGCGAGCAAGACTTGACCAATCGCATTATTGATTTTGTGCGCGCCGGTGTGGCAAAGGTCTTCGCGCTTCAAGTAAATTTTCGCGCCGCCGAGCGTTTCGGTGAGCCGTTTGGCGAAGTAGAGCGGCGTGGGGCGACCGACAAAGTGCGCAAGCAAGTCTTCGAACTCTTGCCAAAACTGCGGGTCTTGTTGAGCGGCTTTGTATTCGCGTTCTAAATCGTCCGCGTTTTTGATGAGCGTTTCGGGAACATACTTTCCGCCGTAGATGCCGAAGTGTCCGCGTGAATCGGGGGCATTGTAGGTTGGTATGATGGTCATGGAAACTCTGAACTACTATTTGTTAAAGTTCTTGTTGGAAAACCGATTGATGGAAAACTACTTTCCGAAAAGTTTGCTAAAAATCAGTTGGTCGTGTGCGGTTTCGCCGTTGAAAAGATGCCCCATTTTTTTTTGTTTGGTCTCGAGATAACCCTTGTTGATGTCGTTAGGATTGATAACAAGCGGCACGCGCTCGGCGACTTCCAGCCCGTAGCCTTCGAGACCGACGACTTTTTTCGGGTTGTTGGTCATCAATCGCATTTTCTTCACGCCCAAGTCGCAGATGATTTGCGCACCGATGCCGTAATCGCGCAGGTCGGCTTTGAAGCCGAGTTTCTCGTTGGCTTCGACCGTGTCGAGCCCTTGGTCTTGGAGGTTGTAGGCTTTGAGTTTGTTGATGAGTCCGATGCCGCGCCCTTCTTGCATGATGTAGAGCAGAACGCCGCGTCCTTCGCGTTCAATCATCATCATGGCGGTGGCGAGTTGTTCGCCGCAGTCGCATCGCATAGAGCCGAAGAGGTCGCCCGTAGCGCAGCTCGAGTGAACGCGAAGCAGAACTGGTTCGCCGTTGGTAACGTCGCCTTTGACCAAAGCAAGATGATTTTTATCGTCAATCATCGTCTCGTAAGCGATGAGTTTGAAGTCGCCGAAATGCGTGGGCAGACGGACTTCGACGGCACGCTTGACGAGTTTTTCTTTCTGCATTCGATACGCCACGAGGTCTTTAATCGTGATGAGTTTCAGTCCGTATTTCTCTTTGATTTTGATGAGTTCAGGCAGGCGCGCCATTGAGCCATCTTCGGAGAGAATTTCGCAAATCACGCCAACGGGTTTGAAGCCGGCGAGCCGCGCCAAATCAACGGCGGCTTCGGTATGCCCGACGCGACGGAGCACGCCGCCGTCCATTGCGCGAAGCGGAAAGATGTGCCCCGGACGCGCAAGGTCAGAAGGCTTGGTTCTATCGTCGGCTAATTGTTGAATGGTAATGGCGCGGTCGAAAGCCGAAATGCCGGTTGAAGTGCCAGGCAAGCGCGAGTCGACGGAAATGGTGAAGGCGGTTTCGTGAAGTGAAGTATTCTGCGAGACCATCATATCGAGCTCTAAGCGTTGAACGCGCTCGCGTGTCATCGGCACGCAAATCAAGCCACGACCAACTTTCGTGATGAAGTTAATCATGTCGGGCGTAACATTTTCGGCGGCAGTCAAAAAGTCGCCTTCATTTTCGCGGTCTTCGTCGTCGACCACGATAATGAGCTTGCCATTCTTGATGTCTTCAATCGCCGATTCAACCGAATCAAAAGGAGTGTTCATGGCACGAAAAAGATTAAGTGAGAAATAACTCAATGAAAAAAGGTCAAGAAGGAAGGCAAGAAAGCGTATCGCGTCGCCAATTTGCTGAATCCGCCTTGACCTTTGGTGAGCGAATTATCGCCCTAACGCTTGAAGCATCACTTCGCCAATGTGTGCGGGATTTTCAGCGATGTGAATCCCTGCTTTTTTCATCGCGGCGAATTTTTCTTGCGCCGTGCCTTTTCCGCCCGAAACGATTGCGCCCGCGTGTCCCATACGGCGACCGGGCGGCGCGGTGCTTCCCGCGATGAATCCAACAACGGGCTTTTTGAAATTCTTTTTGATGTAAGCCGCCGCTTCTTCTTCGGCGCTGCCGCCGATTTCGCCAATCATGACGAGGGCTTCGGTGTCTTTATCTTTCGCAAACATCTTAATGGCATCAATAAATTTCGTGCCGATAATCGGGTCGCCGCCGATTCCGACGCACGTCGTTTGACCAAGCCCTGCCTTCGTGAGTTGGCTAACGGCTTCGTAAGTGAGCGTGCCGCTTCGCGAAATCAGCCCGACATTGCCTTTTTTGAAAATGAAGCCGGGCATAATGCCGACTTTGGCTTCTTCGGGCGTAATCACGCCGGGACAATTCGGACCGATGAGCGTCGCGCCTTTTTGCCGAACGAATGCGTAAGCCTTCATCATATCAGCGACGGGTATGCCCTCCGTAATGCAAATGATGACCTCGATGCCCGCGTCCGCCGCTTCCATAATCGCGTCGGCGGCAAATGCGGCAGGCACATAAATGATAGATGTGTTGGCTTTGATTTTCTTATCGCGCACCGTTTCGGCAACCGTGTTGAAAATCGGAATCGGGCGATTGAAGCGGTCTTTCTCGTTGCCTTCATACATCATGCCGCCTTTGCCCGGCGTAACGCCCGCAACGAGATAATCAACGCCGAACTGCTTGCCGTATTCCAGCATTTGCGATGAATGAAAAGTGCCTTCGCCACCCGTAATGCCTTGCACGACAAGGCGCGTTTCTTTTCCGACTAAAATGCTCATTTTGATGCTCCGATTTATGATTGTGAAAGTGGTTTTTGAATGACTTTATGCGATAAAAGCGTAAAGCGAAACTACCGCGCCAATCAGCGCGACAAGTTGCCCCAATCGATAGAAAAGACGTTGTTCAGTCAGAACCGAGATGGAGCAGAGAACGATGGAAATCTGCAAAAAAATGTCGGCGAGGTCGTGCTTATCGCCTTTGGCAGTGGCTTTTTCAGCGGCTTGCACGAAGGCGATCGCTTGTTGCTGTATCGTGTCGCCTTCAAGTTTATAGCGACGAATTTCTTCTTGATAATTTTTAAGCAACTCCTCCGCGAAAGCCCGTTCTGCGCCCTCTTCGCCAATCGTGTCGAGTCTGACGAGGTCTCGCGTCAATTCGGTTTGAGCGCGACGAATTCTTTTGGATTGATAATATGACCACGTGTTTGACGCTTCGACGCGCGCGATGATTTCATCGTCTCCCGCCTTGTTTCCAAAAGCCGTATTGATGGCAAGAACGATGGCGATGATGGCGATGACAAGTCCGATTTCTTTCTCTTTTCCGTCTTTGGGTTTTTCGGCTAATTCAATGTCAGGCATATTGAGAACTGCGTTAAATCAGAGCGGCGTTTCGTCAAAACGAGTGCTCGCGAGTCGCCTCGACGAGTTTTGACGCGCCAATCAAGGTTGATTCTGAAAACAAATTTCCAATCAGTTGCAAGCCAATCGGCAAGCCTTGGGCGTTAAGCCCAATCGGAACGCTTATCGCAGGCACGCCCGCAAGGTTCATCGGAACGGTGTAAATATCGGCAAGATACATCGTGAGCGGGTCATGCATTTTTTCGCCGAACTTGAACGGCGGCACAGGCGAAGTAGGCGAAAGAATGACATCGACTTGCTCAAAGGCGTTGAGATAATCGTTGCGAATAAGGCGGCGAACTTTTTGCGCTTTGCGATAATAGGCATCGTAATAGCCGGCGGAAAGCACGTAAGTGCCGAGCATGATTCGTCGTTTGACTTCCTTTCCAAAGCCTTCGGAGCGCGATTTGACATACATATCGGTGGGGTCGGTAATCTCTTTTGCGCGATAGCCGTAGCGTGCGCCGTCGTAGCGAGCAAGGTTTGACGAGGCTTCAGCGGTGGCGAGAATGTAGTAAGTTGCCAGCGCGTATTCAGAGTGCGGAAGAGAAAGTTCAGCCAGCGTTGCCCCTTGTGCTTTGAGCTTTTCAAGCACGGTTTGAATCATGGCGTTAATTTCGGGGTCGAGCGCGTCGGTGAAAAATTCTTTCGGGACGCCGATGCGGAGTTGTTTCGGGTCGAGCGAAGCACGCGCGTAATCTTCGACGGGTTTGTTTGAAGAAGTGGAATCCATGGGGTCTTCACCTGCCATCACTTCAAGCACGAGTGCGGCATCTTCGGCGGTTTTGGCAAGCACGCCAATTTGGTCGAACGATGAGCCGAAAGCCACTAAGCCGTAGCGCGAAATGCGTCCGTAAGTAGGTTTCAAGCCGACGACATTGCAAAACGAAGCCGGTTGCCTTACCGAGCCGCCTGTGTCCGAGCCAAGCGCGACGAGGGCTAAATCGCCACCGACTGCCGCCGCCGATCCGCCTGAACTGCCACCGGGCACGCACGATTCGTTGATTGGATTTTTCACCGCGCCGAATGCTGAATTTTCATTCGAGCTGCCCATCGCAAATTCATCGAGGTTCGTTTTGCCCAAAATCACCGCGTCTTCCGAAAGCAATCGCTCGATGACAGTCGCCGAGTAAATGCTCGTGAAGTTTTCTAAAATCTTTGACGCGCAGGTGAGTTTCTCGCCCTTCATCGCGATGTTATCCTTGACTGCAATCGGCATTCCAAAAAGTTTTCCGATAGGCTTTCCTGATGCTAGTTTCTCATCTAACACCTTTGCGTGCGCCAATGCCGATTCTTTGAAGACTGCGAGATAAGCATTTAGATGCGCTTTTGCCTCAATGCGCGAAAGGTAGGCGGAAACAACCGATTCAACCGAGATGGATTTTGAGAGAAGTGCGTCGCGTAAATCGCGATAAGATGAAAAAACAAAATTGCTCACAAGACGTGCGGTTTAAGTTGCGTCTTGAAATATACAAATTCTAATGACTAACGAGTAGCAAGCAATTCTTCACTATTCACGCTTTATTAACTCCGCCGTCATTCAGAGCAAAGCAAAGAATCTAGTTCTAACGAGTAGCAAGTAATGAGGAGTGAAGCACGAAACTGCAGAACGACAAGGCAATTTTTCACTATTCACTCTTCATTATTCATTAAAAAGCGTCCTGCCGTTTCCAGCAAGACGCTTCTCGTTTTTCACTCCTCACTGTTCATTTTCACTATTTAACGAGCATCATTTTTTTTGTTTGAACAAACGAGGACGCTCCGTTCGTCGCGTTGCCTGCTTGCAAGCGATAGAAATAAATGCCGGTTGCAAGGTTGCTGGCGTTCAATGTGAATGTGTAATAGCCTGCCGCTTGACGGGTGTTGACGAGCGTTGAAATTTTGCGACCGAGCACGTCGTAAAGTTCCAAGCGCACATCGCTGGCGGTGGGGAGTTGATAAGCGATAATGGTGCTTGGGTTAAACGGGTTCGGATAGTTCTGCGCGAGCGCGAACTCTTTCGGTAAGGTGCTACGCTCTTCGGTAATCGGTGTTGGTGTGCTGAGCATGGTGAAGTTCAGCGTAATTGGCACAGTGAAAACCGAGTTGAGCGTATCGGAACTTGTGATGCGAATGGCGGCGGTGTAGGTATCGGTTTCGTCAAGCCCCGCTGTATTGACGCGCACGAGGTGGTCGCGCGACTCGCCTGATGCGAGCGTATCGCCTTCAAGGGGTGAGAGGGAAACAAACTTGCCGCTGGTCGTGGAAATAATCATGTGATAGGGGAGCGACGAAGTTGTCGGTGTGAGTGAATCAGGCGGTTGAGCATTTAAGAGAACGCCCGTCGCAAAGTTTCCAAAGGCTAAATTGCCGGTTCCTGGACCTTGATAGTGCGTTGTTAAACTATCCCACGCCGCGCCGATGATGTAGAACTTGCCCGATTGCAAGGTCAGGTTCATCGGTCCTGAACGCACAAAGCCGTCGAAGGGCGCGCTCTCGATTACGGGCGCGCTTTCAAACACTTTGGCATAGCGTCCGGACTGTGTGCTGTTTTCATAGACGAAGAATTTGAACGATGTCGACGGACGATAGAGGAAGTGATAGGATTGAATCTCTTTGAGTTTGGTTGTTTCCGTAACGCTGTAAAGGTTTCCGCGAAAACGGTTCGCGCCCAAAAGCGTATTGGTTTTAGAGCCCATCACATCGTTTTTGAGTCCACCCAATCCGCCTTGAAGTTCCAAGCGATAGTTTAATTCACTGAATGGAGGTCCGCTGTTAGAAATCGTGAGCGTGGCTTCTGCGCTGTCCAATCCTGTCAAGTTGAACGAAATGCCTTGCGCTGCATTAACGCTCAAAGTTGGATTTGGCTTGCGCTCGAGGAAGATGGTCATGGTGTAAATCGTGGAATCTTCGGGTGCGTAAAGGGTATCAACGCGCGAGATATAGCCAGTAGGGCTGTTCGGGTTGAGTGATGTGGCAAAAAGGTATGTGCCGGTATCGGGCAGAGCAAAACTGAACTTGCCGTTCGTGGTTGTGACTTCGATATCGGAGTTCATGTTTTTAACGCGCGCGTTGCGGAGCGTATCGCCGGTTTGTGCGTCTATCACATAGCCGTCGACGCGGAAAATCATGGTTGAGGAAATGTATTGATACGCCGCCCATACATCAATCAAGCCATTTCCAAAGGTGTTGTCAGGACCGACAGCACCTAAATCCGTTGCGGTTTCATAGAGAATGTCGCGAATTTGAACGGCGGTCAAAGATGGATTGACTTCTTTGAGCAAGGCAATTGCGCCCGCCACGTGCGGACACGCCATCGAGGTGCCGCTCAAATTGCCATAGCCCGTCGCTGAATTGGCGGAACGAACATTGACGCCGGGCGCGACCACTTCGGGCTTGATGATGGTTGCGCCGCAACGCGAAGGACCGCGACTGCTAAAACTGGCGATTTGATTCGTTGACGCATCAATCGCACCGACGGTGAAAATGTCAGGGTGATTCTTTGGGGGGGTGAGCGTTTGCGCGTTTGGTCCCGAGTTGCCCGCGGAGAAAATAACGGCTGTGCCCATCGTCTCCATGGCTTGAATGACCGTCCAATAGCCGCCCGCCGTCGTGCTACACTGTTGAGCGGAGACGTTGGGGTCTTGATAAGAGTTAGCGATGACGTCAGGAACATCGCCGTTGTCGATGCCGTTGCTGTCGGGGTCTGCCGCCCATTGAAACGCGCGAAGCGTAAAACTGGTGTGCGGGTTGAATCCGACGTCAATCGTTGGCGCGGCAATCCACTTTGCGCCGAAGGCGACGCCAATTGTGTCGTTGGTGCTGGCTTGCAAGCCAACCATTGTGCCCATCGTGTGCGAGCCGTGTTTGGTCGAACCGTAATCAGTTGGAATCGAAGAAGGGTTAGTGCGTTGGTCATACCAAGCATGATACCACATCACGCTGGAGTCTGCGCCGCGCCATTTGCCGACGAGCGCGGGGTGCGTGGCGAAAACGCCCGTGTCAATTCCCATCACGAGCGAGCCTGCGCCCGTGTAGCCAAGTTCCCACAAGCGATGCGCGTTGATTCGGCGCAACCCCGGCTCTGAACCGTTTGGCACAGATGGGGCTTGGGTTTGTTCAACGGGCGCGTCCAGTTCAAGAAGCCCGTCTTCGTAAATCATCGCGACGTCGGCGCGTTGGGCAAGATCGAGAATGGTTTGCTTGGAAAGATTGCCCAAGATCATATTGCAAAGCCACATCTGCTCGATTTGTTCGGCTTCGCCGCGTTGGGCGCGTCCTGAAAGTTCGTTGAGAATCCCACGTTGAGATTGTTCGGCGAGCGCGCGCAAGCGTGAAACCGTTTCATAATGGCGAACCGCCTTGCCTGCTTTGCGAGCCGCGAAATCGCGCTCCAGTGCGTTAAGGTCGACTTGCTCTGCCATATAAACAATGACGCGAATTTTTTCGTCTGAACGCATAGACGCGAGTTTCTCGCGAAGTCGTTCTTCAACACGGTCTTGCGCAAATAGCGGCAGCGCGCTAAAAAGCAGAATGAGTGATAGACAGAAACTTTTCATAACCCCTCGATTGAATTAATTGATAAAAGAAGCAAGTTGGAAAGTAAGATTTTCTCTGCGGTTGTTCAAGCCAACCTCAAAGGCAGGTTTTGAAAAAAGGATTTACTATTTTCGCGCATTAAAAGCGAACTCAAAAGAACATTTATGAACGCACAACTCACGCCGCGCTGGTCTCGCCTCGTCAAAACCGAAGAGATTGAAACGCCAAAGTATTTCATCGATTGTTACGTGTGCCCCGTCGATTTTGACGAACTGCGCGAAAACAACATCGATGAGCCGCCCGTCCTTTATGCCTTCGCTGTTTTCGACCACGACAACAAGTATTTGCTTTCCTACGCACTTGAAATGCGCAAAGCCATTCGCATCAAAGAGGACGAAACAGAGGAAGAATACATCGGATACTTTTTAGAAACCTACTGCGAACATCAGCGATTCAGTTGCAAGAACTTCAAAGATGTAGAACCCGACTTTGAAAGTGTGCGCACGATGGTCGTTCAATTCGTCGTCGAGTATGACGCGGTTGAAAAGATGATAGAATACGACCGAGAAAGCCGCCAAGCAGGCAAAGAGGAGGCTTAGCGCGGCACGCTTTGAATTTTGCGCGAAAGGCTGGTTGCGGCAATCATTTCTTGTAGGTAGATTTTATCGTGCCGATGCTCGAACGCATTGCCCACAACGACAAAGTTCGCACCGGCTATCACTTTGCGATTTACTTCATCTGGCGTGCGAAGTCCGCCGCCCACGATGAGCGGAACAGAAATCGTTTTTGACACCAAAGAAATCATCTCTTCGGGCACGCTGTAATCCGCGCCGCTTCCTGCTTCGAGATAAACGAGTTTCATGCCGAGATATTCTGCTGCTAACGCATGCGCCGCCGCGATTTCAGGCTTGTGGCGCGGAATCGGCGACGAATTCGACATAAATTCCACTGCAGTTTTTCTCCCCGATTCAATTAAAAGATACGCCGTTGAAATCGGTTCAAGTTCAAGTTGCTGAATGAGCGGCGCGGCAATCACATGATGACCAATCAAGTATTCAGGATTGCGACCACTCACAAGTGAGAGATATAAAATCGCATCGGCTTCGCGCGAAACCTGCACCACACTTCCGGGAAAAATAATTACAGGCAAAGGCGAAACAGATTTGATGTGTCGGATATATTCGTCCAATCGATTTGAAAGCATCGTGCTTCCGCCGATGAGAATTGCCGTTGCGCCGAATGTGGTCGCGTCTTCAACAAGTTTGAGAAGGGTGGATTCGTCGTATTTGTCGGGGTCAATCAAAAGCAAAAAACCTGCACGCTTTTCAGGAAGGGCAGGGAAAGAAGCAAGCAGTTTGTTGAGCGTTGTTTGGACAGACATTGATAGCAAGTTTTTAGGAAGATACAAAATCAGGCTTTGTCATCGCAAAGCCACGCGGTGTGTAGGAGGTTGGAAACCGATTGGAAATGGAATCACGGCATGCTTCGGCACGCACATCGTCTTCAAAAATGCCGAAGACCGCCGAGCCGCTTCCCGACATCATCGCCTTAATCGCGCCACGTTCCAACAGCGTTTCTTTGAGTGATTTGACGATTGGAAACGCCGATTCAACGAGCGGCTCAAAATCGTTTTCAAACACATTCAAAAATTCTTTATCACCTGTTTCTATCAAACTTTTCAAGGCACTGAGGCAGTTCGGGGCTTTTCGCGGAAACGGCAGACGCAAATTTTTATATGCCCATACCGTTGAGACCATTTCGTTTGGAAATACCACGACAAGCGAATACGGAAATGTGCAGTGCAAGTCGGTGAGTTTTTCGCCAATGCCTTCGGCAAATGCCAGCGCGTTGGTTGAAAGAAAATACGGCACATCGGCACCGAGTTTTAAGGCAAGTTCGGCAAGTTTATCTATAGGCAAATTGAGTTGCCAATATCGGTTGAGATACAAAAGCACGGTCGCCGCGTCGCTTGAGCCGCCGCCCAGTCCCGCTCCGAAGGGAATTGATTTTTCGAGATGAATGTGAATCCCCGTTTGAACCGTGTAGGTTTCTTGTAGCAGTTTTGCCGCTCTGACGCAAAGATTGTTTGAATCTGTCGGAAGCGATGAAAGTGAGCAAGTGAGTTCAATTGTTGGAGCAGGCGAAAAGGTGAGCGTATCGTGCCACGCAATCGGCGCGAAAATCGTTTCTATCGAGTGATAACCGTTAGGAAGTTTATCGGTGATGTAGAGCGCGAGGTTGATTTTGGCAAAGGCTTTGCGAACGTCGGACATGGTTTTGAAAAAGAATAGTGCGGAAAGTTACGAACAAAAAACCTCTTGTAGGGCTTACAAGAGGTTGCTCAGGTAAAAAGGGGATTTCTCACACATTAAACTCTGTTTCGATAAGTGCTTTAAGGTTAAGTGCTTTAAGGTTAAGTGCTTTAAGGTTAAGTTGATGAAAGAGCCTAACTCGTGTTTGAACAGATTAAGAAATCGTTAGGCTCATAACATCAGGAAGTTCGACGATTTTTTGGAAATTCCAAAATCTTTTCCGAAAAGAAGTTACGCCTTCACGCCTTCACCGTTCGCGCTGACTTTATCATCGACAATTTTGTTTCCGACGAGTTTATGATACTCGATTTGGAAGTCAGGATAGGCGAGGTCGCCATGTTCGCCAATATCGAGTCCTTCTTGCTCTTCGTCAGCGGAAACGCGAATGCCCATCACGAGTTTAAGCACATACCAAATCGCGAAAGAAATCACGAAGGCGAAAATGCCAACGAGCAAAATGCCTTTCAGTTGTTGAATGGTTTGAGCCATCGGGGAAAGCCCTGTGTCAAGTGCGGCAACCGATTTAGCAATATCGATATTGTAGAACAAGCCAAGCGCAAGCGTGCCCCAAATGCCGTTGATGAGGTGAACGGGGACTGCGCCAACGGGGTCGTCCAATTTGAGTTTGTCCATCGCAAACGTCGCGAGAACGACAAGCACGCCCGCAATCGCGCCGATAATCGCGCCTGAACCGATTGAAACAAACGCGCACGGCGCGGTTATGGCGACCAGCCCCGCCAAGCAACCATTCAAAATCATCGTGAACTCGAACTTCTTGTTGATGATGAGCGCCATCACGAGCGCGCTGAGCGAGCCTGTTGCGGCGGCGATGTTGGTATTGACGACGATATGCGCAATCGCCGAGCCGTTGCCTGCGGACATTGTCGATCCCGGATTGAAGCCAAACCAACCAAGCCAAAGAATGAACACGCCGAGAGCGGCAGAGGTCATATTGTGTCCGGGAATTTGATTGACCTTGCCGTCTTTGTATTTGCCGATGCGCGGACCGAGAGCGATGATGCCCGCAAGTGCCGCCCAACCGCCAACGGAGTGAACGACTGTCGAGCCTGCAAAGTCGCGGAAGTTGCCGAAGAAATCGCCTTCTCCAGGCGTCATTCCTAAAATGCCGCCGCCCCAAATCCAGTGTCCTGAAATCGGATAAATCAACGCAACCAAGATGAAACTGAACACGAGGAACGAGCCGAACTTGATGCGTTCAGCGACCGCGCCAGAGACAATCGTCGCCGCCGTGCCTGCGAAAACGAGTTGGAAGAAAAATTTCGCCCAAAGCGGCACGGGAGTCCAGTTGATTGAAGAATAAACGCCTTCATAAACCGTCGTTGAAAACGGATTCATTGACTTGTAAGCGTCGCCGAGCGCGGGCGAATTGTCCGCGCCGCTCACGAACCATAAGCCTTGCAAGCCGAGCCATGCGTTGCCATCGCCGAACATCAAGCCCCAACCCAACGCCCAAAACGAAACGGAGGCGGCGGCAAAGACGATGAAATTTTTCGCGAGGATATTCACCGTGTTCTTAGCGCGTGTCAATCCGCTTTCAACTAATGCAAAGCCTGCGTTCATAAAAAATACGAGCATTGCGGCAAGGAGCACCCAAACCGTATCCAACCCAACGCGCAAATCGCTATAAGATGACATCAACGACTCCACGCTCGGCGCGCTCGCGGGCGCGGCAGCAACTGCCTCAACGGGCGGCGCGGGCGTTTGAACGGCGGTCTCTTGCGCAGAGGCAAGCGGAGCGAAAAGAAGCGTTGCGATAAGCAACAATCCGATTTTCGTCATTTTGCAAAAAAATTTTAGGTTAATTGAAATGAAATTGTTGTTTTGTTAAGAAAACTTTGCAAAAGTATAAATAAAAAAGGTTTTGCGCAAATTCTCCTAATTTTTTTAGGCCAATTGATTCAAAATCTGATGAGGAAAGATGATAAAAAGAGAAATACGGAACGGATTGAGCAGATGAGACTGAGAAAGTTCAGATTAAGCGAAGCAAAGGGAGAAAGAAGTGGAAAAAGGGTTGTCAGAAGTGTGCCGTTCTTGTCGCTCTGGATTGCTTACGATTGCAGGGCTCGTAATTCACTCGTGATTATGCTTCGGTTTGGCGCACGGCATCGTAAATGCGGGCATCTACAAACACTTTGAAAAGGTCGTTGTCGACGTGGTTGTCTTTGACTTCAAGTTCGAGAATGTTGAGGGCACGCTCGACGGGAACGGCTTTTTTGTAGGGACGGTCTTGCGCCGTGAGCGCGTCGTAAATGTCGGCTATCGTCATCATGCGCGATTGAATCGGGATTTCAGGCTGTCCGACCTTTCGTGGGTAGCCGCTTCCGTCAATTTTTTCGTGATGCGAGTAAGCGATAATTGGCACGTTGCGCAGGTCTCGCGTCCAAGGAATTTGTTTGAGAAAGTTGTAGGTGTGCGTGACGTGCGAGTTGATTTCTTCGCGCTCTTGCTCGTCTAAACTGCCTTTTGGAATCGAGAGCCGACGCGCTTCGGTTTCGGTAAGGTAGGGATAGACTTCGTCTTCGCTCAGGATTAAAACTTTCGATTTGATTTCCTCGAGTTTGCCGAAGCCCTCGCTTTTCATCACGGTCGGCTCGTTCGTCTGCAAGATGAATCGCAGGTAGTCATCAAGTTCCAAGAGACGCTCCGACGCTTCTTTGTCCAACTGCTCAATGAGCGGCAAGGCTTCTTCGCGCGATTTTTCGAGCAGGTATTCGACTTTGCGCTTCGCGTATTTGAGTTCAATGGCTTTGCGCAAAATTTTGTAGCGATTTTTCACTTCTTGCAGTTCGTAGTCGTAAAGTTTTTTGGCTTTGACAAGCACGGGTTCGCGCACCCCGATTTTGCCAAAGTCGTGCAAGAGCGAGGCGTATTTGATTTCTTGAATGTCTTGCTTGGTGAATCGAACGTCGCGAAAGACGCCTTCGGTGAGGCGGTCGACGGTTTCGGCAAGTCCGACCGTCAAGGTGGCGACGCGCTCGGAGTGTCCGCTCGTGGTGGGGTCTCGCGCTTCGATGGCGGTTACGGAGGCGCGAATGAATCCTTCAAAAAGCGTTTTGATGCTGTCGTAAAGCAGGCGGTTTTCGTAGGCGATGCCGGCTTGCGAGGCGAGCGAATAAACGAAAAGTTCATCGCGGCGCGTGAAAGGCAGAACGAGATTGTCCCACAACTCGACTTCGGGCAAGATGATGCGAAAATCTTTCTTCTTGTTCATCAGTTGAATTACGCCAATGGGCTCGCGGTCGCGGTTGAGCATTGGCACAGTGAGCATCGATTTCGTGCGGTATTTCAGGTCAGCGTCCGTTTGCCGTCCGCCGAACTTGAACGGCACGCCTTCGGGCAGGAAATACACGTCGGGAAGCATCAGCGGCTCTCGCGAAATCGTTACATACCCGACGATGCTTTGCGGGGTAATGGGCATCGTGAAGCCTTGCAGTTTGGTTTCGCGGCTGAAATTTTTGGCGTAGCGGAAACGAAGTTGTTTGTCGGCGAGGTAATCGTTTCGGTTGTATTCGGCGCCAGGCTTTTCTTCGATGAAGTAAAGGCTTCCCGCGTCCGCTCCGGTAATTTCCATCGCCGAAGTGAGAATGAGGTCGAGAAGCGTTTCAGTGTCTTCTTCGCTTGAAAGCGCCGCGCCAATGTCGCTGATTTTTTGAAGCTCGTTTTGCGACTCGGAAAGTTCGCGTTGCAGAAGCGAAAAGCGCGTTTGATGATGAAACAAATTGGCGAGCCGATGAAGAAGCATGGTAAAACCCGTTGCGCTAATTGGGCTTTCGAGAATGTCCGTAACTTCAAACGTCTCGATGATTTTATCAATGCCGCCCATTTCTTCGATGTCAGCGGGCGAGCCAACGCCGACAATCGCCAGCGAGCGATGAAGCATTTTCGGCACTAACTTTTTGGCGCGGTGCAAGAGCGAGAGGTCGACAAGCAAAACGATGTTCACCGGCGTGAACACGCCCGACATCGACGCTCTAAATGACTCCCAATCTTTGTTGAATCGGTGATACTCAAAAGCGTAGTCCATTGAAACAAGTGCCCGCTGCGTGACACTGCTGTTAAGCCCAACGCAATCGATTAAGTGAATTTTATCAAACGTCTCAGACATTTAGTTCTGATGAATTTAATTCAGGCGATTCTATTGCTCTCGGATAGACACTCTTGAAGAGGATTTTTAATGTTGAGAGGAATATACGCGAAGTTCATTACGCCTTCAAAATGCGCTACATGGGAAAACGTCCCAAACTTCGGGCTTTGTTTTCAAAAAGAAAACGCTTAAATCGAGAAGGAAAATAAGTAGCCCTGTCATTTTCACTTCCGTTCAATCATGCGATTCATTCTCATCGTTTGCTTTTCTCTTGTGCTGTGCCAAGCAACTGCGGCGCAAACTGTCATTGGCAAATATGCAGGCGAGTTTCTCGCGCTCGGCGTTGGTGGACGCCAACTCGGAATGGGCGGCGCGGCGGTCGCGCTCGCAAGCGACGTCACTTCGGGCTACTGGAATCCGGCGGGACTTGCCGCCATCAACTACCCGCAACTCACCTTTATGCACGCGGAAAATTTCGGCGGCATCGTGGGCTATGACTATGCGGCGGTCGCGATTCCATTTCAATCCAACAAATCATTCGGCGTTTCGGTGGTGCGTCTGGGCGTAGCCGACGTGCCCGACACCCGCGCCGTTTGGGACAACAGCCGAAACGATTTCACCGACGACGCAAAACGCTTGGGCGTCGATATGCTCATCTCGCGATTCAACGCCGCCGATTACGCCGTGATGTTTTCTTACGCGGCATCATCAACAAAGAATTTCTCCTACGGAATGAACGCGAAAGTGATTTATCGCAACATCGGCACGTTTGCCTCCGCCAAAGGCATCGGCTTCGATGTCGGAATGATTTATCGCGCGTCGAATGGCATTTTGCTGGGCGCGTCGGCGCAGGACGTTACGACGACGCTCGTCTCGTGGTCGACGGGACGCAACGAACTTATCGCGCCAACCGCAAAACTCGGCGCAGGCTACATGCTTGACGCGCTCGATGGGCGCTTCACGTTTGGCGCAGATGCCGATGTGCGGTTTGAAGGGCGCAAAAGCACGGCGCATTTTAACGTCGGAAATATGAGCTTCAACTTTCGCGGCGGCGCGGAATACGCCTACAAAGACGCAGTCGCCTTGCGCGCAGGAATGGACGACATCGGGCGCATCACGCTCGGCGCAGGCGTGAAACTCTCCAAACTCAACATCGATTACGCCTTCGCCAAATTCGACGGCGCCGACCAAATCGGAAACTCGCACCGAATCTCGCTTCAAATCGAACTCGACCAAGAAGAATATCGCCGAACGGGCTATACGCCGCCTTCCCCTTCAATCAATCCGACCACAGAAGAAAAACCCGCGTCTGAAAATTAAACCGACAAGCAAGCACGATAAAGCCACCATTTTATTGTTGAGAAAAACCTAAATTCGACACGCTACGCTTTCCAAACAAAACCAATGGAGGCTGTTTTATGAAAAAATCGTGGTTTCTCTTTGTGTTCATCTATATGAGCATGTCTGCAACCGCACAAGTGCGCATCAACGCTCAACTGCTTGTCGACTCAAAAACAATAGACCTCACGCAATTAGTCGGGGTCGTTGTCGGTGCAAGCATGCAAAGTTCAGGCGGCACTTTTCTCTCAATGAACATCAATAACGACGCCGATGAAACCAAGATGGCAACCCTAACTGCCACGCTTTCATACAACGGACAAGAATTAGCCAAAGGCAGAACAAGGAACAAAGTGCGCCTCGCGCCGCGTGCTTCTGTTCGTTTAACGAACAACAACTTCATCGGCGGCGAATGGGCAACAATAGGCAGAACGGAAAACGCCGCACTCCTTGAAGACATGAGAAACAAGGGCGGCGGAAAACTTCCAAACGGAACGTATATGCTCACTTGGACACTCGAGACCGACGACGGCGGATTTACCTCGTTTCCGCTTTCATTTACGGTGACAGGAAGTCGCGAAGCCTTTGTGCGTCTTATATCTCCGGGCACGCACGCTGGCGATAAAGCCGATGCCGTAACCACGAAGTTTCCTGTTTTTCAGTGGTCAGGCTCAGCCGATTCTTACACTTTCAATCTTTGGGAAGATGTGAATAAAACAGGCAACATCGCCGCTGTGGTTTCGCTGCCGCCAATGGTGAGCGCGAGAAATCTCACGCAAACGACGGTGCGCTATGAAGACGTCGGCGGCAGTCGTGAACTGCAAGCAGGCAAGCAATACATATGGTCGGTTGAGGCAGGCGTTGCAGGTGGTCGTAAAGTTACCGATGTCTTCATCTTCACGGTTTCAGAAACGGTCAAGTAACATTCGGCTTCAATGAAAAACATTTGCGTTTATTGCAGTGCAAGCAACGGTCTTGCAAAAAAGTATATTGATGAAGCCGCCAAACTTGGCGAAGCCATTGCTAAACAGGGTGCGACGCTTGTTTATGGCGGTGGAAATGTCGGGTTGATGGGCAAAATCGCGCTTGCGGCGCAAGCACACGGCGCAAAAGTTATCGGCGTAATTCCCGAACGATTGGTTGAGCGCGAAGCCGTTCATCGTGGTTGTGATGAACTCATCATCACGAAAACCATGCGAGAGCGCAAAGCCATTATGGACGAAAAATCCGATGCGTTTATCGCGCTTGCGGGCGGCTTCGGCACGCTTGACGAAGTCATGGAAGCCATTACCATTCGTCAACTTGGATTCCACCAAAAACCAATTGTCTTTCTCAACACCGACGGCTTTTACAACAGTCTGCTCGAATTTTTTGAACAACTTTACGCACAAGGATTTGCAAGGCAACGCGACCATTGTCCATATCAAGTGGCAGAAAGCGTCGAGAGCGCGTTAGCCTTTGCCTTTGGAACAAATGCCGCGCATGTTCAGTACTCTTAAAACAATACGCCGAAAATCGCTGTTTCAAAGGCTGAATTTTTCTTAAACACTTAAACCTTAAACACACTATGTTCGACATTATTCAGCGCGACGCCATGCTTCAACAAATGCGAGACGAACTCGTCAAAGTCGGCGTGAAGGAACTTCGCACGCCCGAAGAAGTCGACGCGGCGTTGCAAAACGCCAAAGGCACGACGGTCGTTTTCGTCAATTCCGTGTGCGGTTGCGCCGCAGGCAAGGCTCGACCCGGCTTCGCGCTCTCGCTTCAAAACGAAGTTGTTCCCGATAATCTCTTCACGGTCTTTGCCGGTCAGGATAAAGAAGCGACCGCAAAAGCGCGAACCTACTTCACTGACGCGCCGCCCTCTTCGCCCTCGATTGCATTTTTCAAAGATGGTAAGTTCTTGGGCATGATGCACCGTCATCAAATCGAAGCCCGCTCCGCCGAAATGATTGCGAGCGACCTCAAAAACGTCTATAACAAGTATTTCAAAAAGGAAGCCGAACAGACCATCGAGCAACCGTAAAAAACGGGCGACATCGTTTGAACGCAAAGGGCGACTGCTTTTAGTCGCTCTTTTTTATTTAATGAGCAATCAGTAACGATGTTCTGAGCGAAGCGAAGAATCCACAGCGAAGCAATTATTCACGATTCATGAAACTCTTTCTTATTCGCCACACAGAAGTTGAACACGCATCGGGGCGATGTATCGGGCAGAGCGATATTTCGCTTTCCGAAAAGGGCAAGCAAGATATTATGGTGCTTGTCGAGCATTTGAAACCGCTCGTGCCGCAACGCCTGATTTCAAGCGACCTTTCCCGCTGTTTGATGTTGGCAGAGAGGCTCGGAGAGGCTCTATCAATGACGGTTGAAGCCAAAAGTGCATGGCGCGAAGTCCATTTCGGCGCGTGGGAAAATCAATCTTGGGACGACCTTCGCGCCAAAGATACAGAACGGTTTGACGTATGGATGAAAGACTTTGTAAGAATCGCGCCGCCCGAAGGCGAATCATTCCTTAAATTACAGTCAAGAATTGTCGCCGAACTAAACGCGCTCGAAAAGAGTAGCGCTGAAACCGTTTTGGTTGTAACGCACGCGGGCGCAATTCGAGCGGCACTCTCGAGCGCAATCGGCTTGCCGCTTGAACGCGCCTTTTCAATCCACTTGAACTACGGCGCGCTGGTTCATCTCAACTTCAAGAGCGGCATGTGGACGCTTGAAAATTTGAATAACATACTCTTATCTTCACCATGCGACCAACCTACGACCTACTCGCGCTGATGCTAATGGCGATATGCACCTTTGCCTTTATCGGATTTGTTATCTACAAATTTCTTGCCTACATGCGTAAAGAAAGCGCGCACTATCACGGGCGATACCGTTCGCTCTTCAAAAATCTCTTTGACGACAAATTCCGATTGAATTGAGTCGCCCTAAAAAGTGAACGAATTAAGGGGTGAACGAGTCAAGGCGCGTTCCAAAAGCATCAGGTATAAAAGCGAGAATCCCAAAAAAACCTGAAACCCAAAATCCAAACCCAACTTGTCATGACGGAACGCCACCGCCAAATCAAAACGCTCAATGAAGAAGCGACATCTCTCAAAGAATCAGAGCCAGAAAAAGCGATTGCGCTTGCCAAGAACGCGGCGGAGCAGGCGCGAAAGGAAGGTTTATTAGAGGAATTGGCGCAAAGCCTTTTGTGTATTGGCGTTGCAGAGTTTCGGCTGTCCAATTTTCAAAAGTCGGCACTCGTGCTCTCGGAAGCCCTCGACCTTTTAGAGCAAATGCAAGCCGATACAGCCGAAGTCCTCTTCTGGCTCGGAAGGGCGCACGACCGAATCGGCAATTATAGCCTCGCGCTCGAGATTCATCTCAAAGCCCTTGAAGGTTTAGAAGGCAAAGGCGAATCGAAAGAACTCGCGCGGGTTTATAGCCAAATCGGCGCGGTGCATTTGCACCTGAACAATTTTGAAAAGGCGATTGATTGCTACTTCAAGGCGTTGGACGTCTACGACAAGCAAGGTAACACAAAAGCACTTTCCAGTACCTATAACAATCTTGGCGTGATTTTCCGAAAGAACGGCAGTTACGACGAAGCGTTGACTTATCTCAAAAAAAGCCTCGCGCTTGCTGAAAGTCTCGGCGATGCAACTGCCATCGCTTATCCGCTTTATCACATCGGAAATATTGAAAAACTCAAAGGCAACTTGAAAGAAGCCGAAGCATGTTTTCAGCGCGGACTCAAACTGTTGGAAGGCGCAACGGATAAATACATCACCTGCTCGCATCTTTCAGGTTTAGCCGAGTTGCTCTACGAATCGGGCAAACTTTCACAAGCCATTAAGTATCATCAAAAAGCCTTAAAACTCGGCGAAGAATCGAGCTCAAAAGAAATTATCTATGAGGCGCACGAAGGGCTTTATCGTTGTTACAAAGAGCAAAAGAACTATGCCAAAGCCTTGCATCATCACGAACGTTTTTTGAGTGTGCGTCAAGAAGTGTTCAGTGAGCAATCCGATAAGCGCATTCGCACCTTGCAGTTTGAATATGACTACAAAGCCGCTGAACAAGAGGCGGAAATTTATCGCCTCAAAAATATTGAACTCGTTAAAGCCAACGAACTCAAAGACGAATTTCTCGCGATTGCGGCGCACGACCTCAAAAGTCCGCTTCAAACTATTATGGGCTTTGCCGAACTCATCAAAGAAAAACCTGACAGAAGCGACCTTGTCCCAAAACAAGCCGAATCCATCTTTAATGCGTCAAAGCGAATGCTTAAACTCATTGATGATTTGCTCAAAACAGCGGCAATCGAGTCGGGACGGATGGAATTGAAAAAAACACTTACCGACGTTGCCGAATTCTTGCGGTTTGTCGTCGATGAGCAACGCTACTACGCAAGCAAAAAAGACCTTCAAATTCATCTCGAACTTGAAGGCGAATGTATTGCAAGGGTTGACGCGGCAAGGCTTTATGATGTCTTCGAGAATCTCATCTCAAACGCGATAAAGTATAGCCCGAAAGGAAAAATCATTGTCGCAACTGCACAGTTGATTCAAAAAAGCGACGCGCCAAATTCGCAAACCGAAGTGATGGTTTCAATCAAAGACGAAGGCTTGGGTATGACGGAAGAGGACATTGCCAAAGCCTTCGGCAAATTTCAGAAACTTTCGGCACAACCGACTGGCGGGGAAAACTCCACAGGATTAGGACTTAGCATCGTCAAAGAACTTGTAGAACTGCACGGCGGCAAAGTATGGATTGAAAGCGAAGGCAAAGATAAAGGCACAACATTTTTCATCTTGCTCCCAACCGAAGCCCAACCATGATTGAAATTTCAAATACAACTAAGCGGAAACTTCCAACGCAAAAATTGTGCGCCGTCATTGAGCAAGTGTTGAAGTGTGAAAAACATCGTGCAGAAATGATTTCCGCTGTCTATTGCGGCGATAAGTTTATCAAAAAGATAAATCGAACGTTTCTGCAACATGACTACGCGACCGATACCATTTCCTTTCGGCTTAACGAAGGCAAAAACGTAGAGGGCGAGTTCTACATCTCGCTCGATACCGTTGCCCGAAATGCGCGTCAATACAAGGTGAGTGCGGAAGAAGAACTCTTTCGTGTTACGATTCATTCGGTTTTGCATCTTGTTGGATACTCTGATGAAACAGAAGAAGAACGTCAAGAAATGACCGCAAAAGAAAACGCCTACCTCACAAAATTCGCTCGCCCAAAGAAGTAATCGCACTTCAAGCGTTCTGTTTCTTGCCAAAATCATTTCAAAGTGAATTGAATTTTTAGCGACGCTCAAAAACGTTTTTTCATTGTGAGAAAAAACGAAGTGAAACGCAAGCACTAAAAACGCGCATGCCTGAATCGCTTGTGTTTATCGCATCATGTAAGGTGTAAGGTAGAGAGAGAAGTAAATAAGAAAGTTGGCACACGAGTTGCAAGGTGATAAAGTGAAACAATCTTTATCAACTTAACACTCGTGTTTATGTCGTCGTTATTAAGCACCGAACAAAAACTCGTTCAGACCGTCAGCCTCAACGCTTCCGTGAGCGTGAAAACCAAAACTAAGCAACATCGCCGCAAGCGCATTGCTGAAAACCGTCATAGCGATTTAAGACGCAGTGAATCGCATTTGCTCGACCCAACATTGCCGCCGCCCATTTTAGAAGATGAAGACACGACTTGGAAACATCTCTTGCACAACAGCATCGAAACGCCCGAAGAAGTTCACAAAAAGTGGGGCGAAGATATCGATACGATGAAAGAACTCGAGAAAGAGTTCAACATTCGCATCAATCCTTACTACGCTTCGCTTATCAAAGAGAAGAACGACCCGATTTATTTGCAAGTCGTGCCAAGCAAAAATGAGTTGATAAAAGGCTGTTGCGTCGACGACCCGCTTAACGAAGAGCGCGATTCGCCCGTCCAAAGCATTACGCATCGCTATCCCGACCGCGTGCTTTTTCTCGTGGCGCACGAATGCGCGATTTACTGCCGATTCTGCACGCGCAAGCGAAAAGTGAGCGATTCCTCGAAAATCAGTTTGAAGTATTTGGAAGCGGGAATCAACTACATTCGCGAGCATAAAGAAATTCGCGACATCGTGCTTTCGGGCGGCGACCCGCTCACGCTTTCTGACCGACGCATTGAATACATCTTGAAATCGCTTCGCGAAATTCCGCACGTGGAAATCATCAGAATCGGAACGAAAATTCCATGCGTGCTTCCGCAACGCATCACAAAAAAATTAGTGAACATCATCAAGAAATATCACCCTGTTTATGTCAATACGCATTTCAACCACCCGCGCGAACTTACGCCCGAAGCCAAACAAGCCTGCGAGCGCCTTGCCGACGCGGGCGTGCCCGTCGGAAACCAATGCGTCTTGCTCAAAGGCGTAAACGACGACGTGGAAACGATGCGCGCGCTGATGAAAGGACTGCTTAAAATGCGGGTGCGTCCGTATTACATCTATCAAGCCGACATCGTCAAAGGCACGGAGCATTTCAGAACACGAGTCGAGAAAGGCTTGGAAATTATTCAAGGCTTGCGCGGACACATTTCAGGACTTGCCATTCCGCACTTCGTTATTGATAGCCCTGGCGGCGGCGGCAAAATTCCACTTCTGCCGCATTACATCGAAAAACTTGATAGCGACGAAGTCGTGATGCGTAACTTCAAAGGCGAGCGATATACTTATCCGCAAGTCCAAGAAAATGTTGAGCCAACACGCGAAGCCCTGCAAACCATCGCAAGCGAAAACGGCTTCCAACTCGGTGCAGAAATTCAAGACTATTTCTGATTTGCCAAACTTGAATAACGAGAAAGAGACTAATCGTGGGATAGTCCAAAAAAATATCCACGGCTAAAACTTTTTTTGAACCCGTGTCGTTAGTGGTATTGCCTTGCAGTTTATGGTTTCTGCGAGGTTGTTTCATAGAGCACCTCCTTAAGGTCGTCAAGCGCAAGTTTGGCGACCTATTTTTTTTGACAAAAACAAAAAGGGGCGAGATTGCTCCCGCCCCCTAATCGTTCTTCAAACCTCCACGACCTACTTCACCAGCATCATCTTCTTCGTCGCCACAAAATTGCCCGCTTGCAAGCGATAGAAATAAACGCCGCTTGAAAGTTGATTGGCGTTGAAATTCACCGTATATGCGCCCGCTTCCTGACGCGCGTTCACGAGCGTCGCCACTTCCTTGCCAAGCATATCAAAGACTTTGAGCGACACATTGCTCGATGCAGGAAGTTGATAAGAAATCATTGTGCTGGGGTTGAACGGGTTGGGATAGTTTTGCTCCAACGCAAACGCCTTCGGCAAGCCCGCATTGACTTCAATCACATTGCTGTATTCAAATTGTCCGTCGAAATCCACTTGCTTCAAGCGATAGAAGACCCTGCCCGTCGCTTGCGCATCGGCAAACGAATACGATTGCGCTTCGGTGGTGGTGCCAGCGCCTCTGACGAATCCAAGCGTCGTCCAAGCGGTTTGGTCGGCGGAGCGTTGCACTTCAAAGCCCGCGTTGTTGGTTTCCGTCGCCGTCGTCCAAGAAAGGC
Organism: Candidatus Thermochlorobacteriaceae bacterium; assembly: GCA_029263855.1. Classification (GTDB taxonomy): domain Bacteria; phylum Bacteroidota; class Chlorobiia; order Chlorobiales; family Thermochlorobacteraceae; genus JANWWM01. The sequence goes on along the minus strand of JAJUFC010000008.1, from coordinate 135,951 downwards.
GCACGCCGTTGTTCAAGACTTGCGCGTTGAACGAGGTGAGTTCCACAGGGAGTTGTTGCGGAGTGGTAAACGCGCCACCGGTCGGCGTAGGATTGAGCGGAAACGTCGGATTTTGACCCAAGTTGCCGGTTGCGCTGATGCCGGGCACGGCTTCATTAGACCAGAACGTCGGGTTGCCCGCATTGCCAATAATCGCGAAGAAACTCGCCGTTTGCGACGCATCAACGCCTGGAATTTCCGAGAGCGGAATTTTCATCTCAAAGCCTTTGAGGTCGAGCAAACCCGTGCTTTCTTGATAAGCGAAGGTAACTTTGTTGGCTTGCATAAAGTCAGGATTATTGACGCTGGGACCTGTCGATGCCGTTCCTGTCGTTGAAGCCGAGCCGATGAATTGATTGGTGACAACGCTTGTCGTGTTGTAGCGCGCAAAATCAAAGAAGATGGTTGAGCCTGACAAGTTAAACCAAATCGCATAGTCGACATCAATGGTGGCGATAAGAACATTATTGTTGCTCGAAGCCAAAATGCCATTTGGCGGATGACCCGACGAGAGCAACGAACCACCAACGTTGGAGAGCGGAGGACGACCGCCGTAGCCGCTGAAATTGAGGAAGACGGCAAGCCCGTTGCCCGAAGTGAGACGGCATTGCACGGCAAGGTAGAGCGTATCGTTCGCGGCGCGATACCAAATCGCGTGCACGTCATTCGTGCCAAAGCCATCGTTGGAATTCGTCGTGCCGATGCGTTGATATTCCGCGATTTCAATCTCGCCGTTAATGGCGGGTTGGGCAAGCGCGGTCGCGCAAGCCATCATAGCAGCAAAGGAAAGAGCAATCAAACGTTTGAACTGCATAGAGGTTTTGTTTGATGATTGAAAAAGATACAGTTTGAGGGAAGTATTTTACAAAAAAGTCAGAATTTTTAAAGCAAAGAAGCGCACAGTTGGATTTCTGCCGCGATTAAGAGGAGTTGAGCAGTTGGCGCGTCGCTCATTACGCTTGCAAACCCTGCCGTCGCAGCGACGCGCAACGAAGCGATATGACTGAATCCAACAAGAAAACGCTTTGTCGCGTTGACAAAAATTTGTCTCCAACGTGCCACAACCAACATGCGAGACATCTGTGGCGATGGTTCATTCTGACCCTGAACGAAGCGAAGGGGAAGAATCTACAGTCATAGAAGCGAGACGCGCATCATTTGAAACGCTCAACGCTTAACGCTTCGCTTGTTCATAGATTCCTCGCATTCGCTCGGAATGACAATTTTGCGTGGCGCGACGATAGAGTATGACGCTGTTTGTCAACACGACCAAAAGCATTAAAAATGAGACGCTCAACGAAAAAATGCGCAAGAAGCCATTGGCACGTCATTGTGAGAAACTTGGAATTGAACGATTCAAAAGAGATGGTTTTGTTCTCAAAATGACATCAAAAACTTCCGTTATTTAGAGTTTGAAATTTTTTTCTGAATTTTTTTAGAAAATTTTTGCGCTAAAAATTCTTCTCTGCGATATTCATCACGCATCAACACTCTAACAACAAAAGCCTCGCCCAAAAGACTTGGCTCTGACGCTAAACAAGCACAGAACATTATTGGGAAGACAAATTAAAGAGACGGAGTAAAGCACACCGAGCGGCTGTTATCACAAATTTGACGACAAATACTGAACAAGTCTGGAAAGACCAGAGGGAAGAACTCCCTCTTTCGCGTCTATGAAAAGACTTTTCGAAAAGTTTGAACCAAAAAACGATTAACGAACTCAATTTTTCAGAACCCTTCAACTATAAAGGAGAGACCAATCATGTATGTTGTAAAACGAGATGGCTCGCACGAAGAAGTCAAAATCGAAAAAATTCTGCATGCGGTTTCGCGCGCGTGTCGCGGGATTGAAAATGTTGTGCCGCTTGAAGTCGCCAAGCGCACCATCAACGGACTGCACGAAGGTAGCACCACCGAAGAATTGGACAACCTCTCGATTGAAACCGCCGTGATGCTAACGGTCGAAGAGCCGAACTACTCCAAAGTTGCGGCGCGAATGCTCGCCGAATCCATTCGCAAAGAAGCCGGACGCGATGAAGCCTTTCGTGATTACATCAAAAGTGCAGACGAACTCGGTTTGATTGATAGCCGCGTGCGCATGCTTGCCGAAGAAGATTTAGATACGATTGAATACGCCATCGACCACGACCGCGACGACCTCTTCGAATACTTCGGCTTGCGCACAATTTATGACCGATACCTCTTGCGCCACCCCAAAACGCGCAAAGTCATTGAACGCCCGCAATGGATGTTTATGCGCGTTGCGCTCGGCTTATCCAAAAACATCACCGAAGCCATTGAGTTTTACGACATCATCTCGAACTTCCTCTACATGCCTTCGACACCGACGCTCTTCAATTCAGGCACGCGCCACGCGCAGATGAGTTCGTGTTATCTTCTGACCGTTGGCGACGACAGTTTAGAGGGCATCTACAAAGCCTATGCCGATTGCGCGCAACTCTCGAAGTGGTCGGGCGGCATTGGCATTGATTGGACGCCAGTTCGCGCTTCGGGTTCGCTCATCAAAGGCACAAACGGCAAATCCAACGGCATTATTCCGTTCCTCAAAGTGATGGATTCGAGCGTGCATGCCGTCAATCAAGGCGGCAAGCGCAAAGGTGCGGCGGCAATTTATCTCGAACCATGGCACGCCGATATTGAAGCCTTTCTTGAACTGCGCAACAACACTGGTGCCGAAGAACGACGCACGCACAACCTAAACCTCGCTCTTTGGATTCCCGATCTCTTCATGAAGCGCATTGAAGCCGACGCGCATTGGTCTCTCTTTTCGCCAAGCGATGTGCCCGAACTTCTGAACACTTTCGGCGATGAGTACGAGATGTGGTATGAAAAGTATGAAGCCGAAGGCAAAGCGTTGAAACAAGTGTCGGCACGCGCCCTTTACGGCAGAATGATGCAAACACTTGCCGAAACAGGCAACGGATGGATGTGCTTCAAAGACACCGCCAACAAACGCTCCGCACAAACGGGCAAGCCGGGCAACATCATTCACAGCTCGAACCTATGCACCGAAATTTTGGAAGTAACCTCCAAAGATGAAACCGCCGTCTGCAATCTCGGAAGTGTTAATGTCGGCGCGTTTGTGCGCGACGATGGCTACTTTGATTTCAACGGTCTGCGCAAAGTGGTGCGTGTGGCGACAAAGTTCTTGGATAGAGTCGTCGATGTCAATTTCTACCCGACCAAAGAAGCGGCGGCATCAAATCATCGATGGCGACCGGTTGGACTTGGCTTGATGGGCTTGCAAGACGCTTTCTTCAAAATGCGCCTGCCCTTTGATTCGTCCGAAGCCAAAGCGCTCTCGAATCAAATTTCCGAAGTGATTTACTACGAAGCGCTCAAAACCTCAATGAAACTTGCCGAAGAGTTCGGACCATTCCCCGCGTTTTCAGAGACGAAGTATGTCGATGGCAAACTCGCCGTGCATCTCGCCAAAGAATACGGCATTACGCCGACCTTGCACGAAGATTGGGACACGCTCGCCGAAGAAATCAAAGCGAAAGGGCTTCGCAACTCGCTCCTCATTGCCATTGCGCCGACGGCGACCATTGCTTCTATTGTTGGCTGTTATGAATGTATCGAGCCGCAAATCTCGAACCTCTTCAAGCGCGAAACGCTTTCGGGAGAATTTTTGCAAATCAACCGATACCTCGTCGCCGACCTCAAACGCTTGGGATTATGGACACCGCAAGTTCGCGCCGCTATCATCGAAGGCGAAGGCTCAATCCAACACATTGAAGCGATTCCTGCGGAGGTTCGCACGCTTTACAAAACCGTCTGGGAAGTGCCACAAAAAGCCTTGATTGAAATGGCGGCGGAGCGGTCGGCGTTCATCTGCCAATCCCAATCTTTGAACCTCTTTATGGAATCGCCGACAACAGGCAAACTCTCGTCGATGTATATGTATGCGTGGAAAAACGGTGTAAAAACAACTTACTACTTGCGCTCGCGCGCCAAAACGCGCATTCAGAAAACGACGACCGCTAGCGCAAAAGAAAGCGCGCCCGTTCAAGAAACGCTTGCGGCTCTCGCCAACGCAACCGCAAATGGACAATTCACCAACGGCAACGGACGCGCAATCTCGGAGAACAAAGCAAAAGACGCGGTCTCGTGTTCGCTTGAAAATCCCGACTCGTGCGAAGCATGTCAATAATTAAACATAACTCGCAATTCAAAACGGCAAACGCAATATGATTCTGTCTCATAACCTTGACCTAACGCTGCGTCCGATGAAGTATCCGCAGTTCTTCAAACTCTATAAGGATTCCATCAAGAACATTTGGACGACGGACGAACTGGATTTTTCGCTCGACTACGAACACTTGCGCGACAAAATCTCAGCGAAAGAAGCGCACCTTATCAAACGCCTTGTTGCCTTCTTTGCCACAGCGGATAACATCGTCGGGCATAACCTCGTGCTGAATCTTTACAAGCACGTCAATTCGCCCGAATACCGAATGTTCTTAGGCAAAGTTCTTTTTGACGAGATGCAACACGTGGAAACTTACTTGCTCTTGGTCGATAGTTACATTCCCGACATTCGCGAGCGGCAGGAAGCCTTTGCGGCGTATCAAAATGTTCCATCGGTTAAACTCAAAGCCGATTTCTGCTTCAAGTATATGGACGCGATTCAGAACTTGGATAAGCTCGATACCGATGAAAAGCGTCGTCAATTCGTCGAGAACCTCATTTGCTTTGCGGCGTGCATCGAGGGGTTATTCTTCTTCGGCTCGTTTGCATATGTGTATTTTCTTCGCAATCGCGGCTTGCTTCCGGGGCTTGCGGCGGCGACGAATTGGGTCTTCCGCGACGAAACGATGCACATTCAAGGCGCGATGGAAGTCGTGCAGGTGATTCGCGCTGAGTATCCGCATCTGTTTGACAAAACGCTTGAAAGCCACATTCATCAAATGCTTGACGAAGCCATCGCCGTCGAAATGAACTTCTGCGAGGATTGCCTTCATCACGGCATCACGGGCATTTCGCAATCGATGATGCGCGATTACTTGGGCTACTGCGCCGACCAACGCTTAGAGCAACTCGGCTACGAAAAGAAATACAAGACGAAAAATCCCTTTCCGTTTATGGTGCTTCAAGACGTGCAACCGCTCACGAACTTTTTTGAAAAGCGCGTTACCGAATATCAAAAAGGCTTTGACGCCAGCCCGAAAGCCGTAACCTTTGACGAAGAGTTTTAAGTCAGAACATTTGAATAGCCGACGCCAAAACCGCGATGCCTATTCTCTTCGGAGAGTAGCGACGCGGTTTGGGTTTTTATTCGACAAGCCATTATTCAACAAACCATCATTCAATAAGCCATTGTTCAATGAGCCATTATTCAGCAAGCCATTTGAGCATCGCCCACTGCAACGCCTTGCTGTGAAATTCAAACCGCGTCCAGCGCGAGCGCGAAAGCCACTCGAAATAGGGGTGCGCGTTGGTGGCGGCGTAAAACGCGCCCGTCTTCATTCGCCTGAACGATTCAATCGGATAAGCCTGCCGCAAGTCATCGTCGTTCCAAAATTTGCCAATCGACATCAGGCAGAGCCGCTCCAAATCGTTGGCGCAGGTCGCCTTGCGCGTCAAGGTCAAAATGCGTTCCCTCATATCCCAAAGAGATTCAATCTTTCCCCAAACAATCGCTCGCGAGAGCGCATACAAAATCACCATCGAGAACGGATAGTAAGGACTTACCGCGTAAGGATTTTTAAGAATCAAATCGCGCTCAATCACCGATTGCAAAAATCGAATCGTCTCGTTTCTGCCGTCGCAATCCAAACGCTTGAAGCGTTGCAAAAGCCAAAGAATGTGAGCCTGAACGACAATATCCAACTGTTCGATTTTTTGATTCAAACAACGCGCTTTCGGCGGAAACCAAACGAGAAACGCGCCCGTCGCGTCGGGCAAGGCGTTGCGCTGAAAATCAGGCAGTCGGAATCGGGCATTGTCCAATCGATAAAATTCAAGGTCTTGAACGATTGCGTCGATGCGCGAAGCGTCATCGAGCGCGAGGGCTTGGAAGGCGGTGCAATCTGCGTCGGGGTCGAGTTTCATCAAGCGAAGCGTGTTGAGATACGGCGCGTTGTCGGGGAGCGAGATGCCGTTTTTCAATCGCCAATGATAAACCTGATGTCCGCGTTGGTATTGAATCAAACTGCGCTTCGCGCTTTGCGTCGCGTCGAGCAGGTCAGGGGAGAGATGCTTGCAGTGCGAAAGAATCGTGAGAATGTTAGCGGTGATGAATTGATTGTGTTCGGGAACGGCGTTGAGTAGAACGCGCGCGCAATCCCATTCTTCGCCGTCAAACAGCGCGAGCAAGTTGCGCTCGATGATTTCTGCGTCAAGCATCTGCGGATTCAGGTTCGGAGGCAAGCGTGATTGCATCGTGATTGGAAAGCGCGCAGAGCCGTTCAATCAACGCTTGCAAGAGCGTTTCGGGCGTATCCGATTTTTGAACGTAAAGGCAGGAGAGCGTTTCGCGATTGTGATAAATCCAACTTGAAAGAATTTGCATTTCGTCAATCTCTTCTTTTTTGCACTCGGCAGGGGCGGTTGCGCCGTTGAAGTAAATCTGTTCTATCGTTGGCGAGAGAGTGAGCGCGTCGTCGAGCAGAATTTTTTCTTGCGCGACGAGTCGCCCAAAACGCACGAACAAAATCACGAACTCTTTGCAGACGTCGGAATAAATCGCCGAGGGAAGCAGAATAAGCAGATTGTTTTCGTTGATGGACGCGGTAACGGAGGCTTGACGATAAAAAACGCGCCGAAGGCTTTGAATGCGCTCGCGCAGTTCCGCCGCTTCCTCGAATCGATGCTCGGAAGCGAGCCGTTTCATTTTCGCCGTGAGCGTCTCGATGATTTCCGCGTCCGTTCCTGAAAGAAATCGTCTGACGCGATTGAGTTCGTTCTCGTATTCGCCTCTTTCAACCCGCCATCGCTCGCACGGCGCAAGGCAACGATGCAAATCCAAATACACGCACGCGCGCCCTTTGCCAAGTTCCTCGTCGGAACATTCGCGCAACTGAAACGAGCGATTCAGCACAGTGAAGACATTGCGCGCCACTTCCATCGATGGAAACGGTCCGAAATACTCCGCGCCATCGTTCTCGACTTCCGTCGCGATTTCAAGGCGGGGAAAGGCGTGATTCGTCAGGCGTAAAAAAGGATACGACTTGTATCGCTTCAAGAGCGCGTTGTAGCGCGGCTTGTGAAGTTTGATGAGTTTGGATTCCAACAGCAAGGCTTCGAGTTCCGAGCCTGTGGCGCGGTAGTCAATTTTGCGAACGTTCATCACGAGTTCTTTGACCTTGTCGGCTTTATGCTCCGTATCCACGAAGTAAGAACTGACGCGGGATTTCAGGTTTTTGGATTTGCCGATGTAAAGAAGTTCGCCGCGCTCGGAGTAGAAAAAATAAACGCCGGGCTGTTCGGGCAGTTTGGGGAGCGTCGTTTCGCGAATCGCGCGAATGTGCTTTGGCTCGCGCTTGAAGACGCGCATCGCCTTGTATTGAAGCGAGATAAGTTCTTCGAGATGTTCGACGCGATGTTTTTCTTGGGCGATTTCAATGAGTTTGTGAAGCACGCCGACGGTCGCTTCGCAGTCGCCTCTGGCGCGATGTCGTTCCGAGATTTGAATGCCGAAGTAAGCGGAAAGGTCGCCGAGATTTTTTTTGAGTTGTTTCGGAAGTAAGCGGCGCGCTAAACGCACAGTGCAGAGTGCACGATTTTCTAACCGTTCAAAGCCGTTGCGCTCCAATTCGAGATTGACGAAGGTGTAATCAAATGAACTGTTATGCGCAACGAACACGCTGTCGCCGAGCAGTTCGAGCAGTTTTGGCAAGATCTCTTTCGCCGTCGGCGCGCCCTTCACCATTTCATTCGTGATGCCCGTGTATTGCGAGATGAAATACGAAATCGGCATTTCAGGATTGACGAGCGACGCGAATTCGCCGACGATCTCGCCGCGACGAACCTGCATCGCGCAAACTTCAATGATGCGGTTAGCGCGATTTGCGCCGCCTGTAGTTTCAAGGTCGATGACCGTGTATGTGGCGTCGGAAAGTTTCACGGCGTTCCTTTGTCGTTAATCAATCGCGGTTAATCAATCACGGTTAATCAATCACGGTTAATCGATGACGTCAAAGCGCGTATATGAGCGCAAGACTTCGGGAATGACGATTTTCCCATCTTTCGTTTGATTGTTCTCCAACAGCGAGACCATCAGGCGCGACGTGGCAAGCCCCGAGCCATTGAGCGTATGAACGAATTCGGGCTTCGATTTTTCGTCGCGCTTGAATCGAATGTTGGCGCGGCGCGCTTGGAAATCTTCGAAGTTCGAGCAGCTCGAGGCTTCCAAGAATCGCTCTTCGGCGGGCGACCAGACCTCAATGTCGTAGCACTTCGCCGCGTTTGCGCCAATGTCGCCCGAACACAACAGCAAAACGCGATACGGCAGATTGAGCATCGTCAAAATCGATTCCGCGTCGGCGACGAGCGATTCCAGTTCTTGATAGGAACTTTCAGGTGTCGTGAATTTCACAAGTTCAACCTTATTGAATTGATGCACGCGCAAAAAGCCGCGCACGTCTTTGCCGTAACTGCCCGCCTCGCTGCGAAAACACGCCGAGTAAGCGGCATACTTAATCGGCAACTGCGCGCCCTTCAAAATTTCGTCGCGATGCAAGTTTGTTACAGGCACTTCGGCGGTAGGAATCGCAAAGAGCCGTCCGACCGAATCCGCTTCGTAGGTTTCTTGTCCTTCGTAACTGGCGCGATAAACTTGATTGAGAAATTTTGGAAACTGTCCTGTGCCGCGAAGCGAGTCGCGATTGACAAAGAACGGCGGAAACACTTCCACATAGCCGTTTCTTGAAATGTGCGTGTCAAGCATAAAGTTAATGAGCGCGCGTTCCAGCGTCGCCCCCTTGCCTTTATAGACGGGGAAGCCCGCGCCCGTGATTTTTGCGCCGCGCTCAAAATCCAAAATGTCCAACGCCTTGCCGAGTTCAAGATGATTTTTTGGCTTGAAGTCAAAGGCGCGTTTGCTATGCGTAACTTCTTTATGAACAATGTTTTCGCTCGCGTCTTTGCCTATCGGCACGCTCTCGTGCAGAATGTTTGGAAGATAGAGCAGAATTTCTTCTTGCTTGGATTCAATGTCGCGCAAAGCGCCGTCCAATTCGGCGATTTTGTCCGAAACGATTTTCATTTCGGCAATCAGCGCGTCGGCGTTCTCTTTGTTTTTTTTCAGGCGGGCGATGTCGTCGGAAACTTTATTGCGCTGGGCTTTGAGCGAATCGGATTCGTTGACGAGGGCGCGGCGTCGTTGGTCAAGCAAAATGAGGTCGTCGACTTTAGCAATTTCGCTCGAGAGTTGTCGTGCGTGAAGAATGGATTTGAGTTTATCGGGGGTTTCGCGGACGAGTTTGATGTCAATCATTCGTTAAGGTTTTTCAGACAGTTGTTTGAGAAGCGGCAAAGTTACACGATGCGGCGCAAAAAAGGAACAATCGGTAAGGAGCGATTAGTGACAAGAGCACAGTTCATTCTGAACGAAGCGAAGAATTCAACAACTCCGATACTTGTGTAACTTTCACTTCACAACAAATCAACATTAGCACATGATAAATTTTGAAAACCATAACGAACTTTCCATGACGGTGCTCATGACGCCCGACATGGCAAACTTTTCAGGCAAAGTGCACGGCGGCGCGATTATGAAACTCTTAGACCAGGTCGCATATACTTGCGCCTCGCGCTATTCAGAGAGTTATGTCGTTACGCTCTCAGTCGACCAGGTGCTGTTCAAAGAGCCAATTCATATCGGAGAACTTGTTACCTTTCTTGCGTCTATCAACTACACGGGCAGAACGTCAATGGAAGTTGGAATCAAGGTGATTGCCGAAAATGTGCAACTCAAATCCGTCCGGCACACGAACACGAGTTACTTCACGATGGTGGCGGTTGACGAACAAGGCAAACCAAAACCAGTTCCACCCTTCGATCCAAAAACGCCAACCGAAAAGCGACGCTACGAAATGGCAAAGTTTCGCCGTCAAATGCTCAACGAGTATCGCCAGAAGCAAGACGAAATCCGAAAAACTTATCCTGACTATCACGAAGAATGAACAATGCCTTCAACAAGCCTGAACCCACTAAAACACAAGCCATACACCATCTTGCCGAGGAAAAAATTCATGCTTTGTTAACAAGCGCAAAAGAAAAACAAGCAAGTTCGCCCAAAGAGGCTATTCAGTTGCTCGCCGAAGCCCTAACTTTGACAAGTGAATCTGATGAACATATCGGCATGTGTGCGGAAGTCCTGCATTTGAAAGCGCATCTCTTGCGAAAACTTGGCGATGCAACCCACGCGCTTGAAGATGCACGGCGTGCGCTCTCGCTTTATACTGCGCTCAACAATTTGGAAGGTATGGTAAAGTCGCTGAACGTCGTCGGAATCGCATTTGAAAATCTTGGCGACTACCTGCAAGCGTTGGAGTGCTATCAAAAAATTGTTGCGCTCTGTCAAGAAATTGGCGACGAATACAAAGCGGCGGGCGCGCTGAGCAACATCGGAAACATCTTCAACAAACTGAGCGATTATGACAAAGCGTTGGACTATCATCAAAAGAGCCTCGCGATGCGTCGCGCGCAAGGAGACAAAAGCGGAATCGCCATATCGCTCAGCAACATCGGGCTAATCTATTCAAACCTTTCAGACTACGCGCAAGCCTTAGACTGTTATCACCAAAGTCTGCTCATTCGCGAAGAAGACAAAGACAAAGAGGGAATCGCGATTGCGCTCAATAACATTGGAATCGTTTATGAAATCCTTACAGATTTTGCCAACGCTCTGAAGATGTATCAAAGAAGTTTAGAGCTAATGCAGGAATTGGGCAATGAATTTGCAGTAGTTAGGGTGGCTAATAACATTGGCAATGTGTGCTATCGATTTGCTGACTATGCTAATGCTGTTGGGTGGTATCAAAGGGGACTTTCGATTTCGCAAGCAAGCGGCGATAAATTCGGCGAGGCAATGTCTCAACATAACATTGGCATGGTCAAAGCCGATGTTTCAGAGCATCTGCAAGCACTTGACCATTATGAAAAATGCATTGTCTTGTGCGAAGAGATAGGTAATAGGGAAGGCGTTGCAAGTGCGCTTGCTGGATTCGGCAAAGTTCATTTGAAAATGAATCAGACCGAAAAAGCAATCGAGCATCTAAAAAACAGTTTGGAAATGAGCGTCGGTGTCGGCTCAAAAATTTTGCAGGCACAAGCGTGCCTCTTTTTGGGAAAATGCTACTCGCAAGAACAGCGAGACTAATTTAAGGCTATGCCAAACTCATGTTATTCGCGCAATAACAATCCGCTTCTCGGCGCGAGCGTCAGAAGAACTTTCCCATTCTGAACCGCAAAAGAGCGTTGTGTGAGCAAGTCAGTGAGTTTGTTGGACGAAGAAAGTTCAACGGTTTGTTCCGATGCGGAAAGATTCAAGACGAGAATGATTTTTTCGGTTTGGTAAGAGCGTTCAAACGCAATAACATTTTTTTCATCATCAGCCACGAGAAAATTGAACTTGCCGTATTTGAGCGCAGGGTGGCGATGATGTAAGTCAATGAGCGTTTTGTAATCGCGATACACTTGTTCGTTGAACGCAACTTTGAACGGTTCAGATTTGCCTGTGATGAGTTCGGCGTTTTCATCGTCATACTGAAATTCTTTCCATACCATTGGCTTTCGGCAATCGGGGTCGTCTGCGCCCCACATTCCCGCCTCTGTGCCGTAGTAGAGCATCGGCGAACCGATATAAGCAAATTGAAAGAGCATCAAAAGTTTTTGAAGTTGATATTCGTCGTCGTTAGGCGGGCGAAGTTGGTAGTCTTTGTTGGCGCGAAGCCCTGCGTATTGGTCAAAATGGCGATTGAGATTGACGAGGCGCGAGGGTAAGCGTTCGGTATCGTGCGAATCGTAAAGGTTAAGAAGCGTGTAATTGGCGGAATCAGGATAAGAGGCGAGAAGTTCCTCGATTTTAAGTTTGAACTCCGAAGGCTTCAAGACATTTTGAACAAATAGTTGGTGCGTGAAGACGGCGAATTGATAGTTCATCACGGCATCGAATTCATCGCCTTGCATCCACTCTTTGGCGTTCTTCCAGATTTCTCCAACAAGAAAAGTATTTGGATTGATAGATTTGATGAAAGTTCGCCACTCTTTCCAGAAAGCGTGCGGCAAGTCGTCAGCGGCGTCGAGTCGCCATCCGTCAACGCCCTTCGAGATGTCGCCGTTTGGGGCAGTCCATCGTTTCGTGATGGCAAAGATGTATTGTTTGGGTGCGTCGGCGAGCCCCGTGAGCGAGTCGCGTTTGAGTTCGGGAAGCGACTTGTGTCCCCACCAGCCTTTGTAGTCAAACTTTTTTCCCGTCGCGGAATCCTCGAAGCTCAAAATCTCAAACCACTCCTTGTAGCGCGAATCGGCTTGATGCTTTGCGACGTCTTGAAAGGGCGGAAACTGCGTGCCGACGTGATTGAACACGCCATCAATCACGACGCGAATGTTTCGCTTGTGCGCTTCATCTATGAGTTTGAGAAAAAGCAAATCCGCGCTTGTCCACTTCCAAGTGGTCGGGTTGGTAAAATCTTCTTCGGCGATGAGTTTCAAATCGCCTTCGGGGTCGTTGCCGAAATTGACGTCGACGTGATGAAGCGAAGAAGCGTCATATTTGTGAGAAGACGGCGCTTCAAAAATCGGGTTCAAGTAAATCGCGGTAACGCCGAGCGATTTCAAGTAATCAAGTTTTTTGATGATGCCTTCTAAATCGCCGCCATATTTGCGTCGGTAAATGTTTTGCCAAAAATCAAGCGAATGATTTTTTTCTTCGTCGGAAAGCGCATACCAGTTGCTCGTCCAACGATGCGCTTTTGCGGTTGGCGCGGATTTGTCAGGCGAAGGGTCATTGTTCGGATTGCCGTTGTAGAAGCGTTCAGGGAAAATTTGATAAAAGATGGCACCGTGTGTCCAAGGCATTTGTGGTTTGTTGGAAGAACACATTGAAAAGAAGAGAAATCCGATGAGAAAATAGCGACGCATGCAAATGAAGATTGTTTGAACACAGTTGAAGTGCGAACCGTTATGTAACTTCGCAAAAAAACAAAAGATAGCAATGAACATTCAAAAACTTGCACAAGAAAAAATCAATCAAAAAACAAAACCACTTGGTTCACTTGGCTTATTGGAAGAAGTTGCGGTGCAGTTATGCGTGATTCAAAACACGCTTTCGCCGACCATCACAAAAAAGCGAATGTTGGTGTTTGCCGCTTCGCACGGCATTGCTGATGAAGGTGTGAGTGCTTATCCGAAAGAAGTAACAGGGCAGATGGTCTTGAATTTTTTGCGCGGCGGCGCGGCAATTAATGTGCTGTCGGCGCACGGCGGAATTGAACTTTGTGTGATTGACGTGGGTGTGGAAATGGACTTCGGAAGCGATGTTGATTCACGGATATTTTTCAACCGAAAAGTTCGCTACGGCACGCGCAATTTTCTCAAAGAGCCTGCGATGACCTTCTCCGAATTTTCAAAAGCCATTGAGGCAGGAAGAGAGCAGGTGCGATTAGCAAAGTTTGCGGGCGTTTCGCTTTTAGGCATCGGCGAAATGGGCATTGGCAACACGACGTCGGCATCGGCGATTGTTTCAGCGTTGTTAGGGTTGCCCGCAGAGGAAACCGTTGGCCGTGGCACAGGCGCAAGTGACGAAACGATGAAACGAAAAATTCGTGCTGTGGAAGAATCAATCGAAAAGCATAAAATAGACGATGCCGATGTGATTCACTGGCTTTCGTGCGTGGGCGGCTTTGAAATCGTTGCGATGGTTGGGGTGTTGCTCGAAGCGGCGGAGCATAAAATCCCGGTTGTCGTTGATGGATTTATTGCAACGGCGGCGGCATTGGCGGCGATTCAAATGAACGATTCAGTTCAATCCATTTGCTTTTGGGGACACTTATCAAACGAAAACGCTCACAAGCGTGTTTTAGCCGGCCTTGGCGCAAAGCCGCTATTGCATTTGGAGATGCGTCTCGGCGAAGGCACGGGCGCGGCTCTCGCGATGCATCTCATTGAAGCCGCCGCGAAAATTATGACCGAAATGGCTTCGTTTGATGAAGCAGGCGTTTCTAACAAAGTAAGGTAAGTTTCTGAAACTCTGTCATGACCAGTCAGCAACAACAAGAACCTTTAATCCAAGACCTTGAGCAATACTTGTGTGAAGCGAAGAAAAAAATGACCGCTTCGCCAAAAGAAGTACTCGACGAAATCGAAAAACGACTTCAACTCAACAACGAAAGTGCGTCTGAAAATCAAAAAGACAAAGCACAACAGATTGCCTTGCGCGTTTGCGGGCTAAACAATCAAGCCTATTGCAGTTTGATTATGTGCGATTATCCGCTTGCCTTGCAAAAACTTGCCGACGCAAAAAAAGACCTTGATACCTTACTGAATTTCATCGAGAAAGAGCAATTCACCGCTCTGCAAGCAAGGAATTTCGAGATTGCAGGATTGACAAAATGGAGAATGGGAAATCACGAAGAGGCACTGGTAGAACTCGATAAAGCGATTAAAAATTACGACGCGATTAGAAAGGAAAAAGCGTATTTCAATGCACTCAATAGCAAAGCGTGCGTATATGCCTCGTTAGGCGAATACGAAAATGCGATTGAATTAATGCTAAAAGCAGAAAAATACTTTGAGAAAACCGACGATAACGGAAAAACGGCGACGATTTTGCACAATATCAGTGGGCTTTACTATGAAACTCGTCAAAATGAAAACGCACTACAAACGATTTCAAAAGCGATAGAAGTGCTGGGCGACCCAAACTCCCCACAAATGATTGAAATGCTCAATGGGCGAGGGTTAATGTTTTTAGCCAGCAAGCAACTCGATGAAGCTAAAGCCGATTTCTCTCGCGCTCTTGAATTGAGCCGCTTATATCAGTGGATAGGTGAACAAATTAGAGCCATCGTAGGACTCGGCAATGTCTATTGCGAAAAACAACAGTTTGATGAAGCCTCAGAAGCCTATCAAGAGGCGTTGAGGCTACAATCAGAAAGCAAGAGCGAAAGCGCGATATTTGATATTTACAAGGGAATCGCGTTCATTTATGAGCAGAAAAAGAATTGGTCGCTTGCAAGAGAGTGGTATGAAAAAATGCTGTCAAGTGCCGAGCTTCACTCTGCTTACAACCCTTGTGCTCATGCCTGTGAATCATTAAGCCGTTGTGCGGAAGCCCAAGGAGACTACAAAAACGCGCTCGAGTTTCATAAAGAGTATTGCCGCTATACCCAAATTCTAACCGAGAAAAAGCAGAACGAATTTTTCCTGCGTTCCAAAGCGGCGTTTTTAGCCGAGAAAATGAAAGCCGAATCGAAAGAACTCAAAGCCCTCAATGAACGGCTCTTCAGGGCGCACGATACGCTTGCGGCAATTATCTCTGAAACAGAGCTTCAAAAAGCCGATTTAGAATTTCAAAATAGCCGCATTAAAGCACTTTTATCCGTTCTGCCCGAAGGCATTTTGATTGAAGATGAACATCGCAAAACGCATATCGTCAATCAACGATTGCTTGATATGTTTGAGATAGAAGGTAAGCCAGAGGATTTTATCTCGAGAAGTGCAGACCGATTGCGTGTGTTAGTTCGCAAAAAAACCGTTGAAAGTGAGAAGGCACGGAAATTCTTCGAGCAATCCTTTTATGAGCAGAAGACAATAGTGAAAAAAGAGGTCAAGCAAGCGAGTGAAAGAATATACGAGTTTTCATTTATGCCGCTGTTTCATCATGGAAAATATCGAGGAAGTTTATGGACGTTCGAGGATATTACGCGTCGCAAAATGCAAGAGCGAGAGCGCGAAATCACGATTGAACGACTCAACGAAGCGAATACGAAACTACAAAACGCAAGTAAACTTAAAAGCGAACTGCTCGCGATTGCCGTCCACGACCTCAAAAACCCGCTTAATGTGATTGGCGGATTTTCAGAACTAATTCAGTTAGAAAGTTCATCAGAAACGGTAAAATCATATTCAGAGGCTATCAATCGGTCGGTCAAGCGAATGCTCTCGTTGGTTCAAGATTTGCTCCAATCGGCGAATAGTGAAAAGGAAACGATGATGAACTTTGAGCCGACGAATCTCAATCAAATTATTCACTACGTCTCGGCTAATCAAGAAATTTTAGCCAAAGAAAAAAATATCGTGATACACCTTCAAGAAAAAGACAAGTGCATCGTAGAAGCAGAGCCAAATAAACTTTACGAGATATTTGAAAACGTGATTAGCAACGCAGTCAAATATTCTCCGAGTGGAAAAAATGTAACCGTAACGATAGAGAAGTTAGACCTTAAAAAAAGCATGATGCGCCGCGAAAGCGACACCAAACATGCGAAGTCGGGCATAGCGCATGTTGTGATTAAAGATGAAGGACTTGGCATGAGCGAAGATGACTTGAAAAAACTCTACCAACCGTTCCAAAAACTCTCATCGAAGCCAACCGCAAACGAGACGTCCACAGGATTAGGGCTTTACATTGTGAAGAATTTAGTGGAAAAACATCGGGGCAAAATTTGGGCAGAATCCGAAGGCAAGGGAAAAGGAACGACCTTTTTTGTGGAACTCCCCGCGATTGAATGAATGAAGAGAGAGTTGAACATTTTGCTTTCCGCCGTGATGTTCCTAACGCGCTTGCCCGTCTCGCGCTTTGTCAAATACGACCCCGAACACCTATCTCAATCAACTTGTTACTTTCCGCTTGTCGGTGCAGGCGTGGGAAGCATTGGTGCAGGTGTGCTTGTAATAGCGTCGCAAGTCATTTCCCCGGTCCTTGCCGTTTTAATCTCAATGGCAACAACGATTTTGCTTACGGGCGCATTTCACGAAGACGGACTTGCCGATTCTGCCGACGGCTTCGGCGGCGGATACACAAAAGAGCGAACGTTGGAAATTATGAAGGATAGCCGCATCGGAACTTACGGCGCAATCGCGCTATGGCTTTTTCTCACCGCAAAACTGCTCGTGCTGACCGAAATTTTCAAACAAGATGATTCACTTACTCTTTCAACGCTCGTTGTGGCACATCTGCTCGGACGCTATTCAAGCCTACCGCTGATTTATGCGCTCGATTATGCGCGAAGCGAATCGACAAGTTCAAAGCCATTTGCGCAAAAGGCATCGCTGAAACGCCTTGTGTTTGCAAGCCTCTATACCGTGCTCTTGTGTGTGTGGTTGCTTGAAGAGGGTGGAATCTTTGCCATCGGTGTATGCTTATTGGGAACGCTACTGGCGGGAAGATTTTTTCTAAAAAGAATCGGCGGAATTACGGGGGACGCGCTTGGGGCGGCAAATCAACTGGTTGAACTCGGCGTTTATTTGGGAATCTATGGCGTCTCTTTGTCGGCGTGATAATTATCCAAAAGCCGATTTGGCTCTTTGTAAAGGAGTTTGAAAACGTTATTCTCACAGTCCTGCGCAAGTTCAACTGTTAGACCTGCTCACAAAACACTATGATTAAAAAGCGAATTAACGCGCTCATCGAACAAAAAAAATCATTTCTCTCTGTCGGATTAGACCCCGACGTGCAAAAAATCCCGACGCTCTTTTTGCGCATGCAAGACCCTATTACGGAATTCACGAAATCTATTGTCAGTGCCACATATGAGGTTGCAGTTGCCTACAAGCCGAACTTTGCGTTCTATGAAGCCTTAGGCTTGAAAGGCTTGCACGCGCTCGATGCGCTTCTTCATCATTTGCCGAAAAACGTAGTTACGATTGCCGATGCTAAACGCGCCGATATTGGAAACACCTCGCGCCTTTACGCAACGGCATTTTTTGAAACTTGGGGATTCGACGCCGTAACCGTGCCGCCTTATATGGGCTATGATTCGATTGAGCCGTTTCTTTCTTACAAGGAAAAATTGACCTTGATTTTGTGCCTCACTTCAAACAGCGGTTCAAAAGATTTTGAAGAACGGCGATTGGAGGACGGCAAACCGCTCTATGATGCGGTATTAGAAAAAGCGATTGAGTGGAATCAATTTGAGAATATCGGATTGGTTGTTGGAGCAAATCGTGCTGAAGAGTTGAAACGATTGCGTGCGATAGCAGAAGGATTGTGCTTTTTGATTCCGGGCGTGGGTGCGCAGGGCGGCTCGCTTGAAGATGCCGTTCGATATGGCATAGACTCGCGTCATCAATCTGCGCTCATCAACATTAGTCGGGCGGTGATTTATCCTGACGGCGAGTTTAGTTCGGTGAGCGCCTTTGAGAAAGCGGTTGCCAAAAGGGCAGAAGAGTATGTTGCGGCGATGCGAAATGCGTTGGCGCAATCGGCAGTTTAATTTTATTAAAAAGCGTTTTTTTAAAATCGGAAAAGCCGTATATTTGCGCCCTGTTTTTTGAAACAACAGCACGGCGCGAGAGTGGCGAAATTGGCAGACGCGCGGGTCTTAGAAGCCCGTGCCGCAAGGCGTGTGGGTTCAAGTCCCTCCTCTCGCACACAAAAAGCCGTGCTTGCGCGTATCACGCGCAGTAATCATCTTGCCGAAGTGGCGGAATTGGTAGACGCGCTGGACTCAAAATCCAGTGTCCCTTAAAGACGTGTCGGTTCGAGTCCGACCTTCGGTACGAAGCAACAAAAGCAACGTCAAAAGCGACCTCCAACGGTCGCTTTTGCGTTTTAATCCGCGCTTAAAAAGCCGTCCTAAAAAGTCTCTGCTAAGAACTTTCCTCTCGACACCAATCGCTCGGTTGCAATCAAAATCTCCTTTGCCATAAGCGTTGCAAACGCCTCCGATTCATTCACACAAGGAATGTAGTGTGCCGTTTTGAATCCTGCTTTTTTTAAGTGCGATTGCGCGTTGCCTTCGGTTTCGCTGTTGTCGGCAAAGTAGCCTGCGGCGAAAAGAAACCCATGCTCAATGCGATGTTTCTTGAACGAAGAAATCGTTTGTGCAAGCGTCGGCTCGGTCCATTTGCCGCCGACTTGATGATTGAGATAAACAGGCTCAATGCGTTCAAAGCGGTTGCGCCCATCTTGCTCAATGGTTTGTTTCAAGAGATGAAACAGCGTTTGATTTTCAGCATAGCCGTTGTGGAAAGGAACAGGGTTGCCTTTGGCATCGGTAATCACTGTGCCGTGAAGAGCAATCATTAAGCCTGCTTTTTCAGGCAGAACAGGAACAAGCGAAAAAATGTGGTCAGCATAAAGATTCATCAAGGCTTGATTTTTGTAAAGCCCTGTAACGACACGCAATTTCGCGTAAGCCTTCGTGCCAAGTTCTTTCAAAGCAAAGCGACAAATCGCGCCGCAACTGAACGCCGACTCCATCGGATTCATCACAAGTGCGATGATGCCGTCATACTCGTTTTCGGCATGCATGAGGTGATGCAAAACATCGTGCGTGTATGGCGGCATGGTCTCGAAGGTATTGAATACCCTAAATGAAAAATCATGTGAGTTTGCTTGTTGGAGTTTTTCTTCAATGCGCTTGGCTTGGCTTGCACTAATGCGGTTCATCGGAGACGTGTAGCCTTCCTTTTTGGATTTTCGCGCTTGAATGACCGCGCCAATCGGCGGAATGAGAAGGCGTGCGAGCTTGGGAATCGGCATGATTTCAGAGACGTGCGCGAAAATGTGCTTCATGTTCTCGTAATATGCCTTCACGCTTGGCACATCAACTTCTCCGTGAGAGGAAACAACGGCGGCAATGTTTTTCATGTTCGGCAATGTTCATTTTTGCAAAGTTACAGAAAAGCAACTTCAAGCGCAGGGCAGTTCAATAAAGAATGTCGCGCCTTGATTTTTGCCGTCTGATTCCGCCCAAACGCGCCCGCTATGCTTTTCAACAATTTGCTTGACGATATACAATCCTAAACCTGTGGAACTTTCGCCGCCCGTCGGCTTGGCAGAAAGCGACTGAAATTGAGAAAAGAGTTTCGCTTTATCGTCTTCGTTGAGTCCTTGTCCGTCGTCTTTAATGGCAACTCGAAATGAATCCGATATGCGCTGAAGGCTGACCGTGATTTGCTTGCAAATGGGACTGTATTTAATCGCGTTTGAAATCAAGTTATCGAAGGCTTCGCTCATATAGGCACGGTCGATATGTGCGATGCAGTTCGTTTCAATTTGTGCGGAAAGCGTGAGTGATTTGCGCTCCATCTGCGGAAGATTGTTCTCTAAAACGAGATGCAAAACCTCGCCGATGTCGGTGGGCTCTGTGTTGAGCGACAGTTGGGTTGCATCATAGCGAAGATTTTTAAGAAGCGAAGAGACAATGTTGAACATTCGCTCCGATGAGCGTTTAATGATTTGGCTGTATGAACGCACCGTCTCTTTTTCATCAATTCTTTCTGCAATCAAATCAGCAAAGCCCATGATGGATTGAAGGGGATTTTTGAGGTCGTGCGCCGCAATGCCTAAAAATTCGGTTTTGAGTTTATTTGCTTCTTCGGCACGTTCTTTTTGAAGATGAGCGTCGTTGAGCGCGTTGGCAAGCTCGACTGTTTTAAGGCGGAAGAGTTCGGCTTCTTTCTTTTGCAGTTCGCTGTCTTTGCGGGCTTGTTCCGTCTCAAAGCGCACTTGAAGCGTGGCTAATCGCTGTTCTTTTTCTTGATTGAACACTTCTTCTTTCGCGCTGTGAAACTTCTGATGCGATTCAAAGGCTTTCTTGAAGTCGCCGGTTTCTGCATAAAGCAGAGCGAGCGTTTCATACACTACGTAGCGTTCTTCTTTCAAACCAACTTCTTCACAGAGCACAAGCGCGTCGTTCAAATGGCGTTCCGCTTCTGAAAACGCTTTGAGGTGAATAAATACTTTTCCTAATCCAATGAACGAATTGGCAATGCCGTATTTATCGCCGATGCTTTGAAAAAGCGATAGACTTTTGTTGTAGAAGTGAAGTGCATTTTCAAATTGGCGAAGGGCTTCGTGAATGTGTCCGATATTATTGAGCGAATAAGCGATGCCTTGTTTGTCGTTGATGGTGTTTTGAATGATGAAACTTTGTTCATATACGTCAAGGGCGCGCGTGTAGTCGCCAATTTTTTCATAGACATTGCCCAGATTATTAAACGACTGCGCAATACCATAAACATCACCGATTTCGCGTTTGAGGTTCAGACTTTGTTCGTGAGCGGCTATTGCGTTGTCGTAGTCGGAAAGTTTTTCATAAACCATGCCAATGTTGTTGAGCGAGACGGACATGCCTTTTTTATCTCCGTCGTTTTCGCGAAGCGTCAGGCTTTCTTGATTGAGTTGAAGGGCATTGACATAATCGCCAAGACGTTCATAAATCAAGGCGAGATTGGCAAATGCTGATGCAATGCCTGAATCGTCGCCGAGTGAAAGGTAAAGCGAAAGGCTTTCTTGATAGCATTGAAGGGCGCGGGCGAAATCGGCAGTAGCGTAAAAGACGTTTCCGAGATTGTTGAGTGCCATGGCTGTGCCGCTTGCGTCCTGCAACTCGCGAAAGAGCGCGAGTCCTTTCTCATAACTCTGTATCGCGCTTTGAAAGTCGGTCAAATACCGATAGACGCTTCCAAGTTTGAGATAGCAATCTGCGACGTTAAACGAATCATTCAGAGAGGTGTAAAGCGATTGCGCCTCTGAAAATTGCTCAATGGCTTTTTGCGAATTGCCATCGAAGCGGTTGCAGATGCCGAGCGTCGTGAGGGCAAGGGCTTTTTCGTTGGGAAACAAGTCGCTTTCGCCGATGAGGGTTAAACACATCTCGGCAGTTTCTTTTGCCTTAGCGAGGTTCGTCGAGCGGAAGTCTTTAGCAAGCAAAGCGAGCACCCGAATTTGAGAGGGGTCGTGTAACAAAGTTATTTTTTCAGACGATTGCGCCATGGTCATTAAGGAACGTCTCCTCCTGTTGAAGCGCGTAAGATACGAAACCAATGTTCGTCAGAAAGGGTGAGCGAATCGGCGTTTGCGGTGTCTTTGAGCCGCTCAAATTTTCCGGAGCCGAGAATCGGCATCGGCTTTGACGGGTGTTTCATAATCCATGCCAACGCAACCTGTTCAAGACTTCTGCCAAGTTCATGTGCGATGCTCGAAAGTTCAGAGCGGACGCGCCACGCCTGTTCGCCCTCGCCGAACAAACGCCCGCCCGCAAGCGGCGACCACGCCATCGGCGGCATAGCGCGTTCTTGTGCTTGGTCTAATGTGCCGTCATACATCGGCGCAAGATGCAGGACGGAAAACTCGATTTGATTCGTAATCAATTTGAACGACAAGCGCGATTGAAGCAGAGAAATTTGAGATGGCGTGAAATTCGAAACCCCAAACTCCAACACTTTGCCTGACTTGCGAAGCGCGGTAAAGGCTTCGGCGAGTTCATCAGCGTTCATCAGCGGATTCGGACGATGAAGCAAAAGCGCATCGAGATAATCCGTTCGCAAATTTTTAAGCGAGGTGTCAACCGAAGCCAAAATGTGCTTTGCGCTGGTGTCGTAAGTTTTTAAGCGGTGTTCAGGACGGTTAGGCGAAACAAGTTTAATCCCGCACTTGGTTACAAGTTGCATTTTTTGGCGAAGCGAACTTGGAACAATCGTGCCGAAGCGTTCTTCGCAGGTATAGCCGCCGTAGATGTCGGCGTGGTCAATCGTTGTAATGCCGAGTTCAACGACGGATTCAAACAACGTGCGCAAGGCTTCATCGCTCAAATTCCATTGATTCATTCTCCATACGCCGAGCGAAAGGCGCGAGAGCGAGAGGCGTTCCGAGACATTTAATTTTGAAACCATTGAAAGAGAAGTTTATGAACATTAAGTATGAACATCAAGGTAAAAGCGTCCAGCCTTGAACATCGGCGAGTTCTTCGACAAGTGCAGTTTTAAGCATATCAAGAAAAGAAAGCAGTTCGGCGATTTGTTCGGCGTTGTATAGTCGGTCAAAATCATCAAGCGAATAAATGTCGTGGTCGTCGGACCAAAGATGCACGAGAAACGCATTGCGCCAACGGCTTTCGCCCACGTCCCAGTCGTAGCCTGTCAGTAATCTTGTTCGATTGGTTTCCAAAGTTTCGCTGACAATGAGCTCCAATCGGTCGTAAAGGTCTTGTTTTTCCTCGAGCACAATTTCAATCAGAACGCCGCGAATATCTTGATAGCAATAAGGGCGAAGGGCTTCGAGCAAGTCTTGTTTAGTCATGGTCAGAGAGCAAGAGTTCAGCGATGCGATAGGGCGATTCGTGTTCAGAAAGTTTTTGTAGAAGCAAGGCTTGTCGCGACTGCGTCCAGAAAGCGCGTCGCCATTTTTCTGCGACAAGGCTCTCGATGAATTCTTTATCGCGGGCTTCGCGTTTTTTTTCGAGCAAGCCTTTGGACTGCAAATATTGGTTATGCGCGTCAATCGCGGCGAATAAATCCGAAATTCCTACGCCTCTCGTGGCGACGGTTTTGACAATAGGCGCAAGCCAAGAATCTGCCGTATGGTCGCGCAGTTGCAAACTGCTTTCGAGGGCTTGAACGGCTTTGTCGCTGTCGGTTCTATCGGCTTTGTTCATAACGAAGATGTCGGCGATTTCCATCAGTCCGGCTTTCATGGCTTGAATGCTATCGCCCGATTCGGGAACGAGTGCGACGATGGTGGTGTCAGCGGCTTTGACGATGTCAAGTTCAGATTGACCAACGCCGACGGTTTCAAAAAGAATAATCTCGTAGCCAGCGGCTTCGATGACGCGCGAAACTTCCGCCGCTTTTGTTGCCAATCCGCCCAGACTGCCGCGCGTCGCCATTGAGCGAATGAACACGCCTGAATCGAGCATCACGTCGTTCATTCGGATTCGGTCGCCCAAGAGCGCGCCGCCTGTAAATGGACTTGTTGGATCGACGGCAATCACTGCGACTTTTTTTTGTGCCTTGCGATAGGCTTTCACAAGTTGATTCGTCAGCGTGCTTTTGCCCGCGCCGGGCGGACCTGTAATGCCAATGCGATAAGCAAGACGATTTTCCCTCAACAGGTCGGAAAGAATTGGCGAAAGTGATTCGTCGTTGTTCTCTACGTGTGAGAGCAATCGTGCAAGTGCGCGTTTGTTGCCTTGTTGGATTTGTTCAAAAAGCGATGTGGCTCGATTCATACCCTAAACTGAAAATTTGAAACTTCTCCGCATTGAAAGCGTTTTCTACCGTGCTGTTACAAAACAGCAGTATTGTTCATTGTCATTTCTCAATCTAAACATCCTGTCATCATCTATGAAGAATTCTCTCTTTTTAGTGTTGGTTGCTGCTGTGGCACTTTCTTTCAATACAGGTTGCAGTGAAGATACTGCATCATCACCAACCCCAACACCGCAAGCGAAGGTATTGGTTGCACATGCCTCGCCTAACGCGCCCGGCGTTGATTTGTTGGTCGATAACCAAAAAGTCAACCAACAACCGCTCACATTTCCGAACAACACAGGATACTTATCGGTCAATGCAGGCGCGCGCAACGTGAAAGTGAATGTAGCAGGCACAACGACAACTGTCATCAATGCAGACCTGCCGCTTGAAGGAAACAAAAATTACTCGGTCTTTGCCATTGATTCGGTAAGCAAAATTGCGCCGTTAGTTACAACCGACGATTTAACGGCACCTGCATCAGGCAAAGCCCATGTGCGATTCGTTCATCTTTCGCCAAATGCACCTGCGGTTGATGTCTCGGTTGCAGGTCAGCCTGCGGGACAAGGCTTATTCACGAATCGCGCATTTAACCGAACCATCACCGCACAAGAGCAAGCCTTCACGCCTGTCGATGCAGGCACGGTGAACTTGGAAGTGCGTGTCGCGGGAACAACAACTGTTGCGTTGAACCTCCCCAACATCAGACTGGACGCGGGAAAAATTTACACCGTCTTTGCCAAAGGATTTTTAGGCGGTGAAGGGGTGCAAGCACTTGGCGCAGAAATCATCGTGAATAATCCGTAATCCCTCAAAAGCAACCTGTAAGCAAAAGCCTGAACGAGTAAAATCGGTCAGGCTTTTTTGTTGGCGAAATGTAAAGTGCTTACATGAGCATCTTTCCGTTCATTACGGTAACGGCATAGCCGCTGATGCTGACGGATTCAATCGCGCCACTTTTGATAACAAGTTCCGACCACACCCGTCCGCCGCGATTGATAACGTAACCTTGTTCAAGCGCAACAGAGATAACGCCGTCAGATTGAGGAAGGCGATTTTGCTTGAAAAGATAGCACGCAAGTTCGCCTTGTGCCGAGCCCGTAACGGGGTCTTCATCAATGCCGACGGCAGGCGCGAAGAAGCGCGAATGTGCGGCACTCGTTGGGTGCTTAGTTTCGGTGGTGAAAACACAAACGCCGGTCAAGTCGCGTCGAAGCAAAAGTTGTTTAAGCATTTGAAAATCGGGCGACATTTTCAAGAGCGGCTCGCGATTGATAAACGGCAAGTAAAGGTAGCGCGAAGACGAGATGAGCACCGGAAGCGACTTATCGAGTTGTTCGGTTGGAACGGAAAGCGTGTTGAACAGGTCGGCGATTTGTCCGTCAAATTTCGCGAAGGTCGGAACAGGAATGCCGAACTTGACCATGACTTTTTCGTCGCGTCGTTCAACTGAAACGGGCAGTGTGCCGCTACGGGTTTTGACGTGAAACTTCTTGTTGGAATGTTCGCCAAGCCCGAACATATTCTCTTCGGCAAGGGCGTGAAAGGCGGCAATCGTCGCGTGTCCGCAAAGGTTGACTTCTTTTGTCGGTGTCAGCCAACGCAGTTCGAGGTCGTGCGTGCTATCGGTAGCGGGAAGGACGAAAGCGGTTTCGGAAAGGTTCATTTCGCGAGCGATGAGTTGCATTTGCTCGTCGCTCAATCCGCTTGCATTGATTAAAACCGCGGCAGGATTTCCTGTAAGAGCGCGGTCGGTAAAAGCATCAACGTGCTTAACAATGTATGAGTTCATAGTTATTTTTTGAATGTCAGTTTAAGGCGCGAAAGTTAGGAATGTTTGAGCGAAAAAGCATATTCATAACATGAACCGAAGGTTGTATATTCGGCGCAAAGAGGTCAGAGATGGAACAAATACGCTCAACGCCAATTATTTATGCACTCTTAGCGATTGTGTTTACAACGCTTTTGGGGCGGCTGTTTTATCTTCAAGTCATAGAGCAAAGTTTTCTCAAAGAAGTTTCCTCGCAAAACTCCATTCGCAAAATTCCGATTGATGCGCCGCGCGGCGTGATGTATGACCGTAATGGCGTTGCCGTTGTGGATAACCAACCTTTATACACGCTACAAATCACGCCATCGGAATTCAATAAGAAGTCGCTTCCGTTGCTTTCAGAATTGCTCGGCGTTTCAGAGTCAGAACTTGAAGCCAAAATCGCCGAAGGCAGAGCCTACAACCGCTTTGCACCCACGAAAGTCATTCGCGACCTCACGCCGCTTCAACTGGCAAGGCTTGAAGAAAATCTGTGGAAAATGCCGGGCGTGAGTTTCGCGATGGAATCCAAACGCAAATATCTCCCTAACGTCAGAGGCGCGCACATTTTCGGCTACGCAAAAGCGATTTCAAAAGCGATGTATGAAAAAGTGCCGAAAGAAATTTATGCACGCGACGACATCATCGGCTATCGTGGATTGGAAAAGTATTACGAAGACGTCTTACGCGGCACAAAAGGCACACGATATTTGCTCGTCAATTCGCTGGGACGGCAGGTTGGCGATTGGGAAGGCGGCACAAAGAATATCCCATATCAAACCGGAAACGACCTTTATCTCACCATAGATGCTGAACTACAAGGCGTTGCTGAAAGCCTTTTAACTGCGACTGGGAAATCAGGTGCATTTGTGGCAATGGACACGCGCAATGGCGACCTTCTTGCATGCACTTCTCAACCCGATTACGACCTCAATGTCTTAGGCGGATTTACCGAAGCCAGTGCATGGCAAGCCATCGTCAGCGACCCGAAAAACCCTTTGTTTGACCGCACTACACAGACGCGATATCCGCCCGGCTCAACTTACAAAATGATTTCTACCATCGCCGCTTTGGAGGATAGCGTCGCAACGCCTTCAACAACATTTTACTGCTCAGGGCACTTCAAGTTTGGCAATAAAGATTTTCTCTGCCATGGCGGAAAAGGGCACGGAAGTGTCGACATGACGCGCGCTATCCAAGTTTCGTGCAATTCTTACTTCTACAACCTTGTGCGCCGAATCGGCTTTGAGCGTTGGACGAAATACGGCAAAATGTTTGGCTTCGGTCAAAAAACGGGCATCGATATTCCTGACGAACAAACGGCAACGATTCCCTCGCCTGAATACTTCGATAAACTTTACGGCAAGCGCGGCTGGACCGAAGGCTACATCATTAGTTTGGGAATTGGACAAGGCGAAATGGGTGCCTCACCGATGCAAATGGTCCGATACGCTGCTGCACTTGGCAATTCTGGAACGCTCTTACAGCCGCGTGTCGTGCGCGCTTATCGCGATAAAAACAGCGACGCGATTGTAGAACTCCCGCCGATTCAAGAGAAGCTACCGATTTCACAATCAACTTTTAATCTCGTGCGAAATGGCATGCTCTTAGCCGTTGAAAATGGAACGGGCGGCAGAGCGCGCGTGCCTGGTATTAAAGTGGCGGGCAAAACAGGAACAGCACAAAATCCACATGGTGAAGACCACGCTTGGTTTATCTGCTTTGCACCGTTTGAAAAACCTACGATTGCCATTGCAGTTTTGGTTGAAAATGCAGGCTTTGGTGGAACGATAGCCGCTCCCATTGCGGGCGAATGGCTCAAACGCTACTTCCAAAAATATCCGCCAGACGAGCGACAAGTTGCAGAACGAAACGCGAAACGGCTTGCCGCGCCATGACCATCACCTCGCTTGAACCGCAGAAAAATCGCAAAAACCGCGTCTCAATTTTTGTCGATGGAGAATTTGCATTTGGACTTTCGCTTGATGCGCTCGCGTTGCTTGGTCTGAAAAAAGGCGACTCGGTTACAGCCGAACAACTTGCCCATTGGCGCGAAACAGCAATTTACGACGAAGCCAAAACAGCCGCCTTCACGATGCTTACCCGACGAATCCACAGCGAGAAAGAAGTGCGCGAGAAACTCCGCAAGAAAAAATTTCCTGCCGAAGTCATTGAAAAAGTGATTGCGCGACTTTACGAAATGAACCTGCTCAACGATTCTCAATTTGCGGGCGCGCTCGTGCGCGATAGGCTCAAACGCACGCCGATTGGAAAATCCGCACTCAAATCCAAACTCCTCCAAAAAGGCGTTGCGAAAGAAACCATTGACGCAGTCTTGAACGGAACCGACCTCAAAAGCGAAGAACTCTGCGCGAAAGCCGCCGAAAAAAAACTCAAATCGCTCTCAAAAGAACCCGACCCGAACAAGCGCAAACAAAAACTCGCGCAGTTTCTCGCGCGGCGCGGGTTCGATTGGGAAACCATTCGCACCACACTCCGAACGCTTAATCTCTGATTGTATGGCACAAAAGCCACGTGATTCAGAACGCGCTGTTGGTCATTCCGAGCAGAGTGAGAAATTCAAATGAGTTGAGAATTAAGAGTGAAAAGTTAAAAGTTGAACGCACTGCTCACTCTTAACTCTTAACTCCTTGACGATTCGCTCCTCACTTCCCGCTTCTTAATACTTGTGTTTTCCTTTCGCGTGCTTTTGAAGTAAATTATTCGGCTCAACTTTTAATGCAAATTCAATCCGATATGAACAATTCCACAGCGAAGCCTCAAACGCCCGAGCAAGAAAACATGGCACTTTATTACTTCGAGCGTGCCCGCGCACTTGCCGAAGAACTTGGCGCGAAGGATTTGCTCTATCAAGCCCATCAAGCCTTCGCCGAAGAGTATGAACGTATCGGCGATATTGAAAAGGCTTACTACCACTTCAAGAAATTTCACGAAATTGAGCGGCAGGTCTTCAATGAAGAATCAGACAAGAAGACGAAGAATCTGCAAATCATTCATCAAGTTGAGCAAACCAAAAAGGAAGCCGAAATTCAACGCCTGCGCAATGTCGAGCTTGCCGAACTCAACGCGAACATTACTTCCAGCATTGCTTACGCGCAAAAAATCCAACAAGCGATTTTACCAACAAGCGAAAAAATCGCGACGGCATTTCCGAATCATTTTATCATCTACAAGCCGAAGGATATTGTTTCGGGAGATTTCTATTGGTTTCATGACTTAGGCGAGGTGAAAATCCTTGCCGTCTCGGATTGCACGGGGCACGGCGTTCCGGGGGCGTTCATGAGCATGATTGGCAACGCGCTTCTCAATCAAATCATCATAGAAAAAAGAATAACCGAACCCAACATCATTTTGGAAGAACTGCACAAAGCCATTCGCGACGCGCTTCGCCAAAGCGAAAATCCATCGGTAGAATTGCAAGACGGAATGGACGTGTGTTTGGTGAAGGTCGAGCGCGAGCGGCTTATTTTTTCAGGCGCGAAACGCCCGCTTTACATCATTCAAAAAGGCGAACTCACCGAACTCAAAGGCGACCGTTATAGCATCGGCGGACGACAACGCGAAACGGAACGCAAATTCACTTCGCACGAAATCCCAATTCAAAATCAAATGACCCTTTACCTGACCACCGATGGCTACATCGACCAAGCCAATCCCCAACGCGAAAGTTTCGGCTCAAAACGATTCAAAGAACTGCTCAAAGCCATCGTAACCTCGAACCTCAATGAGCAAAAAGAGAAATTAGAATCGGAACTTTTGGCGCATCAACAACAAGAAGCACAACGCGACGATATAACGATGATGAGCGTCGTCATCGGCAGTTAAAAACAGTCAACTTCAATCTGTTACGCAAGCACATTTGTTCTACTTTCTCTTGAACTCTCCATGACACGACAGATTGCGCACATTTTCGTCGAGCAGTCGTTCAGCGATAGAGCCTACCCTTATCTCATTCCGAATGAATTTTCTGAAATGCTCACGATTGGCTCGCGCGTGTTGGTGGCGTTTGGAAAAGGAGAAAGAAAGAAAGAGCGATTGGGATTCGTCAAATCCGTTTCGGAGCAGGGAAGCGAAGTGCCGCTCGGAGAAATTCTCGATATTTTTGACGACGGCAAGCCTGCGCTCTCGCCTGTGCTGATGCGCCTTGCGGAGTGGATTGCCGACTACTACATCGCCTATCCAATCGAAGCCGTTCTTGCCACATTGCCCGCCGTGATGCGCATTCGTCCGAAAGAAACCGTCCTGCTACGCGAATTTTCGTTGCTCGCGCCCGACGAGAAAATCGTCAAGACGGAATTGCGCCGAAACATTTTGCAGGCGCTCGCCCGCGAAAAAAAACTGACCGTCAAACAATTAGAGCGGCGCGTTGGCTCAAAGCATTTGCGGCTCGCGCTGTCGGAATTAGAGCGCGTGGGCTTCATCGAAGTGAAAAAAACATTCGTCCAAAAGGGCAAGCCCAAACTCAAAGCGCGCTTCTCGCTCCAACAAGAAGTCTCAAAAGACGCGCAAGCGGAGTGCCTTGCCTCGCTCAAACGCTCGCCAAAACAGCGACAACTGCTAGAAAAAATCTTCGCGCTTGCTCGACCAAACTTCTTCGCCGAAGAACTCGGCGCAACCGCGAAAAGCCTGCAACCCCTCGTGGACAAAGGAATTTTGACGACGACGCTCGTCGAGACAACTGCCATGTTTGCCGATGGCTTCGTAGAAACGCAAAAGCAAATTGATTACACCGACGAACAGCGGCTCTCCATATCGAAACTTCGCGACGCGATTCGCTCGCAATCGTTCAAGACCTTTCTTCTGCACGGCATCACGGGAAGCGGCAAGACTTGGATTTACATCGAAGCCATTCGCGAAACGCTCGAACAAGGCAAAACGGCAATCGTGCTCGTGCCTGAAATTTCGCTCACGCCACAAACGGCATCGCGATTTCGCGCGCACTTCGGCGATAAGGTTCGCGTGCTACATAGCGCGATGAACGATTCGGAAAAATTCGAAGCGTGGCAAAGTTTGAAAGAAGGAAAGGCACGAATCGCGCTCGGCGCACGTTCGGCAATCTTCGCACCGCTTGAAAACGTCGGCTTGATTGTCGTCGATGAAGAGCACGAATCCACCTACAAGCAATACGACGCATCGCCGCGCTACAACGCGCGTGATGTGGCGATTGTGCGCGCCAAATTTGAAAACGCCGTCTGCCTCTTGGGTTCGGCAACGCCTTCGATTGAATCGTATTACAACGCTACAACAGGCAAATACGAACTGCTCACGCTTTCTAAACGCGCCGACGGCGCAACTTCGCCTGAAATCAAATTGATTTGGCTTTCAAGAGAGAAAAAAATTTCGCCCTCAATTTCCGAAACGCTTTTCTTTGAAATTCAAAAGCGGCTTGAGAGAAACGAACAAGTCATCTTGTTTCAGAATCGGCGCGGCTATGCGGGAAGCGTGCAGTGCAACAGTTGCGGCACGATTTACACATGCCCTGCGTGCCAAGTAACGATGGTCTTTCATCTCAAAGAAAATCACTTGCGATGCCATTACTGCGGAAGAATTGAACCTGCGCCGAAGAAGTGCAAAACCTGCGGCTCGGAAGAACTGCTCTACAAATCAAGCGGGACGGAAAAAATCGAGCAAGAACTGCAACACCTGTTTCCGAACGAGAAAATTTTGCGAATGGATTTAGACACAACGGGCAAGAAAGGCGCGCACGCGAAGTTTCTGCGTGAGTTTCAAGAAGGCAAAGCCCGCATCTTGCTCGGAACACAAATGGTGGCGAAGGGTTTGGACTTTCCGAATGTAACGCTCGTCGGCGCAATTCTTGCCGATATTGGCTTATCGCTTCCTGATTTTCGCGCAAGCGAGCGGCTTTATTCATTGCTGTTGCAAGTGTCGGGCAGGGCAGGACGCGCACAAAAGAAAGGCGATGTTTATTTGCAGGTTCTCAATCTTCAAAACGACGTGTTCCGATACGTTTTGAAAAATGATTACGCGCATTTTTTCGAGTATGAACTCGCCATTCGGCAAATGGTTGGCTATCCGCCGTTTGTGCGACTTGCGAAAATTGAATTTTCAGGAAAATCGGAATCGGAGGTCAGCGCAGGTGCAAAAGTATTTTGCCAATTGCTCAAAGGCGTTTTGAAGGAAGAAGAATTCGAAGTGCTCGGACCTGTGCCTGCGGTGATAGCAAAACTCAAACACAACTTTCGCTATCAAATTCTCATCAAGCAAAAGCGCGGTGCGCGGCTTTCAAAGCAAATCGTGCGCGGCGTCGAGTATCAATTTCGTCGGCGTGTTTCGCCAAGCGTAGTCAAGTTGGGAATTGACACCGATACGCAAACGATGATGTGAAGCGTTATCTTTACACAAGTCTTCATAATTTCGTAGTCCAAACCTAAACCATAACGGCTCATCAATGCTGGAAAATCCGAAAATCAAACGCGCGCTCATTTCCGTCTCCGACAAAACGGGCATCGTCGACTTTGCCAAAGCGTTGGAGAAAATGAAGGTGGAAATTTTTTCAACGGGCGGCACGCTCAACGCTTTGCTCGACGCGGGCGTGAAGGCGAAATCGATTTCAAAAATCACCAAGTTCCCCGAAATCCTTGATGGTCGCGTCAAAACGCTTCACCCGAAAATTCACGGCGGATTGCTCGCGCGGCGCAATCTCAAAACGCACAAGAAGGAAGTCAAAGAGAACAAAATCGACTACATCGATTTGGTCGTCGTCAATCTCTATCCCTTTGAACAAACGATTCAAAAGAAAGGCGTAACGCTTGAAGAAGCGATTGAGAACATCGACATCGGCGGACCATCGATGCTTCGGAGCGCGGCGAAGAATTATGAATCCGTAACGGTCGTAACCGATGTCGGAGATTATCAATGCGTGCTTGACGAAATGAAAGCGCACAAGGGCAGAACCACGCTCAAAACGCGTGCCGCGCTTGCGCAAAAAGTCTTCGCGCTCACCAGCCGCTACGACGCCATGATTGCCGACTATCTGAACAAAGAAATCAACGGAGCAAAAAAAGATGAAGAAGGATTAACCGCGACCTATACGCTTGCGCTCACAAAGGAAATTGACATGCGCTACGGCGAAAATCCGCATCAAAAAGCCGCCTTCTACGCGCTTAAAACCGAACACGGCGAGGTTTCTTTTGGAGAGTATTTTGAAAAACTGCACGGCAAAGACCTTTCCTACAACAACATTCTCGACTTAACAGCGGCGGTTTCGCTCTGCGATGAATTTGGTCGCGAAAAGCCAACGGTCGTGATTGTCAAACACACCAATCCGTGCGGCGTGGCGCAAGCCGATTCGCTTTACGACGCTTATCGGCGCGCCTTCGAGACCGACACGCAAGCCCCGTTTGGCGGCATTATCGCCGTCAATCAGCCGCTTGATATGAAAGCCGCCGAAGCGATGAACGAAATTTTCACCGAAATCATCATCGCGCCCGACTTTGAAGAGGGCGTGTTGGAATACTTGATGAAGAAAAAAGATCGCCGATTGATTCGCCAAAAAAAATCCACGAAGCGCGATGGATTAGAGGTGCGCGGCACGACTTGCGGCGTGCTTGTTCAAGAGCGCGACGTGGCAATGGTCAAAGACAACGAACTGCGAACCGTAACCCAACGAAAGCCAACCGAATCGGAACTGAACGATATGCTCTTTGCGTGGCGCGTGGCGAAGCACGTCAAATCCAATGCGATTGTGTATGCGAAAGACTTGCGGACGGTTGGAATTGGCGCGGGGCAGATGTCGCGCGTGGATTCGTCGCGCATTGCGCGCTGGAAGGCGGGCGAGGCGAAGTTAGACCTTGCAGGCTCTGCCGTTGCGAGCGATGCGTTCTTCCCGTTTGCCGATGGACTTATCGCCGCCGCCGAAGCGGGCGCGAGCGCGGTGATTCAGCCCGGCGGCTCAATCCGCGATGAAGAAGTGATTAAAGCTGCCGACGAGCGCGGCATCGCGATGGTCTTTACGGGTACGCGCCACTTTAAGCATTAACAGTGAAGAGAAGTCCGATGTTAATTATTGATGCCGCGCGTGGGCGCGGGGATTCTGCCGCCTCGCTTGATGAACGCATCGGAACGAAATGCGCTCACGGGCATAATAATCGCTTGACCGAGCAAGCCGCCGTAATCAATCACATCGCCGACTTTGGCGTTGGGCGGCGCGATGATGCGCATCGCGGTGGTTTTATTGTTGACCACCCCAATCGCGCATTCATCGGCGAGAATCGCGGCAAGCGTTTCAGCGGTCGTGTCGCCCGGGACGGCGACCATATCTAATCCGACGCAACAGACGCTCGTCATCGCTTCCAATTTTTCAATCGTGAGCGAGCCGCGCTCGACGCCGCGAATCATTCCCGCGTCTTCCGAGACGGGAATGAACGCGCCCGACATTCCGCCCACATAGCACGACGCCATCATTCCGCCTTTCTTGACGCTGTCGTTCAGGAGCATCAACGCCGCCGTGCTTCCGGGCGCGCCGACGGATTCCACGCCAATCGCTTCCAAAATTTCCGCGATGCTATCGCCCCACGCGGGCGTTGGCGCGAGCGAAATATCAACGATGCCAAATGGCACGCCCGATTTTTGAGCGACCTTTCGACCAATCAATTCGCCCGCTCGCGTGATTTTGAACGCCGTGCGCTTAATGACTTCGCAGAGCGTTCCGAAGTCGCAATCGCCCGCTTCGCGAATGGCGGCAAGCACCACGCCCGGTCCTGAAATTCCAACATTTAAACTCACGTCAGGCTCGCTAACGCCATGAAACGCGCCCGCCACGAAGGGATTGTCTTCGGGAACGTTGCAAAACGCCACGAACTTGCAACAACCTTCGGCGCGGGTAGTTTTTGCGGCGAGTTGTTTAATCATTTTTCCGACGAAATAAACCGCGTCCATATTGATGCCTGCCTTCGTTGAGGCGACGTTGACGCTCGAACAAATGTGCTTCGTCGCCGCCATCATATCGGGGACGGAGGCGATGAGCGCGCGCTCGCCTTCGGTCATTCCTTTTTCAACGAGGGCGGAGTAGCCGCCGATGAAATCAATGCCAAGTTCTTTGGCGCACGAGTCGAGCGTGAGAGCAATCTCAATGAGTTCGGCTTCGCGGAATTGGTCAAAGACGATGGAGAGCGGCGTAACCGAAATGCGCTTGTTGGCGATGCGAAGCCCATACATCAATTCGACTTCGCGTGCTGATTTGAGATGCACTTCGCCGCGCTTCAAAATTTTTGAACGGATTTTGCTTTTGGCGATGTCAAGGCTGTGCGAGGCGCAATCGCGCAAACTGATTCCGAGCGTAACGGTGCGAATATCGAACTGCTCGACCTCCGTCATTCGCAAGGTTTCTATGACTTCGGAAAATTCGTAAGACATAATCGTGTTAGTTCATTAAGAAGCATTAGTTGATGGCGGGAAGTTCTACAAAAAAAGTAGTGCCTTTGCCTTTGCCTTCGGACTCCGCCCAGATTTTGCCGTTGTGTTTTTCAACAAATTCTTTGGCAATCCATAAGCCCAAACCCGTTGAACTTTCGCCGCCCGTCGGTCGCGACGAAAGCCGCTGAAATGCGCTGAAGAGTTTTTCCTTGTCTTTTTCGCTCAATCCTTGACCTTCATCTTTAACCGAAACAACAAGCCTGCCGTGAGCCGACGGCGCAATCTGAACAGTGATGCTCGTGCTTGCGGGGCTGTATTTTATCGCGTTTGAAATAAGGTTTGAAAACACGTCGCGCATTTTCTCAATATCAATGAGCGCGAGCGCATTCGGCATAGCGTGAAAGGAAATGTTTTGAGATTTGGCTTGAAGCGTCGGCTGAAAATCGTCGATGACTTTTTTGAGTAAGTCGTTCAAATTGGCTTCGGTGAGCTCAAACGTCAGGGCATTGGAAGAGATGGCGGCGGTCTCAAGAAGGGATTTAACCAAATTAACCATGTGGGAAGCAGAGCGAGAGATAATCTGTGCGTAGGCTTTGGCTTCTTCAAGGGTCGTGTGGCTTTCTTGCGTAATGTCCGCGAAGCCTAAAATGGATTGAAGTGGATTTTTGAGGTCGTGCGCCGCAATCGAGAGAAACTCGTTTTTCAAACGATTGGCTTCTTGCAATTCTTGATTGATTTTGGAGAGCATCTCGTTTTTTTCACGCTCCTTTTTAGTCTCTTGCTCCTTCTGGCGAAGGTCGTATTGAATGGAAAGTCGCTGTGTCGTTTTTTCAACATCGAGATTGAAAATGGCTTGTGAACTTTCGTGATACTTGCGATAGAAATCGTAAGCCTTGCGAAGGTCGCCGCGTTCATCGTATATCTTTGACAAACCGAGATAAATTTTCGGCAGAAGCGAGTTGAAGGCTTGTTGCTCACAAATTGAGCGCGCGCTCTCAAAGTAAGACAGTGCGGCTTCGGTATCTTGTTCGGCGTGAAGGACTTCTGCAAGCGAAACGCAGAAGATGGCATAGCGGGGAAAATTTCCAGCACTATGACAGAGTTCAGCCGCCTTCTTCAAATAAATGATTGCGTTCTGAACATCGCCCGACTTGTAAAGCGAATCGCCCAAACCGAAATAAGCGTCTGCAAGGAACTCTTTGCTCGCGCTTGCTTCATAAACCGAAACAATCTCGCGATTGAGGGAAACCGCGCGGGCATATTGACCTTGTTTGAGATAGATTTCCGCTAAGGTAAGGTGCGGCAGGGCGCGCAAATCTTCTTCACCAAGCGCTGAAAAAATCTCTACTGCGCGTTCACAAAAATGCGTGGCGAGGTCTATCTTATTGCTGATAAAGTATGATCGCCCAGTGTTATTGCATTCATAGCCGAGCAGTTTTTTATCTCCAATGCGCTCGTAATGCTCAATGAGGCGATGGTGAATCGTGAGCGACTGCTCTATGTCGCCGACAGACATAAATACCGTCGCAAGATTTTGAAGAGCGATGGATTCAACCTCAGAAAAACCGCACGTGATGCTGATAGATTCTGCCTGACGAAACTTTGAAACGGCTTCCACTAAATCGCCGCGATTCATATAGACAATTCCCAAATTGACGAGCGTCTGCGCGATTTTATATTGTGAGTTTAATGCCTCTGCGCAAAGAAGCCCGCGTTGGTTGCTTTCAATCGCTTTTTGATGGTCAAGTTGCCGAGTGTAGATAATCCCGCTGAAATGATTCGCCGTGTAGCTGAACTCATCAAGGCATTCCTCGCACATCGTCAAAACGCTTTGAAAGTATTCAAGGGCGAGCGGATAATTTTTTTTGAAGTAAGCGACTTTTCCCAAGAGCGAGAGGGTGTGCCTTGTCTCTTCTTGGTCGCCATTGGATTCAAAAAAGGCGAGAACTGAGTGAAGATGTTTTAGGGCGTCATCATACTTTTGTTGCTTCATGAGGGCTTCGGCAAGAAGTAGGCGCGCCGAAGTCCAAAGCGACGGTTGGTTCAAAGGTTCTGAATCGTGAAGAACTTCTAATGCGAGGGCTTCCGCGTCGGAGTA
Organism: Candidatus Thermochlorobacteriaceae bacterium; assembly: GCA_029263855.1. Lineage (GTDB taxonomy): Bacteria > Bacteroidota > Chlorobiia > Chlorobiales > Thermochlorobacteraceae > JANWWM01. The sequence continues at coordinate 98,440 of JAJUFC010000008.1, read as the reverse complement.
ATTTTTATTCTCGAAGGCTTCGCGGGCATGAGCTAGCGCATCGCGCGCCGTTTCTATCATATCGGAACGATTCACATCGGAACGAGGAGTGTCAGAAGGCAAAAGAGAACGGCTCATAATGAACTACGGATTGAAAGTAACAGAGAATTCTGGTCTGATTCCTTGCGGCGTGCTGTTCAGTTCCACGATGTATTCGGTCGCGGTGCGCTCTAACAAAACCGCCATGCTGTTTCCTGAAAATCCGTCGGAACTCGTCGTTAAGGATTGCTCGTTGTGAGAGGCAGAAATTTTATAGACAGACTTGCCGCTCGGAATTTGAAAACTGTACTCGTGTGGCGAAGGCGCGTGGGTGATGCTTCTTGCAGGAATGCCGGGCGGACTTTGACAAACGATTTCCGATGAAAAATCAAAATTTTTTTCTTCGCAAAAAACCGAAGCGGTGGCGTTAATCGCGCCGATTTTCATTGCCAAGTCAAAATCCTTTTGCGTCAGCATGCCTTTGTCGTGCGTGGTCAGTGAAATCACGACGCGGTTGTAAGTGAAAGTAATATCGGGGTGATGATTGGCTTCTTCGGCGAGCGCGGCGACGCGCTCAATGAAGGCAAGCCCTTTGAGGAAGGGGCTCTTTCCGCCGAAGTCGTCAAAGGAAAAAGTTTTTTGAATCGTCTCGCCTTGTCTCGTCCATCCTTGTTCGGCAAGTTGCGAGAGTTGTGCATCTGTGAGTGGTGTAGGCATCGTTGGTGCGCAGTTTTGTTGAATCGGACTAAAAATGCAACATTCGCGCCAAAGAAAAAATCGCGCACAAATAGAAAATTGTTAAAATTTTTTTCGGAAAAGGAATTTTCGCGGAAATGAATGCGTTGCGCAATTTGTCAATCAGCACAAAAGATGCACAAAAACATTTTCAAACTGTAGTTCGAACCAAAATCATCAATGGGACAAGAAATTTCAGAGTTTGGGAAAGTCTTTCTTTTTCTTGCCGTTGGCGTCATTTTTGTCGTGCTTGGGTTTGTTACTTCTCGCCTCATACGCCCGCACCGTCCATACACCGAAAAATTAACCACATATGAATGTGGCGAAGAGCCGAAAGGAAGTGCGTGGGTGCAGTTCAACATTCGCTTTTATGTCGTCGCGCTTATCTTCATCATTTTCGATGTTGAAGTGCTCTTCCTTTACCCTTGGGCGACGATTTTCAAGCAAGTAGGTGGCTATGCGCTGGCGGTCGCGCTTGTGTTCTTGGGTGTCTTGACGCTTGGGCTTATTTACGAATGGAAGAAAGGCTACATCAATTGGGTTGTGCCGACGCCGAACATTCCTAAAATGCCGACTAAAAAGTTTGAAAAGCCAAAGTCTCTCGAAAAGCCAAAAGTCGCTGAGCCTGAAACAACGGCATGAGTTCAAGCCCAACAAGTTTTATTCTTTGTTAATCAAACCTGAGAAACGATTATGCCAAGTCTTCTCGATGCAAAAATTTCTAACGGCGGAGCGATAGTTACCAAAGTTGAGGACCTGCTCAACTGGTCGCGCCTATCCTCGTTGTGGCCAATGTCGTTTGGTCTTGCCTGTTGCGCGATTGAAATGATGGCGACTAACGCCTCGAACTACGACCTTGAACGGTTCGGCATCTTTCCGCGTTCTTCGCCGCGCCAATCCGATTTGATGATTGTGGCGGGAACGGTAACCTTCAAGATGGCGGAGCGCGTCAAGCGTCTTTACGACCAAATGTCCGAGCCGCGCTATGTGCTATCAATGGGCAGCTGCGCCAACTGCGGCGGTCCGTATTGGGAACACGGTTACCACGTCGTCAAGGGTGTCGACCGTGTGATTCCTGTTGATGTGTATGTGCCCGGCTGTCCGCCGCGCCCCGAAGCCTTGATTGGCGGTTTGATGAAAATTCAAGAATTGATTCGTGAAGAGCGATTGGGTCTAACTCGAAAAGAAGCGTTGCAAAAAATCGCGGCAAAGTCTGCGCCCGCCGAAGAAGTCATCATCGCGGCGCACCCGTTCAACGCCAATGTCAAATCGCCCGCGACTGAAAAGCCAAAACAAGAAGTCGAGGAAGTAACCGCGTAAAATCTCAACAGTTATGTCAAAACTAACGCCTGAACAAATCCACGCGATTATCAAGGAAGAATTTGGAGCCGAAACCGTTTCCGACCTTGACAACAGCCGCACCATGCCAAACTTTACTGTGCTCGACCACACGCTTTGGCAACCAATGGCTTACTTCATGCGCACCGACGAGCGATTGAAATTTGACTATCTCGCTTGCCTTTCAGGCGTTGATTACGGCGACGGAACGCTTGGGGCAGTCTATAACCTCGAATCGCTTTCCGCCTATCAGCATAAAATCGCGGTCAAATTGAAGTGCACAAAGGAAAACAACACGATTCCAAGCGTGGCAGAAATTTGGCGCACCGCAGAATGGCACGAGCGCGAAGCCTACGACTTAGTCGGCATTGTCTTCGAAGGTAATCCCGATTTGCGGCGAATCCTTTGCCCTAACGATTGGGAAGGACACCCGCTCCGAAAAGATTACACGGTTCAGGAATACTATCACGGAATTAAAGTGCCGTATTGATAAAACCTTCGAGCGAAAACTCGCATAAGTCGTTTCAAAGCGTTCAAATTGTAGTAGTGAAGTTCTAAGAACGCCGAATTTCATTCTATCAAAAGAAAGCTTTGAAGCGATTTTGTTTTCAAAGTTGAATTAACAAGTTGCAATCACAATAGCAATTCATAATTACTAATCAGTTCAAAATATGGCGGAAACACTGGAATATAGCCCGAAGACGCGCCTCTCGCAGACAGGCTCAAATCAATATATCGTTGAGAAAGACCTCGACACGGAATACATGACGCTGAACATGGGTCCGCAACATCCTGCAACGCACGGCGTTTTGCGCGTCGAACTCATTACCGATGGCGAAGTGGTCATGAAAGCGACACCGCACATGGGCTATTTGCATCGCTGTTTTGAAAAACATGCCGAAGCCCTCGACTATCAAAAAGTCATTCCTTACACGGATAGAATGGACTACCTTTCGGCGATGAACACCGAGCATGCGTTTGTGATGGCGGTTGAAAAATTGCTCAACATCGAAGTGCCGCGCCGAGTAGAGTTCATGCGTGTGATTGTCGCGGAATTGCAACGCATTGCCTCGCACCAAGTCGCGATTGCCACTTACGGATTGGACATTGGGGCGTTCACGCCATTTTTGCACATTATGCGAGACCGCGAGCACATTCTCACCTTGCTCGAATGGCTTTGCGGCGCACGAATGCTTTACAACTACATTTGGGTTGGCGGTGTCTCGCATAATTTTCCGCCAAAGTTCAAACAGCGCGTCGCAGAGTTCGTCAAATACTACAAGCCCAAAGTCGACGAGATGATGGCGCTTCTCACTGAAAACGAACTGTTCATTGAACGCACGCGCGGCATTGGCATCTTGCCTGCCGATGTCGCCATCAACTATGGCTGTTCGGGTCCAATGCTTCGCGGTTCAGGCGTAAAATGGGATTTGCGCAAAAACGACCCCTACTCCATTTATCCCGAACTTGAATTTGACGTGGTCGTGCCTGATGGAAAACTCTCCATCATCGGCGATAGCCTATCGCGGCACTTGGTGCGTTGCTACGAAATTTACGAGAGCCTAAAAATCATTCAACAGTGCATCGACAAGATGCCCGAAGACCCGAACTTCGACCCGCACGCCGCCGTGCCGAAACGCATCAAGCCGCCCGCAGGCGAAGTCTATGCGCGAGATGAAAACCCAAGAGGCGAAGTGGGCTTCTACGTGATAGCCGACGGCAAAGGCACCAAACCGTTCCGATGCAAAGCGCGCGCCGCTTGCTTCGTGAATCTTTCGGTCTTGCCCGAACTGGCGAAAGGCAATCTGATTTCCGATGTCGTCGCCATTCTTGGAAGCATCGACATCGTGCTTGGCGAAGTTGACCGATAATTCGACCGTTTTAATTCATTCAAAACATTTCCAAATTGAGATGAAGCCATTAGCCCTACTTGTGCCCGACGCGCTTACTGCAACCGCCGTTCCCGTTCAGGCGGAAAACTCTTGGGTTAAAGCCTTTGAATCGCTCGAAGTCTTTGGCGTTCCTGTCGGCATTTTTGCAATTCCTGCCATTCCGCTCGTGTTCATCGCGCTGTATGCGCTCTATGTCGGCGTGTATGGAGAGCGCAAAGTGTCTGCGTTTATGCAGGACCGTATCGGACCAAACGAGACAGGCAAATGGGGCTTGCTTCAAACAATCGCCGACATTCTGAAATTGATTCAAAAAGAAGACATTGTTCCGATTGCCGCCGATAAGCCGCTGTTTGTGTTAGGACCGCTCATCATTTTCGTGGGCGCGTTTGCCGCGTATGCCGTGCTTCCGTTCAGTAGCGAATTTATCGGAGCAGATTTAAATGTGGGCGTGTTCTACGCCGTTTCCATCGTCTCCGTCGAAGCTGTCGGAATTTTGATGTGCGGTTGGGGCTCAAACAACAAGTGGTCGCTCTTTGGCGCGGTGCGTAGCGTGGCGCAGGTCGTCAGTTACGAAATTCCCGCGAGCATTGCGATTCTCGTTGGGGTGATGATGGCAGGTTCGCTCTCAATGCAAAAAATCGTGATGTCGCAAAGTGGCGAACTTGGCATTTTGCATTACGCCGTCTTTCAATCGCCTGTGGCGTGGATTGCGATGATTATCTACTTCATCGCCGCCCTTGCCGAGTGCAATCGCGCGCCGTTCGACATTCCCGAAGCCGAATCCGAACTCGTCTCCGGCTACTTCACCGAATATGGCGGAATGAAATTCGCCATGATTTTCCTTGCTGAATATGCCTCCATGTTCATGACCAGTGTGATTCTTTCCGTGCTCTTCTTGGGCGGTTGGAACTCGCCACTTCCGAACATCGGCGGCGTCGCGCTCAACGATTGGACGAGCGGTCCGGTTTGGGGCGCGTTCTGGATTATCCTCAAAGGATTCTTCTTTGTGATTGTGATGATGTGGGTTCGCTGGACCTTCCCAAGATTCCGAGTTGACCAACTGATGTATCTCTGTTGGAAAGTCTTAACGCCAATCGCGCTTCTCATCTTCGTCTTTGCGGCGGTTTGGGAACTCTATGTGCGATAAGCAAGAGGCAGGAAGCAGAATGCTAAGAGTGTAATCTTCAAAAATTCTAAACTGTTACATTATGTCGGAGTATGTGGATTCCATAAAGAAAGGCGTTTCGTCGGTCATCGGCGGAATGAGCATCACGCTCAAACACCTGGCGAATGCGACCAAGTGGCGCGAAGAAACTGCCCTCATAGATGACGATAACTATTTCAACAAGCTCAACGAAGGGCTAGTAACGATTCAGTATCCAAGCGAAACGATTCCGACGCCGGACTTTTCGCGCAACCGCTTGCACAACAATGCCGACGACTGTATCGCCTGCAATCAATGCGCCAACGCTTGTCCTGTAAATTGCATCACGATTGAATCGTTCAAAGCCACGCCCGACGACATTGAAGAGCTCGGCACAACGAGCGACGGCAGCAAAAAGAAACTTTGGCTCTCGAAGTTCGACATCGATATGGCAAAGTGCATGTACTGTGGGCTTTGCACCTACCCGTGCCCGACCGAGTGCCTGACAATGACGCCCGTTCATGACTTCGCCGAAATCGACCGCTCTAACTTCAATTATCATTTCAGCGTCCTCACAGTAGAAAAAGAAAAAGAGAAGCGCGAAAAACTCGCCAAATATGAAGAAGAAGAGAAGGCGAAAAAGGCGGCGGCTCCGAAAGCGGCACCCGCAGCAGGCGCGCGCGTCTCTCCGTTAGCGGCGAAGAAAGCGGCAGCATCGGCAAGCGCAGAAGCACCCGTAAGCGCACCAACAGCCGAATCAACACCTGCGGCGGCAGAAGCACCCGCCAAAAAACTGCCACCGATGATGGCGGCAAAACTTGCGGCGAAAAAAGCCGGAGCAGACAGCAGCGCAACCGCAACACCCGAAGCCAAAGCCGAACCTGCCGAAACGCCGAAAGCCGAAACGCCAAGCGGCGAGGCTCAACCCGCCAAAAAATTGCCACCGATGATGGCGGCAAAACTTGCGGCGAAAAAAGCCGCCGAAGAAGCGGCAAAAAAACAAGCCGAAGGCGGAGAATAATTGAAAAATGAGCGGGAGGCGTTAGTGGAAACGCTTCCCGTGCTCATCACACAAAATGAATCGTAAGCAAACGACTAAAACTTCTTGTAAAACCTTCTTGAACAATGGAAAACTTTGACTTCGGCGTATTTGCCTACCAAGCCATCTTCTACCTCTTTGCCATACTCATCGTGGTATCGGCGGCGATGGTTGTTTTTGTGAGAAGCATCATTTACTCCGCGTTCTCCTTGCTCTTCACGCTCTTCGGTATCAGCGCGATGTATGTGTATTTGAGTGCGGATTTCGTTGCCGTAACGCAAATCGTTGTTTATGTCGGCGGAATTTTGATTTTGCTTCTATTCGGCGTGATGCTCACCAATAAAATTACCCAAGAACGGCTTTTGACCGATGTGTTCAACTTAGTTCCATCGTTATTGATTATGCTCGCGATATTAGGCTCGCTTCTTTACACCTTTCTCTTTCGCGCAAAGTGGCACACAGGCGAACAACGAACAACGACGGTGGTCGAGCCGATTGGCTACGAAGTCATTACAAACTATGTGCTTCCGTTTGAAATTGTCTCGATTCTGCTTTTTGTCGCGCTGATTGGTGCGGCATACATCGCACGCTCGGATAGCAAAGTAAGTGCAAGCAAGTAGTTCAACTGAAATTCTAAATTCAAAACATCGATATGCCTGAAATTGGATTGAATCATTTTCTCGTGCTTTCAGCGATTTTATTTTCGCTCGGACTCTTCGGCATCATGACGCGCCGCAATGCGGTTGTCGTGTTGATGGGCGTTGAACTCATCTTAAATGCGGCAAATTTGAATCTCGTCGCATTCTCAAAATTTAACGGCACCATGAGCGGCGTGATGTTTTCAATGTTCGGTATCATTCTTGCGGCGGCGGAAGCGGCTGTCGCCTTAGCCATTGTACTCAACATCTACGCCAGATTCAAAACCGTTGATATTGGCGAAATCGATACGATGCGCGAATAGAAGAAACTCACTCTAATTCTAAAATCTCACAGAGAAACATGCCTGACCTGATTCAATACAGCATCTACATCTTATTGCTCCCGCTCCTTTCCTTTGCGGTGCAAATTTTCTTCGGAAAGAAACTCCCAAGAAATGGCGACTTTCTTGCGACTGGCATCATTGCCGTTTCGTTAGGCTTATCGCTCTATGTGGCATTTTCGGCGTTAGGTCAAGAGAATTTCCAACAAGAATGGAATTTTACATGGGCGAATTTAGGCACGATGGAAATCAAACTCGGAATCTTGATTGATAAAATCACCGCCGTCATGCTGATTGTGGTTACAGGAATTAGTTTCCTGGTGCATTTCTTCTCAATGGGCTATATGGCGGGCGAACCGCGCTACGAGCGTTACTTCGGCTATCTCGGCATTTTCACCTTCTCAATGCTCGGCATCGTTCTCTCCAACAACCTCTTCGCGATTTACTGCTTTTGGGAACTCGTCGGGTTGTCGTCGTTCCTTTTGATTGGATTTTACTTCGAGCGCGATTCGGCGGCGGCGGCGCAAAACAAAGCCTTTATGCTCAACCGCGTCGGCGACATTGGGTTTTGGCTCGGCATTTTGATTCTCTTCGCGCAATTTCAAACCTTCAATTATCAAGAGATTTATCAAAACATTGGCGAAGGCAAATTCACTTGGGGTGAAGGATGGCTGACCGTTGCAGGCGTATTGCTCTTTATGGGTTGCGTCGGAAAATCGGCACAGTTTCCGCTTCACACATGGCTTCCTGACGCGATGGAAGGTCCAACCCCCGTTTCCGCGCTCATTCACGCGGCGACGATGGTTGCGGCAGGCGTGTATCTCGTGGCGCGCGTCTTCGTGATTCTCACGCCCGACGCGCTTGCGATTATCGCCGTCATCGGCGCGGTTACGGCGTTCTTTGCGGCGACGATTGCCATCACGCAGAACGACATCAAGCGCGTGCTTGCCTATTCAACGCTCTCGCAACTCGGCTATATGGTCATGGGCATGGGCGTTGGCGCGTTTGCGGCGGCGCTTTTTCACCTCGTTACGCACGCCTTTTTCAAAGCGGGGCTTTTCTTGGGGTCAGGTTCGGTCATTCACGCGACGCATCATGAGCAAGATATGCGTTATATGGGCGGCTTGATGAAGAAAATGCCAATTACCTTCGCCACTTTCACGATTTGCCTATTCGCGCTGGCGGGCTTGCCGCTCTTCACGGGCTTTTTGAGCAAAGACGCGATTTTAGCGGGCGCAGTCGGCTACGCCAATGTTGAAGGCAGTTGGGCGATGATAATTCCCGTTCTCGGATTTTCGGCGGCGTTGCTCACGCCGTTCTACATGGGACGCCAATGGTTTATGGTGTTCTTCGGAGAAAATCGATCGAGCGAAAAGCCCATGTCTGCCGACAACCATCATCATCACGGACACGGCGACAATCATCACCATGGCGAAATTCATGAATCTGCGCCCGTAATGACGATTCCGCTGGTGATTTTGGCAGCGATGTCGTTCTTCTTCGTCTTCTCGCCCAATCCGCTCGATGGCGAACACGGTTGGTTTATGCAAGCGGTCAAAACGCCTGAAACGAAAGTCGGAATCACACAAGAAGGCTTGCAAGGTGCGGCACAAGTGTTTAGCGCAATCGGTGGCGGCGAATCTATTGCACCTGAAACGCCTCATGCGGGCGACTCACACAGCAGCACAGCGCATTTCCAAGACCTTCGACAACAGAAACTCGCCGAAGCCTCGCACCACGCGCACGGAACAGTCGTTACGCTCTCAATTTCATTAGCCTTGCTTGGATTAGTGATGGCTTACCTTGCTTATCTCAAAAATATCGGCGCAATCGCAAGCCCCTTTGTTTTGATTTCAAAAATGATGAACTGGTTCAACGACACTTTCATGGAAGGCGCGTTTGTGAAAGGCATCGGAAACTTGGGTGTGAAGTTCTCGGCATTCAGCGGTGGCTTCGACAAACTCGTCGTCGATGGAATCGTCAACCTCTCGGCGACGCTCGTGCAGATTAGCGGACTCTTGTTCCGAAAACTGCAAACGGGACGAGTACAAACGTATATCGCGCTTCTCTTAATCGCCGTCGTTGGCTACTTCGTTAGCAAATTGGTCTAATTCATAGAGAGCATACCAAACTCACAATCTTAAAAATTTTATTTACAGACATGACTTTAACGCTCATCACATTCCTTCCGCTGATTGCCGCGCTGATTACGCTCTTGATTCCCAAAGAGCAAAAGCAAACGATTCGCTTGGTCTCGCTTTTGGCGGCGGTCGGTCAAGTCATTTTAGCCGTTGTGATTTGGCAGAACTACAACCCGTCGCTCGCGGGCGTTGACGACGTGAGCAAGTTCCAATTCGTCGAGCGCGCGGCATGGTTCTCGGTTGAGTTAGGCGGATATACCGTCAGTGCGGATTACCTCATGGGCATTGACGGATTGTCGGTTACAATGGTGATTCTAACAGCGATTGTCGCGCTCGTGGGCGTGGGCGCAAGTTGGACGATTGAAAAATCGGTTAAGAGTTACTTCGTGCTGTATAACTTGATGTCGATGTCGATGATGGGGTGCTTTCTTGCGCTCGATTTCTTCCTCTTCTACATCTTTTGGGAAGTAACCTTGATTCCGATGTATTTCCTGATTGGAATTTGGGGCGGAAAAAATCGCGAATATGCGGCAATCAAGTTTTTCATTTACACGCTTGTCGGCTCTGTCTTGATGCTCCTTGCGATTATCGCGCTCTACGCCAGCGTCATTGACCCTGAAACAGGACGCAACACATTCAGCATGGTTGCTATGGCGAATCAACAGAATTTCATTTCAGGCTCGGCACTTGCGCCGTCGGAAGGCAATCTGTTGCGCGCGTTGGCGTTCTTCGCACTCTTCTTGGCATTTGTGATTAAAGTGCCGATGGTGCCGTTCCACACCTGGCTTCCTGATGCGCACGTGGAAGCCCCAACGCCAATTTCCGTTGTGCTTGCAGGTGTGCTTCTCAAACTCGGCGGCTATGGTTTGCTTCGCATTAACTTCCCGATTTTCCCTGAAGTCTTTCAACAATTTGCGTGGTGGATTGCGCTCTTCGGCGTGATTAGCATCGTTTATGGCGCGTTCTGCGCGATTGCACAAACGGACTTCAAAAAGATGGTCGCGTATTCGTCCGTCTCGCATATGGGCTTTGTGTTGTTGGGCATTGCGGCGGTGAACTCGCTCGGAATGTCGGGCGCGATGCTTCAAATGTTCTCGCACGGATTGCTCTCGCCGATGATGTTCTTGCTCGTGGGCGTGATTTACGAACGTGCGCACACGCGGGAAATGGACAAGTTCGGCGGCTTGGCGAAGCATATGCCCGTCTATGCGGGATTCATTATGCTGGCGTTTATGGGCAACTTGGGAATGCCCGCGCTGTCGGGATTCGTTGCGGAAGCCTTCGTATTTCTCGGCGCATTCGCCGTCGAGCAAACGCGGCTTCTCTCAGTGATTGGAACGCTCGGCATTTTGCTTTCTGCCGCGTATTTGCTTCGCGCTTACAAAGCGATGTTCACGGGCGAGCGAAAGCCTAACGCGGCTTACGAAGTGGAAGGACATCACGGCGAAGAACATGCGCACTTCCACGATTGGAAAGGCAAAGTGGATTTGGACGGACGAGAAATCGCCCTGCTCGCGCCGCTTGCCGCGATTGTCATCATCATCGGCGTTTATCCCGCGCCCGTGCTCGATTTGATTATGCCAAGCCTAAACAGAGTCGCTGAAATTCTTTCAGCGGCGGCAAATGTCGCAATGAAGTGAAGGGGTTTAACGCTCAACTAAAACTGAACTCAACAAGATTTCTAAACAATGCCGAACAACCTACCCGAAATTATCGAGCAAGTGAAATTAAGTTTGGGCGCGTTTGTGCCTGAAATTTCGCTTTCAGCGTTGTTTCTTCTCGTCATCACGCTGGATATGGTTCTGAACGAAAAGCGCGTCGTGATTCCGATGGTCTCGCTTGTCGGGTTCGTCATCACGGGCTTTTTCACGTGGCAGCAGCTCGATATGCCGAATCAAGAGTATTTTCTCAGAATGCATGTCGTTGACCCCTTCGCCGTGTTTTTCAAGTTTCTCTTTCTTGGCGCGGGCGCGCTTGCGGTGTTGATTACGATGGATTCGGAAGAATTGGGCGAAAAGAATGTCGCGAACATCGGCGAGTATTACGCCGTCTTGATTGCGATGGTGCTGGGAATGTTCTTGATGGCTTCGGCAAGCGATATGTTGATGATGTTCCTCGCGCTTGAACTCGTGAGCATTTCGTCCTACATCTTGACGGGCTATTTGAAGCATCAAATCAAGTCGTCGGAAGCATCGCTCAAATACATCATTTACGGCGCGGTGTCGTCGGGCTTGATGGTGTATGGAATGTCGCTCATCTACGGCTTGACGGGACAAACGAACATCTACGAAATCGCCAAGTTCATCAGCGCCAATGAAGTCGATGAAGTAACGCTGACGCTCGCCGCGCTCTTGGTGATGGGCGGGTTCGGATACAAAATCGGCGCGGTTCCGTTTCACTTCTGGTCGCCCGATGTGTATGAAGGCGCGCCAACGCCCGTTACTGCGTTTCTTTCCGTCGGCTCAAAAGCGGCAGGCTTTGCGATGCTCATACGATTTTTCAAAGTGGCGATTCCCGCAGAGCCGACAGGTGAATTAGCGTTTGATTGGGTGAATTTCTTCGCGCTGATTGCGCTCGTCTCGATGTTGCTCGGAAACTTCGCAGCAATTTGGCAGAGCAATGTCAAGCGTATGCTCGCGTATTCTTCCATCGCGCACGCAGGCTACTTGCTCTTGGGCGTTTTAGTTGCCGACGACTTAGGCACGCAAGCCGTGATGTTTTATCTCGCTGCTTACACCGTGATGACCGTCGGTGCGTTCTATGTGGTGATTTTGATTGCCAACAAAATCGGAAGCGACGATGTCAATGATTATCGCGGGCTCGGAAAGAGAATGCCGCTCACTGCCGCCGCGCTGACCGTTTTCCTCGTCTCGCTCACGGGCTTGCCGCCGACAGTTGGCTTCATTGGAAAGTATATGATTTTCACCGCGCTCTTGGGCAAAGGCACGGTATTTCTAACGCTCGCGATTATCGGCGTGCTGACGAGCGCGGTTTCGCTCTACTACTACTTCAAAATCCCGCTCAATATGTATTTGCGCGAATCCGAAGATGGCGCAGAAACGCCGATGGAATCGAGCGCTTTCGCCAACGCGCTCGCCGCGTTCTTGATGATTCTCACGATTGGGTTTGGACTCTTCTTCACGCCGCTTGCGAACTTTGCGAAAAACTCCGTGATAATGCTCGTGATGAACTAATCGCGGAGCAACGCGCACATTTGAATGGAAAGCGTCTCAATGTGGGACGCTTTTTTATTCTGATGCGCTACGCAACATTCAGCGAGGATTGCCGAATAAAACCCTGCAATTTTAATCATCAAAAGAAAAAATGATTGACTACTTGGGCACAGACCACAAAGAAAAAAGCGACTTGGAACGCTATTACGACCTTGAATTCGGCGCAAACGCCGACGTCGCAAAAACGGCAGAACTTGAAGATTTTAGCGTTGACGATTACGAACAAGGCAAGAAAGAATCAGGCGACGGCATTGGAACGGTCGTCTATCGTGCGGGCATCAACTTGCGCAACCTGCTTGCCAAATTAGGCGGATTCAGTCGCTAAGGTCTAAATCAAATCACGATAAAGGCGTCTCGGTTGAGACGCTTTTTTGTTTCGAGAGGCGCGAAACAAGAAGTGCGACGAGAATCGCTGTTGCGCTCCCGATGAGCGTGTAGAGTGTCCATGCCAGTTTGGTTTGTGTCATGACAAATGCCATCACCAGCACGCTTGCAGAAAATCCAACGATTGCGCCCAGCGGCGAGACGCGCCGAAAAAACATCGCCAAGAGAAAGACCCCAAGCAACCCGCCGTAAGTGAACGACGCAATCGAGAGCGCGACCTCAACGACGGCTTTGCCAAGACCAATGTAGAGCAACGCCGAACCCGTCAAAATCGCCGCCCAAACCAAACTGATGTTTTTGGAAAGGCGCAATTTTTCGGATTCCGTTGCGCGTTTGCCTTGCGCAGTATGAGCGTATAAATCGAAGACGGTTGAACTTGAAATCGCGCTAATTGAACCTGAAAGCGTCGACATGGCTGCCGCCAAAAGTCCTGCCACAATCAAGCCTGAAACGCCCGTCGGCAATTCTTCCACGATGAATTTTGAAAAAACTTCGTCGCCTTTAAGCGAAAGCTCGCCGTAAAATCCGTAGAGCAACGCGCCAAGAAAAAGAAACAGCGCGAATTGAAGAAAGATGATAAAACCGCTTAAAATCAAAGCGTTTTGACTGTGGCGAAGCGTGGGCGTAGTGAAGAGCCGTTGCACGATGATGTAATCCGTGCCGTGCGATGCCATCGTGAGAAACGCACCGCCAATGACCGCAAGAAAAAATTGATACGGCGACGACCAAAAGTTCTCGAATGAAAAATTCAGAAAATCAAACTTGCCCGCTTTTTGAAATTCCGTTATTGGAATAAAAAAATGTTCAGATTGTTGGAGCAGAAGAAGGACGGTCAATCCGCCGCCCAAGAGGTAGACAAACAGTTGAATGAAATCCGTCCAAATGACCGCGCGCACGCCGCCGAGTTGAACATAAAGCAAGGTAACAAAGGCGATAAGCACGATGCTGATGATGTAGAGCGTTGCGTCGGAGATGCCGCCGAAGAGGTTGTATCCGCGAAAAATAATCACGAGCGGAATGGCGGTAGCGTAGAGCCGCACGCCATCGGCGAAAATGCGCGTGATGATGAAGACGAGCGACGTAAGCCGTCGAAGTCTAAGCCCAAAGCCCGATTCCATTAAAGCGTAGGCGGTAGTGAGTTCGCCTGCATAGTATTTCGGCAAAAAGAAATGCGCCACAATCACCCGCCCGATGAAATAGCCAATGGCAAGTTGAAGAAAATTGAAATTGCCTTTGTAAGCGATTCCCGGAACAGAGATGAACGTCAGGGCAGAGGTTTCAGTGGCGACAATCGCAATGCCGACCGCCCACCAACTAATTTTTTCTTCGGAGAGAAAGTAATCTTTGGCGGACGTTTGCTTGCCGCCCTTCACCACGCCGAACAGCGTTACGCCCCCGACATACATCAAAACGACAAGCCAATCAAGCGGCGAAAATTGCATTTCAGAGATGTGAAAATTCAGTTGCCGAATATGCCGAAAAGCAGAGAAAATCCAATGCGAAAGATGGGCGCGCGTTGTGGCGTTCTCGCATAGTCTCCGCGAAACGCAACCCGCGCCATCAACGATGGCTAAAAACTAACCTTTGAAAGTTATATTTGCGTCCTATTCAACGCGAATCTATCCAATGAAATACTCCTTTTCAGACATCGAGAAAAAATGGCAACGCTATTGGGCGGAGCATAAAACGTTTGAAGTCCGCGAGGACGAGAACAAACCGAAATACTACGTGCTCGATATGTTCCCGTATCCAAGCGGAAGCGGCTTGCACGTCGGACACCTGGAAGGCTACACGGCAACCGACATCGCCGCGCGATTCAAGCGCCACAAGGGCTTTTGCGTTCTGCACCCGATGGGGTGGGACGCTTTCGGATTGCCCGCCGAACAATACGCCATCAAAACCGGCACGCACCCGCGCATCACGACCGAGCAAAACGTCAAAAGTTTCAAAGCCTCGCTTCAACGCTTGGGCGGCTCTTACGATTGGTCGCGCGAAATCAACACGACCGACATCGGCTACGTGAAATGGACGCAATGGATTTTTCTCAAACTCTACGAGCGCGGATTGGCTTACATCGCCGAAATTCCCGTGAACTGGTGCGAAGAGCAAAAAGTCGTTCTCGCCAACGAAGAAGTCGAGGAGTATCTCGAAAAAGGCTTCACCGTCATACGAAAACCCTTGCGCCAATGGGTCTTGAAAATCACGGAGTATGCCGAGCGATTGCTTGCGGATTTGGACGAGCTCGATTGGAGCGAAAGCATCAAAGAAATGCAACGCAACTGGATTGGCAAATCCATCGGTTGCGAAATTGAGTTTCCCGTTCAACAATCCCAAAAAACGATTCGCGTTTTCACGACGCGCCCCGACACGATTTTCGGCGCAACTTATATGGTGCTTTCGCCCGAACATCCGCTCGTCGATGAAATCACCACCGACGCGCAACGCGCCGCCGTCCTTGCATATCAAGACGAAGCCAAGAAGAAATCGGATTTGGAGCGGTCGGGATTGCAAAAAGAAAAAACGGGCGTGTTCTCGGGCGGCTACGCCATTAACCCGCTCACGCGCAAGGCGATTCCGATATGGATTGCGGATTACGTTTTAATGAGTTACGGCACGGGCGCGATTATGGCAGTTCCCGCGCACGACGAGCGCGATTGGGAGTTCGCCAAGCAATACGGGTTGCCCATCGTCGAGGTCATTCAGTCGCCGCATCGCGTTGAAGAGCATGTTTTCGTCTCCAAAGACGCGCCATGCGTCAATAGCGACAACGGCGAAGTGAGCCTAAACGGACTTGCCTACAAAGAGGCTTTCGAAAAAATTTGCGATTACCTCGAAGCCAAAGTAATGGGCAAGCGCAAGGTCAATTACAAACTGCGCGATTGGGTCTTTTCGCGCCAACGCTACTGGGGCGAGCCAATTCCAATTAAGCATTACGATGACGGCGCGATGCGTTCTGAAACCAACCTGCCGCTCGCGCTTCCTGATGTCGAGAAATACGAGCCATCAGGCACGGGCGAATCGCCGTTGGCGAACATTCCCGAATGGCTTTACGGCGAAGACGAACATGGCAAGTTCCGACGCGAAACCAACACGATGCCGCAATGGGCGGGCAGTTGTTGGTATTACTTGCGATTCAAAGACGCGCAAAATCCCAACGCCTTCTGTTCGCCCGAAAAAGAGCGATATTGGGGAATGGTCGACCTCTACATCGGCGGCGCGGAACACGCCGTTTTGCACTTGCTTTATGCGCGCTTTTGGCACAAGGTTCTTTACGATTGCGGACTGGTTGCTCACAAAGAGCCGTTCAAAAAACTCTTCAATCAAGGAATGATTTTGGGCGAAGATGGCGAGAAGATGTCCAAGTCGCGCGGCAACGTGGTAAGCGTCGATTCGCTCTTGGAAGAATACGGCGCGGACGTCGCAAGGCTCTATGTGATGTTTCTCGGTCCGCTCGAACAAACGAAGCCTTGGAACACGAAGAGCATTGAAGGCATCTCGCGTTTCTTGGGGCGCGTGTGGCGATTGGTTTATTCCAACTTGCGCGACGGCAACCCCGAAACTGATTCCGAAATCGGCGTTGATGACGCGCCAATGAGCGTTGAAGTTCAAAAGGCGATGCACAAAACCATCAAGAAGGTCGAAGAGGATTGCGAGAACTTGCGTTTCAACACGGCAATCGCGGCGATGATGGAGTTCGTCAATCTGCTCACGAAAGAAAACTGCCACAATCGAACCGCGATTGAAAACCTGCTTGTGATGCTCTCGCCCTTCGCGCCACACATCGCCGAAGAACTGTGGCAAGCCATCGGCAACGACCCTTCCATCGCCGACGCGCCGTATCCAAAATACGACGAAGCCTTGACGAAAGACGAAACCGTAACGATTGCCGTCCAAGTCAGCGGAAAACTGCGCGGCACGTTCGAAGCGACAGTCGGAATGAGCAACGAAGATTTGATTCGTCGCGCCAAAGAGGTGGACTCCGTCGTCAAATTTCTTGATGGAAAAGAAATCATCAAGCACATTGTCGTGCCGAACAAGCTCGTGAACTTGGTGGTGAAGTAAAATGCTTGCCCGTTTCTTAAAGCAACTGCGGCAAATCGCTTTGCTCATCATCATCGCGTTAGGTTTGCCCGCATATTTTTTGAACGTATGGAAATCGTGGCAACTCATCGCGCTTTATGTCGGATATGCGGCGTTTCTTCTTGGCGCGGTGTGGAACGCGATAGCGACGGGGCAAGTCTCTCAGAAAACCGAAACGAAAGCCGTTCAAAAAGAACTTGGCGTTTCCACTTCGCTGGCGACCGCTGGCTTGTGGATCGCGCACCCCATCGCGATTTACGACTTCGCCAATCAACGTTCCCTCTCGCATCTCTTGCCTGAATCCGTTTCAGATTCAATCGCGGTGGCGTTGCTGTTGATTGCCATCGTTTTGATTCATCATTCGACGCGCGCGCTTGGCAAATTCTTTGACCGAATCGTTTTGAAAGACGACCACGAACTCATTACCAAAGGCATTTACGGCGCGATTCGTCATCCGATTTATTTGTCTTATATCCTGCTATTTTCAGGCTTCGCGCTTTTGACGCAAAGCCTTTATGGGTTGTTGTTGTTTTGGGGTCTGTGTGGCGTGGTGTTTGGCAATCATATTCGCGTTGAAGAGGCGATGATGGAACAACGCTTCGGGAGTGCATTTCGCGAGTATCGCACTCGAACGAAAAAGTTAATTCCGTCTATCTACTGATGCTCACCGATGTTGAAATGGCGTATTCGCTTGAATCTGCGCTGGGCAAAAGCGTTTCGCTGAAAAAGCGGGTTGCGCTCGGCGGCGGGTGCATTCACAATGCGGAGCGCGTTGAAATGAACATCGGCGCGTTTTTCGTCAAGCATAACGATTTGAGCCAACGCGAAAACTTCGAAGCCGAAGCCGATGGACTCAACGCCCTCGCCGAAACTAACACCTTGCGCGTCCCAAAACTCGTCGGCGTAGCCACGACCGAGCGCGATGCATGCTTGATATTGGAGTTCATCGATTCCGCCCCGAAGCAACCAAACTTTTGGGAAATCTTTGGCGAATCGCTGGCGCGGTTGCATCTATGTCGCAGAGCGACGTTCGGATACCATCGCCCGAATTTCATCGGCGCGCTTCCCCAGTCCAATCGCGCTCGCGAGAAGTGGAGCGATTTTTTCCGCGAAGAGCGGCTTTTGCCGATGATTCGCCTCGCGTTGAAGCAAGGCTCGCTCTCGCCGAGCGAAGCCAAACGCTTTGAGCGATTGTTCCCGAAACTTGATGCGCTCGTTCCAAACGAAACGCCCGCGCTTCTGCACGGCGACTTGTGGAGCGGAAATTTTCTCATCGATGAACGCGGCTTGCCTACCGTGATTGACCCTGCAGTCTATTTCGGACATCGCGAAGCCGAACTGGCGTTTATGAACCTTTTTGGCGGCTTTGACGAGCGATTGTTTGAGGCGTATCAAGACGTTTTTCCGTTGGAGCGCGGGTGGCGCGAGCGAATGGGGTTGTTTAATCTTTATCCATTGCTCGTTCATCTGAACTTATTTGGTCGCTCGTATTGGGGAAGCATTGATGTTGCGCTGAAAAAATTTGGCGCGTAGAGCCAAAACCCGTATCTTTGCGCCTTCAATTTTGAATTTTCAATCGTTTCGGCGTGTAGCGCAGCCCGGTAGCGCACTTCCTTGGGGTGGAAGGGGTCGCTGGTTCAAATCCAGTCACGCCGACAACTCTCCCGCAAGTTTGCCTGCCTCTTTGTTTGTTTTGATTTTTTTTCCCAAATTCTGAGCGTTAGTCTCTCACAATCCCGCAAAGGCGTTGAGACCCTAACTCAAATCGTTCAAAATCAACGAATCATCTCCGATGCTCGATACCTTGCTCCAAATCGGACGGACATTCCGCGAAGAAAAACGGCTGTATCATCACCGATACCATAAATTTTCTATGTGGTCGTAGCAATCTCAAGAATTTTTAAGACAGTAAAGAGAAAATCTAAACAGGCTTTATGATACAGAACTTGTTTGATTACACTGGAAATCCATTTGTAGACGCTGGCATTTCTGCGCTGACGATTTGGTGCGGTAAAAAGCAACCAAAAGAATTAACCGAGCAAGACTTGAATGCTGCTTTGCCTGAAATTGCCACATTATTTACTCAGGAAAGTTGGATAAAGACCTTTTACACGACCTTTGCTAATGGACCAATTGCTCAACCTGCAAATAAAGGCAAAGAACGCGAGAAGTGGATAGAACTTATTTCTGAATTTAAAAAAGAGTTAAAGCCACTTGGCGAAAAAGGCTCATGCATAGCGTGTGGACGACGGGACGCAATAAGGATAAGAAAAGAGAAAAGGGGGCTTTTGCGAAGCGAAGTTCCAATGACAAGCGGCTCTCTGAACTACTATTCATTTGCGTCAAGTGGAGCGGATTACTGCGGCGCATGCGCGATTGCGATTCAAGTTTCCCCGCTTGTATTCTATCGGAGCGGCGACAAAATGATTTTAGTTCACTCAAGTTCTGAAAAAGCAATGCGGTCTTGGGCAAAAAGAGCGATAAAAAATGTCAGAGAGCAAATTCAATTAAGAAGCTATACGGGATGCTTTTCTGAAAACTATAAAAATCCGAAAAATGCGTTGTTCCAAGTGGCGAAATCTTTAATCCAAGATGAAGAAGATTGGGCAAGCGAGCCTGTTGCGATTCGGATTTATCATTTCACAAATTATAATCAAGGACCAGAACTTGATTATTATGATTTGCCTGCCAAGATTTTTCGCTTTCTTAATGAAGTGCAACATAGCGATGAAAGAACGTCTTGGGAAAATCTTGTGAAAAGACGTTATTACTACATTTATGAAAAAAAGGAATTTTGGCAAAATCCTGATGAAAAGCCTGAAAAGCCCGAAGAAGAATACAAAAATAACGCTAATGCGATTTATGAAGGACTATTGAATGATAAGTGGATCGTCAAATGCTTTTACAGTTCAAGAGATAAAGAAACATATATTAACTGGAAACTTCTTCAATTATATTTAATGGAGGTTAGAGAAATGGAAAAACAAAGAATTGAGGTAATCAGGCGAGTGGCAGATGAAATTTCTGCTGTTATTCGCAAAGATGAGTCCCCAAATCCAAAAAGACTTGGACAATTAGAAAGAGCCAGCACTTACGCATCCTTTCGGAATACTTTAAGGCTAATCATAAAAGAGAGAATCAAGGGTAATGCCGAAAATCCTCTTTTTAGTTTAGAAGAGTATGCAGAAAATCTTTTTCCAGACGGAGCATTAGGTTGGCGAGAGACGCAAGATCTTATTCTCTTTCGAATTTATGAAGTTTTACATGATTGGTTAAAGAGCAAACATATTGAAATTGATGAGAGCGAGGAAGAGAAAAGCAATTTAGCATCAGAGTAAAGTTAAACATAAGCAATCTAAGGAGGAATAAAAATGTCAAAAAACATCATTGGATTTATGCTCGTAGATACGCCCTACTCAGCCTTAAACAACGCGGGTTCAGACGCGGGCGAAAGAACTGAAAATACGATTGCCGTAAAAAGCATTCGTAAAGGAAAAGATATCTATCCATATATTTCTGCGCAAGCATTGCGATATTGGTGGCGAGAAACGTTGAAGTCAAAATATCAATGGGAGATGTCTCCAGTAGAAAGACAGAATAAAATTGCATTTACGCAAGCCAATCCGTTTAAATATCCCGACGATGATGTCTTCGGGTATATGAGAGCGCAAGCAAAAAGCGACGGGGGAACAGTTACCCGCTTGTCACCTCTTAAAAACTCTCCGCTCATTTCAGTTGTTCCAAATAACTTGGTAAATGATTTTGGCGTTATGAGTCGCCAAGAAAAAGGAGACCCTGTATTGCATGAGCATCAATTTTATTCAACGGTTATGCATGGCATATTTTCTCTTGACTTGAATAGCGTAGGCATCTTTCTTGAAAACTACAAGACAGGGCAACGGCATTTGAACGAAAAACTGATTGAAAAGCATAAAACCTCAAACGAAGAATCAAAAGCGACGAAGAAAGACAACGCTTATTTTCTTCCTAAAGACGTAAGGGCTAAAAGAGCAACAGAAACAGTTTCAGTTCTGCCGTTTATTAGCGGCGGCGCAAAAAGCGCGTTGCACTTAACCGATGTTACGCCAAAACTGCTCGTAATGACCATACTCAATAGTGGCAACCACATTTTTATGAACCTTGCCAAAGAAGAAAATGGAAAGCCAACATTCAATATCAAAGCATTAGAGCAGGTTTTAACGGACTATGCGGACTATTTAGCGACTGATGTTTATATCGCTCGGCGAGAAGGATTTATGGACGATATTGATGGACATCTTGCCGCGCTTTCTGCAAAAAAATTCGGAGAGAAAAGCGTAATTTACAATAGCGAAGGCTCGTTCAACAAAACGGTTGATGCGTTTGTTAAAATAATTCCCAACCATATCCCTGAATAAAAAT
Source organism: Candidatus Thermochlorobacteriaceae bacterium (assembly GCA_029263855.1). Taxonomy (GTDB): domain Bacteria; phylum Bacteroidota; class Chlorobiia; order Chlorobiales; family Thermochlorobacteraceae; genus JANWWM01. The sequence continues at coordinate 77,056 of JAJUFC010000008.1, read as the reverse complement.
GAAAGTGCTTCGGGTTAAAATTCGGAGTTGGACGGCTTCATTTCGCTATCCGATTTTTGTCGCAGGATTACAACCGACATTGCCAATGCCACCGCTTTCAACAATTTACGGCTTGATTTCGGCGGCAAAAGGCGAAATCGTTACGCCTGAAGATACGTCGGTCGGTTATGTGTTTTTCTACCAATCAAAAGCCGTTGATTTAGAAACCATCTATGAGTTAGAAGGCTTAAAGGCAAAGTCCAACGTAGCAAACCGCGAGTTTCTTTATGACAATGAACTTTACTTATACCTCACTAATCTTGAATTAGAATCTGCTTTCCGTCAACCGTTTTATCCTCTGTTGCTTGGTCGCTCTACCGAACTCGCAATGGTTGAGGAAATCAAAGAAGTTGAATTGGTTGAGAAGATAAACGTTAAACTCGGAAAAACATTAATTCCTTTCCCCAGAAAAGGCGTTTACGGCGCGCTACAAGCCCTGCCAACGCATTTCAGCGACGAAGTGTTTAGAAAAGCGCAAGGCACCAAACCTTTTTATATCGTCGAAGAAATGATATTGCAGGAAGAAAGCGCCGTTTGGTTTGATGAAGAAAAACAATGGGGAGTATATTTACACAAGTGAATATGAATGAAGTCTACGCAAAAAGTTCCCCAAAAGAAACGCTCTTGCAACATACAGAAAACTGCTTGAGCGTCTTTCGTGAAATTAGAATGGCTTATTCTGAAATCCCTGAACTATGCAATTGCGAAAACTTCTTTGAGCATCTTTTTTACGCGGTTTGCTTTCACGACTTTGGGAAAGCGGCAACAGGATTTCAAGCAATGCTTTCAAGCGAAAGTAGGTGGGGATATAGGCACGAAATACTTTCATCAAGTTTTGCAGGACTTCTCGACTATGATTCGCCGTTCAAAGAAGGAATTGCGCTTGGAATTATAACCCACCACAGAGACCTTTATTACCTCAGAGATAATTATAATTTTGGTGGGGGCATCAACACTGGGTTAGAGCGATATAAAGAAATGCTTAAAGAAATTGAGCCGAATTTTGAGTATCTGGTGGAAATTATGCGTCGGCTTCCGGAACTTTCTGAGAAATATCTCGGCTATCAATTAGCGCATCATAAAATTCCTAAATCGCCCGATGAACTTTTAGATTTTAACGCCTACAAATCCGCAATAAAACCATATCTAAACGCCATAGATGAAGAAAATGACCGAAATATATTGCACGGTAACTATGGTTTGTTCCTGAAAGGGCTTGTAACCGCTTGCGATCACTTAGCATCAAGTTCAAAAGTGGAGATTCTCAATGCTGTAAAAGATATGAAAGAAGTCTATAACTTCCCTTCATACCGCAGTTCTCAAATTAAGGCTTCTGAAACAAAAGGAAGCACTTTGCTTGTCGCTCCAACAGGTTCAGGAAAAACTGAAGCAGCTTTGTTTTGGGCATCAGCAAATCAAAATGAAAATTCAAGCAAGCGTATATTTTATGTTTTGCCCTATACCGCAAGCATCAACGCAATGTATGACCGATTTATTAAGTTAAAAGGCTTTGGCGAAGAAAAAGTCGGCATCCAGCACGGCAAATCGAGTTATTTTCTCTATAAACATTTTGCTGAAAGAGAATACACGGAGTTAGATGCGAAGAAATTTGCAAAGGAGGCGCAAAGCCTGACCAAAAAAATTTACAAGCCCTATAAAATTATTACGCCATTTCAAATCGTTAAGGAATTTTTTGGGCTGAAAGGATTTGAGCAAAGAATCTCAGAAATGGTCGGTGGTCTTTTTATTCTTGATGAAATTCACGCTTACGACGCTCACAATACCGCCTTGATATTAGAGATTTGTAAAGTTTTGAAGCGAGAGTTTCAAGCAAAGTTTTTCATTATGTCCGCCACTTTTCCGAAGTTTATAAAAAAATACTTTCAAGAGGCTCTTGATGTTGAAAATGTGATTTCTTTGCCTGAAAACGAGCTTGAAGAATTTACACGTCATAAACTGCGCTTGCTATGCGGAAATATTCAAGATAATCTTGAAATAATCTGTCAAAAGATAAGGGAAGGGAAAAAAGTTCTTGTCGTTTGTAATCAAGTTGAAACAGCGCAAGAAATTTACAAAAAACTAAAAATGGTTGCTTCGGCGGAATCTGCGGCTCTGCTTCACTCTCGCTTCATAGTTCGGGATAGACAACGAATTGAGAAAGGAGTGAAAGAAAAATATCGCCTCTTGGTTTCTACCCAAGTCGTTGAAGTTTCTCTTGATATTGATTACGATGTTCTTTTTACAGAACCTGCGCCAATTGACTCCTTGATTCAACGATTTGGGCGCGTCAATAGAAAGCGTCCGCCAATTCTTGAAAAAAAAGAGGTCTATGTGTTTCAAACACCCTCTGAAAAAGATGAATATATTTATAAAAATGAACGAGTAACGAAAACAATTTCAGTTTTGAGCAGAGTTGACGGGGTGGATTTGTCAGAAAATCTCGTTCAGGAGTTAGTAGATGAAGTTTATGCTGGCGGATATAGCAATGAAGATTTGAAAGAATTTGAAATGATAAGAGATAACTTTCGGAAATTTTGGAAAGAAGTTGTGCCTTTCATTGATAATAAAAAAAATGAGGAGGATTTTTACGCTCTTTTCGACGGGGTTGAGGTTATTCCAGATAAATTCCGAGACGATTACATAAAGCGCATCGAGGAAAAAGACTTCTTTGGGGCTGTTGAGTTTGCTGTAACTATCACAAAAAGTCAGTATCAACGGCTGAAAAAAGACGGACAACTCTGCAATGAAAGCATCGGTGACGCAAATGTGGTATTTATTCTGCCAAATTATGATGAGGAATTGGGTTTAACCATAGAAGAATATCAAACAAATATGATTTGATAGTTTCTATCAAAAACGTTAACCGTGTACGAAAAAAAATTTGTTCGATATTTGAAAAAGCGTAAATTCCCTTGAACAAAATCGGTCGAACAAAACAAAATTATCGAACAAAATGCAAGAAAACGGGCTAACGAGCGTGATACGGAACCTGAAAGAGCGCATCATTGAGCCGTTGGGGTGGCTGGTGCGCGCTGAAACCGTTGTTGAGCCGTTGCGCGTCGCAAGGCTGGAAGTTGAAACAGGGAGAAAAGTTCTAACGATGGAAGTTCGCTACTATGCCGCGCTGATCGACCTATTCCCGAAAAAGAAAAGCAATGAAGAGTGCATAATTTTCGGCACGCGGCATCTGGGCAAAACGATGATAGAGCGTTTCAAGACGGCGGGCATCTCGGCGATAGACGAGAGCGGGAATTATTTTTTCTCTTATCAGAATGGAAAGGAGCGCGTTTGGGCATTCGAGTTTGGCAATAAATCAGAAGTCAAAAGAACGCCCCGCGTTGAGCCGTTTTCGCCCAAAGCCAGTTTTGTCGCAATGGCATTGTTGCATGCGCCTCTTTTTGAGATTCCAACGATGCGAGGTTTGCAGAAAGCGACGGGTATCAGTTTAGGCGGACTAAATAGCATCTGCAAGGCGATGAAAGAGCGCAAGTTAATCACCTATTCGCGCTCAGAGCCAATCCGCGTTGTTAATCCCTCGCGCTTTCTTGATGAGCTTGCGTCTTATTACAAACTGCGTCTTGCCCCAAAATTTCAGAGAAAAGGATATGTTGCCGTAAAGAAAAAAATATCTGACAAGGGCGCAAAAGAAATAACGCTGGAGCACGTTAACTGGCGAGACATCGGAAAGATTTTGCAGGAAACCTTGCAAGATGTCTTGCTTACAGGCGTTCAAGCGGCGCAATCCGAAACATCATACTATGAAACAAACATCGGCGAATTTCTGGTGGCAGACATTAAAACGGCAGAAAACTTGCTCAAACAACATTTTCAAGTATCTCCAACGATTGAACGGGCTGATTTCATTTTCATTAGCCCTTACAATAGCAGCGCGTTAATGTATCCATGCGAGCAAGAGGACGCGCGACTCGCAAATAAGATTCAAGTGTATTTGGATTTAATTGCGTCAGATGACTTACGCGCCAATGAACTTGGCGCAATCTATCGGGAGAAAGCCATTGGATATTGAGCGCGAAAAGATTGAATTTCAGAGCGATGAACTTTACGCTTCTTGCGAGGCGCTTGCTCCCTTTTTGGAGAAGTTAGTCCTTGTCGGCGGCTGGGCGTTGCGCGCATTGATGGAATTGCCGAATAATGACCGTCAAGGCATCATTCCTTATACGAAAGACGCAGACTTTGCTATCCAACTCGCTACGAGGGCTGATTTTGAAGAAATTGAACGGCATTTGTTGGAACAAGGATTTAATAAACGTGCGACTCTCAATTATTCATTTCAAAAAGAACATCTAATTATTGAAATTTTGCCCGTTGGCGGAGAGTCTAAAACAATCGTCGGCTTTGAATTGCCTGAATATCAACTTGCGTTTGAAGATAATCATCGTTTAAGCGTTTTTAACGCAAAAGGCAACGCTGTATCGCTACGGGTGATTTCTATTTCCACGCTTTTCGCGCATAAAATTTTTTCATATACCGATAGAAATTTTGAGCGGCGCAAGGATTTAGACCACTTGAAATTTCTCGCGGAACGTTTTGGCAAGGAAGAAAATAAATTTGGCTTGACGGCAAAGCACAAAGCGCATTTCGAGGAAGAAACTGTGGTTTATGAACTCGCGTCTGCGCATTTGCTCGGCAAAGAATTGCGCGTTCTGCGCGATAAGCCGATATTAGAAGAGGCTAAAATGAAGTTAAAGAAAATCATTCAAGAAATCGAAGAGCAAGATTCTGATAGAGAAGAGATATTTCTGCAAAGATTGAAAATTCTTTTGGACTATATGGAAGATAAATTTGAAATATATCCACCTTGACGATGTGAACTATGCCTTCTCCATTCCGAAACCTTGCGAATTGCGATTTACAAAACTTTGAATGACCAAAAATTCAAATAACTTCACTGATTTAAACCGTCGTCAAATCAATCACGGCTTCGTAGTCGGTTTTCATTATTTCGGCGTCTTCGGTCAGTTGTCCGACGATGAAGCCTTCGCCCGTCGTTTCGCAGAAGTAATAATGCTTGCTGTCTTTTTGATAAAACCAATCCGACGGCAAAATATCTGCCGATGCCTGAAATTCTTTTTCATCAACTTGCACCGCCACAGCCGCATGAGCCGCCTTCAAACTGCTGAGAAATAAGACCTGATACCCCAGCCGCCGAAAAAGCGAGACTGCCAACATCGCTTTGCAATCGCAATCGCCGCGCTTGTCGTAGAGCGTCTCCGTCGCATAGCGGTGATATTCCACGCGATTGCCAATTTCCTCGCATTCTTCATCTAACTGATACTCAATGTTCGGCGCTTGCGCAAACGCCAAAATCGCTTGCATTTCTTGCAAATTCGTAAGACCATCTTGCTCCGTCTGCGCTCGAATGTATTTGGCAATTTCGCTGACCTCTAAACTTTCATCTTCGGTCTTTGCCATCGCTTTGATTTTTTCTTCATAACGATACAGCCAATCTTCTTCTTGCGCAAAAGGATTGAGTTTTCGCAGCGTCTCTAATCGCGCAAGGTCAATAAAAATCGCGGTCGCATAGCGCTTGTAAATGCCAAAGGCATCGAACTGCCACTCAAATTTGCGCTCTTCGGCTTCGGCAGGCTTGGGCACGTCGGGAAAAGGCGGAATGTCAGGCACGACAAGCGGCTGCACAGGAACTTGCCACGCCCTTGCATCATAATTCAAAAGCGAAACGCTATGCCCAATCGCCATTGCGATTGCAATCGGAAGCAAAAAGAAACTCGCTTGGTAGAAAACATAAATCCCAATAAGCGAAATAATCAGCGCAATTAAATCTAACCGCTCAATGCCCGTGCGACGATTAAGCATTCGCAGAAAAATTAAAAGCGGATGTTTGGGGTCGTAAATGAGTTGAAGCGCAAGCCAAAACGCGCCTAATATCAAAATATAAATCACGGCGGCGTTGGCAAGGTAGCCAACATCGCGCCCTAACATCGGAAAAAGTTGATACTGAAAATAGAAAAATTGATTAAAGCCCGAAACTTGTCCCAAAATGAGATAAATCAGCGCGGTTGAAGAAACATCGTAAAGAGCCGCGAGACCTTTTGCTGTTCTTCTTGCGAAAGGTCGTTGAAGCGTTGAATGAGAGGCTTCTGGATTTCCTTTGCCACGTCGCTATCGAGCGACATCCACTCTTCTACAACGGATTTTGAAAGATTAACCCACTCTTCCATCAATTTTTCTTGTTTGGACGTCTCGACATCGGCGCGACCTAACTGACTGAAATTTTCTCTCTCAAAGCGATTGAGAATCTCGCGCAGTCGCCCTGCAAGGCTGGGCAAGCGGTCTTTGGGAATGTCGCGTCGCTCGGCGGTGGGCAATTCGTCAGAAAAATACCGAACAGGTGATTTCTTGGATTCGCCCGGCGGTTTTTCAACGGCAAGAAACCGCTCGTAAAGTTTGGCAAGGAGCATATCCTCTTTCCACTCGCCCGTATCGGTTACATACTCGCTGATGTTCGGCAGGTATTGCACGGTGAGAAGCGAGGCTGTTTCTTGGAACTCTTTAAGCAGGCTATTTTCAAACTTGCGCTTAAAACCTTCGCGATTTGAATCGCCTTGATAGTGGGTGGAAAGCAGTTTCGCCAAAAAGAGCGCTTGGCGTTCATACTTGTCTAACAAGCCTTCTTCGCCTTTGCAGAGATACTCGAGCAGTTTGATGCGCGCTTCGAGCAGATATTCGCGCTTGGCAAGGTCAAGCAGATTCACGACGGCGGCGTGATAGTCTTGCAATTTTTCTTTCCACTTGCTGCCAAAGGTTTTCTCGACTTCTTTCAAGGTTTGTTCTTTGAGCGTCGCAAGTTCGGCGTTTTTGCGCTCCTGCTCGGCTTTGACCTCTTGTAGCGCGGTGATGGTTTTGGCAAGTTTGCCTTCCAACGATGAATCGATGCGTTCAAGCAAACGACTGGCGTAATTCACGCCGAAGGTGATGACGGCATCAATGAACAGTTGTTCAAGTTCGCTATCGAGCGCGGCGATGATGCCTTGACGCGAGTTTTCGTCCGTGCCTTCGAGAATGCGGTCGTTGCAGTAGGCGCGAAACTTTTTTGCAATCTCGCGCGCATCGCGCAAATGTTCGGAAAGTTCAGCGTCGCTGACCTTCTTTTTGTCAAAGTCTTCTTCGCCTTTCTGCAAGGCTTTTTCCGTCCAGAATCGTTCAGACGAGAATTTTTCCGTGAAGGGCTTGATGGCGGCAAGAATGGCGGTTTCGAGGTTATGCGGAACTTTCGTTGCGCCGACTTCCAGCACGTTGGCATTGCTAGCAAGTTCGGCGTAAATGAAGCGTTCTAATTGCTCCATTTTGGCGCGCACCTCGTTTTCTCTGAACGTGCGATCTTCAATTTGGTCGTAGTTTTTGCCGATGAGTCCTTCAAACGATTCAGAAAGGAAGCGGCTAATGAAGTATTTGCGCATTGGCTGCGTCGACAAGGTCGGCGAGCGCGTTGTAGAGATATTGATACGCATTGCCGCGCTTCATTGAGCCAGAGAAGTCGACCATCACGACAAAGTCGGTGCGTTGCGCCGCAAGATTGTAGCGACGTTTCAGCTCTTCAAACTCGCCCTTCGTTTGCGCTTGAAGCGTGAGGGAAAATGTCAGGAAGACGCAGAGGAATCCATATTCTTCGCAGAAATAGCCCGTCGGCGAAAGCAAGCCGATGGTTACGCCTAAACTTCCTCGCGCTTTTCCTAACCGTTCATATTGCTCTTTGGTGTCGGTAAGATAGATGGGCAGTTTGCGTCCGTGTTGGGTTTTGGGGTCAGGGAATCGGTTGAAGACGCTTTGCAGTTTTGGGACGGCGCGCGTAGCGATGGCGAGCGTTGTTTCGGCGATGACGTCTTTGCCTTTGTGGAAATAGACGATGAAAAACTCGTTTTCAATGTGGTAGAAGGTGGCGTCTTTTTTGCCAGTTTCCGCGAAGCCTTTGCCGCCAATCAAATCTAAAAAGGAAGTTAAGCCAGATTGCAATCCATCGGAGGCAAGCGATACGCCGACGAGCAAGGTGGAGAGCGTAATAAAAATTCTCTCGATTTTCTTTTCGTGTTCCTGTTTTTCTTCGCGTTGTTTTTGTTCCTCTCGTTCTTTTTCTTTCTGCAAAGCGTCTTGCTTCAAGCGCGAAAGAATCGCCAGCGTGCGAATTTCGTCCAGTAGTTCAGCGGCGAGTTCTTTAATGCGGAAAACCGCGCAGAGCCGTTCATAGAGAAGCGCGTAGTGCGTGTTCGACGAGATGTGCGCAAACATCGCGCGCAGTTGAAACCACGCAATTTGCTCTTGCAGGTTGGAGATTTTTCCTAAATCCCCGTGTTCGGCTTTCTCGATTTTTGCGGCGTCAATGTTGTATTTGAGCAGAGCGTAGCGCTGGTGCAACGCAAGCAAAAGAATGTAGAAATAGTTGCTGGAAAGCTTGCCCATAAAGGATTTTACGAATTCATCGGTTTCTCTATCGCCCACATAGAACGCAAGACAAGCGATGCCTTCGAGCGAAATGCCCCAATAGATGTTGTCAAAGAGTCGCAACACGTCGGGATTATTTTCAAGGTCAAATTCTTTTGGCGCGGGCTTGTAGGATTTTTTGAAAGAACGTCGAAGTTCAAACAGCGCTCGGCGAAGTTCGTTATTGTCTCGCATCGCCTTGAAAGATTCCGCGCTCAAAATCGCCGCTGAATAAACGAAGGCTTGGCGTGGCGGTTCTTGTTCCGTTTCAAAGTAGGTTTCTACGTCGAGCGGCGCAAGCAACTTTTTCGCTAATTCGTTTAGCGCCGTCTCGACGCGCTCCGTTTGGTCTTTGCTGATTTTCTTCTCAAAAGAAATTTCAATTTCTTCGCCGTGAAATTTTTTCAGGTAGTATCCGCCAAGCGTCAATTCTTCAAGCGCCGCGTTTTCTCGCAGTTTTATTTGAAAAACGAGGAACGCCGTTTGGGTTTCAAATAGGGCAAGTTGAATTTTATCGAGATAGAATGGCGCGCTAAAATCGCCCCCTTTCAAGACATATTCCGCCGTCGCGTTGTTTTGAAGCCCGTATTTGAGCCGTTCTTGAAGCGAGAAAATTCTCCCAATGGGCTCGTTGCGCGTTTCTTTGGCGATGAGACTTCGGATATGAAAAAAGAGATTTCGCGTCGTGAGCGCGTCTTCGCGCCAGCCGCATGGTTCAAGGTCGGCGCAGACTGTTTCAAACGCTTTTTTGTAGGCGAGCGGCAAAATTAGCCACAAGCGATGTTGTTCGGTAGGATAGTTCATTGCGCGATTGTGTTTTAAGCCTTCGCCATTCCAAAGCCTTGCGAATTGCGCTCGCCAAAACCGCAGTCATAGCCGATTTTAATGAGTTCTACGGGCGCGGTTATCGTAAAAGGGCAGAGAATCGCTTTGATTTTCGTTTCTTCTTCGCGACCTTCTTTTAGCGTAATAAGCTTTTCTATTTTCCCATTGTGCTTTTCAATATATCGCTCGCTGAACGAGATGCGGAAAGAGTCCGTATTTCCTTCAAATTCTTTGCGATGCGCGGCGTAGTATTTGGCTTTTAGATTTTGAAGCAAGACGGGCGCGAGTCGTTCATCGTTGTATTTCAGAAATTCTTTGGTGCGGTCGGGACGCATCACGGAAACCGTCAGCGGCGAGAGCATTGAAAATTCCATTGTCTCTTTGAATTCAGGTTCAGGGAGCGTTTCTACTGCGCCTTTTTCAAAGATAGATTCATCGATGCGGAATTTATTATCGGCAAAAAGTCCAGAGACGAGGTGCATTAAGAAATCGTCCATTGGCGAGGAGAGCGTAAAGGAAATCGCTTTGGAGCGGGAAATCAGGCATTGACGCTCGCGGTCGATGTCGCGTTCAGGCACATCAAGGTTGGAGAAAGTGAAAAGTTTGAATTTGCGTCGGTCTTCGGGGTTAGAGTAGCCGTAGTGGTGCATCAGGGTTGCGAATTCGGGCGAAGATTGCTCTAAGGTGCGATAAATCGCCGCGCTGATGTAGTAATTGGCATTAAGCGGCAAGGATTCCGTTTTGCGCTTTTGCAGAAGGGTGAGTTTGAGACGCATCGTGCAATGATTTTGTGGGTTACGAATGACGGCGAAAGATACGATTTGGAAATTTGAATTGAAAGCGCTAAACTCTTGCTGGTCTCCAAAAAGAACTTTGAAACTTTGAACATTCAGCCCCTATGACTGCTGAAGCCCTTTCGTTCAAGGATTCCCCACAGGGGTTTCCACTTTCTGCAAGAAACGCTACCAAATGGCTTGAACTGCGCTTTGTTCAAGATAGCTTGCTTTTGTCACGCCTTAGCGTATCAACTCTCAAAAACGGAGCGTCAAGATGCCTCAACTGAAGAAAGTTGAATTCGATTGCACGGTGATTACGCCAATGTTTCTGGCAGGTGCTGACCGAAACAAACCTGAACTGCGCGTTCCTTCCTTGCGCGGCGAACTCCGCTGGTGGCTACGCGCGCTGTTGGGTGGGTATTTGAATGCTGAGCCCGGTGAAGTCCTTAAAAAAGAATCTCAGTTGCTTGGCGACGCAAGTAAAAATGGGCAGTCGAAGTTCACGATAAGAGTTAAATGTGAGGCTTTCAAGGAACAGAAGAAGCCCGCGCTACCTCACAAACAAGAAAAACAAGAAAAACAAGAAAAACAAGAAAAAAAACAACAAGCGCATTTTATGTGCATTCCAGAAGGAACGCGCTTTTCAGTCGTGTTTCAGTCTTCGTCAGCGAGCGAAGTTGAGTGGAAAGTATGCACATCTGTTTTTGAAGTATTTGCGCTGTTAGGTGGTCTTGGTCGGCGGTCTCGCCGTGCGTTTGGGAATTTTCAGCCTAATAGCTGGTCGTTTGAGAATGTAGATAAAGTCCGAAATTTCGTAGAAGGCAAAATTCAAAGTGCTCATCAAGCCGTGCAAGAGTGGCTGAATGAGCAGCCAACAAACTTGACGCTACCTACCCCATACCCAATTCTCTCCACCTCTGCCAATAGCGCTGAAATACGCATCGCTGAAAAGAGCCAAAATTGGGAAGAATTTATTACAAAGCTGATGCAAAAGATTAGTCAAGAGCTGAGTAGTAAAAAATTGCAGCCAAAAGTTTTGGGAGGCATCGAACCAAGACAAGCGTCAACGATGATAGTATCTGTGGTGAGATTAGAAAACAAAGAGGTCGTGCCAATATTCACAAACTTTATTTGTGATACAGCATTAAAACCGAAAGAAAGCGATTTTGAAAACATAAAAAAGTTTTCGGAAAGTAAATTTAACGCCAAACTGCTAAAGGTATGACCCCAGAACTTGCTACGCTAAAAATCAAAGCCTTGCTACACGACCCGCCTGAGAAAGCGTTGATTTTAATGCAAGGCGAAAGCCATGAAGCGCGTTCAAAAGAGTATATTAAAGCGCTGCTCGGCACAGATAGAGATTTCAAGCCAGAAGCAGTCAAGGAGGCTGACCAGATTGCGTCGGGCGCAGACCGTTACGCGCTCTACGAGCAATTTGCAATTCGCTTTTTAGAAAATCCCGAAGTCAAGCATTCGCTTTCGGGCAAGCCTTATTCGCTCGGCACGATGAGCGCAAGCATTTTAGAGCCTAACAAGAATAATGTTCTGCAAGCGATTCAAGAAATAAAAAAAGACTACAACGACGATATAGTCAAAATTTATTATGCGCTTTGGCGAGAGTTGCAAGATAGAATTCGCAATGAAGAACAAGGCAATGAAAAACTTGGCGCGCTTTGGTCGCTTCTTCCTGCCGATACGCGCATTCCTGACCACTCGATTTGGGAGCATCGGCATGTCGTATCAGGCTTAGCGGGAGCATTTGATTGCAGTCAAGAAGTATCGCTCTTTCATTTTACGCTTGCCCCTGTGCAAGAATTTATCGCCGCCGCTCGCAAAACCCAAGACTTGTGGGCAGGGAGTTATCTGCTTTCTTACCTTTCTTGGCAAGCAATGAAGGTTATCTGCGAGGAACTTGGTCCTGACGCAATTATTTTCCCTGACCTTTATGCTCAACCTATCGTAGATGATTGGCTTAATAAAGAAAAAGGGCTAATCAAAGTTCAAGTTGGCGATTTATCGATTCCCACTTTGCCAAATCGTTTTGTCGCATTCTTGCCAACGAACCGAGTTGAAGACCTTGCTCAGAAAGCGATAAACGCGGTTCAAGAAGAGTTTCTAAAAGTTGGAGAATATGCAATTCGCAAACTTATTGAGGCGTTGAAGGGAAAATATAATGAAGCGCATCTCAACGAGACTGCTGAAAATCAACTCAAAAATTTTTTAGAACTCTATTGGGCAAGCGTTCCGCTGCCTCCTATAAAGTCCAAAGAATTTAGGAAAGAGTTTGAAAAATTTTTCGAAGGCACGCTAATTTGGGACGATGAAGAGAAAAATAAGATACTTGAAGCATTTGAAAAATCAGGCTATGCGCTGAACGTTGGCAGCGGATATGGTCGGCTTTATGCGCTTTTGGAGCAAGTTACGGGAAGTCGCAAGGCGCTGCGTCAGTTTGCGCAAGTAGAAGAAGGTGGTTACCGATGCTCGCTCATTCCGCGATTAGCATCGCTCACTCCAAAAAGCAATGCTACGCCTTCAGAAATGCGAGAATTCTGGCATCAAGTCGCAAAAGAAAGCAACAATGAAATTCGGGCTAATGAGAGACTTTCTGCGGTTTCTCTCGCCAAGCGCTTCTTCCCCGAATACCTGAAAGGAAAAGCAGGGTTGATAAGACAAGATGTTCGCTTTCCCTCCACAAGCGAAGTGGCGGTTGCGCGCTTCAAATGCGAGGTCATAAGAGAAGCGCTGTCGGACGAAAAACTTAGGAAAGCGACTCAGGATTATGCAAATGTCGTTCAGCAACTAATTAAAGGGGTTGCCTTCCGCGCGCAGACATTACCAAAAATTCAGAACTCTCTAAAAGCAGATTTTCAAACTTTTGCGCGCATTGATGGACAATATCTCTTTCCAGAGGCTTTTGATGAAGAAGCGTTGAAGGAAGAAGGAAATGTCAATTTAGAAAAAAGAAAGGAAGCCTTACAAGCGCTGCACAACTTAATTGAGGTTGCTAAAAAAGCAGGAATCAACCCGCCGCAAAAGTATTACGCTATCTTGTTGCTCGATGGCGATAATATGGGCAAATGGCTTTCGGGAGAAAATGCCCCGCTTTTCAAGGAAGCATTGCACTCCAAAATTATTAACGAAATTACCAATTCTGACAAGGAAGTTTGGAAAGAGTTAGTGGATAAAAATCCAAAAAATTATCGGCGACCCCAAGCGCCATCGCAACATATTGCGATAAGTCGCGCGCTCAATAACTATGCGCTCAAAATCGTGCGAGCGTTAGTAGAAGAAAAATATCTGGGCAAGTTGATTTACGCAGGTGGCGACGATGTGCTGGCGCTTGTTACGCTTGATGACGCATTGCCGCTTGCGCGCGACCTGCGCGCCGCTTTTTCAGGCAATTTTGCCAAAGAAGCGTGGGAGGCGGATTGGGCAAATGATTCTGGGTTTGTCCAAACGCCCAACGGAGAACTGCTCTCTACGCTTGGCGTGAAGGCAAGCGCAAGCGTCGGGATTGCAGTAGCGCATCATACCCATCCACTGCAACAAGTATTAGCGGCGGCGCGCCAAGCTGAAAAATTCGCAAAAGAAAAACTTGGACGAGATGCGCTTGGCATCCAAATCTTGAAGCGCAGTGGCGAAGAACTCGAAATTGGCGCAAAATGGCGATATGACGATGTGGATACCGTAGAGGCATTATCAGAATTCATAAATGGAATTCAACAAAGTTTGCTTTCGCCAAAATTTGTCGTGGATTTTCAAGATGAAGCATTGTTTTTGCCTGCCAATGCAGTTCTGCCTGAACTTTCGCGGCTCTATGGTCGCCATACCGCAAACGACGAAAAGCGAAAAGATGAGATTCAGAAGCTTTGGGAAGAAATCAAAAAATTTGTTGAAGCATACTTGAAGAATCACAAAGCGCCAGAAGAGATTGATGCATTAGCGCAACTGTTTAGCGGTATGGTCTTTTTAGCCAAAGGAGGTCGCGAATGAAAACGCTTTTCATTTCCCCAATTGACGTGATATTCTTCCGCGATGGTCGCTCTTTTTCGGCGGGCGTTGACCATGAGGCTCAAACGCTTTTTCCTCCAATACCTTCTCCTTTTTACGGAGCGATTCGTTCGGCTATTCTTAGTCAGAAGAATGCTCAGTTTTCTAAAAACGGATTTTCGGTCAGCGACGATGTGGCGCGTCAAGAAATTGGTTCTGCAAGTTCGTTGGGAACGCTTCAGGTAGGAATGTTTGCGCTGGCAAGAAAGCAAAGTGGATCGGTAGAACCGCTTCTGCCAGTTCCTGCTGATGTGCTAAAACAAAAGAAAGGAGGGAATAAACAGTCTCTTATTTCGCCGATGCCTCTGCCCAGCAACATCAAAGCGAATTTCCCAATGTCTTCTCTGCATTTTCTTTGGTCAGTTCACTCTGAGAAGGAGTTCTATGAAAGCATCAACGGTTTTCTTTCGCTAAGTGATTTTCATCAATACCTTGAAGGCACATTGCCAAGTGGCAACCAGATTATTGAATTGAAAGATATTTACGCAAAAGAGCCGCGCATTGGCATTCGCATCAACAGAGCCAAGAAAACAACGGGAGAAGGGCAACTGTTTAGCGTTGAGTTTATCCGCTTGAAAGAAGAAGTTGGATTTCTTCTATCGCTTAAAAATGCAAGATCGCTAAGCGATAGCGGTTTTTTAAGGTTAGGCGGCGAAGGTAAAGCGGCAAGCTATAAAACTGTAACTTTACCCTCTCTTGATTACTCTAAAATTCAGGAAAAAGTAGAAAAAGAGAAAAAATTTAAGTTGGTATTGACAACGCCTGCAGTTTTTCAGAAAGGATGGATTCCAGATGACATTGATGACAAAACGGGCGAAGGGAAGTTGTTTGGATGCAAAGTGAAGCTAATTGGCGCAAGCATAGGTCGATTTATCACGGCAGGCGGATGGGACATTGCAAAAAATTGTCCTAAGTCAGCGTATCGTGCCGTGCCCGCAGGCAGCGTCTACTTCTTTGAAATTTTGGAAGGAGAAATCAAAGACCTCTTTTCCCATTTCGGGAAGTCTATTCTCGCAGACGATTGGGCAAAACAAGGGTTTGGTCTTTCTTACATCGGCGCAATTTCATAAAGGAGGAATAAATGTTCAAACAGGCTTCTGTAATGTTTCTTTACGCTGAAACCAGCGTGCATTTGGGCGGTGGAGAATCGCTCGGCGCAATTGACCTTGCGATTCAACGAGAACGACATACTGATTTTCCTATGGGCGCTTCATCGGGCATTAAAGGCGCGGTGCGCGCTTGGTTTGAGAAAGCAAGCCAAAATGGCATTTTGAAGCAAGAACCTGCTGTGAAGGATAAAATTGAGCGGGCTTTCGGACAAGAACAAAACAGCGAGTATATGGGCGCAACTTCATTTTCAGATGCCCGAATTTTGCTTTTTCCTGTTCGCTCGCTTGCAGGCGTATTTGCTTACATCTCCTGTCCAATTGTATTGGAACGCTTCCGACGCGACCTTGCAGTCGCAGGGATAACAGCAAATTTACCTCCTATCTCAGCCCAGCAAGGAAAAGCTCTCGGAATGACGACGAATGAAAATAAAACGCAAAATAACAAAGTCGTGCTTGAAGAATTTGTCTTTGATTTTGATGAAAGCAAAAATGCAGATGTGGAAACTATCGCTGATTGGCTCAAAAGCAATGCATTCCCTTGCGGAAGCGAGTATCAGTTTTGGAAAGATAATTTTGAAAAGCATTTCTTGATTGTTTCCGATGACGATTTTAGAGACTTCGTCAAGTTCTCCACTGAAGTTCAACCTCGCGTAAAGTTGGGCAAAGGCAAATCATCTGATACTCAAAAAGACAGGAATCTGTTTTACCAAGAAAATTTACCCAGCGACTCCTTAATGTATTCGCTCGTGATGACGCAAGATGCTTTTGAGAAGGTAAAAATAGACCCAACGGAATGGGGGACAGTTCAAGAGATTGACGCATTCATAAAACATCTTGATGGAAAACGATTGCAAATCGGCGGCGATGAAAGCATTGGAAAAGGAATTATGTGCGTAAAGTTTTACTCGGAAAGTTCAACGGCGCAAGGAGGTAAGAAATGAGTCAAGTAGAGAAAAATCAAACGCAGGCAGGGCGGCGGCAAACGCTTGAACAGGAGCGAGCGAAAAAGGCATGGGAGCAAGTCAGCAAAGTTGCGGGGAACAAGGAATATCTTTCTGCGGTGCGCGGCGCGCCAGCGTTAATTCTTGCGTGTGGACTGGGTCAGACGATTGCCTTTTATTGTTCAAAAGGCGGAGCGCAAAAAACTCTCGGCGATCACCTTGCGGAATGGTTGTTAAGAAATGCGCAATCGCAATCTAAAAATGCCGAAGCCTTGCTAAATGAAATTATGAACAATGATAGCGCGCGCTATCGCCAACTCACATCGGAAGCGATGGCGTATTTAGTCTGGCTGAAACGATTTGCAGATGCACATAATAAGGCATAAACAAAAAAACTCTCAAACCGATGGCAAAGAACAAGAAACGGAAGCAAAGTAGTCAGGATAAGGAAAAAAAGCAGGAGATATTCTACTATCCACTGCCAAAGGATATTCAGAGCGTTTTGACACAGTCGCCTAAAAACCCTAATCCTGTGTTGGCGTTCAGTCGCTTTGTATCTTGGATAGATAAGAATAAGCGTGAGCCCGATAAGAAGCGTGAGCCCGATAAGAAGCGTGAGCCCGATAAGAAGCGTGAGCCCGATAAGAAGCGTGAGCCCGATAAGAACTCAGCGCTTCAAAATTGTATTTCTGCTCAAGATGGAAAATATCTCGCAGAATATAAAAATCGTTTAGTGGCTAAGTTAAACGCATTAAAAACGCAAGGATACTATACTGAATCTTTCAACCTGAAAACCGAGTCTCGCTTAATTGTTGGCTTAGGAGCAAAGGGCGCATTAGAGGTTGGCATTACGCTACATCATCTATATGGCTTTCCCTACATTCCGTCGAGCGCGGTAAAAGGAATTTGCCGAGCCTTTGCAGAGCAGATTGCAGAAGCGCAGGATGACGAAAAAAAGCAAATTTTTGGCTCAAAAAGCAAAGATGAAAAACAGGATTCAGAAAAACAGGTAGGTTCTGTGGTGTTTTTAGACGCAGTCCCAACTGCCCCAAGATTGGAAAGAGACATTATGAATCCGCATTATTCCCCATACTATTCTGAGCAAGAAACTCCAGGAGACTGGCATAACCCCATTCCCGTTTTCTTCCTTGCTGTGCCAGCGGGAACGGAATTTTGGTTTGGACTTGCCGCCGATTCAGAAGAGAATCTTAAGAAAGCTAAAGAGTGGCTCATTGGCGGGCTGTCAGAGTTGGGAGCAGGGGCAAAGACAAGTTCGGGGTATGGGTTTTTCTTTTCTAATAAAGAAAAGATTGGGAAACAGCCTAAAAATATAGAACAAAATTTGCAAGCCAATCAAACAAATAAGAAAGTCGTAAAAGCAGTAATCATAGATGACCAATCTAGACCACCGAAAGTAAAAATTCTTGAAGGCGAGCATGCAGAAAAAGAAACAATAATGCCTGGCGTAAATCTGGCGGGATTTGACTTGAAAAAAGATAGTAAGGTGCTTGTGAAGATTATTTTAACTCGTGATAAAAAACGGATTGAAAAAGTAGAGTATAAATCAAAAGCGCAATGAATCAGCATCACGTCATCACCGTGGGCATCAGTTTGCTCACGAATTTTGAGCGCGAGTTCAAGACGACGCGAGAAGAAACGCTCAAAAAACACGAGCAGGTATTAGACCATATCGCAAAAGACCCTCAAAAAGCCTGCGCTGAACTTAACGCCCTGTTCTCTAAAACGAATTTCCTGGAAAAAAACAAAACATTTGGCGTTACGCTTGTCTATACGGATACGCAATTCGGGAAATTTACCGCCACGATGATAAAAACCTATTTGGAACGCAAAGGATTTAAGCCAATTGAAATAAAACTCAACAATCTCGCTGTGCCGAAAAACGAGATGGATTTGAAAAAAGCCCAACAGCTTGCGAATAAAGGTCTGAAAGAACTGCAAAGTAAAGTCAAAAAGCATATTGATAGACTCCTCAAAAAAACGCCTGACCTGAAAATCTATATCAACGCCACAGGCGGATTTAAGGCGCAAATCGCCGTGCTTTACGGCATTGGCAAAGAACAGGGAATACCCGTTTATTATATGCACGAAGAATATCAAACCGCGATTGAACTTCCTTAACACTTCTAACTATGATTGGGCTTTCTTTTCTTGGAACTGGCAATTATGAAGAAACGACGTATAAGTTCGGCGAAAAAGAATGCAAAACGAGATTTATGCCTGTCGCCGCTTCGCAGTTTTTTCAACTCGAGAGATTATTTGTCGCGCAAACACAAGAAGCAAGGGAGAAACACGGAAATGCGTTGAACGAAGTTTGTCCATATACATCGATTGATATACCATCAGGCAAAACCAATGATGAATTATGGCAAATGTTTTCTAGAATCGTCGACAAGATTCCTGAAAATGCCACGCTTGTAATTGACATTACGCACGGCTTCCGTTCTCAACCAATGATTGCGCTTGCAATCGCAATATATTTGCAAACCGCAAAAAACGTCAAAGTAGAAAAAATTATCTATGGAGCATTTGAAGCAAGAGACCAAAACGGCGTTTCGCCTGTTTTTGACCTCACCACCTTTTTAGATATTATGAATTGGGCTTCCGCAACAGAACTCTTTCTGAAGTTTGGCGACGCGTCGAGTCTTAAAAATCAATTGCGAAATACGCAGCGCGGAACTTATTCCCCCGATAGTCCTTTCAGAGCTTTGCACTTAAATAAGGTCGGCGATAAACTCGATAGGTTGACAAACGCGCTATCATTAGTTCGTCCCGAAGAAGTTCTGAAAAATGCAAATCTATTCTCGGAGGAACTTCAAAAGGCGAAACCTGACTTCGAAAATATCATTGCCGCAAAGCCTTTTGCGATTTTGCTGGAAAAAATAGAAAAGAAATTCTCCCCGTATTCGCAGACGAAATCGCTGTTTAGCGACGACGGGTTCAACGCGCAGGCAGAAATGATTGACTTTTACTTGCAAACTGAACAATACCAACAGGCAATTTTGCTCGGACGAGAATCTATAGTGAGCAAAGTTTGCAAAATTCATAACCTCGACGAGTCCTGAACCATTGAATTCATCAGACCACACTAAGCAAAGTTTGCAAAATTCATAACCTCGACCCGCTGAAACGCGAAGAGCGCATGAGAGCCGAAGACTTATTGCGCCAATGGTGCGAGCCTCTTAGGAACAATCAACCGTTCCCGAAACAATTCGCTCAATTCCAAGATATTGCCAAACTTTGGGATAGAATTACCAACACTCGAAATGATATTGCGCACGCAGGAATGAACGAAGAAGCATCAGAAAGCGGGAGACTCATAGAACGAATAAAAAAAGCAAGCGAGGAAATCAAAAAATATATTACCACCAAATCTTAAACCCTTCGTATTGCTCTTCGCCCAAAAGATGTTTTGCCAAACGGTAGCACTCCAAGCGAATCAGGCGGCGATACGAGACTTGCCGTTCTAATGATCGATGCTTAATCGTCGTCCGCAATCGTTCTTCAAAATCTTTGACGAAGGCTTTGCGTCCCGCGTCGTTGAGGTGCGTGAAATTCAGTCCATTCGTAAAATGCTTTTCTTGAATTTCTCGCGTATTGACGAGCTTAAATATCGCCCTATCGACAAATATCGGCTTGAATATCTCCGCTAAATCCAGCGCGAGCGAAAATCGGCGTTCCGAAGGTTCGTGCAAATATGAAATCGTGGGGTTGAGTTGCGTGCGATAAAGCTCGGTCAGACAAGCGGAGTAGCACAGCGCGTTGCCAAAAGAAATCAGCGCGTTCACGGCGTTATTGGGCGGATTCTTCACGCGCTCCTTAAATTCAAACGCAGGCTCTTTGGCTTTAATGAGATGCTCCCAACTCGCGTAGTATCGCTTGCGGATATTACCTTCTACGCCCATTAAGGTTTGAATGTCGCCCGACGCGGGAATTTCTTTTATCCACGCTTCTATTTCCGCAATCGCCGATTGCAACGCTTCTTGCGACGCTTTGGACTCCGAGCGCGATTCTGCTGCGTAGTGACGCAAATTCTTGATGATGTTAAAACACGCCGCCGCAACGATTTCGCGCGCAATCGCAAGGCGTTTCTTTTCTGACGCATAATGCTGAACCTGATTGACCAGCATCATGCCCGACAAAAGATACTCTCGCGGATAATATGTCCCTGAATAAAAGCCATAGTAGTTGAAAATGTGCATCGGAATTTTGTGTTGCGCGAGAAAATTGAGAAAGCGTGCATTAAAACTGACTTCGCCAAATACATAAAACGCATCGATATTCGCTATCGGTATCGCTTTGCGATTCGGGTGGTTGGGCAGTTCTTCGGTATCTAATTCTAACGGAATTTCTTCCTCGTCAAGCGAAACGGGCGGCGCGTTTTCTATCGTCTTTTCCGTCTGAATTGGCGACGGAAGAAAAAATATCGTATTTTCCTTGCGTTTTAGCGTGCCGTTGGAAAAAATGTAAAAGGCTTGCTTGGTAGGAATGCTGGCGTTCATAAACATTAAAAAGATAAAATTGACGCAAAATATAATGCTCAATCTCTAACCGACAAACCGCTATGTATTACATCGCCGTATACGACGTCAATCAAAAGCGCGTCGGCAAAATGCTCAAACTGTTCAGAAAGTATCTGCATCACGTTCAAAACTCCGTCTTCGAAGGCGAGCTGACGGATTCAGATTATCTCCGACTCAAAGCCGAAGCCAAACAACTGATGAACCAAGCCGAAGATTCCATCATTTTCTTTTCAATGAACGGAAAATACTTGGAACGCGAAACGCTCGGAGCGGAAAAAAACGAACCGACCAACTTTCTTTGACCATTTCAACCCGATTCCTCGCGACGCTCGGAATGACAAAAGCAATAGGCGTCGCGCAACGAGGAATGAATATCCCAGACGCGCCTTCTACAGCGTCGTTCTTCGTTCTTCATTCCTCGTTATTTATTAGCGATGAATGACAAAATCCACAACAACAAACCGTCTCTAACGATGGCGCACATTACAGGCACGAAAATCAATTACTTCTTCGTCTGCAAACGTAAACTTTGGCTCTTTGCGAACCAAATCGAGATGGAGCAGGAATCCGACCTTGTTGCACAGGGAAAGCTAATTGGCGAAACCGCTTATCCCGAAAAGCGACACGAACTTGCCATCGACGGCGTGATGGTCATCGACTTTGCGGACCTTCAATCTGGCGTGATTCACGAAATCAAAAAATCTGACAAAATGGAGGAGGCGCATCTTTGGCAGGTAAAATACTATTTATGGTATTTGAAGTCAAAGGGAGTTGAGGGGCTGACAGGCGAGTTAGATTACCCTAAACTCAAACGCCGCGAAACTGTTGCGCTAACCCACGAGGACGAGGAACGCTTAAAAGGGATTGTCACTGAAATTGAAGCGATTGAACAACTTGATGCGCCGCCGCCCAAATTGGAAAAAAAGTTCTGCAAGAACTGCGCTTATTTTGAATTATGTTGGGCGTAGCGGTTGTCGGGCGCGTGGTTTAGCGGGCGTTGTCCAACCCAAAAAGCCGCAAAAAGCGAGGCAAATGGCGCAAAATTCCTCTTTTTAAGCGAATTTTGAGGTTGTCAGGGGGTAGGGTTTTATCGGCTATCGGGGGCTGACGACAAGTGAGCTGGTTTTTGGGTGTAAAACGTGTAAATTTGGGTTAAATGTTCGTTGTCGGGGGCGGCTTCTAATTGCACCAATGTGGGATTGAAATAAGCGGCGCGCCGACGCCCGTCATACCGTTAAACTTCTTCTAATTGCACCAATGTGGGATTGAAATTCATTTTGCACGCAAGGTCTTTAATGACTTTCGGACTTCTAATTGCACCAATGTGGGATTGAAATTACATTGCGCCGAAAGCGTAAATACGCTTCTAATTAACTTCTAATTGCACCAATGTGGGATTGAAATTTTGCGCCCAGCGCAAGCGTCTGCGAGGCGGGCGCTTCTAATTGCACCAATGTGGGATTGAAATGTCGCCGGGTCGGCGTAATCGCTTCCCAACGCGCGAACTTCTAATTGCACCAATGTGGGATTGAAATCTCCCAGAGATAAACCAACGTCAGTTGCGCCGCAACTTCTAATTGCACCAATGTGGGATTGAAATTTCGTCTTCAATTTGAAAGTTTGCGAAAAGTAAGGCGCTTCTAATTGCACCAATGTGGGATTGAAATCCGAGTTCGTCGCTCCGCCTACTTTGGCGTTAATGGCTTCTTCTAATTGCACCAATGTGGGATTGAAATCCAAACGACCGAGCGCCTTGTCATCCAAAAGAACGGGCTTCTAATTGCACCAATGTGGGATTGAAATATTGGAAAGGAAGTCTTGCAATCAATGGGCGCAGGCGTCTTCTAATTGCACCAATGTGGGATTGAAATATTTTCGTGAACTTGATTATTTCTCGCTTCGTTGCCTTCTTCTAATTGCACCAATGTGGGATTGAAATTCAATTTAGACGAGCCTGAATTTCGCTCGTGGTTTGACTTCTAATTGCACCAATGTGGGATTGAAATTGATTTCGTCTCCGCTTGAAACTTGTCTGATATTCCTTCTAATTGCACCAATGTGGGATTGAAATAAAACGACCGTGTAGTCTGCACGACGAAGCATTTCCCTTCTAATTGCACCAATGTGGGATTGAAATTTCAAGCGGTCAAGCGTCTTGTTCGCGTTGGCTTGACTTCTAATTGCACCAATGTGGGATTGAAATTAATCCCGAAGCGTTGCGCGCCCTTGGCGTGCTTCTCTTCTAATTGCACCAATGTGGGATTGAAATGCGACTTCGTTTGCGGGCATTAAGTCGCTCACGCCCGCTTCTAATTGCACCAATGTGGGATTGAAATAGAGGAACAGGACAGAAACTTCGCGCTTTTGCGCGACTTCTAATTGCACCAATGTGGGATTGAAATACGCCGTAGGGGTTTTGGTAGTCGGACTTGTGTTTAACTTCTAATTGCACCAATGTGGGATTGAAATAAGGCGAAATGGCGACCGAAGACGCTGCGTTTGCCCTTCTAATTGCACCAATGTGGGATTGAAATTTCCAGCAAAACAGTCAAGTTCGCTTCTTGCTCTTCTTCTAATTGCACCAATGTGGGATTGAAATGAGTTTGGAGAGGCATATTTGAGGTTTGCGAATTTCTTCTAATTGCACCAATGTGGGATTGAAATGCGGCTTACAACCCTGCGAGCGGCACGGCGACGGTTCTTCTAATTGCACCAATGTGGGATTGAAATTGAATCGATGCTGCGAAGATTTTGATGTCTTCGAGCTTCTAATTGCACCAATGTGGGATTGAAATGCTGGCAAAAGATAGATGTTCTCGAAATCTATCTCCTTCTAATTGCACCAATGTGGGATTGAAATAGAGCAAAGAGAAAGTTCGTCGATAAAGGTGATGGCAACTTCTAATTGCACCAATGTGGGATTGAAATATCAAACCGTTGCTCATTTTTTGCATCAATTCATAACCTTCTAATTGCACCAATGTGGGATTGAAATGTCGTATCGAGCGTGTCGCCGTTTGCGCCCAGCGCACTTCTAATTGCACCAATGTGGGATTGAAATACGGCTTATCATTTCCGAAATACTGCGTCCCGTCCCTTCTAATTGCACCAATGTGGGATTGAAATGAAATTGCGGTTTCGATTTGAAGTAGTCGGCAAGTTCTTCTAATTGCACCAATGTGGGATTGAAATGCGTTCTTTCGCCGCCTTGACGAATTGATTATGCGCTTCTAATTGCACCAATGTGGGATTGAAATAATTTCAGTTCGCGGCTTGAACGATCGATTTGTTACTTCTAATTGCACCAATGTGGGATTGAAATTGCGACAATGAAAAACTTGCGCACGGGACAAAAGTATCTTCTAATTGCACCAATGTGGGATTGAAATCGTCGCATTGGTTACAAGAGAAAGCGTAACAGGTAGTGCTTCTAATTGCACCAATGTGGGATTGAAATTAGAAATGAGCGCGATGCAGATGACGCGGCGCATTCTTCTAATTGCACCAATGTGGGATTGAAATGAAAAGAGCGTTTCTTTATTGAAACGGTTTTTGGAACTTCTAATTGCACCAATGTGGGATTGAAATAACTCATTTCTTCGCGGCAGTATCAAAGAGGGAAGAACTTCTAATTGCACCAATGTGGGATTGAAATTGAAAGGAACAGAATCAATTTTGCGAGACGTCGACTTCTAATTGCACCAATGTGGGATTGAAATTCGCAAAGGCTTTGAGGTCATCGAGCGCATTCGTCTTACTTCTAATTGCACCAATGTGGGATTGAAATAAATAATTTCTTCGGAATACTGAAACAGTCGCATATCTTCTAATTGCACCAATGTGGGATTGAAATACGATGTATCACTGCCGAGAAGCAGTGTATATCAACTTCTAATTGCACCAATGTGGGATTGAAATCGAACCGCTCTGGCGATGCGCCGGAGCGCGGCTTCCTTCTAATTGCACCAATGTGGGATTGAAATAAGCCGTCGCGGGCGAAGTCGGCGGCGCAAATCAAACTTCTAATTGCACCAATGTGGGATTGAAATCCTGTCGGAGGTAAAGAAATGGGAATCGCGCGAGGACTTCTAATTGCACCAATGTGGGATTGAAATAAGTATCCGAGCGCACGCTGCGCCACTGGGCAAAACTTCTAATTGCACCAATGTGGGATTGAAATCATTTGATTGAAAGAAAAACTCCTCGACCGCCTCCGCTTCTAATTGCACCAATGTGGGATTGAAATTGTGCTTTGGGCTGTTTGGGTCAAAAGTGAACAAGTCACTTCTAATTGCACCAATGTGGGATTGAAATTTTAAGCATATCGGAGGGAAATGTCGCCCTTGTGGTTCTTCTAATTGCACCAATGTGGGATTGAAATATTTTCTTTAAAATCTCCTTAAACGGCTCGGCAAACTCCTTCTAATTGCACCAATGTGGGATTGAAATATCTTAAATAACGATTAACGATGAAGCTGAAACAAACTTCTAATTGCACCAATGTGGGATTGAAATCTATATTCCCCCCTAAAACTCAATTTTTTTCTGAACTTCTAATTGCACCAATGTGGGATTGAAATTTGGAACGATGGATTTACCGTCCGACGAAAAATCGCGCTTCTAATTGCACCAATGTGGGATTGAAATATATCCCACATTGATGCAATTAGAACTGCCCGCCGCTTCTAATTGCACCAATGTGGGATTGAAATTCGCATTGATCGCCTTCGGGCGATATCCGCTTGAGACCTTCTAATTGCACCAATGTGGGATTGAAATCCGTCGCGGAGCGTCACGCCCGGAACGCCCGTTTGACGCTTCTAATTGCACCAATGTGGGATTGAAATCAAGGTCGGCGATGACGGGCGGAACGGGCGAAAACGGCCTTCTAATTGCACCAATGTGGGATTGAAATTAAAACAACAAATCAAAAATCTTCGCCGGAACTTCTTCTAATTGCACCAATGTGGGATTGAAATTTGCTCGCGTAGGCTTCCAGTTTCGCGCCGCCGTCGCTTCTAATTGCACCAATGTGGGATTGAAATTTTTTTTGGAGATGTGGGGGAGGGCGAACCCCGCGTCTTCTAATTGCACCAATGTGGGATTGAAATTAATCTCGTCAACTTCGTGTCGACGCTCTTTTTGCGCTTCTAATTGCACCAATGTGGGATTGAAATGTGTTTCGCAACTTCGATAGTCATCGTCCCAAAGCCTCTTCTAATTGCACCAATGTGGGATTGAAATAACGAGAGCGCATAGAGCGACTGGCAATCCGTGCTCGCTTCTAATTGCACCAATGTGGGATTGAAATAAGGGTTGTATGGGACAAACGAAAAAATCTTTTCGACCTTCTAATTGCACCAATGTGGGATTGAAATCAAGATTTACATCAACAAGACTGTTTATGAAAGCCCTTCTAATTGCACCAATGTGGGATTGAAATCCCTTCTTGCGCGCGACATCGCCCAAATTATTTTTCCTTCTAATTGCACCAATGTGGGATTGAAATCTCTTTTTCGCGGGGAGGTTGGAGACTTTATTGAGGCCTTCTAATTGCACCAATGTGGGATTGAAATAGTTTAGAGGAACGATTGGGCTTGAAGGGTTGCTCGCTTCTAATTGCACCAATGTGGGATTGAAATTCGTTTTGACGTCGACCCGCTTGCCACGATTCCCACTTCTAATTGCACCAATGTGGGATTGAAATTATTCTGGTTTATTTTCGCGAGCGCCTGCTCGACGCTTCTAATTGCACCAATGTGGGATTGAAATTATTCCGAAGAATTGATAGGCTCGTGCGTGCGGGATTTGCTTCTAATTGCACCAATGTGGGATTGAAATGAATTTCGCTCGTGGTTTGACATCGCAAAATCGCCCGTCCTTCTAATTGCACCAATGTGGGATTGAAATAAAGCAAACGCAAGCCGAAATAGACGCCGCCGCCGTCGCTTCTAATTGCACCAATGTGGGATTGAAATGTGCTTTGCGGGCTGAAAGGATTGGTTGTGGCACTGCTTCTAATTGCACCAATGTGGGATTGAAATCTCGACCGAACCGCCCGAAGCGACGATAAGTTGGTTCTTCTAATTGCACCAATGTGGGATTGAAATTTCAGCGCGGCGCGTCTCCTTATTCCTCGTCAAAGCCCCTTCTAATTGCACCAATGTGGGATTGAAATCGCCCTTATACCTGTTTCAGTAGGTGATATTGTGGCTTCTAATTGCACCAATGTGGGATTGAAATCCCGTGCTTGAAGTGGGACTTGAATAAGCCCTCGTCTTCTAATTGCACCAATGTGGGATTGAAATTTTGCTTTTGCTTAACAAAATCAACAACTCTTTGTCTTCTAATTGCACCAATGTGGGATTGAAATAAGGAAGTTATATCTTTAACTTTCATCGCGAATACTACTTCTAATTGCACCAATGTGGGATTGAAATTTGCGTCTAAACACGCGAGAGCGAGCTCTCGCGTGTCTTCTAATTGCACCAATGTGGGATTGAAATCAGTGCCGCGTCGCTATTGCCCCCTTGCCGCCTGCCCTTCTAATTGCACCAATGTGGGATTGAAATACGACGTTAGCACAAGAGTAAAGTGCGCAAATTATCTTCTAATTGCACCAATGTGGGATTGAAATTGGGACGTCATAGAGGTTTTAGAATACGTTTCGTTCACTTCTAATTGCACCAATGTGGGATTGAAATGTTCTTTCGCGCTAGGTGCGCATACTCCTCGATAGCCTTCTAATTGCACCAATGTGGGATTGAAATCCATTGTGCCATTAGCCCCCTTGCCCAATACCCACTCTTCTAATTGCACCAATGTGGGATTGAAATCGCTTCGACGCGCCAACTTCGACGCCCACTTCGACCTTCTAATTGCACCAATGTGGGATTGAAATTCTCAAAGATGGCTTCATCTGTGATTCTCGCATTTCCTTCTAATTGCACCAATGTGGGATTGAAATGCGGGCAGGCGGCACATTGGCACAGTGGCAAGTGGGCCTTCTAATTGCACCAATGTGGGATTGAAATGCGTTTCTTGACGACATTTGGCAACTCGTTTTGTTCCTTCTAATTGCACCAATGTGGGATTGAAATCGGGGGGTTGGTTGTCAAATCCTCTCGCGATTCCGCCGCGTTCTAATTGCACCAATGTGGGATTGAAATGCCATTTTCAGCGCGTAGGGGGCGCACTCCAACATTGTTCTAATTGCACCAATGTGGGATTGAAATAATATCAGAACGAGAAAGACGATGATTTTTTTGGCGGGTTCTAATTGCACCAATGTGGGATTGAAATATTCACTCCGAATCGAGCGATGGGAACAACAGCAACGTTCTAATTGCACCAATGTGGGATTGAAATGTAGATATCAGGGATTTCTTTGACGATGTCGTCGGCGGGTTCTAATTGCACCAATGTGGGATTGAAATGATAACGCTTTTGGAAAAGCGAATCGCCGAACTTGAGTTCTAATTGCACCAATGTGGGATTGAAATGTTACATTTTTGATTTTCACAGGTTTTACTACCAAAAGTTCTAATTGCACCAATGTGGGATTGAAATTTTTTCTTATCAGCTCGTCAGCGCACTCAACCGCGAGTTCTAATTGCACCAATGTGGGATTGAAATACGGGCTTTGAAAGCGTTGAAAAAAGAAGGATTTTCAGTTCTAATTGCACCAATGTGGGATTGAAATCCGTTAGCCACTGTGCCGTTAGCCCGCCCGCCATTGTTCTAATTGCACCAATGTGGGATTGAAATGCGGTTTCTGTTATCTCTTTCCAGGAGGTTCCTGAAAGTTCTAATTGCACCAATGTGGGATTGAAATCTCGGAGTATCATTTCTGTTCCTTTCATCGTAATCGCGGTTCTAATTGCACCAATGTGGGATTGAAATTTTTTCGTCGTATAGGCACACAGCAACAATCCGCGTGGTTCTAATTGCACCAATGTGGGATTGAAATGTGCTTGTTATCGTAGAGAAACTGCTCCGCGTCTTCGTTCTAATTGCACCAATGTGGGATTGAAATTAGTCCGAAAGATCGATTGTGTCAAACCTAAACAAGAGTTCTAATTGCACCAATGTGGGATTGAAATAGAAAAAGAATTTAGCGTTTTTTCTCGCCGTTTGTAGGTTCTAATTGCACCAATGTGGGATTGAAATTCCTCGTCTGTCCAGCCACGCTTAAAGTGGCTTTTGAAGTTCTAATTGCACCAATGTGGGATTGAAATATGGCACGATGGCACGATGGCACGATGGCAATGGGCAGTTCTAATTGCACCAATGTGGGATTGAAATTAGTATAACGTTGCTTGTCCGCCAGACGCAGTTAATCTTCTAATTGCACCAATGTGGGATTGAAATGCGGCTTGGCGGCGACGAGAACCGATGACCAAATGGTCCTTCTAATTGCACCAATGTGGGATTGAAATTGGTCTTTAAGTTTTGTTATTATTGAAAAAATAATGACTTCTAATTGCACCAATGTGGGATTGAAATCTTCTCGGCAGTGATACATCGTTGCTTTTTTTTCAGACTTCTAATTGCACCAATGTGGGATTGAAATCCATTTCGTTCACCTCTTCCCAAGAGGTACCAAAAAACTTCTAATTGCACCAATGTGGGATTGAAATCGCTCTTTCGTTTGAGGACCGCTGTTATAGCATTCCTCTTCTAATTGCACCAATGTGGGATTGAAATTGTTGCCCGCCCCCCTGCGCCGCTTGTGCGCAGGGGCTTCTAATTGCACCAATGTGGGATTGAAATTCAACCGCTACAATACTATCGTAGTAAATCCGCTTTCCTTCTAATTGCACCAATGTGGGATTGAAATGCGGCAATTCGTTCCAACTCGTCGTTCCCGTTCTCCGCCTTCTAATTGCACCAATGTGGGATTGAAATTCTTGAACGAAGATCTTGAGCGTGAGCTTTGCCCACTTCTAATTGCACCAATGTGGGATTGAAATTTGCGCTAAACGAGTTTCCCGACGCGGAAATTTTGACTTCTAATTGCACCAATGTGGGATTGAAATGGTGAAAAGTTAAAAGTTAAAAGTTAAAAGTTGAGAGTGAATCGTGATGCGTTGTAATGCCGCGCCTATTTTGTTGGTGTCTGCGTCAAGTAACGTTCACCTTTGAACAAAGAACTTCGGCGCACCCCAAACTTCGTTGCCGCTTCGGAGTGAATGAGTGCCCTCTATTGAACCCACTCAAAACAAGATATTCCGGCATACTTTGCCCTTTTCTGCGATACCCCCCATTCAGTTATGGTGAGCGGAGCGAAGAATCCATTTCTAATGAATAACGAGTATTGAGTAATGATGAACGCGGGAAGCAGGCGATTCTTTGAGCGCAGGGAAGACTCCACAAAGCAGAAAATCCAATGATACAAGTTAAAATGAGACGGCGACCGACGCTGAAGGGTAAATCGTCTGCGTCATGGCATCTTGCTGGAATTGAATGGAAGTGCGAATGCGGTCGTTGTATTGATTGACAGCAATCAGTGCATCAACAGCGGAAAGCGCGTGATTGAGCACAATGAGCGAGAAGAAGTTTGACGCGGTTTTCAAATTTTGATTTGCCATGCCGCGCATAGAGGCATACTGCAAGTAGACCTGTGAGTGAATTTCAAAACGATTGTCCATTCGGGTAATATCGTAATCATACCAGCCAATCGCATACTCGCTGTATTTGCCGATGAGTTCGTAATACTGCTGGTCGCCGTAAGGCGGAAGCGTGTGCGAGAGCGTGGCATTGTTAGCGGCAGAGACGGCAATGCGCTCGAAAGCATTGAGGAATCGATAATCGCGATTGCGAATTTCGTTTAAGCGTTGCGCCGTTCTGAGTTCGGTCGCCATTTGTCTGATTTGATTCGCGTTTGGAACAAGCCCTGAATTGAGGAACCGTTCTGTGGTATAAATCTCCGACATGCGTTCTGCAAAACGAACCGCATCCCATCGTGTTCTGCCGTCGTTCGCAAAGCCAGCGCCGTTGGGTGCAAGTCCGTCAGCAAAAGCGACAAAATCGCGCTCGCCTTGCTGTCCTTTATTTTGATAATGAACTGCCGTTGCCCACAAAGCAACTTCGGCGACGAAGAAAAGAGCAGACCGCCAATAACTTTCCGCATAAAACTCGCCTGCGCCCGGCACGATTGCCGAAAACGCAACACCAATGACAGGCGAACGCAATTTGGCAGTCGGCGTCGGTGAAACCATGCTCGCATCACGATAAGCCACATATTCGCCATCAATCACAAGCGGACGGTTCAGCGAAAGCACCGCCATTGATACTTCTTGCTTGTGAGTTGAGTCGTGAGAGACAAGCGAAATCAATCGCTCTCGTTTGAGTAAGGTGTGCGGTTTGGGTTCTTGGGCAGAGAGATGCACCAAAGAAACCAAAAGAAGCAAAGCGAGACAGAAAAATTTCATACAAGTTGAATTGAAAATTTAGCGGAGTAGAAGTCGTGCGCCGCGTATGGTTTCGTCGGCAAGAAAATCAAAGTCGAAGAGCATGCCGAAGTGAAAGAGCCATTCGCGCCCGTAGGTTACAAAATTGCGCCCGCCTTGTTGTTCAAAGCCTCGTCGGAGTGGTTGGTCGAATTGGTCTAAGCCGTAAGTGGCACTGATGAAAATGCTGGTTGGAAAGGCATAAAAGGAATTCGACGCGAGGCGAAGTTCGAAGCCGATGTCTTTTCGCCAGTTGTTGAGCGAGGGAATTTGTCTGCTCCACGCCGCGCCAATGTCGAAGTAAGTCGAGAAGTAAAGATGATTGAAATAAAGATGGAAGAACTGCACATCGAGATTCGTGAAAATCGGAACGCGATATTCAAGATGTGCAAATGCGGCGCGGTCGCCACCAATGGCGAAGAACTCGTAGCCGCGCATGCCGATTAAGCCTGAAATGAAATTGTGGAAGAAGAAATCGGTCTCGTTGCCGAAGTTGAACGCGCCGAATGTGCGAAGCGAAAGTGTGTGCTGAAAGCGCGGGCTCCAAGTCGGAAGCGGGAAGTAGTAGTTTAAGTCGGTCGTTAAGCGAACGAACTTATAGGTGTCATACACCGGGCGGAATGTGCCGTTAGATTCTACAAATTCGTTTCCCGTTTGCAGTTTGCTGTTTTCGTAATCCAAGCGAATGCGCGAGAGAAATCCAATCGGGTTGATGTTTTGATTGAACGAGCGTGCGCGTAAATCCAGTTTCCAAAAAAGCGACGCGCTTCGTCCGATGAAGTAATTGTCGCTACTGGCGGGCAGGGTTTGTCCGAGCGGCTCCCAAAAGAACGAGTTAATTTTGGAACTGTAAATGCCGAGCGAGAAAGTCGTGCGGAACGAGCTGGCTTGAAAGAAGAGGTTGTTAATCGGAATGCGGAAACGAAGCGAAAGGTCGAACTGCGTGGCGGCGAAAGAGACGTTATAGAACGTGCTATCGTTCGGGCTGAAATCGGTTGTATAGCCGCCGAACTGACCTGCCTGCGGCACATTGCGCGTAATGTGAAAAATATCGAGCGAAAATTTCGGAAGCATCGAGGCGGGGAGAATTGTTTGGTCGGTGTATTCAAGCGAGAGATAAGCATCGCGTTCCATTTCAAAAATTTTCGTAACAGGATTTTGCGCGCCATCTGCAAAGCCACTTCCGGGCGCGAAAGCGAACACGCCGAACAAATTGAACTGCCCTAAAACTTCTGACGAGTTGACCGCCGCACCAAACTTTGCCGCGCGCCATGCGTCTTGCCAAAATCCGCCTTGCGGTTTGGTATAAGCATCGAAGCGAACAAGCGGAACAACATTGATGGTTGAAAAGAGTTTCGTGTATTCGCGAACTTCATACTGCGGAATCACGGTGTCGTCGTATTCAATCAATTTTTTGTAGAGCGAATCGCGTGATGATTGTTCGCGAGCAGTTGCGTCCGAAAGGCGTGAAGCGAGCGAAGCGAATTGCGGCGCATTGACAGGAGTGCCTTCAAATGCAATCAGCGTTGGCTCTTTGCGATAAACAGCGTCGGGATTTTGAACGGGCTGAATCGAATCCAACAAGGCAAGTTTGTAGCCCGTGTTTGCATAGTGCGCATAAGCAATTCTTCCCGATTTGTCCATCGACGGCATAAACGCACCTGTGAGCACATTGGTGAGTTGTTCCGACTGCTTCGTTTCAAGGTTCAAGCGATAAAGGTTGAAGATGCCGGTTGGATTAGATGCATAGAGCAAATGCTTGCCGTCGGGCGTGAGCGAAAGGTCACGTTCATCAATCGTGAGGTAAGGATTTTTTTCGTCAATCGCTTCGGTGAGTGACGAAAGTTCGCCTGAGGTTCTATCGAGTTGCATCAATCGGCGTTGATTGCGAATGCCAAGCGCGAAGAAAATTTTTGAGCCATCAGCGGAATAAATCGGCGTGAGCACTTTCTCACCGTTTTTGAAATGCGTGAGCGCGTGCAGATTTTGTTTGGCAGTGTCGGCTGTGAAATTTCCTTCGACGAGATTTTCCGTGCCGTCTTGTTGCGCAACGGCAACAAAGGTTTTGTTATCAGGCGAGAGCGTGGGCGTTTCTAATCGCTTTTGATAGGTGAGGCGCGTTTCTTCATCGTTCTTGATGTCGTAGAGGAAAAGGTCGTTATAGCGTTGCACTTTCCAACTTGTGCCTGTGTATTTGGAATAAAGCAGTTTTGAGCCGTCGTTGGTGATAGCAAGCCGCGATGAAACGCCACGCAAGAGCGATTGGCTTTCCGAAAAGTGATAGCCGCACGATTTACACACGCCATATTCGGAATCGCGGTGATGAACCAACACATCTTTGACGGTCGGACGACTTGCGGTTTTGAACGAACTATCTTTCCCCGACTCTCGCATAAAAATTCCATAGCCGCCAATCGTTGCGCCGCCATTGGAGATATAATAGATTTTCTTTCCGTCGGGCGAGAAGATGGGCGAGAAGTTCATTCCTTCGCGTTCAATCAGTTTGCCTGATTGCTCTACGATGGATTGGGTTCGCGCCTTGTAATCTTGGGCGAGGTATTGTGTCCATTCAGCATAGATTTTTTCGGCAGGCTTGTTGTAAGTCTCTTCGAGTGCGGCGTCGACGTTGTAGTTTGAAATCGAGGCGAAGTTTTTCATCAAGCGTTCGAGCGAGGGTTCGCCATATTTTCTGGCGAGGTATCGAGTGAAGGCGAAGCCGTAGTTATACCACTGTTCGCCGCCGAAGCCGGGACGAATGACGGGGTTTGAGATTTCCGAAAGCGACGGCGTTTTTCCCGCGAGCACGTCGCTACGCAAAATCATATCGCGATGGCTATCCCACATATCGTAGCGCAGTTCGGGGCGTTGGTATTGCGCCACGCCTTCGGCGAGCCAAAACGGAACGTTGAAGCCTGCAATCGGATAGGAGACCAAGCGGTTTGGAAAACCGTAGAGAATATCGTTGCGACGTGTCGGTTCGTAGCCAAAGGCTTGAATAAACGCGGCGGGCATAAAAGTGCCGACCTTCATCGCCGCCGTGAGCGTTACGATGTGCGTGTATTCGTGCGTAATCACGTCGCGTAGCCACTGATGCTGACCGCGAAATGGAAATTCAAGCGAAGGTGCCCAAATTTCAATTTTATTTTCGGTGAAATACGCGCCGCCGTTGGAGTAATCGTCCGTGTCTTTGATAACGATATTAACCTTGCCCGGGTCGTGCTTGTAAAGCGATGTAATTGCAGGGTAAGCCTCTTCGGCGATTTTCGCCGCAAGTTGTCCTGAACGCTCCGCCCCTTCGTGAAAACTCACCGTGAAATGTTCGGTCTCAATCGTTTTCCAATTGAGTTCGGGGTGGCTGTAGGCTTCAGGCTGAGCAAGCAGAATAGACGCTGAAAAAAGAAGAATCGTCGCTAAAAGTGAAAGCCGCTTCACGAGTTCAGGTTAAAGTTCAGGTTGAAAATATAACAAAGTCAGTCGTAGATGTACGCCAATACAGATATGAATCGGTTTAGAAAAAGCCAATAAACGACGATTTCAGAAAAGAAAAAAGGGCAAAACTTCGGGAAAAATAATAACCGCATCGTTAATGAATAATGAAGAGTGAAGAATGGCTTGCTTCTCGTTACTCATTACTCGCTGCGCGTTATTCATTAAAAGAATGTCGGAGTGTGTGTGCTTTGTGTCATTAAAATTGACCAATAAAAAAGCGACCACGAAGGTCGCTTCTTTGATACGAAAGTTGTCAGGCTTATCGCTCCTGCTTTTCAATTTCCTTTTCTAAATCCGCAAAGGCTTTTGAAGCGCGATAGCGTGTGTAGGCTTGTTCGTTCTTCTTGATTTCATCAATCAAAGCGCGCTTAGATGCTTCGGTGGAGTATTCAACAAGCACATAGGCGCGGAAAAGATTGCCATCGCGAACAATTTGCTGTTTGGCGATGCGCGTGCCCGTGATTTTCGTATTAACGATGTTCTTTTCAACTTCTGTGGATATTTGCAAAAGTTGTGGGTCTTGCCCTGAGCCTGTTTCTTCGCGGAACTTTGCCATTAAGCCTTGCACGGTGGTTTCAACTTGGCGGGCGATGTTGGAGCGAGCGGCGGTTTCGGCTTTGTTAATGGCGAACTGCATATCTTGGGAAACTTCGGTTGCCGCGCCGTAAAGCATTTTGGGGTTGTCGGGATTATTATCGCGAGGCGGATTCATAAACCAATCAGGAACATCGCCGAGGTCGGCTTTTTGAATGGCTTTCTGACCGCCGCAACCAGCCGCAACAGCGAGAAGAAGAATCAGTGAAAAAACAGAGATGTGTCGCATGGCTAAATGAGTTTGAATTGTTGAAAGTGCTTTGTTCTCTCTTAGTGTTCTTGTGAACGCTACGAAGTTACGCCTTTCGATGGAAAGATGTTGCGTTAATGAATCGTAACTCAAATTGAGGAAGAGGACTGTTCGGAGGTGCTTTCGCGGCGAGTGATGTCTTCGAGCATATCTAAAATTTCTGAAGCGTCGCTTTGTGAAATTGAGCCTTTGTGAATGGCGACGCGGACGGTTTCAATCGCGAAGGCGGCGTAAATCGGAAGCAAGTGAGGAACTTGTTCGGAAAGTTCGCGCAGATGTCGAGCAATGACTTGTGCGTCGCCGCGTTCAATCGGTCCTGTTAGCGCATCGGCAATGGTTGGTGCAGAAGCAATGTTGTTCAGCGTTTGGCGCATAATTGGCTCGATAATTTTGGCAACATCTTTCGGCGAAAGCCCAAGCGCGGCGAAAACTTCGGACGATAAACTTGCGAGTGTTACAAGATAATTGCTTGCCATCACGCCTGCGATGTGATAAAGCGTTTTGGCTTCTTTGGGAACAATCATCACTTTTCCGCCTAAGTCGTGTGCAATTTTTTTTCCGACTTCAATGCCCTCGAGTTCATCAGATTGCAAGCCGAAAAAGCATTTGAAGAGTGATTCGGCATCGTGCGACGAAATCCCTTTTGGAAAGGTTTGGAATGGATGGAGCGAAATGGTATGCGCGCCTTTCTGCGAAAGCGGACGAAGCACATCGGTCGTGAGGGCACCTGAAAATTGCACGACCGTTAAATGATGAAAGGGGAGACGAAGTGTCGCTAATTTTTCGGTAACCGACTGCAACGCGGAATCAGAAACCGTCAGCAAAAGAAGATTAGTGTTCGGGGAAACTGAGTCAATTGTGTCGGAATACTCTGTAACGCCGAGACTTCCTGCAAGAGATTGAGCGTCGCTGATTGTGCGATTCACGACCGAGAGAAATCGGTAGCCAACGCTCGAGAGCCGCCGTGCAATCGCCGTGCCCAATGCACCTGCACCGACAAGCGAGACGCGAAAATCTTTGGTATTCAGCGTATTCGGCACGGCAAGCATTGGAAAAACGAGAAGAAGTTGAAAATTTGAGCCTGAAGAAATTGGCTCTAAAATACTCAATCAAGCGATGCGTAACAAACTGCAAAAAAGTTGAAATTTTTTTTGAAAAATGGGAACTCTTTTGGGAACGCACCGTAAAGGAAGTCAAAAGTTCTTTACAAGTTTGAAGTGTCTGACGACACGCAACCTGCCGAGAAGAATCTTACATTACCTTCCGACACTTTGCCTCTATCTGCCAGACTTCCGAAAGCATATTAAATCAATTTAATTCGTATTTGGAGGTCATCATGAAAAGCATTGTCAAATTTCCACTGTTTCTCGCCTTGCTCACGGTTGTAATGCTACTTACCGCCGCAAAAACTGCTGAACCCGCCGCATGGAGCGACTGGATTCCAATCAGAGACGGACAGCAAAACTTACTTTCTTATCGCTATCAGCACCTCAATGAACGCGCGATTCAGTTTGAAGTCAAAAACGACTACGACCAAGACGCAAAGTTCTATCTTGAAATCAACACCCGTTGGGAATGGTTGCCTTACGGAAAAGAAGTTGATTATGTCTATGGAAATTTCAAAGTAGATGCCCGACAAATCTTCACGCAACCTATTCGCGGAAGCCAAGTCATCGGGGTGAAAGTCAAGAACTTAGTTTTGAGAGAATCGGTTAATCCGCCGTTGTAATCCTTCGGGAGCAAGAACGGATACAGACGCGATACGGAGAGTATCGCCCAGCGCACGGAATGAAGCCGTGCGCTTTTTGTTTTGTGCCCGCCGAGCGCATCAGGCGAAACTTCCCATTTCCGATGAAAGTGGAAAATCCTTATGTTAAGTTTGAAAGCCTATAAAATTCACAGACGAATGGATCATCAAAACCCAATCGAGTCAGAGTTATTTTCGTCGTCAGAAAAATCGGCACAGATTGACGCACTAAACACGCAGAGTTGGGCGGCACATTTTCAAAATCCAAAACACGCGCTCAAACTTGGTCAAGAGGCACTTGCGCTCTCGGAGCAAACGAATTATGCCAAAGGCAGAGCGTATAGTTTGCTCAATCAGGGCGTTGCACATTGGGTTTTGGGAGAAATCGCAGAAGCAAAAACGCGCCTGTTGGAAGCCGTTAAAGAAATGTCGGAAGCAAGCGATGAACTCGGCGAAGCTAAGGCAATCAACTGGCTTGGAAACACGTTTGAACGACTCGGAAATGATATTGAAGCCCTTAACTGCCATTTGCGTGCCATCGAGATGCGCGAAAAAAACGGTGATAAGGAAGGCGTCGGCGCAAGTTTCAACAATATCGGCAACCTTTATCTCCGTTTAGAAGATTATCCAACCGCGCTCTCTTATTACTTCAAAGCGTTGGACATTCGTCAGCAAATTAAAGATGAAGAAGGCGAAGCGGCAACGCTCACAAACATCGGCATTATTTACTACCGATTGGGAAAATATCACGAAGCACGCGATTACGGACTGCGCGGCATTGAGCGATTTCGTCGATGTAAAAATCTGCAAGGCTATGCTAATGCGCTCAACAATCTCGGACTCATCTATGTCAAACTCGGGGAAGACGATAAAGCGATTCGATTCTACAATGAATGTTGCGAGATTTACGCCGAACTTGGTGATAAGCAAGGTGAAGCCAACGCGCTCAACAATCTTGGATTGCTCTTCGTCAAAAAAGGAAAACACAGCGACGCGCTCTCCTGTTACGAAAAAAGCTTGGGGATTATGCGGCAAGTCGGCGATAAACTCTTTGAGGCGGAAACCTTGCTCAACATCGGAAAATTTTACAATCAAGAAAGTCAAGATGAACAAGCAAGAGAGAAAGCATTGGAGTATTTGCTCAAAGCACGCGAGGCGGCAATAGAACTACGCTCCAAAAAATATCTTGCCGAAATCAGCAAAGAACTCTCTACGATTTTTGAAGCCAAAGGCGACCTCAAACAAGCATTTGCATACTTCAAAATTTTTCAACAAGCCCAAGCACAACTGCTCGAAGAGAAAAGTGAGGAGCGCGTTCACGCCTTAGATGCGCGTGCAAACTTACAGAAAGCACTTCAAGAGGCTGAAATTTATCGCCTAAAAAATATCGAACTTGCCAAAGCCAACGAAATGCTCGCCGAAGCCAATACCGCCCTCAAAGAAGCCAATCAACTCAAAAGCGAACTTTTAGCCATTGCGGCACATGACCTCAAAAGTCCGCTCACCGCAATTTTAGACCTTGTGCAAGGCGTTTTAGCCACGCTCGATAAGCATCAGCAAGAGCGCATGCTTTATCTCATCATTGAATTTGTAGAGCGAATGCTCGGCAGTATTGAAAAAGTTTTAGAGATGAGCGAAATCGAAAGCGGAAACATTACACTCAATCGCAAAAAAGTTGATGTTGGGCAGTTAGCCATGCTTATCGTTGCCAGTTATGAACATCGTGCCGCAAAGAAACGCATTGAGATAAAAGAAGAGATTGCCGATAACATCATCGCATTTGTAGATGAAGACCGACTGCGCGAAATTGTCGACAACCTCATCTCTAATGCTATTAAGTATTCTTATCCTGAAAAAACAATTTGCGTGCGTGTTGCTCGGTGTGAAAACGGGGAGAAAATTACCGATACGCCTGTCGCGCAAATTTCAGTGAGCGACGAAGGGCAAGGCTTTTCGGAAGAAGAAAAAAAGCGGCTGTTTCAACGCTTTCAGCGACTTTCAGCAAAGCCAACAGGCGGCGAATCAAGCACGGGGCTTGGGCTTTCCATTGTCAAGCAACTTGTCGAAATGCATGGCGGCGCAATTTGGGCATACTCCGACGGAAAAGACAAAGGCGCAAGTTTCACGATTGAATTGCCGATAAAAAATTGAATTTGAACCATCTTTGAAAAAACCAATGTCGTATCAAGTTTCGCAAAGCCTTGAAGAGCAAGTCGATGCACTCAACGACCAAGCATGGTCGCTCCGCTACACCGACACAACAAGTGCCATTGAACTCTCGGGAACTGCCTATCAACTGGCGCAACAAATCGGATATAAGCGCGGGCTGGCGTATAGCCTGCGCAACGAAGCGATGTGCAGTCAAATTCTTGCGCAATATGAAGACGCGCTCATCAAGTCTATTGAAGCCTTGGGGCTGTTTGAAGAAGAAAACGATGCGCAAGGACAGGCATCGGTCTTAAACGTTATCGGAATTTCATATGAAAATTTAGGCGCGTTTGCCAATGCGCTCGACTATTATCTCGAGTCGCTCCGAATTAACGAAGAAGCGAGCGACGACAAGGGAACTGCGACATCTTACAACAACATTGGAAACATTTATCAAAAGCAAGGCGAGTTTGAAAGTGCGCTTCAGTATCACCTTAAAAGTTTGGAACTCAAAAAGAAAACGGGCGACGGGTTCGGGCAGGTGCGCTCGCTTTCAAACATTGGCAATGTCTATGAACGCTTGGGCGATATTGGCAATGCGCTGGATTACTATATCGAAAGCATGAATCTTGCCGAAGAAGTCGGCGATAAACTCGGCTGGTCAAGTGCGGTTTTGAACATCGGCACGTTTTATCATCTCATCGGGAATTATGAACAATCTCTCGATTATCTGAACAAAAGCCTCGCAGTATTTGAGCAATACGACGATAAGCAAAGTATTGCGCTTGCACTAAACAACATCGGCGCGGTCTATCACAGTCTTGGACATTATTCCAAAGCCAGTCAATTTATTCTCGATGCGCTTGCGATTGCACAGCGCATAAACGCACTTGAACTGATTTGCAATGCTTACAAATCGCTTGCGGCGGTTTATGAATTGGAAGGCAATTTTGTAGATGCAGTAGAGTATCACAAAAAGTATGAAGTAAGTCGCGAAGAAATTTACAATCAAGAGGCGTCGCGTAAGATTCGCAGTTTGCAAATGAAGTTTGAAGTCGAGCGTGCCGAGCGTGAAAAGAAAATTTTTCAACTCCGAAATGTGGAATTGAAAAAAGCCAATGAAGCCTTATCACACGCGCTCAAAGAAGCGGAGCGGCTCCACAAAATCGCTGACCAGCAACGCCAACAAGCGGAGCGACAAAAACAGCTTGCCGAACAAGCAAATGCCATTAAAACCGAGTTTCTTGGAATCGCCGCGCACGACTTGCGCAATCCGCTCTCGGTGATTGCTGGCTTTGCGGGTGTCATCGAGGAAACCCTCGATAACCTCAAAGGAAAGCAAAATGCCCCCTCGCAACTGGCAGAACTGGGCGAAATGATTTCCGCCATTAAGCGAAATTCGCAACGCATGTCAAAATTGATTTCCGATTTGCTCGATATTTCCGCAATGGAGCAGGGCAAAGTTGAACTGTTGCTTCAACCAATCGACCTTTCCGTCATCGCCGCTTCCGTCGCAAACAATCAGCGGCAAAATGTCGAGCGCAAAAAGCAACGCATCAAACTTGAACTCGCGCCAAATTGTCTTGCGCGATGCGATTACGACCGAATGTTTGATGTCATTGATAACCTCGTTTCAAACGCCACTAAGTATTCTCCAAACGGAAAAACCATTTGGATTAAAACTGCAAAAGTTCCAGAAAAAAGCATTGCTATTTTTGAAGTCAGAGATGAAGGATTGGGATTCACGGAAGAAGACAAAACCAAAATGTTTGGGAAGTTTCAACGGCTTTCTGCACGACCAACAGCGGGCGAATCCTCAACTGGCTTGGGGCTTTCCATCGTCAAACAAGTGGTTGAACTTCACGGCGGAAGGGTTTATGCACACAGCGACGGACGAGACAAAGGCTCTCTGTTTGTCATTGAACTTCCGCTTGCAAGCGAACAAGCCAATTAACATTGAAGACATAAAAACTCACACAGCGAATCAAGCCGAAGCGTTTTGATGAGCAATCGGAAAATGCGTGATGGCTTCACCCGCAAGATAAAATGAGCCTGTTATTAAAATTAAATCCGAAGCGGTTGCAAGAGACTTTGCGGCGGAGAATGCCTCGTCAGTTGAAGTAAATGCTGTTCCGTTAAGTTGAAGTTCGTGAGAAAGAGTTTCAAGATACGCCGCTGAAAGTGCGCGCTCAGTTTGCGGTGTCGCAAAGAAAAATCGAGAAGCAAGTTCCCCAAGTTTCATAAGCATACTTTTGGCGTCTTTATCCTGCATAACCCCGAAAACAACGAGCAGATTTTCAAATTCTTTCCGATGTTTTTTCAAGGCTTCAATCGTTGCGTCAGCGCCATGCGGATTATGCGAGACATCGAGCAAAATCAATGGACTGCGCGAGACAACCTCCAATCGAGCGCGAAGCCCTGTATTTTCAATCAGGTTCAAAAGTCCGTTGCGAATCGCACTTTCAGAAAAATTCAAGTATTCAGCGGCAATAATTGCGGTGCGTAAGTTTTCGCGTTGATATTCTGCCCATAGCGGCGTTTCCAAGCCATAATAACTTTGGCGCGCGCTATGCAAATGGAATCGCATTTTGCCGATAGAACTTGTCGCTGAGCCAATGCGCGTAATGGACGGCGCAATCGTGAGTTTAGATTTTTTTTCTTTGGCGGCGCGCGTTAAAACTTCCATCGCGTCGAGCGTTTGGTGCGAGAGAATCGTTCTTGCGCCTTGCTTGATAATGCCTGCCTTTTCAAGAGCAATCGTCGGAATGTCATTGCCGAGCCATTCGGTATGGTCAAGCCCAATCGGGGTAATGATGCACAAGTGAGGCTGAACGACGTTCGTAGCGTCGAGCCGTCCGCCCATGCCGACTTCAATAACGGAGAGCGTCGCGTTGCTATCGGCGAAGTATTTGAAGGCGATGGCGGTTGTAACTTCAAAAAAAGTCGCGCCTGTCGATTCGGCAAGCGGACGCAAAAAGCGCGTGTATTCGGCAACAGCTTCTTGTGGAATCGGAACGCCATTGAGACGAATGCGCTCCGTGAAGTCAATCAAGTGTGGGGAAGTGTAAAGCGCGACCTTCTCGCCGCTCTCTTTGGCAATTGACGCAATCATCGCTGAAGTCGAGCCTTTTCCATTTGTGCCTGCCACGTGAATCACTCTGCCCATTTTGCGTTCAGGATTGCCTAATGCTTTGCAAAGTGTTTCTATCGTTTCCAATCCCATCTTCATTCCAAATCGGTGTAGCGGGAAGAGAAAATCAATCGCATCTTGATAAGTGAACATCAGTGTTAAGTGTCGTTAAGTTTTCTTGCGTGCTATTCTTGTGTGTTTCTGAGAGCGAGTTTAATAAGTTCGTCGACTTTGGCGTTGGGCGATTCGGCGATGGCGGCGCGTAAGGCTTTTTCGGCGACAGATTTTGAGTAGCCCAATGCAAGCAGTGCGGAATAGGCATCGCTTCGTGCTTGCTGTGCATCGCTTTGAACAGGAATCGCGATTGAGGATTTCAAATCCAATTTGGTGATTTTATCCCGCAGGTCGACCATAATGCGCTCGGCGGTTTTCTTTCCGACGCCTGAAAGAGTTGTAAGCGCACGAACATTATTCGCGATGATGGCTTCGCGCAGTTCGCCCGCGTTCATGCCTGAAAGAATCGTTTGTGCCATTTTCGGTCCAACGCCTGAAACGGTCAGGAGCAGTTTGTAGACTTGGCGTTCTTCGTCGGTGGCGAAACCGTAAAGCGAGACTGCGTCTTCGCGGAGGTGAAGGTAAGTAAAGAGTTTGACTTTTTCGCCGAGCGCGGGAAGTTGCTGGTGCGTGCTGGTCGTAATGCTGACGGCATAGCCAATGCCGCCCACGTCAATGACCACTTCAATAGGGGATTTTTCGGCAAGCGTTCCGATAAGATAGGCAAGCATCGGAAGACGGGCGAGTTGTGCATTGTTGGAAGATAAAGAGCCGAAGTGCGGGCTTCGGCTTCTCGGTTGAAAATCGTTTAGGCTTGTGCAGGCGCGCTCAGCGTCTTAACGAGTTTGGTAAGTTTTGACTTCTTATTCGCCGCGTTGTTTTTATGAATGATGCCCTTCGTCGCCATTTTGTCAAGTTTCTTAAACGTTGCGCTCAAGGCTTTATTTGCGTCTTCTTGCGAACCTTTGCTGGCAACGATTTTCTTGACGGATTTAATGAGCGACTTCATTTCCGACTTGTTCTGCTTGTTGTAAGCATTGCGTCGCTTGGACTGACGAACACGCTTTTCGGCTGATTTGTGTTGTGGCATTGATGTCGTTAATCTGAAAATTTTGTTCAAAAGAGCCGCAAATATAGAAAAAAGCCTATGGAATTTCAAAGCGAGCCAAAAAACAAAAGGCGGAATCGTCTTCCGCCCTTTTAGTCAAATCGCGCTAAATCGCAGAACGAACTATGCCGTTACGCCAACTTTTGAAAGCGCGTAATCAAAGTCCTCGATGATGTCATCGATGTGTTCAATGCCGACCGAGACGCGAAGGAGTTCAGGCGTAACGCCTGCGGAGCGTTGTTCTTCTTCGCTGAGTTGTTGGTGCGTCGTCGCCGTCGGGTGAATGATGAGCGTTTTTGCGTCGCCAACATTAGCAAGGTGGCTGGTAAGTTGCAGGTTGTTGATAACGGTTTGCGCCGCGTCAAATCCGCCTTTCACGCCGAAGGAAAGCACACAGCCGAAGCCATTGCGCAAATACTTTT
Source organism: Candidatus Thermochlorobacteriaceae bacterium (assembly GCA_029263855.1). GTDB lineage: Bacteria > Bacteroidota > Chlorobiia > Chlorobiales > Thermochlorobacteraceae > JANWWM01. The sequence continues at coordinate 32,925 of JAJUFC010000008.1, read as the reverse complement.
TCGCATTCGCGTGATAGGGGTGCGACGGCAAGCCGGGATAACTGACCCACGAAACGGCGTCGTGCTGTTCAAGCCATTGCGCAAGTTTGAGCGCATTAGAAGCACTGCGTTCTACACGAAGCGAAAGCGTTTCAAGCCCTTGCAGGAAGAGAAACGAATTGAACGGCGAGAGCGCAGGACCTAAATCGCGTAAGCCTTCGACGCGCGCACGAATGATGAACGCAATATTCGGAAAGCCATTCGCGTTGCCCTTGCCAAAGACTTCATTGAATTTCAAGCCGTGATAGCCGGGGCTGGGTTCAGTGAAAATCGGGAAGTTGCCGTTGCCCCAATCAAAGTTGCCTGAATCGACAATCACGCCGCCGATGCTCGTGCCGTGTCCGCCAATCCATTTCGTCGCCGATTCGACGATGATGTCTGCGCCGAACTCAATCGGTCGGCACAAGTAGCCTGCCGCGCCGAAGGTGTTGTCGACGATGAGCGGAACGCCCGCGTCGTGAGCGACTTTGGCGATGGCTTCAAAATCTGGAATGTTGAATTTCGGATTGCCGATGGTTTCAAGGTAAATCGCTTTGGTTTTGTCGTCGATGGCTTTTTTGAAATCGTCGGGATTATCGCCGTCGACAAACTTCACCTTGATGCCTAATCGCGGGAACGAGACCTTGAATTGATTGTAAGTGCCGCCGTAGAGGTAACTGGTCGAGACGATATTTTCGCCCGCTTGCGCAATCGTCGAGATGGCAAGCAGTTGCGCCGCTTGTCCGCTTGATACGGCGAGCGCGGCAATGCCGCCTTCAAGTGCCGCAACACGCTTTTCAAACACATCGCTCGTTGGATTCATGATGCGCGTGTAAATGTTGCCGAACTCTTTGAGCGCGAACAGATTTGCGCCGTGCTCGGAGTTGTTGAACACATAAGAGGACGTTTGATAAATCGGGACGGCGCGGCTGTTGGTTGCGCTGTCGGGCGATTGACCCGCGTGAACTTGCAGGGTTTCGTAGCGAAAATTGCGTGGCTTTCCGTTTGTTGCCGACATAGTGATTGTGAGTTTAATTGTTAGAAAAAAGCGAGCGAATCGGCAAGAGCGGCATTGGGGCGCGGCAATCGGAAAGCAGGTTCTCAAAAACGAAAAAACCTCTTTCCGACGGGTGCAGAAAGAGGCTTCAAAACTTTGAGGTTGAGCGTGTTCTTTCTGTCATCTCTCCCATCGTGATTGAACGGGCGCGAATTAGCACCATTTTCAAACAAGCGTTGAACTGTGTTTTGAACGGTTGCTAAGGCTTCATTGGGCGCGAACCCTCTGCCTTTCTTGATGACGAACTCAAAAAGAAAAATTGTAAAAGAACGAACTAACGAGCGCAAATAAACGGCGCGAAATTCGATTTTCCAAACGTCGTCAAATTTTTTTTTGAAGCAGAAAGGAACGTAGGCGTTCTGTTTGAAGCGGATTCCTTGCTCAGTTCGGAACGACAAGCGATGCAAGCCGTCATTCTGAGCGAAGCGAAGAATCCAGTCAGATTTTCCAACGCTCCGCGTTGTGATTCCCGCGCAGGCGAGAATCCACTTCGCCACGTTACTTCACCAGCATCATCTTCTTTGTCTCTACAAAACTTCCCGCTTGCAGTCTATAAAAATAAGTTCCGCTTGAAAGCATGCTTGCGTTGAAGACCGCTTCGTAAATGCCCGCGTCTCTTTTTTCATTCGACAAAGTCGCCACAACCCTTCCCAACACATCAAAGACTTGAAGTTTAACGACGCTCGCCGTTGGCAGTTCGTAGCGAATGACGGTAGCGGGATTGAACGGATTGGGATAGTTTTGATGGAGCGCGAAATCCTTCGGCGCAAGCGGCGTTTGGCGATAAGAGAGCGGAAAGAAGTTGATGGCGGCGAGCGCATTGGCGATGCCCCAGCCAATTTCGCGATTCGGCGCATTAGCGTTTGAAGCCGTAGACTTAATGGCGGCAATAACTTGCATTGGGGTCAGGTTCGGGTGCGCGGAAAGCACGAGCGCGGCAACGCCCGCAATGAGCGGACAAGAAAGCGACGTGCCGCTGGCGCTTGTGTAATTATTTCCACTCGATGCGGCGGAGCGAACGCCTACGCCTTGCGCCGCAATATCAGGTTTTATTCTGCCATCAGCCGTCGGACCAACCGAACTAAAACTGGCGCGAACGCCCGAACTATTGACGGCGGCGACGGTTAAAATGCTATCGGCATCGGAAGGTGCGCCGAGCGTATTGGCAGGGAGCGGAACCATGCCACTGTTGCCCGCGCTGTTGCAAACCACAATGCCAAGACGCGCCGCACGGCGAGCGGCAAGCGTGCTAACGGCAGTTTGTCCGTTCATCTGTTGCCAAGTGTATGATGGAAAAGGCGGGTCAAACTCAAGGTAGCCAAGCGAACTGGTGATAATGTCTGCGCCTAAACTATCTGCCCAATCAACAGCCGCCGCCCAATTATCTTCTTCAACAGGCGTTTCAGAGCCTGCGTCTTCGGTGCGAGCAAGCGCATAGTGAGAATTGAACGCAGGACCGACGAGTTGTCCTTCTTTGAAGCCGCCTACGGCTGAAAGCGTGAGCGTGCCGTGCGAATTTGGCGCGACGGTATTGTTTTGACCTGTAACAAAATCTTTGCGCGCAACAATCGTCATCGTGCTAAACGCTTCGTGCGTCAAGTTGCTGAATCCCGCATCAAAATTGGCAATCAGCACGCCTTGACCTGTATAGCCCAAATCATGCGCGGCAGGCACATTGATTTGATTGAGTTGTCCAAACGATGCGCCGTAGTTGAGAACATGAGTTGAATAGGTTGTTGATGGTTGAGGTGGAGAAGGAGACACCGGCGATTCAATTTCGGGCGGACGGCGAAAGGCTTTGACGACGTCAATTTCAAGAACTGATGAAATGGACGAGAGACGAATCAAATCAGACTTCCGAATCGTCCCGCTAACCTTATGCAATCCCTTTAATTGATGTTTGATGCGAAAACCTGCCTGTTCAAGAGCGCGCATATCCGCAGGGTCGAATGGCAAATCCTCATTCGTAATCACGCTTGGCAGAACGCCCGCTTGAACCATTTTTTTTCGCCGCTTAATCGCGCGCTCCGACAAAATATCTTCGGGACGAATCACCGCTGACGATTTGCGCGAAAGCGTTACAAGGGCTTTGATTTCATCTTGCTCCGACAGCGCATTCAGGCGAGAAGCAAGAGCGGGGGTGATTTTTGACGACTGCCCAAATGCCGCGCTAACGCAAGCAAAGAGAAACGCAACGACGAGAATAAAATTTTTCATAGCGATGATAGCGTTAGATGTATTGCTCCATTTCTTTGCGCTTTAACGCATCGACGATGTTTTTGACGTCTTGCGAGCGACCGCGTTTGCAAATCAGAAGCGCGTCGGCGGTTTCAACGATGATGGCGTCTTCAATGCCAATCACCGCGATCGTTTTATGCTTCGGCTTGAAGACGAGCGTATTTGGCGACTCGTGAAGCAAAAGGTTTTGATTTTCTTCGCGCTCTAAATTGTGGTCGCGAAACTTCATAATCTCGTCCCAACTGCCTGCGTCCGACCAATCGAAATCGCCTTCCAGCACATAAACGGAATCGGCTTTTTCCATCACGCCGTAATCAATGGAAATCGAGTGCGTCCAACTATAGACGTTTTCAATCGTCGCTTTTTCGTTGCGCGTTCCAACGGCGTTCTGAATCGTTTGCATATCGAGATAGAGTTGCGGCATTGAGCGTTCAAACTCGCGGCTGATGGCATTGACATGCCAAATGAACACGCCGCTGTTCCAAAGGAAATCGCCGCTCTCTAAAAAGCGTTGAGCGGTTTCAATGTCGGGCTTTTCGGCGAAGGTTTTAACCTTGTGCGCGTTCACGCCGAAGCGCACTTTGATGGACGTGGTGATTTCGGGGTTCGTGTCTTCGGCTTGAATGTAGCCGTAGCCCGTTTCGGGGCGCGTGGGCTTCATTCCAATCGTTACGAGCGCGGCGGTTCGTTCTGCCACTTCGACGGCGGCGCGCAAGGTTTCTTGAAAACGGGCGACGTTTTGAATCACGTGGTCGGAAGGAAGCACGCACATCACGGCGTTGGGATTGCGTTTTTTGATGAACGCCGTCGCCAACGCGATGCAGGGCGCTGTGTTTCTGCCGACTGGCTCGACAATGATGTTTTTCTTGGGAATGTTCGGCAACTGTTTGCGTGCAAGTTTTCGCCCCGACGCATTGGTAACGATGATGATGTTTTCATCGCGCACGAGTCCTTTCAATCGTTCAACGGTTTTGCAAATCATCGTGCCGTCGCCGAAGAAATCTAAAAACTGTTTAGGCAAATGTCGGCGCGAAAGTGGCCAAAGCCTTGTGCCTGAACCACCTGCCATAATCACCGCGAAAAGGTTCGGGTGCTCGTCGGCATATGTGTGTTCAATCGCAGCAGAGATGGATTGTGCATGTGCGCGTTCCATGATGATAGAGCAAATAAGGTTACTTTTTCTTTCGTTTGTTTTTGAGATGCTTTTCGCACATTGCGATGCGCGTTTTGGCATCGGTGTTATTCGGCTCATAAAGCAGAACTTCCTTGGCGGCTTTGATTGCACCGTCATAATCGGCTTGGTCGTAAAGAACGGATGACAAATTTTCCAACGCTAAAATAAACCGCGAATCGAGTTGAATTGCCTTGCGATAATGCGAAACGGCATCATCTTTTAAGCCTTTGGCTTCACTCACGAAACCCAAGTTGTTATAGCCCATCGCGTAATCAAGATGTTGCGCCGTGAGTTCGGTAAAAACCTTCAAAGCATCGTCAAGGCGACCGGCGCGAAAGAGTGCAACGCCAAGATTATTTTTTGCATCGGCAAAGTTTGGCTGTAACTGTGTAAGGCGCGAATAAAGCGAGATTTTCTCCTCGATGTTTTGCATCTGTTCGGCTTTCTCAAAAAGTGCTTCGGCGTCCCAAGTGAGTTTGCCCGACTTAAACTCTTCGGCAAGTTTGAGGTTCTCAATGGCTTCGCCGTAATCGGGTTTAATCAAGAGAGATTTTTTGAAATCGGAAATGGCTAAATCGTATTCGCGCTGAATAAATTTGATATAGCCCGAGTTGTTGTAGGCTTCGTAGTTCTGCGGCTCGAGGATTTGTGCGGCGGTGAAGTAATAAGAAGCGGAATCGGCGCTGCCTAAAAAGAAAAAGCACTTGCCAATCGCGTTGTAGAGCAAGGCTTTATCGTTGGCGTTGAACTTCGTGCCTGTGAAAATGAACGGCTCTGCGGATTTGAATGCCGTTAGTGCTTCTGAAAATGACTTTTGGTTGTATGCGTCAATTCCTTTGATGAAAAAGGCTTTGCCATTCACGCTCGCAAGGCTATCGCGCGTGACGGACTCGGTGTCAAGCGTTGTTGCTTCTTTTGTGCTCCGACAAGCATTCAGCAACAAGAGCGTTCCAAAAATGAGCAGAAGAAAAAATCTGTTTGGCATATTCAGCAAAACAAGATGCGTTGGCGTAAAAATACGAGACGATAAAAATACATATCTTTGAACGAACTTTCAGAAACAAAACCGCAATGTGATTTGAACCGCACAGAACTGACAAATCTTGTCAAACTCCTAAGCGAAAAAGGACTTTCACTGACTGAACATCAACAAGCGCAACTGTGGAAATACGCTGAATTGCTCTTGGACTGGAATAAAAAAGTCAATCTCATTTCGCGCAAAGACGAAGACGCGGTTCTGACGAAGCACGTGCTTCATTCGCTTGCGATTGGATTATTTCATTCGTTCAAGCCCAAAGAGCGCGTCTTGGATTTAGGAACGGGCGGCGGATTGCCCGGAATCCCGCTCGCGATTGTGTTTCCGAATACATACTTTTTGCTCATCGATTCCATCGGAAAAAAAATCGCGGCTTGCGCGGATATGATTCAAAAGCTGGAACTGAAAAATGCGTTGGCTCAAAAATCTCGCTCCGATGAATTAAAGAACGTCAAGTTCGACGTCATTGTCAGCCGACAAGTCGCGGCGATGCCCGAACTGTGCGCGTGGTGCCGACCGCTCCTCAAAAAAGGCGGCAAACTGCTTTGCCTTAAAGGCGGAGACTTGGAAGAAGAAATCGGACAAGCCTTGATTGACGGCGCGGAGCGGCTGGCTTTTCCTGAACACATCGAGCAACATTCGATTGATTTTTTGGGCGAAAAATTCCAAGAAAAAGTCGTCGTTATCGCCGTTTGAAAAATCTCAAAAAGAAAAAGTTGCGCCGACGCGAAACATATCGAAGTGAAGAGGGGCTTCGCTGTCAAACGGAACGTTCATCTTCTCGCGTCGCAGTTGGTAAATGCCGTAAGCCAAACCATTTTTGAGCGCGAAGTTCATAATCGGAGCGAAGACGGGCGACGACTTGTAAATTTCCCGAATGAATCCGTCGAGAAGCGATTGCGACAAAGCTTCAAGCCCGTAACTTCCAACCCATTGCCAAAACACGAAGCGGCGCATCACAATCGTTCGCTGAAACGAAATATCCAACGCAATGGGCGCGATGAATCTAACGCGCAAGCCGCCTTCCGTCATCGTGCCGAAGCGAATGGCGTTGTTGTAATCCGCAAGCAACAGTCGTTCCGACTCGGAAAGCGAAGCGAAATTCGCGTAATTGATGTGCGTCCAAACCGCCGCGTTGCCATGATAGGGCGTAAAAGAAAATTCGCCGCTCTGATAACCATAGCCTTGACGACTGCCCAATCCGACCCGCCAAGCCGTTGACCCAATGCCCGTCAAAGCGTTGAAACTCAAACTCGCATCGAGGTCGCGTTGGTTCGAGAGAAACAAGTATTGATGTCCGTAGCGCGTTACCTCGCTAAAAGAAAATTCGTCTTTGACGTAGCCGAGCGACGCATCAAAATAGGTGAATGCGATTGGAGCGTTGGGGGGAGCGTAAAGCGAGCCTTGCGTGCCGAAGGCGACGCTCACCGAAGGCTTCTTCTCGAACTTAAAGAGCGGCATATCGTCGTAAAAGCGGTCGAACGCGTTATGCCACTTGCGGCGAATCTTTGAGCGTTGGCGTTTGTTTTCGGAATGGTAGTAGTAAATGCGTCCTTTTTCCGCATCAAGTTCAAGCGCGTGTTTCTTCTTCTTTTTGTCGCGCGAGTCGTCTTCTTCATCGTGTTCATCAAGGAATTCAATCTCATCGTCATCTTCCGAGTATTCGAGTCGCAAACTTTGAGCGGAAAGCGAAAACGAAGCGAAGAGGGCGGAAAGCAAAAGCGTGAAAAGCGTAATGTTTGGCTTCATAATAATTGAAATTAAAATTGGCGAAATGCGCTTAACGCGCTTTGTGATGTTCGTTTGAAAAATCGCAAAGTTGCTTTTGTTCGCGTCAAAAGATTGTCAAAAGTTTAACAACCGTCGTTCAAAATGAATCGCATTTATCTCGATAACGCCTCGACAACGCCTGTCGCGCCTGAAATCATCAATGAAATCAAGCCATTTCTCGATGAACATTTCGGAAACGCTTCCTCGATTCATTCGTTTGGACAGCAAACGAGGAACGCGCTCGAACTCGCAAGAGAAGAACTGGCGAAAGAAATCGGCGCGAAGCCATCGGAAGTCTTTTTTACATCGAGCGGAACAGAAGCCGATAATCTTGCCCTCAAAGGCGTTGTGTTGGCAACGCTTGGCAAGCCGATTCAAATTATCACGTCAAAGTTGGAACACAAGGCGGTTTTGGAAACGGTCGAATGGCTTCAAAGAAAATTCGGCGTGGCGGTTGATTTCGTCGCGCACGACGAGCGCGGACGGTTGGACTTGGACGACTTGAAACGCAAAATTCGCCCCAACGAAACGCGCCTCATTTCCATTATGCACGCCAACAACGAACTTGGCAACATCAACCCCATCAAGGAAATCGCGGCGATAGCAAAATCCTACAACGCAATTTTCCACACAGACGCGGTTCAAAGCGCGGGCAAATTGAAACTCAACGTCGATGAACTTGGCGTAGATGTAATGGCGATTTCAGGACACAAATTTCACGCGCCAAAAGGCATTGGAGCGATTTACATTCGCACGGGCGTTCAAATGGAATCGCTCTTGCATGGCGGAACGCACGAGCGCAATCGCCGCGCCAGCACGGAAAACGTGGCGTTCAGTGTCGCCCTCGCCAAAGCGTTCAAACGGTCTCAACAAAATCTCCAACAAACAAACTTACATGCGCAGTCGCTTCAAAAAGCGTTTCTCGACGCGCTTTCAGAGAACGACGTGCCGTTTCGTTTGAACGGCGACTTGGAAAACAAACTGCCGCACATCGTCAATCTCTCGTTTCCGATTTCAGCCAAGCAAAAACTCGCGGGCGATGTGCTTTTGCTCGCGTTAGATGCGGCAGGCATTGCTGTTTCAAGCGGAAGCGCGTGCACCAGCGGAACAGCGAAGCCGTCGCATGTGCTCTTAGCACTTGGAAAAACCGAACACGAAGCGCGTGCAAGCGTGAGGGTCTCGTTCTCGAAGTTTAATACGATGGAGCAGGCAAGCGAAGCGGCGGGGCGATTTGCTAATGTGCTCAAACGATTGCTCTAATTACTTGACTTGGGAAATTACGTCTAAAATGCCGACGCGGATCATCATCACGGCGATTGCCGCCATAAATAACGCGGCAACTTTCGCGACCGCTTTCGCGCCGTTTGGTCCCATCAGCTTCCGCACATACTCCGAAAAGTAGAAGAGCAAAAACACAATCAACAGGTTCAAGATGAGCGAGAGCGTCGTCATCAGAAAGCCGTAAGCGTCGTTGAGAATCAGCAAAGTGGTGAGCACGGCAGGACCCGCGATGAGCGGAATGCCAAGCGGAACGATGCTGATGTGTTCAGGGTCGGCAGGCTGTTTGGACTCGTCGGCACCCGACTGCACTAAATCGCGAATCGCAAGAAGAAGCAAAATTAAGCCGCCTGCGATTCGGAAATCGGAGATGGTGATGCCAAGAAAACCGAAAATCTGTTGTCCGCCAATCATAATCACGATGGCGATGGCAAACGCCGTAAGCACAGCTTGCGTCGTGAGGCGGCGACGTTGGTCATCGGGAAACGACTGTGTGAGACCAATGAAAATCGGCAGGGCACCCGGCGCGTCAATCGCAACGAAGAGCGGAATGAAAGTGAGGAAAAAATTCTCGAGACTGAACGAGGGACTTGCCCCATCAATGAAAAGAAACATTGGTCTTAAAGGTTGCGCAAGCGTTCTAAAAGGTAAAAGTTGAAAATGTCGGGTTCCTCGAGGTTCGGGAGATGTCCCGCGCCTTGAATGATGTGCATTTGGCTGTTTGAAATGCCGCTGTGAATGGTTTTCAAGACGGCTTCGCTCATCAAAGCGTCTTCTGCGCCACCGATCACGAGCGTCGGCACGTTGATGGACGCGAGAAGCGGAACGGAATCGTCGCGTGAGGCAAGGGCTTTGAGCGTTTCCTCAATCGCTTGTGGGGACTGCTTGCGAATGATAGATTCAACCCGCTTGAGAAGTTCAGGGCGAGAGCGGTGAGACGTTGCGCTGAGAAGTTTTGGAATCATTCGCTTGACGGCTTCTTCAATTCCGTTTTTCAAGAGCGCATCAATGAACTCCATTCGAGCGGCTTTGGCTTCGGGCGAATCGGCGTCGGCGCGCGTCGCGCACAGGACAAGCGATTTGACTTTATCGGGATATTTTTTCCAAAAGGCGAAGGCTGTGTATCCGCCCATTGAAATGCCGACGAGCGTCGCTTGCGAAATGCCGAGCGATTGCATCAACTCGGCGAGCGCGTCGGCGTAATCGTTGAACGTCCAATTCTGTTTTTGCGGCGAATCGTCAAAGCCGAAAGCGTTTGGCGCGAGGGCGGCGTAGCCGTTGTCGGCGAGCGCATCGAGTTGTAGCGACCACATCTCCGCAGAAAGAGGAAAAGCGTGAAGAAGCATCACGCTTTTTTGTTTTGCATCGAGATTTCGCGACAAGTAGGCGAGCATCGCTTAAATGATTATGTGCCGTTGTGGTTGCCTTTGCCCGATTTTTCGGCTTCTCGCAGAAGCATGTTAGCTTCTCGAATGAGGCGTTGCGCTTCGACGCGCGCTTCGTCGATGATGTCGTCGGCGCGGCGTTTGGCTTCATTTTCTATGTCGGCGGGCATCGCACCTTCTTTGGGCGGAATGCTATTGGGAACGGGCATCTCGCCGAGCGGCGATTCAAATTGCGGGTTCAAACCCGCGTTCAAACTCTCGAACAAGGCGCGGCGTGTGTCTTCACCTTTGCGCGGTGCAAAGAGAATGCCCATCACGGTGCCTATCCCCGCACCAAGTAGCGTCCCCCAAAATAGACCCTTGTAAAACTCATTCTTCTGCATACTGCTAAAAACGTTATTGTTGTGCTGATTTAACGGCGGCTTTGTAGCCCAATTCGCTAATGCCAGCAAGCAACTTTTCTTCGTTGATTTTGGACGCATCAAATTCAACTTCGGCGTCGCCGCTTTCTTGGCTTACATTCACAGACTTTACGCCCTCAATCTTGGTCAATTTTGATTCAATCGATTTTTCGCAGCTGGTGCAAACCATTCCGTCAATCTTAAAAGAAACTTTCACGACGGCGGGTTTTGGGGTTTCTTTTTTTTCAGAACCGCAACCGATAAAGACGAAAAGCGCGAGAACAAAAGATAAAATCTTCATGTGTAAAATATATTTGAGTTGTGAAAAGTGATGAACGAAGTTACAAAAACTGAAACGAATCTTGCTTAAATTCCTCAACTGTTTCAAAAAGTAAAAACCAATCATGAAGCCGATTTACTACTTCTTGGGCGCAGGAATTTCAATCGCACTTTCAATTTACCTTTTTGTTTTTGCAACAAGCCCCAACCATGAACTTGCTGGAATCTTTGTTGGGCTTTGGGCACCAACGATTATCGGCATTGGCATCTACAACGAACTCATCAGCATCTATGAAGAAATCGTCTATCAACGCAAGAGCCGAGAGGGCAAAGACTAAACCTGTGAAATGGAACAACAAAAATTTTTGACTCTTACGATGATTGGATTGTTTGGTGGTGCCGGTTGCATTTCGCGCTATCTGATTTCAAGCGGGCTAAACGCATGGCTTGGAAAATCTTTCCCTTACGGCACGCTCGCCGTCAACATCATCGGCTCGTTTATCATCGGAATTATTTTTGAAGTTGCCTTGCGCGGCAGTGTGATTTCTCCAACATTGCGAATTGCACTCACAACAGGCTTCTTAGGCGGATTGACCACATTTTCCACATTCAGTTTTGAAACCGTCGAACTCTTGCTCAACGGAAAGTATTTCGTCGCCCTCCTAAACATCACAGGCTCGCTGGTTATCTGTTTCCTTGCGACCTACCTTGGCATTTCACTCGTCAGACATTTGTAACTCACTTCCACTGAATTGTGTGCCTCTTGTTAGTTGAAATCGTGAGCGGAATGTTCAAGACGCCGTTCTCAATCGCGAAGCCTGAAAAGGCATTTCCGTTGTGTGCGACGCTAGTTGCGCTTTTGACGAAGTGAATTTTAACATTCAAAAATCGCTCTTTTGGGAAGCCCTCAAACTTGCCCTGCATCTCTTCAATCGTTAAATATTTTTCTTGTTCCGAGTATGAAATCGCGGTTCTGCCAATGCCGCCGCTTAGGTAATCGTTGCTTTTGCCGTCGTCTTCAAGCAAGGTAAAGGACGAAAAACCATCGGGGTAGATGTCAAGTGTGAGCGTGTCGTTTGAGCCAAGTTCAATGCTTCGCGCATCATTTCTTGTTGGAAGAATCGCGCCTTTGCGAATGAAAATCGGAAGGCGTAAGAGCGACGTTTGAACGCGAATCGTTTGATTGCCGTCGTAAATTTCTTCGGAATAAAAATCAATCCATTTGCCTGTGGGAAGATGAACGAGCATTGTGGTTGCGCCTTGTTCCAAAACGGGTGCGATGAATAAATCGCGTCCAAGCAAGAATTGATGAGGGGTTTCGGGCGATGATGAAATCATTGGCGTGCTGTTCAAACGTGTGTTCAAGGCGAGGGTATAGCGATAAGGAAAAAGTCGGAGACGCAGTGCGGTGTAAAACTTGAAACTTTCTTGTGCTTCTTTTGAGAAAAGATATGGGTGATTCTGTCGCGGATTTTTTGCAGTTGAAAACACGGTCATTATCGGACTGAACGAGGCGAATTGAATCCAACGAATGTAGAGTTCGTCCCAACCATCAAGCGTGTCGCGCGTGCCGAAGAAGTCGTAGCCGCCTGCATCGTGAGCCAAAAAGGGAATTTCGTAGGTTGAGCGACGTGGGTTTGCAATCATGTCGATATTTTCTTTATAGCCACCCATGGCGTATTGCAAGAAGTCGGGGAAGTCGGGCTGTGTCCAAGCAATTTTCGCGTCGCCCGTCCACTTGGTCGGATATTTTTTGAAGTCGGGATTGTCGGAATGCATGAGGTGCGAGAGAATAAAGCCACGCCCGTTGGTTTCTTTTCCGAGTTCAGCTGTTGCTTCAAAGTTGGCTTTGAGATAAGGCACGTCGGCTTCGCGGTCGAGTTTGAGAAAGTCTAGTCCTTTATCAAAGAACGGTTTGAGTTTTTCTTTCCAAAGTCGGGCGGCATCAGGATTGGCGAAGTCAATATCGCCAGTGAGCGAATGTCCATCTTTGTTGTGCCATCGGTCTTTGTTGAGATAAACGCTCTTGAAAAAGCCGCGTGACTCGAAGTCGCTAAATGCCAATTCGTTGCCGTCCTTCAAAATGGTGTTCCAAACCCAAATGCCTGCTTTCACATTGAGCGATTCAAATTTCTTCCACATCGATTCAACATTCGGAAATGCGAGCGTATCGCTGATAAAATCCAGGTAGCCCTTTGGTCCTTTGCCTTTGGTTTGATAATCCCAAAACCAAGAATCAATCCAATAGGCATCAATCGGATAGCCGTCGTCAACGAGGCGTTGAACGATGGCTTCGGATTCTTGTTGGTTCGAGTATCCGCCGTAGAGCACGCCAAATGCCCAATGTGGCGGAATCACGAGCGAACTGTCGAAGCCCGTCTTGATTGGTGTTGCGGTGCGAGATGAAGTTTCTGAAAAGCCCATGCCGCTTGGCGTGGTAAATCCATTGCGAATGAGCATGAGTTTATCAATCAAAAGCCCTTGCTGCTGCGATGTTTGGAGTGAGAGGCGGTGTTTGCCAAGTCGGGAAATCGGAAGCGGGCGAGTTGCTTTTTGCCAGATGAGCGAGAACTGTTCGCCAAAGTCAAGTTCAGTAGTTTGATTGGCGATACGGAGAGAGGCTTTGCACGAGGCAGGCTTTTCGGCGCGACCTAAAATCCACACGTCGTAATTGCCCGCTTGTGAAAATTCAATTTCAACATCAAAGGCGCTGTAAGAGGAATCACTTTTCAAGCCTTCGCCCGTGTATTGACGTTTCAGCGAAAAGCCTTGTCGCGATGCGATAGTTTCGGCTTCGATCGAGACAATGCCTTGCGCTTCGTAGTAGGATTGGGCGCGAAGCGACAGCGAATTAAGAAAGAGAAAAAGGAGAGAGAGTATTTTCATAGTGATTTACGAAGCAAATGTGGGCGTTCTTTCTCGAGTTTCAAGAGCAGTTCGCCGAAGAGCGTGTTTGCCCACGCAAACCAAGCGCGCGTGAAGCGTTTGGCATCGTCTTTGTGAAAGGCTTCGTGCATAAAGCCCGTGCCGGCGTGCGTTGTTTTGAGGATTCTAAGTTGCTTCAAGATTTCGTCGTCGCGCGTTGAGGTGAGCGCAACAGCAATGATGCCCAAGTGCCAAATCATTTCCCAACCGGCGTGCGGTCCGCCGTAGCCTTCGCCCGCTTCGCCTTTGAAGTAATACATGTGGTCGTCGGATAAAATAAACTTGCGCGTGTTTTGATACACTTCGTCGTCAATCGGAACACAACCGAGATACGGAAGCGAAATGAGCGAGGGCAAATTGCCGTCGTCCATGAAATAGCGGTTGCCGAATCCGTCCGTTTCAAAGGCGTAGCAGTAGCCATACTTCAAATGAACGGCTCTGCCGTGTTCGTAAAGGAGCGGCTCGAGTTCATCGGCGAACGCGCGGCACGAAGTTGCAAAGGCTTTATCGCGCAATTCCACAGAGACCATTTCGGCAAGTTGGCGAAGCGAGACAACCGCAAAAAAGTTGGAAGGAATCAGAAATGGGAACAAACAAGCGTCGTCGGAAGGGCGGAAAGCAGAGTGAATTAAGCCGACTTTTTTTGTGGGAAGTCCGAGTCCGTCGTTGGCGATGAAGTCGCCATACCAAGCGGCAAATTCGCGTTTGAATCGATACGAGCCGTCGTCATGCAAGCGTTGCTGTTCGCGGAAGACGTCGTAAATGCGTTTCATTGCCGCCTGCCAATCTTTATCCATAAACGAAGCGTCGCCTGTCGTTTTCCAATAGAGGTAAGCGAGGCGAATGGCGTAGCAAAGCGAATCGATTTCCCATTTGCGCTCGTGGAGTTCGTTGCGCATCGCGGTTTTGTCTTGGTGCCATCGCGATTGTTCTTTGTTGTCGTAATTAAAAGCGTTGGCGTAAGGGTCAATCAAGATGCAGTTGGTTTGGCGATTGATGACGCCGAGAATTAGGCTCTGCAAGGCGCGGTCGTCTTTGCAAAGCGGAATGTAGGGCGTTACTTGTGCGGTCGAGTCGCGAAGCCACATGGCGGGAATATCGCCTGTGATGACAAAGGTATCGAGTTTCCCGTTTAACTTGCCGTGATGTTCAATCGTGGTGTCGAGCGTGTTGGGAAAACAGTTTTCAAAAAGCCAAGCCATTTCTTTATCGGCAATCGTTTTTTTCACGCGCTCGATGGTGGCATCAACGGAATTGCTCGTAAATTTGCGTTTGTTTCGTTCAGGACGATTGCTCTTAAATTCTTCCGAAAACGCTTCTGAAAATTTGAAAGTGTTAATTCCAAGTCCAAACCCTGTCAAGGCAAGAGAAGTGGTTTTGAGAATGTCGCGGCGAGATGGCATCGTTTGGATAGAAATTGGAAAAATGTAGATTGAATCGGTTAAAACGCAAAATAAAGTCTTTTCAAGACATCACAATGCTTTATGAAAACGCTTTATGAACAACTCGGCGGGGAAGCAAAAGTGCGTCAGCTCGTCGACACGTTCTACGACATCATGGATGCCGACCCCCGCGCCAAGAAAATTCGCGACCTCCACCCCAAAGATTTACGTGTTTCCCGCGAAAAACTCTTTATGTTCCTTTCAGGCTGGCTTGGCGGAGAGCCGCTCTACATCAAGAAATACGGACACCCGCGTCTGCGAGCGCGACACTTGCCGTTCTCGATTGGCGAAGAAGAGCGCGACGAGTGGTTGCTCTGCATGAAGGAAGCCATGAAAAAAATCAACCTGTCGGAAGAACTCTGCCAAACGCTCGAACAAGCCTTTTTCAGAACAGCAGATTTTATGCGAAACAAAGACGCTTAAAATTATTCAAGCGCGTTAGGCGCAAAGTTTATTTGACAACGCGACGCAGCATCAGCAAAAAAACTCAACCAAATTAGAATGGCGAAGCAAAAGTCAAAATCAATGAGCGACGAAAAACCAGCCCATGAACTCAATGAGAGAATTGCGCGCGCGCTCGCTCTAATGCAAGAAGACATTCCTGCCGCGCTGAAACTGATGGAAGAAGCCCGACAACATGCGCTTGAAGAAAACGACGAATCGACATTGGCGTGGTGCGAGTTTGCTGAAGGCTTTGCCGCATACTTTCGCGCCGAATACTCGGCGACGATGGAAATGGCGCAAAAGACGCAACAGCGATTTGACAAACTTCAAGATAAATTGGGATTGTGCGCCGCCATTCGCCTTGAAGGCATGACGCTTGTCAATCAAGGCAACTACCCGAAAGCCATTCAGAAACTTTCGCAAAGCGTCGAGATCGCTGAAGCGATCAATCATGCGAAAAGCGTTGCTGACGCGCTAATGTCCCTTGCGATTGCAAAGGAACATTTAGGCAATAAAGACGAGGCGGCAACGGATTACTTCAAATGTTTCGCCATTTATGGAAAACTGCGGGACAAACGCGGATACGCCCGCGTCGCCAATAATCTTGCGGCGATTTACTTCAACATCGGCGAATATCGCAACGCGCTTGAATATCTCTTTGAAAGCTTAAACGCGGCGGAAGATTTGGGATTGAGGCACATCCTTGCTGCGTCTCTCGCAAACATTGGAGCGGTATACGGCGCAATGGACGAGCATACGACCGCGTTGGGTTACGAACTCGAAGGACTTTCCATTTACGAAACGCTCGGCGACAAGCGCAACATTTCCGTTTGCCTAAACAACATCGGAAATCGCTACCGCTCGCTCGGCGACTACGCAAACGCCATTCGTTATCACCGAAAAAGCTTAACGACGGCTGAAACAATCGGCTACCAAAAAGAACATTCGGAAGCCGCATGGAATTTAGGCAGCGACTACGCCTTAATCAAAGACTTCGCTTCCGCCGAACCTTACTTTCAAGTCGCCCTCGCCATCGCCGAGCGAATCGGAAATAAAATTCTCAACGTCGATATTCAAATCAGCCTTGCAAACATCCTCGTTTCCAAAGGCGAGCTAACCAACGCTTTAACCGTGATTGAAAAAGCCGACGCGCTCGCCAAAGAATTAGGCTCAAAGAAAAAACAACTCGCGCTCCTGACCGAATCCATTGGCATTTATAGAAGTTTGGGAGAAACCGAAAAAAGTGCCGAGCGCGAAGAAGAAGAACGCAAACTCAAAGAAGAAATCTTCGGCGAAGAAGAGAAGCGAAAAACAAAAGCTTTGATTGAAAAACATGAACTTGAAAAGGCGCGACGAGAGGCGGAGAAATACGGGATTTCAACGAATGAACTGGCTTCGTTTCAAGAGGCGATTCGCGCGAGCGTTGAAAAAAAATTCAAAACGAGCGACTCGCGCCGAGAGCAAGAGAAAAAAAATATCGTCATTCGCACCTTTGGCAAGTTTGAGGTGACGATTGATGGACGCAAACTCTCAAAAGAAGACTGGCAACGCAAAAAAGCGCGAGACGTCTTCAAGTATCTGCTCATTCATTACCGAAAAGCCATAACGACGGAAGAACTCGCCGAACAACTTTGGCAAAGCGGTTCAAGAGAGATTGCGACCGCCCTCAAAACGACGATTTCTCACCTGCGAAAAGCCTTAGAGCCAACCCTTCCCGCTTATCAGCCTTCGAAATACCTGACCACGCAAGACCACGCCTACATTCTTGACTTTGGAGATGAAGCCGAAATTGATTTCGTCGAGTTTAAGTTGCTCCTAAACACGGCAAAAAGAGAAAGCGTCAAAGCAAAAGAGAAAAAATTAGAGCAAGCCGTTCAGATGTATCAAGGGTATTTTCTTAGTGAAGACGCATTCGAAGATTGGGCGGCATTTGAGCGCGAATCGCTAAATGAAAAATTTTTCTCTGCCGCAATAGAGTTGGGGACAATTTATCAAAAAGAAGAAAGGTATCAAGAGGCGATTTCAATCGGTCGGCGGATATTGGAAATAGATAGAATCTACGAGCCTGTCTATGACCAACTGTTTCAGCTCTTCGTCAAAACAAATCAAACAGCCGAACTCAAAAAACTTTACGACGAGTGCAAAGCCGCTTTCAACAAAGAACTCAACATTGACCCGCCACAGCGATTCAAGCAATACCTTCGTTAAGATGCTTCACGATTTGAACGCAAAGTTTCAGAACGCAAATTTTCTTTGACGGCTTCGGCATTGCGCTTCAAGCGGCGCAGTCCTGTTCTGAATACAGGCGTTTCGCCAAAGACGCGCTGAAAGGAAGATTTTGTGAGGTCTAAAATATCGTCAGCAGAAAGACGTTGAACATCGGGTTTGGGTTGAAATTCGGGAATGGCAGTTGGCTTTGAAAAGCGGTTCCATGGGCAAACGTCTTGACAAATGTCGCACCCGAAAAGCCATTCGCCGAGCATCAATTTTTCTTCGTCGGTGAAGTTGCGTTTGAGTTCAATCGTGAGGTAAGAAATGCACTTTCGGGCATCGACTTGACCGTCTTGCGTGATGGCGTGTGTTGGACAGAGGTCGATGCAAGCGGTGCAAGTGCCGCAGTAGTTTTGAAGGTAGGGAGTATCGTAATCGAGGTCGCAGTCCAGCAGTAAATTTCCGATGAAAAAAAACGAGCCGAGCCGTCGAGAAATGAGGTTCGTATGTTTGCCAATCCAGCCCAAGCCTGAACGCTGTGCAAGGACTTTATCCATCGTCGGAGCGGAGTCGACAAAGGCGCGCCCATTCACATTCCCGACCAAGTCGCAGACAAACGAGAAGAGGGTTTGCAATTTTGATTTCACGACGGCGTGGTAATCGTTTCCTTGCGCGTAGATGGAAATTTTGCCGCGATTGGATTGATACGGTTCGGAGGGAAAATGATTGGCGAGAACGGAAACGACCGACTTGGCTTCGGGCATGAGAATTTTGGGATTGGTACGCTTTTCAAAATTTTCTTCCATATAGCGCATTTCGCCGTGCATGCCGCGTGAGAGCCATTGCTCTAATTTTCGCGCTTCGTCGGAAAGGGCATCAGCGCGTGAAATGCCAACAGCAGAAAATCCCAATTCAAGCGCACGCGCTTTTATCCGATGAGAACATTCTCGCGTTGAAAGCGTCATAGAAAAAATCATTTGCCTAAAATACAAAAGCGTCTGTTTGTGGCAGACGCTTTTGTGAGAACAAATCGGAGTGAAAAGCCCGCTTTAATTTTGTTCAGGGATTTCAATGATGCGCTCGTTGCCGTCAGCATCAAAGAAGCGAACCTTGAACGGACCTGTTTTGGTGCTGGTGGTTGCACCGTTGAGTTCGTTTTGTGTGGCTTTACGCTTTCCTGATTGACCTTTGTTATCAACGAAAGCGGTTTCGCCTGAATTAACTTCGAACTTCTTTCCGTCTTTGGTCTCGAACTCGCCCTTTCCTTCAACAATAGTGAGTGAAGAACCTTCGGTGTCGCTGTTGTATGCACCATTTGTGCCTTTGATAGACGCGACCGAAGTCGGAGAAGTAAAGCGGAACTGTTCGCCCGGCTTTTGCTTGACGTTGAAGCCAAGTTTGCCGAGGTTGATGTCGACGGTCTTTTCCATTTTGCCGTCGGCTTTTTCGCCGCGTACCTTGATTTCGGAGTTTTCTTGAACGCGAATCACCGAGCCATCAACAAAACGAAGGATTGAAAATGATTTTTCGCCCGTTTTGATGGCATCGCCAGAGTTCAAGTTTTGTCCGCGTTGTGCGGGCTTGAACGCCGCGCTTCCGCTCTTGGCTTGAACATCTTTGACCGTTTTAATCACAATCGCAACATCAGCAACAGGTGTGCGATTGGGTTCAGACGATTTCGTCTTATTCGTGTTTGCGGTCGCAAGGCTCGCAGAGAAGAGCAGGGCGAGCGTGCTTAAAATAATTCGGTTCATAGATAGTGTGTTTAAGACTTTCATCGTTAGTTCCTCCTGTTACTTACCTGTTACTTGTTCAAGGCTCGGGCGAGGGCGTCGCCGTCGGTGCTGTTGGTGTATTGAACGCCTTCAATCGGACCGTCAAAAGAAACGAAGCGTGTGCGTGGGTCGCGAAGCCAATCAGGCGCGCCTGTTCCATATTTCTCGAGCAGGAGGCGGCGAATTTCGTCGGAAACCGCCGGGCTGTTGGTTGCCGAAGCACTCGTGCCTGAAAGATTTTCCGCCATGCGGAACACAGCGACAACTTCGGCGCGTCTGCCGCCACCAATTTCGCCTTCAATCAAGAGCACATATTGCTGACCGGCTTGCAATTGGCGCACGCCACCTGTCGGATATTGGTAGCTCGGCGAAACAACGGTTTCATCGACCATCGGCACGGTATTGCGAACAAGTCCGATATTGGCAGAAACCGTCGGGTCTTGGAAAATGCGCACGCGATACGAGTTCGCATTGCCTTGCCAACGAATCGTCGGATAAGGGGTGCTGATTTCCGTCGGCTCAATGCCAGCAGTCGGATAAATCAAATCGATATACGCTTCTTGTTGATTCTGAACGACGAAGGTCAGAGGAAACACATCAACAGGGCTGTTGTCGTTATTCTCTGTGAAAAGTTCAAAAAGCAACGTGTAAGTGCCTGACGGAAACCGGCCGCCTGCTTTTTGAATGATATCGCGAATAAGGTCCGACGCTCCGTCTTCGGTTTTGCCGCTGAAACGCCAAGGTCCGCTTGCAAGGCTGTTGTTGGTATGGCGAACAGACCCTGTGAAATTCTGAACCCAAGGGCTACGACCTGAGCCAACTTGTTGACCGTTTCGTGAGAATTTCATGGAAAGGCGCGTCGGAACAGGCTGTCCGTTGTTTTGGTATGCAATCAAAAACACAGACGGTGCTCCAGATGGGATGTTGCCGTCAAGAATAATTTGAGCAAATGCGGCAACCGTGATTTGAGCAGGGTCGACTAAAAGGCGGCTTTCGGCACGGTCGAATTGAACCTGTGCAGAGAGCGGCACTGCCATCGTCAGCAGAAGCAAGGTGAGTTTTAGAAAGCGCATCGTTAATCCTCTCGGTTTAGTTGAATAAATTAGTTGAATGAATGACTCAATGAATGACTCGTGAAAGTTGCAAGCCAATATGTTACGCCGATATATTACGCCGATTCAAAGCGGTTGAATGTGATAGTTATCACAAAGTCCGATAAATATCACGCCGCAAAAGCGACTGAAAATACAAGGGTTTAGCGATTTTGAAAAATCAATTCCCGCTTAAAAACTTTCGCACGGCAAGCAAACTTCCAAACAGCCCCAGAAGCAAGCCCAACACGGCGAGAATCCCATAAACGCGGTAATCGGGTAAGGCAATCGCTTCGTAGATGTCGGGATAAGTTTGATAAAGTGCAAGATTGACGAGGGCAAGCAAGCCAATCGCAAATGTGCCTCCTAAAAATCCCTGCAATGCGCCTTCAATCAAAAACGGCGAGCGAATGAAGCCATTTGTCGCCCCAACAAGAAGCATTGTGCGAATAATTTCTTGCTTGTTCGTAATAATGAGCCGAATCGTATTAGAAATTAAAGCAATCGCGGCAACTGAAATTAATATCCCAATGCCGCAAGTAACATAGAACAAAATTCGCGCGTTGCGGTCAAGCCCTGCCAGAAACTCCTTGTTGTATCGCGCTTCCAAAATGCCGTTTCGCGTTTTGACTTCGGCGACGAATTTCTCCAAACTATCGAGCGTCGCATAATCGGATTTTAATCTGACTTTAATTGATGCTGGCAGTGGATTTGTGCCGAGAATCGCGACAACATCTTCGCCAAATTCTGACTTGAAAATCTGCGCCGCACTATCAGGCGAAATATACATTGCCATTTGAACCGAAGTTTCATTTTGCAAAGATGTGGCAAGGCGTTTGGCATCTTTTTCTTTGAGCGATTGGCTCAAAAAAAACTCCACTTCTACGCGAGAGCGAATTTCCGATAAGACGCGCGAGGCGTTGAGCGAAAGCGTCGCAAAAATGCCAAGCAACACCAGCGAAATGCTAATCGTGAAAATGGAAATCGCGCTGGCAAGTTTCGTGCGCCGAAATCCTGAAACGCTTTCTGAAAGAATGTATCGAAAGTTCATCGTGCAAAAAGGTTACTTTGCTGATTTGAACATGGCAAGGGCTTTATCGCGTTGAACGGCGTGGTCAATAATCGGAAGCGGATAATCTTTTCCGAGTTCAATTCCAATCTCTCTGGCAAGAAGTGGCGACTTTTGCAAAATCTCATGCGGTGCGTGAATATATTTTTCGGGAACGGCGCGAAGTTCGGGCACAAACGCTTTGATGAACTTTCCATGCGGGTCAAACTTTTGCGACTGCGAAGCAGGATTGAAAATTCTGAAATAAGGTTGCGCGTCTGTGCCGGTGCTCGCACTCCATTGCCAACCGCCGTTGTTTGCCGCCATATCGCCGTCAACGAGCATCTGCATGAAGTATCGCTCGCCCCATCGCCAATCAATGAGCAAATCTTTGGTGAGGAAACTGGCAACAATCATGCGCAAACGGTTGTGCATCCAGCCTGTTGTGTTCAGTTGGCGCATGGCGGCATCGACAATCGGAAAGCCGGTTCTGCCCGATTTCCATGCTTCAAAGTAATCATCACGATTTTCCCAACGCAAATTCCGAAACGATGGCTGAAAACTTTCTTTTTCAACAATCGGAAAGTGGTCTAAAATCTGAAAGTAAAAATCGCGCCAAACGAGTTCGCTCACAAAGGTTTCAATGCCGATTTTTTCCATCTCGGTTTTAGCATCTTCCAAAAGTGAAAACCCACGACGCACGATCTCGCGAACGCTGATGGTGCCGAAGCGCAAATGCGCCGAAAGTAAGCTTGTGCCATCGAGAGCAGGAAAGTCGCGCTGTTCTTTGTAACGATGAATTTTGTTGGAGAGAAACTGCTCGAGTTGGCGTTCGCCTTCGGTTGAGCCGCCTTTAACGAGCAACTGCTGTGTGCACGGAAATCCGAGTTCGTCGTGTGAAAGTGGCGGAAGTGAGTTAATCGCAACGGCGGTGAGATGTTTCGGCGCAGCGACGAGCGTCGGAATCGAGTGAGCGTGTGAAAGCCATACTTTTTTGTAGGGCGTGAAAACCGTGTAGGGCTTTCCTTGTTTGGTGAGAATTTCCTGCTTGGCGAAAAGGGCTTGGTCTTTGAAGGCTTTAACTTGCAAGCCGAGTTTAGTGAAGGTTTGAATCACATCGTTGTCGCGGGTTTTGGCGGCAGGTTCGTAATCTTCGTTGAAATAAATCGCACGCGCTTCGGACTCTCGAACAACCTCGTGCAGAACTTCAAGAAACAATCCGCGCCGAAGAATGAGTTTGCCGCCAAGACGTTCATATTGCGCGGATAAATCTTTGAGTGATTCAGTCATGAACTTCACACAGGCGGGCGAGAAGTCGCTTCGCTGTTTCAAAATGTCGTCGGCGAAAATGAAGAGCGGCAGAATATCGGTCGTTTCTTTGAGTGCATTAAACAGAGCAGTGTTATCGTGTGTGCGCAAATCGCGCCGATGCCAAACAATAATGCGGTTCAATTCAAAAGGCGATTTAATTGAAAAAGTTGTGCGAATATAGCAACGAAAAATGCGCCCTGCGTGCCGCAAGAAACGATTTCAAAAGCAAGTTTGAAAAATTGGCATCAAGAATTGGAGATATTCTAATCGGCGGAAATGTTGCGTAAATTCAAAGTATCTTCAAAACTATAAAGCCAGCCTATGTTGCTCGTCATTGATAACTACGATTCATTCACTTACAACTTAGTTCAATACTTCGGCGAACTTGGAGCAGAGATGGAAGTTTATCGCAACGATGAACTGACGCTCGATGAGATTGAAAAAAAACAGCCTGAAAAAATTGTCATTTCGCCTGGTCCTTGCACGCCGAATGAAGCGGGCGTTTCGCTGGGTGTCATTGAGCGGTTTCAATCGCGGATTCCAATTCTCGGCGTGTGTTTGGGGCATCAATCCATCGGGCAAGCTTTAGGCGGAAAGGTGATTCGTGCACCGAAGCCCATGCACGGAAAAGTGTCAAAAGTGCACCACAAGCGTGAGGGAATTTTTCAAGATGTTGAAAATCCGTTTGAGGCAACGCGCTATCATTCGCTTATCGTCGAGAGAGCGTCCTTGCCCGAAAGCCTTGCTGTAACGGCGTGGACAGACGACGGCATCATTATGGGATTAGAATCCAAAGCGAAAAAACTTTACGGCGTGCAGTTTCACCCCGAATCGATTATGACCGCCGAAGGCAAAAAAATTCTCAAAAACTTTTTAACGCTTCAGTAGCAGAAATGAAAAGCACAAAGAAAAAAACAGTAACGAAGTTTTCTCGAACAGGGAGCATCGTGCTTAAAAAAAGCAACGGTGCGCCGCCGAAAATTGTCAATGCCGCAGAGCAAGCCTCTGAAGCGTTCCGAAGCAAGATGGAAAAGTGGGCAGATTTGAGCCACGACGGCTGGCGCATCTTTCGCATCATGGCGGAGTTCGTCAACGGGTTTGAAAAAATGGCGGAAGCCGGTCCATCGGTTGCCATCTTCGGCTCGGCGCGCGTGAAGCCAAACGACAAGTATTACAAAATGGCAGAGCGAATGGCGGAACTCTTGGCAGAACACGGGCTTGGCGTTATTACCGGCGGCGGACCAGGAATTATGGAAGCAGGCAATAAAGGCGCGAAAAAAGCAGGCGGCGTTTCGGTCGGCTTGAACATCGTTCTGCCCTTCGAGCAAGAAGCCAACCCTTACATCGACAAAGAGCGGCTCATCTGGTTTGATTACTTCTTCGTCCGAAAAGTCATGTTCGTCAAGTATTCGCAAGCCTTTATCGTCATGCCCGGCGGATACGGCACAATGGACGAATTTTTCGAAGCCATTACGCTCATTCAAACGCAGAAAATCACCATGTTTCCCGTCATCTTGATTAGCAAAGAATTTTGGGGCGATTTATGGAAGTGGATTAGAAAAACATTGATGGAAAAACATCATTACATTGGCGAAAACGACATGGATTTTATTTTCCTCGTCGATTCGCCCGAAGAAGCGATGGATATTATCAAACAATTTTATCCTGAAAACCGATACACGCCGAATTTTTAGTGCACCTGCAAAGATGAGCCCTGACGAGAAAATTCATTCGCTTGAAGCGCGCCTTGCGAAAGCAACTGATGGACGGGAGAGAATCGACCTGATGAATGAACTTGCCTATCAACTGCGATCAAACGACATGGCGCGAGCGGAAGTCCTCTCTGACGAAGCCTTGTCGCTTGCCTTACAATCGCGACATCGATTTGGCATTGCCTCGTCGTTCCGAAACAAGGGTGTTTTTGCATACAACCGTGGCAACTATCAAGAAGCAATCGATCATCTGAATCGGGGATTAAGTGAATTTCAAAACTTGCAAGATGTGCGCGGTCAGGCAAGTGTGCTCACCAACAAAGGCTTGGTGTATTGGAAATTGGGCGAGCATAGCAAAGCCATGGAGTGCTATATGTTTGCATTGCAAATCAATATGCAAATGAACGATAAAGTTCAGCAGTGTGGCACGCTCGTCAATATCGGGGGACTTTATCAAACCATGGGCAACTTGGAAAGAGCGCAAGAGTTCTACGAAGAAGCCTTAGAACTTGCCAAAGCCTGCGAACTTTACGTGGAGTGGGGCACAGTGCTAAGCAACATCGGCACGATTCACTACTACAACAACGACAAGCAAAAAGCCCTCGATTACTTCTTAGAATCCCTTGAAATAAGAACAAAAACCCATCAAGAACGCGAAATCAGCGTCTCGCTTCTCAATGCAGGTGCCGCCTACTTCGACTTGGGTCAGGTCGAGAAAGGTTTGAAGATGATGAAAAAAAGTTTGGAGCGACGCAGAGCAATGGGCGACAGAAGCGGCGAAGCGCATACGATTCAAGCCATTGGACATGCTTTGCTGACCAGCAAACAGTATCAAGCCTCCATCGCATATTTGATGGAAAGCGCAACGCTCTCGCAAGAAATCGGAACAAAAAATATTCAAAAACAAGCGCAACAGTTGCTTGCTGAAGCCTATCGCGAACTGGGCGAATACCAAAAAGCCTACGAGCATTTCGTCAAGTTTCATGAACTTGAAAATGCACTCTTGCGCGAGCAATCCGAAGAAAAAACGAAGAAACTCACGCTCAAATATGAATTGGACAAATCGCAACGCGAAGCCGAACTCTATCGCCTCAAAAACGAAGATCTTGCGTGCCTGAATGAAGAACTGCAACAAGCCAATCAACTCAAAAACGAACTTTTAGCGATTGCGGCGCATGACCTTAAAAACCCGCTTCAAATCATTATGGGCTTTGCCGATTTGATTGGCGAAGAATCCAAGCAACTCGCCTCAATCAACAAAAAAGCCTCGTCTATTCGACGCGCCTCACAGAAAATGTTAGGATTGATTGAAGACCTATTGCAAACGGCGGCAATCGATGCGGGCAAATTGGAATTGAACCGACGCAATAGCGATTTGGGCTTGATGGTTCAAGCTATTAGCGAAAACTTTTATTTGATGGCAGAAGCCAAACGCCAAAAACTTGAAGTGAGCATTGAGGAAAATTGCATTGTGAGCATTGATGTCGAGCGAATGAAGGAAGTCGTTGAAAACTTAATTAGCAATGCGATTAAATACTCCCCGCCTGAAAAAACAATTCGAGTAACCGTTGCACGAGGCACAAATGGCATCGTGCGATTTTCGGTGCAAGATGAAGGGCAAGGCTTAAGCGAAGAGGATATGAAAAAACTGTTCGGAAAATTTCAGCGACTTTCTGCACGACCCACCGGCGGCGAAAGTTCAACAGGGCTTGGGCTTTCTATCGTCAAGAAACTTGTGGAACTGCACGGCGGAAAAATCTGGGCGGAATCAGAAGGCAAAAATAAAGGCGCAACTTTCATCGTCGAGTTATAAGCCGAGCCACATCAACAAATTTCAGAAAGCCATGTTTGATGACCAAACCACATTGCTCAGTGAAGCAGAATCGCTCTGTGATAAAGCAAAGAAGCTTTGTATCCAAGAACCCCATCAAGCATTGGCAATGCTCAAAGAAGCAGAGGCAATGCTTAATGGGCATCAATTTGAGAGAAAGCCTTACAACAAAGTTTTATCTCAATGTTTAGTCCTTCAAAGCGTGGTCTATCAACGCCTATCAGAATTTGAAAACGCAAAACAAACCGCCTGTCGGACGCTTTCTGTGGCGAGCGAAATAAACGACTACAAAGCGATAGCCGATGCCTATCGTGTGTTAGGAAGCGTATCATTTTTCAAGGGCGAATTCGAAATATCGCTCGAGATGTATGAAAAAGGGTTGGAGTATAGCAAACAGTCAGACGATAAAAGATCGACGGCGTCTCTTTTTAATAACATTGGCAGTGTTTATCACCATCTTGCGAAGTATGAACGCGCAATGCCATACTACAATCAAAGTTTAGAACTTTATCTCCAACTTGCTGAAAAACGCGGAGAAGCGAACGTATATGTCAATATGGGCAACCTACATTACGCATTAGGCGATTATGCAAATGCGCTTGATTATCAACTCAAAGCATTGAAAATCTATGAAGCCATCAGCGACAAGCAAGGGCAGAGTGTTGCCTACAGCGGAATCGGGCTGGTGTATGAATCCTTAAATGAGTATCAAAAAGCGATTGACAACTATCAAAGATGCTTAGAGTATGAAATAAATTCTGGAAATCGCCGCAGCTACGCGCTCACGCTCAACAACTTGGGCAATGTTTATGAAGCAATAAACGACTACGACAACGCGCTACAAGCCTATCAAGAAAGTTTGAGCATTAAACGCCAAATCCAAGACCGGCAAGGCGTTGCCCACACCTTGAACAACATCGCTGAACTTTATATCAAACAATCGTGCTATTCTGACGCGCTGGTCGCGCTGAACGAAAGTTTAGAGATGATAGAAAGTCTCGGCGATAGAAATGCACAAGCCTTGTGTCTGATGACAAAGGCGAAACTCTTTGCCGAAACAAAATTTGACCAACACAGTTTGGATAAGGCGGTTGAGTATTTGGAGCAAGCAATAGAAATCGCCAATGAAATCAATGCCAGAGGTGTGCTCGTCGAAGCCTACGATAAAATTTCATATCTCTTTGAGCAAAAAGGCGATGCCGTTAGTGCACTGCGTTATTGCAGGCTCTTCCACAAACTGCACGAAGAAATCAAAAATGAAGAGAGCCAGAAGCGCATTCAGAATTTGAGCATGGCTTTCGAAGCCGAAAAAGCTAAGAAAGAATCAGAGCTCCGCCGATTAGAAGCGGAAAAATATCGCCTCGAAAATGTCGAACTCGTCAAAGCCAATCAATTCAAAACTGAACTACTTGCCATTGCCGCGCACGACCTCAAAAACCCGTTACAATCCATTATGGGCTTTGCACATCTCATAAAAGAAAAAAACATTCGAAGCGATATAAAACCGTTTGTGGATATGATTGATAAAGGAGCAGAACGCATGCTCACGCTTGTCAATAGCTTGTTGGAAGATGCAAAATTTGCTGAAACCGCTACCTTTGAACTTAAAATTCAAACCCTAAATCTGACCGCCCTTGTAAAATCATTGATTGAAGAGACATTTGAAGTTCTCGCCAAGAAAAAATCACAAACTATTTTGTTTGAATCCGCACAAGACTGCTTCGTGCAGGGCGATGCAGATTTGCTCAAACAAGCGTTTGAAAATTTAATCAGCAACGCCATCAAATACAGTCCGAGACAAAAATTGATTACGGTCAGCGTAGAACACACAACAATAGATAATCCTTCAACGCGAGAAATGGCGCGAGTTTCAGTCAAAGACGAAGGGCAAGGCTTAAGCGAAGAGGATATGAAAAAACTGTTCGGAAAATTTCAGCGACTTTCTGCGCGACCCACCGACGGCGAAAGTTCAACAGGGCTCGGGCTTTCCATCGTCAAGAAACTTGTGGAACTGCACGGCGGAAAAATCTGGGCGGAATCAGAAGGCAAAAATAAAGGCGCAACCTTCATCGTCGAGTTGCCTGTGCAAACGATGCAATAAACCATTTCGCATTTCCCCGCCGAACCTCTATTTTCCACTTCAATCAATTTGAAGTTTTCAATCACCGTTCAATTTTCTACGACAATGAATTTCACACTCACCGAAGAACACTTGATGATTCAACAAGCCGCGCGCGACTTCGCTCAAAACGAAATCAAAGACGCGATAGAGCGCGACGAAAAAGAAGAATTCCCTTACGAAATCGTCAAAAAACTTGGCGAACTCGGCTTTCTGGGAATGATGGTTTCGCCTGAATACGACGGCGCGGGAATGGACGCGATTAGTTACGTGTTGGCGATGGAAGAAATTTCAAAAGTCGATGCAAGCGTCGGCGTGATTATGTCGGTCAATAATTCGCTTGTCTGCTGGGGCATTGAAGAATACGGCACGCCTGAACAAAAAGAAAAATACTTGCGTCCGCTTGCCAAAGGCTTAAAAGATGGGAAGATGTATATCGGCGCGTTCTGCCTTTCTGAACCGAATGCGGGAAGCGATGCCACCGCTCAAACCACAACCGCTGTGCGCGATGGCGACCACTACATTCTCAACGGCACGAAAAATTGGATTACCAACGGCACAACGAGCGAAGTCTATCTCATTTTTGCCATGACGAACAAAGAGAAAAAAGCGCACGGCATTTCTTGCTTCATCGTTGAGCGCGGCACACCCGGCTTTGAAATTTTGAAGAAAGAAAAAAAACTCGGCATTCGTTCAAGCGATACTTGTTCGCTTGGATTTACAGACTGTCGCGTTCCCGCCGCCAACATGCTCGGACCCGAAGGCGAAGGATTCAAAATCGCCATGCGCAGTTTAGACGGAGGACGAATCGGCATTGCTTCGCAAGCGCTCGGCATTGCCGCCGCCTCGCTGGAACGCGCACTCAAATATGCCAAAGAGCGACACTCCTTCGGCAAAATGATTATCGACCACCAAGCCATTCAAATGAAACTCGCCGATATGGCAACCGAACTCGATGCCGCACGCCTCTTAACGCTTCAAGCCGCGTGGATGAAAGACCGACACTTGAAGTATTCGCGTCAAGCAGGCATTGCCAAACTCTTTGCGTCTCGCCTTGCCGTTAAAGCCGCCTTAGAAGCAATTCAAATTCACGGCGGATATGGCTACGTGCAAGAGTATGAAGTCGAGCGATACTTGCGCGACGCGAAAATCACCGAGATTTACGAAGGCACCAGCGAAGTGCAACGCATCGTGATTGCACGCGATTTGCTCCGCGCATAAACTCTGATGGAACAGTGATGAAACGGATTAGACGGACTTTCATGGATTTCTTTAGCGAACGAAAAACAAACCGAACTTCAAATACTTTGTTTCCGGCATAGCAAGTAAAATCGGGTGGTCAGGAGCTTGTGAGGCTTTTTGAAGCAAGACGCACTCGCGCCTGGTGTCGTGGCTGGCTTTCTGAACGGTCTCAAAAAACTCCGATTCGCCGATATGGTGAGAGCAAGAGGACGTCGCAAAAAATCCGTTTGGCTTCACAAGAGAAATTCCTAACCGATTGAGTTTGCGATAGGCTTGAAGAGCGGTCGCAACAGTCTTCTTTGATTTCGTCAGGCTTGGCGGGTCAATCATCACGAGGTCGTATTGACGCTTTTCTTTGACAAATTCTTCCAAAACATTGAAGGCATCGGCTTTAAGGGTTTGCAGTTGTGAGAAGCCATTGCGCTCGGCGTTGCGTGTGGTGCGGGCGAGTGCATCGTCAGAGGCATCAATCGCCAAAACGCTTTTGGCTTGGGCTTTGCAGGCGTTGAGCGCGAACCCGCCGTCGCTGGCAAAAACATCGAGCGCGTTGGCATTTTTGGCAAAAGGGCGAATCGCTTTTCGGTTTTCGCGTTGGTCTAAAAAAAATCCCGTCTTGTGTCCGTTTAACACATCAACCAAGTAAAAAATATCGTCGTCATAAATCTCGATGTTGCCTTCAACAGAGCCGTATTCGACGCGCTTATATTGCGATAATCCTTCGAGCAAGCGCAATTCGGATTCGTTGCGAATGACAATCGCCGTTGGTGAAAACAGCGATTGAATCGCACTACAAATTTCCGAGAGATGCTTTTCCATTCCCGCCGAAAACGTTTGCACCGAAAAAACCGAATCGAATTTATCGATGATGAGCCCCGACAGGCGGTCGCTTTCGGCGTGGACAAGGCGAAAGGCGTTGGTACGGCTTTCGGGGTAAAGCCGTTTGCGAAGTTCAAACGCCTGCTTGAATCGCTCTTCAAAAAATGCTTGTGAAATTTCTTGTTGGACTTCTGAAAGCAAGCGAAACGAAATGAGCGAGTGCGGATTAAAAAATCCAATCCCAAGAAAATGATTGGCGTGGGAATAAAGCGCGACGACCTCACCTGCGGGAATGTGTTTCGGAACATCAACAAGTTCGTTGCTGAAAATCCACTGATGCCCGAATTGAAGTCGGCGCTCTTCGTTTTTACGCAAGGCGAGTTTGTGCATAACATTAAAAGTTGAAACAGGGCGGATTGAAACGAATATAAAACTCGAAAGTGTTTATTAACTTAATCGTAATCAAAGATGAAGTTCGAAGAACGGTTACGCCGACACAACAATCATTTTACTTCGGACAATGCAAACCAATACTTTTCAAGTCGGTGCACAAATCTGCACCATTTACGACGTCCCGATTGAAAAATCCCGCCTAATGGAGTTCCTCGCAAACCCAAAAACTTTTGAACTCTATATGCCGAACGTCAAGGCGGTTCGCCCTATCGGCGAAAGTTCCGACGCGAAGCCGCTTTACGAGTGGAAATATGAAATTCCAATGCCGCTCGCCGCGCCGATTCAGCTCAACATCCTCACCGAGTATCATCAACAAGACGATACATTTTATCATCACGCCTTGCGCAACGGACAGAGAAACTTGATGGAGTGCTCACTCGCCTTTCGATATGTTTCGCCTGAACAAACGCTCGTTACAATGAATCTCTCGATTGAACTTTATCGGAATTCAGGGGCGGAACTGCATCCGCTTGGAATTTTGATGGGGGAAGCGTTCATGTCGGCGCAGATGAAAAACAAAATGCAGACGATTGCGACGGAGTTTTTGCAGAACACTGTCAATGCGTTAGGGAGTTATGAAATGGCGTGAGAGAAGGCTATCTTTGCAAAAAACGACTCAACGATGAAAGGGGTTTGGTTCGCGCTCTTGTTGAGCGCATGGAGCGCGCAGACTTTTGCCCAATCGGGACGAATGTTGGGACGAGTTCTCGACGAGAACAATAATCCCTTGCCCGCCGTAACCATCTACGTCGCCAATAACGCCTTCGCGCAGGCGGCGATTACGAATGTCAGAGGCTATTTCACTCTCTTGTCGTTGCCCGTTGGCAGATACACCGTCAAAGCGTTAAAACGCGGGTTGCCGCTTTGGGAAAAACAAGTTACGGTGTCGCCCGCCACGCTACGCTTGGACATAAATCTCAGACAAAGCCCCGTAGAATTTGCCGCCAAACAAGACAAAACAAAACCGCTTCCTAAACCCAAAGCCGTCTCAAAGACCAAGACCGAAAAATCCGAATCGCCCAAAGCGGAAGACCTTGAAACGGCGCAGTCCAAAGCCACAGAACCGACAACGCCCGTTTCCGCCGACAAAGAACCCGACGCAAAAGAAGAAGCCGAAACGAAAACCGTTTCTGACGAAGACATCGCCAAAGACGAAGGGCTGGCTCAATCTTTTCAAGACGCAAAAGCCGTCGAGGCAAGCGACCTTGCAAAAGTCGATGCCAAGCCCGAAATCGTTGGCGGAATCGAGACCATCAATCGCAAAATCATTTACCCCGAAGCCGCTCGCGCCAAGAACTTGCAAGGCGGCGTCGTCGCCAGAGTCAGCGTCGACCTAAACGGCAACCCGACCAAAGTCGTCGTGCTTAAATCTACTGACCCGATGTTCAGCGAAGAAGTTTTCCGCGTGTTGAGCGAAGACGTCAAGTTCAAGCCCGCAACGCTGAACGGCAAGCCCGTCGCCAGCGCGGCGGTGATTTATGTCGAGTTCAAGTTGGATTAAACCCGTGGCGCATTTCTCTACCGTTTGCAAGAGCGTATGGAGGTGAGAGGTGAGGAGTGAGGAGTGAGAAGCGAGGAGTGAGGCGTGAGAAGTGAAGAGTTGGGGGCGGGTCGTGGTGGCTCGCCCCGTTTTGTTTTGGAGAATCGGAAACTATCCGTTGCTCCGACGAGAACGCTTGCGTCAATGGACGCAAATCCTTACGTTTGCGCATCATAACCATCCGCATCGCTCTTTCTCAACATTGGGCAACCTCTGTTGAACGAGGCGAAACAGCGATTGCCCCATCTTTTGCATTCGCCTCTGTCAAAAAGTCAAGAAGGAGAAAACCAATGAAAAAAAACATTGCCACGTTTGTAGCTGGCCTGCTT
>JAJUFC010000002.1:275000-371817 GCA_029263855.1 Candidatus Thermochlorobacteriaceae bacterium | reverse complement strand
GGTGAAGTTGGAAGTGTATGATGTGTTGGGCAGAAAGGTGATGAGTTTGGTGAATGGTCGTCAAGACGCGGGGGCGTATAACTATACGCTCAATGCGGCAGGCTTGTCAAGCGGGGTGTATTTCTACCGATTGCAAGCGGGGAATTTCGTGGCGACGAAGAAGATGATGCTCGTCAAGTAGTTAAGAGTTGAGAGTTAAGAGTTGGGGCGGGAGCAATCTCGCCCCTTTTTGTTTTGAAGCGTCATTCAAAGCGCACTTGCTCGGCAATCGCGAGGCGCATCGCGTAACGCGCCGGAATCCAACCCGAAAGCAACGCAGTAACGACGACGAGCAGAATCGCGCCGCTAATCGTAGCGAAAGGCAAGTCAATCTGAATTGTCCACCCAAACGACTGTAAGTTGATGACATAAATCAAAATCGCGGAGAGCGCGCACCCGCATAGCACGCCAAGAACGGAAGCGATAACGCCCATCAAGAAGGCTTCAATCAAGGTGATGTTTCGCACTTGCTCAATGCTTGCGCCAATCGAGCGAAGCACGCCGATTTCGCGCCGCCGTTCAAAAATGATTGCCATTAGCGAACTAATCACGCCCATTGCCGCCACCGCCATCGCCACGAATTGAAGCACGTAGGTTATCGCGAAAGTTTGGTCGAAGACGTTCAGGACGTTTTGCCGCAAGCCGTAGTTGGAATAGACGACGATTTTCGCAACGCCTTGAAACTTCT
Organism: Candidatus Thermochlorobacteriaceae bacterium; assembly: GCA_029263855.1. Taxonomy (GTDB): domain Bacteria; phylum Bacteroidota; class Chlorobiia; order Chlorobiales; family Thermochlorobacteraceae; genus JANWWM01. Next base: position 371,090 of record JAJUFC010000002.1, on the reverse strand, counting down.
CGCGCAGATGCGCTACCAAGCGTTCCGCGTCGGATTTCTCTTTGAGGAATACGCCGAGATTGTTGAGTTTATCGTCGTTCCAGAATTTCTCGAAGTGCGCGCGGTGCATCAACATCAAGCCTCTGTCGGAAGCGTAATCGTAATACACGCCCGCAATCGTGAAGGTCTTTTCGCCGCTTGGCGTTTGAAGCGAGAAGGCATCGCCCGTTTTCAATCCGAATTTGTTTGAAAAGACTTCAGTAACGGCGACCGCCGATTCATCGTCGATGAGCCGCTGCGCGACAGTTTTGAAATCGCCGTCTTTGAATAGCAAATACGAAGAACGAAGCACGGCATCGACGCTCGACGCGCAGAGAATCGTTTGCGAACCGCGAAACTGAATCGGGCGGGAACTGAATCCATCAACGCTCTCGACTTCGGGAAGCGAGCGAAGATAGTCGTAGACTTCGCGAGCGACAGGCAGTTTTGAGCCAACGGCGAATTTTTCCGCAGGCGCGATGAAGAGGTCGGCTTTCAGCGTTTGGTCAATCCAATACGCGACGGTCTGACGAAAACTGCCGACCATCACGCCAATGCCGATGAGCATCGCAATCGCCACCATCAAGGCGCTGATTGCCGTCGCCGTCCGATTGAGCGATTCGGAGAGGTAGTTGTTCGCGAGCGTTCCTTCAATTCCGAAGAGGTTTCGCGCCGCTTTTTGAAAGAGATTTCGGAACAGAACGATGACTTCGGGCGAAAGGAACGCAAAGCCCGCAATCGCGCAAATCGCCGACGCATAGCCGAAAATCGGCATTCCGTTCACCGACGGCAGTTGCGAGAAGAAAATTCCCAACAACAAAAGCAACGCGCTCACAACGAAAATGCGCTTGACATTCGCGCTGAACTTTTGCTCAAAGGCTTGAAGGTGAAAGGTCTCGCGCGGATGCACGCGATAGACTTCAAACGCGGGATAAATCGCCGACGCGACCGACGCGACCACGCCCACGCCAAACGCGAGCGCAAGAAGCGACGCGGAAAATTGAATCTCGGTTGCGGCGACATAAACATAGAGCGCGGTAACTGTTTGCGCGACGGAAGCCACCGTATATTTCGCAAGAACGACCCCAAGCCCAAGCCCAATCGCGCTCCCGATAACGCCAATGACGAAGGCTTCAAAGAGAAAGAGAAAAAACACTTCGCCCGCTGAAAGCCCAAGCGCGCGCAAAATGCCGATTTCGCGGCGGCGGCGAATCGCGTTGGTGGTAATCGTGTTGTAGATGAGAAACATCGCCACGAGCAAACTGATGAACGCCAACGCTGAAAGATTAAGGTCAAACGCCGAAATCATTTTTGCTACTTGCGCGCCGCGATTTTTCGCGGAAACGACTTCCACGTCGCGCGGGAGCGACGCGGTCAAAAACGCCGTCAATTCTTCGCGGCGCGATTCGTCTACAATCAAATCAATCTTATCGAGCTTGCCTTCTTTGCCGAAAAAGCGTTGCATTTGCTCGATATCCATTGCGGCAAAAGAGTTGGAGACTTCGCTCGTCGGCGTATCGGTTTTGAAAATGCCGATGACTTTCAGTTCGCGTTCCAAGCCGTTGGCGACGAGTTTGATGGTTTGATTTTTTTCAATCTGATTGCGTTTAGCGAAGGATTCAGAAAGGAGAATGGTGTTAGGTTGGAGCAAGAAGCGCAGAAAGGTTTCGCCGTCTAAGCCCTCAACATCGTTGTAGGCGCGGAACTTGCGGTCGGTGAAAATGTCAATCCCAAGCACAATCAAGGCTTCTTTCGCGCCGCGAATTTCGGCGAGTTGTTCGGTAACGGGCGTTGCCGCTTGAATCGAGCGAGCGCGTTCTTTGAGTTCCAAAACTTGTTTGAAAACGCGCTCGGAAAACTCCGTGCCGCTCGCAGATTGAATCTGTACATTGGCTTTGCCATTGACATTGTCAATCGTTGATTCAAACGCTTTGAAGGCAGAATAATTCGAAAGGCGAATCGCTAAGAAGACCGCCACGCCAACGGCAATGCCGAAGACGGAAAGCAAGAACTTGCCGTAATCCTGAACGGCATGGCGAAGGCTGACTTGTAAGAAGATTTTGAGTAGGTGCATCGGTCAGAGAAACTTTACGAGGCTAACGAGCAGGCAGAGAAGAACGTTTTCACAAGAACAAGAAACGAGCAGAGAAATTAAACTCGTTGGCTTTTTCCCTTCCAAGAAAAGCCGTAAGTTCAACACAGGTTCATTCACACTTTTGAAAGGAGAATAAGTATGCACATTCAAAACTCTTACCACGCCACGAGCGACAACGGCGAGCCGATTGACATCGCCAAACTGCAATCCGTTATGAAGCAGTTCAAACTCAAGCACAACGCTGTCGCCGTTACTTACTGCAAAGATGAAATCCCCGAAGGCTACGAGCCGGTCAATGATGTGCCCTGTGCCTTGATTCATCACGCCGATTTAGGCAAGAAAGTCTACATCAACAAAGAACACCATGATTGCCTTGTCGGGCTGTATCATTTGGGAATGTTGGAGAATGCGAGCGAGTATATTCGCGATGGCATCTATATGACCGATGTTCAACAGTTCTACACGCTTGACGCGGCAAAATCGAACAAGCATAACACGCCGAACTTGCCGCAAGGCGCGTTCAAAGCCATTGCCGCCGCGCCACTTCACCTCGTTGAAGATGAACGCTTGATTCACACCATTGTCGTGATTTGCGAGCCGCAATATGCGATGATTCTCGCGGGCGCGGCATCAACGCGCATCGGCAAATTCCCAATCGGCGAACTCGGCATGAGCGCGTGCGCCTCTATTTTCAACATTCCCTTGCTTGAAAATAACAGCACCTTTGTCATTGGCGATGGCGGCGGCAGAATGCACAATCACATCAGCACATCGGAACTCTTCGCCATTGTGCCACGCGACCACATTCGCCACTTGATTGACGTTGCCGAAAGTTTCAAAATTACGCCCGCTGAAATGCGCAAACGCATACGCCCGTCTTACTTTGAAGAAAATGTTTATGCAGGCGTAAAACCACATGCACAACCCTAACTCGACAAGGTTTCCATGTCGCTTTTAGATTCGGTCCGAAAATTTGAAAACTTGCACATCGTGCTTTGGCTGTTGAAAGATGTATGCTGGGTGAGCGATTTCAAAGTCGGCGGTATGGTGATGATTACGCCAACGCTCGGACTTGCGCTGTATCTAACTTGGCGATTTCGCACCGACCGCACCGAACTGTTCAACAACGCCGCCGTTTGCGCATGGATTTGCGCCAATTCAGTTTGGATGACCGGCGAGTTTTTCTTCGACGATACGCTTCGCCCATATGCCACCGTGTTCTTTGTGATTGGATTTCTATTCATCGGAACAGAATACCTCTTGAAAATGCTCAAACCCTCTGCTCAAATGGTGTCCGATGATGATACAACGAAGTGAAAGGAGTAAAACATGAACTTGACTTTGCCAACGCTTGCCACTCAAACAAGAGGCGCGCGCAAAGAAACCTTGTGTAGCGCGTGTGGCTTGTGCCACATTCGCGAATGGCCCGCCAAAGAGAGTTACCAAAGTTGCGTCTTCGAACTGGGCTGGCTGGGCGATGCCGAGCGCGACCTTCACGGACGAGAACGCAACCCCGACAATCCTGACGAACTCACCTTTGGCATCACACAAGAGCGATTTGTCGCCGCGCTCAAACCTGCATTGGACGGAGCGCAATGGTCAGGCATTATCACGCGCATTGCTCAAAAAGCCTTCGAGGCGAATCTCGTCGAAGCCGTCGCAACCTTGCACCGAAGCAAAGTCGACTACTTTCTTCCCGAACCTGTTTTAGCACAATCGATCGACGAGATTCTCGCCGCCAAAGGCAACAAGCCTGTTATTTCGCCCGCGCTCAAAAGCCTTGAAGTTGCGTATCAAAAGGGCATTAAGCGGCTACTTGTGATTGGCGCAAGTTGCCACATTCACGTGCTTCGCGATTTTCAAAAGCGATTTCCGTATCTCGCCGACATTGAACTCTTCGCGCTTGGAATCCCGTGCGTCGATAACATCAAGCCGAAAAAATTGCGGTGGATTCTCTCGCGCATTTCTAAATCGCACGAAACCGTCAGGCACTACGAGTTTATGCAAGATTTCACCGTGCATTTGAAGCACGAAAACGGCGAGTTGGAGAAAGTTCCGTATTTCAGTCTGCCGCAAGAACTCTCGCGAAGCGAGGTCTTTGCGCCCAGTTGCATGAGTTGTTTTGATTATCTGAACGGTTTGTCGGATTTGACGGTCGGCTATGTCGGCGCGCCGCTCGTGGGCGAAGAAAAGCGTCAGTGGATTTTGGTGAGAACCGAGAAAGGAAAAACGCTCCTCAACCTCGTGCGCGATGAACTTGAAATCTATCCTGAAACGCGCAAGGGCGACTGCGCGAGCGCCGTCAAGCAGTCTGCCGCGATGATGATTGAACGACTGAAAAACGAACAAACGAACGCGCCAATCAAGACGGGACGAAAAATTCCAATTTGGCTCGGAAAAATGATGGCGAAAGTGATGTCGAAGATTGGATTCAAAGGCACTGAATTTGCGCGCTATTCCGTCGATTTTCACTTGATTCGCAATTACTATTTCGTCAAACTCCGTTATCCTGAAAAACTCAAAACGCTTGTGCCGAAGCACGTCTATACGGTGTTAGCCAAATACGGCTTTGAGGCATGAAGCAAGGTTATGATGAAGTGGAACGAACGAATTTCGCATCGAAGGCTTTTGTAACTTTGCAAAAACTTCAATCCAATTCTGTGAATCAATCCACTTCTGACGATACTGTTTTTTCGCTAAGCGACCTTCGAACCGATATTCGCTTTGAGCACTTGCGCTCGCATCTTGTGCCGCCGCCGCGTTTTGAGCGCGCCACGCTTCAAAACTACATCGCCGACGAAAATTTCCCGTCGCAAGCGCAAGCCAAAATCGAACTTCAAGCCTTCATCGATTCTTTGAACCAATCGCAAAACGGATTTCAAAAACTCTTTGGCGCGTTCTCCAAGAAGCCCGCGCAAACGGGGCTATACTTGGACGGCGTATTCGGCATTGGCAAAACGCACTTGCTCGCGTCGGTCTTTCACGCGGTTCAATCGCCGAAGAAACTCTACCTCTCGTTCACGGAACTGGTCTATTTCATCGGCTTGTTGGGATTGGAGAAATGCGCGAAGGAAATGTCTCTGTATCGTCTGATTTGCATCGATGAATTTGAATTGGACGACCCAGGAAACACGACCATGTCGCTTGGGTTTCTCTCGCGCGTGATGGAACAAAACGTGGCAATCGTAACCACCTCGAACACGCCGCCGCTCCGATTGGGCGAAGGGCGATTCGATGTTCGAAATTTTCAGCGCGAAATCGGCGACATCGCCAAGCGGTTCAAAACCGTTCAGATTGACGGCAAAGACTATCGGCAAAAATTGGCGCAAGAAAAATCAACCCACTCGTCGTTCTGGACGATGCCCGACGTGAAATCAGCCTATGAGCAGTTTCAAGCGACCGAAGCGCGAAAAAAACTTCGCCTCGACGAAGCCGAACTCTTCTCGCTCTTGCGACGCTATCACCCAATGCACTACTTTGAACTCGCTGAAAATCTCTCTGCCGTATTCATTGAAGGTATTGGACAAATTCACGACCAATTCGACGCGCTTCGTTTTGTTTATTTCATCGATAAACTTTATGACGACAATGTGCAGGTGTTCGCGTCAGCACGCATTGAACTTGAACGGCTGTTTCCTGATGCGTTTTACCACTCGGCATATGCGAAAAAGTATTGGCGGTGCATTTCGCGCTTGAAAGAAATGTGCGGCTAATTATTGATTGTGAAGTTCAGTAACCTTGCGTTTGCCGTCCAAGATAGACGTGATGGCTTTGATGAAATCTTCTTCGCAAATGATTTGACTGCCTTTGGGTTTGGTTGCCGCGTAAGAGGCGGAAAGAAGCACGGCGTTTTTGATGTCGCCGCCTGATGCGCCTTCGCTTGCGTCAACAAGGTTTTGAAAATTGATGTCAGGCTGAATGGGAAGTTGAGGCGGCAAGTGGGCTTTCCAAATTTTGAGTCGTTGTTCGGCATTGGGAAGCGGAAACTCGATGTGCGCAATCATTCGGCGCAAAAATGCGCTGTCGTAGTTTTGAACCAAGTTCGAGGCAAAAATCACGATGCCGTCGAAGCGGTCGAGTTCCATGAGCGTAGTGCTTCTGGTGAGGTTGACGCTGTGGTCGGTGGCTTGTGTAACGATGGTGAGGCGTTTCCCCAAGATGGAATCGGCTTCGTCGAAGAAGAGCACTGCGCCGCTTTGGCGGGCTTTCTGAAACGCGGCTTTGATGTTCTTTGGGGTTTCTCCAACATATTTGGACTCCAATTCGGCATAACTTATCACCAAAATATCGCGTCCTAAGTAGTTGGCGATGGCTTCGGCGGCAAGCGTTTTGCCTGTGCCCGGCTCGCCGTAAAAATTCAGCGCGACTTTCTTTCCGTCTCTATCAATCGATTGCAAGTTCCAAGTTTCGTAAATCAACTTTTGCTGTTCAAGTAGTGCAAGTGCGTGCAGAATGTGTTGCATGGTTTCATCGCTCAAAATGAGACGGTCAAGCGAGTAGAGAGGCTTTTTCGGAAGGAAGGTTTCAAGCCGTGCCGAGATGCCGTTGTCACTTGCAGGAGAAGCGTTGAGCGATGCAGGCATTTCCAACGTGGCTTTAACAGGATTAAATCGCACAGTGATGTGCGGCTTACCAAGATGCTCTGAAAATTCGCTCTTTGCTAAAAGCGCATTCAGTTTTGAAATGAACGGATTGCTTTTGTGGGCATCGAGTTCTTGCGCGCTTTCTTTGCCGAGTGCGAGGCACTTTGGGCAGTAGCGCATTGGCAAGCCTTCGACGGTGATATGTGGAAATTCAGGGAACGACTTTTTGCCGCGATACGCAATTTCAAGCGGAACTTGATGAATCGGGCAGAGCGGTGGTGAAGTTGAGCCAAGTGCCATTACATTTGTGCAATAAGCGTTTGTGCAATAAGAATTAAGCGCGGTGAACTCTCGCGTGCGAATGCTTGTCCATCATAATCGCCGAGCAGATGACGAACGTGAAGTCCTGCATTCAGGAGCATAGCGGTCAAATCCTCGACAGAATAAAGCCGAACGGCTTCCATGAAGCGATGGGTTTTGCCGTCTTCGGTTATCGTGATGCTTTTGACGACGCGCTCACCGAAAATCATGCGTTCCTCGAGAATTTCCAACTCGCCAAACAAGCGATGCGACTTTGGTTGCAAGGTGTTGCGAACAACATGCTCGTTGAGAAAGTCTAACACATACCATCCGTTGGGCTTCAAGGCACGCGCTATGTGGTTCAAGACAACATCATCTTCATCATCGTTTTCAAAATAGCCAAAACTCGTGAAGAGTTGCACGATAAGGTCGAACTCTTGTTCAAACGGAAGGTCGCGCATATCAAATTGTGTGAAGGTGAGCGCGAGATTTTTCTTTTGGGATAAGGCACGCGCTTCTGAAAGGAGCATAGAAGAAAGGTCGTTTGCCGTTACTTGAAAGCCTTGTTCGGCGAGTGTAACGGCGTGCCGACCGGAACCGCAAGCAATATCAAGGGCTTTCGGATTCGGCTCTGAAATCGAGATGAAGTTTAGAAGTTTCGCAATCGTTTGTTCGGCTTCTTCGAGCGAACGATGCGCGTAGAGTTTGAGATAAGCAGGGTGATTAAACCACGCCTTGAACCAATCGGCATGAAAAACGAAGTCGGAAGACGAGGACATAGCGGCGTAAGAAATGTTAGAAAACGGTTTTCCAAAATTAACCGAATTTTGTTATCGTAAGCGTTCTACTTCAACAATCAATGCTCTTAACAAACATAACGAAATACTACTAATGAGACGACATCTGTTACTATGCATGTTCGCCGTGATGTTCCTCATCGAAGCGACGTTTGCGCAAGTGGCGCAAGGCCCTGCATTTGGTTCTGTCCCAAGTGGCGCAGTTTTTTCTACTGAAGGATTTGGAAACACCGACGCTCCAAGTTCTATTCCCGGGATTAACGGACGAGTATTCAACGCCAAGAATCAGCCACCGCCAACGGTTGCGCCTCCCGATGTGCCTGCACCGCTCGCGCCCGAAGGCTCAAACTATGTTGAAGACCCGGGTTTGAACGGCACGCTCGAAGGCACAACCACGCAACCACTCCTTTTAGCCAGTGTTAATGGCGTGCCGCAAGGCAGTTGGATTCCACCCGACCCGCATTGCGCCGTCGGACCAAACCATGTCATTTTCGTCGACAATGGTCGCATCAGAATTTTGGATAAAAAAGGAAATGCGCTTCGCACTATCAATGCAAACACGTGGTATTCAAATGTTCAGCCCGGCGTTGGTGCGTTTGACTGCAAAATTCTTTATGACCACTTCGACAACCGCTGGATAATGGTTTGGCTCGACCAAGATAACGCCGCCCAACGCGGACTCTTCTTGCTCTCCGTTTCTGACGACGACAATCCACTTGGCACTTGGTATAACTGGGCATTGCCGTCCAGCCGAAACGGCAATACATCTAATGGCGGTTGGGGAGACTATCAAGGTGTCGGTTTCGACAGCGAAGCGATTTACATTACTGCAAATAACTTCACGTTCGGCGGCTCTTATCAATACACAACCTTCCGCATCATTGAAAAGGCACAACTTTATGCCAACACCGCAGGACAAGTCGACTGGATTGACTTTTGGAACTTGCGCGACAGCGGCTCTGACGTGTTTGGCGTGCGTCCGTCTATCGTGTGGGGCAATCCGGGGGAATACTACCTCGTCTCCGTGCCGCGATTTTTCTCGGGCAACACCTACTTCACCATTTTCAAAGTAACCAATCCAACCACAACGCCGCAGATTACAAGCGTGCGCGTGCCTGTAACAGCTTGGACGCTTGCCCCGAATGCCAACCAACTCGGCGGAAGCACGACGCTTCTCGAAAGTGGCGGTAGCAATGTGCGCAACGAACCCATTTATCGTGATGGGCATCTCTACGCCGTTCATGCGGTTGCAAGCGGAACAGGAAATCAATTTTCAAGCGCACGCTATGTAAAAATTAAAACATCTGATAACACTGTGGCTGAAGATGTTGCCTTCGGCGCAAATGGCTTCTGGCACACTTATCCCGCGATTATGGTCGACGAGGATAAAAACACTGCCATAACATTCAGCCGTAGTGGACAAACAGAGTATATCGGAGCGTATTACACTTGGAAACTCAGCACCGATGCAACGCTTCGTCCAAGCCAAACCATTCAAGCAGGACGCGGCAACTATGTCGTAACCTTCGGCGGAACACGCAATCGCTGGGGCGATTACAACGGCATCGCCCTTGACCCAAATGGCGCAGGAATCTGGATGTTCACCGAATACGCCGCCGCCACAAACACTTGGGGCAACTGGCTACACGGCATTCGCCTGAAACCATTCAGTGGTGCGTCAGTTTATTCATTCCAAGACAGACTTAACTTTGGAAAAGTAGAAGTCGGCAAGCGCGATACACTCGCTGTTACTATTTACAGCTACGGCGAAAATGTGCTCACGGTCAATTCCATCACGACCCAAAGTCCTGCATATCAAGTCATTAACGCCGCTTCGTTGCCCGCGAACATTCCGCTCTATGATTCGCTTATCTTGCGCGTGGTGTTTGCGCCTAACGAGCATGGCTTTTTGAACGATACGCTCTACATTGCCTCAAATGATGCACAGCAGCCTGTCTATAAAATTGCGTTGAGCGGTAAGGGTATAGAAATTGGAAGAGCAGAGCCGGGCGTGCTCTATTCGCTTTCTTCGCCCGTTGGCGACGCGCAATTGGTGAGAATCAACGACGCAACGGCGCAAACCGTTGGGATTGGTCAAACCGAACAAGGCATCATGAACAGTATGTGCATCAACCCCCGCACAAATGAAATTTTCGGTTTAACCACAGGCACACCGTCAACTCTGCACCGCATTTCGGCACGCTTTGGCGACGCATTGCCGTGGCGAACCATTCCCTTAGGCGGCGTGCGCGCCATTGCTTTTGGCGAAAATGACACGCTCTATGCTGTCCTTCCACAAGGATTAGGGGGAAACACACGCTCGCTCATCTATCGCATTTTATTCAACGACCAAAGCACCGATACTGCTCTTGTAGCGAACGTGCCGCAGTTCAACCCGAGTGGTATGACTTGGGACAATGCCAATCGCCGCCTGCTTCTTTCTGCTTTAACGGGCACACGACGCGATACCATCTTTGCCGTTAATCCTAACGATGGCACCTTCGCGCCGCTTGGCGGAATGGGGTTGAGCACCGCCGTTACGCATTTAGGCTACGCGCCAAACGGCTACATCTTCGGCTTAACAGGCACAGGCACGCAAGTCGGAACGCTTGTTCGCTTCACGGCACAAAACACAAGTGCAATCACTATCGGTAGCACGAACACAAGCGCGCTTCGCGGCATTGGCATTCGCACCGACTCGCTTGGACAACTCAGCGCCGAGATTCGCACCGTATCAACGCCGAAAGAATATCAACTCAATCAAAACTATCCAAACCCGTTCAACCCATCAACCGTGATTGAGTTCGCGATTCCAACAGCGGATAACGTCTCGCTCAAAATCTACGACGTGCTCGGCAGAGAAGTCGCAACGCTTCTTAATGAACGCAGAAACGCCGGCGCACACCGCGTTAGCTTCAACGCCACGACTCTTTCAAGCGGCACGTATTTCTATCGTTTGCAATCGGGAGGATTTACGCAAACCAAAAAGATGATTTTGGTGAAGTAAAGATGCATGCTCAAAACGCAAAAGGCGATTCTCTGTGAATCGCCTTTATTTTTTATTGTGCGCGATGTGCTATGCCTCGATGGCTTCTTTGGGCGATTCTCGTGAAATTTTTTCGTCGCGCAATTTTTTGGCTTCGGCAACAAAGGCATTGAAGAGCGGATGAACGCTATGGACGCGCGATTTGAGTTCGGGGTGAAACTGCACGCCAACAAACCAACGGTGCGAAGGAATTTCAATCATCTCGACAAGCTCGCCGTCAGGCGAAAGCCCTGAAAAAACCAATCCGTGTTGTTGTAGGATTTCGCGATAGGCATTATTAACCTCGAAGCGATGGCGATGGCGTTCGGTAATCAAAAGTTTACGGTATGCCTCAAAGGCTTTTGTTCCCTCTGCAATCACACAAGGATATGAACCTAAACGCATGGTGCCGCCTTTTTCTTTGACCGATTTCTGCGACTCCATCATGTCGATAACAGGGTGTTTTGTGCGCTTTTGAAACTCGGTGGAGTTTGCGCCTTCAAGCCCACACTTGTGTCGCGCAAATTCAATCACGGCGCATTGCATGCCTAAGCAAATGCCGAAGAAGGGAATGTTATGCTCGCGCACATATTTTATCATTTGAATTTTGCCCTCGATGCCGCGATGTCCGAAACCGGGCGCAACTAAAACGCCTGCCACATCGCGCATGGCTTCTTCCATCGTCATTTTTCCGTCCTCGACATCTTCCGAGCGCATGAGTTTGACCAAAACTTTCACATCGTTTGCCGCACCTGCATGAACAAAGGCTTCAAAGATAGACTTGTAAGCGTCAGGATACTCCGTGTATTTGCCCACAAGTGCAATGCGCAACGTGCCATCTTTCGGAAATTTGACTTTGTGAGAAAATTCTTCCCAACTGCTTAAATCCACTTGGCTGTTGCTCTTCATGCCCAATTTTCGGAGCACCATTGCATCTAATTTTTCTTCGTGCAAAAGAAGAGGCACTTCGTAAATCGTCTCGGCATCGCGCAAGCCGACGACATCGGTATCGGAGAGATTGCAGAAGAGTCCGATTTTATGTTTGATTTCTTTGGAAAGGGCTTTTTCACTGCGGCAGACAAGCACATCAGGCTGAACGCCAATTTCAAGCAAGAGCCTAACGCTGTGTTGGGTAGGCTTGGTTTTCAGTTCCGAAGCGGATTTGATGTAAGGAACAAGCGTCAGGTGAATGTTCATCGCGTTTTTCGGTCCGAGATGAAGTTTGAGTTGTCGCATCGCTTCTAAGAACGGCTGCGATTCAATATCGCCGACCGTGCCGCCAATTTCCGTAATCACCACGTCGTATTTTCCCGATTCTGCAAGTTCCATCATTCTCATCTTGATTTCATCAATGACGTGCGGAACAACCTGAACCGTCGCGCCCAAGTAGTCGCCGCGCCGTTCTTTATCAATCACATTTTTGTAAATACGCCCCATTGTTACGTTATTGGCTTGTGAGGTGGAAACATCGAGGAATCGTTCGTAGTAGCCTAAATCCAAGTCGGTTTCCGCGCCGTCGTCGGTTACATAGACTTCGCCGTGTTGATAGGGCGACATCGTGCCAGGGTCGACGTTGATATACGGGTCAAACTTCTGAATCGTAATTCGCAGTCCTTGTTCTTTGAGTAATGCGCCCAGCGAGGCAGAAAGAATACCTTTGCCGAGCGATGAGACCACGCCTCCTGTTACAAAAATATGCTTCACCGATTTTGTCCGCGCCATACCAAGAAGTAATCGTGTTAGATGTGATGATGTCAGATGAGATTGAAACTTGCTGTGAATTTAATACTTTTTTTTGTGGGTTAAATTTGTTTTGCTTGTATCTCAGAATATCTTAGTACGCACTTTTTACGTATCTTCGTAGCCTTTTGCAATTTCGCCAAGAAAAACAATACACTTTAATGCCGGTTCACCGACTGCTTGTTATTGACGACGATGCCCGCATTCATCAAACATTCAAAGCGATATTAGCCAAGTATCCGATTGAATTTGAGAGTGCGCTAAGCGCAGAAGAAGCCTTGGAAAAACTTCGCTCTGAAAGCTACAGTTTGATTTTGCTTGATATCATCATGCCCGAAGTTGACGGCATTGAATTTTTAGAGCGTGCTTCTCGCGAAGGATTTTTTCTTCCACCCGTTATCGTCGTCAGTTCCGCCACCGACAAAGCGTTTGTGATGCAGGCACTCTCGTTTGGGGCGAGCAGTTACCTCTTCAAGCCGATTGATGTCGCCAAGTTTCGCTCGGCGGTCAGCGACTATTTGGGAATGAGTGCGATAACGTCCGATGATTCTGTTGTAACGATGGATTCGCTTCCTGAGCCGCTCTCTAAAACGACAGAAACGCCTCCCCCGTCGGCAATCACCGTAAAACCTCCTCTGCCTCCCGTTGAAAATATCTCAGAATTTACCAGCATCTCGCGCGCAATGGGCAACATGGTTCTTCATCGACGCACAGCGATGCTTTATGTGTATACCAAAATGAGCGGCATCGGCGAACTCACCTACAAGGACGGCAAACTTAAAGGTGTTTCGTTCAACGGCATGACGGGCATTGACGCGCTTGAAGCGATGAAGTCAGTGGATATTGAAAAAATCCTCATTAAGGGCTAATAGGCGCTACTGCTTGCGAAGTGTTACGCGTGCTCTGGGCAAATTTAGGTCGCGTTGAAGTTCAAATATGTCGCTCTCTGACGCGCCAGCGGGTATGTCGCGATAAAGCAAGCGAATGGCGCAATCTGTTGAGGCAGTTTGAACGGGACGCACGACGAGTTCCACGCGCGTTGCCCCGTCGGATAAGTTTCTTCCTTCCTCAAATACTCTTCCAATTAAATTGTTCGGCGGATTCACAACAAGGGACGGATGCGAGAAACTCATGACGGTATCAGTGGCGTTTGAGCCGACGCTCACCAATCGCGCTTCATAACGCCAACGCGGCGTTGTGAGAAAGCGAAGGTTCAAGGTGTTTTGAAACGCGGCATTCGCAAACCAAACGCCCCGACGATAATCTCCGCTCTCGGCGTAAAGCCTGAACGTGCCGCTTGGATTCAGAAGCGAATTTCCAAACGCGTCAAAATCATTTGTCTGCAATTCCGCCGTTCCAACTGCGGCGTCGCCGCGAAACGCCCCGCCGCAAATACGCGCAAACATGGTGTCCGTGCCCGTTGGCTGAAAGGTAATTACCGCATCTATCGCAAACTGCAAGTTTTTTCCATCGGGCAATTCAAATTGCATAGCCGCACCATTTGCACCAACAACGGCACCGTTGCGCACATTGAACTTTCCAACGCTGACAAACTCTTCATCACCGTGAAGCGTCGTCGGCGTTGAGCCAGTTGGACGCGAGTTAAGGCTAGGAAAGCTCAACCACAATTCGTAAGTCCCATTGCGGGCTTCCGCAAAGTGCTCGATGCTGAGGTCAATTCCTTTTGAGGGCGGCGTGTTGCCGTCGGAGCAAGAAGCAAACACTATGAAGAGTAAAAGTAAATGATGTCGGTTCATTAGGCTATTTAATAATTCAGCGCGATGATGATTGAGACGATTGAACCCTTTCAAATGCAGTTCTATTTCAGTAAAAAAATGTTCTGCGAAAAAAGAGTTGCGCTATAAAGTCGATAAAGCCGATGCCGTTTTGTTTGCTTTGCTTTCGCCTTTGCGTAACTTATTTCAGCCAAAAATAAATGGAAAAAGGAGAACGCAATATGTCGCTACTCAAAAAAATTTTCAAGGGATTCAAAGGGCACTACGCTTACGACGAGAACTATCTCACCACGCTCATTGAGGAAGAAAAAAAACATGGCTACATGAAAAATCTCGTTGAGGTGAGCGATAGAATCATCGAGGAAAATCCCAATTTCATTGATGAAGTCAAAAAAAGCGAGGACGGGTGTTGGATGGAGCAAGTCTATGGCACGCACCATTGCGCGATTTGCGATTTTATTGATGACTGCCCCACAAAGCTCGAAGAAGACTTTCAAGCCTATCTTCAAACGCTTTCCGAAGAAGAACGTGCAAGCGTGCTCGCGCTAATTGCACATAAGGAAGAAGTCATGAAATCGGCGCAATCCATCAAGCAGAGCAAACAAGGCTGAACGACAATCTCTACAAATAAATCTCTACAAATACTCGACGGGCAAGCCAAACTTTCGGCAAAGCAAATGCACGCACGAAACACCTGAATAGGTTACAGCAATCACACCTTGTCCGGGAAAACAACTATCGCCGACCGCATATAAGTTTTTTATCGGCGTAGAGTTCTGAGGCTTTTGCAAAACGATTTGCCCTTGCTTCAAAAGCGGTCCGTAAGAGCCTCGATAGCGTTTCAAGTATCGCTTGTGCGTGAGCGGCGTTGCGATGTAACTGCGCTCAATCGCAGAGGAGAGATTCGGAAGAATGTTTTCAGTGCGGCGAATCAAGGCTTCGGCGGCTCGCGCTTTGGCGGCTTCATATTCTTCGTCTTTCGGATAGCGTTTTTTCCATTCATCGACTGTGCTCGTCGTGAAGACGTGCAAAGTATGTTTGCCTTCAGGGGCGCAGGTTCTATCGAGCAGGCTTGGCGCGGAAAAACGAATCGTGCCGCCGAGTTCGCGATAGGTTTTCCAATCCTCAACAATAATATGATGCACGTGAAATCCTTCGGGGAAAATAGAGGCATCGACACCCAAGTGCAGCTGAAACCAACTGGGCGAAATTTCAAACTTTGATTCGTCAATTCGATACCGCCCATCTTTGACGAGATAGCCAAACGTATCCCAAATGGTCGCGTTGCTCACAACGGCTTTGGCGTAGTGCTCATCGCCGTTAGCAAGCCTAACACCAATAGCACGACCATTTTTGACGATGATTTCCTCGACCGTTTGCCCGAACTTAACCGTGCCGCCGAATTTTCGGATTCCATCAACCAACGCTTTGGCAATCGCACCCGAACTGCCAATCGGATAATTGATTCCACCATGATGCCTATCGGCTAAGCAAATTCCCGCATTCACGAACGGGGTTGCGTTTGCATCTTGCAGTGCCCACGATTCACATTCAATATCAATGAAGCGTAACAGTTCTTCGTTCTTAATAAAACTTCGCGCCACTTCGCCCATTGATTTGAATGTGTAGTAGGAAAGCATCGCGACTTTCTTCGGATACTTCAACGCCAGCGAGGTAAGGTGGCGCGGGTCTTCAAGCGAGCCAGCAGGAAACGCGCTGATGATGTCGTAGACCTTCTCCAATTCATCGTAAAAATTTCTTATGCCATGGGCTTCGTTCGGAAATCGTGCGATGAGTTCATCTAAAAATTTTTCACGCTCGTAGTGCGTTGCCACTTCAAAGCCGTTTGGCAAGTGATAATGAATTTGAACGGGGTCGGGAATTGTCGGCACGTGCATTCCGAGCTTTTGAAAAATGCGCGTGTGCAAGTTTAGGGTTCCGCTTTGCTCGTTTGTGCCGAAGCCATAAAACATCGACGCGCCTGCATCGAAGGTATATCCTTTTTTGCGAAAGAGCGACGCGCTTCCGCCGGCTACGGTGTGCTGCTCAAAGGTGATGGTTGAAAGTCCGCGTTGTTGCATGAGCGCGGCAACGGTTAAACCGCCGATGCCGGCACCGATTACAATGAGGTCGTGTTGTGTCATTGAAGTTGAACTAATTCTGATTCCAAAGTTACATTTCAAGGGCGAGAGCGTAAAATCCAATTCTCTCACCCTTCACAACCGAATGGGTTGCAACCTGAATGCGTATAATAAAGAGGCGCGTAATTAGTAACTCTGAAAAAATCTTCATAGTTTGCTTTGCGAGCAGTATGAAACGCAAACGCAGTGAATTGACGCTAAACGAAAGGACGATTTTCAATGTTAATGATACTCGAGATTCATTTCAAAGGGAACAAAAAACAAGCGGAGACCAAATCCGCCGCAAAGTCCAAACCTGTTGCAACCAAAAAAGACGCGATGCCGACGACCAACTCATCACAGAAGCCGAAACAACCGAAGAAGACCGCGCCGCCGAAGCCGAGTTCTGCGAAAACGATTGAGCCGAAGCAAGCGCAATCATCTAAACTCGTCAAAGAGCCGCACAAAGCACAGGCAGAAGAAGTCGACTACGAAAAGATAGAGGCTTTTTCTGACGAGGAACTTTCAGCGGCGGAACAGAAAACTCAAGAGAAGCAATCCAACAAACTCACGCGCTCCGAAATTGAACGACAGATGGATTTCAAAAACGAGGCGATGATTCACATCGACGCGCTCTACAACTACGCGGTTCGTATGACGGGCGACCCTGAAGACGCCAACGACCTCGTTCAAGAAACCTACATGAAAGCCTATCGCTTCTTCGACTCCTTCGAGAAAGGAACGAACTGCAAAGCGTGGCTGTTTCGTATTCTTAAGAACAGCTATATCAACCGCTATCGCAAAGAGTCCAAAGAGCCGGATAAAGTCGACTACGACGACATCAAGGAATTTTATCATACCGTCAAGCATAGTTCGCTCGACTCAAACGATATGCAGGAGAAATGGTATGGCGAATTGCTGGACGACGAAATCTCACGTGCGCTCGACAGTCTGCCCGAAGATTTCCGTGAAGTAGTTCAACTCTGTGATATTGAAGGATTTACTTACGAAGAAATCGCCAACATGGTCGATTGCCCTATCGGAACAGTTCGCTCCCGCTTGCACAGAGGGAGAAAAATTTTAAGAGAGAAATTACTTGATTATGCCCGATATCACGGTTACAAGCCTAACCTTGACGAATGGGACGATTAAGGTAAAAGTGTTCCAATCTTTTGGAACAGCAGTCTTTTTCCTAACGCAAAACATACGGGAGTTTCAAGCGTGACTTGCAAAGAAGCCCAAGCACTCATTTCTGCCGCCGTTGACGGCGAACTTGATGACGTAACGATGCGCGAGTTTCTCATCGCGATTGAAAAGTGCGAGCACTGTCGCGCCGAATATGAAGCAGAGTTGCAAACGAAAAAATTGCTCCGCGAAAAACTCAAACGAGTTAAAGCCCCGCAAAGCCTTGTCGATGCAATTACACGCCAGACGATTGAAAGAGGAAAGCCCTCAACAACGCAGTTTAATGCGATGAGCGTTGCCACGGAACCCGTTCAAACGCCTAACCAACGTTTTGAGAGATGGAAGCGAGCGCTCGTCGAGGCGATTTACATCAATCCACAACTCAATAGCAAAGCCCACCCTATTTTCGCAATAACATTAGGCAGTTGCATTTTAGCAATGCTCATTTTCGCAAGTTTCGCACGCGAAGAGCGAAACGTATTTGATGCGCAGTCGTCCTACCTCACAGCAGGCGCGCAATCCAACATTTTTGACGCGACGACTCGACTCTTCGACGAATCTCAAAATCCTGATGTTAAAACCAAAGATGCCAGCGTGATTGCTAATCACATCGAGAAAGTGTTCGGTGTCTCGCCTGTAATTCCGAAAGTGAAATCCTTTCAACCCAGTGCGGCACGCATTGCGGCATTTGGCTCGGCAGATGTTGGCGAGGTAAGGTTCGTTCACGACAAAGACCCGAAAACGATTGTTGCCATCTACATCGCCCGCGAAGGCGACGTGCTGAAAAACGCCTCAATTGATACTGACATCGCTCGATACATTTCTGAAAATGGGCGCAACTTTTACCGCAAAATTTGTCCCAGCGGAAAGCAAGTCGTGGTTTGGAAATGGGGAGAAATGATTTACATGGCGACGACCAATAATGCCGAAATCAATCTGCTTTCTGAAATTTCCAATCCTCATTGGGTTAATTAATCCTCCGATTGACATTTGTAGCGATTTACATAGATTTTTTCTTTACAAACGCTGACGCTACGACAAATGCCAACCGTTAAATTTCTTCGCCTTCACCCCGACGCGCAACTGCCAAAATATGCGACCGAACACGCGGCAGGGCTTGACCTCCACGCTTGCAACGACGAGGAAATTGTCGTTCAACCTCAAACTGTCGCCCTAATTCCGACTGGCTTTGCGATTGAACTGCCCATCGGCTACGAAGCCCAACTGCGACCGCGTAGCGGACTTGCGCTCAAACACGCCATCTCACTTCCCAACACGCCCGGAACGATTGATGCTGATTATCGTGGCGAAGTCAAAATCATTCTTATCAATCACGCTAAAGAGCCGTTCACGGTTAAAAAAGGCGATAGAATCGCGCAAATGGTGATTGCAAAGTATGAACGCGTGGATTTTGTTGAAGCCGATTCGCTTTCCGACACTGAACGCGGCGCAGGCGGATTTGGGCATACAGGCGTGCGCACTTCATGAGCGGGATTCCCAAAACTTTTCTATCTTCCACGACTTAAACGATTAAAAAGAAGCATCTACAATGGTTTGCATTTTAAGGTATTGCCTTTTCGTCGCACTCCTGCTTGCTTGTTGGCGGCATGGCGCGTTTGCCCAAGTGGCATCGGTTAAAACAACAACGCACACGGTTTTCCTTTATGGCAATCTTCGCGGCTATAAGCCGACTTTGAGCACGCGCACGCTCGAGCAAGGACTTGATGTGGTGTCGCTCAAACTTGAATCCAACAAATCCGACACGCTTCCCGCTGGGCTGACGCTCGCCTTTTCACACCCGATTATCAATATGCAATCGAATTGGCATCCGTCTATGCTGTTTTCGCGGCACTTGCGCATTACTTGGCAAGAAGGATTTTTCTCAAACGCAACGCACGACGCGCCGCTTATGGTCGCGCATAATGCCAACGGTGAAAACAAACTCACGTTCGCATGCTCCGACGCCGTCGCTCCCATCACCACGCGAATGGGCGTCAATGAAGAAACATCAAGTTTGGAATGTAAAGCCGAACTCTTCGGACTGCACGGCGCAATCGCTAAAACCTACACGATAGAACTTCGCATTGACACGCGCCCAAAACCGCTTTACGAAACGCTTGACGAGTGCCGCAAATGGTATGAATCGTTTTATCCGCCGATGCCCGTGCCGAATGTGGGACGACTGCCGTTTTACTCGTCGTGGTATTCGTTTCATAAAGCCCTCAACGCCGATACGCTCTTGCTTCAATGCCGCATTGCCAAATCATTTGGTTGCGACGCCGTGATTATCGACGACGGTTGGCAGACGACCGACGCGCGAAGCATTTATGAAGATTGCGGCGATTGGGAAGTTCAAACCGAAATTTTCCCCGACCTCAAAAAAACTGTTGATGAAATTCATGCAATCGGCATGAAAGTCTTGCTTTGGTATGCCGTGCCGTTTGCAGGTGTGCGAAGCAAGGCGGCGCAAACGTTCAAGGATAAAATGCTTTACACGGATTGGGGATTGAGAACGCATGTTTTTGACGTGCGATTTCCTGACGTGCGCGAGCACATCATTTCACGATTAGAAGATGGCGTGCGGCGATACAACCTCGATGGATTAAAACTCGACTTTGTCGATATGCTT
Organism: Candidatus Thermochlorobacteriaceae bacterium; assembly: GCA_029263855.1. Taxonomy (GTDB): domain Bacteria; phylum Bacteroidota; class Chlorobiia; order Chlorobiales; family Thermochlorobacteraceae; genus JANWWM01. The sequence continues at coordinate 350,862 of JAJUFC010000002.1, read as the reverse complement.
CGCTCGCCGAATCGCGATACCAAACAAGTTGGCGGCGGGCGCGATTATGAATCCGTCGAAGAAGCCGTCGTGAAATTGATGAGCGATATTCGCTCGCGCCTTGAAGCCATCAAGCCCGATGTGATGATTGAATTTCGCCAATCCTACATTTCACCCGCGATGCGCACATGTGGCAACTTGTTCCGTGCAGGCGATTGCGCCAACGACGCGATTGAAAACCGCGTGCGCACGATTGACATTCGCCTCCTTTCAGGCGCGACCGCCGTCCACAGCGATATGCTCACTTGGAATGTCAAAGAACCCGTTGAAATCGCTGCCGACCAAATCACGAATGTGCTTTTTTCCGTGCCGCAACTTTCAAACCGTTTCGAGAAATTGCCGTCCGAACACTCCGAAATGATTCGATATTGGATTCGCTTTTGGCGTGAGCATCGCGACGTGCTTCTCGACGGCGACTTTCGCCCCAAATACCCCGAACTTAATTATCCGCTCGTCGTCGCCACAACAAAAGACAAACGCCTCATCGCGCTCTACACCGATATGGTCATTGACCCTGAACCCAATGTGCCGAGTGAACTTTACATCGTCAATGCGTCGCACAAATCCTCCATCGTCTTAAAACTCGATGCGCCATTGGGCGTGCGGAAAGTCGAAGTGCGCGATTGCAAAGGAATCACAGTGAAAACCGAGCGAAAAAATTTTTCAAAAGGCGTGCATCAACTCGATGTGCCGCTTTCGGGCGTTGTGAAAATTTTCAAGCCGTAAAACGCTAAACGATGAGTAAATTCCTCGCGCAATTTAGGTTTAGATGCGTTTTAATTTCGTTTAATTTCATTGTGCCTTGCAGACCTCAACGCCACAAGTTTCTCCGCACTTGCATTCCCCCGAAGACGATGCGTTGCTTGGGCGCGCTCGCCAACTGCTCCGCTATCTTTTCGGCTATGAATCGTTCAGAGGCGAGCAAGAAAAAGTGATTCTCTCTTTGCTCAAAGGCAAAGATACGCTTGCAATCATGCCGACAGGACAAGGGAAATCGCTCTGCTATCAAATTCCCGCCCAAATGTTTTCGGGTTTGACGCTCGTTATCTCCCCACTGATTGCACTCATGAAAGACCAAGTCGATTCGCTCAAAGCCATCGGCTACCCCGCCGCCGCGATTAACAGCCAAACCAGTCTTGGCGCGGTTCAACGCACGTTTCTTGAAATTTATCAAGGCAAGTTGAAAGTGCTTTTCGTTGCGCCTGAGCGATTAGAGACGAAAAACTTTATTTCAGCGATGCAAGGCGTTGAAATCTCGATGGTCGCTGTCGATGAAGCGCATTGCATTTCCGAATGGGGCTACGATTTCCGTCCGAGTTATCAACGCATTGCCGAAGGCATCGCGGCGATTTCGCCGAACAAGCGTCCTATCATGCTGGCTCTGACGGCAACGGCAACCGAAGAAGTCGTTGAGGACATTCAAACCTTTCTCAATCTTCAATCGCCCACCGTCATCGTTGGCGGCTTCGAGCGCACCAATCTTTCGCTCTCCATTTTCGCCTTAGAAAACAAGCGTCAAAAACTCTTGCAAATTTTGAACGCCGTTAAAGGCGCGGCGATGGTCTACACAATGAGCCGAAAACTCGCCGAAGAAACGGCGGCATTTCTTCAACAGTCAGGAATCAAAGCCACCTACTATCACGCGGGGCTTTCCGACGAAGAGCGGTCGCGCATTCAAGATGCTTTTTTCAAAAACGAGTATCGCGTGGTGTGTGCCACAAATGCGTTTGGAATGGGCGTCAATAAAACCGACGTCCGCGTCGTCGCGCATCTCGAACTGCCTGAAACGATTGAATCCTACTATCAAGAAGCAGGAAGGGCGGGACGCGACGGCAAAAAAAGTTACGCCGTTCTGCTTTACTCGCCGCGCGACATTGAAAAAAGCGATTACCTGCTCTCGCAATCCTACCCAAGCAAAGAAGACGTTGAACTGACCTACAACGAACTCCGAACCCGATTAGGCAAAAGCGAAATGCAAGCCCTCACGGTTGAACGCCAACTGCTTATCAATGCCTTGCAAGCCAAACAAGGAAAATCGTTCGGCGCGATTAAGTTTGACGCAACGCTCGATATTCTCGAGCACGCGAACATTATCGAGCGACTGCACAGCGACCTTGAACGCGAACTGCTTCGCGTCGTGGTGCATCGCGAGGTTATCGCGGAATGGGTTGAGCGAAGCCGTAGCACAGTTCAGCAAAAAATCTATGAACAACTCTTGCGCTCTTTCGGAAACGAATGCTTTTCCATGAGCGTGCAGTTTGAGTTGACACAATTCGCTTTTAAGGCAGGATTAGACCCAAAGACAGCGTTGAAGATTTTTCAAGAATGGCATCAAGCGGGATTGGTGCAATTTCATTCAGGCGAACTTGTTTCGGTCGTCATGCTTGCGCCGAATTTAAATCCCAAAAAATTGCCGATTGATTGGAAAGCGATTGAACGCCGAAAAAGCGTCGCCGAAAAAAAATTCCGGAGCATCAAAAACTACATTCGCTATACGAAGTGCCGGCGCAATTATATTTTAGATTACTTCGGCGAGACCCGCTACACCGAGCGGTGCGGCATTTGCGATAACTGCTTGCATCGGCACGAAAAATAACGACGCATCTTTTATCTTTGTCTTTGCCCGCGTCATCACGCCGAAACACAGTGCGTTTCAAATCAATTGTTGCGACTATGCCGCTTGACAAAGCGATGTTTGAAGAATTGAGATTATGTTGCGTCGACGACAATGCCTTCGAGCGCGTCCGCGCCTTGTTTGAATCCCAAATCGCGAAATCCGATGAAGTTGAAGCGATGCTTCAACACACGGTTGAAGTGCTTCAGGGCGAAGTGCGCGAGCGGATTCAAATTGAGGAAGAACTTGCCGCACAGGAGCAGTTCTATCGCTCGCTGTTTGAAAATGCAAACATAGGGCTTGCCTTCAAGAAGAACGATAAAATCGTGCGTGCGAATCGCGCCTACCTTCAAATAATGGGTTATTCCGCTGATGAAATCGCTCAAAAATCACTTGCCGACATCACGCACCCTGACGACCTCCCGAAACAACTTGCGTTAGACGCGCAACTCGAGCACGGAGAGATTTCTCAATACAGCATCGTCAAACGATACATTCGTAAAGACGGGAGCATCTTTTGGGCTGAAGTAAGTATTTCAGCGGTGCAAGACAAAACAGGTGAGCTGTTAAGTCTTGTCGCCATGCGTGATCTTACCCAAGAAATCATCGCACAAGAAAAAATCCAACAAAGCGAAGCGCAACTTACGTGGCTCTTGAATGCACTGCCGTTTGCGATTGCGATTTACAAGAACAAAGCCCCAATTTTTGCCAATCGAGCATTTTACGAATCGCGTGGCTTGCGCGATTTTGCCCATTGGCTCGAAGCCAAGAAAATCGAACAGATAAGCGACGAATATGCCCTCATTCACCCCGACGATTACGACGAGTTCATTCGTAACATTGAGGACTATCGGCGGCGCGTGGATTCAGGCGAGTTGATACGGGTTGAGCGACGAATCCGCCGATACGGCGAAACGGAACATCTTTGGTATGAGTGTAGCATTTTCAAAGGAAAGTATGTCGACGGCGAAAACGTGGTCGTGGAAGTCGATGTGCCGATTGAAGCGCGCAAGCGCGCCGAACTTGGTCTAAAAGAATCGCAACGGCGTTTGGAAAACATCGTCGCCCAAGTGGGCGAGTTTCTTGTGGTCGTTGATTCGCTTTACTGCATCACCCTCTTCAACAAGCGCGCCGCAGAAGCGATTTCGAAAGTGAAGCCCGACCTCAAAGTCGGCGATAATTTTTTGAACATCGTCTACAAACGCAAAACGTTTTGGAAAGAGGCGATTGACCGCGCCTTTGAGGGCGAAAGCGTTTTTATTCCGTCTGAATCATACTCGCCCGTTCACCCAGAAAACAAAGCCTACTACGAAACCACCATCTACCCGATTAGCAATAGTCACGGAAGCATCTGCGAGGTCGCCATTCTCACAGCGGACGTTTCAGAACGCAAGCGCGCCGAGTTAGAGATTCTCAGAATTCAAAATTTGCTTTCCGAAACCGAGCAGATCGCGAAAATCGGCAGTTGGGAATATGACGTCAGAACGGGAGAAACTTACTGGACTGATGAAGTCTATCGCATCTATGAACGCGATTTTTCAAAGCCCCCGCTCAAAGACGAAGCCTACTACGCGCAAATCCACCCCAACGATTTAGAGGCAATGAAAACCGCGCATCAAAACATTTTTCTTGGCAAATCCTACGACCTCACGATTCGCATCATCACCGATTCAGGAAAAGAAAAGTGGGTTCAAACCATCGGCACGCCGATTATTGAGAACGGTAAGGCGATTCGAATGGTCGGCACGATTATGGACGTCACCGAGCGCATTCAAGCCGAAGAAGACTTGCGCCGAAGCGAAGCGATGCTCTCCGAAACGGAGCGACTGGCGAAAATCGTCAGTTGGAGTTTTGATGTTCTTACAGGAATGATTCACTGGTCTGACGAGACATTCCGCATTTACGACCGACCCCGAGACAAAGGCGAACCCACATTCGAAGAAGTGATGGCTTATATGGATACGTCTGACAGGGAAAAAGCGAGAAACGCGGTAGAAAAAGCGATTCAAGAGAACGCTGCATATCATTTTGATTTCAGGATTATCACTGAGGCGCGCAAAGAGAAGATGCTGCTCGCGTTTGGCTATCCTGCGCAGAATGAACGCGGCGAGGTCGTAAGACTTTATGGTTACATTAAAGACATCACTGCCGAGAAGACGCTCGAAGCGGAGAAAGACGCGCTGCATCAACAACTTCTGCAATCGCAAAAGATGGAATCGATTGGCGTGTTGGCGAGCGGCGTGGCGCACGAGTTCAACAACATTTTAGCGGGCATTTTGGGAGCGGCAGGACTGCTCAAAAAGGAAGTCGCGGGCAATCCCAAAGGCGAAAAGCGTGTCGCACAAATTGAAATCGCCTCTCAACGTGCGGCGACCATCGTCAAACAGATGTTGGGCTTTGCACGAAAAGGCAAGATGAATGTTCAAACGATTGACCTTCGGCAGTGTATCAAGAATGTGTTGAACATGATTGAGCCAATAATTGATAAGTCCATTGTCGTGAAAACAGATTTTCAGGTCGATGATGCAACGGCTTTCATAGAAGGTGATGCAGGGCAACTGGAACAAGTCATTTTGAATCTTGCGGTCAATTCCCGTGATGCTTTAATGGAAGCAATGCCGCCGATTGATGACGCGGAAATTTCGTTCACACTCACTTGTGAAACGCCTCCAAAAAATCTTGCTACTCAATCAGGATTGCCAAACAACATAAAAATGCTTCATCTTGCCGTGCGAGATAATGGCGTGGGCATTCCGAAAGATATTCAAGCCAAAATTTTTGAGCCGTTTTTCACCACGAAAGAAGTCGGCAAAGGCACAGGGCTGGGGCTATCAATGGTCTATGGCATTGTGAAAAATCATCAAGGATTTCTTTCGGTTGAGAGCACGGTACAACATTTCACCTTTACTTTCCTTTGAGTGAAAAGCGCACAGTTCAAATCTATAGCAAAGAGAATCCTGACGTGATTGGGGCAATGAAAGGCACAATTTTGGTGGTTGATGATGAACCGTTTATCCGCGAGTTTCTCACCGAGATACTCGAAGAAAACGGATACCTCGTTTATACAAAAAGTAACGGTAAAGATGGGCTTGCGTTTTTTGAAGATCATCGAGAGGAGATTGATTTAGTCGTAACCGACAGAAATATGCCCGAATTAGATGGAGAGCGTCTATTGATGCAACTCAAATCGATTCGCCCGAGTCTGCCCGTGATTTTAATCACAGGAAACATAGACAATGACATTAGTGAAAGGATGGAGCAAAGCGGCGCGCATAAAGTTTTGAGAAAGCCATTTGACCCCGAAGAACTGCTTTCTGCCATTGGGTCAGCATTACAATCGAGTTAACACGGTCAGAAATCGTGCGAACAAATGCGCAAGAACAAGTATATTTCTTGTTATCAATTCAAAACTCACTTTATGCGCGCACTTCGGCTTCTTGTTCTAATCATTTGTTTTGTTTGCACCACTTCCATACTATCTGCACAAGAGCGTCGCGTCGGCGAAGATTTTGGCGGGATTGCGTTCAAGGTTGCGCCGCCGGTCGGCGTTTTCGGCGACGGGTTCAATGTGGGTTGGGGAATTTCGGCGATGAACGAATACGTGCTCTCCAAAAAATGGAGCGCGTCGTTTGACATCACCTACCTTCGTTGGAGCGCGAAGCCAAACGATTTAATTGAAAGTTTCACGATGATTGCCTTCACTGCCGCGCCGAAATTTTACGTTTGGAACGACATTTACATCTCGCTGGAAATGGGCGGATTTTACGGCACGACCGAATCTTCGCGCGGACCGCGGTTCGAAGAACGGTATCAGTTCGGCATCGTGCCCGTGATTGGTTTTCATCGGGGCGTTTGGGATTTCGCCATTGAGTATGCGCTCGTGCGCAATCGAAATTGGGTGAATCTGCGTGCCGGGTTCTATCTCTTCGATTTTCAGTTGAATTGATTTTCAAGAACCTTTTTTCAATGACGATAGATTCTAAACTTTTGGTGGCGAAGGATTACGAAGCCAAACGCCACGCCGTCAATCGCGCTCTTTCCAAACTTTTTCGCGCCAAGCCTGACGAGCTTTACGCTCCCGCGCGATACCTTCTCGAAGGCAAAGGCAAGCGAATCCGCCCAATGCTCGTCCTCTATGGCGCGGAGTCGATTTCGGGCAGTTCCAAAAACGCGATGCCGCTCGCGCTCGCCGTTGAAACGCTTCACAATTTCACGCTCATTCACGACGACATAATGGACAACGCCGACCTGCGACACGGCAGAGCCACCGTCCACAAGAAGTGGGACGTCGACACGGCAATCCTCACGGGCGACGTGATGCACGCTACCGCCTTCCAACTCGCGCTTCAAACCAAATCCAAAAACCTTCAACGCATTCTCGAGCTCTTCGCGCAAAGCGTCATTCGCGTCTGCGACGGGCAAGCCTACGACAAAGCCTTTGAATTGCGCAAAGATGTCTCGCTTGATGATTACCTCATGATGATTTCTTACAAAACAGGACGGCTGATTTCAGCCTCGCTCGAGCTGGGCGGACTTGCCGCCGATGCCACGCCCGCGCAAGCCAAATTGCTTCGCCAAATCGGCGAACTTGTCGGGCGAGCCTTCCAAATTCAAGACGACTTGCTCGACATCATGGCAGGAGAAAAATCGGGCAAACGGCTCGGCGGCGACCTCATCGAGGGCAAAAAAACCTTTCTCTTGCTCAAAGCCCTCGAGCTCACCAAAGGCAAAGACAACACCCTGCTCAAATCTATCATCAAAAACAAAGGCATTGACCCTTCGCAAGTGATGGAAGTCAAAGCCATTTACGAGCGATGCGGCGTAATTGAAGAAACACAAGCCGTGATTCAACGCGACTTCGAGAAAGCCAAATCACACGCCCTCAAATTGCCCCACCAACGCGGACGCGAGCAACTCATTGCGTTTGCTGAACTCGTGATGCACCGCGAATTTTAATCGAAAAAATTTCAATTTAGGTTGACTCAACTTCGCCGTTCCGATTTTGAATCAAACTCCAACAAGAAAACTCAAAGCGCGTAACTAAACCCAAGCGCGAGCGTGTTGCGGATTTGCGTGGCGGGTCCGACCGTCTTGTCGTCGCGCAAGACCTGCACTTTCTCGTCGTAGAAAATATCGAGCGCGAAACTCGCGTTGAGATAATCATTGACCTTAAAGAGCAAGAGCGTTTCAGAGTTGACGACAAGGTTGCCGAAATTCTCGTAGGCGTTGAACAAGTTGAGGCGCGATTGAAAGGTAACATTTTGGAAAATCTCCTTTTTGAATTGCGCGTTCAAGTTCCAACCCAGTTCAGCGTTCATCGGTTTTCCTGCGTCAACGCCAAACGCGCCTGCGTTGGAGAGTTCTTCATCAAGCACGAAGATAATCCGTCCCGTAATCGGCGCGAGCGTGAGCGTGAAATAATCGACGGGCTTATACTCTACCCCAAGCGCGAGAATCAGATAGGCGGGGGCGAAGAAGTTGGAGATTTTCGGTGAATTGCCGAGCGAATCGACCGTTTTGTAATCGCGCCCAATCGCAAACTGCGTCCTGAAATCAAGAGCCGCGCTGTAATTGAGCGGCGCTTTCGTGGTGATGCCTTTCGTGAATTTGGAGAGCAAAATGATGCGGTCGTCGCTCTTGCGAAACGGCGTTGTGTCTAATTTGGTAACGCCAAAGCCAAGTTCAAGGGTGCTTTCCCAAGTAATATCGTCTTTGGCGTAGTTCGCGCTTCCGTTAAACAAACCGATGACGCTGACGGCGTTTTGTCCGCCCCCTGCCCAATTCTTCAAGCCAATTTGCGTGAAGTTCGCGCCAATGTTTTTTGTGAATTTCCAATTTGAGGTGGTGTCTTGCCCGAAGAGCGACGCGCTCGCGAAAAAAAAGAGCGCGAGTAGTAGATGTTTTCTCATGTGAGTTTTCTTGTTAGGGTTTGTAAAATTATTTTTTTAACAGGTCGCGGATTTCGGTCAGCAGTTTGACGTCGGCAGGTATTTCAGGCGGCGGCGCGGGCGCTTCTTCCGCCTTTTTCTGAAAGCGATTGACGGCGCGAATCAGCAGAAAGAGCGCGAAGGCGATGATGATGAAATCAAACGAGGCTTGCAAAAATTTGCCGTAGTTGATCGTTACGGGGGGCGCGGCGTCAAGCGGGTTGTTGAGTTTGATGGTTAATTTGGAAAAATCAACGCCGCCTATCACCAACCCCAAGGGCGGCGTAATGACATCTTCCACTAAAGAATTCACGATTTTTCCGAATGCGCCGCCGATGATGACCCCGACGGCGAGGTCGATGACGTTGCCGCGCATCGCAAACTGTTTGAACTCTTGAATAAACGGCATAAGGAATTCCTTTCTCTTTTTTGATTGAATAAAAGTTTATTGTGCTGTGTATGCTCCGTCAATAGGAAGTGAAACTCCTGTAACAAATCTGGACTCATCGCTGACTAAAAAAAGCGCGCTGTCGGCGACGCTGGAGACCGTTACCATTCCTGGAAGCGGATTGAAGTTTTCAAACCATTGGCGCGTCGCGTTGGGGTCGGGCGTGGAGTTGATGAAGTGTTCAACGAGCGGCGTTTTGACGACACTCGGGCAAAGTGCGTTAATTCGGATATGATGCTTAGCGTATTCAATGGCGGCGGTTTTGGTAAGATGAATCACGCCCGCCTTCGCCGCGCCGTAAGGAGAAATGTTTGGAAAAGCGACCATGCCCGCTATCGAAGCCGTGTTCAAAATCACGCCCCGCTGTTGCTTTATCATTTGAGCAAGCCCGAACTTCATTCCATAAAAGACGCCGTTCAAATTCAGGTCAATGACGCGAGACCAGTTTTCAAGCGTGCAATCTGCTATCGGCTTCTGCTCGCCGTCCATTCCGGCGTTGTTCATCAAAATATCTAATGTGCCAAATGCATCAACCGTTTGCGCAATCAGCGATTGAACGGCGTTGGGGTCGGTCACATCAGTTTTAATGAATCGACCACGCAGGCTCTCGGCTACGGCGCGACCCGCATCGTCTTGAATGTCAGCAATGATGACCGTTGCGCCTTCGGAGGCGAATTTTTCCGCGCACGCTTTGCCGATGCCTGATGCGCCGCCGGTTACAATCGCAATTTTGCCGTCGAGTTTCATATAGAAGAGTTAGTTGCAGCGTTCTTTAACGAGTTGTCCGTTGATAATGACTTCGCAAACGTGGGACGTGTATTCAAACGGGTCGCCATCGAAGCAAACGAGGTCTGCGTCTTTGCCGACTTCAAGCGAGCCGACGCGATTCGCGATGCCTAAAATTTCCGCCGCGTCAATCGTAATGGCGCGAAGTCCGTCTTCAAAAGGAAGCCCATTGGCGACGGCAAGCGCGGCTTCGTAAAGCACGACGCGCGTTTTCGGAACATAGCCTTCGTAGCCCGATTGAAGCGCGAATTTGATGCCGGCTTGCTTCAACTTTGCCGCCGTCTCAAAGGAGGCATTACGCGTCTCGCCGTAAGTGCGCACCATTGTTGGGTGCAAAATCATAGGCACATTGGCGGCTTTGAGTTCTTCCAAAACAAGGTAGGCTTCCGCCGCGCCGTCCAAAATCATTCTGAACCCAAATTCTTTTTGCAAACGCAAAGCCGTCATAATTTCGGTGGCTTTATTGGCAGTGATGAGCGCGGGAATTTTTCTGTCGAGAATGTCGGCGAGGACTTCCAACTTTAAATCTCTTGTTGGACGCTTCGCGGTGTCTTTGCTTTTCATCTTCTTGGCGTAGTCTTGTGCCTCGATGAATTTTTCGCGAAGCATGGCAACGCCTTTTGAGCGCGTGCCCGGCTTTTGAAAATTTTCGCGCACGCTCGCGCCAAGCGTGAAGGCGACGGCGAAAACGGGCTGAACGAGGGCGTGTTCAACCGTTGTGCCAAGGGTTTTAACAATCATCGTTTGACCTGAAATCAGCGCGCCCGTGCCGTGACCCGTGTGTAGCGTCGTTATCCCAAAGTCGCGCAAGAACGAAACGAGGCGTTCATTGGCGTTGTAAGCGTCGACGGCGCGCAATTCGGGTTGAATCGGGTCGGATTTTTCCAACTGGTCTTGGTCGTGGTTGTAATTAAAAATGCCTGCAAGCCCGACGACGCTATGTGCGTCAATCAGTCCCGGCGTTACGACTTTCGCCGCGATGACTTTGTAATTGCTCGGAATCGCAACTTCTCGCTCCAACCCCACGCGCTCGATTTTGCCGCCATTGATGAGAACCACGCCGTTTGAAATAGGCGCGCCCGACATCGCATACACCATCTCGCCCTTCACGGCTATCTGCGCCAGCGACGATTGAAACGACACAAGAGCGCAAACGAACCACGCAACGACAAGGCAAAGAAGCCGACCGTTCATCGCTCGCCTCCTTCGTTTTGCATCACGTTTTGATAATGATTGAAAACTTCGCCGCGATAGACCTGATAGCCGCCAACGGCGTATTTGTAATCGTCGGGATTGCTTCGGTCGAATCGCTTCTCGCCTTCGACCCAAGTTTCAAGCACTTTCGCATAAACGCTGAACGGACTTCCCGAGAGAATCACGAAATCGGCATCTTTTCCCGCTTCAAGCGAGCCAACGCGCTTTTCCAAGCCGAGCATGCGCGCACCTGCAAGCGTTAAGCCCTCGAGGGCTTTTTGTTCCGACATTCCCGCACGCACGCCAAACGCCGCCGAGCGCATAAAGAGCCGCGAATCCGTGATGCCATCGTCCGTGTGAAAGGCAACATCGACACCGGCTTTCTCCAAAATGCCGCCGGTTTCGTAGCGCAGTTCAGCGGCTTCAAGTTTGCCGCCGGGCGAATCAATCACGATGATGGAGCAAGGAACTTTGGCTTCGGCAATTTCGCTTGCAACCTTCCACCCTTCGCTGACGTGATGCAAAACGACCTTGTAACCGAACTCTTTGGCGATGCGAAGCACGGTGAGAATGTCATCGGCGCGATGCGTGTGGTGCTGAACAATGCGCTTTCCCTCCAACACTTCAACTAACGCTTCCAACTCTAAATCGCGTTTGGGCATTTTGTCGGGAGCGCCGCCTGCGTCTTTCAACTTCTTTTGATAGTCTTGCGCTTTGATGAAGACGCTTCGAATCATCGCCGCCGACTTGGCGCGTGTTCCGGGAAACACGCCGCCGCGCATAGGGTTTGTGCCGTTTGCCATTTTAATGCCGCCGCAAATTTCCTTCGTTTCATCGTTACAGAAGAGCATTTGAGAAACGGTGTTGGCATTGCGCAGTTTGAGATAAACCGTCTGACCGCTAAGCAAGTGTCCCGAGCCGGGCATCACATTCACCGTTGTAATGCCACCTGCGAGGGCTTTTTTGAACGTGTCGTTGCGCGGGTCAATCGCGTCGAGAATGCGGACGCTGGGGTGAATCGGTGCGGAAGCATCGCCGCCGTCGCCGCCGCCAATATGCGAGTGTGTGTCGACAAATCCCGGCACGATGATTTTGCCCGTCGCGTCAATGCGTGTGGCGTCCGACGGAATCGGAATGTTCGCTCCGATTGCGCGGATTTTTCCGTTCTGAACGATGAGCGTGCCGTTCTCAATCGGCGGAGACGCAATCGGATAAATCGTTGCGCCTGTAAAGGCAATCGGCTTGGATTGTGCAAGGATTGTTTGAGGGAGCAAAGGCAAAAGATAAACGAGAAATGAAAGTAACTTCTTCATTGCGTTGTTGATAGTTAGGGAAAGTTATGCATTTCAAATGGGATTGCAAGCGTTGTGCTGTGGTTCACAAAGTGTGTTCATCACAAGTGATTGCGTAGCGCAACATTGCGCAAGAAAGAGAGGCGTATCATTTCAGCGTCGTTTGATGAAAGGCTATGCCGCTTGCGCTGAGTAGGTTGAGTCGGAGATGGGGCAGCAGCGTCTCGCGAATCCCCAAAGGCGTGAGCGGCACTAATTTCAGGCGAAAGAATGCTCGTCAAGGCTTGTGATATAAATCATATCCGAAAAAGCGATTCGCGAGTATTATTACGACGAATTTAGTTACGACGAATTTTGTTCTTTGCCGTCTGAACGCTGATAGGTTGAGTCGCTGGAGCAGCAGCAGCGATTCCCGAGAGCCTTCGGACGGTTTTATTTTTATGTGTGTGATACGTGAGCTTAATTGTATGAAAAAGAGAAGGATAGAAGAAAAAACAAATTAAGATTTAAGGCTTCTATTCATAGATTTTCACCGCTTGGGTTTTGATAGGTTGAGTCGCTGGAGCAGCAGCAGCGATTCCCGAGAAAACTCAACGCGGTGATTTTGTTTTTCTCGCTCGCGCCGAATCGCAACGCCGAAAATTCCTATTTTTCGCCCTCAACTTAACCGTTTCCAAAAATGAACAAAAACTATCTTTTCGTCATCATTCTTGCGACAGCGTTGCTCCTAAACGCAAGGGACGTAGAGCCTTGCACGCGCGTCGTCTATAAAGGTCCAAACAACGCCGTCCTGACGGGGCGCAGCATGGACTTCGCGATGGAAATTCCCGCAAACCTGTGGCTCTTTCCGAGAGGCATTGCGCGCAACGGCGCAACGGGTAGAAACACGATTGAGTGGACGTCAAAATACGGGAGCGTCTCGGCAAGTTCGTGGGATATTGCCGTCTCGGACGGAATGAACGAAAAAGGGCTTGTCGCCAATATGCTGTGGCTTGTCAGTTCAGAGTATCCGCCGTTCAATAAAGAAGGCGGCACGAAGAAAGGACTTGCCGTGTCGCTATGGGCGCAATACGCATTGGATAATTTCGCGACAGTCGCCGAAGCCGTTGAAGCGTTCAAAAGAGAGGACTTCGTCGTCGTAACGGATTTCATTCCGGGAACGGATAAATACACGACCGTTCATCTTTCGCTTTCCGACGCAACGGGCGACAATGCCATTTTCGAATACATCGGCGGCAAGCTCATCATTCACCACGACCCGTCTTACGTCGTAATGACCAACGACCCAACATTTGAAAAGCAATTAGCCATCAATGAATACTGGAAAAGCATTCCAGGAAACGTCTTTTTGCCCGGAACGAACCGCGCGGCTGACCGATTCGTCCGTGCCTCTTACTACATCAACGCGATTCCGCAAACCGACAACACGCGCGTCGCTGTGGCAAGCGTGTTCAGCGTGGTGCGGCAATGCTCCGTGCCATATGGAATTTCTACAGAAGGATTTCCAAATCTTTCCACGACGCGCTGGCGAGTCGTCGCCGACCAAAAGGAGTTGGTTTATTACTACGAAGACGCGCTCAGCCCAAATGTCGTTTGGGTTGATTTGAAGAAATTGGATTTCAAGCCGTCGGCGAAAGTGAAAAAGTTAGCGTTGGACAAGGGGCAGATATACAGCGGCGAAAGTTCCGACAAATTCGTCGCGAGCAAGCCCTTTGTGTTCAAAGGTATATAAAACCAAAGCGGCTTACGCCAAAAGGTCAAAGGCGACGAGCGTGTCTTGATTCTTGGTGTAATAAAGTCGATTGCCGCGCACGAAGAACCCATCGGTCAATAAGCCGCTCATGGCTTCGCCGAGCGTGTCGCTGTAAACAATGTCTCCGTCTTTAATCACGAAGAGCTTGTAAGTCAGGGCTTTGATGGGCGAGCCGTTTTGTGTTAAGACCATTTTATCGGTTTGCTCGTGATAGCCAAGAAGGGTGATTGCGCCGAGTTCAATGCAGTCGTATCCCGCAATCACATTTTTTGCGGACGTGCTTTTTTCGGCAAGCGATTTAATGCGTTCAAAATCGGGAGAGAAGTTATTGTGCCGTGTTGGAAGTGCGACGCCTTGCGCCGTAGCGAAATCTTGCGACTTATCGCGAAAGGCATCGGCTTCTGTGGTAGAAACATCGCGCAATTTTTCGCCTGTCAAAGCGTTGAGAATAAAGTAATTGCGCTCGGCGAAACTCTCGCTATCGGCGGGGCGATAAACGAGCAGTTCGTCGTCGGCGTGCGCAACAAAACTAACGGACTCATCTTTCCATACAAGTTTTGCGGAATGGGCATCAAACGCCCACAAGCCGCGATGCTCTGGAATGCGCGGCGCGACATAGCCGTGCAAGTAAAATAAATTGTCGTAGACGAGTTCCAACCCAACCCACCAGCCTTCGCCAATTTCATTTCCATGTTCGTCAGAGAGCATGAAATCGTCCCAAAGTGTCGTGCCCGTATTTGCGTCGAGCGAAAGAAACTTCACCTTGCGTTCATTGAGCACCGCGCGACGTGCGCCTGTGCGATGTTCTACAATTAAATTTCCATTCTCTAAAAACTGCGAAAGCCAAATCGTGCCTTCTTTTTGGAACGACCAAACGGGAGCGCGTTTCTTCTTAAAAATGTTCAGCATAGTGTTAAGGAATTTTTCTGAATCGTGTGTTTGCCAATAGCCACTCCAAGCCAAGCAAAAGCAACGCAGGCAGGAGGAAAACTAAGAACTCTTCTTTGTATTCGGTGTAGGTTTCGGTCTCGATTTTTGTTTTTTCAAGTAAGTCGATTTCGTTGTAAATGGTTTTGAGGCTTTCAAAATCGGTGGCGCGGAAGTATTTGCCTCCCGTCAAATCCGCGATGCGTTGAAGCGTAGCGTCATCGACATCGACCTTTTGGCGGATGTATCGCTTGCCGAAAATCGGGTCGACGATAGGATAATTCGCGTAGCCTTGTGTGCCTGCACCAACGGTGTAGATTTTAATGCCAAGAGCCGCCGCAAGTTCCGCCGCGGTAACGGGTTCAATTTCGCCTGCGTTGTTTTGTCCGTCGGTCAGAAGCACAATCACACGGCTTTTCGCCGTCGAGGTGCGCAATCGATTAACCGATGTTGCTATCGCCATGCCAATCGCCGTGCCGTCTTCTTGCAACGAGCCCGCCCGAAGCGCGCCAAGCATTGAAAGTATGAGGGGATAATCGAGCGTGAGCGGACACTGCGTAAAACTTTTTCCTGCAAACACCACAAGTCCGATTCTATCGCTGATGCGCTTGCGCACGAAATCTTGCGCAACTTCTTTTGCCGCTTCCATGCGATTTTTTGGTTCGAAATCTTCGGCAAGCATAGAACCTGATAAGTCCATTGCCAAAACAATATCAATCCCTTCTGAATAGATATTCTGCTTTTGATTTTCCAAGACGGGACGCGCAAGTGCCAAAATAAGAAGCGCGAGCGCAATCATTCGGAATGCAAAAACCACATGGCGAAACTCTTTCAGCCAGCCTTGACGCGCTTTGACGGCTTGCCGAACATCGGAAAAAACAAGCGCAGCGCGTTTGCCACTTCGCTCACGCCAAAGGTAGAGCGCAATCAAGAGCGGAATCAAAAGCAAGAGCCACAAGAAGGCTTTGTCTTGAAAAGCGAAATTTGATTTTGAAAAAAGTTCAAACACAAACGAGTGTTGGGTTTAAGAAGTTAGAGTTTAGATGCCGTTGCTGATGGTTCAAGTTTTGGCGTGGCGTCTTCAATAATCGCCTTTGAAAGGCTTAAACTTTCTCGCGCTTCAATTTTACTCGGATAAAACTTGGCGAACTTGACAAGGTCGGCGCGTTCAAACACTTGCCGATAGGTTTCAGTCTGTTCTGAACTCAATTTCGTGCGAAGCGAATAGAGAATTTCGGACGTGATTTGTTCCAAAGCGGGAATACGATAATACCGCTCGATAAATTCGCGCAAAATGTCGGAAAGGTCGCTATAAAATTTTTTGAAATCGTCTTGCGTCTCGAGCGGATAGGCGTCGAGCGCGGCAAGTTTCTCGAGCGCGATTTGATACGGCGGTTTTTCAGGCACAACAGGTTTTGGCTTTTCGGCTTGGCGATGTTTCTGCCAAACTTTGAAGAGCCAATAGCCGCCGCCGATGATGAGCAAAAGCGCGACGGCAATGGCAACATAAACCCACGCAGGCAGCGGGAGCGTTTGAAGCGGCTTGATGTCGGCGATGTCTTTGACAGTAGTGTCGAGCACGGAGCGCACGTAAATCGTCTTGGAGTCTAATTTCAAAACGGTTTCCGATGAGTCGGATTTGCCGATTTGAACACACCGCAAGTCGAGCGGCGGAATGATTTGCGCGCCTGTATCAAAAATGGTGAGCGTGTATTGCCAACGCTCGGTTGTGAAACCGTCTTGTTCTTCTTCAAAAATTTTTTTTCGTGAGCGAATTTCAAACGGATAGAAGGCGACTTCATCGGTATCGGAAGGAAGCGAGAAGAGTTGCGTTTCGTCGTGCGTGATGGAAAGCAAGTAAAACACATTATCGCCGATGAGGCAAGTGTCGGGCGTGATTTCGACAGAGGCTTTGGCTTGTTGTGCAACGGTTGCGACAGGGGCGATAAGCAATGAACAACTGAAAAGAAAAACAAACACTGACTTTTTCATGCGTTGAAGGGTTATCGACGAAGTTCGCGTTGTTTGAAAAATGCGGCGAGCGGACGAATGTAGGATTCATCGGTCGAGACGCTCACCATGTCGACTTGCAATTTTTGAAGCGTGGTTTTGCGTCGCTGTTGAAGTTCTTCCATTCGCTTGGCATAGTTGAAGCGGAATTGCTCATCGAAAGTATCGGCGATGAAATGCTCGCCCGTTTCCGCGTCTTGCAACTCGAGCAAGCCGACGGCGGGCAGTTCGAATTCGGATTTGTCGGTGATTTGAATGACGACGAAATCGTGTTTTTGGTTCATCATTCGAAGCGGCTTTTCGTAGTCGGAATCCATCAAGTCGCTCACGAGAAAAACAATCGCTTTGCGTTTGAGAATGCGCGAAGCAAACTCGACGGCGGTTGCGACGCTCGTGCCTTTGCTTTTCGGCTCGAAGTAAAAAATTTCGCGCAGGATTCGAAGCACGTGCGTTCTGCCCTTGCGCGGCGGAATGAACAGCTCGACTTGGTCGGTGAAGATAATCAGCCCAACTTTGTCGTTGTTCTTCGTCGCGCTGAACGCGAGCGTGGCGCAAATTTCAGCGGCGTAATCGCGCTTGAACTGCTTGTGCGTGCCGAAGAAGCCTGACCCCGACCCATCGAAGAGAATCATCAAGGTTTGTTCGCGCTCTTCCTCGAAGACTTTGATGAACACGTCGTCTTTGCGCGATGTTACGTTCCAATCGATGGCGCGCACATCGTCGCCGTATTGATACTCACGCACTTCGGCGAACTCCATTCCCTTGCCTTTGAACGCCGAGTGATACTCGCCGCCGAAAATGTTATTGACCACACCGCGCGTGCGAATTTCTAATTGGCGGATTTTCTTGAAAACTTCTTTGAGGTCTGGCTTCGACATATCGTTCAAGGTAAAGGCGAGTTAAGATACCTTATAAAGGAACACATTAAGGCACATTGACCGCATTCAAGACTTTGCGCACAATATCTTCGGGCGTAATGTTTTCGGCTTCGGCTTCGTAGGTCGGAATGATGCGATGGCGAAGCACGTCGTAAGCAATCGTTTTGACGTCTTCGGGCGTAGTGTAGCCGCGTCGGTTCAAAAATGCGTTGGCGCGCGCGGCAAGGTTGAGATTGATTGTGGCGCGCGGCGAGGCGCCGTAGGCGATGAAGTTGCGAAGTTCGTTAAGTCCGTAGTTCAACGGCTCTCGCGTGGCGAAGACGATGTCGACGATATACTTCTCAACTTTCGGGTCTAAATACACATCATTGACGACTTTACGCGCACGCAGAATTTCTTCGAGCGTAACGCATGGCTGAATCGGGTCGCTCTTCTCGGTTCGGGCTTGTCGGCGCATAATCTCCAACTCCTCTTCGGGCGTGGGATAGCCGACTTTGAGCTTCATCATAAAGCGGTCGACTTGCGCTTCGGGCAAAGGATATGTGCCTTCTTGCTCGACAGGGTTTTGCGTCGCCAGCACCAAAAAAGGATTGTCCAATTTGTAGGTTTGGTCGCCGATGGTTACTTGTTTTTCCGCCATCGCCTCGAGCAAGGCGGATTGCACTTTGGCGGGCGAGCGGTTGATTTCATCAGCAAGAATGATGTTGGCGAAAATCGGACCTTTCTTCGTCGTAAATTCCATCGTCTTTTGGTTGTAAATCATCGTTCCCAAAAGGTCGGCGGGCAGAAGGTCGGGCGTGAATTGAATGCGCTGAAATTTGAGATTGAGCGCTTTGGCGAGCGAACTGACCGTGAGCGTTTTCGCGAGTCCCGGCACGCCCTCGAGCAAAATGTGTCCGTTGGCAAGCAGTCCAATCAACAGGCGGTCAACCACATATGGCTGACCGACCACAACTTTGGCGACTTCGGTTCGGATTTTTTCAATGAAACTGGATTCAGCGCGGATTCGCGCGTTGAGTTCTTCGATGTTGAATGTATCGAGCATTGATGATATGGTGATGGTTGGCGCGCCCTGTGAGCGCATTGAAGATTATCGGTTTTTATTCTCCTCCCCGGGAACATAATACATCGTGCTGAACGCCCAAATGAGCAAGGCAATTCCGCTGACGGTCAAAACGAGCGACAAAAGCGGATTGACGTTCAAGACACCGTGAATGATTCCAATGCGCGGCGCGAAGAGAATCGCAAGGTTCATTCCGATCAGGAAGAGAAGAATGCGCGAAAATTTCGGAACGGGTTGAGCGCCTTTCTTATTTTGATTGTCTGACGACATATTAAGCCAAAATTAAAATGAACATTCTTGGTATTGAATCCAGTTGCGACGACACATCTGCGGCAGTGCTTAAAGGCAACATGGTGGCGTCCAACATCATTTCGTCGCACCTTGCGCATCGCGAGTTTGGCGGTGTAGTGCCTGAAATTGCCTCACGTGAGCACGAGCGGCTCATCGTCTCGGTGGTGCAACGCGCATTGGAAGAGGCGAATATAAAAAAATCCGACCTCGATATCGTTGCCGCAACTGCGGGACCGGGACTTATCGGCGCAGTATTGGTTGGACTCAACTTCGCCGAAGCCTTTGCCTTCGCCCTCCAAAAACCGTTTGTGCCCATCAATCACATTGAAGCGCACATCTTCTCAAATTTCATTGAAGCCCCATACCCAAACTTTCCGTTTGTGTCGCTGACGGTGTCGGGCGGGCATACGCTCCTTGCGCTCGTTCAAGACGATTTATCATACCGCATCATTGGGCGCACCATCGACGACGCGGCTGGCGAAGCCTTCGACAAAACGGGCAAAATGCTTGGACTGCCCTACCCTGCCGGTCCCACAATGGATAAACTTGCGCGGCAAGGTAACCCGAATTTTCAGAAGTTTCCGCAAGCCCTCACCAAAGGCTACGACGAGAACTTCGATTTCAGTTTTTCAGGATTGAAAACGTCCGTTCAAACCTATCTTGCCAAACAAACGCCCGCGTTCATTGAAGCGCATCGCGCCGACCTCTGCGCCTCGATTCAAAACGCGATTACGTCGGTCTTGGTCTTGAAGACGATTCAAGCGGCGGAAAAATTCGGCGTCAAGACGATTTCCGTAGCAGGCGGCGTGAGCGCGAACTCCGAACTGCGCCGAAAGTTCGAACACGCCTGCTCTGGCAAAGGCATCGCGCTGCATATTCCAAAGCCGATTTACTCGACCGACAACGCGGCGATGATTGCCACGCTGGCGAGACTGAAAGCCGAGCGCGGATTGATTGAGCGCGCTTTGCGCTACGACTATCCCGCGTTTGCGGCGTTTCAAGGGTGAAATAAAGATGAAACCTTACAAAGAATTTCAAACTCGATTTAAGTTGCTGGCGCAGAAAAAGCCACATCTAATCGTTACGACGCTGTCCAACATTTTTACGATGCGATTGATTGGAAACAAAACGCATGGAGACTTGGCGGAAATCGGCATCTGCGAATTCATCAATCAATTCATGTATGACTATAAAAGCGCGCATGTGGGCAAAGCGCGTTTTAGAGCGAAAGAAAGCGAGGAAGATATTTTAATTGTCAACGAAATCACTAATGAGGAGTTTGCAGTTAGCTTAAAAGCATATGGAGATGGCCCGCTACAACTTTCTACAGACAAAAATTTCAAGATGTTTCCATTTCTGATGGGGTTTGAGGCAGATGAAATCAGCGCAAGAAAAGACATAGAGGCAATCTTCGCATCAGAAGCGTTTTCAGAATTTGGCTCAATGAACATATTGCCGCTCATTTATGATGAGAAGGCAAAGAAGTGCAACATTATGGTTTTTGACCAAGAGCGCGCAAAGCGGAACACAAGAAAAATCGTCAAAGTAGAGGAAGGAAGAGGAAGAAAACATCCGATTTTTTTGTTTTTGGATCATAAAGAACGTTACATCTGCGAAGTGCGATACGGCAACGCAACCGCGAATGCGCTACAACGTGGGCTTTGGACGCACACCAAACACGCGATTGAGTACTTCGATTCGCTCACAAGCGATTGGATAGATTATTCTGAAAGTCAAACATTGGTTCGATTGTTTAGTTGCGCGCTTGTTGCGTCGGAAGCGGGGCACAAAGAAGCCTTAAAAATTTTAGAGAACGACATTGACCGTTTGAGACAGCAATGAAACTTGTTCAAGAAGAATTATTCGGGAATCCCAAACTAATTGCTCCTGAAACGGAAGGCATTAAGTATGCAGGTTCAAAATTGAAATTGATTCCGCACATTCTTGATGCTATCGCTGGGTTGAACGTTCGAGACATTTTTGACGGGTTCAGCGGCACGACGCGCGTCAGCCAAGCATTTGCGCGAAATGGATTCAACGTCATCGCAAACGACATTTCTGAATGGTCAGAAGCGTTTGGCAAAGCATACCTTTTGAATCGCTACCCGAAATCTCATTACCAAAATTTGATAGACCATCTGAATTCGCTTCAAGGCTATGATGGATGGTTCACGGAACACTACGGCGGAGACCCAAGCGAGAAGGCGAAAAAACCGTTTCAACGAAAGAACACAAGAAAGTGCGACGCCATTCGCGATGAAATTGACAGACTAAACTTGAACGAAATTGAAAAAAGCGTCGCGATTACAAGCCTGATTCTGGCGCTTGATGCCGTTGATAACACATTGGGACATTATGTTTCGTATTTAGCGGGATGGTCAGCGCGCTCCTACAACGATTTGCGTTTGAGAGTGCCATCGCTGTTCATCAGCGAAGGAAAAAATGAAGTGCTTAAAGGCGACGTGTTTTCCGCGATTGCCAATCGGCAATTTGACCTTGCCTACTATGACCCGCCATATGGCTCAAACAACGATAAAATGCCGCCGAGCCGAGTGCGTTATGCCTCATATTACCACATCTGGACCAGCGTCGTCAAGAATGATAAGGCAAGAGTTTTTGGGAAAGCGAATCGTCGAGAAGATTCAAGAGATGAAGTCGCCTCGTCAATTTTTGAAGAATTCCGAAAAGATGAATCAGGAAAATTCATCGCGATGCAAGCCATCAAAAATTTAATTGAACAAACAAATGCGCAATACATCTTGCTTTCGTATAGTTCGGGTGGAAGGGCAACGAAGAAGGAACTTTTGGAAATGCTTGCATCGTCAGGAAAAATTCTGAAAGCGTTGGAAATCGGATATAAGCAAAATGTAATGAGCGGAATGCGATGGACAAATGAATGGGTCAATGCGACTGATAAGCATTGCGAATACCTATTTCTACTGAAAAAATGACCAACCCAACCTACGACCAACTGCTTGCAAGGCTACGCGCCGTTCATCAAAAAGCGCAACTGAAAACCGCGCTTGTGGGCGCGTGCCAAGTCATCGCATTGACGCTGGGCGCATTGACGCTCGTCGCAACGGTGGAGTGGGCGTTTCGCCTCTCGAGCGCGTGGCGATTTGGGTTGTTCGCTTTCGCGCTTCTCGCGTTTGTGGGCGGCGCGATAGTTCTGCTCGCCAAGCCGCTCGTGGCGCGCCGATTCAATCCTGACGCGATGGCGAAGACGATGGGCGAAGCCTTCCCCGAATTGCGCGATAGACTTCTGAACGCGATGCAAATCTATCGAGCGTCGCCTGAAAATCCGTTTGCTCTTGCCGAACTGCGCAGAGCGTCGGAACTCGCAACGCCGCTCAATTTCAGCGACGCGATTACGTTTGAAGATTCAAAAAAGTGGCTTGTCGCAACGCCGCTGTTTGTGGTAGCGGGCGCAATCATCTTAACGCTCTCGCCGCTGGGCGCGTCGCTCGCTCGCGTGGTGGCGTTCAATCAAGACTTTACGCCGCCGCCGCCGTTTCAAATCGTCTCGCTTTCAAAAGACATCTCGCTCACCAAAGGCAAAGACGCGGAGTTGAAATTTGCGATTGTGCCAACGGATTCCAACGAGATGTTTGACGTGCGTCGCCTGTCGGTCAAGTTTCTCGACGAAAACGGATTTGAACTTCAAGAGGCAAAAATGTTTCGCGATAGTTCGGGCACATTCGCTTACAAACTGCGCGCGCCCGAAAAGCCGCTTGCCTACTTCGCCGAATTTTCCGAGCTCTCCAAGCCGATTCAATCCGAAAGGCATCGGCTCGTGATTATCGATCGTCCGCGCGTCGCCAGTTTTCAAGTCTCCATTGAGCCGCCGCGATACAGCCGCCTTGCCGCGCAAGCGTTGGAAGCCAATTTCGGCGACGCAAGCGCGCTCAAAGGTTCGCGCCTCTCAATCGTAATGAAATCATCAAAGCCACTTCGCCGTGCCACATTGATTGCAAACGATACCCTCGCACTTGAAATGCGCGTTCAAAACGATTCCGCGTTTTTTGACTTCGCGCTCAAAGACGATTTCGCGTATCGATTTGAACTGTCGGATACGTCAGGCATCGTTTCCGACAAGGGCGCGGAGTATCGCTTGCGCGTCCTGCCCGATGAGCCGCCGCAAATTCGCTTCGTTCAGCCTGCACAAAAGCAAGTCGACCTGCCTGAAAATTTGCGCTTGCCACTCGCCATGCTCATTCGTGATGACTTCGGATTTTCCTCGCTCGGACTGCATTACCGCGTTGCAAAATCGAACTTCAAACAACTTGAAGATGCCTTCCGAAGAATTGAAGTAGCCATGAACGACGCGGTTCAAACGGGCGAAGGCGGCATAGAGCGCGGCATTTTCTACGAGTGGAACTTGCTCGAGCAAAACATTTCCGCAGGCGACGAAATCGAGTTTTACGCCGAAGTGCGTGATAACGATGCCGTCTCCGGCTTCAAACCCGCGCGCACCGACCTCTACAAACTCCGCTTGCCTACGCTCGACGAACTCTTCGCCGATGTGCAAAAAGAAGAAAAAGAAATTTTGAACGAACTCGACAAAAAACTCGAGGAGACCAAATCCATTCAAGAAGAATTAGAGCGAATCCAAAATGAACTCCGCCAAAAGCCGCGCTCCGATTGGCAAGACCGCAAAGCGATGGAACTCGCAACCGAAAAGCAAAAACAACTTCAAGAGCAACTCGAAGCGGTCGAGCAATCGATGTCGGAACTGCTCGAGAAAATGAAAGACCGCTCGCTCGTCTCCGAAGAAACCTTGCAGAAGTATGAAGAAATCCGACAAATGATTGAAGAGATGAAATCGCCCGAACTGCAAGAAGCACAGCGCAAGATGGAAGAAGCCTTAAAGCAACTTAACGAACAGCAACTTCGCGACGCCCTCAAAAACTTGGAGTTCAACGAACAAGAGTTCCAAAAAAAAATGGAGCGCGCCAAAGAACTGCTTGAACGAATGCAACTCGAGCGCAAAATGGACGAAGCGATGAAGCGATTGGACGAAATGACGCAGAAGCAAGACAATCTCCAACAAGAAACTAAACAAGCCAACCCGCAGAACAAAGAAAAACTTGATGAACTCAAAAAACAGCAAGAAGCCCTCGCCAAAGAAGAACGAAAACTCGATGAGCAGCTGAAAGAACTTTCGGAGCAGATGGAAAAAAATCCGAAAGCCGAACAACTACCGATAGAGGAACTCTCCAAACTCAAAGAAGAACGAAGCGAGGATAACTTGCAGAAAGATTTGCAAGACGCTTCAAAAGAACTTGCTCAATCAAATCCGCAACAAGCCGCCGCTAAGCAGCAACAAGCGAAAGAAAAAATGCAGTCGCAAAAGCAAAGCCTCGCGGAAATGCGCCAAGAAATGAGGCGACAGAAAAAGCAAGAAATTCTACAAGCCTTGCAAAACGCGACGCAATCCGCCCTCGCGCTCTCGCAAGAACAAGAAGCGTTGATGGAAGACTTGCGAAAAAAACAATCCATTCAAAACGCCGATGCGTTGCGAGACAAAATGACCGAGCAAAACGACATCAAAGAACTGCTTCAACAACTCCAACAAGAAGTTTCACAAATCGGCAAGAAGTCGTCGGAACTGCGTCAATCGATGTCGTCGCAACTTCAAAAAGCGGAAGCCGAAATGAACGCGGCGATTGACTTGCTCGACCAGCGCAACGCGCTCGTCGCCGCGCAACGAATGAACGACGCGATGGCGCTCCTGAACGAATTTGGCAATCAAGCCGCAAACGCGATGGCGCAAATGATGGGGCAACAAGGCGCGCCGCAACCAGGCGAAGGTGGCGATGGCGGCGAAGAAATGGAAGGACTCTCGCAACGTCAAGGCAACGTCAATCAACAAACTGAATCGCTCTTCGGCGAAGGGCAAGGTCAATCGCCGCAAGAGCGCGCCGCGCGACTTGCTCAACTTGCCGCGCAACAACGCATGATTCAACAACAACTCCAACAACTCGCCAAAAAACAAGCCGAACAAAAAGCCAAAGGCGAAAAATCCGACCTGCTCGGCAACCTCGATAAACTCGCCGAAGAAATGGAAAAAGCCGCCGAACAGTTGGAACGCCAAGACCTTTCGCCCGAACTCAAAAAACGCCAACAGCAAATTCTCTCGCGAATGTTGGAATCGAGCAAAGCCCTTCAAAAGCGCGAGCAAGAAGAAAAACGCGAAGCCAAATCAGGAAAAGATTTCTTCAAATCCTCTCCGTCGGAACTCACCAGCGAGCAGACCCGCAATCCGATTCAAGACGGATTAAACCGAATGAAATCGCAAGGCTTCGCCGATGACTATGAGCGGCTTATCCGACGCTACTACGACGCGCTCGAAAAAAGTCAATCAAATTGACGCGTGGGTGTTATTTCCAACCTGCGCCGACGGGGCTATCTTCCGCGTTCTAACTTTTCATCGCGTTGAAAAATGTCATCGAAAAAAACAATCCGCGTCGCCGTAATCGAAGACAACGAAGCCTTTCGTGAAGGCGTTGGCTATATGATTGAATTCACGGAAGGGTTCGAACTCGTCGGCAAGTATGAATCTCTGGAACTCGCGCTCGCCGTGATGCCCGAACCCGACGTGATTTTGATGGACATTCACTTGCCAGGCAAATCGGGAATTGAAGGCATTGCGGAAATGAATGCGAAATATCCGAAAGCGCAAATCGTGATGATGACGGTCTTTGACGACGAGGCGCATATCAGCGACGCGATTATCGCGGGCGCGAGCGGCTACATTTTGAAGCGCACGCCGCCCGCCCGATTGATTCAAGCGATTCAAGACGTGGTCGAAGGCGGAATGCCGATGTCGCCCGCCGTCGCCAAAAAAGTTTCCACGCTCTACGCGAAGTATGCGCCTGAACCGATGCCCGAAGTCGAGCTCACGCCGCGCGAAAAACAAGTGCTCGCGATGCTCGCCGACGGAATGAACTTCACGATGATTGCCGAAAAACTCTTCATCAGTTTTGATACCGTGCGCAATCATTCGCGCAAGATTTACGACAAACTCCACGTCCATTCCAAATCCGAAGCCGTTTCAAAAGCCTTGAAACACGGGCTGATTTAAAAATGACGCAAGCGTGTCATTTACTCGCCTCAATGAATTGCCGACCTTTGCTACGCGAAAGTTCGCGTTCTCTTAATTAAAAACAACTTCAAGGAGATATCAATGAAATCACGATTGAAAAGCATCGCAATGGCGCTTGTCGCCTTGACGCTCGCGTTTCAGAACATCTTGGCAAAGGACGTGCCGATGTCGGCGATTGTCAATCCCGACGGTTCGGTGAAATCAGGCGCAGAGCGGCTCGCAAGCCCAATGGAGCCAATTGCGCTCGTCAATGAATCGGGCGAAGCCATCTTCACGACCGTCGATGATATCGAAGGTCAAATCACGCACATGCTCGTCATCGATGGCAAACTCTACGTTGGCGGGCTCTTCGAGAAAGCCGACCGTCGCGTCGTCAATAACGTCGCCGTTTGGGACGGAACGAAGTGGAGCGGGCTTGGCAAAGGCGTAGATGGAATAGTCAAAGCGATGTGCGCAATGGGCAAAGACCTCGTCGTCGCCGGCGATTTTAGTTATGTGAACAAATCCGACGATGCTCCCGGCATTGAAGCCAATCGCATTGCGCGATGGGACGGCAAAAAGTGGAACACATTTGCCAAACTGAACATTGACCGCGAAATTTTCGCCCTCGCCTACGACGGCAAAACGCTTTACATCGGCGGCAATTTCAAAAAACTTGAAGGCAAGACCGACGCGGCAAGCGTTGCGATGTGGGACGGCAAAGGCTGGAAGCCCGTCGGCGGCTCTAAGTTTGATAAAACCGTTCTTGCGATGACTTGCGTCGGTAAAACGCTCTATGTCGGTGGATTTTTTACGACCATCGGCGATGAACCCGCTTCAAATGTCGCGATGTGGGACGGCAAAGCATGGTCGGAAGTCGGCAAGCGCGGCATTGACAACACGGTCAAGGCTTTAGCCAACGACGGCAAGAACGTCTATGCCGCCGGCGGATTCTTCAAAGCAGGCGACGGCACGGAGATGAAAGGCTTGGGAATGTGGGACGGAACGAAATGGTCGCCCGTGGGCGGCGGCGTCGACGGTGAAGTCTACTCAATCAACTGCATCGACGGCAAAGTTTACGTTGCGGGTAACATTTCAAATGTCGGCGGAAAAAAAACGTATCAAGTCGGCGTTTGGGACGGCAAGGAGTGGTCGGGCGTGCCCGAAGTGATTTACGCGCAATTCAAAACCGCAGTCCTATTCGGCGGCGCGCTTCACATCGGCGGCTCAACGAGCGACACCAAAGAGGAAAATCTTAAAGGTAACATCTTGAAGTTCACTGGCTCGGCTTACGAAGGTCTGGCAAAGTAACTCAGGTTCTCCCCCACAGCAATCGAATGAGGCGATTCAACCCGAATCGCCTCTTTGCGTTTCTCTCCCCTTCGTCTCCAAATCACGCGTAAATGCGAGAGCGTTGTCGTATTTTCCCGAAAACCTAAGAGACGACGGCAATGATGAACAAAAGCGACGTCACGTCCATCGACACCATTGAAAACTCGCCGATTGACAAACGGCTGATGCGCAACAGCCCGCGCGCCGCCCTTGCCGCTTTAACCGAACGGCTCGATGCCGCTACGATAGCCGAGCGCGCAGGCTACTTAAATCATATCGCCTTCTGCCACATTCAACTCTCGCAATTTGACGCGGCGCAATCTGCCCTGAACGAATCGATTGAAATCAGTCAAGGCTTGGGCGACGTGATTCGGGAAACGGACGGGCGCGCATTGCGCGCGATGATTGACTATATGAACAACCGTTACGCCGAGGCGATTGACGCCTTGCAAGCCGCCCGCGAAACTTATCAACGCCACTCGCATTTGGAAGGCGAGGCGACGGCGCTTCAAAATCTTGGGCGCGTCTATCGCCTGATGGGTGATTTCCCCGCCGCCCTCGACGCAAACCAACAAGCCTTGTCCATCAGAAAACAGTTGGGTAATCGATTTGACGTCGGCGATGCCTACATCGGCATTGGCTTGGTGCATCAAAGCATGGACAATCACCAAGAAGCCGTGCCTGCCTTCCTCAAAGCCCTTGCGGAATTTGAAGCGATAGACGACTCAAAAGGCAAAGCCATAGCGATGGGAAACTTGGGCGCCAGCTACGAAGCCCTGAAAGACTACGAGAACGCCCTCAAAAACTTTCAGCGCATTCTGCCCATCTTCGAAGAAACGGACGACCAAAAACAGCGCGCCACCTCGCTTTGCAACATCGGCTTGATTTACAGCGCGATGAAAAAGCATCAAGAGGCGATTCGGCATATCAAAGAGTCGCTTGAAATTCGGCGGCAAATTGGCAATCGCTTTGGGATTATAATGTCCATTCTCGCCTTGCACGAAGCCTACAAAGAAAGCCACTCGCCGTTTGGCGTTGAAGCCTTGAACGATCTCTTGGAAGCCTTATCGATCGCCGAATCGATTCAAGCCAAAAAACAGGCGTATCGTCTCCACGAGCGAATCACCGAGTGTTATGAAGGGCTAAATGACTTTGAGAACGCATACAAGCATTTCAAAGCCTACCACGCGCTGAAAGAAGAAGTGTTCAACGAGGAATCCGACAGGCGTGTGAAAAATTTGCAAGTCGCCTTCAAAGTGGAAGAAATCAAGAAGCAGGCGGAAATTGATAGGCTCAAAACCATTGAGCTTGCCAACGCCCTTTCCGAAGCCGAAAAGCAACGTCGAAGCGCCGAAGAGGCAAGCCGCATCAAGTCTGAAATCCTAAACATCGTCGCGCACGATTTGCAAACGCCCATTAGTTCGATTGTAAATTTCACGTATCTCCTCAAACAATCGCCTTTGCTTACCGAAAAGCAAACTACAATGCTCTCGAACATCGAGCAAGTGTCGACGGCGATGCTTCGTCAAACGGTCAATCTGTTGCACGCCGCCTCTGAACGGCAAAGCGAAGAATTGCGCCACGAATCCATTGACTTGAAAGAAATGGTGGAAAGTGTCGCTCGCTTATCGGGCGCAAGTCGGAAAAATCAAATCTTCCAGATTATGATTGAAATGCCCGCCATCGTGATAGGGGATTCAGACAAATTGCGCGAAGTGTTTGAAAACCTCATCGGCAATGCCGTCAAATACAGCCCAAGAGGCACGCGGATTTCCGTCACCGGCACAAGGCATGAAGGCATCTATCGCGTCGCCGTCAAAGATGAAGGTCAAGGATTGACCCAATACGACCTTGAACGACTCTTCGGCAAATTTCAGCGTCTCTCCGCAAAGCCAACGGCAGGCGAAAGCTCAACAGGGCTTGGGCTTTACATCTCTAAGCAGCTTGTCGAGATGCACAACGGGAAAATTTGGGCAGAATCCGAAGGCGCGGGCAAAGGCGCGACCTTCTTCGTCGAATTGCCTATCTGACCCGTTTCCGACAATAAACCTCGCCACAGTCCTGCGTTTGACATCGCGCATCGGAAAATGTCTGATTCGCACTACGCTTCTCCCGCTCGCTAAAAAATGACACACGTTGGTCATTTCGCGACTCGACAGAGTTGCTGACCTTTGCGCAGGCTTGATTCCGCCTTGCGCGGTCAGCCAATTTGTCAAACGCTCTTAACAAACAAACCTCATTAAAATTATGATCAACAAGAAACGACTCGTGGGCCTCTGTTTGGTTGGCTTAAAGAACGCCGAAAAACTCTCTCTAAACCCGCCCAGCAAAAAATCAACGAAGCGCTCAAACGCCTTCAAGAAAGCATCGAACAACGCAACCAAGCCGACCGGGAACTCCTTGCGCAATACCTCGACGCCGACAACATCAAACGCCGTTTCCTAAACCGACATCAAAAAACTCTAAACGAAGTCGCCGCGTCATTTAACCTTGCCGAAAAAGACATCCTTATCATCGCCGCCTACACCGATCTGGAATACCACAGCAACCTTAACCGATACCTGCGCAGTCTCCCCATCGACGACAACAAACCCACCCGATTCTATCGCGCCTTCGCTCGCCAACTTCAACTTGCGCTCCTCAAACTCCCTGTCTACAAAAAAAATAAAGGCGCTGTCTATCGTAGCATAGACATCGCCCTTTCACCTGAACAACAGACGCTCTACAACCCCAACAACGACCTCTACGAAGCAAACTTCACCAGCGCCAGCGCCAAAGAACGACCCGAACTCAGATTAAATTTTAACATCAAAACCCAAACAGGTCGCTACATTGCGCCGTTTTCCCTATTTCCCGAAGAAGAAGAAGTCCTTATCCCCTCTGGCGCGCGATTCCGAATCATCAAAAAAGAAATCAAACGCGGTCGCTACTTCTTTGAGCTGGAAGAATTGCCGCCGCCGTAAAACTCGTAATAAAGCTGCTCCAATTCCGCAATCTCTTCATCAATCGTCAATCTGGGCGGCAACGGCTCATCCCCATGCTTTCGCGCCATCCGCGCCCCTATCTCGCGCGCTTCCTCTACCCACCGACGCTTCTCCTCCAACGGCAACTGCATAAATCGCTCATACATCTCTCGCTTCCGACGCTTTACGTATTCCGACCAATCCTCGCCATCGTCATCGTCTTCATCCGCAGATAGATACCCCTCCTTGCCAGCATCTTCATCCGCCGACATAAAACCTTCCTTATTGTCTTCTTCATTCACAGACATAAAACCCTCCTTTTGTTTGCGTTATATCCCGCGAAACTTCCGCTTTAAGTAGTCTACAACGACGCTTTCAATGTCTTCAAACGTCGTTTGAATCGGTTGAAACACCTTGCGCTGCGGCAGTTTTCGGCGCGGCGCGTCAGATTGGTGATACTTCAAATAATCAACCACCCCTAAAAAGAAGGTATTGCCTTGTGAAGAATCGTAATTCATTTGGCTGTAAAGGTTGCCCGTGTCGCGCAAAATTTTCAGCGATCGGGCGGCTTCAACGATACCTTTTCGCGTTCTGGTTTTGTTCTTCGTCAAAAGACCACCCTTCCCACGAAACTGCTTTCGCAACCGATTGAGTTTGGTCGCGTCGGCGAGCGGCGCAAATTTCTGCGGTCTTCCTCCTTCATCAATGTTCCGACGCGCATCCGCAATCAAGATTGCCGCCACGCGTCGATGAACCCCCTCATCTCTCAAAGCGTCTTCCAACGCCTCCTGCGCGCGCCCAACCACCGAAAGCGCGCGCTCTAACCCCTCAATTTTAACAGTCAGCATTCAACTAAATTTTTTGATTCAAAATCATCTGCACCATCCGCTCCGAACATCGATACTTGATAGCGATTTCCTTCGCGTTCGTTCCGTCATACTCTTCCATTACAAGCTCCTTTAGCAACTCCCCAGAAACAAAGGGAATATAAATTGCAATGCCGCCGAACTGGCGCATCAACTCGATTGCTTGTCGTTCAGAGACAATGCCCGAATCAACCAGCAACTTCATATCGCCTGAAAAAGTCATTTCTCCTCCGTTTTATCCCACATTGGTGCAATTAAAATCGGCGCGCCGAGCTCTAACAACAGGAAGCCCTTTCCTTTCTGCGCGCCGATCTCTAACAATAAGAAACATTTCAAAGAACAAAAAGAACAACCCTACTTGCGCTTCTTCGGCAACTCAATCTCCTCATACTCATACTCCATTCCCAAGTAACACAACACGGCTCGGCGGCGCGCTTTTGTTAGCGCAATTTCCTTCGCAATTGCCAAATCGCGCGGCGAATACCGCCCGTCCGCGTCGCGCTCAACATAGTGCGACCCAATGTCTTGCACCACGCGCTCGTCGGCGCGCCCGTTAGCGCGCTCGTTTAGGCGATAAACTTCCACCACCGCCGTAAGCACCATCTCGCCCGTCGCCGAGCGCACATCTTGGTCAATCGTCGGAAACTGCTTCACATAGCACCCCAATCCGTTTTCCTGCATCAAGCGATACACCTCGCTTTCCGCAATCTCCACATTAAGCAGTTTCGGTTTCGCTTTCCCATGCATTGCTTGCTCCTTTCTGATTAGATTGCATAGATTTAAGCGCGTGTAAAATTTTACTTACATGTTCGCGCTGAATCATTTTGAAGTCAGATAAATTAAAGTGGTTTTTAAGCCACACGCGAAACGCGCTTTTGCGGTCTGCATCGGTCGCTTGGCGCGAGACATCTTTCCAACTATACCAAATCTTCCAAAGCTGCGCTGTCGTCGCCCAAACGCCCTCGCGCTTTGTCGGAACATACTTCTACCGATTGCAAGCGGGAGCGTTTGTCAAAACGATGAAAATGATGTTGGTGAAATAAGAGAGAGAAAGTTGAGATTTGCGGCACAAGGCGACTTCAAAAGAGTCGCCTTTTTTGATGCGAAGGGTTAATGCGAAGAATTGATGCGCGTCATTTGCTCGCAATTAGGTGAGGATTCGCCTCAAGAAAACTTTTCCAATCTTTCGCCTTTGAGGGCGCGCGAGCGATTTCCGAAGGAATTGATTGCGGAAGGAAGAACGCATCGCAGAGCGCAAGCGCGAGCGCGTCGAAAGCGTCGGCGCGTTTTTTTTCGTCGTTCAGCGAGAGCATTTTCCTGACCATAAACGCCACTTGCTCTTTTGCCGCATTGCCGTTGCCTGTAATGGCTTTCTTGACTTCACGGGGCGCGTATTCGGAAATCGCAAGCCCGTAGTTCATCGCCAAAATCATCACCGCGCCGCGCACCTGCCCCAACTTCAACGCCGATTGCGCGTTCTTGCCGAAGAACGCGGTTTCAAGCGAGAGTTTGGACGGACGATATTGCTCGATGCGTTGCGCAAGTTCGTCGTAAATTTGCTTCAAGCGTTTGGGCATTGCTTCTTTGGGGTTCGTGGCGATAACGCCGAAGTCGATCGCGCGAAGCGCGTTGCCGCTTTTTTCAATCAAGCCGAAGCCCGTGAAAAGCGTGCCAGGATCTATGCCGAGCGTAATCATATCAATTCCATTCTGAAAAAATTATCATGCAAAAAAAGCCGTTGCGCGTTGGCTTTCAAGGCGAGTTCGGCGCATACTCGGAAATTGCCGCCGAAAAAATAGGCGAGCCGATTCCGTTTCCAACATTTGAGCGCGTTTTCGATGCCGTCTTGAAAAAGCAAGTTGATTGCGCCGCTGTTCCAATAACCAACGCCGTCGCGGGCGTCGTGAAAGAAAATGCGGAACTTTTGTGGCGAAATCAAACCCGCGTCAAAATTTTAGCCGAAACCCTGATTCCCATATCGCATTGTCTCATCGGGCTTCGCGGGAGTTCGATAAGGTCGGCGACCGAAGTTCACTCGCATTGGCAAGCGTTGGCACAGTGTCAAAAATTTTTTCAACGCCACAAGCGTTTGAAGCCGATTGAAACCTACGACACCGCCGGAAGTGCCAAATGGCTTGCCGAATCAGGCGACAAAACCAAACTCGCCATCGCCTCCGAGCGCGCCGCAGAGCGTTACGGACTTCACGTCTTGAAGCGTCGCATCAACGACGTGAAGTGGAACAAGACCCGATTTTTTTTCATCGCGCCGAAACGCTCGTCGCTTGCGCTGACAGAGAAAAAAGAAACCACAATGTTGGTTTGCAAATCGATTTCAGACATTGGCGCGCTCGCTCCAAGCCTTGTTCGAATCGACGCAATCCCGACGCGCCAACGCGCTTTTGAGACGCATTACCTCGTCGAAACATCAGGCGAAGCGAAAGCCAAAGGCTTGGTCTGGCTTGGGACATTTGGCAAAGCCTAATAAAACGATTAGGTTGCTTCGCGATGTTCGTCTCGAAGTTCAACTCACAAAACGACTTTCGACTATGAAAAAAATTTCCAAAGCGCTGTTGGTTTTGCTCTTGTTGGCGGTCTCCGTAGTGGGACATTCGCTCTATGTTCAAGGTTCATCGAGCGGAAGAACGGGCGCAACACAACTCAACGGCGAGGGGTGCGTTTGTCATGGCGCGCCATCATCTGCCGTAAGCGTAACGATTTCGGGAGCGGATACGGTGTTGGTCGGCTCAACCAATACCTACGTCGTAACCATCACCGGCGGACCGCTCGTGCGTGGCGGAACAAACATTGCGGCATCGGCGGGAACGCTCGATGTGGTTACGGGAAGCGGCTTGCGAAAATCCGGAAACGAACTCACGCACAGCGCGCCAAAAGCGCCCGTCAACAACGCGGTCTCGTTTGAGTTCACATTCACCGCGCCAAGCGCCGCAGGAAGCGCAATACTTTATGCCAACGGCAACAGCGTGAACTTTAACGGCAACAACGGCGGCGACCAATGGAACTTCGCGCCGAATAAAACCGTCGTTATCGCTACCACAAGCTCGGCGACGACGAGAAATCGCCCCGAAGGATTTGAACTCGCGCAAAATTTCCCGAACCCATTTAACCCATCAACCACGATTCGCTTCACGCTTCCGCAAGACGACGTCGCGCGCCTGAAAGTGTTTGACGCAAGCGGTCGCGAAGTCCAAACGCTCGTGAACGGTCGCACATCAAGGGGAACGCATTTCGTTCAATTCAACGCGGCGAATTTGGCAAGCGGGGTCTATCTCTATCGCTTGGAGACTCGCGCGTTTTCAGAGACGAAGAAGATGTTGCTCGTGAAGTAACTTGGGGAAGAAGAACTCCCGCGAGAGAAGAAAGTCTGTCATTCCCGCGCAGGCGAGAACCCAAACTCGCCTCCGAGCATCGCTGATTTTGGAGAACGAGAGGAAAGCGCGATTCAATCCTTCGGTTGCAGAATCATTCCCAAAAGCCAAGACGCGATGGAGATGACGATTGAGCCAAAAACCGCCGCGCCGAAACTTTCCACACGAAATTCAGGCACGAAATATGCCGCAACCATGAGAATCACGGCGTTGATGACGAGCAAGAATAGTCCAAACGTCAAGGCAATCAGCGGAATTGAAAAGAGAATGAAAACAGGCTTCACAATCGCATTAAGCAAGCCAATAACAAGTGCGGCAAGAAGCGTTGTGCCTAAGCCTTTAATCGTAATCCCATCAATGAAGGTGGCGGCGCAATAGACGGCAACTGCATCAACGAGCCAAGTAATGAGAAATCTCGAGAAGAAGGACATGTTGGTTAATTATTCAAAATGCTTTGTCAAGGTCAGCACGAATTTTCTCGCGCTTCTTCTCGCCGTCAAGAAATCCCATCGCGGAGTAAAACGCTTGGTCGTAGTTGCGCGTTTTCACCACAACGGGCATTGGAACGCCGTGTCCCATAATCAGTGCTTGCTGTTTCGTATCCAAACTTGCCAAAATGCTCCGCAACCCGCTTGCGTTTGAAACGCCTGAAAGAACGGCGTTGATGTCTTTTTCGTCGGAAAGCGCGGCGACGATTTTCGTGCCGATTTGCGAGAGAATTTCATCGTCAATGCCCGACGGACGCTGGTCGACGAGTAAAAGCGAAACATAATACTTGCGCAGTTCGCGCGCGATTTTACCAAACGACGTCTGCGCCGCCGCACGCGGATTGAGAAACTTGTGCGCCTCTTCAACGGTGATGACGAGTTGTTTAGGCTTATCGGCTTCGTTCTGCGTGCGCAAATAGGTTTCGGTGCGCTTTTTGTATTCTTCTTCCACGCGGCGCGTGATGATGTTCGCCACGAGCAAGTAGCTCATCATATTGTCGTATTGTCCGAACTCCACCACCACGCTGATGCCTTTGAGCAGGTCGGAAATCAAGTCGTCAACCACATCGATTTTTTCTTCTTGCGGATTGAAATCCAAAAAGCCGCAAATTTTTCGAAGCCGCTCCAAGCGTCGCCACAAGGCTTGCATCGATGAAACGAGAAGGTTGCGGCGTTCGGCAAAGTCTTTGATTTCGGCTTGGTCGCCGCTATCCATCAGTTGCATAAATTCCGCGAGCCAAGCATCGCCAAAAGCATTTCTCAAAATGTAGGCGTATTCGGCGGCGGTCGGGTTCAAGCGCAATTCTTCTTGAAGGAGCAAAATGTCTTCGGGTTCAATTTGCTCAATGCTGATGCGCACTTCTCGGTCGCATATCGCGCCGCGTCGTATCGTGCCTTGCTTGTCCAACGAATACACTTTCACTTTTCCGAGACGCGCGAAGAGCGGCTGCAAACCTTTGACGGATTTTTGTCCTTCGCCTTCGAACGTGCCTTTCGTGCCGTATTCGTTGTGCATATCGAAGACGAGGTTCACCGCCGCGTCGGCGTGAATGAAGCCCGCCAACAGCAATCGCGTGATGAAGGTTTTGCCCGTTCCCGTGCGCCCGAACACCGCGCTACTGCGCTCGGAAAAGGTTTTGAGATCGAGACAAACGGGTTGCTCCATATCGAGCGGCGTGCCGATGAAGAAATACTTTTTGTTGGAATCGCGGTTAAGCGATTCGCTGCCGAAGACGAGCGCGACATCGTCGTCGTTGGCTTCTTGGACGGACGCGAAGTGCGACGGAATGGTTTTGACGGGTTCGAGTTTTCGGTCGCCTTGTTTGAGCGACGACTCGCGCGCGCCGCGTTCAAGCATAAGCATCGGGCGAAGCGAGACGACCGAGTAAGTTCCCGTCCCGCTAATGACGGCGCGAAGCAACTCGTTTGAAAAGTTCGGCGGATTGGAAAGCATCTGTTCATTCGTCGCCGCAAGGCGCAAATCGGTGATGATGGAAAAGAAATCATATTCCTCGCCTTCAACGACAAGAAACTTGCCCGCCTTGATGCGTTCTATGGGCACATCAGGAGAGAGTTTCATTTCAAGCCCTTCCAAGAGCGAGCCGCGAATGATGTTGCCCAAGTGCGTTCGGTTCATTGCGCGAGTGAAAAATTAAACGCCGCTTGCGGCTTTGTTCACATACTTCCATTCGTGCGGCAAGGAATCGGGCGCTTTGCAATGCTTTTCGTATTCCTCGCGGAATCGCGTAATGCTGTGCCGCACGGGCCACATTGCGCCATCAGCGAGCGCGCAAATCGTTCTGCCCTCGACTTGCGAGCAAATGGAAAGCAGCAAATCAATGTCGCGCTTCTCGGCTTCGTTGCGCAGGAACTTGCCGTAGATGTTCTCGACCCAACCCGTGCCTTCGCGGCAAGGCGTGCATTGTCCGCACGACTCGTGATGATAAAAATGCGCGAGGCGACCGATGGCTTCGACAATGTCGGTATCTTCGTCCATCACGATGATGCCCGCCGTGCCGATGAGCGTGCCTGCTTTTTTGAGGCTTTCGGCGTTCATTCCGATGCCTTCTGCCGCTTCGGCGCGAATGATGGGCATCGACGCGCCGCCGGGAATAATCGCTTTGATTTTTTTGCCGCCGCGCACGCCGCCCGCATATTTGTAAATCAAATCCAAAATCAGCGTGCCGCTCGGCGCTTCATAGACACCGGGTTTATTGACGTGCCCTGAAATGCCGAAGAGCATCGGACCTGGGTGGTCGGGCGCGCCAATTTTCGCGTAGGCTTCCGCGCCAATGTCTATGATGATGGGAATGTTCGTGATGGTTTCCACATTGTTGATAATCGTGGGACAGCCCCACGCGCCGACGACAGCAGGAAACGGCGGCTTCAGACGCGGATACGCGCGCTTGCCTTCGATGGAAGAAATCAAACCGGTTTCTTCGCCGCAGATGTATGCGCCCGCGCCTTTATGGACAACGAGTTTCAGGTTGAAGCCTGAGCCGAGAATGTTTTCGCCGAGATAGCCTTTCGCGTAGGCTTCATCGACAGCTTTCTCCACCATTTCAATCCACTTGGCGTATTCGCCGCGAATGTAGAGGTAGCACGCATTGATGCCGCAAGCATAACTGGAAATAATCGCGCCCTCGATGAGTTGATGCGGATTTTGCTCAAAAATTTGTCGGTCTTTGAACGTGCCGGGTTCGGATTCATCGCCGTTGATGAGCAGGTAGCGCGGTTTGCCTTCGGGTTTGGCGAGGAAACTCCATTTGAGTCCCGTTGGGAAGCCTGCGCCGCCGCGTCCTTTCAAGCCTGATTTTTTGACTTCGCTCACGATGTCGTCGGGCTTCATTGCGAAGGCTTTTTTGAGCGTTTGGTAGCCGCCATGCGCTTCGTAGTCGGCGATGTCGCGCAAGTGTCCTTTGGGCGAAAGGTAGCCCTTCAAAATCATCGGTTTGTAGTCGGTCATACTGCGTTACTCCAAGTTTTGTAGTGAATAAATTTCGTTAAAAACTTCGTCCCACGAGAGCGAGGCAAGGTCGCACTTTTTTTGCATTTCCAACTCGGCTTCTTTGAGTGCGCGCGCGAAGCATTTTTCCCACATTTCTTTAATGACCTCGTCTGTGAGGCTTGGCGTCTCCTCTTGGTAGTCTCGAATTTCATTGCGAGCATTTTCAATCGTGGCTATCCAACTTACCGAGCGTTTTTCGGGTTGCGATTTCCACTTGATAATGTGCGTCATCAAGCGAATCAAATGGCTGCGCACAGCGTGTTTATCGCTTCTCGACAAGGCATTGATGAGTTCATTGATTCCAAATTCGGCTTCACTGTAATTGCCTTCTTCGAGCGCGGTCTTTACCGCAACCGCCGTAAGATAATGCGACGAGACGGCAAGATTTTTCCAATAGTCAAGCGTTGGCGCGTCTTTATTCATAGTTCGTTAGGTTGTATTCATCGTTGAAGACTTCGTTCCACGAGAGCGATTCAAGGTCGCACTTTTTTTGCATTTCCAGTTCGGCTTCTTGTTTTGCGT
Organism: Candidatus Thermochlorobacteriaceae bacterium; assembly: GCA_029263855.1. Lineage (GTDB taxonomy): Bacteria > Bacteroidota > Chlorobiia > Chlorobiales > Thermochlorobacteraceae > JANWWM01. The sequence continues at coordinate 311,992 of JAJUFC010000002.1, read as the reverse complement.
CGTTGAAACATTCGGTCCAAATTGACTCAAGATAAGCGCGATTGAGGCTGGGCGCATCTTTCTGAATGCGCTTGATTTCGCGCCGCGCGTTGAGAATCGTTTTTGCCCAACTCACAGAGCGTTTTTCAGGTTGAGATTTCCACTTGATCACGTGCGCCATTAAAACGGTCAGGAAACTTTCCATAGCGCGTCGGTCAGAGCGGCTCATCGCGTCAATCAGCGTTTGCAACCCGAATTGAACTTCGGCGAGATTGCCGCGTTCCAATTCTTCCTTGACCGCTTCGGCAAGAAGCAAATGCGATTCGGTTGACAGTTGTTCCCAGTTTTTCATCATTGCAAGTCGTATTCATCTTTAAAGACTTTATTCCACGAGAGCGACGCAAGGTCGCACTTTTTTTGCATTTTCAGTTCGACTTCCTTCTTGGCTTGTTTGAACGCATCATTCCACAGTTCGCGAATGGCATCGTCCGTAATGCTGGGCTCGTATTTCTGTATTTTTTTGATTTCATACCTTGCGTTAGCAATAGAAACCGCCCAACTGACTGACCGCCGTTCAGGTTGCGCGCGCCACTTAATCACGTGCTTCATCAAACGAACCAACTGACTATCAACGGCGTTTCTCTCGGCTCTGCCCATCGCGTTCAAGAGTTCTTCCAAGCCTGCTTCGGCTTCGTCGAGGTTGCCCGCTTCCAATTCGCGCTGAATGGTTTTGACCGTTTCAAGATGCGAGGATGTCGCAAGTTCTTTCCACTTCGAGTTCATATCCACTGCAAGGAATTACATTGCGATAACAATATAGACCGCTGTTAAGATACGGCGCGGGTTTCACTTGTCGGAATGTTTGAGCCGCGTGCTGAACGCATTGGTTTCGGCTTTGATGGCGTTGCCGTCGAGCACGTTTTTCCAGATTTCAAAAGAGCATTCATCGCTGAATTCGTTGCCGCGCTCATCTTTGAAGTGAAGCACGTATTTCTCAATGCGTTCCGATTCGCGATGCGTGTTGGAGTTTGGCGGAACGCTCGTCGCCCAATGCGGCGAAAGGTCGCGCCCTGCGGTGCGATAGACTTGGTCGGGCTTCCAACGATAAATTTCATACCGATATTTTGTTGCATAAACAGGCACGCTACGATACACAGGCTCTTCGTAAGATTCTCGGACAGTTTTGTAGACGGTGCGCGTTTCGTAGATGTCTTCAAAATAACCGTTGCCCAAGTCGCGCACGCCAACTTTGACGCGCTCCGTTCCCGCAGGCTTCTCGACCGTTCGGTATCTCGTCTCGTAGCCCACGAGAATTTTATCGTAGTGATGCACGTCGCGAAACGACTTGATAACCTTTGCGCCGCTCGGAACGCTCCAATCTTCTTCAACGACGGGAACAAATTTTTCGGTTCGAATTTCTCGCGCCCACTCATGCGCCGTAACGACGACGGTCGTCTCGCGATTGCGAAAGAGCAGAAAGAGGACGATTAACAAAAGCGCAATCGCGCCGAAAACGTAATAGCCTTTGTTGAATTTGGGTTGCGCGGCGGGTTTGGTCAGCGGAGATTGAGGCGGCGGCGCATCAAAACGAATCTCTCGCGTTTGGCGATTGACGTCGGTTTCGGTGCGCGGGTTTGAGCACGAGCGGCATTGCGCGTCGGCGGCTTTGTTATCCGCGCCGCAGTAATCGCAAATCCAATCTACGCCTGCGCGGGCTTGCGTGATTTTTTGCGCGTCGCTGACTTCTTCGCTCTCGTCGGGCAAGTAGAACTTCACGTTCTTTCCACGTGGCGAGCCGCATTGCGAGCAACTTGTCTCGTAACCGATGTTGCCCTTGTGTCCGCACGCGGGGCAATCCCAACGACCAACGCGAATGCCTGATGCCATTTGAACGATGGTTACAATTTCGCGAGCAGTTCCGCCTTCTTCTTGTCAAATTCTTCTTGCGTCAAGATGCCTGCGTCTTTAAGACCCGCGAGGTCTTTGAGCGTTTTCATAATCTCGTCGCGGCTTTCTTTTGGCGTGGCTTGCGCGGGCGGCTGTTGGGCTTGGTTCATCATTTGGTTGCCCATCGCAAAGCCCGCGCCCATTGCGGCAATGCCCGCGCCTTGATTTTTGGCAAGGTCGGGAATCGCTTGCGCCATTTGAAACTGCGAGAATTGTTGCAAGTTGCCCGCCATCTGCATCTGCGTCATTTTGTCGAGGAACTGTTCGACTTCGGGCGGCACGGTAACGCTCTCGATATGGAACTTGACAATTTCTAATCCGAGAAGTGCGAAGTCGTTCATTAAGAGCGGCAAAATTTTATCGCCAAGTTCGTTGAAGTTTCTCGCCAAGTCATACACCGAGACATTGGCTTCGCCGAGTGCGTCTGTGAATTTGCTCACGACTTTCGGGCGCAAGGTTTCTTCAAGTTCTTGAATTTTTACCACTGGATTTGTGCCGCCAAATTCTCTCAAAAACAGTTGCGCCGAGTTCACACGAAGCGAATAAACGCCAAACGCGCGCACGCGCACTTGCTTGAGTTCAGGGTCGCGCACGATAATCGGGTTCGGCGTTCCCCATTTGAGGTTGGTGAATTGGCGAGTGGAAACAAAATAAACATCGCATTTAAACGGCGATTGAAAGCCGTATTTCCACCCTTTGAGTTTCGTCAGAATCGGAATGTTTTGCGTAACGAGTTCATAGCGACCGGGAACGAAGACGTCGGCGATTTGTCCTTCGTTCAGAAAGATGGCGTTCTGCGATTCGCGCACGATGAGTTGCGCGCCGTATTTGATGTCTTTTTGTTCATCGGGAAATTTCCAGATGACCGTGTCGCGCGTGTCATCGACCCACTCAATGACTTCAAGCAGTTCGTTTTTGAGAAAGTTCAAAATTGGCGGCATAGCGTTCATAAATTGAGTTGTCGTAAAGTTCCCACAGTCCTTCGGCGTTGACGCGCGCAAGTTCCGCCTCGAACAAGCCCGACCCGCGATGAATCAATCCCGCAAGCATCGGCAAGCACTCGGTCAGAAGGCGCGGCGAGGAACGGTTGAAATATGCGTTCCCGTCGGCAAGAAAGACGCGCTGATTTCGGACGGCGTCTAAACTCTGCCACTCCGATTTTGAGACGAGAAGATGCAAATCTTTTCTCGTTTGAGGAAGTTTGAATCCGCACGGAGCGACGATAATCACGTCAGGGTTGGTTTCGGCGAGCGTGGCGGGTTCAATGACGAAAGATTTTTCGCCCGGCTTTCCGAAAACGCTTTCGCCGCCCGCAATCGCGATGAGTTCGGGCATCCAATTCGCGCCGACGAAAATCGGGTCAATCCATTCGACAATCGCGACGCGAGGCTTTCGCGCAATCGCGCTCGTCTTTGACTTGACGTCGGCGATGGCGGCGTTCATCGAGTCAATCAAGGGTTCGGGATTCGCGTCAATCGCGCGCGCGACGCGACGCACGTCTTCAAAAATTTCTGATAGCGACGTCGGATTGAGCGAGACGAGTCGCACGTCTTTCTGCAACAAAGTGCAAACGGCTTCTTTGACGTCGTTAAACGTAACGGCGCACACGTCGCACTGCTCTTGGGTGATAATCACATCGGGTTGAAGTTCCGCCACGAGCGGATTATTGACTTCATAAAGGCTCAACGCCAAGCGCAATCGCTCTTGAACTTCAAGATGAATCAAGTCGGAGCGCGAATGATAATTGATGCGGCTACGGGTCAAGACAGGCAGATGGCGGATAGACGGCGGGTAATCACATTCGTGCGAAATGCCTGCGAGTCGAGATTCAAAACCGAGCCTTGAAACGATTTCCGTGCCGCTGGCTAAAAGCGAAGCGATGCGCATAGGTTAGGTTGAGTTGAGTTCAATGTCGGCGTAAATCTCGTTGAGCGGAATTTCAATCGCGAAGCGTTCAAGCGAAACGCATTGGTCGGGCGCGTTCAACAACTGCCATCGCCATTCGGTCTCGGAGAGTTTGCGGAAATGCTCGACCATCATTTCGTTCTGCGAGACGAGAATGTAATCTTGAAACGACGGCAATCGGCGATACGCGATGAATTTTTCGCCCCTATCAATCGATTCGGTTGAACTTGAAAGCACCTCCACGATGACGCTCGCGTCGTTGGCGAGGTCTTCTTCGGTGAACGGTTCTTTGCCGCAGATGATGGAGATGTCGGGATAGTAGTAACGCTTGGCGGAGTCGATCCAAACGCGCATATCGTTCATAAACGGTTTGCACGGCTTGCCGCGCAGGCGTTGGTGAAGCGATGAAAAGATGTTTCCCGCAATGATGTTGTGCTTGCGCGACGCGCCCGCCATCAAGCGCAGTTCGCCATCGAGGTATTCGTGTCGCTCTTGCGATTGTCGTTCAAGGGCGAGGTATTCGGCTTCAGTGAGGCGCGTTTTTTCAGCGATCATCGTTCTAATCCTCGTTCTTTCAAAAAGGCTTTGAGTTTATCGAGCGTGAGATTCTCGACATACTCGTAGTTATTGACTTGCATCGCGGGCGCGGTGCCGCAACTGCCCAAGCACTCGGCTTCTTCAAGCGAGAGAAGCCCATCAGGCGTAACGTCGCCGTTGCCGATGTGGTAAGTTTTCTTGATGTAATTGTAGAGGTCGTAGCCGCCGCAAAGCATGCAAGAGATGTTCGTGCAAATCGCAAGGTGCGTTTTGCCCATTGGCTTTTTCCAATACATCGTGTAGAAACTCGCCACGCCTTGCACGTCGGCGCGCGGCATTGGAATCGTATCAGCGACGAGGTTCATCGCTTCAATCGATAGCCAACCGAACTTTTCTTGCGCATACCACAAGGCGCGCATCACGGCGGATTCTTTGGCAGGATAGCGCGAGACGAACTCGGCGATTTTCTGCTTGTCTGCTTCGGTGAAAAAAATTTTTGAAGGGTCTTCGGCGTGAAGCGCGTGAAAGGCTTGAACGCCCGTCGAAGGCTCTAAACTATCGCCGTGAGAGCCTTCGGCAAAGCGTTGCTGTTTGCCGTTGTGATGACCGTTCCCGTTTGTAACTGACATACTGCGAAGAGATAGGATTGAACAACCATCGGCAATATAGCAAAGATGCTTTGAAGAATGGTCAGACCTGCGATAAGCGCGCCGCGAGCATTGCGGTAATCTCATCAAGCGAATACGGCTTCGTCAAAACCTGCGTCGCGCCGAGTTGAGTTAAACGAGAGGTTTGAGCGTTTTCTAAATAGCCCGTGCCGATGAAAATGGTCGCATTCGGACAGATGTCGCGCAAGAGTTGTAAAACTTGCTCGCCGCGCATATCAGGCATATTCAAATCCAAAATCACGACCAAATTGTCTTTCGGCATCGCGCGAAACTTTTCAATGCCTGTCCAACCGTTTTCAGCGACTTCAACCGTCGCGCCCAAGTCGCTCAAATACTCCGCCAACATTTCGCGCACCGCAAGTTCATCGTCAATCACCAAAATATGCGCGCCTGCAAGCGGCATCGCGCGGACGCTTGCGTCGGGCGTTGACGATTCAGAAGCGACGTGCATCGCAGGGAAGTAGAGACAAAACGACGTCCCTTTGCCTGCCTCGCTTTCAATGAACAAATACCCATTATGATTTTCCACAATGCCGTGAACCATCGGCAAACCCAAGCCCGTGCCCTTGCCTACAGGCTTCGTCGTGAAAAACGGCTCAAAAATTCTGGACTGAATCTCTTTAGGAATCCCCATTCCATTGTCGCGCACTTCCAGCATCACCTTTGGGGCATTGTCGAGGTTGGGATTTCGGTTGCGAAATCGCTCGGCAATCGGCTCAAACGACAAGCGAAACGTGATATGTCCCTGCTCGCGCTCGTTGCCCAAGAGCGGCTCAATGGCATCGACGGCATTTTTGGCAAGGTTCAAAATCACCTGCTCCATTTGGACAGGGTCGCCTTGAATCGCGGGAATGTTTGTTGCCGTGTCCAAGTGGAAACGAATCCGTCTATCCGTCGCGGGCAACAGAATTTGCATCACGGTATCAACGCAAATTTTGAGCGAAACAGGTTTGAGTTCATACTTGCCCTTGCGCGCAAAGCCCATCATCTGCGCCACGATGGTCGCCGCGCGCTGATTGAGCGCAAGAAGTCGCTCAATGTATTTTTTCGCTTTCGGCTCGTTTCCAAGTTTTTGCTCCAACAGTTTCACGTTGCCGAGCATTCCCGACAAAATGTTGTTGAACTCGTGCGCGATGCCGCCCGTGAGCGTCCCAATCGCCTCCATCTTTTGCGCTTGAATCAGCTGCTCCATAAGGTTTTCTTTTTGCTGCTCGAGCAACTTCTCTCGCGTGATGTCCTGAACCATTCCTTGCGCGCGCGCAGGCTTGCCATCGTGAAAGATGATGACTTCGCGCAAGCGAACGAACTTATGATTCCCCCTGTGCGTCGTGATGGGAAGTTCAATCTCGCCCTCGCCGCCTGAACGAATGAGTTCATTCACCCAAGATTGAAGTCGCTCATCCGTTTCAGGAGAAATGTATCGCGTGCGATACTCCTCGCCTGTTGGCACGCCCAATTCCAACGGACGCTCGTAGATGCGGAAGAGCTCGTCCGACCATTTCGTAAAGCGGTAAGTTTCAAAATCAAACTCCCAACTGCCGATGTGGGCGAGCGATTCGGTGCGCGCCAAAAGTTCCAGCAGGCGCGCGATTTCTTCTTCTTGCTGGCGCTTCTTTGTAATGTCTTGCGCCGCTGACACGCGATACCACTTGCCATCTTCGCGTTGGAACTTGCGCGCCGTGAAATTCACCCAACGCATTTCGCCATCTTTGCGCTGAACCATCGTTTCGCCTGACGTGATAAGCGAATCGCCTTGCATAAATGTCCGATGCGCTTCTTTGGCAAGTTCGCGATAGTCTTGCGCAACGATAGAAGCAAAATTCTGCCCGAGCAATTCAAAAGCGTCATAGCCCAGAATCTCCGTCAGCGCGCGATTGACGCGCAGAAACGTGCCATCTTCGTCTGAAAGGCAAATGCCGACGGGCACGGTATTGAGAAGCGTATCCAAAAGTTGCCGCTCGCGTTGCAGGGTAAGTTCGGCTTCTTTTTCGGCGGTGATGTTGCATGAAATGCCGATGGATTTGACGTAGCGACCTTGTTCGTCCAAAATCGGTTGGCTGAAATCGCGAAGCCAAATCGTGCCGCCGTCTTTGCGGCGAATACGGTATTCGATGACGATAGGTCTGCCGATTGAAATGCTTTCCATCACAGCTTGAATGTGGGGTTGGTCATCGGGGTGAACAAAGTCTATCCAACCATTGCCACGATTGATGTCGTCTATCGTGTATCCTGTGAGGGTGGTGAATGCAGGCGAGGCGTAGAGCGCGCGGATGTTGCCATCGTCAGTGGTGGCATCGTAGATGTAGTCGCCCGCAAGTTCAGCGGCGACGCGGAATTTTTCGTCGGCGTTTTTTCGGAACTCTTCTTCGAGGCGCAACTTTTCGCGTGTCTCGCCGCGCAGGGTTTCTATCGTGCGATGGAGCGTTTCTTCAAGCTCTTTCTGCTTGGCTTCTTTTTGCGCCAGTTCGGATTCAAAGAGCGCGAGGACTTTGGCGCGGAGCGCGTCGTCGGGTATGAGCGTTTTGAGGTGATGGTCGAACATTTTTTGTGCCTTGATAATAGAGGTTTTACTCATTCTAACTCGCGCTTCTCTCATCAATCTTAAGCGAAGCAAAGCAAATGCAGGGCAAAAAGTTTCAGGAGGAGGGAGGGCGGATTTGTTCCGCCCGCGTTTATTTATCGGCTTCGCCCATCACGGGGTCAAGCGAGCCGATGTTGACGACGACGTCGGCAATCAAGCCGCCTTCGACCAAATGCGGCAGGGCTTGCAGGTTGCAGAACGAAGGACTGCGGATTTTCATGCGCCAAGGGAAGCCGCTTCCGTCGGATTGAATGTAGAAGCCGAGTTCGCCTTTCGGGGCTTCAATGGCGTGATAGACTTCGCCTTTGGGGAGTTGCAAGCCTTCGTGCGTCATCATAAAGTCGTGAATCAAGGCTTCCATTGAGTGATAGATTTCGCCTTTCCAAGCGTAAGCCTGTTTGGCGTTGTCGACGCGCACATCGCCTTTGGGCATTTTGCGCAGGCATTGTTCAATCAGTCGGACGCTCTGTTCCATCTCGTCCATCCGCACGAGGTAGCGCGCGAAGCAGTCGCCGTTTTCCGCCGTTGGCACGTCGAAGTCCAATTCTTTGTAGGCGAGGTAGGGTTCGGCTTTGCGAATGTCGTAGGGAACGCCGCTGGCGCGCAGGTTCGGACCCGTAAGCCCGATGTCGATGGCGTCTTCTTTTGAGATCACGCCCACGCCTTCCATTCGCTCGATGAAGATGCGGTTGCGGTCTAAAAGCCCGCGCCACTCCTTGATTTTCGGGCGGAATTGCTTGACCCAATCTTTGACGAATTGAACCGTCTCGGTGGAAATGTCGCTCGCCACGCCGCCGATGCGACAATGCGAAATCGTGAAGCGCGCGCCCGTGAGTTGGTCGAAGAAGTCGTAGATTTTTTCGCGCTCTTGAAACGTCCAAAGAAACATTGAAACCGCGCCCGTGTCCATCACCATCGTGCCGAGCCAAAGCAGGTGCGAGGAAATGCGCGCGATTTCGCAAGCGAGCGTGCGGATATAGACGGCGCGTTCAGGAACTTGAATGCCCGCGAGTTTCTCGACCGCCAAACAAAGCGCCGTGTTGTTCGAGTAGGGCGACATGTAGTCCAAGCGGTCGCTGTAAGGCATCCATTCGTAGAAGGTTTTGTTCTCGGCAAGTTTTTCCATTGCGCGATGTAGGTATCCGAGTTCGGGCAAGGCACTGAGCACCGTTTCGCCGTCAAGTTTAAGGGCGACACGCAAAACGCCGTGCGTGGCGGGATGTTGCGGACCCATATTCAAAATCATCGTCGACTCGAGCGGGTCGTCATCAATGAAAGTCGTATCGCGGTCTTCGAGCGTTTGATAAATTTTTTGCTGACGCTCGACAAGACGCGCCTCACGGTCTTTTTTGGGCTTGGCAAGTTGCTCGATGCCATCGGCAAATTCAGGTTCGGCGTGTAAAGACATACTGCGTCGGAAGTTTAAGTTGAAACAAGTTTATTGAAATAGCGCGTTGAGGGCGCACTCGAAAATTTTGCCGTTTCCGAAATCGTATCGCAAGGTTTCATCAACGCAATAGACGGCGGTCATATCGTAGCCTTCTTTCGTGAGGCGATAGAGTTCGATTTGTTTTGCGTCGGGAGAAACAATCCAATACGATGGAATCTTGGCGGTTTGGTAGAGCCTGAACTTCGTTTGTCGGTCTCGCTTGACGCTGGTTTTGGAAAGAATTTCCACGACCAAATCCGCGTAGCCCGCGATTTCCAATTCTTTGACGCGATGCAGATGCTCGTTTGAAAGAAAAATGATGTCGGGCTGAACGATATTTTTCCCAAGCCGCAAGTCCGTCGGCGCGGCGTAGACTTTCCCAAGCGAATGTTCTTTGACGAACTTGGCGAGCGCGTAAAGAAGTTCGCTCTGAACTTCTTGATGCTTGATGGATGTCGGCATATCGAGAATGATGTCCGCGCCTTGTGGAATCGCGGCGTTTTCGGGCAATGCGCGCGCGACGATGTCGCCGTTCAGAAACTCGATGAAGTCAAAGTCGTTCTGGCGCATCGTTTCGTAAAACTTGCGCTGACGCTCAATCCATTCGGCGCTCTTTCGTTTCGCGAGCGCTCGCGTTGAAGATGATTTCGTCGCCGTTGCCATCGTTGAAGCGCGTTCAGATTCTTTCGCCGCTGTTGAATCGGATCGCCGCATTTTTGTTTTGCGCTCGCTCGTCGAGGTCAGGAAGCGGAATGCTTCCCGGAACGCCGATGAGCGGAAAATCTTTGCGGAGCGGATAGTATTCGAAGTCTTCGGGCATATACATTCGGCGCAGGTCGGGGTGTCCCTCAAAGCGCACGCCATACATATCATAGGTTTCGCGCTCGTGCCAATCTGCCGCTTTCCAAACGCTCGTAACGCTTGAGACGACGGGATTTTCTTCATCGACGCGCACTTTCAAGCGAATGCGCCAATGTTGGTCGAGATTGGTAAGGTTGTAAATCACCTCGAAGCGTTCTTCTTCCGTGAATCGGTCGGCGCCGCAGATGTCGGCACAGTAGTTAAAGCCGTGCTCGTCTTTCAGGGCGCGACAGATTTCGACAATCGACTTCGTTTCAACGAGCAATGTGGTTTCGCCTTTGAACTCGATGACTTCTCTAATTGCACTGCCAAACTTGGCTTGCAGGGCTTGAACAACATCGTTCATCATTTCTGCAAAGTAAGAGTTTCTTGTTGCGTTTGTTTTTCAAGTTTCATCAAGGCTTCTTCCGAGAGCAAGGCGTCGCGGAACGAATGCCGTTGACCTTTAATCTTCTCTTGAATTTCCATCAAGGCGTGAATCACCGCGTCGGGTCGTGGCGGACAGCCCGGCACATAGACATCGACGGGAATGAATTGGTCAATGCCTTGTACGACGGGATACGAGCGAAACATTCCGCCCGATGAACTGCACGCGCCCATCGCGATGCACCACTTCGGTTCAGGCATTTGGTCCCAAATTTTTTTTACGGCGTGCGCCATTTTATAGGTAACCGTGCCCGCAACAATCATCAAATCAGATTGACGCGGCGAGAAGCGAAAGACTTCCGAGCCGAAGCGCGAGACATCGTAGCGCGGACCTGCCATCGCCATCATTTCAATCGCACAGCACGAAAGCCCCATCGGCATAGGCCAAAGGGAATTGGCGCGCGCCCAATTGGTGAGCGCATCGAGCGTTGTTGTAATAAACCCATCGCCAAAAGGATTGTTGTTTGCCATCGTTCGAGGAAGTTTAGGCGTTGTAGATTATTCGGTTAATTTCCCATCTTGAATGTGATACTCTATATGTCTGAACTCCTCTCGCAAGTCCCAAAGTTTTTCTCTTATTGAATCGGGGCTTTGAGAGGCGAGAAGTTCAGGCAAGAGAACATCGTATATTTTCTCCGCGCTTTCCGCGATTTCAAGAATCGCAAACGCAATGGATTCAGCCGCTAAATCATCGCTCAAAGCCATCTTTAATTTCGAAGCCAGCGATGCTATCTCGTCGTGGGTTAAAATTTTTTCTCTCGTCTTCATTTTAACAAATCGTCTAATCGTTTCTTGGAAAGAAACTCCTCCTCAATCGTTCTTATTTGTCTCTCAAAAGTTTGAATCTCTCGTTCAACAGAACTTTTGAAAATCGCATTCGAGAGTTTCGCTCTATGCTCTTCAAGACATCGTTTCAAGCTGTTATAAGATTTAATGACGCTTTCAATTCCATCTTTTTTTAACTGTTTCTCAATTCGCTTTCCAAAGCGTTCATCAGGGTAATGCATCGCGTCTTCAATCCCACTCCAAGCCGCCCTTGCGCAGAATGTAGTAGTAGCCTGCAAGAAGCAACAATCCAAACGTGAGCATCGGAATCAAGCCCGACACGCCAAGTTCGCGGAAACTCACCGCCCACGGATACATAAAAATCACCTCGATATCGAAGATGATAAAGAGCATCGCTACAAGGTAATACTTGACCGAAACGCGATGCTTCGCCGCGCCCACAGGCTCTAAACCCGATTCATAACTCGTTAGTTTTTGTTTCGTGCGCCGCTTGACGCCAATAAAAATGCCCAAGCCTGAAAGCAACAATCCGAGTAAAATCGCAATGCCGATTTGAATGAAAATGGGAAGGTAGGATTCTATCATACTGCTACGCGGTTAGTTGAACTTATGAAAGACAAAGGTAAGAGAAACAACCTGCTTCTCAAACCGTGAGCGTCAAACTGTGCGCATCATGGGTCCTCTTGAAAAATCTCCGAAAGCGAAAGCCGAATCCCCGTCGCTTCGTCGAAGAGTTCGCCGCTGGAAAAAACTTTCGGCTTTTGATTGGGCAAGAAAATCGCGATGGTCTCAATGAACGGCTGAACTAACCAAACCGATTTAACGCCTGCATTGAAATAGCGCGGGAGTTTTTCCTCGAAATTGTCCATTCCTTGTGTGCCTGAAAGAATTTCAATCACGGTGAGCGGCATTTCGCTGACGCGCCGCTCGTCGTGTTGCCAATTAGGCTTGCGCTTGTTGAAGATGAGAATGTCGGGCGTTGCTTTCGGCGAAAGGTCGAGCGTAATTTCACTGCCAATCGTGAATTGCTGGTATCGTTTGAGCAGCGCGCCCAAATTCATTTGAAGAATTCCGTGATTGAGGCTTGGCATCGGTTTCCCCCGTTCTTTTTCGTAGTCCGAAATAGTTTGCTCGACAGGTGCTTGTATTTCCACAGTTTCCACAGTGTCCATATTTCCCTCCTCTGTTGGTTAGGCGACAATTGAACTGCCGCCTTGAACTTTTTCAATCTTCATACCTTGTTTGCCAAGTTTCTTGTAATCTAATCCGTTAAGTGCGGGAACGCGCTGTGAGATTTCAGCGAAAATTTCGCGCGCGCTTTGGTAGTGCCAAGTCGCACCGAAGTGCGCCGCAAGTTCTTGCAGAATTTCCCACGAGGGTTTAGCGTCAATTTTATTTGCTTCACTGCTCCACTTATCGAACTGCGTTGCGTGCTTATCCAATCGCGACATCGCCATTTCCTTCATCAACTCGCGGTTCTGCGATTTGAGGGCTTTGGCAGGACGTGCAAGTTGCACAACGCCTTCAAAATTGATATACGCACCGATGATTTCCGCAAACGTGGCGGCAGGCAACACAACGTCTGCGTTTTCAGTGGTCTCGGAGGCGTTGTAAGGCAACACAATCAGTGCATCAAGTTTGAGCAAGGTATCGAGCGAAAGAAGTGTGGAAAGTTCATCTTCAATGCAAACAACACATTTAATTTTGCCAAGTTTAATAGCTTCGGAAAGGTCGTCCGTTGAAATGCCTTGACTTTGAATGCCAAGCAGTTCGCAACCTGTTTTGTTTGGTGTTTTGTCGGCGCGAATGAGCAGGTGGTCGTCTTCGCCGTCGTAATGCTCGATGAAATCAAGGTGAGGCGTTTGCAAGGCTTCAAAGGCGAATTTTTTGGCGAGGTAATTGACTTCGAGCGGTGCTTTCGCCGACGCCATCACGAAAATTTCTTCGGGCTTGTATCGCTTGATGAGTTCAGCGGCTTTGGCAATTGCGTTCGTCCAAGTTGTTGGAATTTGCTTGCCGTTGTCTTTGATGCGCGGTCCGTTGGCGCGGTTATCGTTAATCCATCGGTAATTGAGCCGCGTTTCATCGGAAATGAAGTAGCCGTTGACTTGCGGGTTGTAGCGTGGCGTAATGCGCATGACGCGATTGTCGCGCGCCCACAGCGTGATGTTGGAGCAACGCGCATCATTGACGGCAATCGTATCGGTTGCGGACATTTCCCAAACGCGCGCTTTGAAGCGATGGTCGGTCGAGGTTAATGCACCGACAGGGCAAAGGTCAATCACATTCATCGCGTAAGGATTTTCATCGAGCCGTTCAGGTTCGGGCGGGTGCGGATAGTTGTTCCATCCGCGTTGCACGATTTCCAATTCGTGCGTCTTGGTGTATTCGTCGTAGAAGCGCACGCAACGGGTGCAGTTGATACATCGCTCGCCATCGAAGGTGATTTTTTCGCCCCACGCTTCGCGCTTGGGTTTATGCACTTTTTCAAATTCGTAGCGCGAGCCTTCGGGTCCGTATTTGTAGGTGGTTTGTTGAAGCGGACACTCGCCCGCTTGGTCGCAGGTCGGGCAATCGAGCGGGTGGTTGATAAGGATAAATTCCAAAACGCCTTTTTGCGCCTCTTTCACCATTTGCGAGGTGTGGTGTGTTCTGACACGCATGCCGTCGGAAATATCGGTCGAGCAAGCCGTGAGCGGCTTTGGAATCCAAGCAATCACAGGATTGCCTGCTTCATCGAGCACAGGTTGTTTAGTGGCAGGGTCTATCTTCGGCGTGCCGACTTCGACCAAGCACATTCGGCAATTTCCTGCAACCGAAAGCGCAGGGTGATAACAAAATCGCGGAATATCGACTTGCTCGACGCCGCCGCAATTCACACCGTCGGCGATTTGGATAATGCGCTGACCTTTTTCAGCTTGATATGCTTTTCCGTCAATGAATATGGTTGGCATGGGCTTACTACAATTTGGTTACTGCAAGAATATGTAAAGGTCGGAAAACTTTTCCGCTCAATCAATTTTTTTCAATCAATCGCGGTTTCCCATTTGGCGTTGTGCCGTTTAGCGACGCGCTCGACTTCGCGCGAAAGTTTCTCAGAAAGACGCATCAATACGGATGTTTCCAAAAATCCACTTCGCTCTTCTGTATCTTCCAAATAGCGTTTGAAATCGCCCTTCAATTTTTCTTCCAAAACTCTCAACAGCGATTGCGTTAAGTGTTCTTTCTCTTCGTCTTCCATCTCTGCTGAAAGTTGAAGCGAAAGTTTCGCAACATAAACGCTCGGCGCGTAGCGTGTTTCGGCTTCAAAACGATTGCCGTTCCATGCGTGTTTGGTCGTGAAATAAATTTGCAACTCTTTCATAGAAACCCGTTTGAAGTAAGAAAAGAAAAATCACGAAGAACGCAAATCAAAAACCAAAATCAAAAATCACATGCACTCGATTCGAGTAGAGCAATACGGCGGCTCTGACCAACTGCTTTACAAACAAGTGCCAAAGCCAACGCCGAAAGCCAACGAAGCCATTGTCAAACTTCACGCCATTGGCGTCAATTTCATTGATGTGTATCATCGCACGGGGCTATATCCCTTGCCGCTTCCCTTCACGCTTGGGCAAGAAGGCGCGGGCGTTGTAGAAGAAGTAGGTGCAGAGGTGCAAGAGGTGAAAGTTGGAGACCGTGTTGCCTTCACGGGCGCATTAGGCGCATATTCAGAATATCACGCCGTTCAAGCTGAGAAGCTTGTCAAACTGCCAGAAGGAATTTCGTTTGAAGAAGGAGCGGCGGCGATGCTTCAAGGCATGACGGCGCATTACCTTGCCTTCGCGCTTCGTGCGCTCGCCAAAGGCGACGTGGCGTTGGTGCACGCGGCGGCAGGCGGCGTTGGATTGATTTTAATTCAACTGCTCAAACGCTTGCAAGTTCGCGTCATCGGCATTGTGTCAACCGAAGCGAAAGCGATGCTCGCCAAACAAGCGGGCGCGGACGAGGTCATCATCACGACGCAATCGGATTTTGAAACCGAAGCGAAACGGCTCACCGATGGCAAAGGCGTTCAAGTTGTATTTGATTCGGTCGGCAAAGACACTTGGGAAAAAAGCCTCAATTCGCTCGCGATGCGCGGAATGATGGTGAGTTATGGCAACGCAAGCGGCGCGATTCCGCCGTTCAATCCGCTAATGTTGAGCCAAAAAGGGTCGCTCTTTTTGACGCGCCCTGCTTTGCATCACTACACCGCCACCCGCGAGGAACTCCTGACGCGCGCGACGGACATTTTCCGCTGGGTTGAATCGGGCGAAGTGAAGTTGCGCATCGAGCATCGCTTCGCGCTCAAAGACGCGAGGCTCGCGCACGAAGCGTTGGAAGGACGAAAGACGACGGGAAAAATTCTGCTTCTTCCCTAACAAGAAAACTCACTCGAATTTCTTCGGCTTTGGCTTCGGCGCGTAAGGCGATTTGAACTTCGTCTCCTCGTTCTTCTTCTTGCGCTCGGTAACGATGAGCGTCACTTCGATTTCATCTTCGCTGTATCCTGACGCTTTTGCCGCGCTGATGACGGCTTGATACGCGCTTTCGCTGAGCAAGGGTTTGAGCGTCCCCGTCGTTTTGAAGAAGAACGATTCCGCTCGATAAACTTTGGCGGAATCTTGCGCGAGGGCAAAGAGCGAGACAAAAAGGAGCGTCAGCAGCGAGCCAAAGAAAAATCCGCGAATCATCGTTTCAAGAGGGTTTAGTGGTTAATTGAAATCGGTACTCTACTTTGAAAAGTAAGCAATCGCCGCAAACGAGGCAAAGAGAAGTAAGGCGAGCACAATTGTCATGTCGCTTATCCATCTTGCCGCTTCGGGGTGCTCGTCTTGATAGGAAATGGCAATGAACATCACGGCGAGATTATTGGAGAGCAGAAAGTAGGTGTGTTGTGGCAAAATGCCGTTGAAGGTTACAGCAAAGAGGGCGATGCCTGAAATGGCACTACTGCCAATGAGAAAAGCTTTGGTGCGCACAAGGGAAAAGCTATTAGCGATTGTTTTAATGCCAGCTAAAAGGTCGCCTTTGCGGTCGCGAATGTCCCACATCACCTCAATGAAGAACGCGCACGCAAACACATATCCCCAACAAACCCACGCTTTAAGCGAGGGCGATTCACCCGCAAAGAGAAGGGGCAAAAGAACCATCGCGGTTGCCCAATCAATCGGCGGCGTAAGGTTCTTGACGATATACAAATCTTTCAAACGCCGCGCGCCGTTCAGCCAACGAGCAACTGCGTCAGGAAAACATTTTTCGTTGTAAAGAAATCCAACGAGTGCAATGAAAAACGTAGTCAAAAACACGACCCATCCGAAGAAAGCCGAAATGAAGAGCGCGACAGCGGTGAGAGCGTAGAAAAAGATGTAATGAATTAAAAACGAGGAGGCTTTTGCGCGGGCTAAATTCTCGGGGTTGTTGATAGCGTCCTCGATATCGTCGGTCAGGCGATTGTATTGATAAATTGAAAGTGTCAACAGAAAGACAACAGCAATGCACCATAAATTAACCGCAATGCCAAAGTAAAGCGACCACATTGCCGCGCCAAGTGCGGAAAGAAGCGAAAGATGAATTTTGTTTCGGAAAAAGGAGTTCATACTTCGAATGCCATTGGTCATCTTAACAGGCATCTTAACAGGTAAATTTGGCATGTGCGGAAAGTAGCACGGTTACAGTTTTTCCACAACGACAGTGTGCATATTTACAACCTCATAATCGCACGTTATATTTACACTTACATTTCAACCGATGTATAAATTTTAATGATAGAATGAGCAAACTTGACATGATTTACGCCTCGTCCATCTTCACGAAAGAGCAAGAGAGCGATATCGACACAATTACCGACGAACCCTACAAAGTCGTGCTCTTCAACGACGACTACCACACCTTCGATGAAGTGATTGCGCAAATTATGAAAGCCACAGGGTGCGGACGGCAAAAAGCCGAAGCGCACACTTGGGAAGTCCACAACAAAGGCAAGTCGATTGTTTATGACGGCACAATGGAAGAATGTTTGCGCGTGAGTGCGATTTTAGAAGAAATTCACCTGAAGACAGAGATTCAAACGTGCTGACGCACGAAAGCGCAGTTCACTATAAGTGCGATTTTAATCGCATCACCCGCTGATAGGCTTCCTCAATGCGCTCTTGCTTGATTTCTCCGCGACCAATTAGCCCCTTGATAAGCATACAGGCTTTTTCAGCGATGCCTTCGTCATAGTCGAGATTATTCCCGAAAATCAGCATATCCACGCCCGCATTGAGCGCGAGTTTGAGCGCGTCTTCCAATCCGTAGTGTGCGGCAATCGCCTTCATTTGCATATCGTCGGAGCAAACCACGCCATCGAAGTTCAATTCCTCACGAAGCATGCCTTGAATCACTTTTTTTGAAAGCGTCGCCGGAAGTGTGTCCCACGCCGCATTGAAGATGTGTGCGGTCATGACAATGTCCGCATTGCCTTGTGAAATCAGGGTTTGAAACGCAGTAAGCTCGACTCGATTCCACGTGCTCGAGACATCAACGAATCCAAGATGCGAATCGCCTTGTGAAGAGCCGTGTCCGGGAAAGTGCTTCAAGGCAGTGAGTATGTGCTTCATGCGATGCGCATTGACGACGGCGGTTGCGTGCGTCGCAACGCTATCGGGGTTTGAGGAAAAGCTTCGTTCAAGTTTGGCAATGACGGGATTTTGAGGATTGACATTCACATCGCAGACAGGCGCGAAGTTTAAGTTAATGCCAAGTTCGGAGAGCAAGGTAGCGGTGCGTGTGGCGTAGAGCCTTGTAGAATCAAGCGAATGCAGGCGACCAAGATAAGCGGCAGAGACGGTTTGAGGGAACCCATACTTCGGCTTCAGGCGATTGACCTTTCCGCCCTCTTCATCAATGGCAATCAATAACGGCGTTGGCGAATAAGAGTGAAGCGTCGCGCAAAGTGACTTGACTTGACTTGGCGACTGGATGTTTCTGCCCGATTTTTTTTGAAGCATATCGTAATCGAAGAGAATCACGCCGCCAATTCTGCCATGACGAATATCTTGAACAATAGGGCTTGTATCGGAAACGGAAACGCCGCGAAAGCCAACCATCAAAAGTTGCCCGATTTTTAGGTCGAGGCTATCGGTCGGTTTCGCGGCAAGCGATGTGTAAAGACAAAGCGCAAAGAAGAAAATCAATCTCTTCACGCCGTTAGTAAGTTTTTCTGGCTGAAAGCAACTCGCGCACGCGGGCGAGGGCTTCATCGAGCGAAGCGGCAGGCTTTTCACGAATGGCATCGACCACGCCCGAATACGCCTTGGAGTTAATTTCAACGCGCCCCGCAAGCGAATCATGTCTGGAAATAGCAAGCTCAATCGCGCCTTTCAAGAGCTGACGCTGGAACGGTTTGACGAGGTAGCGGAAAATTTGCACTTCGTTGATAAGGCGAATCGCGATTGAAGCATCGCGGCTGCTCGAGAGCAGAATCGAGACCACATCGGGATACGACGCGCTCACGGCGGCAAGAAAATCAACTGCGCTCATCGTGCCTAAATTGACTTCCGTAATCAACACATCGACGGGCTTTGTCTTCAAAACGTTAAAAGCTTCATTGGCATCAAGTGCGGTATGAACGGTGTAGCTCGACGCAAGCAAATCTTTGTAGGCTTGAAGATTGGTGGGGTTCGGGTCGATGAAAAGCAGATGATGCTCGCCCGCGACTTTTGCAGGCACCTCAACGCCCAGCGCGGCAAGCATGCCTGCCGAAGGCGGTGCGGAAGTCGCCTTGTTTGGTGGTGGCGGCGCGCTCTTCAAACGGTCTGAAAATTGGCACGCGAGCGCGACGGTATCTTTCAGTTTGGCACTGTTCCAAGGCTTGTTGATGTATCGGAAAATTTCGCCAGAGTTGACCGAATCAATCACCGCGTCTAAATCACTATACCCTGTGAGTAAAATGCGCACGGTGTTCGGCGAAAGGGCGCGCACTTTTTGCAGAAGTTCTACGCCCGTCATCATCGGCATGCGTTGGTCGCTGACAACCACGTCAGGCACATTCCCGCTGTTGAAATACTTCAAGGCTTCTTCACCGCTCGTCGCCGTAACGACATCGTAGTCGTCAAATAAGAGGCTGAGTGATTGGACAATTTGGGGCTCATCATCGACAAATAAAATTTTGTGTGGCATTGCTTCAAAAAGGTTTAAATGTTTTTTGAAAAAGGTTCAACGCAAAACATGGTTCAAGGATTATAACTTTGGTCAATGTGGCAAAGACATTTTAACGTAGCAAAACACAAATTTAATGCCAATCGCAAAAAAATTTATGATGCAACGCGCTCAATGAACCCGCCGCCTAAAACTTCGTCGCCATTATAGAAAACGACGGCTTGTCCGGGCGTAATGGCGCGTTTGGGTTGGTCAAATTTCACCAATGCCGCGCCGTTTTGTTCACGACTCACGGTGCAAGGTTCGGGCTTATCTTTGTAGCGGATTTTCGCTTCGCATCGAATTGGCTCACTGAGTTCTCTAAATGCAATCCAATTCACTTGATTAGCAATCAAATCATGGTGCAGTAAGTCCTCGTCTTTTCCGACCACGATGGTGTTAGTTTCGTAGTAAATTTCGGTTACATAAACGGGTTCAGGCGTTGTAATGCCAAGCCCTTTGCGCTGACCAATCGTGTAAAACGGATAGCCGCGATGTTCGCCAAGCTCGCGCCCGTCTTGGTCTAAAATTTTTCCGCCAGCCACATCGCTCTCGAGCGTCGGAATAGTTTCTTTGAGAAATCGCTCGTAATCGTTGTCAGGAATAAAGCAAATTTCGTAGCTCTCGCCTTTATCGGCAACTTTCAAGCCGAATTTTCGGGCAAGGTCGCGCACTTCGGGTTTGGTGAGTTCAGAGAGCGGGAAAATCGTATGTGCAAGTGCTTCTTGGGAAATGCCCCAAAGCACGTAGCTTTGGTCTTTGTTCGTGTCTTTGCCCTTGAAGAGCCGATAGCGTCCGTCAATTTCTTTGACGCGGGCGTAGTGCCCCGTGGCGATATAATCTGCGCCCAAAAGTTTAGCGCGTTGCAAGAGCGAATCCCATTTGACTTTCGTGTTGCACATCACGCATGGATTGGGCGTTCTGCCGTGCAGGTATTCGTCTTTGAAGTAATCGATAACGGCTTCGCCGAAATCGTCGCGAAAGTCAATCGTGTAGTGCAAAAACCCATTGGCGACGGCAACGCTACGCGCATCGTTAATCGATTCCAAAGAGCAACAGCCTGTTTCCTTCTTGGACGATTTGCCCAAGCCCGCCATGTCATAGTCCCAAGTTTTCATCGTAATGCCGATGACCTCGTAGCCTTGTTCAGCAAGCAAGCATGCCGCCACGCTCGAATCCACGCCGCCCGACATGCCGACGACGACTTTTTTCTTTGCCATGTGTGTAAAAGTTTATTTGACCGAAGATAACGAAACGAAGTCGTCAATCGTTTGAGTCGGCGAGAAAGAAAACGTCTATTCGCTGAACGGCGTTGAGTTTGCCAGAGTTAATTCAAGACCACAAACCATGTCAATTATTCGCCTTTCCAACGTCGTCAAAATTTACAACGAGAAAACCGCGCCCGTCTTTGCACTCTCAGGCATCTCGCTTTTGGTTGAGCGCGCAGAATTGCTTGCGTTGATGGGCAGTTCAGGAAGCGGGAAAACCACACTGCTTAACATTCTTTCCGCGATTGACTTGCCGACCATCGGGACGGTTGAAATCGACGGCGCGAACATCGGCGCGATGAACGAGAAGGAACTTACGGCATTTCGTCGCGAAAAAATCGGAATCGTGTTTCAATTCTTTAATCTCATGCCGACGCTTTCAGTGCTTGAAAATGTGATGCTCCCAAGCCTGCTTTTGAAGAGAGCGGAAAAAGAAGTTGTCGCTCGTGCAAAAGAACTCATCGAGCGCGTGGGGCTTTCGCATCGGCTTCATCATCAACCGTTTCAACTTTCGGGCGGCGAAATGCAACGCACCGCCATCGCTCGCGCTTTGATGAACAACCCTGCCATTATCATTGCCGATGAACCCACTGGAAATTTGGATTCCAAAAATGCCGACCAAGTTCTCGAACTCATTCGCACACTTGCCGAAGAAGAACGAAAAACCTTTATCATTGCCACACATTCAAAAGAAGTCTCGGAAATTGCCGACCGAACCCTTGTACTCAAAGATGGAAAAGTCGTCGAAGAATCCGTAATTACAGAGAAATAACTGCAACCCTAAATGCTTGCCACTATGCACCATCTTAACTACGCGACTGTGGAGACGATTCTCGTCAATTTTATCCGCAACGAAGTCCACCAATCAGGATTCACGAAAGTTGTTCTGGGGCTTTCAGGCGGCGTAGATTCCGCCGTGTCGTGCGCACTTGCAACAAGAGCCTTAGGCAAAGAAAATGTGCTCGCCGTGATGATGCCCTACAAAACCAGCAGCGCTGATAGTTTGAGCGATGCGCAATGCTTGATTGAACAGTTGGGAATCGCCAGCGAGCGTCGAGAAATTACTGCAACTGTTGACGCCTTTTTCAGCGACAAGCCCGATGCTAATCATCTTCGACGCGGCAACGTGATGTCGCGCACGCGCATGATAACCCTTTACGACATTTCCGCGCGCGATAGTCGGCTCGTCATTGGCACGAGCAATAAAACCGAATTGCTCTTAGGCTACGGCACGCTCTTCGGCGATATGGCGTCGGCAATCAATCCCATCGGCGATTTATACAAAACGCAAGTGTGGG
Source organism: Candidatus Thermochlorobacteriaceae bacterium (assembly GCA_029263855.1). Lineage (GTDB taxonomy): Bacteria > Bacteroidota > Chlorobiia > Chlorobiales > Thermochlorobacteraceae > JANWWM01. The sequence goes on along the minus strand of JAJUFC010000002.1, from coordinate 290,105 downwards.
AACTTGCTAAGCACCTGCAAATTCCTTCAAGCATTATCGAGAAAAAGCCAAGTGCGGATTTGTGGGAAGGTCAGAGCGACGAAGCGGAGTTAGGATTCACCTATCAAGAAGTTGACGCTCTGCTCTACAAACTCATTGAACTGCGCTTGCACGATGAAGAACTGCGCGCTGACGGCGTTCCTCCCGAATTTCTTGCCAAAGTCAAACGCCTTGTGGTGCGCAATCAATTCAAGCGATTGATGCCCGTAATTGCCAAAATCTCGCCGCGCACGCTCGGCATTGACTTCCGATACGCTCGCGATTGGCAAGCGGTGAAGTGAGACCTATGTCTCTTCGATCAGTTTGCGCGGGGCTTTAATCAAGACAATCAGTGCCATCACGAAAATCGAGAGCCACGCCGTTCGACTGACCGAAACGCTCACGCCTTTTTTGAGCGCAATGCCGACAAACCCCCAAACAACAGCCGAGATGAAAAATAAATCGAGATAGCGGAAACAAATCCAAAGCGAAAGCAAAGCGAGCGCAATTATCAGAAGAATTGCCCAAGTATCAGGCGAAAGCCATTTGAGTTTCCACTTCAGCGATTGAAAGAGCGTTGCCCAATTCACAACGGTGAGAAAGGTCACCCACCCGAAAAAAAGCATCGTCGGTGCGCGCAAAAGCCAAATCTCACTCGGCTTCGCCGCCGCACGAAGTTCTAAATTCATCGCCGCACGCGCAAGCATAGCCACCAAGAGCATGGCGGAAATCGCACTCGCAAGAAGCAAATCGTAGCACCACGCCATCACCCACAATCCGAACAAGAGCATACTTGCCGAAAGGTGAAAGCGCGACTTCGCAAGCCGTTTATTCGTGCGCTGTTTCGGAAAAAATTGGAACAGACTTAATCCTAACATGCCTACAAGGAGCAACGCGAAGATGTAAAACGAAAACGGAATCGGGGCGAGGAGCGTCGGATAGAGCACAAGCGGCTGAACGAGAACATTTCCAAACTCTCCGTTCATTGAAAAAAAATAAACCGTAGCGGCAAATACCGCTGCAAGGAAGAGAAAAAACTTGGGAAGTTGTTTTGAAATCGTCATTCGGCGCTGGTTGAACATTGAGAACGCGCAAAGATACGCACAAAATTTTCAAGCGATTTCTTATCTTCGTTAAAGATTTCATAACAAACCACCCATATCTCAATCAACATCAACTCATCAACATCAATCATTTGCCGACCTTGAACGCCGACCATCAGCCCGTCCATATTGATAATGACACTTTCGTTGTCGCCATTACCGAAGCCGAAATTCAAGCACGTGTTCGAGAATTAGGACGACAAATCGAACAAGATTACAAAGGCAAAACACCGATTCTCATCGGCTTGCTTAACGGTGCGTTCATTTTCACCGCCGACCTTTGCCGTGCAATTACGGATATTGATATTGAAATCGACTTCTACAAACTTTCTAGCTACGGCGACGCGAAAATTTCATCAGGCAACGTCAAACTCCTTAAACCCATTGACGCCGACATCAAAGGCAGAGATGTGATTGTGATTGACGACATCGTCGACTCAGGACTTTCCATGAACTACATTCGCGAAGCCCTACTTCAAAAAGAACCGAATACGCTCAAATTCTGCGCACTGCTCTTCAAAGAAGGTGTCTCTGAGCTCACCTTCAAGATTGATTACATTGGATTTACGATTCCGAAACATTTTGTAATCGGCTACGGTTTAGATTACAAGCAGAAGAAACGTAACTTGAAAAGCATTTATCGACTCTCAGAATGAACGCCGTAAATATGAACGCCGTAAATCCAACAAAGAGCCGAACGGCTTAACCAATCAGAAGTAAATCATGGCTGACCACGAATTTTTGAAAAACCGCCCCACTCAATCCAAAAAAGAAAACGGACGTAACCGCTTTAAACCTGTGCGGGAAAACGACCCTATCTTTGGCGGAAAAAATAACAACAACGGTGAAGACGACGGCGCAAAGCGCACCATTCGATTTCTCATTTATGGCGTGCTGATTTTCGGCGTGTTCCTATTGCTTCAACGGCTCTTTTCGCCCTCCGAACCCCAAGAGCCTGAAATTTCCTACAACGAATACGTGCAGTTGGTTAATAAAAATTTGGTTCGTGAAGGCGTGATTGAAAAACTTGACGCAAGCGGAACGGCACGGTTTAGAGGCGACCTCAAAAACTTTGAAACGATTACAACGATTGACGGAAGCCAAAAACGCACGAACAAGTTCGCCGTGAAAATGCCCACTTTTACAAATGAAGATGCAAAGGTATTGATTGAAAAAGAAATTAAGTTCCGCGTCGAAGTCAAAGATGAAGGCACGTCGCAGCTCCTGCTCTACTTCGCGCCATGGATTATTATCGCGTTGATTTACTTCGTCTTGATTCGACGAATGAGCGCGCAAAATGGCATGTCGCGCAATGTGTTCAATTTCGGACGCAGTCGCGCGAAAATGATTACGGAAATGGACACGAAAGTAACATTCAACGATGTTGCCGGGTGCGAAGAAGCCAAAGAAGAACTGCGCGAAGTGGTCGACTTTCTCAAAGCACCCGAAAAGTATCAAGCATTAGGCGGAAAAATTCCGAAAGGTGTGCTCTTGCTTGGTCCGCCCGGAACAGGCAAAACCTTGCTTGCCAAAGCCGTTGCAGGAGAAGCACGTGTGCCGTTCTTCTCAATGTCGGGCGCAGATTTCGTGGAGATGTTCGTCGGCGTTGGCGCAAGCCGCGTAAGAGATTTATTTGAACAAGCGCGCGCAAATGCGCCGTGCATTGTCTTTATCGATGAGATTGACGCGGTCGGTCGCCAACGCGGCGCAGGATTAGGCGGTGGACACGATGAGCGTGAACAAACTTTGAACCAACTCCTTGTCGAGATGGACGGATTCAATACAAGCGAAAACATCATTCTGCTTGCCGCTACAAACCGCCCTGACGTGCTCGACTCCGCTCTGCTTCGTCCCGGACGCTTCGATCGACAAGTCGTTGTTGACAAGCCCGATGTTGTCGGTAGAGAAAAAATTCTCAAAATTCATTTGCGCAAAATTCCAATCGCGCAGGACGTCGACCTCAAAACTATCGCCAAAGGCACGCCCGGCTTTGCTGGTGCCGATTTAGCCAATCTCTGCAACGAAGCCGCCTTGCTTGCCGCACGCGCAAATCGCACCGAAGTTACCAAAGCCGACCTCGAAGAAGCCCGCGATAAAGTCCTGATGGGACCCGAGCGCAAGAGCGTCTTGATTTCGCCAAAAGACAAAGAAGTAACGGCGTATCACGAATCGGGACACGTGCTCGTTGCTAAATTCACCAAAGGCTCCGACCCCGTGCACAAAGTAACCATCATTCCGCGCGGCAGAGCCTTAGGATTGACGTCCTACCTGCCGCTCGAGGACAAATACACCTACACAAGAGAATATCTCATCGCGATGATTACTTACGCGCTGGGCGGACGCGCCGCAGAAGAAATTATCTACCACGAAATTTCAACCGGCGCGGGCAACGACATTGAGCGCGCCACTGAACTCGCTCGCAAAATGGTTTGCGAATGGGGAATGAGCGAAAAACTCGGACCGCTTAACTACGGCTCGAAACAGCAAGAAGTCTTTCTCGGTCGCGACTTCGGACGCATGCGCGATTACAGCGAAGAGACCGCCGTCGCCATTGACAGCGAAGTGCGTCATATTGTTATCACCTGCATGCAAGAGGCAAAGCGCATCTTGACCGAAAATATCGACATTCTCCACCGCCTTGCTAAAACGCTGGTCGAGCGCGAAACTTTGGACAACGTGGAAATCGATAAAGTCATCGCTGGTGAAACGCTCGCACCGGTCGAGTGATTCACAAAGGACAAATCAATCAAGCAATAATTAATGATTTGGATTGCGCTTTTAGCGATTGGGTTGGCGGCGGGAATTCTGTCGGGCATGTTCGGCATTGGCGGCGGGGTGGTTATCGTTCCTGCGTTGGCGTTGCTTTTAGGCTTTTCGCAAAAGACCGCAACGGGCACATCGCTCTTGGTATTTTTACTTCCGGTTGGAATTTTGGGCGCGCTCGAGTATTACAAGGCGGGAAAAATTACAACCGAGCATCTGAAGTATGCCGCTGTCATTGCATCAAGTTTATTTATCGGGTCGCTTGTCGGCTCCAAAGTCGCGCTATCCGCTTCAGAAGAGTGGGTTCGCAAAGGCTTCGCGCTGTTTTTAGTTATCGTAGCGGCGCGACTTTGGTTCAAGGGTTAATCTTCAAATCTCATCAAAAGTTTGATTCATCAAACCAACTAATCTTTCAGTAGTACCGTGACAAAAGCAGACATTGTCGGAATTATTGCAACGCGGTCGGGCTTAACCAAGCAGGAAACCGAAGCCGTCGTTGATGGATTCATACAAACCATTATTGAATCGCTCAAATCGGGCGAGCGCATTGAAATCAGAGGCTTCGGCACGTTCAACGTGCGCAAGAAAAATAAACGCATTGCGCACAATCCTCGAACGGGCGAAAAAGTGTATATCGATGAGAAGTATGTGCCGACATTCAAAATCTCCAAAGAGTTCAAATCGGTTGTCAGCGACAAATTGAAGAAAGGATTAAAGACATAACAATGAACGGATTGAATCCACAAGCAGAAACCGAGGAAGTAAAAACGTTCTGCCCGTCATGTGGCGTCGCGGTTGCACCAAGCGATACGCAATGCCACAACTGCGGAAGCGATTTAACTGCCATCGACGAAGACGCACCAACGATAAATGCGATAAAGCAAGAGCGAAAAAAAGACCCACGAACCACTCAAAAATCATCAGCTAAAAAAGAGCAAACAGCATTGATTTTCGTCAGCGTTGCGATGTTGTTACTCTTCAGCGTGCTGGGTTATCAAGGGCTTATTTCAGGCAAGAAGGGGTTTTCGCTATCGGGTGCGGCGGGTGCAGGCGCACAGCCCGAAACGCAAAATCCATCGGTCAATTCACGTGCAATTCAGCCCAACGCACCGCCGCCAAAAGTAATCACGGATAAATCCGTTTTAGAACGAATTGACGTTTTGAAAGCGCAATACGAAAAAGAAACAGACAAAAGCAAAAAGCGACTTGCCGCACTTGCGCTCTCCGAAGTCTTCATTGAAAATGAACGATTGGATTTAGGAGGCGAGTGGAGCATCGCCGCCTTTGAAGCCACAGACCGAAACGAAACGAAACTTCTGCTTCGCGCCGCCAACCTCTACGACGACGCAAAAGAACACGCGACCGCCGCGCAACTTTACGCACGCTATTTAGAACTCGACCCCAAAAATCCTGACGCACGCGTCGACTATGCCATCTGCCTGCTTAATCAAGGCTTGCAGCGTGAAGGTGTTGCGGAAATGCGCCGCGTCGTCGATGAACATCCAACCCATCAAAAAGCGCACCTCAACTTGGGCATTCTTTACGCACAAATTGAACGATGGGACGAGGCAAAAAAACTTTGGCAAACCGCACGAAATCTCAACCCAAACAACGACGCAGGCAAACGCGCCGCCGAACTTCTCGAACGCTATGGCGCACAGCAATAAACGCGCTACAACGCACGCTTTTTCAGTGGCTCTACGCGATTCGATAAGTTCCAAGCAATCCCAAAAACGAGCCGTGTAACTTTTGCCATTTTCTCGAAGTGAATTTTATCCACTTCGTCATGAATGCCGTGATAATCGGCATGTGTGCCGTTAAAGAAGAAAATGACGGGAATGTTGTTCTTGGCGAAATTGTAATGGTCGCTTCGGTAATAAAATCGGTTCGGGTCGTCGTCGCTGTTGTATTTGTAATCCAAGAGCAAATTTTCGGTGAGCGCATTTTCAATTTTCATGACGCTATCCAAATCGGTTGAGATTTTGTCCGAGCCAATCACATAGACGTAGTTCGGGTTGTCGGAATGTTCATAGTCGCCGCCCATTCGACCAATCATATCGATGTTCAAATTTACAATCGTGTTTTTAAGTGGAAAGGTTGGGTGTTGGGTGTAGTAATCCGAGCCGAGCAAGCCTTTTTCTTCGCCTGAAACGGTCATGAAAATGAGACTGCGCTTTGGCTTGATGTTGTTTTTGGCGAAGGCTTCGGCAAGGGCGAGTACCGCCGTTGTGCCGCTACCGTCGTCGTCAGCACCGTTGTAGATGTTGCCACTTGCGCCTGCGCCGACGTGGTCGTAGTGTGCCGTAACGACAATCGCTTCTTGCTTCATGGTCTCGTCTGAACCTTCAAGCATAGCGCAGACGTTTTCCGTCTCCACAATTTTTTCGGAAAAATCAATCACGAGCGAAACCGTTGCATCAGGAACATCAAACGAATTTGGCTTTCCTGTTTTATCAATTTCAGAACGAAGTGCGGAAACGGTTTTGCCGCTGGGCTTCAAGATGTGATTGGCAATTTCAGACGAGATGTAAAAAACAGGCACACTTTGCTTCGGTTGAGCAAGCGGTGAGGCTGTGAGCGATTCTTTTTCACCAACAAGCGACATGGTACTCATCACCATCATATCGCGCAGTTCGGGCTTGAGTTGCTCGCGAATCGGCACGCCGTTGAGGTCTGAAACAATCAGCAGAGCGGCGGCTTTTTGCTCAAATGCCGCACGAGTTTTGACGCGCGCGTCGCTCCACTTCGTTGGTTGCGTTCCCGCAAACGCGCTGGCGGGGTTGTTGTCTTGCGGCTCTCCGCCAAGCACCAACACGATTTTATTTTTTGCTGAAACGCCCGCATAGTCAGAATACTTGTAATTCATTTCGTCGTCAATGCCATAGCCTGCAAACAGCACCGAACCGCTGACCGACTTTGCCGCATCACGAAAATTTCTGCCAAACCCATAAAAATCCTCGAAGAATTTATCATACACTTTCGTCTCTGCAGTGCGCGCCGCTTTGTTTCGCTTTGATTTTACAGGCGACGATATCGAGACGGAAATCGTGCTCTTCATGCCGAGTTGTTCTTCCTTGACGCGAAATTTTTGAAAGTAACTGCCGCTATCGCCCATTGGTTTTAAGCCGAATTTCTCGAACTCTGTGGCAATGTATCGAGCGGCGACTTTTTGACCGCGCTTTGCCGTTTCGCGTCCTTCAAGTTCGTCGCTGGCAAGAAACGAAAGGTGTGCTTTGAGCAAGGTAGGCGTAATGAGCGCGTAGCCTGATTGAGATTTGGAATCGGTTGAAAGTGTCGGCGGCACTGGCGCACTTTGGCACGCACAAATAAAGAGTAAAACGATAGAAAGAAAGCGAGAAACGAAGCGCATATCGAGATAAAGTTGAGAAAGTGAATGGTTGATAACAGACGCGCAATGTAAAGAACTCAAAACAAACTTTCATAGCACATAGGCTTGCTTTTTTGAAAATCGTTCTTAAATTCACGCCACTTGATTGAACGCTTTACTGCTGTTTGTTTGTGTGACACGAAAGAATTGATGGGCTTGGAAGTGAAATGATGAATACTACTCGAGATGATGGCTTTGGCAAGAACTGAAGGTCACGCGACCGTTTGAAATTGAATGACATTTCATCAAACGCCCTGCCGCTCCGCCACTGACGCCTTTAGCCTGCCCGTTCAATTCGATTTCATATTCCAACAATCAAGGTTAATTGAAACGATGCCTATCCACTATTTGAACGGTCGCCGATTAAAGCACGGCATGATTGCAGGTGCAGAATCCGTCATTCTTCGCAAAGAATATCTCAACAAAATCAACGTCTTTCCGGTTGCCGACGGCGACACGGGCACCAACATGGCGCTCACGCTCAAAGCGGTCATTGATGGACTTTATGATTGCGACGACTCGACGATTGATGCTGTTGTTTGCTGTGCCGCCGACACCGCGCTCGTTGGCTCTCGTGGAAATTCGGGCTCAATTTTGGCGCAGTTCTATCAAGGCTTATACGAAGGCTTGTCAGGCAAGGAACGCGCAAGCGCACGCGACTTTGCCAATGCGCTTCTGCGTGCAAAAGAATATGCCTACGAAGCGATGATGAATCCTGTTGAAGGCACAATTCTCACCGTCATTCGCGATTGGACGCACGCCGTCCATGAACTCTCCAAAATCACCTCCGACTTCAAACATCTCTTCCACGAATCTTTCATTGCCGCCAAACAATCGCTTGCCAAAACGCCCGAACAACTCAAAGTCAACGGCGAAGCCGTATTGAAAAAAGCGGGCGTAGTCGATTCAGGCGCGCAAGGCTTTGTCGATATGGTCGAAGGCGTAACCAAATTCATCGCGCAAGGCAATTTGAAGGAAGCCTTCAAGCGAAAAGTCTTCGCCGTTGAAGCCGTAGAGTCCGACGGCGCGCAAGTGGAATCTAACAGCGACGCAATCGCCTTTCAGTTCTGTACCGAATTTGTATTGGAAAATGGCGATGCGTTTGATAAGAAATCGTTGCGAAAAGAACTGCTCAACTACGGCGATTCGCTCATCATCGGCGGCTCTGCGAGCAAAACGAAAGTCCATATTCACACCAACGAGCCGCAAACGATTTTCGACATCGCCGCCCGCTACGGCATTCTGCAAAAAACGAAGTTCGAGGATATGAAGGCGCAACACGAAAACGCCTTCGGCAAAAAGCCCATCGGCATTCTCACCGATTCGACCTGCGACCTTCCCGACGAGTATCTCGAAGCCAACGACATCGCGCTCGTGCCGCTTTCGCTATGTTTCGGCGAAGAAGAATTTTTAGACCGCGTCACCATTTCGCCCACCGAATTTTATCGCCGCCTCGAGCATTCCAAAGAATTTCCAAGAACCTCTCAACCCTCAACTGCGCAATTCAAACAAGCCTACGACGATTTGCTCCGCCGCTACGAGAGCGTCATCGCGATTATGCTCTCGTCAAGCGTTTCAGGCACGTGCCAAAACGCAAAACTGTCAAGCAAATTTTTCAAAGACCGCAACATCGTCGTTGTCGATAGCCGAATCGCTTCAATGGGATTGGGATTTCTCGTGCGCGAAGCCGTCGAGATGCGCAATCGCGGCGAATCGGTCGATGCCATCGTGAAGCGATTGAATCACCTCGCGAAGAAAATCAAAGCGTTTTTGAGCTTGGAAACGATTGACAACCTCGTGCGCGGCGGTCGCCTCTCGAAATCAAAAGGATTCATCGCGAAGTTGCTTCAACTCAATCCCGTTTTGACCTTTGACGAGAACGGGAAAGTGGTTCAGTGCGGAAAAGGGCGAGGAGAAAAAGGCGCGCTCAACAAAGCCATCGACCTTGCCATCGAGTATGTGAAAGGGAAATCAACGGCGAAGGTGGCGATCGTGTATTCCGACGACCGCGCTCGCGCCGAATATGCCAAAGAAAAACTTCTGACTACTCTTCCAAACCTTGCTGTCGAACTGACCCAAATCTCGCCCGTGCTGGGGGTTCACGGCGGAAAAGGCTGCGTTGCGTTGATTGCGCTCGCCGAATAACATTGCAACATTGACAGTGAGAAGCAAAGGCGATGCGTTGAAGCGCGTCGCCTTTGTGTTTTGAAAGGAAAAATTCAAGGAGGAGTTATGAAATCACCTCAAGCTCTTTGCCAACGCGAATAAACTCCGTTACGATTTTGTCCAAATGCCACTCCTCGTGAGAAGTCATATAGCTCGTGCGGAGCATCTCCCAGCCGGGCATTACGCCAGGACGCACAAACGCATTGACGAACACGCCCGCATCGTAGAGTTTGCGCCAAAAGAGAAGCGTTTTGTGTTGGTCACCGATAATCACCGAGACAATCGCCGTGCGCGAGTCCATCAGTTTGAACCCGCGTGATTTGAGGGCTTGTCGCACGCGGTCTGCGTTTTGGACGAGTTTGTCGACGCGCCAAGTTTCTTCTTTCAAAATCTCCAACGCTTTCAGCGCCGCCGCCACGCTTGCCGCCGTCGGCGAAGCGGAAAAAATCAGCGCGGGCGTGTGATGTTTGATGTAGTTAATCACGGCTCTATCGCCGACGACAAAGCCGCCAAGCGACGCAAAGGTTTTGGAGAACGTCCCCATTGTTAAATCGACCGCGTCTTCCAATCCGAACTCTGAAGCCGTACCACGACCACCTTTGCCAATCACACCGACCGCATGCGCATCGTCGACGAGAATTTTCGCATTGTATTGCTTTGCAAGTTTGACAAGGTCGGGAAGATGAACAATCTCGCCAGAAACCGAGAACACGCCATCGGTTGCGATAAGCTTGCCCGCTTCAATCGGAATTTTTTTAAGCACGCGCTCTAAATCGTCCATATCGTTGTGCTTGTAGCGCTCGACATTTGCGGTCATTCCCTTTGCCATCATATTCGCCATCACCATGCAAGCGTGATTATCCTTGTCGCTAATCACATATTCGCCGCGTTGAACAAGCGTTGGAATAATTCCTTGTCCTGTCTGATAGCCTGTGCTGAACAGAAGACACGCTTCCTTTCCCATAAACTCAGCCAATTTTTCTTCGAGTTCGACATGCAAATTCACTGTGCCTGTCAAGTAACGCGAGCCAGAGCAACTCGTGCCATATTTGTCAATCGCTTTTTTGGCGGCATCTTTGACGCGAGGGTCAGAGGTTAAACCAAGATAGTTGTTCGAGCCTGCCATAATTACTTCTCTACCTTCAATGCGCACGACAGGTCCTTCGTTTTCTTCAAGCGGGCGAAAATAGGGATAAAGACCAAGTGCTTTGACTTCGTCGGCGGTCGTAAAGTCATAACACTTTTGAAATAAATCTTTGAGCGGTTTGCTTTCGGAAACCACTTCGGCTGTGGTAACTTCGTGTTCTGCCATTGGTAGAAAAGTTTGAATTGCAAGATTCAGGTTTATCGAGACCGTCAATTCGCGTGCAAGTGTCTTTATAAAAAGAGTAAAAGTAACGCTTGTTCAAAAACTGACTGACGGTCATTTTACGACATAATTAAGCAAAGTTTCACCCTTTAACGTTTCACGCAAAAAATCACGCGGCAGAATAATGTCAAAAATTTTAATCACAGGCGCGTCAGGCTTCATCGGGAGCCATCTCGTTGATGCCTTATTGGAAAAAGGCGACGAAGTTCGAGTGTTGGCAAGGTCAGCAAGTCTATCTGATGTTTTGAAAGGAAAAGACATTGAGGTTGTGAAGAGCGATTACGCCGATGTTGAGTCGCTTAAAAAGGCAGTTAAAGGCGTCGATGCGATTTATCACGTTGCAGGCGTTACAAAAGCCTTAGACGAGAAAACCTACATTGAGGGCAACGTAAGAGCAACTGAAAATCTTCTCAAAGCGACGCTCGAGGTCAATCCCACAGTTAAGCGATTTTTGCACGTCTCATCAGGCGCGGCGGCAGGACCGTCGCCTTCCGCCGAACAGCCAATCGATGAAACTGCTCCACCAAAGCCTGTTACGCTCTATGGCAAAACCAAGCTTCAAGCTGAAGAAGTGTGCAAGCAATTTTTTGAGAAACTACCCATCACCATCGTGCGACCGAGCATCATCTATGGCGAGCGCGATAAAGACTTGCTCGAGCATTTCAAAACCGTCAAAAGTGGTATCATTCCAATTTTCGGAGCCGACGAAAAAAAATATGACTACCTCTACGTCAAAGATTTGATTGATGCAATGATTGCGGCGGCGGAATCGGAAAAAACAAAAGGTGAAATTTATTTCCTTTCAGGAAGAGCGCATAGTTGGGAGGAAGTCGGCGAAGCGGCAAAAAAAGCCTTGGGTAAATCGTTTGCTGTTAAACTTGTCCTTCCCGATTGGCTTTCCGCAACGGTTGCCGCCATCGTTGAAGATGTCAACAAAGCGCAAGGCAAAATTTCAATCTTGAATCGAGACCGAGCACGCGACGGCAAAGAGCGATATTGGACCTTTTCTACAAAGAAAGCTCAGCGCGATTTTAATTTCGCCCAAAAAACCTCGTTGGAAGAGGGATTTCAGCGCACGGTAAATTGGTATCGACAAAATCGTTGGATATGAAAAAAAAATTTCTAATATTTGAAACGAAATAAGCGTCCAAATCGTCTAGTGCGTCATACTCATCATACTTAACTATGAGCAGATTCGCGGTAACCATTCTACTTCTCTTGTTGCTGAGAACAAATGTGTTCTCAATGCCGCTTATTTTTGTAGAAAGTGATGTTTATGCAGTTGAAATTGAATCTCAATCTCTCCCCGACACTGACCCCGTCCAAACGAAAAACCTTCCAAGCGCAGAAGTCGAAGAGCGTCAAGAAGAGTCTGCGATATTGATGCAGACGAACTTATTCCCCTCCGAAAATTGCGCGCGTCATTTCTTAAATCATACCGACAAAACACTCATCGGCGCGCTCCCCGACCTCGTAATTCCTCCCAATATCTAACACGATTCCTAAAAGCGAGATCTTTCCTTATCACACTACACTCATTTACTGAATTGTTTTCAGGCAATTCCTGTGTCTTTTTTTTGAAAGACTATCAATGTCGCTGAAAAAGGCACCATTGAAAAAGGCGAATACAAGTTTGTTGTTTCTTTGTTTGGGACAGATGTTCTTTCATCATTCTCATTGTGATATTTCCGTGTTCTTTGCACATTGGAACATTAACACGTGTAAAAGGGCGTTCAGTAAGAACGCCTTTTGCTTTTCTTCTGATAGAGATTGTGAACGGAATGTTATCTTTACACCTCTGGATAATTTTTGCAAAAAAGACACACGACAGCAGTATGAAACTCAATTTCTCGTATCAAGAAAAGTTTGAAACCCGCCACAATGCCTCCGCGCCACATCTTGAAGAAATGCTCAAAACCATCGGTGCGTCAAGCCTCGACGAATTGATTGAGCAGGCAATTCCAAAGTCAATCCGATTGAAGCGACCGTTGAAGTTACCGCAAGCGCAAACGGAGCAAGAATTTCTCGCTTCGTTCAAAGCGATGATGAAGAAAAACAAGTGCTTCAAATCGTATATCGGAACAGGCTACTATGGCACTCACACGCCGACCGTCATCTTACGTAACATCTTGGAAAATCCGGGTTGGTATACCGCCTATACGCCGTATCAAGCGGAGATTGCGCAAGGAAGGTTGGAGATGCTTCTTAACTTTCAAACGATGGTGATTGACCTAACGGGAATGGAAATCGCCAATGCCTCGCTCTTAGATGAAGCAACTGCAGCTGCTGAAGCCATGCATGTGCTCTATGAGGCGCGCCCTGCGGAAAAGCAATCTGCTCATCAATTTTTTGTTTCTGAACGCTGTCACCTGCAAACCATAGATGTGCTTCGCACTCGGACTGCACCGATTGGTGTTGAATTGATTGTTGGCAATCATCAAACGCTGGACATTGCAAACCCAAACTTGTTTGGGGTGTTGCTCCAATATCCTGCAACCGACGGAAGCATTGAGGATTACACGCACTTTATTTCAGGTGCTCAACAACACGCGGTTACAGTTGCCGTCGCAACGGATTTGCTTGCATTAACGATGCTCAAACCGCCGGGCGAAATGGGAGCGGATATTGCGCTTGGCTCGGCACAACGCTTCGGCGTTCCAATGGGCTACGGCGGGCCGCACGCCGCATTCTTCGCGACAAAAGAAAAATATAAACGTTTGATTCCCGGCCGGCTCATCGGCGTTTCAGTTGATGCTGACGGCAATCGTGCATTGAGAATGGCACTCCAAACCCGTGAGCAACATATCCGCCGTGAAAAAGCAACCTCAAACATTTGCACTGCCCAAGTGCTTCTCGCCGTAATTTCGGCGGCGTTTGCCGTTTATCACGGACCGAAAGGTTTGAAAGCCATCGCTGAAAGAACGCATGCGCTTGCAAGGGTGCTTGCCGAAGCCTTGAAAACATTAGGCATTTCCGTGCATCACGAACATTTCTTTGATACGATTTCATTTACAGAAGAAAACCCTGAACGCCTGCGTCGCCTTGCAGAAAACAGAAAGATGAACTTCCGCTACGATGGAAACCGCGTTGGTATTTCGCTTGATGAAACGACAACAGTCGACGATGTCAAAGAAATTTTAAGTGTGATTGCAAAAGCACGTGGCCTAAATGCCTCTGTGGATTTCAACGCGCTTGGTGAAGTGTTGGAAATGAACTTGCCCGAGCCGCTCCGCCGAGCGACGAAATTTTTAACGCACCCTGTCTTCAACACGCACCACAGCGAACATCAGATGCTTCGTTATCTGAAAAGACTCGAGAATAAGGACGTCTCAATGGTGCACTCGATGATTTCGCTTGGCTCTTGCACGATGAAACTGAATGCAACAACCGAGATGATTCCTATCACTTGGGAAGAAGTCAATCAACTTCACCCATTTGTGCCGCCAGAGCAAGCAAAGGGCTATCAAATCTTGTTCAAAAACTTAGAAAAATGGCTCAGTGAAATCACAGGCTTTGATGCTGTATCGCTTCAACCAAACTCAGGTGCACAGGGCGAATACACGGGCTTGATGACGATTCGTGCTTATCATCAGTCTCGTGGAGAATCGCATCGAAACATCGCGCTCATTCCGCAGTCGGCGCACGGCACTAATCCGGCAAGCGCAGTCATGGCAGGAATGAAAGTGGTTGTGGTGAAATGCGACGAGCGCGGCAACATCGATGTCGACGATTTGAAAGCCAAGGCGGAGCAATACAAAGAGATGCTCGCATGTTTGATGGTAACTTACCCGTCAACGCACGGCGTATTTGAAGAGCGTATCAGAGAAATTTGCGACGCGATTCATCATTGTGGCGGACAAGTGTATATGGACGGCGCAAACATGAATGCGCAAGTTGGCTTAACGAGTCCTGCCGCAATCGGTGCAGATGTATGTCACTTAAACTTGCACAAGACCTTCTGTATTCCGCACGGCGGCGGCGGTCCTGGAATGGGACCAATCGGGGTTGCTAAACATCTCGCGCCATTTTTACCGTCTCACGTGCTATTAAAAACAGGTGGTGAAAAAGCCATCACCGCAGTTTCAGCCGCGCCTTTTGGAAGTGCGTCCATTCTTGCAATTTCTTACGCCTACATCGCGATGATGGGCGCAGAAGGTTTAACCAATGCAACAAAGTTTGCAATACTGAACGCCAATTACATCAAGGCAAGATTGGAGAAGGAATACCATATCCTTTATGCGAATCAAAACGGACGATGCGCTCACGAAATGATTGTTGACTTGCGTCCGTTCAAAGCG
>JAJUFC010000002.1:0-267500 GCA_029263855.1 Candidatus Thermochlorobacteriaceae bacterium | reverse complement strand
CGAAGAACTCGACAACGTGATAAGGCAAACCGAAACACAAAAACGCGGAACATTTCCAACAACGGAGTTGGATTCAGCGGAAGCCGCGTTGATGGACTCCACAACGCGCATAAAGCAGTTCAAATATCGGCGCGTTGATGTGCCGTATCTTTCGCCGATTGAAACGAAGACGTACTCGCTTTTTTTACCGAAAGTGAGCGTTGAACGGAAAGTGGTATTAGATAGCACGATGGAGCGTATCAGAATTTCAGAAACGATTTCAGGCGTAGAAGTGCGTCCGTCAATTGAACTGCCGTTAGAAACATACAAGAAACTTCGTTACAAGGCGGCAATACGAGATAACTTTCGACAAATTATCGGTCAACAAAGCGTGGGTGTCTCGCGCGACGCGCTTGCCGACGTGTTTAGCAAAATCACCAAAATTAGCGTGTATGTGCCAGGCGGAGAGAGCGCGATTTTTGCAACGCTCTTCGGACCGCCAACCGTGAGCGTGCAAGTTGCGGGAAACATCGACATTAAAGCCTCCTATCAAACCGAAGAATCCGAAGACCCAGTACGAAGAGCAAGCGGAACTGCATCGACCGCCGTGCCGAACTTCGACCAACAAGTGCAAATGAACTTGACAGGCACAATCGGCGATAAACTCACCATCACAGCCGACTGGAACACGGAGCGACCCTTTCAATACGAAAACCAACTCGCCATTCGATACAAGGGCTATGAAGACGACTTGGTGCAATCAATTGAGGCGGGCAACGTTTCGCTCACGCTTCCGACATCGCTCATCAGTAGCAGTCAAGCCTTGTTCGGGATTAAGGCGCAGTTTCAAATTGCAGGATTGAACTTAACAGCGATTGCCTCGCAACAGCGCGGACGAACAGAATCGTTCAGCGTGCAAAGTGGCGCAAGCATTACCGAACAAACCATTCAAGCATGGGACTACGACGAAAATCGACATTTCTTCGTCAGCAACTTCTTCGTAACAAATTGGGAAAGAGCCTTCGCTCAAAATGCACCGCAACTTGTGATTACACAAGCCATGGGTGGACGACAACTCAATCGCCTTGAAGTGTGGCGACGCCCTGCCAATCAACTTGGCGGTGGTGGCGGACAAAATGCAGGCGGCGCGCCCTTGCAAGAAAATCAACGTCCAGGCGTCGCGTTGCTAAACTTGGGCGACGCGCCGTATTCGTTTGAGCGATTACAGCAAGGATTCCCATTTCCGAATAATTCATATAACGACCTCGCTGACACTACTCAAACGCAAGCCTTCTTACAACAACTCCGAACCGCAGACCCGCTCCCGCCGATTCCCGGACAATTTCAAGAAGGCGTATTTACTTTGATGAGAGAAGGGCAAGACTATGTGTTCAATCCGATACTTGGTCACATCACTTTCACCGCGCCCTTAGACCCGCGCGATGTGATAGCCGTTTCTTACGACTTTACGCCCGTGCCCGGCGTGCCAAATGTGCGTGTCGGAGATTTTAGCAACGATTCCTTACAGCGCAGAGCCGTCTTCAAGTTGGTCAAGCCCGACCAATTCACGCCGTCGGATACGGCAACGTGGATTTTAATGCTGAAAAACATTTACGCACTGGGCGGACGAGACATTCAGCCTGACCAATTCAATGCACAAGTAGTGTTTCAAAACCCGGGCGATAATCCACCTGAAAATGAAGTCTTGCCAATTACAGGATTTGTCAATACGCTCAATCAAGTAACAGGATTCGACCGATTCGATGTCAATGGCGCGGCAGGCTCCGACCGCACGTTCGACTTCTTGCCCGGCATTACGATTGACCCGCAACGCGGCTTACTCATTTTTCCATTTCAACGACCGTTCGAGCGACCAATTCGCGAAGAAATTGAGCGAATCACAGGCGGACCGCTGACACAGCAAAACGAGCGATTTGTGTATTCGGAAATCTATGAACGAACGCAATTCGACGCGCAGAACACAAGCGCGAAAAACTTTTACGGCATCAAGGTTCGATACAAAAGCACGATTCAAAATCCGATTTCGATTGGCTTCAATGTGGCGCAGGGAAGCGTGCGCGTAACCAGCCGCGGTGTGCCGCTTCGCGAAGGCATTGATTACACGGTCGACTATCAACTCGGACAAGTTACCATTCTGAGAGATGACGCACTTCAACAAGGCGCAAATTTGAAAATCGACTTCGAGAAAAACGATCTCTTCCTGCTCGCGTCGCGAACAATCGTGGGCTTGCGCGGCGAGTATGCGTTTAACGATGATTTCAAATTGGGAGCGACGTTTCTGCAATACTCCGAGCGACCGCTCACGGATAAAGTGCGCGTCGGCGATGAACCCATCGTGAATCGCATTTTCGGAATGGACTTACAATACTCGACGCAGATGCGCTGGCTAACCAAGGCGATTGATAAACTGCCGCTTGTCAGCACGAAAGAGCCGTCGAAGTTTTCCATCAATGCTGAATACGCGCAAGTGATGCCGGGCATTCCTGACGAATTGCGAACTGAATTAGACCCTGATGGTGTCAGTTACATTGATGACTTTGAAGGCTCGCGGCAGATTATCTCGTTTGGATTGAACGGCAACAACTGGGCGTTAGGCTCGCCGCCACATCGCGACCTTGAAAGCCCAACGATTGTAGAAGACTCAATTCGCGGACGCTATCGCGCACAGTTAGGGTGGTATCGCTTGCCCGTAGGCGACCCAAGAAATGTGCCAACGCGCGAAATTTTCCCCAATCGTGTGGCGGCACGCGAAGACTTTCAAGTGCGCCCACTGTTTTTGAGTTATGACCCGACAAAGCGCGGACCTTACAACTTCAACCCAGATTTCACGATTCGCGGCGGCGTTCCCGACAGCGCTTACGGCTCAATCACGCAACTGCTTCCTTCCTTCGCCAACAACCTGACGCAATCCAACATTCAATTCATCGAGTTTTGGTTCAAGTATCAACCCTTGATTGACAACCCAAACGCGCCGCTCGACAGCGGCAAGTTGCACATCGACATCGGCATCTTGTCCGAAGACATCATTCCAAACCGACGACTCAACACCGAAGACGGAATGCCAATCAATCCCGAAGATTTGAACCCCGACCAAATCGCATTCGGCGAAGACGCTTACGGGCGATTCAATACGCGCGTAGCGAAAATCGACCGTCAGTTGCTCACAGGCTCGATTGGCACGGAAGACGTCGGCATAGACGGCATTGACGACCAATTAGAGCGACAATTTCACGCGCAGTATTTGGAAACCTTGCGCAACGCATTAGGGGAAAACAACCCCGAATACCAACGCATTTTGAACGACCCCGCAGGCGATAACTTCACGCTCGATGTAACCAACGTGAGCGGCACGCAAGGGAACGCGAATCAAGCGCAGGCGGGTCCGTTCGTGAACATTTTCCCTGATACCGAAGATTTGGACGGCTCATCGACGGTGCAAACACAGAATCGATTCTTCCGATATACGATTTCTATCAATCCCGAAGAGTTGAATGTTCCTACGCCGCGAGGCAGGTTTGTCGTGGGCGGGGGTCAGACGAATGCGGGTTGGGTGCAGTTTAGAATTCCGTTAGATGAATTTACGCGCCGATTCGGCGGGATTGATTTTACGACGATTCAGTATGCGCGTGTGTGGGTTGAGCAGTTTCGGCGTCCCGCGCAGTTAGGGTTTGCGACGTTCGACTTCGTCGGCTCGCAATGGCAACAAATCAATCGCGATACGCTGGTTGCAATCGCGGCAGTGAACATCGAGGAGAATGGGTCATTTTACGCCTTACCGCCGGGTATTCAACGCGCTCGAGACCGCCAGCGCGTCGACCAAAACATTCAAGCCAACGAACAAGCCTTAGTTGTAATTGCGCGAAAGATGGGGCAAGATTCAAGTCGTGGGGTCTTCCGAAATTTTGCAATCGGAAATACGGGCGGCTTCAATCTCAATCCCTACAAGCAATTAAGAGCGTTCGTTCACGGCGGCGCAGGCGTCAGGTATAACGAACTCAACCCGCAAGACCCTGAAAACACGCGCGTCTTCTTGCGCTTCGGTGCGACGGAATCGAATAACTACTACGAAGTGCAAATTCCCGTCAAGCCCTCGCCACCCGTTAATGTGCCGCAGAATACGAACTCGCCTGAATATCGGCGCGCGCAAGAATTGATATGGCCCGCAGAGAACAACATCGATATCAACCTCGATGAAATTGCTAGTTTCAAACTGCAACGCGCTTCCGATACGGAAGTGGTTGTGCGCAACTTTCCCGACGGAAAAAGAATCGTCATCAAAGGGCAACCGAGTTTGGGCAATGTGCGCGTGTTCGCCTTTGGCGTTGTTAATCCATCAAAAGAATTTATTGAGTCGATTGAAGTGTGGCTCAACGAGTTGCGCGTCTCGGGCTACAAGAACGAAGGCGGCTGGGCGGTGCGTGCCAATACAACTTTACAACTCGCTGATGTCGCCACTGTTTCCGCAACCTACCAACGACAAACACCTGACTTTCACGGATTAAACATTCGACTCAATCCGATTGCCGCGCAAAACAATACTGAATCATGGACGCTCTCGACAACGTTCAACGCTGATAAACTCTTGCCCGCAGAAGACGGCTGGACAATTCCCGTTAACATCGAGCGAAGCGAACAGCGTGCAATTCCCAAATATGTGCCCGGTCGTGAAGACATTTTGCTTGATGCGGCGGTGGCGCGCGTTATTGAGGAAGCAAAGCGCAACGGCGCAAGCGAAGAAGAAGCGCAGCAAGCAGGCGCGCGGTTCCGTGACGAACAAGTCTCGCTCTCCTCGACCGAACGCTTTTCAATGCCGACGATTCGTAAAACAAAGCCATCCGATTTTTGGCTGGCGCGTTATACGATTGACCGAATGTCAGTCGGATATAATTACTCCGTTTCTCGAAGTCGCTCGCCGCAACTTATCTCGAGCGAAGATTGGCAGTGGAGTGCCAACGCCAGCTACGGCTTGCAACTTCCCGCCGACGCTCAACTCTTCATTGAGCCGTTCAAATGGCTAAGCCGTATCCCGATTCTCAACGTGTTCAGCGAAGACAAGTTTTACTACGTGCCGCAAAGTTACACGTTCGATTTCCGCTTAAACCGCGACCGACGTGCTTCGCAGAATCGTGGCAATAATCAACCGCTCGTGCTCAACAGCAACAACTTCACCGCAGGGCGCGGCATGGCAATGCAGTATAAAATTTCAGAAACCATCGATATGTCTTACAACGCAACCCTCACAAGCAGTATGAACCTGTTCTTAACCGACCCCATCACACGCGAAGAACGAAAAGGAAGCGATGTGTTCGACGATGTCTTAGCCGACCTTTCACGATTTGACTTGGGCAGAGACCAGAACTACAACCAAAGCGTAACCGCAAATTGGCGACCGAAAATGGTTTCGCTTCTCGATTGGGTAACGCCAAGTTTCACCTACAACACCCAATACTCGTGGGCGAATCCGTTTGTCAATAACCCTGCACAGTTTCTTGGAAACAGCGTCGGAAACAACACCGCCTTACAAGTGCAATCCGACATCAACTTTGGACGGCTGTTCGGCAAAGTGCGCGACCTTATTCCGTTTGGAAAAAGTGGTAATGTGCCGCCACCAAGTGCGCCAAAGCCGCCGCAAAAACCCAGTCGCTTCTTCTCGCTCTTCGACAGCACCGAAACACAGAGCACAGCCGAAGGCAATAACATTACCAAATTGCTCAGCGATGTCGGAAGTCTGTTCAGCGTCTTCACGCGCTTTGACCAGCTCCGCGTTACTTATTCAATTACAACTGGCATACAAAACAGCGGGATTGCAGGCGGCGCGGGGTGGCTGAACTTTTATCCGTTCAACACGTTTGGAAGGTCGGACCGACCGCTTCCGCCAAGTTTGGGTTATCAAATGGGATTCAGCGACAATCCGGGTAAGCGATTTTTGGTCGACCCCGATGCGCCTGCTATTCCGAACTTTGTCGACAACTTCAACCAAAGCCAAAATTTTTCGGTCAGCACGACTTGGCAAATCTTCGATAACCTGCGAATGGATTTAACATGGCGCACCGATTGGCAATTTCGGCGTGGCGCAACGGTCAATGGTGCAACGGGCGGTCAAATCTCGGCTGACCGAAGCGGCTCAATTACGAAAACCTACATCTCCGTTTTTCCAAACATCGATAACTTCCGCGAAGCCATCAACACAACCTTTGCCGATTCGGAAGGATTCGTGCGAAATCCACCCTTCAATGAATTTGCCGCACTCTTTGAACGCACCTTCGAGCCAACAGGCATCGGACGATTGACGGCATCGCTGTTCGGGCAAAGTAGCCGGCTTGCCTATATTCCACTACCAAACTGGCGCATCAGTTTAACGGGATTGGAGAAACTCGATTTGCTTTCGGGCTTTGCAAGTTCCGCCTCGATTGAACACGCCTACACGGGCACTTATGCCACGAGTTTCACACAGCCGCTCAATAGCGGTGAAGTGATTGGCAATCAAATCATCAACGAAAGTTTCGCGCCGCTCGTCGGGCTGACGCTCTTGTGGAAATTCGGGTTAAACTCCTCGATAAGCATGGGAAGAACGCGCTCGCTCACGCTGGCTGTGGTGAACTATCAAATCACGCAAACAAACTCGACACAAATCAACGTAACTATTGGCTACCAAAAAACTGGTCTGAAAGTGCCGCTGAACTTCTGGCCCTTCAATGGCGCAACGCTCGACAACACGATTGATTTCAGTTTCAACTTTGCCTTTGCCGATAACGAAACGCAGAACATCATTCTTGCAGGTTCGAACGCCGCCACGAATCCGCCAATCGGCACAACGCAAATTACCTTTCAGCCGCGTCTCTCTTACGCGCTAAGCCAACGTGTCAATGCCGCCGCATTTTGGCAATACACGCAAACCAAGCCGAAAGCCTCAGGCGGGAGCACTGTTTTTGCCTCAACGCGACAAGAGTTTGGCTTTAACTTCCGCATTTCTATCGGCAATTAGTTCAAGCGCGATTAGCAGGCGCGAAAAAAGCCGTATCTTCGCATCGCAAAAAAGCAATGAGCAGAAATGAGTCAGCACGATGTTCGCTGGATTCAGCGATTTCAAAATTTCAAAAAGACTCTGAATCAACTTGAAAAGTTTGTCGCAAAAAAAGATGAGCTCAACGAAATGGAGCAACAAGGGCTAATCAAGGCATTTGAATACACATTTGAACTGGCGTGGACGGTCATCAAAGATTTCTACGAGTATCAAGGCATAACCAATTTGCAAGGTAGTCGCGATGCGTTCAGAACGGGCGTAGAGTGCGGACTAATTTCAGAAGGCGAACAATGGATGAAGATGATTGAGAGCCGAATTAAAACTGTTCATACTTACAACGAAGAAACAGCAGATGAAATCGCATCGGCAATCGTCAGCAACTACTTTCCGATGTTTCAAGCGTTGAAGCAATCTCTGGAAAAACTTTCAACCAACATCTGAATGCCGTTTGGACTTTCTGACAAAGCAATTCATGCTATCCACAATGTGCTTAAACAATTTCCCGAAGTTGAAGAGGCAGTGATTTATGGCTCGCGCGCAAAAGGCAATTACCGCGAAGGCTCTGATATTGATTTAACCTTGAAAGGAAACAACCTAACGCTCGACACACTGAACGCAATCTCGTGGCGGCTCGACGACCTGCTTCTGCCACAAAAAATCGACCTTTCAATTTACAAGCACATCAAAAATTCCGATTTGATAGACCACATTCAGCGCGTCGGAAAAACGCTCTACAAAAAAGCCGAAACCCTCTCAATAAACGAATGAACAAACCCATTGACCTTCGGAGCGACACGGTTACGAAGCCCTCGCCCGAAATGCTTGAAGCCGCACGCAACATTGATTTGTCAAAAGTTGGCGACGATGTGTTCGGAGAAGATGAACTCACCAACGAATTTGAGCACGAAGTAGCCGAACTGTTCGGCAAAGAAGCAGGGCTTTTTGTGCCAAGCGGCACAATGGCAAATCAACTTGCAATCAAAGTGAATACAAGCGACGGCGACGAAGTGATTTGTGAGACAGGCGCGCACATTGCAAACTACGAAACCAGTGCGCCTGCAGTGCTTTCGCGTGTGCAACTCAAAACGATTGACGGAGAAAACGGAATTTTAAGGGCAGAACAAATTTCAGACGCAATTCGACCAAGTGCCGATTGGTATCCGCGCACGTCGCTCGTGGCGTTGGAGAACACGCATAACCGTGCGGGCGGCATTGTGTATCCTATTGCTGAAATGGAACGCATCGCCGAACTTTGCAAGTCCAAAAAGTTGCGATTGCACTTAGATGGCGCACGCTTGTGGAACGCATGCGTTGCAACAGGCTTGAAGCCGAAAGATTACGCGCAACATTTTGACACGATTTCGGTCTGTTTTTCAAAAGGACTTGGCGCGCCGATTGGCTCAATGATTCTGGGAACAAAAGCCGCTATTCAAAAAGCACGACGCTATCGCAAAATGTGGGGCGGCGGCATGCGACAAATCGGCGTTGTGGTAGCAATGGCAAAAGTAGCGTTGGAAAAAAATTACGACTGTCTCGAAATTGACCATCAACACGCAAAAGCACTCGCCCAAGCCTTTGAAGCAAATCCAAAGTTTCGAGTGAACGGCGCACACGTTCAAACGAACATCGTAGCCGTTGATGTTGCGCCATCAAAGCAATCGGAGAACGAAATTGTTGAGCAATTCAAACAGCAAGGTGTGCTGATTTCGAGCATCAAAAAGAGCTTTATTCGCCTTGTTACGCATTTGGGAGTGTCGGGTCAGGAAGTGCAAACCGTCTGTAACCTCATTCAAACCTTGTGAATCCAATGAATCAAGAAGCAATTTTTAATTTGATTGAATCTAATCCGCTCCTGTATCGCTTCGTAATCGCGGCGATACTCATTCTCATTTCTTTCCCGTTGGGGTGGCTGTTCAAGAAAGTGGTGCACACGTTTCGGACGAAAATTTTTTCTCGCACGAACACCGACCTCGATGAACGACTTTCCGAAGTGTTAGAAAAGCGCGCAAAATCCATCGTCTTTGCCATTCTCGCGCTCTACGCGCTATGGGAAGTAAAGGCCGTCGATGCCGAAAAGAGCCTCGCTGTAGAGCGGCTTATTAAAATTGTTGATGCCATCATTTACATTTATGCGGCGATTGTTGCAATCAGCATCTTGATTGGATTTACGCGCGTCATCATTGAGTATCTGCTGGAACAGTCAGCAAAAATGCAGCGGCAGGATTCAAAGCAACTGATGACCATTGCACCGCTTGCGCGAAATTTGATTTCCGTGTTGGTAATTCTCATCGCGGCGGCGATTGTGATGGAGCATTTTTCCATCAATGTCGGAAGCCTGCTCGTGAGTTTGGGCGTTGGCTCGTTGGCGGTGGCGTTGGCGGCGCAGGATACGATTGCCAATATCATTGCGGGCGTGATTATCGCGATTGACCAACCGTTCCGCGTCGGCGATAGAATCCAACTGCCAAACGGCACGCTTGCGGACGTTCAAGTGATTGGCTTGCGCTCGACGCGCATCTTGGACTTTGACCTCAACTACCTCATCGTCCCAAATTCGGAACTGATTAAAAGCACGATTATCAACTTTGCTTATCCCACGCATAAAGTCAGAGTGCTCGTTTCCTTTACCGTGCCGTTTAGAACGGACACCGAAAAAGTTCGCGAGGTGGCGATGAACGTGATGAACGCCCACCGATTCGTCGTCGATGACCCCAAGCCCGAACTGCAAGCGATGCGCATCACGGAGTTGGGAATCGAGTTGCGCTTGGCATGTTTTGTCGAGGATTTTACCCAACGCTTCGACGCGGAAATCGAATTGCGCGAAGAACTTCATCGCGCGCTCTCCGCGCAAGGCATTGAACTTGCCGTGCCTCGCCGTATGGTAACCGTTGAAAAAGCCTCTGAACTTTCAGTTCGCAACGCCACTGAAACAAACGGCACGCAAAAAAACACATAACTGGTTTCACGCCGCAAATGAAAAAAAACATTGGAATCGTCTTGCTCGGAAACATCTCGGAAGACACGGGCGGGCGGAACTACTTTATCAACTTCACCAAAGCGTTAAGCCAGCTCAATTCCCCGCATCGTTTCACGCTTTTTCTCAATCCGAATCAAAAGCCTATCATAGAAGCATTTTTGTCGGAAAAAATGGCGGTTGTAGAGATTCCGCCGAAAAGCAAAAGCTCGATAGCGAAAGTCATCAGTGAGCAACTGATAGCGCCGTTCTACTTGGCGAAGCACAAAATCGATGTCGCCTATTTCCCGGGAAACTTCGTTTCGCTGCTCTCGCCCGTGCCGACAGTCGTCGCCATTCGCAGCATGCTCTATTATCATTACCCTCGCGTCATTGACAACTCAAGGCTCGTTGTGCGAAAAGCCCTCACGCCGCCCTCGGCAAGAATGGCAAGAGCGATCATTACGCCGTCGCAAGACATCAAAAACGACGTGATAAAGTTCTTGGGGATTGACGGGCGCAAGATTCACGTCGTCAATCACGGCGTTGATGCCGAACTCTTTCAGAAAAATTATGTTGAGTCGGAGCGCGTCGCGGTCTTCAAAAAATTCGGCGTCGCAAAAAAATTCATTCTTTACGCCTCTGCCTTGTGGGAATACAAAAATCAAGACAAACTGATTCTCGCGTTAGCGAATTTGTTGGAACGCCATCAGCACGACCTTCAACTCGTCATCGCAGGCAAGGGAATCAATATGTTCGAGAAATATGAAGCAAAACTGCGCCAACTCGTCGATCAGAAAGGATTGAAAGAGCGCGTGATTTTCGCGGGACTCGTGCCGCATCAAGAGTTGAAATATCTTTACAAGCACGCGGAAGCATTTGCGTATCCGAGCAGTTACGAAAGTTTCGGCAACCCTCTCTTTGAAGCGTGGGCGGCGGGCGTGCCCGTTGTTTGCGCCAATGTGCACTCGTTTCCCGAAATGACCGAGAACGGCAAGTGCGCCGTGATGGTCAATCCGCTGAATGTTGATGAAATGACCGATGCGCTTCACCGCGTAATGACGGATTCAACGCTTCGACAAAAGTTGATTGAAGCGGGAAGAAATCGCGTCGCGTCGTTTTCGTGGGAAAAGTGCGCGCGAGAAACGCTTAAAATCATAGCAAGCGTTTGACGCGAGATAGAAAGACCAACAACAAAACAGTTTCGCTTTTATGTGCGCAATCGCCGCCCTTTACAGTTCTCGCTCCCACTCGTTAGAAACCGCCGCATTGGCGATTCGCCGAATGACCGATGCGATGAAACATCGCGGACCCGATGGCGAAGGTCATTTCATAGATGAACGAATCGCTTTGGGACATCGCCGCCTTGCGATTTTGGAACTCTCCGACTTGGGCAAACAACCGATGCGCTCTCGCACTCAAACCAGCAAGGAGCGTTACGTCATCACGTTCAACGGCGAAATTTACAACTACCTTGAACTCAACGCGATGCTCGATAAGCGCGGCGTCAGAATCCAATCGCATAGCGACACCGAAACGATTTTGGCGATGTATGAAACCTTCGGCGAAGATTGTCTCCAATACCTTCGCGGAATGTTTGCGTTCATCATTTGGGACAGGAACGACAAAAAACTCTTTGCGGCGCGCGACCGATTCGGGCAAAAGCCATTGCTTTACGCCAAGCGCGGCAATCAGTGGATTTTCGCCTCCGAACTTAAAGGAATGTTGGCGTCGGGACTTGTCGAACCCAAGTTAAATCTCGCGGCGGTCGACGACTTGTTTGAAACAGGTTCGGTCGTTCAGCCCCGCACGATGATCGAAGACGTTTATGCGCTTCTACCCGCTCACGCGCTCGCCATTCAAAATGGAGAAGAAAAAATGTGGCGCTACTGGTCGCCAAACTTTCAAGCGCAATCCGACAAAACGCCATCATATAACGACGCGAAAACCGAATTGAGACGACTCTTCATTGAAACCGTCAAGCAACATCTCATCAGCGACGTGCCGCTTGGCGTGTTTCTATCGGGCGGAATCGACTCTTCGCTTATCGCCGCCGTGATGCGCACGATCGGTCAGTCGACAAAAACGTTTTCTGTGGGATTCACTCTGGGCGGAAATGCCTATAACGAAACGCAGTTTGCCAAGAAAGTCGCAGAGCGTTACGGCACGATTCATACCGAGATTATTCTTTCCGAAAATGAAATTCTTGAAGACCTTGACAAAATCGTTGAAGGCATTGACCAACCCTCGCACGACGGAATGAATACCTACTTCGTCTCTAAAGTCGCTCGACAACACGTAACCGTCGCGCTTTCAGGTTTAGGGTCGGACGAGTTGTTCGGAGGATATACGCTGTTCAAATTCGCGCAACGCTTGCAAGCCATTCGCCGCGTTACGAAGATTCTACCAAAAGCGCTTCAACGGTTATCGGTCGGATTGAACGCCGCCGCGCCGCGCGCGCTTCAAGAACAATGGCTGTGGCGGGGATTCGTGGGCGCGTTGGGCGCATACAGCGACGCGGTGGAGATTTACGACATTCGAACCATCGCGCATGATTCGCTCCGAAAAGAAATGCTGATGAACGCCACAGACGCTCGCAAAGAACCACTTTGCGAAACGCGCCGCAAAGCCTTGACGCAATCTCTAAAAACGCTTTCCAACGACGCGATTCAAGCGATTTCGTTTCTCGAGCTAAATTTTTATATGCGCGACACGCTTCTGCGCGATACCGACGCGATGAGCATGGCAAATTCGCTCGAAGCGCGCGTGCCATTCTTGGACAACGTCTTCGCTGACTTCGTCGCCTCCCTGCCCGCTCGCTACAAAATTGATGACGCAACGAAAGACATCGGCAAGAAAATTTTGGTCGATGCGTTTAGCGACTTCTTGCCAAAGGAAATCGTCTATCGCAAAAAGATGGGTTTCGTGTTTCCGTTGGCGGCGTTTATGCGACGCGGCAAATTTCGCCAAGCGATTCTCGATGCGCTCTCTGAAAAATCCTTGCGCGAGCGCGGGCTTTTCAACCCCAAAGTCGCGCAAAAACTCGTCAAGGATTTTTTTGAAAGCGACGACATCACGACGCAAGGCTATCGCGAATACCTGCGAATTTGGATGATGACCTTGCTCGAACTGTGGCTTCGCCGTTATCAAGTTTCATAACGGGCGCGCCAATACGACCGTCTTTTTCAGCGTCTCAATCGTCGCGCTGTTGGCGTTGAGCGCTTCGAGCAAGATGATGTAAATCCCAATGCGCAGTTTCTCGCGACTCTCGCCGAAGCCGTCCCACACCACTTCGCCCGAACTGCCCGATGGCTCGCTATTCGCGAGCGTTCTCACCAATCTCCCCTTCACGTCAAAGATTCGGACTCGAATCCGATTCACGTTGCCTTTGAGCGAATAGGCGATCACGCAATTATCCTCGCGCCCATCGCCATCGGGCGAAAAAGGATTCGGACGAACCTCGATGCCCGACACGTTTTGATTCGCGAAGGATTCGGCGAATGCGCTGTTGCGACTTGCGGGCGTGCCGCCAAATTCGCGATTCGTCGAACTCGTCCAACTGCGCGCGTCGTTGCTCGGAAAGTTCGGGTTGATGCGTTCAAGCGTAATGCCGCGCGTCGATGACAAGAACGGGCTATGCCAATTCGGCGAGTATCGCGCGGAATCGACCGTGTGACCTGTATTGTCGCGAAGCCAAATCAAGCCGCCTGACGTGCTGTTCGAGAATGTCGAGCGCGTCGTTACGAAAAAGAGTTTCGCGTTCGGCGGAAGGTTGCGATAATACAGCGCGAGCCGCGTCGAGTCGCGCTGTCGCGCAAGGTCGGGCGAGATGACGGCGTATTCGTTGGGGCGCAAGACGTAATCCACGTCGGGGTTTGTCGCAAAGAAGTAGGTTTCAAATTCGCCGCGCTCGTTAGGCGCGTTGGAAAGCGTCCATCCTGCCAAGTCAATCGCGCTGTTGGAGCGATTGTAAATCTCAATCCAATCGGGCTGGTCGGGGCGAAAGTCGTCATTGCTTTGAATTGGCTGATAAAGAATTTCATTAACGACGACGCGATTCCATTCGGTTCGACGCGCTCGCGCCATCGTGTTCTCGCCGCCGGGCGAACCACCCACGAAGAAACTCGGCGCATAGTTCGTCATTCGGTCGTCGCGATTGAGCGTCCGCTTTTCGAGCGAAAACTCATTTCGAACATCGCTTCCTGAATAGCGCGCCACAGCAACGGTATCGCCGTTTGAGTTCAAGAGCGCAACGGTTGAACCTGAATTAGTCAAGCCTAAACTGCCACTGGCTTGAAGCACCAGCGCGCCTTTCGGAATGCGTCGGTCGTAGTAGCGCGTCGTATCGAGGAAATAGTTGCGCGGAAAAATCACGGCGTAGCGTTGCGGCAAGAGAACGGCGTTTCCGCTTCCCGTGTCGGAAATCGTCCGAGCGTTGATGCGCCAACCGCTCAAATTCACCGCGCTGTCGGGATTGGCGTTGTAGAGTTCAATGAACTCATTGAAATCGGAATCAATCTCGTCGGGCGGGTCAATCATCAACTCGCTGAACACGACGTTCGCGTCGACGCGCGAAAGCAAGCGGATTTGAATCGGTTGCAAGTTGTTCAGCGTGTCTTCGTCGCCAGCGACATCGATCCGAAGCAAGAGCGACGCGGGCAACGCTTGCGGAATCAAGTATGAAAACGCTTGCGAAATCTGCTGTTGCGATTGAAGGTCAAAAGAGAGCGAAAACGTTTGTAGCGGAATGTCATTGGCGAGAAGCGAGAGCGTTGCGCCCGCGCCAAACGGAAGCATTCCGCGATTTCGAATCGTGAAAGGAATCTGAACGCTTGCGCCGACTTCGCCCGCGAGCGTCGATGGGGCGAGCAGTTCGAGGTCGCGCTGTTTCGGCGTGGCGGTGTTTGGGCGCGCGGGCGTGCCGCCTTGACGCGAACTATAAGCGTAGTTGCTCGCTGAATCATTTCGCGTGAGTAAAATTTTTTCAAGCGAAAAGCCTTTCTGCGCGTCGTCGCCGACATAACTCGCAAGCGCAATCGTATCTCCGTCGGGATTGCGGAGCAAAATGTTGTCGCCGCTGTTCGAGAAACTCAAACTGCCGCTGGCGCGAAGCACGAGCGCGCCTTGCGGAATTTGATTGCGATAAAATTGCCCTGCGGTGAAATAACTCGGTCCGAAAATCACGGCGAAAGAACGCGGCGCGAGAACGGTTTGTCCGCCGCCCGTGTCGGAAAGCGTCGTATTGTCGACGCGCCAACCGCGCAAGTCAATCGCCGTCGTTTCGCTCGCATTGAAGACTTCCAAAAATTCATCGGCGGTCGAATTGGCATTCGCGGGCGGGTCATACATTATCTCTGAAATCACAACGCTCGTATCGGCAAAGCGCGGAATTCGAAGCGTGATGACGGCAAGGTTGTTCGTCGTGTCTTCGTCATTCGCAATCGCGAGCGAGAGAAGCAATGCGACGGGCGGCGTTTGCGGAACGGCGTAAGTCAATGCGAGCGCGAGCGAATCTTGCGGATTCAAATTCTGCGCGAGCGAGGTCGACGCAACGGGCGTGGCAGGATTCGGAACGCCAATGCCGTCGCGGTCTTCGAACAGCGAAATCGTCGCGCCGCTTCCAAACGCTTGCAAGCCGCGATTGCGAACCGTGAAAGGAACTGTGAGCGAACTTGTTGGAGTGGCGGAAAGTTGCGACGTCGCGGAAATCGCGAGGTCAAATTCTTTCGGCGTAACGGAGTTCATTCGCCCCGGCGTGCCACGCTGGAACAGGCTTCGCGCATAGTTGGAGCGCGAGTCGTCTCGGTTCAGCAAAATTTTTTCAAGCGAGAAGCCTTTATCTGACGAGCGACCGACGTAGCCCATTCGCGCAATCGTGTCGCCTTGCGCGTTGCGAAGCAAAATCGTGTCGCCTGAATTGGAAAGCGAAAGCGAGCCACTTGCGCGAAGCACGAGCGCGCCCGTCGGAATGTCGTTGCGATAAAATTGCCCTGCGGTGAAATAACTCGGTCCGAAAATCACGGCGAAAGAACGCGGGGCGAGGACGGTTTGTCCCGCGCCCGTGTCGGAAAGCGTCGCATTGTCAAACCGCCATCCCGCGAGGTTGATGGAATCCGAAAAACTTGTGTTGAAGACTTCTACAAATTCATCGGCGGTGGAGTTTGCGCCGACGGGCGGGTCATACATCACTTCGCTGAAAATGATGTTGGTGTCGAGGTCAGTATTCGCGAGCAGTTGCAAGGCGACGCGCGCCGTGTCGTTGAGGGGATTTTCGTCTTGCGCGTTTTCCAAAACAAGCGTGTAGCCTTGTGGCGCAGGAAATTGAAGTGTAAGTGAAAAAACTTGTTGGAGTGAATCGTTTGGCGAAAGATTTTGTGTAAGCGAAGCCGTTTGAATCGGCGTGATGAGATTTTGCGATTCAAACACTTTGACTTCCGTGCCAATGCCAAACGGCAACAAGCCGCGATTGCGAATCCGACACGCGAGCGAAATCGTTTGTCCCAATCGTCCAGAAACGCTTGCGGGCGCGGAAAGGCTCAAATCGCGCTCGAAGGGCGTGAGGCTGTTCTGCCGTCCTGCCGTTCCGAATGGAATGCCGAAGCCCCAATTCTCTTGCGAGTTGTCGCGATTCGGGACGCGCTTCTCGAGCGACGTGCCTTGTGGCGGAATCGGCGTTGTGGGCGTATTGGCGTTGCCGTAGCGATAAATCTGAATCGTGTCGCCTTGCGGATTGCGAATGATGATGGCATCACCTGAATTGCCAAGCCCATTGCCAACACTGCTCACCGGCAATCGCAGTTGAAGCGCATCAGGCGGAACATTGTAGCGATACAGGCTATCGAAGCCGTTGCGTCCTGCAATGACAGCATATTGACGCGGGCGAAGCCAAATCGCGCCCGTCGGAAATTGAATCGTGTCTTGACGATTCAGGTCGCCGAATCGCCAACGGTTGAGTTGAATCGAGTCCGTGAAACTGACGTTGAAAATCTCGATGTATTCGGCGTTTGCGCCAAGCGAGGCGGGTGGGTTGAACATTGCTTCGTTCAAGATGACGAGCGTATCGCGCGATTGCGAGCGGGCGAAGGGCGAGACGCACAAAAGCAAAACGAGCGCGAGCGTGAGGCGTTTCAGCATAACCGTTGAGGAGTTTTTTGCGAAAACAACAGAAGATAACGGGATTGCGATTGCAAATGCAAACGCAAATGCCGACCTTGCAAGCAAAGCGAGCGATGTCGCTTGCCGCAACAACGCGATAACTGCAACTTCAACACTCTGCCGACGATGACGACCAAAAGACTTTTTGCGATGCTCGCGCTGATGATGGCAACATCGCTCAACGCGCAAACCTATTCCCCCGACATTCAACCTACGCAACCCAACAACATCAAAGCGTGGATTGGCAACGACGCGCGCAACTTTCAAAGCGAAGATGAATCGGCGGCGTTTTTCTTTCCAGCGGATTCGAACAAGGCGGCGATTTTCATTTCCGCGCCTTGGGTGGCGGCGCAATTTGAAGGCGATACGACGTTCGCGGGCGTTCGCACGGCGGCAGTGCAAAACATCGGGCGAAGCGGCACGGAGTATCGTCCGGGAAAAATCGTTCAAGTCGGGCGCGATTCGTTGCGAGCCGATTACAATCGCTCTCGTCATCGAGTTTATCTCTTGCGGCGCGGCGACAACGCCAACAACAGCCTTGACGCTCGCGAGTATCCCGTCGCCGATGGCGCGCCAACTGATGCGTTTGGCAGTCCGCAGATTCTCGGCAGCGAAACGACGTGGTTCGTCGCGCACGACCTCAATCAACCGCGTCGATTCAGTGCGCGTCCGCTTGGGCTTGAACTTCAACAGCAAGTCTTCGGCATTCCGAGCGACAATCCCGCGCTCAACAACACGCTCTTCATTCGCAACCGATTCATCAATCGCAACGTGAAAGATTCGCTCAATCCCGCGAAAGGACTTTGGAAGAACGCTTGCTTTGGAATTTTCAGCGACGACGATTTGGGCGACCCAAGCGACGACCTGACGGGGTGCGATACGATTACAAAAATGGCTTACGCCTACAACGGATTGGAAAGAGACGCAATCTATGGCTCGCCGCCGCCCGCCGTCGGACATATCTTCTTGGAAGGCAAGCGCAACGGGCAGTCGTTTGACATTCTCGCTTACGCTCGTCTGTTTAGCCAAGCCGGCGCGCTGGGCGACCCCGAAACTTCTCGCCCCGACCATCTTTACAACTTCTTGCGCGGAAGAGACAAGAACGGAAATCCGCTTCCATTTACCGAAGCAGGCTCGCGCTTTATGTATTCCGGAGACCCTGAAACCAACGCGGGCATCATTCTCTCGCAGATGAGCGACGCGCGGCACGTCTTTTCGGCAGGACCAATTGACGTGGCGGCAGGCGACACGGTGGAAATTCTTTACGCCGTCTCTGTCGCCGTCGGAACGAATCGCTTGAACAGCGTAACGCGGCTCAAAGCGCAAGCGGCAGAGTTGCAGATGCTTCATCGAACCAATTTGCCCGCATCGAGCCTGTGGCTGTATGTGAATCGAGGCGCGAACATTTCCATCGGCAGAGCGTTTCCGATTGTCGTCGAGATGCGCGATGAACGCGGCTTTCCGCGCAATGCGACGCAACCAACGGGCATCGTCGTAGAACTTGCGCGCGGCAACGGAAGCCTCAGCGGAACGCTCGCGGGAACGATTTTGCCCGGTCAAAACAGCGTAACGCTCGAAGCCGTCTATCAAGACGCGGAAGATAGCGTGCAGTTTCGAGCGAGAGCGGTTTTGGGACAATCGTTGGCGACGTCGCTCTCGCGACCATTGCGCGCGTTGTTGCCCGCGCTGCGCGTCGAGCGGCTTTCCGTCGCGAATCTTCGCGGCGGCTCGCGCATCTTTCCGAGCGATACCCTTGAAATCAAATTTGCCTGCTTGCGCGCTGATGGCACGCTCGACAACTCCTACAACGCTGACTTGCGCTTGCGCCACGTCGGCAATGGCAGAATCGTTGGCGATACGAGCGCGCGCGCCTTGTCGGGAATCGCGACATTCAGGCTCGCCTTCACGCAAAGCGGAATGCACGCGCTCAACGCCGAAAACGCTGAACTCGTTGGCATCGTGGACTCGATTCGCGTCGAGCGCGGCATTGATGCGCTCAAATATCCGCGCGTCATCAAAGTTCAAAATTCCGCTCCGAGCGAATTGTCAAGATTGCCGTTCTGCGCGTTGCTTCGCCTCTATGGATTGGAGCCAAACGCGACATACCGCTACCGCAACGCAATAGGCGAGAACTCATCGATGCTCGTGCCGCGAGAGCCAATTTTCGCGCAATTTGCGCCGCCGTTTGAGAGCAATCTCGCGCAAAGTTTCGGAACTTTCAGAACGAATGGCAAAGGCGAATATGTCGGGTGGTTCGTAAGCGAAATCACAGGCGCAACGCCCTCCTCGCATCTCGTGATGCAACTGCAACTGAATGACGGCGGAACGGATACGACGATTGCATTCCCGATTGGCGACGTCTCGTTCTTGGGCATCGGCGCGCCTCAAGCCGTTTATCTCCGAAACGCCACGACATCAGCCACCTTCGGAACGGGATTGATTGGTGTCGTGCCAACCTTGATTGACACGATGCGCGTCGAGCGCAAAATCGCCGTGCTTTACGACACGCAAGACGGCGCGGCGCGACCCGTTACCGCCGCCATCATTGAGCCTGATGGACTTTCCGCGACAGACAAGCCGCAGTTCTACATTGATTCCGTTCAGTCGGTCAATGGGCGTTTCGGAACGATTATCCCGAACAATCTCCCCAACGGGATTCGCCGCATCGAGATTTATGATTTGGAAGGACGATTGCGCGCGTCGGCAACGTCGCCCGACGGCGTTTGGAACGGCAGAGCCTCCGCGAATCCTTCGTCGGGCGCAACGCCGATAACGCTTGTCTTTTCAGGCTTCAAGGTCAATGCGCTTCCAGAGCCGCCGAAACCAATGCCAACGACGTTCAAACTCGGTCAGAATTATCCGAATCCATTTAATCCAAGCACGACGATTCCGATTGCCGTGCCGCGAACCGAGCGCGTCGTCTTGAAGGTCTTTGACGTGTTGGGGCGCGAAGTCGCAACGCTCGTCAATCAAACGTTGTCGCAAAACGAGTATTTGATTCCGTTCAACGCGGGAGGGCTTTCGAGCGGACTGTATTTCTATCGATTGCAGGCGGGCGAGTTCGTGGAGACGAAGAAGATGATGCTGGTCAAATAGTTGATAGTTGAGAGTTAAACTCTTCACTATTCATTATTCACTGCCCATTTTCAAAAATTTGCTCTTTTGACAGCCGAAATAGCCGATTTTTCTCGTAACCATTTATAAAATCAGCGCTTAAAAATTTTCGGGGGGGGGTAAAATGACATTTTTTCCTTGCATCGCCTAAACGCCCGCCGTAACTTTGTTACGAACATTGTTCCTTGCCAATTTTCAAAAACAAAAGACCCGTTCTCCCACAACGAGAAAACGCACCCGAAACAAAACGCACGAAGTATGAAGTATTCTTTTTCCATCACGCGCCTACCTTTCGCACTCCTGCTCATTGCCCATAGTTGCAACGAGCAACCGCTTACGCCAATGCCTAAGCCTTCGACAAATCAAACTCCATTTCTAACTTTTTTAATCAAACACCACTGAGCGATGAAGTATTCAATTTTCTTTTCCGCTGTGCTCTTACTGCTCTTTACAAACAGTTGTAAAGAAAAGCCCACCGAAACCAAGCCTGTCATTGACGACGAAGCCAACTTGCAACCTGGAAGAAGGGACTATGTTTGGCGCTACGATACCTTAGATACAGGCGGTGAGCAGATCGGTTTTTTTTGGGGTAAATCTCCGAACAGCATTTGGGCAAGGGTTTCATTCACAAGAGTATTATGGCACTTTAATGGCACTAACTGGCATCGCTTTAATATTTCTAACTACTTGGTTACACCTTATTGTATTTTCGGTACCTCTGAAAACAACGTTTGGTTCCTTGGAGATTCCTTTTTCGCCCTTCACTACAATGGACATAGTTTCCAAAGATTTGTTCTTCCGAAACCCCCTGAATTTGATGGGATAATTATTTCAGGAATTTGGGGAGATGCTCCAAATAATATCTTTGCTGTTGGAACCTTCAAAAATACTGCACAAGTAATCTCGCGTGCCGTTATTTTCAAATTTGACGGTGTTGAATGGAAAATCGCCCACACTATTAATAGTCAAACTCAAAGCCAACTTTCATTTATCGGTAAAGACATATTCTCCTCAAAGATCCTCGTCTATGGATACTTGTTTGACACGACGAACATCATACCTAAAATTTATGAATACAAGAATGGCTCCCTCATTGAAATACACTCTGGCACAGAATGTTGGATGTATCCTCTTCTAAATGGTCGTGTTTTCTTTTCCAAGGGTTCTAGAAATGCAAATCATATGCTGAAAATTTCAAACAACAACCTAGTTATTTGGAAAGACATGACAAACGATTCCGTTTTATTCGTTGGAATGCTGGGTAGACATGAAAAAGACTACTTTACGTTAGGATTAGACTATAGTTCCACATTCGCTCGTACTCGCTTATTTCATTGCAATGGACTTGATTATAAGCCTGTGTATGAAGGTCTAAATGTATCGTACAAAGGTCTTTTGACTTTACCGCGTGACTTTATATTTCCAGTGCACCTGCCTAATGGCAAGGTGTTAATCGTTCGGGGCACGCTGCCTGATTCAACCAGCAAGAAATAAGAGAAAGGAGGGCTTGGACGATGAACGGCAAATAAAGCGGAAACCGCGTTGGCGCGCGGTCTCCCAAAAAAAGCATCAACAGTTTGGTCACTCCAAAAAGCGTTTTGTCCGCGCTTGGGCTACTGCTTTTGCTTTTAAGTGTGCAAAGATAGTTATAAGAATTCAATTTAAACTCACACCACTATGAAAACGATTTTGTATTCAAGCATGCTTGCGTTGCTTTTCAGCGCAACGCCTTATTTCTCGCACGCTCAATTTCTGCCCACGACATTCATTGAGAATCGCTTTGGAGAGCGAAATGTAACGGGCGGTCCGCCTGTTACGGGAGGCTACATGAGAGTTCAGAAAGGCACATTCAATCAAGATGTTGATACGAAAGGCATCAATGCCAACCTCCCTAACCTCAACTTAGGAACCGGACAATACACCCTGACCGCCGCCGACCAGCAAAATGCGATTGGCGCCCCGATTGGCACTTATCCAAATCCTGATAACGAAGAATATCGCTGGAACACCAACGGCGCAGCAGGTCCGACAAGCATTTGGCGTCGCTCTGATTTTATCAATGAAGTTGATGCGCCCGGCACAAACACTCAAAGAGACTACACATTCAACTTGCTTTTAAATTCACCTCCTTCCAAATACATCGCTTGGCTCAAGCGACTATGTCGGTTTCAAGGGAAAGCGTTTGCCGAGTTTCAAGGCGCAACTTCAAGCGCGCTTCCGCTCGCAAATCCAACCGCATTTGATATGGGAACTGCCGAACCCACGCCTCAAACGGCATTAACGATTAGTGGACAACCCTATAATTTCATGAGTTGGGGAAAAAATGACCTCCCAACAGATTTTTCGCCTCAAGTCAATGCGCAGTTTGTCCCGATTCGAAGTCGCGATTTGCACTTCTTCTTCAAAAGACAAAATCGTTCTTCAAATACAGATGCGACGGGCGGTGGCGGTCAGCGGCGAATGGCTGTTGATGAAAGCAGTGGACGCATATTTCGCGTGTATCAATCAGAAATTTATGACGGCTCTGCAACTGTGCCAATTATCGTCGCTCACGCTTCAACAAACAATGGCGCTACTTGGGAAAGGGAACAACTCATTGGATTTGGCACGAATCCCGCACTCGATGTGAAAAATGGTTGGGTCGTGATTTCATATTTAGAAACAACGAGCGGAGTTACAAAGGTGAGAACAAAATTTGGCGTAGGGTCTTCTAATCCTTCAGGCATCTTCATCAACTGGCAACCGTCATCTGCGGTTACAAGTGAAGTGGTTGCAGATACAAAGCCTTCCGTTAAGATACGTGGCTTTTTGCCAGTGCCAGAAGGATTACCTGAACAAGAGATTGAAATGAATCATATTGCCGTCCCCGAAGTGATTATTGCTTTTGACAAAAAGAATGGCAACAATTCTCAATTGACAATCGCAAGAGGAGGACGATTTCAATCATATTTTTTTACAGAAACCGTTTTGCATAATTCAGGAGGAACCGTTTTAACGAATCCCGCTATTGAAGCCTTACCAAACAACAACATCGCCGTAGTGTGGCAGTTAGGTTCTTTTCCTGTTGGAGGAGATGGTGTCCGTTATGCAGAATTTAACGGTTCAACCTTCACCCCCAATTTCGCTTTACCCATCGTTCACCCTACGGTCAATTATCAATTTCCGACGATTGCCGTTTCAGCGAGCGGCGAAAAGCACATTGCTTGGCAGGCGCATAACCATCACCTCAATCTTTCGGTGATTCTTTATGAGCGACTGACCGCCACCAACGCCACAACCCCGCTCACTCAACTTCAATTAGGCTACTCCAACCACGCCAAGCCATCAATCAACTGGGCAAACAACAGCGCGACGATTTTAGCCGAAAGCGGCTCCACTTCATTTGCCATCTCAAAGCCCGATGGTCAAGGGTTCACCGCGTTTTCCACATTTTCAGGGCGCGCGCCGAGCATCGTTGCGTCAGGCTCAAAACGCTATTGCTACACGACGGGGTCAGCCGTTCCGTATCAAATTCAGTTTGGTGAAATCAGCACAGGTGGCGAGCAAAGTCCGCCAACCGAGAGAAGCGTAGGCGGCAGTAGCGGCACGATTTCGCCCATTGCGACCACGCTGGGCGGCTCGCCCGCTTCGTCCGTTGCGCCGTCGTTCCAACTTGCCGAGCGCGTGACCGCCCGCTTGGCAACGCAAGACGAATCAGGCTTTCTTGAACTCACGCTCGCTGATGTGGGCTTGAACGGCAATTCGCGCGCAGGCTTAACCTTTCACCCCTTGGGCGCGCTGCTTCTTGAAGATGCGTCGCTCCTCGCCCCGACTTCCATTTTCCAAACGCTCAAAAGCCGCTCGTTTGCCATCGCCGATTCGCTGACTCAAATTTCCGCCGTCGTCAATGTCCGTTCCGCCAACCTGCGCGGGCTTTTGGGCAACGCCACGCCTCAACTCGCCGTTGAACTCTTCAATGCCCAAACGAATCAATCGCTCGCGCTCTCGCAAACCGTTTTGCTCTCCGCATCCGATACGGCGAAGTCGTTCAACTTCATCATGGCGTTGCCCGCTTCAGCACGCGGCACGCGCACGGAGTTGCGCGTCAAGGTCTTGGGCTTCGTGCCGCAATCGTCGCACCAAGCCAGCGCGCTCAACGCGATTGAACTCGTCAATGCGAGCGGCGGAACGGCAATCGTCAATCGTTTCGGCAATCACAATGCGACAGCGGTTGGAAGCGTGCCGACGAACTTTGCGTTGCGTCAAAACTATCCGAACCCATTCAATCCCGTTACCGTCATTCGCTACGAACTGCCCGAAGCGAGCGTCGTCAAACTTCAAGTCTTTGATGTGCTC
Source organism: Candidatus Thermochlorobacteriaceae bacterium (assembly GCA_029263855.1). GTDB lineage: Bacteria > Bacteroidota > Chlorobiia > Chlorobiales > Thermochlorobacteraceae > JANWWM01. Next base: position 242,919 of record JAJUFC010000002.1, on the reverse strand, counting down.
GGCAGAGCGGTGGCGACTTTGTTGAATGAAAAAAGAGACGCGGGCATTTACGAAACGCCGTTCAACGCGGGCAGTCTTTCAAGCGGAACTTATTTTTATAGACTGCAAGCGGGAAGTTTTGTAGAGACAAAGAAGATGATGCTGGTCAAGTAATGAATAATGAGGAGTGAGGAATGAGTATCGGGGCATTTATCGCGCTTCGTTACTCATTCTTCATTATTCATTATTCGCTTTGATAAGTTGAGTTAGGGTTCGAGTTTAGCGAGCTCGAGTTTGACTTCGCGGCGCAGTTCCTTTTCAAAATCAAAACTCACGTAGCGCGTGGCTTTTTCGAGCTCGTCTTTGGCTTTTTCTCTTTGACCCAATCGCGCATACAAACGCCCCAAGTGCAATCGGCTTTGCGGCGCGAAGTATCGCTCGCGCTCCGCTTTAACACCGTAGCACTTTTGATAGAATCGAATCGCCTCCTCATTTCTTCCCGTCTCGTCATAAACGCGCCCCAAGCGGTAATAAAGTTCGGCGCGCTCATCAAGCGTCAGCGAGTTTTCTTGTTGGAGCAGAGAATCAAGACTTGGAAGCGCGTTGGCGTAATTGCCCGCGTCGAAGCGGTTGCGCGCAAGAAGCAATGTTTTCTCCGCTTCTGACATCGGGCGCGAGAGCAATTCTTTCGCTTTGCGTCGAGCGTAAAGTTCGTCGGGGTTGTCGGTCGTTGAAATCGCTTGCTTGTAATGCGCGAGCGCGTCTTGACGATTGCCCAAGAGTTCGGCGCAAAGTCCCATCTTGAAATGCGTTTGGGCGCGATACAAATCCAAGTCGAGAATGGCGAGATATCGCGCGTAACTCGCTCGCGCGTCTGCGAATCGGTTCAGGCGGAATTGCAGTTCGGCGAGGCGGAAGAGCGCGTAGGCGGAAAATTCGTTTTGCGCGCCGCCATCGTCAATCGCTTTTTTGAGATAAGATTCCGAGCGGGCGACGTCTTTGCGTTTGAAGTAAAACGAGCCCAGCGCGTAATTGAGCGCAACGCTTTTCGGATGTCGCGCGGAAAGCGCAAGCAATTCCGCTTCGGCTTCGTCGTAGCGTTGAAAGAAAAGGTAGTTCAGCATCGCGAGATAAAACGCGCATTCGCGGCGAGAGTAAATTCCTTTGTCTCGAGCAAGGGCGAGTTTGCGCAAGCCTTCGTCGCGCGCGCCGTCGTAGCCGAAAACCGAAGCGAGCCACTTGTAAGAATCGGGAATGAGCGAACTGAAAAACTCAATGAAGCCTACGCCTTTTGCCGCGTCGTAGAAAGTTGAATCAAATTTGAGGACATCTTTGTAAAGCCCTTTGGCTTTGTGAAAGTGAATGGCGGCGGTTGCGAAGTTTTGTCGGCGTGCGTTTGCCGCTCCAAGTTGAAGATGATGTTCGGCGAGAAAGTAGGTCGCAAGGGCATTGCTACGGGCGTTGTGCTTGTGGGCATCGAGATAGGCTTCTACGCGGGCGTGCGCGTGGTCGGAGTATTGAACAAGCGCGTCGTAATCGGTTGCTTTTTCGGAGAGCAAAAATTTCCAAAACGCGCACGTGCTTTTCAGCGCGTAGCCTTCGGGGCGCGAAGGTTCAAGCAGAATGAGCGAATCGAACTTCGCCGTTGCCAAAGGCAAGTCATAATCGAACAGCGCGTCCAGACCGCTTTCAAGCAATCGCGCCGAAGCGGGTGACGACCAACGCGGCTCGTCGGAAAGCGAGAGAAAAAGCAAAACGCCAACGAGAAAATTCATATCACTGAAAGCGAAGTTGAACGCCGTCGGTCGTCCATCGTTTGCGGACGCGAAGGCTATCGAGGCTGATGAAAAAAGGCTCGGACGGGCGAAACGGTTTAAGACTTCCGCCGTCCCACGCGCGAAACGGTGAAACTTCCACCGAATCGCTTGGAATGAACGAGAAGAGAAAATACTTGCCTTCGGGCAAATTCGAGAATTTGAATTTCGCAACGCGCTGCGGGGTTGGGGTGAGAACAACCTGCGGATAGAATTTTTTCTCGCCAATAAGCTCGAGCCGTAAAGCAAATTGTTTTGAGGATTGAAACACGGAATCGATGAGAAGTTCGCCCTCGAGTTCGCCGAACAAGTCTTTGCTCGCGATTTGAAAGTTAAGCCGAATGAGCGTGTCGAGCGTCTTGCGTCCGCGTGCGTCCAAAACGTTGCGGTGATTGATGTCGAGCCGATACCATGCGCCAAGTTCAAAGTCAGAGCGAGGTTTAAGTTCTACGCGGCGTCCATCACGGAAGAGAAAATCGAGTTCAAGCGTGTCGTTGCCTTTGAGCAAATAAATCGCGTTGGCGAGCGAAGCGCGCTGAATTGGTAGTGAAAATTCAATCGGCAACCGCTTGCCGCGCGGCGAGGGTTGTTCGCGTTCCAAAACGCCTTTTGCGCTGTCGGCGAAAGGAAGTTGAATTTTCGCGCGCGCCGTGTCGATTTCGCTTACGCCAACGAGCGAAGCGACCAGCGTATCGGCGCGATTGCCAAACGCATCTTGAACATTGAAGACTTGAACGCCATAAACGCGCTCTTTGATGAGCGAATCACAGACGAGATAAATGAGTTCGCGATTGCCTTCGAGGTTGGTGTAAAAGTCGTAGAGGCGTAAAGGATTTCGGTTGGTCGAGTCAATAACCAAAAAGTTCTGAATGGTGAGTGAATCAGAGACGGGATTGCGGTCGAAGCGAAGCGCAATGCGATTTGAGGTATAAGCGTTGGCGGATTGAAGTTCGATGCGGGTCGTGTCGCGCTCCGTCAATCGCAGGCGCACGTTGGTTCTGCCCGTGAAGATGGAATCAAACGGAACGGCAAAGGCTTCGCCCGCATCGAAGAGCAAATTTTGATTTTTGTCCATCGTGGCAAATAGTCGATACGCGCCCGATTTGAGAAACGAGAGTTGAAAGCGACCGTCTTCGCCCGTCTGCGCGATGTAGTCGGGTTGCGTTTGAGACGGATTGAGCGTATCGGCGAAGAGCGTATCGCCTTCGGGAATGAAATAAGCGAAAACGGTCGCGCCTTTGATGAAGCGGTTCTCGGCAGAATAAACTGTGCCTGAAATCATGCCTGAATCAATCGTTGTGCCAGTGGAGAAAGCGAAAGTGAAGGATTGAGCAAGGCTATTGCCGCGCGTATCGGTCAGGGCTTTCGTGATGGTGCAGGCGTAGGTGCGATTAGGTTTGAGCGGTTCGTAGAGAATGATTTCGGCTTCTTTACCGTCGGATTCAACTTCGTAGTCTTCAATGCGGGGCGAGAAGAAGAGTGCATTGCGGAGCGTTTGGGTAACAACGTATTTGTCGAAGCGCATGCGAAGTTTATTCGTCTGAACGCGCAACGCGCCGGAGTCGGGGAAGACGGCGACGACGCGAGGCGGTATTTTGTCTTCAGGACCACCAGTCGGCGGAATATCAATCGCACATCGTCCGAGAAGGAAGAGCGTGAAGAGAAGTATGAAAAAAATAGCGGTGCGAAAAGCGGACATTCGTGAGACGAAAAAGTTTAACGCAAGATATTGCGAAAGAGCGAAAGCACCACTCCAACCACAAGTGCTTCGGGAAATTTTTCGTTTGGATTGATGACGCGCTCGCTGTAAGAGCGAGATGAGCCAACAAGGTGAACGCGCTCGTTGATGAAACGGTAATTGCGAACAATCGCACCGTCTTCACAAATCGCCGCAACAAGCACGTCTTTATCTGAAGCACTCGGTTCGCGTTTCTCGACAAGCACAAGGTCGCGTTTGAGAATGCCCGATTTTTCCATGCCGTCGTCATCGACGCGCAAGAAGAAGCAATCGCGCCCCTGCGTGATGGATTTATCGAGATACACATTGCCGATGGGCTTCATCTTCTCGCCTTTGGAAAACCAATCGACGCTCATCAGCGGAACGGGCGCGACTTTGTCGAGCGCGGGGCTTCCGAACCCGAAATTCGTCAAGTCGTCTTGTTGAAGAATCTCGATGCCACGCGCGCCGCCGCGTCGAGCGATGTAGCCTTTCTTCTCGAGCGCGTCCAAAACCTCCGCCACCGCGTTGGTTGAGTTGTATTTCATCTGCTTTTGAATCTCGCGCACCGATGGCGGACGCTTGTGCTCGGCAACATAGCGCGTAATAAAGTTGAAAATTTTGTTCTGTGATTCCGTCAATGAACTTTGCTCGGGCATAGCCGACCTCCTCCTATTTCCCTGAAAAATTCCCCTAATCTCTGTAAAAAAGTGATACTGAACAAATGTTTAGTTTGATAAAAATTGAATACTGAACAGATGTTCATATTTAAAAAAATGCTCCAAAAAACGATTGATTTGAGCGATTTTGGCATTGACTCAAAAAAGCCATAAAAGTCGAAAAAATCTTGCTATTTCGTTTGAAAATCGGATTCTTTTTTCGTTAAATTCGCAAAGTGGTAGAAAGTGGTAAAATTTAGAAAAAGAAAATCCGAGCCATGCCAAACTTTCGCGGAACAGAGAATTACAGCATCGACGACAAAGGTCGGCTGATGATTCCTGCCTCGTTCCGAAAGAAAATGGCAAATCAAAATCCTGGTGCGGTGTGGGTGGTATTTAAGACGCTTCAGCAGTCGATTGAGCTTTATGAAGAAAGTGAGTGGTTGGAGGTGCAAAAGAAAATTGATGCGCTCTCAGAGTTCAACCTCAACGAGAAGAAGCTCAAGACATATTACAACGCCAACATCAGCGAAACGGAGTTGGATAAACAAGGTCGAGTGTTGCTTCCGAAAAAATTTTTAGAAGCCTGTGGGATTAAGAACGAGGTAACGATTATCGGCGGTGGAAACAAAATCGAGGTCTGGAATCCCGATAAACTCAATGAACTCTTGAACGCGCCGCCTGAAAGTTTGGAAACGCTCTCTGAACGATTTATCGGATAAGATGTATCACAAGCCCGTTTTGCTCGACGAAACGATTGAGTATTTGGTAACAGGAAAAGGCACATACATCGACGGCACACTGGGCGGGGGCGGACACAGTGAAAAAATTTTAGAGACGCTCGAGAAAAAAAAATGGCTTGAAGGTTCGCTCGTCATCGGAATCGATCGAGACCGCGACGCGATTGAGGCGGCAACCCAAAGGCTCAAGAAATACAAAAACTTTCGCGCCGTTAGAGCAAGGTTTTCAGAATTGACAGAACACGCAAAGGAGAACGAAGTAACAGGCATTCTGCTCGACTTGGGAATTTCATCGCACCAAATTGACGAAGGCGCACGAGGGTTCAGTTTTCAAAAATCAGCGACGCTCGATATGCGAATGAATCAAGCGCAAGCACTTTCGGCATATCAAGTCGTCAATGATTACGGCGAAGCCGATTTGGCAACGGTTCTTTGGAAATATGGTGAGGAAAAAAAATCGCGTCTTATCGCAAAGCGCATTGCAGAGCGACGCGCCACAAAGCCCATTGAGACGACAGAAGAATTGGCAAGCATTGTAAAAACATGTGTGCCACATCACGAACAGGTCAAAGCGTTGGCGCGAGTCTTTCAAGCCATTCGCATTGAAGTCAATGACGAACTCGGCGAACTGAAAAAAGCACTCGAGCACTCCGTCAAGTTGCTTCAAGCAGGCGGGCGAATTGCTGTAATCAGTTACCACTCGCTTGAAGACCGAATCGTGAAAGATTTTTTTCGTGAGCAATCCGAAGACGACTGGGGGTTTGATAAAGGCTTGAAGGGCGTTCCGCTTAAAGTGCCATTGCGAAGCCGAACAATCAAACTCCTTACCAAAAAGCCAATTCAGCCAAGCGAGAAAGAAATCGAGGAAAATTCAAGAGCGCGAAGCGCAAAGTTGAGAGTCGCAGAAAAACCATAACAGAGAGGTAAAAATGAACGCACGAATTTTTGATGAACATATCAGCAAAGCCGATTACGGTGTCGGCGTGGTGGAAAAAACAGCAACAAAAGCAATTCCAAATGTCGCATTCGTCGAGCCGATTCAACCGTCAACCAATGCAAATGCAGAAACGCCGATTGAAAAGCCGAAGAAAAAACTGCGAGACGAAGCGCACGAAAAGATTGAATCGATTTTGAACACGCGCACTTTCATCGTGATTGCAGGCGCGACTTTGCTTCTGGGGCTTTACATCTACAACGTGATTTCTATCAATCGCTTGGCAGGAGAAACCGAAGCCTTGCGTCAGAAAATTGATGAAGCCAAAAGTCTCAATGTGGAAATAGAAAGCGAACTGAAAGGATTGGAGCGAAGCGAGCGAGTGGGGCGCGAAGCCTTTGAAAAGTTAGGTCTGAGAATTTCAACCGTGCCGCCGATAGAAATGAAAAGCAAATAACAGTGATGCAAGAATTTCGCGAACATAAAAAGCAAGAAGCGCAAGAGGCGCGAAAGCGAGAAGAGACCATTCGCTTTGGCGTTGTGCTGGGGTGCTTACTCCTGTTTGCGGTGGCAATTATTGGCAAACTGGTGATGGTGCAAATCGTCGAGGCGCACGAGTATCAAAAGCGAGCAAAGCGACAATATGAATATCAAGTGCCGCTCAAAGCGATGCGCGGACAAATTCTCGACCGAAACGGACGGCAACTCGCTACGAGCCTTTCGGTTCGCTCATTTGCCGCTGACCCGAAAGTCGTCGCTAATGCCGACACGGTTGCGCAAACGTTCTCAATGCTCTTTGACAAACCGAAATCTTACTACCTCGCCAAACTCAAAGAAAAGTCGCGCTTTGTATGGCTCGAGCGACATGTGCCAGCATCAATCGCTAAGCAAATTAGCGAGAAGCATTTCGCGGGCGTCATTGAGATGAAAGAAGTGAGCCGCCGTTATGAAAACCTCGCTGAACAAGTCATTGGATTTATAGACAGCGATAATCGAGGCATTAGCGGACTTGAAAAGCAATTTGACTCTCTGCTTGCAGGAAAAGATGGCTACATGATGATGCAACGCACGGCGACGGGATATGCCTTTCCTGCCATCGGTGCGAAACAAGAAGAGGCAATCAATGGCGCAAGTGTAGAACTAACGATTGATACCGATGTGCAAGCCATCGTGGAAGATGAGTTAAGCAAAGGGCTTGAAAATGTTGGCGCAAGTGCAGGTATTGCTATCGTGATGGACGTGCAGACAGGCGAAATTCTCGCAATGGCAAACGCGCCTGAATTCGATGCAAATAAAAAATCAACCTATACCCTCGAAGCCGCGAGAAATCACGCTGTAACCGATGTCTTTGAGCCGGGCTCGACTTTCAAACTCGTTATGGCGACGGCATCGCTTGATTTAGGAATCATCAAGCCTGACGACAAAGTCGACGGCACACTCGCAGGCAAGTGGAAAATTAAAGACCGAACCATCACCGACCACGAAGCCCTTGGGAAAACCACATTCCGAAACGCGATTGCGCACTCGAGCAACATTGTGGCGGCGAAAGTCGGATTAGAAATCGGCAAAGAAAAATTCTACGACTACGCCAAAGCCTTCGGCTTCGGAGAAAAAACAGGCGTCGGGCTGATTGGCGAAGTTTCGGGATTGCTCAAACCAACATCGCAATGGTCGAGCATCTCGCTGCCTTGGATGGCGCACGGCTATGAAGTCTTGGTAACGCCAATTCAAATGATTTGTGCTTACGCGGCACTTGCCAATAACGGCATGCGCATGAAGCCGTTTGTCGTTCAGCGAATTGTGAGCGCAAATGGCGAAGTGCTTTACTACAACAAAGCAGAAGCCGTTAAGCGCGTGATGAAAAAAGAAACCGCTGAAATCGCACGCGAAATTTTCAAAGCCGTCGTCGACAGTGGAACGGGCATGACGGCGCGTATCGAGGGCATTAGCGTCGCAGGCAAAACCGGCACGGCGCAACTTCTCACCAACGGCAATTATCGGAGCGGAAATTACGTGTCGTCATTTGTTGGATTTTATCCCGCTCAAAAGCCTGTGATTGCCACGCTCGTGATGATGATTAACCCAACGAAAGGTTACTACGGCTCAATGACTGCCGCGCCTGTGTTCGCAAAAATCAACAGCAAAATTTTGAGCGTCTTGGAGCCTGAAATGCGCGACGAAATTTTGCAATTCGCAGCGCACAAAGAATCAGCGGTGAAGAACTTTTTAGATACAACGAAAACCGTCGCCGTGCCGAATGTCTGCGGCTTATCCGTCGAAGAAGCCAAAGAAATTTTGCGCGTGCATCAACTTGATTTCAAAAAAGAAAATGATGCAAGAGGGGTTGTGGTTGCGCAAGGCATTGCTCCAGAGTCGCGCGTAAATGTTTGGACAAAAGTTCCACTGACAATTGCTGAGGAATCAAAAGTGCCGTCGCTTGTGGGGCTTCGCGCAGATAGAGCAATTCACGTGGCTGAACAACTTGGGTTGAATGTGCAAGTTCAAGGAAACGGTTCAAAAGTATTGGCGCAATCGCTGAAAGCAGGAAGTGAAGTGAAGCAAGACGCACCGTTCATTTTGACAATGAGCAACTAAAAATAAGCGTTTCGATTGGAGTTGGAACGCAAGCGAAATCGCAACATGGAAAATCTAAACAGACTGCTGGGCGCAATTTCGGCTCTGGAAATCAGAGGCGAAATCAAGGAGCGCGAAGAAGTCAGCGCAGTTGAATACGATTCGCGCAAGGTGAAAAGCGGCGCGCTCTTCGTTGCGATTCGCGGGTTCAAAACCGACGGACATCAGTTCATTGAAAAAGCAGCCGAAGCAGGTGCAGTCGCGGTTGTCTGTGAAGAGTTCCCGAAGACGATTGATTCCGAAAGGGCGTATATCCGCGTCGAAAATTCCCGAATCGCGCTTGCCTTGCTCGCAAAGCGATTCTACAACGACGCAAGCGAAAAACTCGTGATGATTGGTGTAACAGGAACAAACGGCAAAACGACAACCACAACGCTCATTCACAGCATCTTGAACAACGCGGGCGTCAAGGCAGGACTGATTGGAACAATCGCTTACAAAATCGGAGACGAAACGCTTGACGCTGAAAGAACAACACCCGAAGCAGTCGAACTGCATGCGTTCTTTGACAAAATGGTAAAAGCCGAATGCAAGGCTTGCGTGATGGAAGTTTCTTCACACGCGCTTGAATTACGCCGCGTTCACGGAGTTCGTTACGACGTTGCCGTCTTCACGAATCTCACACGAGACCATTTGGATTTTCACGGCACTATGGAAAACTATTTCCGCGCCAAGAAAATCCTCTTCGATTCGCTCGATGAAAAAGCCATTGCGATTACGAATCAAGACGACCTTTACGGGCAAAAAATTGTGGCAGAGACGAAGGCAAAGGTGATAAGATACGCTATCGAAGAAGCGACGGCTGATGTTCGTGCAACCGCTCACAGTTTTCAACTCTTTGGCACATCGGCAACGATTTTCGCCAATGGCAGTGAGCATTTGCAGACGATTAAACATATCGGAAAGTTCAATCTCTATAATGTGCTTGCGGCGTATTCAGCAGGCGTGGCGATGAAATTTTCGCACGAAGAGATTATGCGCGGCATTTCGCGCTGTAAAGGCGTGGCAGGAAGAATGGAACAAGTGTGGTCAAGAGACCATCGATGTGCGATTGTCGATTACGCACACACGCCTGACGCACTGCTGAATGTGATTCGCGCAATCAAAGAAGTGAAATCGCCAGAAGCGAAACTCATTGCGCTCTTTGGGTGCGGTGGCGATAGAGACAAAGGCAAGCGTCCTTTGATGGGCGAAATTGCTGAACGCGAAAGCGACATCGTCATTCTCACCAGCGACAATCCGCGCTCGGAAAATCCCGAAACAATTTTAGATGAAATCGAAGCAGGGATGACAAAAGCAAAACGCTACTACCGCATTGCTGACCGCCAAGCCGCCATCAGAAAAGGCATTTCGCTTATCGGACACGGCGATGTATTGCTCGTAGCAGGCAAAGGGCACGAAGCCTATCAAGAAATTCAAGGGGTCAAGTATCCCTTTGACGACAGAGCCGTCATAAGAAACATTTTTGATGAAACGAACTCATGAACTTAACCAAAGACGATTTAGCGCGCGTCGGAAGTCTTCAAGCCGAAACCTTTGCAACGCTGGGCGAGGTGAAGGTTACGACCGATTCACGCACGGTTCAGGGCGGAGAAATTTTCGTCGCACTCAAAGGCGAAACGCACGATGGGCATGAGTTCGTCAAATCTGCATTAGAAAAAGAGGCGACGCTTTGCATCGTCAATAAGCAATGGCGAGAGGTGAATAGAGAAGTGAAAGGAAATTTCTTAGTTGTTTCCGACACGCTGTTCGCTTTGCAAGAATTAGCAAGGATTTACAGGCGAAAGTTTTTGATTCCGATTGTCGCGATTGGTGGAAACAGTGGTAAGACAACAACAAAAGAAATGACAGCGCACGTCTTGCGCTCAACGTTCAAGACACATGCGACACAAGGCAATTTCAACAATCACATTGGCGTGCCGCTCACGCTCTTTGGACTGCGAAGCGAGACGGAAATCGCTGTGATTGAAATGGGAATGAATCACGCAGGCGAAATGACGCGCCTTTGCCAAATCGCTGAACCAACGCACGCGCTTATTACAAACATCGGCAAAGCGCACATTGAGTTCTTTGACAAAATTGAAGCCGTTGCAGAAGCCGAAGGCGAACTCTTTGATTGGATAGCAACGCACGGCGGAACCGCATTCGTCAACGCCGATGACGAGTGGGTGCTCAAACAATCAGAAGGTGTTATGCAACGCTTGTTTTATGGAACAACGAAACAAGAGCAAATCGCACTCGATGTGTTTGCAGAATTTTTGGAGAGTGATGCGTTAGGCTGTCCGAAGTTCCTTGTAAGCACAGGCGAGATGAGCGAAGAAGTGTCGCTGAAAATTTCAGGTCGGCATAATGTCCATAACGCGCTTGTGGCGGTTGCCGTCGGGCTGAATTTCGGCGTATCGCTTTCGCGCATTAAAGAGGCATTAGAAAGTTTTGAAATCAACCCTGCTTTGAAGCGAATGAGCGTTTGCATTGAAGGCGATGTAGTGTTGATGAACGACACTTACAACGCCAATCCTGAATCGATGCGTGCAGGATTGAATGCGCTCAAAGAGGTGAAGAACAAGGGAAAAAAAATTGCGGTCTTAGGCGATATGCTCGAGCTCGGTGCGCTTTCCAAAAAGGAGCATGAAGAACTTGGCAAGTTTATCGCAACGCTCAATCTCGATATGCTTTTTGGCTACGGAAACGAGATGAAGAAAACGATTGAAGCGGCAAGCGCGGGCATGAAAAAACACTTTAATGATAAAGCCGACCTTGCCAAAATGCTTTTGGAATCAATCGCGGCGGGCGATGCGATTTTATTCAAAGGCTCACGTGGAATGAAGATGGAGACGGTGTTTGAAGAAATTAAAACGCACTTACAAAAGCGGCTAATAAACCATGCGCCCTAAACACAGCGCAGCCTAACAAACAAGAGCGTATTGCTTTACTACTTACTCAAATATCTCGGCGAAACGTATCAAATCACTTGGCTTCGGCTGGTCGATTACATCTCGTTTCGGGCGTTAGCGGCGGCAGTTACAGCATTACTCATTGCGTTGATGTTCGGAGAGCGCATCATTGCTTACTTGAAAACAAAAGTCATTGAGCCGATAAAAGAAGAAGCGCCGAAAGAGCATCGGAAAAAAGTCGGGATTCCGTCAATGGGCGGCTCAATTATTCTTCTTTCCATCTTCGGCGCGTCGCTCTTGTGGTCAAAACTCGCAAGTCCGTTTGCATGGCTGATTCTCTTGGCGGTGGCGTGGATGGGCATCATCGGGTTTATTGATGATTACTTGAAAGTGATTAAGAAAGTCAAAGGCGGGTTGTCGGAGCGATACAAACTATTTGGTCAGATTACGCTCGGATTAGCGATTGGGATTTACACCGTCTTAGACCCAAAACTTTCGGCGTTGCTTTCAAACACGACGGTGCCGTTCTTTAAAAATTTGATTGTCGATTATGGCTACTGGTATATCCCTGTGTGCGTCTTCATTGTGGCGGCGGTGTCGAACGCAGTGAACTTAACTGACGGACTCGATGGGCTTGCGGTAGGCTGTTCGGCGATTACGCTCATCGCGCTTGCGGGCTTCGCTTACCTGACAGGCAACGCCAAGTTCGCCAAGTATTTGAACATCGTCTACATCGAGGGCGCGGGCGAGGTGGCGATTATCGCTCTCGCGATTGCGGCGGCGTGCATTGGATTTTTGTGGTTCAACGCGCACCCTGCGCAAGTGTTTATGGGCGATACAGGCTCGCTGGCGATTGGCGGCGCGATTGCGGTGATTGCACTTCTCATCAAGAAAGAATTGCAACTGCCGGTGATTGCAGGGATTTTTCTCATTGAAACCCTTTCGGTGATTATTCAACGCTATTGGTTCAAGTTTACGCGATGGAAATATGGCGAAGGTCGGCGAGTGTTCAAGATGGCTCCGCTTCATCATCACTTTCAGATGTTGGGGTGGCAGGAAGAAAAAATCGTGATTCGGTTTTGGATTCTAACGCTCGTCTTCGTGGCGGCAAGTTTAATCAGTTTGAAATTGCGCTAATGAACATTCAAGAATTACATCAAAAGCGCGTAACGGTTATCGGCGGAAAGCGAAGCGGAATTTCGGCGGCGACGTTGCTCAAAAAACATGGTGCAAGAGTGTTTCTTACAGAGCGAGACGCGATGGATAAACGGTTCATTGAAAAATTGGAGCGAAGCAAAATCGACTTTGAAGCAAACGGACACACGGAGCGCGTCTTTGAGTGCGATTTTGCGGTCATCAGTCCGGGCGTGCCAAGCAATGCACCGATTGTCAAACGATTAGAGGCGGCAAACGTGCCGGTATATTCCGAAATCGAGATGTCGTCATGGTTTTGCAAGGCACGCATTGTTGCCGTAACGGGCACAGACGGAAAGACAACAACAACCTCGCTCACACACAAAATTTTTGAGCGCGACGGGAAAGAGAATGGTTACCGTGCCTTTGCGGTCGGCAATATCGGCGTGCCATTTGCGGATTATGTCGAGGAAATGTCGGAGCGCGATGTGGCTGTGGTAGAAACAAGCAGTTTTCAACTTGACCACTGTTTCACATACAAGCCAAAGGTTGCAGTGATTACCAACATCACGCCTGACCATTTGGACCGATACGACAATGATTTTCGCAAGTATGCCCGTGCAAAGTATCGCATCTATCAAGCGCAAGATGAAAACGATGTGTTGATTGTCAATATCGATAATATCGAATTACAGCGGCAGTTTTCAGACAAAGAAGTTTTGAAATCGCTCAAGCCAAAGTTGGTGCGAATGAGTTTAGAAAAAAACCTAAGCAAAAAATATGAAGCGTGTGCTTATCTCGATGGCGAGTGGCTCACGATAAAATTCAACGGAGAGAAAGAAAAGGTGATGAAAAAAGAAGAGGTTATCGGGCGCGTGCATTTTCGCGGCACACACAACGTCTACAATTCGCTTGCGGCGGCAGTCGCAGCGCGCGCCTTAGAAGTCAAAAAGGAAATCATTCGCGAAAGCATCATGACCTTTGAGGGCGTCGAGCATCGAATCGAGTTTGTGCGCGAGTTGAGCGGCGTGCAGTTCATCAACGACTCAAAAGCGACAACGGTCAACGCGCTTTGGTATGCGCTCGACACCATTAACGCGCCGATTGTGCTCATCGCAGGCGGACGCGACAAAGGCAACGATTACAGCAAAGTAAAACCGCTTGTCAAAGAGAAAGTCAAAATGATTATCGCCATCGGCGAATCGAAAGAAAAAATCGCGGAAACTTTCAGCGATGTAACGAAGGTCGTCAAAGCCGAAACGATGGAAGAGGCAGTGCGGCTTGCGCGACGCCAAGCCACACAAGGCGAAACCGTTTTGCTTTCGCCCGCGTGCGCCAGCTTCGATATGTTCGCCAACTTTGAAGAGCGCGGCGAAACCTTCAAACGCTTGGTCGGAAATTTGTAACAAAGGCAATCAACGAGTTCTGTTCTTTCTTTTTGTTCTTTGCTATGTCTTCAAATTGTGATGCTTCCCGATGCGGTGCGGCGCAATCCGTCCGCGTCGGGATAATTTATCAAGCACGCAAAAAAAATAGGTAAACGAAAATCAAACAACGAACAACAATGAACGGTGGATTCATCATTGACCATACGGAGCCGAAACCCTTGCAACATCAAGGGAACAGCGGCGACGTTGATGAAACCAGCGTTCTCGGAAAACTTGCCGAAGGCAATATCATTCCGAAAAAGACATTTGAAAGTCTCGCAGGAAAACTGCTCTTGCTCTTGGTAGTTCTGCTTATGTGCATCGGCGTGTTGGTGGTGTATAGTAGCGGCGCAGGTTGGGGCGCGAAAAAATTTCACAACGAAGAGTATTTCCTTTGGCGACAACTGCTGTTCGTGGTTTTGGGCTTAGGCGTCATCTTCATTGTCGGCGCGATTGATTACAAACTCTTCAAAAAATTTAGCAAGGCAATTTTGGTGGTGAGTGCGGCACTGCTCGCAATGCTTTTAGCAATGAAAGCGGTCGGCGCGATTGAGGGTGCGGCGCGATGGATTGGCTACGGACGCTTCAAGTTTCAAGCGTCGGACTTGGCGAAATACGCGCTCATTATGCACCTGGCAACGATGATTACCGAAAAGAAATCGCACATCAAAGATTTATATCGTGCTTACTATCCAATGATAACCGTCGTTTTTGGAATCGCGGGACTCGTCGCGCTTGAACCAAATTTCAGCACGGCGGCAGTGATTGTAAGCATCTGTTTTATTGTGCTCTTTCTCGGCGGTGTGGATTTGAAGCATCTTGCACTGACGGCGTTGGCATTTGTGCCTGTGGCGGCGGCGTTTGCGATTGCCGCACCCTATCGCGTGGCGAGGCTTCTCACCTTCGTCGGCGAAGGTTCAGATAAAGCAAGTTATCAAATTGAGCAAGCCTTAATTGGGCTTGGCAACGGCGGCGTTTTCGGACTCGGACCCGGCGCGAGCAAACAGCGCGAACTCTTTCTGCCCGCATCTTACAACGATTTCATTTTCGCCGTCTTGGGCGAAGAATATGGATTCATCGGCGCAACGCTCATCATTCTGCTCTTCGTCGGCATCTTGATTTGCGGCGTGTTGATTGCGCGAAATGCGATGGACGATTACGGCAAGTATCTCGCTTACGGCGTTACCGTTGCAATCGGCGTTTATGCCTTCGTCAATGCGGCGGTTGCGTGCCACCTCGTGCCAACGACGGGCTTGCCAATGCCCTTCGTCAGTTACGGCGGAAGCGCGGCACTCTTCAACGCCTTCGGTGTGGGATTGCTCATTAGCATCTCGCGAGAAAAGAAACGGCAGGAAAAGAAAAAAGCCACAAGCGCAGAAATGAACGTTGAAGACAGCGAAAGCAAAAGCAGTATGAAACAGGCAACCGATTCTTGATGTGAAAGTTTTGCTGACAGGAGGCGGCACAGGCGGGCATTTGTTTCCAGCAATCGCGATTGCCGAAGAAATTTTACGGCAAAAGCCCGAAGCCAAAGTCGCCTTTGCAGGCACAGAGCGCGGCATTGAAGCGACCGAAGTTCCAAAGCGGAATTTCACGCTTCACTTGATTTCAGCCGTCGCCTTTAAGCGAGGCTATTCGTTAAAATCGCTCTTTGAAAATTTGAAGTTTCCATTTCGGTTGATGGAAAGCATAGACGAAGCAAAAGAGTTGCTCGAGCA
The DNA here is from genome assembly GCA_029263855.1 of Candidatus Thermochlorobacteriaceae bacterium. Classification (GTDB taxonomy): domain Bacteria; phylum Bacteroidota; class Chlorobiia; order Chlorobiales; family Thermochlorobacteraceae; genus JANWWM01. Next base: position 227,269 of record JAJUFC010000002.1, on the reverse strand, counting down.
AGAAGAGCCTGATGCGGTGATTGGAACTGGTGGGTTTGTGAGTTTTCCCGTTGTGTGGGCGGCGCAAGACTTCGGCATTCCAACCTTGATTCAAGAACAAAATGCAAAGCCGGGTTGGGCAACGCGCTGGCTTGCAACACGTGCCGATGAAGTGCATCTCACATTTGAAAGTTCGCGGAGGTATTTCTCAAAGCGCGTGCCGTGCGTCATGACAGGCAATCCAACCCGACGTTTTGAACTCGTCTCGCCCGAAGAAGCGCGACGTTTTTTCAAGGTTAATCCAACGCGAAAAACCTTGCTCGTATTTGGCGGAAGTCTGGGCGCGCGAAGCCTGAACACAGCCATTGAAAAGCGACTCGATGACTTGCTCACGCGCCTCAATGTGATATGGCAAATTGGCAAAACCGATTACGAAGCCGTTGCAACGCGCGTTCAGCCAAGAGAAAATTTGTGGTTCAGCGCGTTCATTGACCGAATGGACTTGGCATACTCGGCGGCGGATTTAGTGCTCTGCCGTGCGGGCGCATCAACGATTGCTGAGCTGACCAACATCGGCATGGCATCGGTGCTTGTGCCGTATCCTTTCGCGGCGGATAATCATCAATACTTCAACGCCAAAGATTTGTCGGAAAAAGGCGCGGCAGTCTTGATTCCGAATGATGAAATCAGTAGCGATGAATCTTACAAAAAAATTCTTTCGCTCCTTGAAGACGACGCAAAGCGAAAAGCGATGAAGGAAGTAGCAAAAACTCTCGGCAAGCCAAACGCCGCCGAACAAATCGCACAAAGTGCAATACGGCTTGCAAGTCTAAAAAGGGTAGAGCAATGATGAAACGATTGAAACAAGGACTGCTCGGCAGAATCAGACACATTCACCTTGTCGGCATTGGCGGCGCGGGCATGAGCGCGATTGCCGAAGTCTTGCTCAACAACGGCTTGAAAGTCAGCGGCTCGGATTTGAACGCCAGCGATGTAACCGACCGATTAAAAGAGCGCGGCGCGATAATCACAATCGGACACGATGCGCAAAACATTGACGGTGCGGAAGTCGTCGCACATTCTTCAGCGGTGCGCGTTGATGAAAATCCTGAAACGCTTGAAGCGATGAAATTAGGGGTGCCGGTTGTCAAGCGCGATGAACTCTTAGGCGAAATCATGCGGCGCAAAGCGGGCATTTGTGTAGCAGGAACGCACGGAAAAACAACGACAACCACGATGATTGCCACCATGCTTGCCGAAGCCAATCTCGAGCCGACTGCGCTCATCGGTGGCGTATCCGATTACTTTTTGAGCCTCGGTTCAGGTGGAAGCGCGCTCGTGGGCGATGGCGACTTAATGGTGATTGAAGCCGATGAATACGACCGAACCTTCTTGAAACTGACGCCAACGATTGCAGTGATGACCACGCTCGAAGCCGAACACTTGGACATTTACAGAGATATTGACGATTTGAAACAAGCGTTCACAGAATTTGGAAACAAAGTGCCGTTTTATGGCGCAGTTGTTCTTTGTAATGATGAAGAAAATTTGCGCGCGATTCGTCCGAACTTAAAGCGCAAGACGATAACCTACGGACTCAATGCTGATGCGGAGTTTCAGGTGATTGAGATTGAACAAGTGCAAACGTCTTTGAAGTTCAAAGTGATGCGGCGCGGTCAATCTGTTGGAATTGTCGGCATTGAAGCGGCGGGCATTCACAACGTCAAGAACGCGCTTGCCGCAATCGCAGTCGGCTTTGAAATCGGATTGAGTTTTGAGGACATTCGGCGGGGATTGGCAAAGTTCAAAAGCGTGCGTCGGCGGTTTCAGGTTCGATTTGAACGCGGAGAACATGCGCCGATGGTCGTCGATGATTATGCGCATCACCCGACCGAAGTTCGTGCGACGCTTGAAGCGGCAAAGCGCGGATTCAAGTCGCGAAAAGTCATAGCCGTTTTTCAGCCGCACCTTTACTCGCGCACGCGAGATTTCGCGTCAGACTTTGCGTCGGCGTTAAGCCTTGCGGATAAGGTCATCATCACAGAAGTATATCCGTCGCGCGAAAGAGCCGAAGAGTTCAAGGGCGTATCGAGTCGTTTAATTGCAGATAAAATTTCGGGCGCGATGGTCGTAGAAAAATCAAATTTGCTCACGGCACTGAGTAGCGAAGTCAAAAGCAACGAACTCGTGGTGATGATGGGCGCAGGCGACATCACAAAATGGGCGGAAAAATTTGCAGAAGGATTGGAGAAAAAATATGGCAGTTAAATTTCAATTAGCGTCGGCGCAGTTGCCACTCATTCTTGTCAAGGTTGCCGTATCGGGCAAGAAAACACGGCGCGTGATTTCGGCGATACTCGACACAGGCGCAACGGGGTGTGTGATTGCACAAAGTTTAGCAACGGACTTAGACCTGCCACACCTTGATGTGCCGAAGAGAGAAAAATCGGCGCACGGCATCGGCGGAGAAATAAAGGTCGAGTTCGTCAAAGTATGTGCAGTTTCGCTCGACGGAATTACGATGAAAAATGTCAAAACCGCCGTCATGGATTTAAGCGTGATTGAGCAACAATTCAAAGCCACAGGGGTTACGGCGAAGAAAAAAGTGGATATGATTTTAGGATACCCATTCTTCAAAGGGCGAAAACTAACGATTGACTATAAGCGCAAAACATTAAGCATTCAGTAAGCAATGTTGAACTTGGAAGAACTCCGTCAAGCCGTTAGAGGTGAGGTTCAGTTGAACTATAATCTTGCGAAGTTTTCAAGTTTTCGTATCGGCGGCAATGCAGATGTATTTGTGTCGCCAAAAGATAAAGCCGATGTGCTAAGTGCTTTGAAGTTCTTTGAAAAAGTGAAACTGCCCTATCTCGTTTTGGGACGTGGAAGCAACGTGCTCATTAGCGACAAAGGGATATGCGGTGCCGTGATTTCGCTTCGTGAAAATCTCGAGAAAATCAATCTGAAAGCAGAAAACGGAACTGCCCTTGTTTATGTGGAAGCGGGAGCAGATTTGCCTGCACTCGCCGCCGATATGCTCAAAAAAGGATATGGCGGATTGGAGAACTTATCGGGCATTCCGGGAAGTGTTGGCGGGGCGATTCTCATGAATGCAGGGGCTTACGGCAAAGAAATTTTCGAAGTCATTGAGAGCGTCGAGGTGATTCGGTGTGGTGAAATCAAAACCTTGCGGCGCGAGGAAGTGGCGTATCGCTATCGCGGGACAGATTTGGAGAACGACATCATTCTCTCTTGCACGCTTCGGCTCAAAAAACTGTCTGCCGAAGAGCAAAAAGTGGCGATGGAAAACCGAAAGATGTGGATGGAAAAACGGCGAAACTCACAGCCGCTCACCTTGCCGAATGCAGGAAGCATCTTCAAAAATCCGCCGCCTGATGAAAACGGCAATCCACGATTTACAGGCGCGCTCATTGAAGCGTGCGGCTTGAAAGGCAAGCGAATTGGCGACGCACAAATTTCTGAAAAGCACGCAAACTTTATCGTCAATCTTGGAAATGCAAAAGCAAGTGATGTAATCGCACTGATTGAACTGACAAGAGCCGAAGTGAAAAGAAAGTTCGGCGTCAATCTGGAACTTGAAATTAAACTGCTTGGAAAATTTGACTAAATCCAACGCACAACGCACGATGCCAAACTACATTGAGTATAACGACGCAGACGAGCCGAAGCACGAAGAAGTTAAAAACGACGGCAGTTACGCTGAACCGATTGAACCCAAAGCCGAAACGCTCAACGCCGAAGAGCCAACCGCGCTTGATGAAGACGCACAAACACAGGAAGTGTTCGTGCGCAATAAAAGCGGATTCAAACCGCCGAAAATGATGGTCTTTGTGGTGGCGGTTGTTGGGCTAATCGCAGTATTTGTTCTTTCAAAATTTTGGATGCGCGAATCCGAACTCACGCGCTTTATCGTGCAAGGCAATCGCATTAGCAAGACGGAAGAGATAGAACGCGCCTTGAATCGGTTCGTCGGAATGAAGATGAACGAGGTGAGTTTATCCGACATCGTCGATACGCTGCAATCAATGCCATACATTCGCAAAGTGATTGCCACAAAAGAACTGCCCGATGCTGTGCGTTTGCGCGTGCAGGAAAGGCGACCGATTGCGATTGCGACGTTCGGCAAAACATTGAGGCTAATTGATGAAGCAGGCTTCGTGATGAACAAAAGCGAATCGGTGTTGGAATCCACGCGCTTGCCGCTCTTGACAGGATTCACCAAAATGGTTCGCGATAGCATGAATGCGATGAGCAAACTGGATAGTGCAGAAACAGCAAACGCACTCAGTTTTTGCAAAGCCTTGATGGAGACGAAATACGCCAAGATGCTGGTGAGCGAAGTGCGCATTGCCGCCGACAATCAACTTCATGTCTTCACGGCAGAGAGCGAGGCAAAGGTCATTTTCGGAAACGGCGACCACGAGCAACGGCTGAACAACTTTGAAATATTCTGGAAGCAGGTCGTTGTCAAAAAAGGCTTGAAGCCATTTGAGTATGTTGATGTCCGTTTTGACGGAAAAATTTTTGCAAAAGAATATGAGACAATAAACCCAAAACGAAAATCTCAAAACTGAAAACGAGGTGCACAGATGACGAATGGAAAAACGAAAGAACAATTTGTGGTAGGTCTGGATATTGGCACGACCAAAGTCTGCTGTGTCGTTGCCAAAAAAGACGAGTTTGGAAAAATCCATGTTTTAGGCGTTGGGAAATCGAAGTCGGAAGGATTGCAACGTGCAACGGTGGTCAATATCAATCGCACGGTTGATGCAATTCGTGAGGCGGTGAGCGAAGCCTCGCACACCTCGAGCATTAAAATCAAAGGCGTGAATGTGGGCATTTCAGGTGAGCATGTGCAGTGCATTAAGTCGAGCGCGGAAATTACGATTAACCCAACGCAAATCGTCAATCATAACGACGTAATGCGCTTGGTCGAAAAGGCGAAAAAAAGTTTAGAGCACTTGAACATGGAGCGGCGCGTCATTCACTCGATTCCACAAGAGTTCATCGTCGACGACCAAGAGGGCGTTTTAGACCCGATTGGTATGGCGGGGCAATCGATGCGCGGAAGTGTTTATGTGGTGATGGGCATGATTAGCAAAATCCGCAACATTGAGCAGTGTATTGAAAAAGCAGGGCTTTCAGTAAACGGCATGACGTTTGAGCCTGTGGCATCGGGGCTGGCGGTTATTAAAGGGCGCGAGCAAAAGAGCGGTGTCGTGGTTATTGACATTGGCGGTGGTACAACCGACATTGCGATTTATCGGCGGGGCGCGATTCGCTATTCCGAAGTGGTCAAAATTGCAGGCTGGGACGTGACGAACGATGTTGCCATCGGATTGCACACGCTGGAAGACATTGCCGAAGAGTTGAAGGTCAAGCACGGATGCGCTTACTTCCCCGACCTGATTCACGATGAAGAAATTTTGGTTTCCGATTTGGAAGGGCGTCCGCCGAAGTCGTTCCGAAAATCTGCTTTGACGAACATCATTGAGGCGCGCATGACGGAAATTTTCGAGCGCGTGCGCGAGTCGCTAAAAAAATCGGGCGATTATCAATATCTGAATGCGGGCGCAATTATCACAGGCGGCGGCGCGCTGGTGCAAGGCACGCAAAGTTTGGCGCAACAGGTTTTAGGGCTCGATGTTCGAATCGGCTCGCCCGACGGGCTTGACGGCGGAATGAAGGGCGAACTTAATTCGCCTAAATATGCAACGGCGGCGGGATTAGTCTTGCATGCGTTTCGCAATATGCCGATTGAACAGCCGTCGCACGAGGCGGTCGAAGAAAAAGAGCTGGAATTGGAGACATCTAAAGCGGCGCAAAACGAATCGGAAAAGAAATCCGACAAAAACATTTTTGATAAGGTTAAAGAATGGTTCGATCAAATCTAAACGATAAACGGAGTGCAAGAGATATGACGACAAAACAAACTTTCTCGGAAGAAGAGCGAAACTTAATTCACAAAAAAGAACCGTGTAAGGAGGCGAGTAACTATGCCATTTGAATTAGACACAACCTATTCGCCGCTCGGCGCGAAAATCAAAATCATCGGCGTTGGCGGGTGCGGTGGAAACGCCGTCAACAACATGGTCGATCTCGGAATTGCTGGTGTAGAGTTCATCACTTGCAATACCGATAGTCAAGCCTTGTCGAAGTCGCGTGCGACACATCGATTGCAAATCGGCGGCACAACAACCAAAGGACTCGGTGCAGGGTTCAACCCCGAAGTGGGAAAGCACGCGGCGGAAGAATCGCGAGAAGAAATTTCCGAACTCATTCGCGGCGCGGATATGCTCTTCATTACCGCAGGCATGGGCAAAGGTACGGGCACAGGCGCGGCACCCGTTGTCGCTAACATTGCTCGAAAACTTGGCATCTTGACGATTGCTATCGTAACCAAGCCGTTTGAATACGAAGGGGCACGCACGATGGAAACCGCAATGCGCGGCATCGATGAACTGCGCAAAGAAGTCGATACGCTCATCGTGGTGCAGAACGAAAAAATCTTGAGCATCGCAAATGGCGATTTGAGCGTCAAGCAAGCCTACAGCATCGCAAATGATGTGCTGTATCGCGCCGCCAAAGGCATTTCCGAAATCGTAACCAAACATGGTTTCGTCAATGTCGACTTCGCCGACGTGCGCAACATCATGTCCGATTCTGGCGACGCGCTCATGGGGTCGGCAACCGCGTCAGGAGAAAATCGTGCCTTGCGTGCCGCAGAAGAAGCCATTTCATCGCCACTCTTGGACGGCGTTTCCATTAAAGGCTCTTCGGGCGTGCTCATTAACATCACGGGCGATGTAACCATGGGCGATATGAAAGAAGCCATGAGTTTCATTCACGAACAAGCAGGCGAGGGCGCGACGATTATTCACGGGCATGTCGAGGACGACACGATGAAGGGTGAAATCACCGTAACCGTCATTGCAACCGGATTCAACAAAAACAAAAAAACTTCCACTGCATCGACAAAACAACCAGAACTGCAAGTCATCAGACGTACCGAAGCAAAGTCCACTCCTCCTGTGCCGCCACCAATTTCAAACCCGCTCGTTGGCGGAAAAATGGAGCGCATGAGTTCCGACGTGTTCGAGAAAAACGACGAAAGCACGCCGTCGTTCATCAAGCGCGGAATCCCCGTGCCACAGCCGATTGCTATGAAGACGATTGAGGAGCAAAACGAACAGAAGTCTGGCGACGGGTCGGGAGATAAAATTCGTAAGACGAATCCAGAAACGCCAGCATTTCTTAGAAAAATCATGGACTAAAAGGGTGAAGCAACCTCCAAAAAGGTTGCTTCTACGAGTTTTTACGACTCAAATACATCAAAGCCGTCGACCACTGCCATCACAATCGTATTGGCGGGAACTTTGTCGGATTGCATCACTTGTTCAACAACCGCGCCTTCTTGCGCCACTAACACCATATCGCCCTCGCCCGCATCTTGTGTATCAATCGCAATCATCTCACGCTCGTTGCGAAATGAGCCATCAAGGTTTATGGGCTTTACAACAAGCAATTTTGCAGGACGCAATTCAGCGTCTTTCTGTGTGGCGACAAGCGTGCCGATAACTTTGCAAAGCGTCATTGTCTCAAAGGAATCCGTTATGAACCGATGTGAAACGCATAAGATAACCTCTTCATAGGAAGAATTTTCGTTTTACAGAGAAGCAATTTTTTACTTTTCCATAAGGCTTGCATAACAGTAAAAAAACAAATCGGTATGACCGTGCACTTGCAACGTTTTTTCGCCTCGCTTCAAACCGAGCGCATGCTGTCGGAACACACTGTCACGGCGTATCAAAACGACCTTGCGCAGTTCGCGCAGTTTCTCAAAGCGCACTTTGAAGTGCAAGATGAATCGGAAATTCCACTTCATCAAATTGATGCGCTCACGATTCGGCTCTTTTTAGGCGAGTTGTTGGAGAAGAGCTATGAATCGCGCTCCATCGGGCGCAAATTGGCGGCGATTAAAACCTTCTTCAAATTTCTCGTCTCGCTCAAAGTGTTGGCATCGTCGCCTGCTTCAAGCGTAACCACGCCGAAAGCCAGCAAACGCCTTCCGACTTTTTTGAGCGAAGCACAAACACAAAAACTCTTCGAAGAAACCCTTGCCGACATAGACGATTCAACCCTCGAGGGCGCACGCGATAAAGCCGTCTTGGAACTCTTTTACAGCGCAGGCTTGCGCCTTTCAGAACTGATTGGGCTGAACACAGACGATATTGACCTTGTTCAAGGCTTTGTTAAGGTGCTCGGAAAAGGCAAAAAGCAACGCATTGTGCCAATTGGAAAATCGGCTATTTCAGCACTGAAGAAATACTTTGAAGTGCGGCGAAACTTTGATACGTTACATCGTATCAAAAAAGAAAAACATAAACAGGAGATACCTGAAAACCATTCTAATCGGGAGACTGCACCAGCAAACGCCAATCCAACAAACGCCGCAGATTTCAACGCGGCATTCATCACTGAAAAAGGGGAGCGTGTCTATCCGATGCTTCTGCAACGGCGCGTTAAAAAACTTCTTTCAGGCGTAACCGAGCAGAAGAAAAAAAGTCCGCACATCTTGCGACATACCTTTGCAACGCACCTGCTCAACGGCGGTGCGGATTTACGAAGCGTCAGCGAAATGTTGGGGCACGAGAATCTTTCAACAACAGAGATTTACACACACATAACTTTCGAACGATTAAAAGAAACCTACAACAAAGCGCACCCGAAAGCCTAATCCGCTTTTGAAAACGCGAAGCAACAAACCCGCCTCGCTAAATGTGGCGAAGCGAATCTTACCAACACTTATCTTGAAAGGAAAAGCCATTATGGGAAAGCAACATCTCAACGGGCAACACGCTAACGAAAACAAAATGCGCGTTCAATTCACACTCCGTCATGCGAAAAGCCATCCTGAAATTGAACGCTACGCCCGAGAAGCCATACTGGATTTCGATAAGTATTACAATGGCGTTACCGACTGCCACATCATTCTTGACCATCAAATGCACGACTTGGTAACGAACAAGCGAGCGGAAATCACGGCGCATGTGCATAACCACACTTTTGTCTCAAAACAAGCGGCGCCGACCTATCAGAAAGCCATCGATTTATGCGTCGAGCATATCTGCCGACAACTTCAAAAACACAAAGAAAAAATTAGACATCTCTAATCGTTGAGTTCATGATGAACAGCGTGCTACGGGGTGCAAGGTGGCATGCTGTTCATCATAGCGATTTCAAACCTGCCGACTTTATCATTGCGCAATGGATTTCAACAAGCAACCGCTAAAAAAGAAAGACATCACCGTCGCTGAACTCTACGACGCGCTCACCGAGCGACTTGGCGTGTCATTAGAGCGGCTCAATAAGGTCAGCTTGAATCGAAAAATCGTTGAACGCGATATTCACCGCCCCGGACTTGCGCTCGCAGGCTTTACCAATCTTTTTACTTATCAGCGCGTTCAAATTTTGGGCAACACCGAGTCGCGCTTTCTCAAACAGTTCTCTCCCGAAAAGCGGCGTGAAGTTTTCGCCAACATTACGCCATACAAAATTCCTTGTATCTGCATCACCGACGCAAATGACTTTGATAAAGACCTTCTGAAAATGGCTACCGAAGCGCGTATTCCCGTGTTTCGCACCTCGCTTTCAACGACGAAGTTCATTTACCTTGTTACCGACTTTTTGGACGACCAGTTCGCGCCTTACCAAGTCTTTCACGGCTCAATGGTCGATGTCTATGGCATCGGAATGTTCTTCACAGGGCGAAGCGGCATTGGAAAATCGGAAATCGCGTTAGATTTGGTCGAGCGCGGGCATCGGCTCGTCGCCGACGACGCTGTTGTCATCACCCGCAAAGGCGAATCGGTTTTAATGGCGAGCGGAATGGAAACGATTGGGCACTTCATGGAAATTCGCGGCTTGGGCTTCATCAACGTTGAAAAAATTTTTGGCGTGCGAGCCGTGCGCTATCAAAAACGCCTCGAGATCGTTGTCGAACTGATGGAATGGGACAGCAAAACCGAATATGACCGAACAGGACTTGCGCCGAAAAATACCGATATTCTTGGTGTGCCTATTCAGCATATTCAACTCCCGATTTATCCCGGGAAAAACATCACCGTCATTGCGGAAGTGATGGCACTAAACTATCTTCTCAAACACTACGGCTACGACCCGGCGCAAGAATTGGACAAGCGCGTTTTGGAAAAAATTGCAGAGCAATCCAAAGACGACAAAAAGAAGAAATTCGCGTTCAGCGCCAATAAAGTCAAGCGCAATCCCAAAAAGAGTAGAGCTATTGAATACTTCGAGCACGATTTTGAATAGCCGACCAAAAGCGCGTCAAGAAACTTTTCACAACACATAAAACCAGCGACGAAAATGACAGTCAATTACAGTCGTGTTCTTTTTATGCTTTTAATGCTTTTCGGCGCCGCCGCTTGTCAAAAAAAGCAAGAAAACAAATCGCAAGTCGCCAACGCGATGGCGACGACGCTCGTGCTCGCCGATAGAAGCGACGTCGATAACTTCAATCCCGTCATCAGTTCAACCGTTTCAGGCTCGACCGCCATCTCGATGATTTATCCCGGCATCACGACAGGCACGTTCGATACCGCAAACGGATACCTCGTCTATGAACCCGCCATCGCGAAGAATTGGACGATTTCGCCCGATTTCAAATCCATCACCTACAACCTGCGCGGCGACGTGAAATGGACCGATGGCGCGCCCGTAACCGCTCACGATTTCAAGTTCACATACCAACTCTACGGCGACCCCATCATCGCTAGCGCGCGACAAGAATACGTCGAGGACTTGGTCAAACGACGCGACAAAAACGGCAAGCCCACCGAAGAAGTCGACTACGACAAAGCCATTCTCGCGCCCAACGATACAACGCTCATTTTCAACTTCGACAAACCCGTCGCCAAACATTTGATTGAGTTCCACACTGCGCTGACACCGATTCCAAAACATGTCTGGAAGGACGTCAAGCCGAGCGAATTTCGTGCGAGCGAATTGAACTCAAACCCAACTGTCAGTTGCGGACCGTTCAAGTTCAAAGAATGGAAACGCCAGCAAGAATTTACGGTCGTCTCAAACCCCGCTTATAACTTGCCATCGCCCGGCAAAATCCCGACCGTAACAATGCGCGTCATTCCCGAATACACCACGCAACTCACCCAACTGAAAACCGGCGCGATTGACGTGATGGAAGGTATCAAGCCCGAAGACGCGATTAAAATCGAGAAAGAAAATCCCCAAATCGATATCCGCACCGTAAAGTATCGAACTTACTCCTACCTCATGCTCTCCAACATTGATTGCAAAGCCTATCAAGAAGGAAAGCAAATCAAGCCGCACCCGCTTTTCGGCACGAAGAAAACCCGCCTTGCGATTGCAATGGCGATTGACCGCGAAAAAATCTTGGACGGTTACTACTTCGGCAAATACGCCGAATTGATGACCTCTCCGATTTCACCCGCGTTTAAGTGGGCATTCAACAGCGACATCAAGCCCTATCCCTACGACCCCAAGCGCGCCAAAGAACTCCTCGCCGAAGACGGCTGGAAAGTCGGTAGCGACGGCATTTTGGAACGCAACGGCGTGAAGTTCTCCTTCACGCTTATGAACTCCAAAGGTGGAACGGCAGGCGAATACATGGCACCGATTATTCAGCAAAGCCTGAAAGAGTTGGGAATCGAGTGCAATATTGAAGTCGTGGAGTTCAACGTGTTCGTAAAGAAAGCGCGCGAGCATCAATTAGATGCGTCGCTCAACGCGCTAGGCGTCGGGCTTGAAATCGACCTCGCCTCCGCTTTCGGAAGTGATTTGAATAAGTCATATTTCAACGCCTCTGGCTACATCAACAAGCGCGTCGATGAACTCAACAAACTCGGGCAATCTAAACTCACGCGCGAAGAAGCCGCGCCTTATTGGAAAGAGTTTCAGCAGATGTTTTATGACGACGTGCCCTTCGTGCCAATGTTTTGGAGCAGTCGAATCGTCGGCTACAACAAGCGCGTGATTGGCGAAAATCCAAACATTCTCTCCGTCTATAACGACTTGGAGAAATGGACGCTCTCGACAATGCCCGTCGAGACGGCAGTGAAATGAACCGTGAATCTCTATCAACGCAACCTGCGATAAGCGATGTTTAGTTATGTGCTGCGCCGCGTCATCGGCGCAATCCCGCTCGTCTTCGGCGTTTTGACGCTGACCTTCTTCATCATTCGCCTTGCGCCCGGCGACCCCGCGTCGTTCTTCATTCAGCCGGGCGTTTCGCCAAAAGTCGCCGAACAAATGCGCGAACAATACGGCTTGAACGACCCGCTCGTCGTGCAGTATGTCAAATGGCTCGGCAACGTGTTGCAAGGCGATTTCGGGCGCAGTTTCAGTCGACATCAGCCCGTCTTCGATGTGATTGCCGAAGCCGTGCCAATTACCGTTTCGCTCGCGCTCATCGGGATTGCGATGCAGTTCATCTTCGGCATTTTGCTCGGCGTGATTTCCGCCGTCAAGCAAGGCACGAAACTCGACCGAACGCTGACGGTTTCCGCGCTCTTCATTTACTCGATGCCAGAGTTTTGGCTCTCGCTGATGCTCATCATCGTCTTTTCGCTCAAACTCGGATGGTTTCCTGCGTCAAACCTCAACAGCATCGGCGCGGATTCGCTCGGCACGTTTGAGTTCATTTTAGACCGATTGAAGCATTTAGTCTTGCCTATCTTTGTGCTCAGTTTGGGCGGCATCGCGGGACTCGCGCGCTACGTGCGCGGACAGATGCTCGAGGTGATTCGGCAAGATTACATTCGCACCGCGCGAGCCAAAGGCTTGAACGAAAAAATCGTCATCTTCAAACACGCTTTGCGCAACGCGCTCTTGCCCGTCGTAACGATTCTCGGCGGCTCGCTCCCCGCGTTGTTCAGCGGCGCGCTTTTCATCGAGGTCATCTTCGCGATTCCGGGAATGGGGCGCATCGCCGTCGAAGCCGTCTTTGCGAGAGATTACCCGCTCATCATCGCCAATACCTTCATTTCAGGAACGTTAATCGTTATGGGCAACTTATTAGCCGACGTCCTCTATGGGATTGTAGACCCGCGAATTAAACTCGGTTAAAAATGAAAAGGCAGATTTTTCAAGTGGGATTATATGTATGGTTTGTCGGCGTGATTGTCTTTGCGATTGCCTCGCCGAATAAAGTTGGAATGCTCGCCGAAACGACGAAGAACATTTACTTCCACGTGCCAATGGCGATTACGGCGGTCGTGGCGTTTTTCACGTCGGTGTGGTTCAGCGCGAAGTATCTCAAAACGCGCGATTTGGAAAGCGATATGAACGCCGAAGCCGCCTCGGGCTTGGGATTTTTGTTTAACATCTTGGCGATGGTTACGGGCGCGATTTGGGCAAAGGTAACTTGGGGCGCGTTTTGGCACTGGGACCCACGACAAACGACCATCTTTTTAGTCTTCTTGATGTATTCGGCTTACTTCGCCTTGCGGAGCGCGGTCGATTCGGCGGAAAAACGCGCGACGCTCGCGAGCGTGTATAGCATCTTCTCGTTTCCCGCGCTCATTTTCCTTTACTTCGTCTTGCCGCGTCTCGTGCCCGGCTTGCACCCCGGCTCGCCCGAAGGCGGCGAAGCGGGCATCAACCCCGCCGTTTCTTCAACCACCGACCCAATGATTCGCGCCGTCCTCTACTGCTCGATGCTGGGGTTCATCGCGCTCTTCTTCTGGCTACACAGCCTTCGTGTTCGGCAAATGAAATTGGCAGAAAAGGTAAGTTTAATTCGAGCATGAGAAGTATGAAAAACCCGATTGTGGTTGACAAAGAAATTCTGGGGGGAACGCCCGTCTTCGCACAAACAAGAGTGCCCGTCCAAATTTTATTAGACTACTTGGAAGGCGGAGAAACGATTGATGATTTCTTAGAAGGATTTCCTTCGGTGTCGCGAGAACAGGTTATTGCATTTTTGGAAATTGTCAAGGACAAAATGGTAGCCGAACTCACCACTGCTCAAAATGACCATACTGCTTGATGAAAACTTAGATAAGCGTCTTGCAAATCAACTTCAAGCCTACAGCATAAAAACGGTTCAGCAAATGGGTTGGGCAGGCATGAAAAACGGTCAACTCTTGCAAGTGATGAAAGATAAGTTTGACGTTTTTATTACCGCCGACCAGAACTTGATCTCGCAGCAAAATAACGCGCTTGTAAGTGAAATAGCCATTATTGTATTGAAAGCCAAAACGAATCGTCTCAAAGACCATCTGCCGCTGGTTCCTAAAATTCAACAGGCTCTCTCAGAGATTGAGAAAGGACAAGTTATTTGTGTTCAATAAACAACAAATCTCATGCTTGATTTCCTCGTTCAGAATTCCATCTACGTCGTCTTAATCATCGTCTTGATTATTTGGACGGGGATTTTCATTTATCTCTATCGCCTCGACAAAAAACTCGCCGAACTTGAAAAAGCCGTTTCGGAAAAAGAAACGTCGGAGCGTTAAAAATCTTGTTTGAATCCCCATCGCCAAATCAGCGTTCCTGCGATGACGCCAATCACGTAGCCGTAGGGCAAGCCCGCCGCCATCGCGCCCGTAAGCGTCGCAACGAAAAAATGTTTCGTCTCGCCTGAAAGGTCTTGCAAAAGTTTGATGAGCGAAAGCCCCTCGAAGAAGAGAATCACGCCGAGAATTGGAAGCGGAAAGAGTTTGACGACGCGCTCGAAACCGGGCGCGAAGAAAAGCCCTAACGCGAGATAGAGCGCGCCGTAAATGATGACCGAGCCGCCCGTCCGCCCGCCAAACGCATAATGCCCCGCCATTCCGCCCGACCCGTGACAGACGGGAACGCCCGACAAAAACGGCGAAATCAAGTTCATCGCCGAGTAGGTGAGCCCGATTTTCTCAACGGAAAGTTTTTTTTCGGGAAAGAAATCGGCGGCTGTTTGCTTTGTCGCCAAAATCGAGTTGCCCAGCGAGAGCGGCAGTTGCGGAAGCGCGAGCAAAACAAATCCCGTAGCGACGGCTTCCCAAGTCGGAACGAAAAAACGCGGAAGCGAAACGCCGACAAACGATTGATGAAAAATCATTTCGGAATGAACGACGAGCGCGTAACCAACACCGAGCGCAATCACGAACAGCGCGGCGGGGCATCGGCGGTTGTTCATCAGCAGAATGATGACGACGAAAGCGATTGCGGCGAGCGCGTAGCCCAATGCGGCTTCGGATTGAACATAGTCTTTGAGCGAGAGCAAGGCGAGTTGAATCCCCAACCCGAATTGAATGCCGCGCACGACGGCTTTCGGAATCGCGCGCGCAAGCCACGACAGCGCGCCCGTGAGCGAGAGAACGAGCATCATCGCGCCAATCGCCAAGCCTGCGCCAAAGAGAACCTCGCCGCTGATTTTTTGGGCAATCACGAGCGATGCCATCGCTTTGAGCGGCTGAACGGGCATCGGCATTTGATAAACGAGCGCGGTCAAAATTTGCATTCCGCCAAAAACGATGAGCGCGCTGGCAGGGTCTAACTTCGCCGCGAGAATCACGCCGATGAGAAGCGGCAAGTCTGTGCCAATGTCGCCAAACGCGCCCGCAAGTTCGTTGCGGTCAAAGCGAATCGCGGACATTCGGCGCAAGAAAGTTTGTTTCAAGCCTGTTGCGAATTGGAAGTTGAAAGGCAAAAGTTAAACGTCCGCGTCAAAACCCCAACCCTTTCCTTTGGGAGCGACGCAGAGCCCAGCAAGAAAATGATTGACGCTTTTTCCGTATTATCTCGCCGCAAGTCCGTCAATCAATTTTCAAAACGCTATCAATCCAAAACGCTTCGCTGTGACAAAGCGCGACGAAACGCCGCTGATGCGGCAATACGAGAAAATCAAATCGCAATATCCGAATGTCATTTTGCTGTTTCGCGTCGGCGATTTCTATGAGACCTTCAACGACGATGCGAAGGAAGTCTCCAACGCGCTCGGCATTGTTCTGACAAAACGCTCCAACGGCGCGGCGGCAGACGTGCCGTTGGCGGGCTTTCCGCAACACGCGCTTGAAAGTTATGTGGCGCGATTGGTCAAGAAAGGCTTTCGCGTCGCCGTCTGCGAGCAGATGGAAGACCCCAAGTTTGCTCGTGGCATCGTCAAGCGCGAAGTCGTCGACATCGTCACGCCCGGCGTGAATTTCAGCGACCGCCTGCTCGACGAGAAAAAGAACAACTACCTTTGCGCCGTTCATTTTCAAAAAGAGCGTCAGTTCGAGTTTGTCGGCATTGCGTTCATTGATGTAACGACCGCCGAATTTCAAGCCACCGAAGTCGCAACGGCGAGCCTCAAAGAAGCGTTGCAGACGATTCAGCCTTCGGAAATCATCATCTCCAAAAAACAAAAAGAGCAAAAAGCCACGCTCGCCGAGGCGATGGGACGCGAAATGCCCTTCACCGAATTGGACGAGTGGATGTTCAGTTTGGATTACGCCGAACAAACCTTGCGCAATCACTTCAAAACCCATTCGCTCAAAGGCTTTGGAATTGAGGAACTTCCCGCCGCCAAAGTCGCTGCGTCCGTCATTCTCAATTATCTCGAAGAAACTCAGCGCGGTAAACTTCAATACATTCAGAAAATTTCGCGGTTCGAGACGGGAACGCTCGTCGGGCTTGACGCGCAAACGAAGCGCAATTTGGAAATCATCTACTCAATGCGCGACGGCGGACGCGACGGCACGCTGATTGACGTGATGGATAAAACGCAAACTGCGATGGGCGCGCGGCTGTTCAAGAAGTGGCTCTCGCGTCCGTCGCGAGATGTAGCCCTCATTGGCGCGCGGCTCGATGCCGTCGAGGAGTTGAAAGAACATCGAGCGATGCGAAGCGAGTTGCGAGCGACGCTCAAAGCGATATGCGACCTTGAACGCGCGCTCTCGCGCATCGCCACGCATCGCGCCAATCCGAAAGAAGTTCTTGCGCTTGGCGCGTCGCTTCGGCAACTGCCTATCATAAAAACGCAGTTGGCTTCAACGCGCGCCGTACTCTTGCAATCGCTTCACGCAAAACTTGATAATTGCGACGACCTCGCGCAACGCATTGAAGACGCGCTCTCGCCCGACGCGCCCATCAACCTTGCCGACGGCGGCGCAATCAAACCCGGCTACAACGCCGAACTCGATGACTATCGCGACGTTGCAAACAACGCGAAAGACAAACTGCTTGAAATCCAAACCGAAGAACGCGAAAAAACTGGCATCGCCTCGCTCAAAGTTCTCTACAACAAAGTCTTCGGCTACTACATCGAAATCAGCAACGCCAATAAGTCCAAAGTCCCAAATCACTACGAGCGCAAGCAAACGATGGTCAATGCCGAGCGATTCACGATTCCGATTTTGAAAGAACTCGAGCAAAAAATTTTGACGGCGGAAGAAAAAATGGCGGAGTTGGAAGCGCGATTGTTCAGCGAGTTGCGCCAAACGATTGCGGCGGAGTCGGAACGCTTGCAACAAAACGCCGACGCGCTCGCCACGCTCGATTCCCTTGCCTCGCTTGCCGAGTGCGCCGAGCAATATGGCTACGCCAAGCCCATCGTCAATGAAAACGATAGCATCGTCATCAAAGACGGACGACACCCCGTTTTGGAGCGCATTTTGCCCGAAGGCGAAAAGTATGTGCCGAATGATTGCGCGCTCAATCGCGAAGAGCGCGTGCTGATTATCACGGGTCCGAATATGGCGGGCAAGAGTTCGTATCTGCGTCAGGTTGGGCTTATCGTCTTGCTTGCGCAAGTGGGCAGTTTCGTGCCGGCATCGAGCGCGGAAATTGGAATCGTGGATAAAATCTTCACGCGCGTCGGTGCGTCTGACAATCTCGCCGCTGGTGAAAGCACGTTTCTTGTCGAGATGAACGAAGCGGCAAACATCTTGAACAACGCCACAGAAAAAAGTTTGATTTTGCTTGATGAAATCGGACGCGGCACGAGCACCTACGACGGCATGTCAATCGCGTGGGCGATGACGGAGCATATTCACAATCACATCGGCGCAAAAACGCTCTTCGCCACACACTATCACGAACTTGCCGAATTGGAAGAGCATCTTGCGGCAGTGAAAAACTACAACGCTACGGTTGCTGAAACGCCAGATAAGGTCATCTTTCTCCGAAAAATCGCGCGCGGTGCGGCGGATAACAGTTATGGCATTGAAGTCGCGAAAATGGCAGGCTTACCCCAACAAGTGATTTCACGTGCAAAAGAAATTTTGACTGAACTTGAATCACGCGAAGAACTTCCTGAAACGGCAAATAAAGCCGCTGTTAAAAACAAAGTCAAAGCCATTAAGCCCAAAACGCCCGATATGCAAATCTCGCTGTTTGAAATCGGCGATTCGCGGCTCAAAGACGCGCTTCAAAAACTCGACCTCAACAAACTCACGCCGATTGAAGCGATGATGAAACTCGTCGAACTCAAACGCATCGCGGAGGGAGAGTCATAACGCGGTCTCGTAGAATCGCATCACGGCATCGGTGTTGGCGCGAACATCGAACCGCGCTCTGACGCTTTGAATCCCCTTGTTCCGATAGGCTTCTCGCATCGCCTCGTCGCGCATCAGTTCCAAAATCGCTCGCGCAATCTCGCTCGGCGATTTCTCCTGAACCATCACGCCATTTCCGTCGGCGAAGGCTTCGCGCAGTCCCGACGTGTTTGTTCCAAATCCGATTGCGCCGCACGCCATCGCTTCAATCAAAACGCGTGGCAAGCCTTCAACGCCCTCGTGCGACGGAAGCGTAAGCACGTCAGAGGCTTGCATCAATCGGTGAATGTCGTTCCGATGCCCCAAATAGCGCGCCGTTAAGTTTTCTTGTTGGATTTTGGCGAGAACTTCGGGAAGGGTTGCGTCGTCAATCGGTTTGCCCGCGATTAAAAAGAGCGGCTGTTCGAAGTCGAGCAACTGCGTTTTGAGCAAGGTCAAGGCGTTCAATATGTCAAAAATGCCTTTGCCCGCTTTCACTTGTCCGACGAACAGCAAAATGAAGGCGCGTTCAGGGAGGTCTAACTCGCGTCGAAGCGCGTTGCGATTTTCAGGCGGGGTAAAGATTGAAAAATCCACGCCGTCAAAAATGACGCGCTTTTTTGTGGAGGGAAACTGCGCAAAGCGTGCGAGCGCGCCGTCGGAAACGCCGATGATGCCGTCAGCGAAGCGTTCAATCAATTTATCCAACTTGGTCGGATTCGTGAGGCGAACGTGATAAACAAGTTTCGCGGCGGTCGTTTTCTTGGCGTAGCCGCACGTAACCGCGTCGCTTTCTTCGTCGGGGTGAAGCACGTCAAGGCGATGTTCGCGAATCAGCGCGCGAAGTCGATTGACATTAGCAAAGAACCGTCGCGCTTCGGGAAGCCAACGCTTCCAAAGGTAAGTTCGGCGCGCGTCTTCAAACGGCACGATGAACGTGGGGCAATCTAATTGGCGAAGCAGACGCGAGAGTTCGCCTTCGGCGGGCACGGCGGCAAAGGGCGTTACTTTGCGTCTGTCCAAATGCTCAATCATCGCGAGCAGGCTTTTTTGTCCGCCCATTCGCGCATGGTCGAAGTGGCTGGCGTAAAGCGCGCGGATTGGAAATTTCATCGCTCGATTTGTTCCAATTCAAGTTTGCATCGCTCATAAAGCCGCGTCCAATCAACGAGCGGCGAGAGTTCGTTTTCTTGCAAATGCGTGGCGAGCGAAGGAATCGGCGAAAGGCACAAGCCTTTGTTGCGGAAGGTCAAGCGACCATACATTTTGCGGCTCATCAAGCCATCTTTCGCGCCTTTGGCAGATTCCAACAAGATGTTGGCGAATTGGCGAACCGTTTTGCCTTCGGCGAGAAACGTGTAGGTGGTGTGGCTTGTCTGCCGCCAGTGGTTGAAGCGCGTCAGAAAAAGAAGCGATTGAAATCGCCACTCGGGCTTGTAGCGAAGCGCGTCATCGACGGGCGAAATGAAGAGCGGCAGTTGGCTTGTATCGGTGGTGAAGGGAGCAAGGTAGAATCGGCGAGCTTTGCGTTTTAGGATTTCATTGCGATTCGTAATCAGTTCATGGATATACTCAAACGCAAACGGTTGATGAAGGTAATCGTCTTCGCAGAAGTAAATCCAATCGTTTTCAGGATAGCCCTGCGCGAGCCGAATCGATTGACGGATTGATTCATCGTTGCCATAAACGCCGTTGGTAAGCGTTACGGGAAATCGCTTGAAGAATGATTGGATTTCATCGGAAAGTTTGTCGCCCAAAATGAAAATCTCGTGCGGCAAATGCTTGATGGCGTTGTGAAGGCTCAAAAAGCACAGTTTGACGAGCGTGGTTTTGTCTAATCCAAACGGACGCTTTGCGCCGTGCACGGAATTGACCGTGTCGCAAGTGCGAAAAATAACGCGGTAGGTGAACATAAATGATGCGTTGAGTCTAAAACAAAAATCCCGCTCTGCTTTGCTATTACAGCCTTGCGAAAGCGGGATTCAACCATGTCAAGAAATTCTGTGGTCAGTTGCGCGGCGGTCGGCGGTCGTCGCGTCGACCATTCCCACGACTTCCACCCTCGCGATTAAACGAACCTTCGGGACGCGGCTCGCGCGGCGGACGCTCGACATAACCTTCGGGCTTTGGAAGCAACGCCTTCGCGGAAAGTTTCAAGCGCGTTTTGCCCGTCTTTGGATCTTTTTGAATGTCAATAAGTTTGACGGCGATGCGCTCCCCCGCTTTGAGTTTGTCGCTGGCTTTTGCGACGCGCTCATGTGAAATTTCAGAAATGTGAAGCAACCCTTCGGTCTTTGGAAGAATTTCCACGAAAGCGCCAAGTTCATCGCGGACTTCTTTGACGAGCGCGTTTTCATAGACTGTTCCGACTTCGGGTTCGCTCGTCAGTTGCTTGATGCGCGCCATCGCGCGTTCTGCGCCATCGCCCGTCGTGGAAGCAATCGTAACCGTCCCATCATCGGCGATGTCGATCTCCGTGCCTGTTTCAGCAATGATTCCGCGAATGGTCTCGCCGCCTTTGCCAATGACCGCGCCGATGGCATCAATCGGGATTTGCATCGTCGTCAGGCGCGGCGCGTATTTGGAGAGTTCAGGACGGGGCGCGGCGATGGCTTTTTCCATTTCGGCGAGAATGTGCAATCTGCCTTGTTTTGCTTGTTCTAAGGCTTTGATGAGAATATCGTAATCAAGCCCATCGATTTTGATGTCCATTTGGCAAGCGGTGATGCCGTCTTTCGTGCCTGCGACTTTGAAGTCCATATCGCCCAAGTGGTCTTCGTTGCCGAGAATGTCGGAGAGAACCGCATATCGGTTGCCTTCTTTGATAAGTCCCATCGCAATTCCAGCGACCGGTTTCTTAATGGGGACGCCCGCATCCATGACGGCTAATGTGCCGCCACAAACCGACGCCATCGAAGAAGAACCGTTCGATTCCAAAATATCGGAGACGATGCGCATGGTGTAAGGAAACTCTGTTTCACTTGGCAACATAACTTTGATGGCACGTTCAGCAAGATTGCCGTGCCCGATTTCGCGCCGACCGACGCCCGTCATTCTACCGACTTCGCCGACTGAAAATGGCGGAAAGTTGTAATGAAGCATAAATCGCTTTTCAGGCTCTTCGACGAGTGTGTCGACAAGTTGTGCATCTTTGCTCGTGCCCAGCGTCAGCGTAACGAGGGCTTGCGTTTCGCCCCGCGTGAAAAGCGCAGAACCGTGCGCGCGCGGAAGCAAGCCAAGTTCAATCGAGATAGGACGAATGGTTGTAAGGTCGCGCCCGTCGAGCCGCTTGCCGCCGTTTAGCACAACTTCACGCATCGCTTTCTTTTCAAGGTCGTGAATGTAGCCTTTGATAACTTTTTCATTGAGGTAAATCGCCTTTTCAGGATTGGTGGCGAGAATCTCATCAGTGAGTTCAGCTTTGAATTTCTCGAGGGTTGCTTTCAGGGCTTCGTCGTAAATGGCTTTGGTTTTATCGGCGCGTTCTTCTTTTTGAAGCGGCTCTTGAGCGAGGGCGTAAAGTTTATCGTAACAAGCAGATTTGATAAACTCGGTTAAATCATCGGGAAGTGTAAGCGGCGTGAAAGCGCGTTTTGGCTTGCCGCATTCTTTCATCATCTCTTCAATCACGGCGCATATTTTTTTAATGACCTCGTGCCCGAACTTAATTGCGGCAAGCATATCGGCTTCGG
This sequence comes from Candidatus Thermochlorobacteriaceae bacterium, assembly GCA_029263855.1. Taxonomy (GTDB): domain Bacteria; phylum Bacteroidota; class Chlorobiia; order Chlorobiales; family Thermochlorobacteraceae; genus JANWWM01. The sequence goes on along the minus strand of JAJUFC010000002.1, from coordinate 205,080 downwards.
AAATTTCCTGCATCTCACCTTCAAGCATGCAGATGGTATCTTTCGTGCCGCCGATGCAAATATCCATATCGGAGTCATCTAATTCTTCGGTATGCGGATTGACGATGAACTCGCCGTTGATTCTGCCGACGCGCACTTCCGCCATTGGCGTATAAAAAGGAATATCGGAAAAGCACAATGCCGCCGAAGCCGCCACGCCGCCGAGCACATCAGCGTCGTTTGTGCGGTCAGATGAAATAACGCTGGCGACGATTTGCGTTTCGTTGTAAAATCCGTCAGGAAAGAGCGGGCGTAGTGCACGGTCAATGAGGCGTGCTGAAAGCACTTCCTTTTCCGACGGTTTTCCTTCTCGCTTAACAAAGCCTCCCGGAAAACGACCCGCCGCGGAGTATTTCTCACGAAACTCAACTTGAAGCGGAAAAAAATCTTGATTCGGCGCGGCTTCTTTCTTGGCAACTGCCGTCGCCAAAACCATTGTGTCTTCCATTGAAACAACCACAGCGCCATCGGCTTGCTTTGCCATTTTGCCCGTTTCAATTTTCAGGACTTTTCCTTGTCCTAAATCAATTTCTCTTGTAAAAACCATTGTTTGAATTGCGATTAGTTACAGCGCGACCGTTTCGCGCCAAAGGCTATCTTTTACTTTTGAAGCGGGCGAATATAGAGAATATGTAGGGGTTTGTGAAACCGTGCAGTGCTTAACAGCATGCCATTTTTTGAAAAACGTCCGAAAAAATCCTATAAAAATTTTGAAAATCAAATCGAAACCTCTACCTTTGCAGTCCTTTTTGGAAGGTAACGCCGCCAAAAACACACTGCATATTCGCTAAACCCGCATAAAATAAGGGGGTTTCAGACGCTCGGTTTCAAAGTTGAGTATTTGAGCGAGTATTTGAAGTAAATAATCAAGAGCGAAATGGACAGACGGACAATCAAAGCGAATCGTTACAGAAAACTGTGATGTGTTGAGGGCAAAATTTCCGAAGAGCGTTTGACAGAAGATTTTTTTTTTTTCAGAGGTTAATTTCGCATCGCATCAGAAAGCAAAGCAATGCCAACGATACAACAATTAGTTCGCAAAGGAAGAAACTCGAAAGCGTTCAAAACCGCTTCGCCGGCACTTGAAAGTTGTCCGCAAAAGCGTGGCGTATGCACACGTGTTTACACAACGACCCCGAAAAAGCCAAATTCGGCACTTCGTAAAGTGGCGAAAGTTCGTCTTTCAAATCAAGAAGAAGTTATCGCCTACATTCCAGGAGAAGGTCACAATCTCCAAGAGCACTCCATCGTGCTGATTCGTGGCGGTCGTGTTAAAGACCTTCCCGGCGTGCGCTATCACATTGTTCGTGGCTCGCTTGATACGGCAGGTGTTGCAAATCGTGGTCGCTCTCGCTCTAAATACGGCTCCAAGAAAGCTCAACCAGCGGTGGCAGGCAAAGGCGCGCCAGCGGCAAAAGGTAAAAAATAATTGAACGAACGAAGATTATGCGTAAGAAATCATCAAATAGAAGCGGTTCGCTCGGCGACCCGAAATACCAAGACCCCGTAGTAGAGCGCGCAATAAATGCAATTATGGAGTGCGGCAAAAAAAACATTGCTCGCAATATCGTCTATAAGGCGTTTGACATCATGGAGAAGAAAAATCAAGAAAATCCGCTTGAGACATTCCGTAAAGCGATTTCAAACGTCGCGCCCGTCGTGGAAGTGCGCGGCAAACGAATCGGGGGCGCAACCTATCAAATTCCGATTGAAGTGCGTGCCGACCGACGACTCGCGCTTGCGATGCGCTGGATTAAAGAAAATTCCTTAAAGCGTGGCGGACGCTCAATGGCAGATAAATTTGCCGCTGAACTTCTGGATGCCTCAAACAATCAAGGAAATTCGGTGCGCAAAAAAGAAGAAGTTCACAAAATGGCAGAAGCAAACAAAGCCTTTTCGCATTTCCGATTCTAAGTAGTCCGTTCTAATCATTTTAAGTCAGTCATAACGAAAACCGAATCCGACAAACGACAATGCCCAGACAGATTGCGTTAGACAGAGTAAGAAATATTGGAATTTCTGCACATATTGATGCAGGAAAAACCACAACAACCGAGCGTATTCTCTATTACACCGGTCGTGTCCATCGATTGGGCGAAGTTCACGATGGTGCGGCAACAATGGACTGGATGGAGCAAGAAAAAGAGCGTGGAATTACGATTACCTCAGCTGCAACGACTTGCTTTTGGACAGCGAAGTATGGCAACTTCAAAGACAAAAAGCATCGAATCAACATTATTGATACGCCGGGACACGTGGACTTCACCGTTGAAGTCGAGCGTTCTTTGCGTGTGCTCGATGGTGCGGTTGCATTATTTGACTCAGTTGCAGGTGTTCAGCCGCAGTCAGAAACCGTTTGGCGTCAAATGAACAAGTATAAAGTGCCGCGCATTGCATATGTGAACAAGATGGATAGAATCGGTGCGAATTTCTTGAATGTGGTAAAAATGATTCAAGATCGATTGAAATCGCGTGCTGTTCCGATTCAGCTTCCTATCGGTGAGGGGGATATGTTCAAGGGCTTCGTTGACCTGATTCGTATGAAGGGCGTAATTTATGATGCGGAAGATGGCACGGCCTACCACGAAATTGAAATTCCTGCCGATATGGTGGAAATCGTCAAGCACTGGCGCACGAATTTGATTGAATCGGTGTCGGAAGTTAACGATACGCTTTTGGAAAAATATCTCGGTGGCGAAGAGCCGACCGAAGAAGAAGTTCGAGCCGCACTCCGAGAAGCCTGCTTGAAATTGATTCTTGTTCCGATGCTCTGTGGCTCATCTTTCAAGAACAAGGGCGTTCAGTTTATGTTGGACGCAGTTGTTGATTATCTGCCCTCGCCGATTGACATCGGAGAAGTAAAAGGCACAGACCCCAAAACAGGCAACGAGTTGGTGCGCAAAGTTTCTGATGATGAGCCATTTTCGGGGCTTGCATTTAAGATTGCGACAGACCCGTTTGTTGGACGCTTGACATATGTCCGCGTTTATTCGGGAAAAGTCAATTCTGGCAGCTACGTTATCAATGCCACAAACGGCAAAAAAGAACGTGTTGGTCGTGTGCTCCAAATGCACGCCAATCATAGAGAAGATTTAGAAGAAGGGTTGGCGGGAGAAATCGTCGGTATTGTTGGATTGAAAGATACGCGCACAGGTGATACGCTCTGCGAAGACGGAAAGTTGATTGTGCTCGAGAAAATTGTGTTCCCTGAGCCAGTTATTCAAATCGCAATCGAGCCGAAAACAAAGGCAGATTCCGAAAAAATGAGTATCGCGCTCCAAAAACTTGCAGAAGAAGACCCAACCTTCCGCGTGAAAACCGATGAAGAAACCAACCAAACGATTATTTCAGGCATGGGCGAATTGCATCTTGAAATCATCGTTGATAGAATGAAACGCGAGTTCAAGGTTGAGGCAAACATTGGCAAGCCGCAAGTGGCTTACAAAGAAACCATTCGCAAGCGCGTTGAAGCCGAAGGAAAATTTGTGCGTCAATCGGGCGGTAAAGGTCAGTTTGGATTGGTAAATCTTTATGTAGAGCCTTCGGAAAAAGGAAAAGGATTTGAGTTCGTCAACGAAGTCAAAGGTGGGGCTATTCCGAAAGAATATATTCCAGCAGTTCAAAATGGCATTGAAGAAGCGTTGAAAAACGGGGTGTTAGCAGGCTATCCTATGCAAGACGTAAAAGTAACCTTGTTTGACGGAAAATATCACGAGGTCGACTCATCGGAAATGGCATTCAAAATTGCAGGTTCAATCGGTTTCAAAGAAGGTGCGCGTCGCGCAAACCCTGTGCTTCTTGAGCCGATTATGGCAGTTGAAGTAACAACGCCCGAAGACTACATGGGTTCTGTAATGGGCGACCTTTCGAGTCGTCGCGGACGAATTGAAGGCATGGAAGCGCGACACGGCGAGCAAGTCATTACTGCAAAAGTGCCGCTTGCAAATATGTTTGGTTATTCAACCGACTTGCGGTCAATGTCGCAAGGACGCGCAAACTACACGATGGAATTCTTCGCATATGAAGAAGCGCCTAAGGCAGTCGCCGAAGAAATTATCGAGAAGAGCGGTGCAAAAGCAACGGCTGAAGCATAAGTCGCTAAAAGAAAATTTGAGTTTAACCACAACCACTTGCAACTGCTAACTTTGGAGGAATCCAACAATGGCTAAAGAGAATTTCAAAAGAGACAAACCGCACGTGAACATCGGCACGATTGGTCACGTCGACCACGGCAAAACGACGCTCACGGCGGCAATCACCAAAACGCTCGCGGAGCGCGGCATGGCGCAAGCAATGGCTTACGACCAAATCGACAAAGCTCCTGAAGAAAAAGCACGCGGCATCACAATTTCAACGTCTCACGTTGAATATGAAACCGATAAGCGTCACTATGCACATATTGACTGCCCTGGACACGCCGACTACATCAAAAATATGATTACTGGTGCCGCCCAAATGGATGGTGCGATTCTCGTTGTCGCTGCAACCGACGGACCAATGCCGCAAACACGCGAACACATCTTGCTCGCTCGCCAAGTCAATGTGCCGTCAATCGTTGTGTTCTTGAACAAAATTGACATTGCTGACCCAGAGCTTGTGGAACTCGTCGAGATGGAACTTCGCGAGTTGCTGACGAGCTACAAATTCCCAGGTGATGAAATTCCGATTGTGCGCGGCTCTGCGCTTGGCGCACTCAACGGAGAAAAGCAATGGGTTGATTCTGTCGTTAAGTTAATGGAAGAAGTCGATCGTTACATTCCGACACCCGTGCGCGATGTCGATAAACCATTCTTGATGCCCGTCGAAGACGTGTTCTCGATTTCGGGTCGCGGCACCGTGGCAACGGGACGCATCGAGCGCGGCAAAATCAAACTCAACGAAGAAGTCGAACTCGTTGGCTTTGGACCAACGAAGAAATCCGTCGTGACCGGCATTGAAATGTTCCGCAAAAACCTCGAAGAAGGTCAAGCGGGCGACAATGCGGGATTGCTTCTTCGCGGCATCGAAAAGACGGAAGTCGAGCGCGGAATGGTTATCGCAAAACCGGGTAGCATCACGCCGCACACAAAGTTCAAAGCGCAAATTTATGTGTTGAAGAAAGAAGAAGGTGGTCGCCACACTTCGTTCTTCTCTGGTTATCGTCCGCAATTCTATTTCAGAACCACTGACGTGACAGGAGTGGTTACGCTGCCCGCTGGTGTGGATATGGTTATGCCTGGCGACAACGTAACCGTCGAGGTAGAATTGATTACGCCAGTTGCAATGGACAAAGGTTTGAACTTCGCGATTCGCGAAGGTGGAAGAACCATCGGCGCAGGCGCAGTATCTGAAATCATTGCGTAAGTAACGATTAGAATAGGAATAAGGGGCGTTTGTCTCGGCAGACGCTCCTTTTTTATCCAAAATTAGACACAGAAAAAGACGTGGCAGCGCAACAAAAAATCCGCATCAAGCTCAAATCATATGACCACAGTCTGGTCGATAAGTGGGCGGAAAAAATTATCGATGTCGTCAAACAAACGGACGCAATTATTTCAGGTCCGATTCCGCTTCCAACGGAATCACAAGTTTATACGGTCAATCGCTCTCCCCATGTGGACAAGAAATCGCGTGAGCAATTTATGATTGCTTCACACAAACGTTTGATTGAAATCATCAACCCAAGTGGCAAAACAATCGATTTGCTGATGAAAATCGAATTGCCCAGCGGCGTTGATGTCGAAATCAAGAGCTAAGTCATTACAAATAACAGATTCATTAACCGCTGTTTCTGAACGGTGGGTTACAAAATCGAACACACATGAGTGCAATTTTAGGAAAAAAGGTCGGAATGACGAGCATCTATGATGCCAAAGGAAAAGTTGTTCCGTGTACGGTAATTGAAGCAGGACCATGCTTCATCTCACAAGTAAAGACAGTCGATAAAGAAGGATATAACGCCTATCAATTTGCGTTCAACGAAAAGCGGGAAAACCGCACTCCGAAGCCTCAAATCGGACACTTCAAAAAAGCAAATGTGAAACCCGCCTACGAAGTGGTCGAGTTTCGCAAAGAAATCGTTGGGTTGGAATTGAATTCAGGCGATGTCGTTAAAGCCGATGTTTTCAAAGAAGGTGAAAAGGTAGACATTGTCGGCACCTCAAAGGGTAAAGGATTTGCGGGCGTTGTCAAGCGTCATCACTTTGGTGGCGGCTTCAGAACGCACGGGCAATCTGACCGTGAGCGTGCGCCCGGCTCAATGGGGGGGTCATCGCACCCGTCGCGCTCTTTCAAAGGGCTGAAAATGGGCGGCAGAATGGGTGGCGAGCGCGTTACCGTCCGCAACTTGGTTGTTGTGAAAGTAATTGCCGACTCCAATTTGATTGTTGTGCGTGGTGCGGTTCCAGGACCGAAAAACGCCTACCTTCAAATCACGACAGCAAAGAAACCATAATCATCAAGCCGTAACGATTAAACGTAGCAATAAGAATGGAACTCAAAGTTTTGAAAAAGGACGGAACGGACAGCGGCGAAATGATTGCGCTCAACCCCGAAATTTTCGAGATTCAACCGAGCGACCACGCAATTTATCTCGATGTCCGCTCAATTCGTGCGAATCAACATCAAGGCACGCACAAAGTAAAGTCGCGCTCCGAAGTTCGTGGTGGCGGCAAGAAGCCATATCGTCAAAAAGGCACAGGTGGTGCACGTCGCGGAACGCAACGCTCTCCATTGATGCCGGGCGGCGGTGCAATTTTCGGACCACAACCGCACGACTACGTGGTCGGCATTAACAAGAAAGTTAAAACGCTTGCGCGTAAGTCGGCATTAGCATACAAAGCAAAAGCAAATGCAATTTTCGTTGTCGAAGACTTCACGCCCGAAGTTATCAAGACGAAAGAAATTGCAAGCACGCTCAAAAATCTCGGCATTGCGGGAAAGAAAACGCTTTTCCTTACGGCGGGCAAAAACGATGTGCTCTACAAATCGGGACGAAATATTCCGACGCTGAATGTCCTGGAAGCCAATAAAGCATCAACCTACGACATTCTGGATAATAAAGTGCTGTTGCTCCAAAAGAGCGCGGTCAAAGCCCTTGAAGAAAATCTTTTGTAACGGAGACAAAATATGACCAACGTATTAGTAAGACCGCTTCTCACCGAAAAAATCTTGAAACTTCAGGAAGAGAAAAATCAATATGCGTTTGAGATTCAAGACGGTGCCACAAAAGAAGAAGTGAAAAAAGCCGTAGAATCCAAGTTCGGCGTTCAGGTGGTTTCCGTGCGCACAATGAGCAAAAAGGGAAAGGCAAAAGCACAAATGACGCGCAAAGGCGTGCGATACGGTAAGCACTCCGATACAAAGCGCGCATTTGTTACGCTTGCCAAAGACAACAAAATCGACTACTACGCCAACACGGGCGCATCTGAAAAAAAAGATTAAAGGCATAACAGACCTCGAAAGGTCAATCACGACGAATTCAATCACGACGAATCATGGCGGTTAGAAAATTAAGACCAGTAACACCGGGAACGCGATTTGCATCGTATCCTTCGTTTGAAGAAATCACGAAAAAAGAGCCTGAAAAAAGTTTGATTGTGCCGCTCAAAAAGACGGGCGGACGTAACAACCTCGGGCGAGTAACCTCACGTGGCATGGGTGGCGGCGCAAAACGCTTCTATCGCCTGATTGACTTCAAGCGCGACAAAGAAATGAACGCCACCGTTGAAGCCATTGAATACGACCCAAATCGCTCTGCACGCATTGCGCTACTGAAATACGACGACGGTGAAAAGCGATACATTCTTGCTCCGAATGGCACAAAAGTCGGCGATAAAATTGAATGTGGCGACGGCGCAGACATTAAAACCGGTAATGCACTGCGATTGAAGTTTATTCCCGTCGGCACGGAAATTCACAACATCGAGCTGAAAGCAGGAAAAGGCGCGCAATTAGCGCGTAGTGCAGGCGCATTCGCAACGCTTGCGGCAAAAGAAGGAAATTATGCAACGCTGAAAATGCCGTCGGGCGAAATTCGAAAAGTGAGAATTGAGTGCAAAGCCACCATCGGCGTGGTCGGAAATTTGGAACACGAAAACGTATCGCTCGGAAAAGCGGGGCGGTCTCGTTGGCTGGGCATTCGTCCTATTACGCGCGGCATGGCGCGCAACCCTGTCGATCACCCAATGGGCGGTGGTGCAGGAAAGTCTAAATCGGGCGGCGGACGTCAGCACCCTGAATCGCCGTGGGGACAAAAAGCCAAAGGCTTAAAGACAAGACGCGGAAAGAAATCGTCCTCGAAACTCATCGTCAGAGACCGTAGAGCCAAGAAACAAGACTAAACAACAAGGTAATCACTTTTAAGCAATGCCACGCTCACTTAAAAAAGGTCCGTTCGTTCAAGATAGACTCTTGGACAGAATCAAGGAAATGAATGAAAAAGGACAAAAAAAAGTCCTCAAAACATGGTCGCGCGCTTCGATGATAACGCCGGACTTTGTCGGACACACGATTGCCGTGCATAATGGCAAAACGCATATTCCCGTGTATGTATCGGAAAACATGGTTGGACATAAGTTCGGAGAATTTGCGCCAACCCGCACGTTTAGAGGACATTCGGGAGCGAAAGAAAAAGGGGCTTCTGCGCCCGGCAAAAAGTAACGGAGGAAAATCATCATGAGCGTTAGAAAAAGAGAAGCGGCAACGGCAAGAAAAGAAAAACGAGCCAAAGACACCAAAGTGCAAGCCGTTCAGCGCAATACACCAACTTCGCCACGAAAAATGCGCCTCGTTGTAGACCTCGTGCGCGGCAAAAATGTTGGCGAAGCACAAGCCATTTTGCAAAACTCAACAAAGCACGCCGCAAGAACGGTTCTGCGCACGCTGAAATCCGCTGTATCTAATTACATGCAAAAACACAGCGATAGACAGGTGAACGAAGAACGCTTATTTGTTACCGAAGCCTTCGTCGATGGCGGCGTAACGCTCAAGCGTATGCTCCCCGCACCAATGGGAAGAGCCTACCGAATGAGAAAACGCTCTAACCACCTCACGATTGTGGTTGATGAAAAACGAATCAAATCTTGATAATTTTTTGACGCACTAACTCAATGGGACAGAAAGTAAATCCAAACGGTTTTAGACTCGGTATCATCAAAGACTGGGATTCGCGTTGGTATGACGCAGGTGGCAATGTTGCCGAAAAAATCAAAGAAGACCGCCTTATCCGCGAATACGTCATAACGCGCTTAAAGCGTCAAAAAGCGGGAGTGTCCAAAGTCGTCATTGAGCGCACAACCAAAAACATCAAACTTTACATCTACGCGGCGCGTCCGGGTGCTGTCGTCGGAAAAAGCGGTGAAGAAATTAACACACTTGGTCAAGAACTCGGCAAACTCACGCAGAAAGAAGTCAAAATCGACGTGATTGAAATCAAGAAACCCGAACTTGACGCGCAACTTGTCGGAGATAACATTGCTGCTCAGCTTGAGGGTCGCGTGTCGTTCCGCCGTGCGATGAAACAAGCCATGCAACAAGCAAATCGTGCAGGTGCGGAAGGCATTCGTGTGCAAGTCTCTGGTCGCTTGGGCGGCGCGGAAATCGCTCGCATGGAGCAATACCGCGAAGGTAAAGTGCCGCTTCATACCTTGCGCGCCAATATCGACTATGCACAGTCCACGGCTTTCACCATCACAGGCACCGTTGGTATTAAAGTTTGGATATACAAAGGCGAAGTATTGGTTCAACGCATTGATTCTATTGAAGAGGAAGAGCGTCAAAAGGTTAAAGACCGCAGAGAAAATCAGCGCAATCGTGGCGGACGTGGAGATAACCGCCGAGATGGACGCCGTGACGGACGTGGTGGCGGAGACGGACGCGGAGATAACCGCCGACGCCGACGCAAGCCGGGTTCAAGACCTCAACAAGGCGGCGGCGATGCCCCGTCTGCCTCGCAAGAGTCTGCCGAATAATCACGCTTACGCGAACTAAACTTTTTCTTAAAGGAAATTCTTAACGCATAGGAGATTTCAACGATGTTGATGCCAAAGCGCGTGAAATATCGCAAAACGCAACGCGGCAAAATGAAAGGCAATGAAACCAGAGGAACGAACGTAGACTTTGGTTCTTTCGGGCTCAAAGCACTTGAACAAGCATGGATTACGAGCCGTCAAATCGAAGCCGCTCGCGTCGCCATGAATCGCTTTATGAAGCGCGACGGAAAAGTATGGATTCGTATTTTTCCCGATAAGCCTGTAACCAAGAAGCCTGCTGAAACGCGCATGGGAAGCGGAAAAGGTGCGCCTGAATTTTGGGTCGCCGTCGTTAAACCCGGACGCATTATGTTCGAAGCAGATGGTATTCCGAAAGCAACTGCCGAAGAAGCCTTCCGACTTGCCGCCGCAAAACTTCCTATCAAAACGAAGTTTGTTACGCGCCCGGACTACGAAGCCGTAGAAGTCAAAAAGTAATATGAACTGCAACAACGAACCGACAAGGGAAAAGAGATGAAGAAACACGAAATCGCCGTACTTTCAGCGGAAGAGATGAAAAAGCAAATCGGCGAAATGAAACAGCGCATTGCCGACATAAAATTCAACTTGGCTTTTGAACCGCCGCAAAATCCGATGATTCTCCGCAATATGCGCAGAGACATTGCGCGCATGAAAACCGCGCTCAATCAGCAAAAAGCAAAAGCGGCAAAATCGCAATCCGAAAAGAACTAAAAACGAGTCTGAACGATGTCAGAAATACAAACCGCTACGCCCGAAACCACGACAAAAAAAATCGTGCGTGAAAAAGTGGGAAAAGTCGTGAGCAATAAAATGCAGAAAAGCATCGTCGTCGCTATTGAGCGTCGCGAACAGCACCCCATTTACAAGAAGTTCATGAAAAAGACGACGAAAATCATGGCGCACGATGAAAAAAACGAAGCGAGCATCGGAGATACCGTGCGCATCTCCGAGTTCAGACCAATGAGCAAACGCAAAAGTTGGAAACTCGTTGAAATTGTTGAGAAAGCCAAGTAATTACAATGAATCACGAGCCGCTTGCAAAATGAAGGCGGTTGTAAAATCGACAAACACGCTATGATTCAGAACGAAACAAATTTAGTGGTTGCCGACAACAGCGGCGCAAAAAAAGTTCGCGTTATTCACGTGCCAGGCGGAACGCACCGTCGTTATGCTGGAATTGGCGATGTTGTTGTCGTCTCGGTGAAAGCCGCAATTCCCGGCGGAACCGTCAAAAAGAAAGATGTCTCGCGTGCCGTTGTCGTACGCACGAAAAAAGAATTTCGTCGCAAAGACGGCACATACATTCGCTTCGATGAAAACGCCGTTGTGCTCATCAATGCACAAGGCGAGCCAAAAGGCACACGCATTTTCGGACCGATTGCTAGGGAGTTGCGCGATAAGCAGTATATGAAAATCATCTCCCTTGCGCCAGAGGTGCTCTGAGCAAAAAACAAGAGGAGAGGTATTGAAAAATCAAACTCCTTTCGTATTTTTGCGACCCGTTTTTAATAAACGGGTAAATCAAGCGGAAGTAACTCAGCTGGTAGAGTCACAGCCTTCCAAGCTGTTGGTCGCGGGTTCGAGTCCCGTCTTCCGCTCAAAAAGAAAAATGCGTCAATCTTCACTCCAAGCGCGACGTGGGATTGACGCAAAATTTTTCTCAAAATAAAACGCAATGAAAATTTCAAAGCGAAAACCATTCAAAGATTATGAAATTGGGAAATAAGCCTGTAAAGATGCACGTGAAGAAGAACGACAACGTTCAAGTTTTAACGGGAAACGATAAAGGCAAGACGGGTAAAATCCTGCGCGTTTTCCCCGACCGAAATCGGGTAATTGTCGAAGGCGTTAATCTTCGCAAACGTCATACACGCCCGAATAAAAATCAGCCACAAGGCGCGATTGTCGAGCGCGAAATGCCAATTCACGCCTCCAACGTCAAGAAGGTTTGAAATAAATAACTCACTCAAATAGGAAACGACAAAGACCGTTTCCGCTAAATTGAACGAAGCCAATGGCACAAAAAGAGCAAAAAAAAGGTAGTAAAAAAAAGGAAGCGGAATCGCCTGCTAAAACGAATGTTGACTACTCTCATCTTCCTAAGCCAAAGCCAAGACTGCACGAAAAATATCGCAACGAAGTGGTTAAAAAGTTGATGGAGCAGTTTAAGTATGACAACGTCATGATGGTGCCGAAACTCAAAAAAATCAGCATCAACATCGGTGTGGGTCAAGCATCACAAGACCCAAAGCTCATGGAAATTGCGGTCAAAGAATTAGCCACGATTTCTGGTCAAAAGCCCGAAGTGCGCAAATCCAAAAAAGCGATTTCAAACTTCAAGTTGCGCGAAAACCAACCAATTGGTTGCCGAGTAACGCTTCGCCGCGAAAAGATGTATGAATTTATGGACCGATTGATTGCACTTGCCATTCCGCGCATTCGCGACTTCAAGGGTGTGAGCGATAGCAGTTTTGATGGACGTGGAAACTACACGCTGGGCGTAAAAGAGCAAATCATTTTCCCTGAGATTGATATTGACAAAGTCAATCGTATTTCAGGTATGGACATCACATTTGTTACAACGGCGAAAACAGACGAAGAATCCTACGCGCTTCTCAAAGAAATGGGAATGCCGTTCAAGAAAAGAAATTAAACTGACCCAAAAAACATGGCAAAGACAAGTGTTGTGGTTCGCAATGAAAAGCGAAAAGAAACCGTGGCGCGATACGCCGCCTTGCGAGAAGAATTGAAGAAGAAAGCATTAGCAGGCGACGAAGCCGCCGCACGCAAACTTCGAGAATTGCCACGTAACAGCTCGGCGACGCGCGTTCGCAATCGATGCAACTTGACCGGCAGACCTCGCGGCGTGTATGCGGAGTTCGGATTGTGCCGTCACCAGTTCAGAGACCTTGCGCTCGCAGGCAAAATTCCCGGCGTGAAAAAAGCCAGTTGGTAAATCATTAAATTTTCTAATCAATGCTTGTGGACCGCCGCAACCGAGTGGTGTCGGGAGCAGGAACGCACAAGATAATTTCTAATCTTCAACCAAAATGCCTGTTACAGATCCTATCGCGGATTATTTGACACGAATCCGCAACGCCGCAAAAGCAAAGCACAAAACGGTAGATGTGCCCCAATCGAAACTGAAAGAAAGCATCTCCAAGTTGCTTAAAGACAAAGGGTATATCAAAGATTACTCCGTTGTTACAACAGAAAAGTTTCCTGTTTTGCGCGTTCAACTTCGCTATCTCTCAAACGGAGAGCATGCGATTAAAGAAATCACTCGCGTAAGCACGCCCGGACGCCGCGTCTATGAAGGAAAAAATATCAAGAGATACTTAAGCGGACTTGGGCTGTCGGTTGTATCGACATCAAAGGGACTCATGACGGATAAAGAAGCGCGCGCGGCAGGTGTCGGCGGTGAAGTTCTTTTCCGTATTCACTAACCGAAATAGTTTGAAGGAGCAAGACAAATGTCAAGAATTGGAAAAAAGCCGATTGCGATTCTCAAAGGCGTAAAAGTTGAAGTAAAAAACGGAAAAATTATCGTTGCTGGTCCGAAAGGACAGCTCGAGGAAACCCTTCGCGGAAATATCACCATCAAAACCGAAGGAGAAAGTGTTACCGTTGAGCGCGGCGATGAAAATAAACAAACGCGCGCGCTGCACGGATTATATCGTGCGCTCATCAACAACATGGTTCAAGGTGTTTCACAAGGTTACACCAGAAAGTTGGAAATCACAGGCGTTGGCTACAAAGCGGAATTAAAGCAAAATTGGCTGGTGATGTCGCTAGGGTATTCACACCCGATTTTCTTTCGTCCGCCCGAAGGCGTGAAAATTGAAACACCGCAACCCACAAACGTGGTTGTCAGCGGCATTGATAAGCAACTTGTTGGCGCAGTCGCCGCGAAGATTCGCTCATTCAAGAAGCCTGAACCCTACAAAGGTAAGGGAATTAAGTATGAAGGCGAGAATATCCGTCGCAAAGAAGGCAAAACGGCTGGCAAGTAAAATTTTTAGATGAACAAGGAGGCGGCAACTATCGCCTCCAAAACTTAGACGAAGATGAAAGTTCCAGAAAAAATTCAGCGCAGATTCAAAGTTAAAATGCGCGTGCGCAAAAAAGTAACGGGCACTGCCGAGCGTCCGCGCCTTACGGTCTACCGTAGCTTGAATCACATCTACGCACAACTTATCGACGACGATAAAGGCGTAACCCTTGCCGCCGCAACAAGCAATAAAAAATCGCTCGAAGGCTCTTTCAAAGGCATGAAGAAAACCGAAGTGAGCAAAAAAGTGGGCGAAATGCTTGCAGAAAACGCCAAAGCAAAGGGCATTACGAAAGTCGTCTTTGACCGCAATGGCTATCAATATCACGGTCGCGTCAAAGCCTTAGCTGACGGCGCACGCGAAGGCGGATTAGAATTCTAAACTCAATCAGAGCAATGACAAAACAAGCGCAAAAGAAAGTTAGACCGGGCGAATTGAACCTGAAAGAAAAATTAGTTCAAGTGAATCGTACCGCGAAAGTCGTTAAAGGTGGAAAGCGTTTCGGCTTCAACGCCATCGTTGTTGTTGGTGACGGCGAAGGACATGTTGGATACGGACTCGGCAAAGCCAACGAAGTGCAAGACGCAATCGCCAAAGGCACGGAAGATGCAAAGAAAAATGTCTTCAAAGTTCCTGTTATCAAAGGCACGATTCCGCACGAAGTTTATGTAAAATTCGGCGCGGCAAAAATTTTAATGAAGCCCGCCTCGCAAGGAACAGGACTTATCGCTGGCGGTGCAGTGAGAGCCGTGCTTGAAAGCGCAGGCGTTAGAGACGTGCTGACTAAATCTCTCGGCTCGTCTAACCCGCACAACGTTGTTAAAGCGACTGTCAAAGGGCTTTTGAGCCTCTCCGATGGAGTTGAAGTTGCGGCGCGGCGCGGTAAATCACTCAAAGAAGTTTTTGAAGGCTAATCACTGAAAATGATTAGAGCGACTTAATTCATAAGCCTTATCATACAAGCGATATGTCAGAGACGAAGAAACAACTCAAAATCACGCAAATCAGAAGCGCGATTCGTTGCACGAAAAATCAAAAAGCGACGATGAAATCGCTCAAACTCTCTCACCCGAACAATTCAGTGGTGCGCGCCGACAATCCCGCGTTGCGCGGACAACTCAAATCGGTTGAGCATCTCGTCAAAGTCGAAGAACTCAACTAAGGAAAGGATTTCTGAGGAATGAACTTGCACACGCTCACGCCCGCAAAAGGGTCAAGAAAATCTAAAAAGCGCGTCGGACGCGGTCCTGGCTCAGGCAACGGCACGACCGCAGGGCGCGGAAACAAAGGACATCAAGCGCGTAGCGGCTACACGACCAAAAACTTTGAAGGCGGACAAATGCCGCTGTATCGCCAACTTCCTAAGTTCGGATTTACGCCGCCGAATCGAAAGACGGTCGTCGGAATCAACGTCGGTCAGTTAGAAGAATGGGCGAAGAAAGGCAAAATCGGCTCCGATATGCCCCTCGATGCGTTCAACAAATTGGGCGTGATTGGCAAAACAGAGTATCTCAAAATTTTGGGCGAAGGAGAACTAACCGCAAAACTCAACGTAACCGCGCACGCATTCAGCGAAACTGCCAAAGAAAAAATTGAAAAAGCGGGCGGAAGCGTAACGGTTGCTTATCGAACCGTCGCAGAGGCAAACACCATGAAAAATGTTGAATTTGCAAGAGCGGTATCGATGCCGAAGAAACTGGTTGACGAACACAAGAAAGCAGTCAAAGCGCAAAAGAAGGCATCAGCAAAAACTGTCAAAAAATAACCTGACCTACGATGAAACTTGTCGAGAGCATTAGAAATATCAGCAAGATTCCGGAACTCAAAGACCGAATCCTTTACACACTGGGACTTTTAATTGTGTATCGAATCGGCTCTCACATAACCATTCCCGGCGTCGATGCCGCTGCGGTTGCCGCCGCAGGTGCTGGTCCGACAAACGATTTATTTGGTCTTTTCGACCTCTTTGTCGGAGGGGCGTTCAAACGCGCATCGGTCTTCGCGCTCGGAATTATGCCTTACATCTCGGCGTCAATCATCATTCAACTGCTTGGTGCAGTAACGCCTGTCATTCAACGCTTGCAAAAGGAAGGTGAAGAAGGGCGAAAAAAAATCACGCAATACACGCGCTACGGAACAGTATTGCTTGCCGCAATGCAGGCTTGGGGCGTAAGCGTGAGCCTTTCTAGTCCGTCGTCGTTTGGTCAATCAATCGTTCCTGAACCAGGCTTTCTCTTTACGCTCTCAACAGTGATTACACTGACGGCGGCAACAATTTTCACAATGTGGCTTGGCGAGCGCATCACAGAGCGCGGCATAGGAAACGGTATTTCGCTGATTATCATGATTGGCATTTTGGCGCGATTCCCGCAGTCGCTCGTGGCAGAGTGGCAACTCGTTGCAACGGGTAGCAAAAATTTGATTGTTGAAATTATTGTGCTCGCAATTATGGTGCTGATTGTCGCGGGCGTGGTATTGATGACCGTCGGTACACGGCGAATTCCTGTTCAATACGCAAAGCGCGTTGTCGGACGCAAAGTCTATGGAGGAACAACGCAATACATTCCGATGCGTGTGATTACGGCAGGTGTTATGCCGATTATCTTCGCGCAGTCGATTATGTTTATTCCAAGCACGCTCATTTCATTTTTTCCTGAAAGCGAAGGCATGCAGAAAGTCGCGTCATGGATTTCATATGATTCGTGGGGCTACGCAATTCTGTTTGCAATTCTAATCGTCTTTTTTACATACTTCTACACGGCGATTGCCTTTAATCCAAAAGACGTTGCGGACACGATGCAAAAGCAAGGCGGGTTTATTCCTGGCGTGCGTCCAGGAAAAAGCACGGAAGAATTTATCGATAACATTCTTACGCGCATTACCTTGCCGGGCGCAATCGCGCTTGCAATTATTGCTGTTTTACCGACATTCTTGGTGAAATATGGAAATGTATCGCCGGGCTTCGCACAGTTTTTTGGCGGAACAAGTTTGCTCATCATTGTCGGCGTTGCGTTAGATACGCTTCAACAAATTGAAAGTCATCTCTTAATGCGCCACTATGATGGGTTCATGAAAACGGGTCGTGTGAGAGGAAGAGGAGCGGTCAGCGCATAATATACACGAGAAAAAGTAATACAGATGGTAACGGCGCGAAGCGAGAAAGAGATTGAGTTGATGCGAGAAAGCGGCAGAATCGTCGCCCAAGCCCTTGATGCGATTGAACTCGAATTACGCCCTGGGATAACGACGAAAGACCTTGACAAAATCGCCGAAGACTACATTCGCAGTCAAAACGCGCAACCGAGTTTCTTAGGCTATGTGCCGCGCGGCGCACGCGGAACGAAGCCATATCCTGCGTCAATTTGCGCCTCGATTAACGAAGAAGTCGTTCACGGTATCCCAAGTCCAAAGCGCGTCATAAAAGAGGGAGATATTGTTTCAATCGATGTTGGCGCATTTAAGAATGGTTATCACGGAGATTCTGCCCGAACGTTTATTGTCGGAGAAGTAAAGCCCGAAGTTCACCACCTCGTCAAGGTTACAGAAATGTGCTTGACGCTGGCAATCAAGGAGGCAGTCGTGGGCAAACGCTTGCACGACATTTCCGCCGCCGTCCAGACTTATGCGGAAAGTTTCGGGTTTGGTGTCATCGAGAATATGGTTGGGCACGGAATCGGAACGAAAATGCACGAAGAACCGCCCGTGCCGAATATCGGCAAAGCGGGAACAGGTGTCTTCTTACGAGAAGGAATGGTGCTTGCGATTGAGCCGATGATCAATTTAGGACGCTCGCGCAAGGCGAAAATTTTGAGCGATACTTGGACAGCAGTAACTGCTGACGGAAAACCTTCTGCGCATTTTGAACATACTGTTGTTGTGCGCAAAGGCAAAGCCGAAATTTTAACCCTCTCGCGTCTTCCAAAAACTTTGCTCGCTACGGAAGAAGGCGCGACAATTCAATTAGCGAGTTAAACATAAACCCTTGCTGTAACTTGGCGAAAGAAGAAGCGATTGAACTTGATGGTGTGATTCTCGAAGCGTTACCAAACGCAAGCTTTAAGGTCAAATTGGAAAACAACCTTGAAATTTTGGCGCACGTGTCGGGAAAGATGAGAATGAACTTCATTAAGATTCTACCGGGCGACCGCGTGAGAGTCCAAGTGTCGCCATATGATTTGACCAAGGGAAGAATCACTTATCGATTTAAGTAACTTAGAAGATTTTTGTAGAATTAGTATCTGAAAGTTTTGGAAAAAAAATAAAAAAAGTATAAATTAGCCGCCCTTTTTTACAAAGGAAACTAAAATTCGAACGATTATGAAGCTCGTGTCGTCATTAAAAAAGCGTTGCGAATCGTGCAAAATCATTCGCCGAAAAGGAAAAATTCTTGTGATTTGCAAGAAGAATCCAAACCACAAACAGCGTCAAGGATAATAGGAGATAAAGAATGAGAGTTGCAGGCGTTGACCTTCCAAGAAATAAACGCGCCGTTATCGGCTTAACCTACATCTATGGCATCGGTGAGACCACCGCTAAAAAAATTTTAGCAAAGGCGGGCATTGACGAAAATCGTAAAATCGCCGAATTGACGGACGAAGAAGCAAGTCTAATTCGGAACATCATTACCAATGAGTATAAGGTTGAAGGACAAGCCAGAAGCGAACAACAACTTGCCATCAAACGATTGATGGATATTGGGTGCTATCGTGGGTTGCGCCATCGCAGAGGACTGCCCGTCAGAGGACAGCGCACGCGCACAAATGCCCGCACACGCAAAGGTAAGCGCAAGACCGTAGCAGGTAAGAAGAAAGCGGCAGCAAAGAAATAATCACTAAACTTTTGATATAGCAAATGGCAACGACGAATACATCAACCGCCGCGGCAAAAAAGAAAAAGAAAATCAATGTGTCGCCCGAAGGATTGGCACATATTAAGGCGACCTTCAACAACGTGCTCGTAACCATTACGGATATGTCGGGCAACACGGTTGCGTGGTCTACGGCAGGTAAAAACGGCTTCAAAGGCTCAAAGAAAAACACGCCATATGCCGCACAAGTTACCGCAGAAGCGGCGGCGCGTGAAGCGGCAGAGTTAGGAATGAGAAAAGTCGATGTTTTAATCAAAGGTCCTGGTTCGGGACGAGACGCGGCTGTTCGATCCTTGCAAGTTGCAGGGTTAGAAGTGCGTTCAATTCGCGACATCACGCCACTTCCACATAACGGTTGCCGTCCGCCAAAACGCAGAAGAGTCTAACAAATCACAAACCTGATTGAAAGAGTTGAAATGGCAAGATATTTAGGTCCAACCTCAAAAGTTTCTCGTCGTCTGGGCGTTGCGATTGTTCCAAAAGACGAAAAGTATTTAGATAGGCGTCCAAATCCACCAGGACAACACGGCACATCACGCAAAGGCAAACTGTCAGAATACGCGATTCAGTTGCGTGAAAAGCAGAAAATGAAATACATTTATGGCGTTTTAGAGCGTCAATTTCGGTCGTATTATGAAAAAGCGACGCGCCAACGCGGTGTTACTGGGGATAACCTCGTTAAAATGCTTGAAAGTCGGCTCGATAACATCGTTTATCGTGCAGGATTTGCAGCGTCCCGGCCTGCCGCACGCCAAATTGTCTCTCACGCACACTTGCTCGTGAATGGAAAGAAAGTAAATATCCCATCATATCAAGTGAAGCCGGGCGATGTGATTCAATTCCGAGAAAAGTCAAAAAATTTAGATGTCGTTAGAAATTCGTTGAACAAGAAGCCGGATTCGCAAATCCCTACTTGGATTCAAGTCGATAAGGCGAATCTGAAAGCAACATTTTTAAATGCACCTGAACGTTCGGAAGTTCAAGAGCCGTTCAACGAGCAGTTAGTCGTTGAATTATACTCGAAGTAAATAGTTACTTGGGTAGTAAAATTTTAGCGTTGCTGTTCAACACTCGCACAATTTTTCAAGAGGAGCGTTATGATTCAACAAATGCAAATGCCAGAGCGTTTGGAACTCGATGATAATTCGTATTCCAACAATTACGGCAAATTTATTGCTCAACCGCTTGAACGCGGTTATGGAGTAACCATCGGAAACGCGATGCGCCGCGTCCTGCTCTCATCTTTGCCAGGAACAGCAATCACAGGCGTTAAAATTGAGGGTGTTTTGCACGAATTTTCAACACTGGAAGGCGTTAAAGAAGATGTTCCGGACATTATTTTGAACTTAAAGCAAGTCCGGTTTCGCTCAATCAGCAAGCGTGCAGCAGTGGTTTCTGTGGTTCTAAAAGGTCCTAAAAATTTTACAGCGGCAGATATTGTAAGCACTGAAGGCGATTTTGAGGTGCTCAATCCCGATTTACATATCGCAACGCTAAATAAAAACGCAACGATTAAAATTGACATCTACGTCGGCAGAGGACGCGGCTATGTGCCAATGGAAGAAAATAAGCTCGAGAGTATGCCAATAGGATTTATTCCGATAGATTCAATTTACACGCCGATTCGAAATGTGAAATACAGCATCGAGAATACGCGCGTTGGTCAAAAAATTGATTATGAAAAATTGATTTTAGAAGTGGAGACCGATGGCTCTGTCGCACCTGATGAAGCGGTAAGTATGGCAGGCAAAATCATCACAGACCATATCAAACTCTTTGCCACCTTCACCCCAACGACGGAAGAGGAAACGGCGGTTCCTGAAACACAAGAAGACGACGCAGAATTCGAGAGAATGCGCCAACTCTTACTGACGCGCATTGAAGATCTAGAACTTTCTGTGCGCTCTCACAACTGCTTGCGTTCAGCAGAAATTGAAACCTTGGGGCAACTCGTCGCAAAACGAGAAGAAGAATTGTTAAACTTCAAGAATTTCGGTAAAAAGTCCCTAACAGAACTCAAGGAACTGGTGGAGTCTAAAAATCTACACTTCGGCATGGATACCTCAAAGTATCGCTTGAAAGAAGTCTAAAAACAAAGGGCAATCGATAAAAATTCGTAGAGGAAATTATGCGAAAACAAAAGCACACCGTTAAAAAACTCGGACGCACAACTGCGCACCGACATGCAACGCTCTCCAATCTTTCAACGGAACTCATACGCCATAAACGTATTCGCACAACCGAAACGAAAGCAAAAGCATTGCGTCCTTTCGTTGAAAGTCTCATCACGAAAGCCAAGAAAGGCACCATGCATGCACAACGCGAAGCCTTCAAAGTGATTCGCGATAAAGCCGTTATTAAAGAACTTTTTGGCGAAGTCGCAAATAAAACAGCCAATCGAAATGGCGGATATACGCGCATCATTAAACTTGCGCCACGACTTGGCGACGCGGCAAAAATGGCTTACATCGAGCTCGTTGACTTTGGCGCAGAACCTGATGTGAAAAAGTCGCAAAAACAAGACCGTGCGCGCCGTGTTCGCGGTTCAAAAGCGTCGCAAGCCAAAAGCGGAGGCGAGCAAAAAGAAGCAACCGCTACTGCTTGAAAGCAAGCCTATTAAAAACCTCAAAGGCTCGTTCAAAAACGAGCCTTTTTGTTTTTAGATGACATATCAGAACATCAGCAATTTTGTGCGCCTGACGGGAGTTGAACCCATAACCTTCGGCTTCGGAGACCGACGCTCTATCCAATTGAGCTACAAGCGCAAAACAGTTGCAAAAATATGCGTAACAAGGTGCGAATGCAACTTTACGGCTTCCACAATTCCAAACGATACGCACTCTCCCAAAACAGCCACTCCAAACGCGAGCTATACACAAACGCTTCGTTCATTTTTTTGCGAAGTGATTCCGTTGCCACACCGCCGACCTCATCGGTAATCGCAAGCATTTTATCAACAACGGCACTGAATTCAGGACTCGAGTAGGTTTCAATCCATCGCTTGTAAGGATTCTTGTTGTAAGAAGGAAGCACAGACGACTTTGAGAAGATAAAATTCCCGACTTCGCGATAAATCCAAAAGCAAGGCAAAAGCGCGGCGATACCTTCTTCGTAACTGCGCAATGAAGCCGTTGCAAGCATGTAGTTCGTGTAAGTGAAACAAGCCGGCGCGTAGCTCACATCGAGCGTTGTACCGTAAAAGTCCAAGTAAAATTCATGCAAGCCACGCTCGGCAACAATCGCCCCTTCGGCGAACTTGATGAAGTCTATAATTCGCGTTGCGCCATCGGAGCGTGCGGCAATCAAAGAAAGTGCCTTTGCAAAATCCATCAAGTATAGGGCATCTTGTTTGATGTAAAACTCGAACTGCTCCCGCGAGAGCGCGCCGCTGATGAGTTCTTGATTGAAGGGATGCGAAAGGATTGAATTGTAAATCGGAGCAATGTTCTGCCAAAAAGTTTCTGTGAGTTTCATTATTAGATGTTTCGGGTTTGAAAAGACAATAAGATACAGCAACCGCAAGAAATTTTTCAGCAAATAAACGTTGGAACGAAACTCGCAAAATTCCGTATCTTCTTGCAGTTTGAAGTTTTAGAGAAGAGAAAGGAGTAGAAAATGAACATTCCCAAATCGCTTCCCGATTCTTTTCGCTGGAGTTTTCAATACTTTCAGCAACATCCCCTTCAAACGCTCTTCGTCATCACGGTTCTTGCAATTCGATATTTCTTTGCTGTCTTCTTCATCTACGGCTTTTGGCATAAGCTCGTCAAAGAGTGGATGTGGACTGATGTGATGAAAGTGCACTTCCAACAACGCCTCTCTGAAATTCCGCCCGATTCGTTTCAAGCCGCTTACCTCGAGCATTTCGGCATTCCCTTCTACCTTCCAATTGCTTTTGTTGTAACCATCGGCGAATTGATTATCGGCGTAGCATTGATGCTTGGCGTTACAACGCGATTCAACGCAGGCTTCGGGCTGTTTATGCTCCTGAACTTTGCGGCGGGCGCGTTTTACAACATTTGGATTGTCATTCTTTCAGCGATGGCGATTTTAATCATGTTCTTTCCGACAGGTCATTGGTTGGGATTTGATAAACAACTGCACGAAAAATATCCCAACTCGTTCTGGTTCAAATAACACTAACACATTAAAAAGGAGTAATTATCTATGATGGAAGTAATGGTCAATGTTGCTGTTCCGAACTATGTGCGGAACAAGGGATTTAAGGCGTGGCTCAACGAGGTCGTTGAACTTTGCAAGCCTGATACGGTGCGCTTCTGCGATGGTTCACAAGAAGAATATGACGAACTCTGCGAACTCATGGTGCGAGGAGGCACGTTCAAGCGGCTCAATCCTGAAAAGCGTCCCAACTCGTTCTTGGCGTGGTCTGACCCAAGCGACGTGGCTCGCGTTGAAGATAGAACTTACATTTGTTCTCTGCGCAAGCAAGATGCTGGACCGACCAACAACTGGGTCGACCCGAAAGAAATGAAGCAAACCCTCACGAAACTTTACGACGGATGCATGCGCGGCAGAACGCTTTATGTCGTGCCGTTTAGCATGGGACCGCTCGGCTCGCCGATTTCGCAACTCGGCATTGAACTTACCGATTCGCCCTACGTGGTCGTGAATATGAAAATCATGACGCGAATGGGGCGCAAAGTATGGGACTTGTTGGGCGAAGACGGCAACTATGTGAAGTGCTTGCACAGCGTTGGCGCGCCGCTTCTTGAAGGACAAAAAGACGTGCCTTGGCCCTGCAATCCGAAAGAAAAATACATCGTGCATTTCCCCGAAGAGCGATTGATTTGGTCATATGGGTCGGGCTACGGCGGCAACGCGCTGTTGGGCAAGAAGTGCTTCGCGCTCCGAATCGCGTCGGTGATGGCGCGCGACGAAGGCTGGCTCGCCGAACACATGCTCATCATGGGCGCGGAATCGCCCGAAGGCGAAAAAACCTACGTGGCGGCGGCGTTTCCAAGCGCGTGCGGCAAAACCAATTTCGCGATGCTCATTCCGCCAAAAGCGTTAAGCGGTTGGAAAATCACGACGATTGGCGACGACATCGCTTGGATTAAACCCGATGAAAACGGCGAACTGCGTGCTATCAATCCCGAAGCCGGTTTCTTCGGCGTTGCGCCCGGCACTTCATACAGCACCAACCCGAACATGATGGAAGCCATTAAAGCCAATACAATTTTCACCAACGTGGCACTTACGCCTGATGGCGACGTGTGGTGGGAAGGAATGGACGGCGAACCGCCCGCAGAATGCTTAGACTGGCAAGGACAAAAATGGACGCCACAACTCGCCAAAGAAACGGGCAAAACCGCCGCGCACCCCAACGCGCGATTCACCGTCGCCGCCACCCAATGCCCCGTGATTGACAAAGATTGGGAAAATCCCAAAGGCGTGCCGATTTCGGCGTTCATTTTCGGAGGACGACGCGCAAGCAATGTGCCGCTCGTCTATCAAGCCGTCAACTGGAACTTTGGGGTCTATCTTGCCGCCACGATTGGTTCAGAGATGACCGCCGCCGCGTTTGGCAAAATCGGTCAAGTCCGACGCGACCCCTTCGCGATGCTTCCGTTCTGCGGCTACCATATGGGCGATTACTTCAATCACTGGCTTCAAATCGGCAGAACGCTTCCGAACCCGCCGCGCATCTTCGGCGTGAACTGGTTCAGAAAAGACGAGAACGGCAAGTTCATTTGGGCTGGCTTCGGCGAAAATATGCGCGTCTTGAAGTGGATTATCGATCGCGTCAGAGGCAAAGCGTCGGCGATTGAATCGCCGCTCGGCTGGATGCCGCGCTACGAAGATCTCGACCTCAACGGATTGAACCTCACGAAAGAGCAATTCAACAAGTTGATGGCGGTCGACCGCGAAGCGTGGAAGCAAGAAGTCCTTTCGCACGAAGAACTCTTCGAGAAACTCTATGACCGATTGCCGAAAGAGTTTGTCTTGATGCGCGAGTTGATTCTTTCAAGCCTGTGGCGCTCTCCTGCCAAGTGGGAACTCGTTCACGAGCGATACGCCGAAGAAGAAAAGTAATCATTCAACGAATGAGCGTCCGCGCCTCTCGCTTGCGCGGACGCTCTAAACTTAATCATCGTCTTCTAAAACCTTTTCAAACATCTAACTATGAAAAAGTGGCAACTTGTTCTTGCAACTGCGCTTTGCTTGTCGTCTTTAATCGGATGTAGCGACGATGAGCCCGCTCCCAGCGGAAATGACGGCGGTCAAACGATGACGACTTGGACGCCATTAGGGTCGCCTTCGAACATTCCTAACATTTTGAGCATCATTCAGTTAGGGCAGACTCAAATGGTCTATACGTCGGCGGGAATGTATGTCTCGCGAAATGGCGGCAACTGGAGTTCCGCGACGATTGCGCCAACCAATGTGGTTGGAATGGTCGCGTCAGGAAACGCGATTTATGTGAACGAAAACTACAGCCTGTATCGCTCGACCAACAACGGCGAAACATGGAACGTGAGCGCATTTTCCAACTACTTGTCAAGCCAGCCCGTAATCAATGGCAACGCGATTTATGTGGGCAGTTACGGCGGCGTTTATCGTTCCACTAACAACGGCGCGTCTTGGAGATTGATCAATCAAGGACATTCAGGCTACGTCTATGGGCTTGCGTTCAACGGCTCCACCTATTACGCCATTGTGAATTACAACCGTTTGTTCCGAAGCGCATCGAGCGATTCTGAGTGGGTGGAAACGGGATTCCCCGCCTCTACGTCTGCGCTCAACAACTCTTTGATTGCGGTCGGCTCGTCCATCTTGATTGGCACATACACAGGCATTGCACGCTCGACGGACAACGGCGCGACGTGGTCGGTTCAAACGACCAATCAAATCTATGCGACGCGCTTTCGGGCATTTGGATCGACCATCTATGCTTGTTCATATCAAGGACTTTATCGGTCAAACGACAGCGGCGCAACTTGGACGCAAGTCGGCAACAAGACCAACATTTCGGACGTAAGCGTGAGCGGAACGACGATAACCATCGCCACCAGTAGTGAAGGCGTGCTTCACTCAACCAATGACGGCGCGACTTGGACGCGACAGAACGCGGGGTTTCCGAGTCAATATGTCGAAAGAGCGTGCGGCGTGGGAACGACCGTTTTTGCGACCACGAGTTTTCCCGTCGAGGAACTCTCAAAAGTCAATCGTCAAACCCAAGGCGGAGGCGGCTCCAACAACTTGTATCGCACGACGAACAATGGTCAGCAATGGTCGTTGGCGAAAATCACGTTTAACGATGGAAGCTCGATTGACACCGTCAGTTACGCCAGCGATATGCTCACCGTTGGAAATGCGCTCTTCGTGGGAAATAATTACGGACTATTCCGCACAACCGACAAGGGAAATAGTTGGTCTCGCGACACGGCTTCATTTTTGAGAAGCAACGGCGTGAGATACCTGAACCAAAGCGGCAATGCGCTGTTCGCCATCTATTACGGCGGCTTTGGACGCTCGACCAACAACGGCGCAACTTGGACAGAATTTACGTTCAATCCATACGGCGGAAGCGCGCTCATTTCATCGGGAAAGCAAGCGTTGAGCGGCGCGCGCGCGACATCATCAGCGAGTTTAGGCGGCACGGCGCTTCAAGTGGCGCAAAGCGGAAGCACGATCTTCGTCGCTTCCACCGATGGTCTTTATCGGACGACGAATGGCGGCTCTACATGGAGCAAGGTCATCTCCACTTCCACGCAATCGCAATCCGACGTCGCAACGATTGGCTCAACCGTGTTCTATCCTCTGCAAGACAAGGTGTTATACTCGTCTGACAACGGCGACACGTGGGCGGAGTCGAGAGTCGGCGCAAGATACCACTACGTGCGGTTAATCGCCGCCACAGGCAATATCTTATTCGCTGGAACGGATAATGGGCTGTATGTCTCAAAAGATTCAGGCAGAACTTGGCAAACGACGGGGCTGATTGACGTCAGCGTTGAATCGATTTCGTTTGATGGAAACAGCATTTACGCGGCGACAAGGTCAGGCATTTACAAGAGTGCTTTCTAATTTTTAAGCCAAGCGCGCAGGCAAGTCGTTCAAAGAATCATCGAAAGCGATGCGTCGACCAATGCGAGCGTTGGTCGACGCGTTGCATTAAAAATCGCAAGCGAATCGCGAATCGTTTGGCAAAAGCCAAAACGCTGATTATCTTTGCGCCCTTTCACGCAAGGTGCGGTAGCCAAGTGGTAAGGCCAGGGTCTGCAAAACCCTCATTCGTCGGTTCGATTCCGACCCGCACCTCAACGCTTCAAATCCACACACAAAATTTCCGCACTTCATGCTTGTGTTTTCTCGCACAACGCTCATCGCTCTCAATCTCATTGTATTCTTGGTGCTGTTTGGGTATGTGCTTGTGCCTTCATTTGCCGCGCTGAAAGAAAGTCTCTTCGCGCAAGGCGCAATCACATTTGGTTATTACGAGCGAATTTTTTCGGCGTCGCGCTACCTTGCCGCAATGCTCAACACGCTTTGGGTATCGGCACTAACAGTAGTGGTAGCAGGCGCAGTTGGAACGGCGTTAGCATTTCTTTTTTGGCAATACACATTTCCATTTAAGCAAGCCATTTCACAAATCCTCTTATTGCCGATTGGGTTGCCTCCGCTTATCGGCGTGTTTGCCTTTCAGTTGCTTTATAGCGAATCGGGTGTATTGCCACGAGCGATTCAGGCGGCGTTGGGGCTGTCGGAAGTGCCGTTCTCTTTTGAAGGCACGTGGGCGGTGCTCTTCGTGCATGTGTATTCGTTTTTCGTGCATTTTTATCTCTTTGTTTATGCGTCGCTTTCAAAAGTGGATTATGCTTTAGTGGAAGCGGCACGAATTTTCGGCGCAAGTCGGGCGAAAGTATTTGTGAAAATTCTCTTGCCGCTCATTCGTCCTGCATTGCTCTCGGCAAGTTTGATTGTATTTGTTTTAAGCACGGCATCATTCACGGCACCGCTTTTATTTGCAAACAAGATGCCTTTTCTCACAGTTGAGATTTACAATCAAAAAATCGGAGGGGAATTTGGGATTGCTGGTGCGTTGACGGTGCTGTTGGTTTTGATGTCGTCGTCGCTCCTCTTTGTGTTTGAAAAGTTGAACGATGTTCGCATGGTGCTTGCGCAGCGCGGCTCACTGCGGAGCGTGCCGATGAAACCGCTCTCGCTTGGCGTGGCGACAGGGCTTGTAGGTATGGTGCTGTTCGTTGTATTGCCGATTGCGATATTGGTGCTGATGTCGTTTTCTGAAACGCCCGCGTCGTCGCGAAATATTTTACCGACGGACTTCGGGATTGGAAATTATGTGCGCGTATTTAAGGACGCGAATTTTTACAAACCCTTTGTGAATAGCTTTTCGATGGCGACACTTGCAAGTGTGATGAACCTGCTCTTTGGCGTGATAGCGGGCGTGCTCATTGCGTCGCGAAAGATGACGTTCAAATCGGCGGTGAGCGTGGTTTTCTTGCTTCCTTTCGCGATACCTGCAACCGCATTAGGCGTGAATTTAATTGCAACCTTTAATCAGCCGTCGCTATTGGCGTTTGGGCAAACGCTCGTTGGAACGGTTTGGATTTTGCCGCTTGCATATTTCATTCGTCATTTGCCTTACATCACGCGAAGCGTTTCAAGCGTGCTCTCGAGTTTTGACAAATCGCTCTCGGAAGCGGCGGCATCGCTAGGCGCGTCGCCTGCGCGCATAGTGCGTCGAGTGGTTATGCCGATTGCGCTTTCAGCGATTGCATCAGGATTTTTGTTCACCTTTGTGAGTGCGTTCAGTGAGTTTCCTTGTTCGGTGTTGCTATATTCGCCTGACGCGATGCCGATTTCAGTCGCGATTTTTTCGTCGCTTCGATTGGGCGAGTTCGGCGTTGCGTCGGCACAAGGCGTGCTGTTGCTCGGCGTCGTGCTTGCGCTAACAGTGAGCGCGCAATGGATTTTCAAGTCAACGCAAAAAGAGCCGCTCGGCTTTTGAGATGAGGCAGTTACTCGATTTCATCATTTACGATTTTCGGCAATACATTTTGCTCATTGTGTTCTGTTTGATTTCGCTTGGGTTGCTCGTCAATCGTGATACGCCCGCCTTGCATGCGATTCGTGGCGCAAGTGTCGAGCTGTTTGGTGCGATTGAAACGCCACTCAAAACTTGGAATCGATATTTCGGATTGATTGATGAAAACGCCGCACTACTTGCTACCAACGCCGAACTCTCGGCTGAAGTCAGCCGCATGCGCACGGCGCAAATTGAAAACGAAAAACTTCGAGAACTCCTTAACTGCAAAGCCGAAACCCCGCGTGCACTTCACTTCGCTCACGTCGTTGATAGAACCTTTCACCCCGAACGCAACCTGTTTATGATTGATGCAGGCTCGCAAGACGGCGTAGAAATCGGCATGGCAGTTTTGACCGATAAAGGCTTGGCAGGAAGAATTATTTTGACATCGCCACACTTTGCCATCGTTCAACCTGTAATTAATTCGGATTTCAAAGTTAGCGTGGTGTCGGAAAAAACACGCTTGCTCGGTGTCGTGCATTGGGCGGGCGGAGACATCGCGACTTCACAACTCTTGCACATTCCAACTAGCCGAAAAATCGATGTCGGAGAGCGGCTTTTGACGACGGAGTTCAGTTCGTTTGCGAACGCGAACATTCCCGTCGGAACGGTTGAGCGAGCCGAACCCAACGACAATGATTTATTTCAGAAAATTCGCGTGTCGCTCTCGGTGGATTTCAGCACGCTCGAGCATGTATTTGTAGATTTAACCAAGCCGAATGTTGAGCAGAATCAACTGCGGGCACGTTACAGGGAATTTCAATAAAGTCATTTCTTTTCAACTCGTTTGAGACAGCGCATTCTTTGGTATGTCGTCGGCGCGATTGCGCTGGGATTTCTTCAAAAACTGCTTTTTGACCGTCTGCTTATCTTCGGTGCAAAGCCCGACGCCATGCTCCTTCTTGCCGTTTGGATTGCTCGCCGCGAAGGACAAAGCTTCGGCACAACCGCAGGCTTTGTCATTGGTCTCTTGATGGATTTGCTTCACGGCACAATGGGACTTGATGCGTTTGCAAAAACAGTCTCTGGATTCGTGGCGGGTTTTTTTTCCAATCCTGATGACCTCGAAAAAGTCTCAAACTTTCTGATAGCAACAGCATTAGCCGCATTATTTGGAACGTCTGCTTACGAACTCGTGTCAACAGCATTGCAAGCACCTTTCTTCAAATGGACGCTCTCGGCGGTTGCAACAAGTCTTTACAACCTGCCGTTTGCGTATTTGTTCTTTGAAGGCGCAAAGCGATTCACCTAAAACATTTTCAAGCATCACATGCCGTTCTCGCTCAAATTCACCAAACTGTTCAAAGAGTTCACAGAAAGCAATCGATCGTCGGGGCTACTTCTCTTGGCAAGCACCGTGCTATCGCTGTTGATGGCAAATGTATTGCTCGGTCAAGTTTATGTCGACTTTTGGCACGCAAAAATTGGCGTTAAAACCGACTATCTGAATCTCAAGCACAGTCTTGAACATTGGATTAACGATGGCTTGATGGCGATTTTCTTTTTGCTCGTCGGATTAGAAATTGAGCGCGAAATTTACGCGGGTGAACTTTCCGACCTGCGCAAAGCCACGCTTCCGATATTTGCCGCACTTGGTGGAATGTTGCTACCTGCGGCACTTCATCTCGCTCTCAATTCAGGAACGGAAACGCAAGCAGGATTCGGAATTCCAATGGCAACCGATATTGCCTTCGCGCTCGGCATTTTGGCGATGGTTGGAAAAAATGTGCCGCTTGCGGTCAAGGTCTTCTTAACGGCGTTGGCAATTATTGACGACTTGGGTGCGATTATCGTTATCGCAATTTTCTATTCAAAAGGATTTTCGCTCGCGTTTTTTCTCGGCGCAATGAGCATTTTCGTGGTGATGTTAATTTTGAATCGCTTAAAAGTTGATGCGCTTTGGATTTATCTCGTGCTCGGTGTGGTGATGTGGTATTGCATGATGGAATCAGGCATTCACGCGACGATTGCAGGCGTATTGCTTGCATTTGCGATTCCGTTTAGAGACGGCTCGGAATCGTCGCCCTCTTATCGCTTACAGCACGCGCTTCACGCGCCCGTGTTGTTTGTGATTATGCCGATTTTCGCCTTAGCCAATACGTGCATCATCTTTTCTGAAAATTGGTGGCAAGGGCTGTTCTCGGCGAATAGTTTAGGCATTTTCTTGGGACTCTTTGTCGGAAAATCGGTCGGCATTTTGGGAGCGACGTTAATCGCCATTAAACTGAAAATTGCCGAGTATCCGCGCGGCACGACTTGGAAGCATTTTTTCGGCGCGGGATTTTTAGGCGGAATCGGATTTACGATGTCCATTTTCATTACAGTTTTAGCCTTTGAAAGCAATCCTGATATTGTGGCGGCGTCAAAAATATCGGTATTGATGACCTCCGTTACCGCAGGGCTTGCAGGATTTTTGATATTGAAACTGCAACCTGTGCCAAAACTCGTAGTAGCCGAATCATAAACTTTTTGAACGGTTGAGAGTAGCGATTCTTGTTTTCGCATGGCTTATGCTTGGCGAGGCGACACTGTGGGCGCAGAAAGTGCCGCCTGCATTTCGCTGTGCACGACTCAAATACAGTGGCGGTGGCGATTGGTATAACGACCCTTCCGCCGTACCGAACCTCATGCGATTCGTCAAAGAAAAAACCAGCATTGCCACGCCCGAAAAAGAAGACATCGTCGAAGCGGCAAGCCCGAACATCTTTCAGTATCGCTTCGTCTTTATGACAGGGCACGGCAATGTGCGCTTCACCGAAGCCGAGCTCGAAAACTTGCGTGCCTATCTCAAATCGGGCGGATTCATTTATGTCGATGACGACTACGGAATGGATAAAAGTTTTCGCCGAGAAGTGAGGCGTCTGTTCAGCGGAACGGACTTAGTGGAACTGCCGTATTCACACCCAATCTTCAACATCTTTTTCAAGTTCCCGAATGGCGCACCGAAAATCCATGAGCACGACAATCAACCACCCCAAACCTTCGGACTTTTTTATGACAATCGCCTCGTCTTGCTCTACACCTACGAATCTAATCCAAGCGACGGTTGGGCAAATCCTGAAATTCACAACGACCCACCCGAAAAACGCGAAGAAGCTCTGCAATTCGGAGCAAACATTGTGCTATATGCGATTACGCATTAACCTGCTTCTCTTGTGGCTCTGCTTCACCTCACTTCTTCGAGCGCAAGTGTTTGAAGGCGCAATCACCTTGCAGGTGCAATCCGACCAACAAAACGGCGAACTCGAACTATTGCTCTCGCCCAAAGGCATTCGTGCGGATTTCAAAGGAACATCGGCTTTCACGATAGTTTTTCCCCGCGACAGCACCAACGCCTATCGGCTCAATACAAAAGCCAAAACCTATCGCGAAATTGACCTGCAAGAGCAACGACGCCTTTCATCTTCAATCGGAAAATTGGAAAAATTTGAAGTGGAAAAATTCGGAAAGGAAAAAATCTTGAACGTGATGTGCCATCACTTCATGCTCAAAAGCGCGAAACGCACGATTGAAGTATGGACGGCAGAATCGCTTGTGGATTCTACAACGCTGACACGACTTGCCGATGCAGGCGCGCTCATTGGCATTAGTCCAAATGCCGTTGAAGTCATGCAAAAAGAAAATCTCAACGGCTTTCCGCTCAAAGTCATTGCATCAGAGCCAGCCGCAAGCGCGCGCATTGAAGCCAAGCGCATAACGAGAAAATCGTTCAAACCGTCTTTTTTTGAGCTGCCAAAATCGTTTCAAGATGTGGACAGCAAGGTGGAAGTGAATTAAATTTGCGGCAGTAGTAGTATCAGTAGTTAGTAGTGTAGTTAGTAGTAATTAGTAGTAAGAGCAGTATTCAGTAGTAAGCAGTATCACATGCTCTTTATGTTGTATTAAGGCAGAGCGTTTCAAGAGAGGCGCTCTGCTTTTTTTATGCCCGCCAAAAACTTCCGCCTGTGTAACTTCCACAACAGAGAGGGCGTAAGGCTTTGCATTACTTCAACATCAAGCGGATTCATCTATGCTCAACATCAATGCTATTTCAAAAATGTATGATGGAAAAGTTGCCGTCAAGAATCTTTCGCTTTCGGTGAAACGCGGAGAAATTTACGGCATACTCGGACCGAACGGCGCAGGAAAGACCTCGACCATTCGCATGATTTGCGGCATAACGCTTCCCGATAGCGGCACGATTGAATTTCTCGGCGAGCCAATGCGCATGGAGCTTCAATCCAAAATTGGATACTTGCCCGAAGAGCGTGGCTTGTATAAAAAAATGAAAGTCGGCGAGTTGCTCGTCTATTTTGCCGAACTCAAAGGCGTGCCGAGAGCGGAAGCCAAAACGAAAGCGATGGCGTGGCTCAAACGATTTGAAATTGAGTCGTGGGCGGAAAAGAAAGTGGAAGAACTCTCCAAAGGAATGCAACAAAAAGTGCAGTTTATTTCCGTTGTGCTACATGAACCCGAATTGCTCATTTTGGACGAGCCGTTTTCAGGATTAGACCCGATTAATTCCGAACTCGTAATGGATATTATTCTCGAGCTAAAAAAATCGGGAAAAACGATTCTTTTCTCGACGCATCGAATGGAGCAAGTAGAAAAAATCTGTGATTCAATTTGTTTGATTAACAACGGCGAGAAAGTGTTAGATGGCAATGTGCGCGAGGTGAAAAAATCTTACGGCAAAAATATGCTTCACATAGAGCTTGACGGAAGCGATGCGTTCATTGATGCCGCTGTCGCCATGGGCAAAGTCGAAGTGCGCGACCGACAGCCAAAGTATGCCGAGCTCAAATTGCTCGACGGCACAAAACCCAAAGAAGTACTCGCGCTCATCGGCGACAACACCGACCTGACGCGCTTCGAACTTGCCGAGCCGTCGCTCAAAGAAATTTTCATTCTGCGCGTGGGCGAAACGAATCAAGGGGCGAAATTGAGCGCAACAGCATAAAGCGATTGTTGTATATTTGCAACTTCTTGAACCCTTTGTGAAAACCATGCGCGAATGAGTCGCCGAATGTTCGTCTTCATTATCCTGCTACTTTGTTTCGCTACAAGCAGTTTTGCGCAAGAACGCGCGTTTTGGTCGGTTAAGCCGCTTCAGCCCCAAAGGTCTGTTTATTGGATTACGACATCTTACTTTGAAGCATCAGAAGAATTTGCGAGCGCAGGATTTCGGCGCGACCTCTTCCGCGTAGCGACCACCGACGAAACGTCCTTCCCTGTTACCGATGCGCGTTTCACTGACCGATTGGTTGGACTTCATTACGAATATGGTTACTCGCGCAAACTCACCCTTGTTGGTTATTTGGGCTATCGCGGCATTGCTACCACCTACACGGAAACGGATTTCCCGCAAGGCGTTCCGACGTTTCTTGCAAAAAGCATCACCTCGTCAGGCTTCACCGACCTTTGGATTTGGGGGCGCTATGAACTCTTGAATCCGTCTGAACTCAAATTTCCGTTTCGGCTTGCAACGCAAGTGGGCGTGAAATTGCCGACAGGAGATATTCTCGCGCCCGTCGCGCTCGGCACAGGAATGCTCGACTATGACGCGCGTTTGCTCGGCGAACTAACATTTTTTCTCAACCGTATTCCTGCGTATTTGCTTTTTGATACAGGCTACCGTTTGCGTGGCGGCGATTACAAAAATCAAGCCTTGTATCGTGTAGAAGTCGGCATATCGGCGGCAGAAGAAGTTCAATTTCGTGTAGGCTTTTCGGGGATTGCATCGCTTGGCGATTTGAACACGCTCATCGGCATTGGAGAAATTCCGCGCCCTGCCGCCACGCGCCCCCTCAACATCTTGGGCGACGAGCGTTACGGTCAAGCGTTTCTCGGCTTGCAAGCGAGGTTTTCGCCCACTTTTGCGGTCTTGATTGATTATCAACGACGGCTCTACGGAAACGCCACCTTCGTCGGAGATTCAATTCATCTGTCGTTTGCGTTTTTGCGCTAATCGCTCTGCCAACCATAAAGCGCAAGAAGCGCATCAATGGCTTCTTCTTTTCGCTTTCTGCTGACAAATTCGGACGCACAAGTTTTGGCTTGAACAATCGCCTCTGGAATCATATCGCGCTTGCCTAAGCGAAGCAAGGCTTCAAGCGTATCGTATCGGCGTTGAAATTCAAGTTCGGGGTGTTCAAGCGTAGGAAGCGAGAGCAGTAAATCGACGGCACTGCTATCATTGCCTTGCGCGAGCAATCGTTCTGCTTTCAAAAATTTGATGAAGGCTTGCGCAGACGAATCTTTTTTCGCCTCGAGTTCGCGTGCAAGCAGTGCGTCTCGTTCTGAATTGGAAATCAAAGGCGAAAAGTAAGTTGGGTCAAGACCAAAGGCGAGCGACGCTAAACGCAAAGCAACCGCGTAGTCGTAATTGAATGAGAGCGACGCTTCTTTGACACGGTTCAAGAGAATTTGCACAGAATCCTTTGAGCCGAAGCGAGTCCAAAGCATCGCGTTGGCGACGCTGAACAACATCGGTTCAGTCTTCGTGAGTCGGCGCGTGAGCGAATCGGCTTTGTAGAAAACGGCATCGAGCGCAAGCGAATCCAACAAGTTTTGTAACAAGCAAGACGAAAAGTAGCCTTGAATGGCGCGCGAGTTTTTGCCTTCGGTGAGCGCGAGTACGGTTTCAAACCGCTTTTGAGCCTCTTTATATCGCTTTTCGGAAAGGGCTTTTGAGCCATATTTAAGTTCAACGGCAACGCGGTGCGGGCACTCGGTTTGAAAAATCGTCTTGCGTTTGAAGCGATAAACGACGGCGGAATCGAGCGCGGGCGGCACGGTTTGTTCCGAAAGAAATTCTTTCCACTCCAACATTAGTCCGTTAATTGGCTTGTTGTAGAAAAGCGAAAAGTTGCTTGTGGCATAAACGGATTTGAAGGATTCAATGCCGTAAGTGTCGACAAGGTAGCGCACAAACGAGCCCATCAAGGTGTAACTGGTTGCGCCAAGCCCTGTCCAAAATCCAAACGAGCCTAAAAGCGATTCAAGTTTGTTCGGCGCAAGATTGTTTTTGATGATGGCGGCGGCAAGTTCGTGCGGCGTCCAATCAAAGTCGGGCGATTCAAATGCGACGGCAATCCCTTCGACAAGTCCGATGCTACTTGAAAGTCCAAGCCCTGAAATGCCGTAGCGCGCAAAAAGGATATGCACGAGTTCGTGACGAATGGTGCTTTGAAAACTTTGCTCGGTGATGTGAATTTCATTTCGCCAAGTTTTAGTGAACTCTACGTTTTCCGCGCCAGTGTATTTGCGTTTGTCATCGGCATTAGGATAAATGAAAATCGAGATGTTCGGTAAGGTATCGAGCGCGAGCGCGTTTTTGAGGTCGCGCAGTTCTTGCTCGAGGTGCAGAGCCGTGCGTGCGCGTGTAAGCGAATCGGTTTGCGGGCTTATGCGCCAATGCCCGTCGGCATCAATCGGAACGAGTGCTTGCGAGAGCGTTTCGTGAGATGAAGTGAAGCCGAATTCATCGCTTCCAAGTTCAAACGGCAAAATGAGCGGTCCGAAAGAAATTGTCAGCACAATTAAATCGCGCTTTGAAAATCTTTGGCGAAATGAAAAGAGCAATAGGAATGCGCAAAGAAGCAAGGTTTCAACGCGGAAGAGCAAGTATCGCCATTCCAACTCGATGGCATCGTCATAAATCGCGCCTGAAAAAAAACCAAAGATGTGATTGAAAAAGAAAATTTGCGGCGTGAAGTAAAATCGGTAAAGCGTCGGCAAAAGAATTATTCCAACATATAAACTCACATACACAGCAATCGTGAATTTGAAGTTCAGCGACTTCAAAAAGCGCATGAGTGCGTAAGCAAACAAACTGCCAAAGCCAACAGAAAGCACATAGAAGCCTAATCCTTCAAGGTAGGAGCAATTACGCACAAAGAGCATATTGACCAGCATCACCAGCGGCGGCGCAAGAAGGGTGAAAATTGCCGATGAAAATTTTTCTACACGCGAAAGGCTTGTTGCCGATAGTAATCCGAGAAAAAATGGCAATACAATCCCAAGCACTAACGACGATTCATAGCCCAGTGTGTTGAACAGGGGAACTTGCGTAAGAATCAGCGATAGCGAAAGCGAAATAATAGGCGCGAGTAACCACGCGGTCGACTTGACGATTGCAAGTCTGAACTTATTTTCCATAACAGGAAAAGTTTATCCAAGCGTATTGATTTTGTGATGACAGCAAAAGAGCAAAGCGGCGATAAGATTCGGCAATTGGTCGGGACAAAGTTAAGCCAAGCACTTTGGTGTTTTCATCGTGTCGACCCCATTCAAGCAACGCTTCCTCTGGCGATTCAAAGAGGCGGAACGGAACGACATCAATCTCATCAAGCGAAACCATCTGCGGCACATCGAAAGGCGATGCAAAGTTAGCAAGTTGAAGTTGTTTTGCCGAAGAGAGATACGAAACAGCATGCGTTTCGCCGAGAAGTTTTGTTTCGCCAAAAAGGTGAATCGGGCAAGGTGCGTTTGAAATCACATAAACTTGTGAGCGTTCAGAAATGAACGGCAGAAGCGGTTTGAAAATCGCATTTGTTAAAGCGAGGCGCGTGGCGTTGCGAATCACATCGTTAGAATCAAGTGGTAGTCCGTTCAACAATTCAAAGCGAAGTGTCTTGAATGCTTTCATTATCTCGGCGTGCGTCAAAGAAATCGCAAGGCGATAGGTTTTACTCGAAGTGATAACGAGCAAGTGCGATTGCGTGTCGCCGAATATGAATTGAACAAGGGCTTCATCGGATTTCAAGAGGCGTTGTATTTCAGAGAGCGTGAGTGGTGTGGGCGAAAGCAGTTCGGCTTCGTTCGGCGCAGTGGATTTGAACTCGATAAACTTTTGATAAAACTCGCCTTGCTTTTTGGAAAGCGTTTCAGCCAGGCGTTGACTGCGCTCCGTGCGCACGGTTTCATCAGCCAAAAACGCAAGCGAATCTTTCATAACTGAAATAGCAAAAATTTCGCCTTGCAATCGCTTCAATTCTTCAAATGTAGGCGAATGCGGTTTCAAGAGGGTTGGTTTCGGCGAGAAGCGTTGTTTAAGCATTTGAATCCGTTCAGAAATTTCAAACGCTTCGAGCAGGCGTTCTTGCGCTAAGAGCAAGGCAAGCAAGTCATTGATGGCTTTGTCGAGCGCGTCGCTGACGGCGTAGGGCAGGTCGGGATAAGAAAGCGATTCAAAGAGTTCGAGCGATTTTAGAAGTAAATCAATTCGGCGTGAGGTTGAGTAATCTGCGCATGTGCCGAGAAGCAACATGGCGAAGGCTTCGCCGAGTGCATGTTCCTTTTTGCGAAATGTGAGCAAGGCTTGTTCGAGTGCTTGACTTTGCGGCGTGCCGATTCGGCTTCTCTCGAGCGTAATCCACGCCGAGAGCACTTCGGGATTGTCGCCTTTCCACGAGGCACGATTAAGGCAGGCGAGGGCTTGCACGTAGAGCGAATCGGCAACAGAGGTGAAGGCATCGTAATCTGAAAAAATATGCGCACTGCGATAGAGCAGTTCGAATTGTTCTTCAAGTGGAGGTTGCTCGCGAAGCCGCTCCGTGAGCACATTGGAAAGTTTGCGCAAGAAAAATGTGCTACTATCTGTGCCGTTCTGCCTGTAGCCTTCAAAGAGCGTGGCTAATTTTCCGAGTGCATCAATCGCGACAAGGGCGTTTTCTGATTGGCTAAGTGCCGCAAGATGATATTGCGCGCGGTCATAGTCTCTTTCTTGCAAATAAAGGTCGGCAAGAAGAAGTTCATCGTGTTGCGTGAGCGGAAATTTTCGTCGTAAAAGTTGCTTAAGCTTTTCTGCTTCGCCAAGCAAACACAGAAAGGCGAGTCGTTTCGTTTGGAGCAGTTGAAGCGAATCCACAGATGAAAGCGAGTCGAGCATTGAGAGCGAGGCGCGGAAGTTTCCCGTTTGCTCATAGAGCGAAAGTAGCTCGAGCCGATAGGTTGTTGCGCGAAGTGAATCCAGCGTCAGCAAGCGTTGAAAAGACTCAATGGCAAGCGCGAAATCGCCTGTGGCTTTTTGTGAAGAGGCAATGCTGTAAAGCGAGTCGAGGTCGCGTTGTGCGCGCTCACTTTTTTTGCACCCGAACAGTGTTAGAGCAAAAACAAAAAACAGCAGCAGAACTTTCACAGGTAAGTTCAAAATCGTTAAGACAGTTTTGAGATGACCTCCGCCGTAACTGTGCTCAACCCTTGGTTGCGTGCATGTCGCTCGGCTTTCTTTTTCAGGTCGCGGCTAAACGAAATTTGAGAGATAAACGGCGCATGCTTGGTTCGCTCTGCAAGTAACGATTTGGCTTCCGCCGTCCACGCGATTGGCGCATCGCTTTCTGCGAGTTCATTGGTTGCTTTATGCGACGGCAAGAACTGAAAGAGCGTGTCGTAAAGAATGTTGACGATTTCTTGCACGAGATACACTGCACCCGAAAATCCCATATACGGCGTGCCTAATGCGCGTCGCACAAACGGACCAGGATAGCCTGACTGAATGAAGTATGTCTTCGCGCCCACCTCGCTCAAATAAATTTTATCGACGATTCTTCCAAACATCAGTTGAGGCGGATTGGATTGCAAGCGTCGGCGAATTTCGTTGTTATCGGCGGTGGCGGAGTTCTCGGCGAAGACGCACGTCATTCCCAATTCTCCTTCTAAAAATTTTTTCAAGCCTTTGGCGTAAGTATGAGACGCGCACGCGGCGAAATTGACCGTCGGAAACCATTCCGATTGCGGACCGCGCCACAGATCCCATATCAGTTTCAGCGTGGTTTGTTTTTCTTCCTTGATGAACGCTTCGGCTTGCTCGGTTTTGCCCAAGAGTTTGCCCAAGTCGCGAATAAACTGTTCGGTGTCATAGAGACCAAACGGCGCGTAAAGAATCGGGCGACCAAGTTTTTTGGCGAGCGAAGTGCCGAATTCTTCATACATCACCACAATCACGTCGCTATGTTTGAGGTCGGAAATATCGGCAAGTTTGGATTCCATCGGGAAGACGCGCTTCACTTTGCCACCAACGCCTTGAATGAGCCGCTTAATTTCGTGAAGGTCGGATGGCGAGTTGAAACAGCCGTAGGTCGGTCCGATAATGCTAACCGTTCCCGCTGGTATTGACGGGGGTTTGCGGTCGTCGTAATTATCAAAGCACCATGCCAAGACGCGGTCGCGCCCTTGCCATTCGTCCTCGATGAGAGAATTTGACGGAAAGAATTTAATGTCGGGATACTGTGCGGCGAGCATCTGCGTGTGGTCGGCTCCGACCATTTCGCTTTCGGCGGTCGACATCACGATAAGTGTTTTGCCTGTGCCGCGCAATTTTTCAATCGTTTCTTTCGTAATGCTGGTTGTGCCGCTTGACGAAATAGCTTGTTCAGTAAGGTCAGTCGGCGTGAAGTTGCGTAAGTAAGGAATGGCGTCGGTGTAGTCAATGACGGCGACACCAGCAAGGTTATAGCAACCAATCGGCGCATCGGCGATGATGTGCACATCGGGCAATGCGCCGAGCGTGTTCACCGCCGCCCAATACGCGCTGGTCGTGGATTCGTCTCGGATAATTTTCGTCATACTGCTGTGTTCATTTTGAGAGAAATATACGAACTACGCCTTACGCTTTTCAACATCAAGTTAGTTTGCAATCGGTCAATCGTTCAAATAGCGTGTTGACATCGGCATCTGTGTGATACAGCCCAAAGCCAAAGCGTAAGCGCATGCCTCGACGGTCAATCACCACATCACGTTTCAAAAGTTCCGATTCAATCGCTTCTGCATTCGGAACGTCAAAGGTGAGAAAGTGTCCGCGCGACGTCATCGCAACGCTCGGCACAAGGTGCTGAATCGTCAGAAAATTCAAATTCGCTTCGGCAAGTTTTTCCAAAAAAAAGTGCTGCAATGCTTTGACGTAAGTGTGAATATCCGTAACCGAAAGACGCTCCGATTCTAACCAATCGCCGACGGCGTTCCAACGATATAAGCCGCTGGGGTCGAAGGTTGCGCCGAAAAATCGAAACCCGTCGTCGCTGTAATTCACTGCGTTGGATTTACGATTGGCAAGACTGCCAAACTCGGCATACCAACCCGTGTTCATCGGGCGCAGTTGCGTTCCTTTCGGCACACAAAGAAAGCAAACGCCTTCACCGGCTTGCGCATATTTGTATCCGCCCGAAAGGTAAAACGCACGATGTTCAATCGGCTTCATTGAAAACGGAACGGCGCAAAAACTGTGGTAGCCGTCAATCACAACGAGCGTTTCCGCCGACTTCACCGCCGAAACAATCTCTTCTAAGCGTTCAACCACAAAGCCCGAATTGAAAAACACATGGCTGAAAAACACAAGGTCGTAGTCGCCTTGCGAAACTGGATTGATGAACCGCGTCTCAAAGGTTTCAAACGGCTCAACAGGAATGCGTTGCACCACAGCCTTTCCGCTTTCTTCAAGGCGCGAAACTTGGCGCGAGAAACTGTAAAACTCGCTATCGGTCGTGAGAACTCGAATTGGCGAGCGTTCAATGCACGAGAGCAGGCGCACCAGAAACTCGTGCGTGTTCGGTGCAAAGGCAATTTGTTCGGGAAACGAAAGGTCAATGAGCCGTGCAATGTGTTGTTGCGCTTTGGGAAGAACGTCGGAAAGAATATACGCCCATTTTTTATCGGCAAGCCGTGCGGAGTCGTCCCAGTATTGCAGGTGAGCCTCTCGCGTTGCATCAAGCCAATAGTGATGGCTATGTGCGGCGAAATGCAGTCGCTTCGGATTGGCGGAAAGAAACTTTGAGTAGTGCGATTGATACATGCGGCGCAAGCGTTGAGTTGAAGAAAGATAACTTTATATTCACAACAATTATCAAGTTCAAAAATTTACGGCTATGACCTACACACCAGCATCGCGCACACAGAACTACAAATACGCCATTCGCAACATCGTCGTTGAAGCGAAGAAAATTGAGGCACAAGGCAAGAAGGTAACTTATCTCAACATCGGCGACCCTGCGCTCTATGGCTTTCAGCCGCCACAAGAATTGATTGAAGCCAATATCAAAGCCATGCGCGACGGGTATTCAGGCTATTCGCCCTCGGCAGGGATTCAAGCCGCACGCGAAGCCGTTGCCGAAGAAACCAAGCGACGAAACATTCCGACTACGCCCGACGATGTGATTTTCACTTACGGCGCGTCTGAAGCCGCCGACATTGTGTTTACCGCTGTGCTCGAACCCGGCGATGAAGTGCTCGTGCCGAGTCCCGGCTATCCGCTCTACACTGCCATTGCGACCAAAATCGGCGCGAAGGAAGTCAAGTATCGACAAAACCCGAAGAACAACTGGCAACCTGATATTGACGAACTCAAATCGCTCATCACATCGCGCACAAAGTTGTTAGTTATTATCAATCCGAACAACCCGACAGGCGCGCTCTACACGAAAGAAACGCTCGCTGCAATGCTCGATGTTGCAAGGCAAAACGGTTTGATTGTCATTGCCGATGAAGTGTATCACAAGTTGATTTACGAAGGCGTGCATGTGCCGATGGGCAGTTTGGCGGGCGGCGATTTGCCTGTGGTTACGATGGAATCGCTTTCCAAAAATTACCTTGCGCCCGGTTGGCGATTGGGGTGGATGACGGTTACGAACTCTGCCGTAATGCCCGACGTGATGAGTGCGATTCGCAAACTCGCTGACGCAAGACTCTGCGCGCCGATGTCGCCGCAACACGCCATTCCCGCCGCGATGAACTTGCCGAAATCCTACCTCGACGCTACGATGGCTCGCTTGCGCGCACAACGCGACACCACCTACCAAATGCTCAACCAAATTGACGGCATTTCTTGCAACAAGCCCGAAGGTGCGTTTTACGCGATGGCACAAGTGAACTTGCACAACGGCGAACTTGGCACGGACGAGGAATTCGTGTTGGGATTGCTTCGCGAAAAAGGCGTGCTGTTCGTTCACGGCTCTGGCTTCGGCACGGACGCGAAAGATGGTTTCTTCCGCATTGTTTTCTTGCCCGATGTCGAGACGCTTAAAGATGTTTATGCCCGCGTCGCCGATTTTACCGCAACTTTCTTTGAACGCAAACTCTCGCTTGCTAAGTAAGCTGTTCAGCAACGACTTGCGCCTGATGCTCATTACAAATCGTGTGTTAGCAAAAGGCGATTTAGAAAAAACCGTTGAAACTGCATGCCAATCTGGCGCAAGGCTTGTACAACTGCGCGAAAAGGATATGAACGCAAAACCGCTCTTCCACTTGGCGCAATCGCTCCGCGCCATCACGGCTCAACATCGCGCAACTCTGCTCGTCAATGAACGGCTCGACATTGCCCTTGCCGCCGATGCTGACGGGCTTCACTTGCCTGAAAACGCTCTTCCCGTTCAAACCGTTAAGCGATTTTTTAGTTCTCTTGTTGGACGAAGCGTCCACAGCGTTGAAGGCGCAAAAGAAGCCGAACAAAGCGGCGCGGATTATCTCATCTTCGGACACATCTTTGAGACTTCATCAAAAGCCGTTGCGCCGCGTGGATTAAATGCGCTTGAAGACGTGTGTAAAGCGGTTTCAATTCCTGTTTATGCGGTTGGCGGAATTACGCCTGAACGAGCGCCAGAGTGTTTGAAGGCAGGTGCGTTTGGTGTGGCAGTGATGAACGCGGTGATGTCGGCAAGTGATGTGCGCAAGGCAGTGAAGGAATTTCTATGCGTGTTGAAATGAAAAAGCGGAAGTGTTTGGCTTCCGCTTTTTGCAAGTATGAAGTTCTTTTGCGATTAGTGTGCAACAGGGTGCAAGATATAGTATTCGTAATAGACGATGAAGCATTCAACAAGGAAAAATCCGAGTGTGAGCACGCCGAAAATGGTGAACTTTACATCGCGTTCTTCATTGTTGGCTTTTTTGTCCAAGAACGGCACTGCCGCCCAAGCCAGCATGGCGATGGTCATGGTTGCAATCGCAATCGGTCCTGGAACTTGCTTCAAGTATTGGAATTGCGCCCAGAAATACCATTCTGGTTTAATGCCTTCAGGTGCAGGTTGAAGCGGGTCGGCTTGCGTTCCGATTTCCCAAGGGAAGACAACGCAAAGGAAAATGAGAAGCGCGAAACCAATCATCCATCCGATAAAATCCTTCATCAAGAAGTTCGGAAAGAAGGGTTCTTCGCCTTTCACTAATCCCTTTTCTTTGTAGCCGATAGGTACAGAAGTTCCGAGCGTTTGCATCAAAATGAGGTGAGCGGAAAGCACGAGGAGCGTTAAGCCCGGAAGCAAAACGACGTGCAATCCAAACATTCTCGTCAGGGTTTCGCCCGTAACTTCATCGCCGCCTTGCGCGATTTTGGCGATGAATGCGCCGCCTGGTGCGTAGTCGAGCGTGCCAATGCCGATTTTCACGGCGAAGTAGGCGAGTGTATTCCAAGGAAGCAAGTAGCCTGTGAACGAAAGCCCGAGCGTTAAGAGGCAAAGCACGAAGCCTGTGAGCCACATGAGTTCACGCGGTTTGCGATAGGCTTTCATGAAGTATGCGCTGAACATGTGAATGAACATCATCAGCACCATGAGGTTCGCCGACCAACTGTGCACTTGGCGCATGAGCCA
This sequence comes from Candidatus Thermochlorobacteriaceae bacterium, assembly GCA_029263855.1. Taxonomy (GTDB): domain Bacteria; phylum Bacteroidota; class Chlorobiia; order Chlorobiales; family Thermochlorobacteraceae; genus JANWWM01. Next base: position 160,504 of record JAJUFC010000002.1, on the reverse strand, counting down.
GCCGAACGGAACTTCCTTTTGAATGAACACAAAGGATTCAAACGCTTCGGCTTCGGTTGGTTTGTAGTAGAGAAGCAACAGCAAGCCCGTGATGATTTGAATCACGAAGAAGAAAAGCGTTAATCCGCCGAAGTAATACCAAACGGATTGGCGATGCACAGGCACGGTTTTTTTGCTCGCGTAGTCAATCACGTAAGTAAGCGAACCGATGCGTTCGTTGACCCACTCTTGCGCGGCACCGTTTTTGAGTTTTGCGATAAGTTCAGCCATTGTAAGTCACTGCTTTAAGTTGTTGGAAAGAGTCAGTAGGAAATTAAACTTTTGACACAATGATGTTGCCGTCTTGAACCTTGACACCGTATTTCTCAAGGTCGGCAGGTTGCGGACCTGAAATTTTTGTGCCGTCGTTGTTGTAGCGAGCGTTATGACAAGCGCACCACACATTAGCGGCTTTTGAATCCCATTGCACTAAGCACCCTAAGTGCGTGCATTTTGCCGAGAATGCGCTGTATTCGCCATTCACATTGAGAACCATGACGGGAAGGTCGTTGAACTTGACAATTTTACCCGAGTTCGGCGGAATCTCACCATCTTTTCCAACCACTGCTGAGTTGGAAATTTTCTTCTTGCGCTCAGGCGGATAAGAATAACGGGCAATCGGATAAAGAACTGTTGCTGTAAGAAGCGCACCGAGAGCACCGACGACAATCGTCAGAAAGTTACGCCGTCCGCCCGTCTCTGCGTTTTCGGCAATTTCTTTTTGAGAGGTCTCGACGACTTCGCGTCGTTTTGCGTCGGCTTCGCCGATGACTTCAAGGCGTTTTGAGCGGTCGTATTCACCACGAACAGTTTGCATGTTAAAGTTCTCCGATGGTTTTCAGATTTGGAAAGGCTCTTGATTGATGTTTAAGATTTAATTCGAACAAATCGGGCAATTTTGAAACACAGTGCAAGTTTTGTTTCGTTCCGAAATTCGGTGTTATTCCAAAAAGCGGTTAAAAAAATTATACAAAGTATACATCACCGACAAACGTCCCGCACGCAAGACCTTACTTTTGACCAAGTTTTGAACAAGACTTGATGTGAGTCGTTCAGGGTGCAAAAATTCGGAAATGCCCGTCATGACAATCCCGCGTTCCTCTTTGAGATTGAGCACGAATCGGGAGTGAAAGCGCATGTAAAAGGGTCCTGTATCCAAGCCTTTCAAGTGCTCGATTGAGAAATGGCAGTCGTCGGAATCCATCGTCAGGCGTTTGCCATAGCGCGGCGAAATGAGGTTCTGCTCCAACTCATGCTCCGTGATGGAAAGGCGATTTTTGAGGATAATGGTTTTACCGTTTTCGGTCAGATATAAAAACGTGAACGGCTCGCGCGACTCATCTTTGTAGCAAATGATATAGTAAACGAGGTCATATTTTTTGGAATGGGCACGCCCCCAATACCAGTTTTCAATGTCCGTATCCATCGGCACGCGCCCGAAGTTATGATCGTGATACCCATTGCCTTGAAAGGCGATTTTATGAGATTCATTTTTTAGCCCGTCCCAAACATCAAGTTTTCCGCCGACTTCCATCGAGGGCGCAACAAGAATCCATGTGTGCTCGCCCGTGCCGGAGGAAAGTTCGCCGAAGTCTTCAGCGAGTTCCACTTTGGGCGTGAAGTAAAGTTCGGCTTTGACGCGCTTTTTTCGAGCGGGCATCTCAAATTCAATGTGCAAAACGAACCGATTGCGCAGTTCATCATAAAAAAAGCGGTTTTGCTCGAATCGCACGAAAGGCTTTTCCGACGAAGCATCAAAAAGCGTTGCGTCGCCCTCTTTGATAAAATTGAGCACTTCTACGCCATCAGCGTAAAGACTGAAACTGAACGCCGTGTGTTCAAGCGGACTAGGAAGCGAATCATCATACTTTGAACTACCCAATTTGGAGCCGTTTTGTTTCCAAGCGCGGAGCCGTTGAAGGTAATAGGGCGAGAAGGGAAATCCCGAAAACCATATCGCGACGATGGAGTAGCGGTCGTCGTCTGTAACCGCATCGAAATACCACCATTCGTAAGAGCCTGGCTCTTTGAGATTATGCCAAACGTCGAATTGTAACGATGAAAGAATTTGCATTCGGCTTGGTTCGGTGCGACCGCTTTGTTTTGAAGATAGTATTGAAATTGAAGACGGCTTTGAAAATACGCACTGCGATACAACCAACTGAATTGTGGAAGAAGAGGTTTCAATTTAGCGAAGTTCCTTAGGAAAACAAACCATGCTAAAACAAGACGGGCGGATACCCGCCCTTAAGTCTTTACTTTATACTCTTCACTACTTAACGAGCATCATCTTCTTCGTCTGAACAAAATTGCCTGCTTGCAACTTGTAAAAATATACTTCGCTCGAAAGAGCGCGCGCATTGAACACCGCATTGTATTGACCTGCTCGCGCATTCACCAGCTTTACAACTTTTCTTCCAATCCCATCACGCGCGGCTTTTTGCATCAAACCGGTTCAAGTAATCCTCGAAGCCCAAAATGCGGCGGATGTATTCGGATTGCATGAGCGGCGAGGAGATGATGAAGTCGGCAGTGGCGCGATTGCACGCAACGGGAATGTTCCACAAGGTTGCTAAACGAATCAGGGCTTTGACGTCGGGGTCGTGTGGTTGTGGCTCGAGTGGGTCCCAGAAGAAGAGCAAGCAGTCGAGCTCGCCTTCGGCGATTTTCGCGCCGATTTGTTGGTCGCCGCCAAGCGGTCCGCTTTTGAATTTCACAACAGGCAAACCGAGTTCGCGCTCGATGAGCGTGCCTGTTGTGCCTGTGGCAGAAAGGTGGTGATGCTTGAGCACGGCAAAGTGTTCGCGCACCCAGTCAATCATTTCGCTTTTGCGGTTGTCGTGTGCGACGAGTGCAATGCGCTTTTGCGCGGCGATTGGAAGATGTTGCATAGAGAAAATCAGTTAAGCCGAGCCGTAAGGCGATACGGACGGCGTCGATATATTCTTCCCGTCCGTATCGCGGTTGAAGTTATCACGATTGGAATTATCACTCCTCCTTGTTCTCTGACGATTCATCGCTTTCTTCTTTCGGCACGCGCGCGACAGCACTCACCGCGTCTCCTTCTTCCAAGCGAATGAGTCGCACGCCCGATGTGGCTCTGCCCATGACGCGAATGTCTTCGACGTGTTGGCGATTGACAATGCCGTTTGACGTGATGATAATGAGGTCGTCTGAGTCTTTGACTTCGAGCATCGCAACGAGGTTTCCGACCTTCTCGTTAGATTTGAGCGTAATAACCCCGCCCGCACCGCGCTTGGTCATTCGGTATTCTTCCAATTCGCTTCGCTTGCCGTAGCCTGAATCGGTAACGGTGAGCAGGGTTACGTCGGCGTGCCGCGTCGTAACAAGCGAAACGACGGATTCATCTTTATCGACTTCCGCGCCTTTGACGCCTGTTGCGCTTCGTCCCATCGGACGCACGTCGCGCTCGTGAAATCGGACAGCATAGCCTGAACTTTTGGCGAGCACAATTTGATGTTCGCCGTCGGTGAGCGTTGCGCCGATGAGTTCGTCGCCTTGCTCAATGTTGATGGCAATGATGCCCGTTTTGCGCGGGTTGGCGTATTCGGAAAGAGGCGTTTTTTTAATCGTGCCATTTTTCGTCGCCATTAAAACGAACTGCGAGTCGCTAAACTCTTTGACATTGATGTAGGCGCGAATGGTTTCGCCCGATTCAAATTCAATCAGGTTGCTCAGCGAGCGTCCGCGCGTGGCTCTGCCGCCTTCGGGAATTTCATAGACTTTCAGCCAATAGCATTTGCCTTTGCTCGTGAAGAAGAGAATATATTGATGCGTCGAGGCGATGAACATGTGCTCGACGAAGTCATCGTCTTTTGTGGTTGCGCCTGTGATGCCTTTGCCGCCGCGACCTTGTCTTTTGTAGGTGTCGACCGTCGTGCGCTTGATAAAGCCGTTGTGCGTAATGGTAATCACGACGTCTTCGTTTTTAATCATATCCTCGATTTTGAAGTCTTCGGCTTTCATAACGATTTCGGTGCGCCGCTCATCGCCGAAGTCTTTCCTGACCTGCTTCAATTCATCTTTGATGAGTTTGTATTGCAGTTTCTCGCTCGAGAGAATCGCATTCAGTTGTTCGATAAGTTTGATGACTTCGCGGTATTCGTCCTCGATTTTTTGGCGTTCCAAGCCAGTGAGCCGTTGCAAGCGCATATCGAGAATGGCTTTGGCTTGAATTTCAGAGAGTTTGAATTTTGTCATTAAGCCTTCGCGGGCTTCGTCGCCGTCTTTGGCGGCGCGAATGAGTTTGATAATGGCGTCAAGATTATCGAGCGCGATTTTCAAGCCTTCCAAGATGTGCGCGCGTTTTTCGGCTTCGGCAAGGTCGAACTTCGTGCGGCGAATAACGACCTCGTGGCGATGTTTTACATAGTAGTGAATCGCTTCTTTGAGGTTGAGAATGCGCGGCTGACCATCGACGAGCGCGAGCATAATCACGCCGAAGGTTTCTTGCATTTGCGTATGCTTGAAGAGGTTGTTCAGCACCACTTGGGTAACCGCGTCGCGTTTGAGCATAATGACAAGCCGCATGCCGTCGCGGTCGCTTTCATCGCGCACATCAGAAATGCCCTCGATGCGTTTATCATTGACGAGTTCCGCGATTTTTTCCTGCAAGCGCGCTTTATTGACTTGATAGGGCAGTTCAGTAACGATAATCGATTCGCGGTCGGTTTTTTCGTTGGTCTCGATATTGACCTTTGCACGAATAACGACCCTTCCGCGCCCTGTTAAATAGGCATCTTTCACGCCGTCGTAGCCATAAATGATGCCTCCTGTTGGAAAATCAGGGGCTTTGATATGCTTCATCAGTTCGTCAATCGTGATGTCGCGATTATCGATGTAGGCAATAACGCCATCAATCACTTCGGTGAGATTGTGCGGCGGAATGTTGGTCGCCATGCCGACCGCAATACCTGTTGAGCCATTGACAAGCAAATTTGGAATTGCGGAGGGCATAACGGTTGGCTCTTCCAAACTGTCGTCGAAGTTCGGCTGAAAATCGACGGTGTTTTTGTCTAAGTCGCGTAGCATCTCGGCGGAAATACGCTTCATGCGCACTTCGGTGTAGCGCATAGCGGCAGGTGCGTCGCCATCAACCGAGCCAAAGTTGCCTTGTCCATCAATAAGCGGATAGCGCATGGAAAACTCCTGAACCAATCGCACAATCGTATCATAAACCGCGTTGTCGCCGTGCGGGTGATATTTCCCAAGCACTTCGCCAACCACGCGCGCCGACTTCTTATACGGTCGTCCTGCCTGCAAGCCGAGTTCCGACATGCCAAACAACACGCGGCGATGCACAGGCTTTAATCCATCGCGAACATCAGGCAAGGCGCGACTGACAATAACCGACATAGAATAATCGATGAACGAATCGCGCATTTCGTCCTCGACATTGATTGGGACAATTTTTTCTCTTTGCATTGGCGTTGAAGAAGTTAAAATCTATCAGAAATCGCGAGCGTCGTTGAACTCGTCAAAATAAACGGGAATATACGCAATATGCCGCTATCACATTCGTTCAGGTGCGGAAATGCCCAGCGTCTTGAAGCCGTTGCGCAACACTTGCCGCGTCGCCAGCGCAAGAAGCAGGCGCGACTTCATCACCGATTCCGTTTCGCCGACGATTCGGCACTCTTGATAAAACTTGTGGAAGAGTTCCGCCACACCGTTCAAATACGTAATCATCTTTTGTGGCTCGAGCGAATTTGCCGCGTAACTCACCGCGTCAGGAAAGCGCATCAATTCTTTGGCTAAATCCAACTCTTCTTTGGCGTTCAGCACTTTCACAAAATCTGGCGAAATGGCTTCGGCGTTGAGCATGGCTTTTTCTTCGGCGACGCGAATAATGCCGCAGATTCGCGCATGGGCATATTGCAGATAAAAGACGGGGTTATCGCTCGATTGCTTCTTGGCAAGTTCCAAGTCGAAGTTCAAGTGCGTTTCTTTGGCGCGCATGACGAAAAAGAACCGCGTCGCATCAGCACCGACTTCGTCGATGAGCGCGTCGAGCGTATCGGCATTGCCTTTGCGCGTCGACATTTTGACCTGCTCGCCGTTAATGGTGGTGGTTACAAATTGATTGATAGCGACTTTAATGCGCGACGTGTCGTAGCCAAGAACTTCAAGAGCGCGCGCAACATCGGGATATTCATCGATGTGGTCAGCACCAAACACATTCACGATTAAATCAAATCCGCGTGCGTATTTCGTTGTGTGGTAAGCAATATCGGGCAAGCGATAACTCGGCTCGCCGTTCGATTTCACCAGCACGGTATCAACAGGAATTTCTTTTCCATCTTCGACTTTCTTCTTTCCCAAGAGCGACGTCTTGAACCAAATCGCACCGTCTTTGCGCTCGATAAATCCTTTTTGGTCAAGCATATCGACGACTTGCTCGTTGCGGCTTTTGCCGCTTTCCATTTTTTCGTAGAGCGAATTTTCGTTGAAGAACGAATCGTGCTGAATGCCAAGCCGTAACAGTGTGCGCTTAATGCTTGCGAAAATTTCTGCTTCGGCAAATTCTTTGAAGGACGATAAATCGGTTTCGCCTTTGAGCGCGTCGCCTTTTTCGGAGAAAATTTTTTCGGCGATGTCTTTGATGTAATCACCCTGATAGTAATCGTCAGGAAAGGTGATGGCATCGCCACATCGCTCGAGGTAGCGCAGTCGAACCGAGTCGGCAAGAATGCGCATTTGCCGTCCTGCGTTGTTGAAGTAGTATTCGCGGGTTAGATTGTAGCCTTGTGCCTCGAGCAAGTTTGCGATGCAATCGCCGAGCACGCCGCCGCGCCCGCGCCCCACCGTGAGCGGTCCGGTTGGATTCGCGCTTACATATTCCACAATGGCTTTTTTGCCCACGCCAACGCTCGACTTTCCGAATTGCTCGCCTTGTGCCAAAATCTGCGCGACGCTTTGTTGCAAGAGCGATTTTGAAAAATAAAAGTTGATGAACCCCGCGCCTGCAATATCGACCCGTTCAATTTGTTCAGGGTTGAATTTGAATTTTGAGACGAGTTCTTGTGCAATTTGACGCGGGTTTTTTTTGAGCTCTTTGGCAAGCGTCATGGCGACATTGCTCGAGGCATCGCCGAACTTTTCGTCGTTAGGTTTTTCAATGAGAATTTCGCGAGACGGCTCTGCGCCGACTTCTACAAGGGCTTTCTTGATTTCAGTGATTAGAAGGTCTTTCATTGATGATGAATTATGTGATAAATACGCCGATTTCTTTTTCAAACTCTTTGGGCGATTCTTTGCCATGTAAGACATCTTGTTTGGAGAACTCTTTACGAATCGCGCCTTTGTAAAGACAGCCGATTCTATCGGAAAGCGAGAGCACTTCGTCGAGTTCGGCAGAAATGAGCAGAATAGCAATGCCTCTATCGCGTGTCTCAATGATTTTGCGATGAATGAACTCAATCGCACCGATGTCGACGCCGCGTGTGGGTTGTGCTAAGATAAGCAGTTTGAGTTGCGGTCGTCCGAGTTCGCGCGCCGAGACAATTTTTTGTTGATTGCCGCCTGAAAGGTTTCCGATTTTTTCGTCAGCAAGTTTGTTTCGTTCACCGTTTTGCGAGGCGGCACGCACGTCGAAGAGCGTCGCCATGTCGAGCGCGTATTGCGCCAGTTCGTTCCACTTGAAGCCAACCCGTGCGGCGAAGGTCGGCTCGCGATGTCGTCCAAAAATTAAGTTGTTCGAAATGGAGTAATCTTTAATGACGCCGTATCGCAGGCGGTCTTCAGGAATATGCGAGATGCCGAGCGAGGCAATTTCGCGTGGCGACTTTCCCAGCAAGTTGATGTTTGCGAATTTAATTTCACCCGAGAGCATGTCGCCGTCGTCTTGCATGCCCCACATGGCTTTGAGCAGTTCGGATTGTCCATTGCCCTCAACGCCTGCAATGCCGTAGATTTCGCCCGCTTTGATTTCAAAGGAAAGACGATTGAGTCGCATTACGCCGCGCACATCAGTGTAGCACAAGTTGCGAACCGAGAGCACGACATCTTTTTCATGACAGGGCTGTTTTGGAACAGAGAGCAAGACATCGCGCCCGACCATCGCGCGTGCAAGTGCTTCTTTTGTCGTCTCTTTGGTTTCCAATGTCGACACGAGTTTGCCCTGACGCATCACGCTCACGCGGTTTGAAATCGTCAAGACTTCGTCGAGTTTATGCGTGATGATGAGAATCGTTTTGCCGCTTTGGGCAAGCGAGCGCAGGGTTTGAAACAGTTGTTCGGTTTCAATCGGCGTAAGCACAGCGGTTGGTTCGTCTAAAATCAAAATGTTGGCTTTGCGGTAAAGCACTTTCAAAATTTCTACGCGCTGTTCTTCGCCAACGGAAAGGGTGCTGACAAGTGCATCAGGCGAAATGGAAAGTCCGAATTTTTCCGATAAGGCTTTCAGTTCGTTGTGAACTTTGTCGAAGTCGATGATGCCGCGATGTGTTGGCTCGTCGCCGAGAATGATATTTTCAGCGACGGTCAAGGTTGGCACAAGCATAAAGTGTTGATGCACCATTCCAATGCCCAAGCGAATGGCGTCTGTTGGCGAAGTGATGTTTGCGCGCGTGCCATTGATGAAAATTTCGCCCGAAGTTGGTTCATACAAGCCGTAAAGGATTTTCATCAAGGTTGATTTGCCCGCGCCGTTTTCGCCGACAATCGCGTGAATCGTGCCTTTCTCGACCGTGAGCGAAATGTCTTGATTGGCGTAAAAACTTCCGAACCGCTTAGAAATGCGCTTCAGTTCGATTGAAATGGTCATGGAGCAAAAGTTATTTTTGAGACGAAAAAAATTTCTTTTCTTTGTAAGCCTACGCAATTACAACTTTAATCGTCCAATGCGCTACACACATCATGCCTTTATTTGCACCAACCTTTCGAGTTGTGCGCAACACGAGCCCGAAAAAATACAGAAGTATCTGAAATCTCGCCTCAAAGAATTAGGCTTGCATAAAGAAATTCGCGCTAACAAGTCGGGCTGTTTAGACGGCTGTTCATACTCGCCCGTAACCGTGATTTATCCTGACGGCATTTGGTATCGACTGCTCACCGAAGACGACGCCGAGCGCGTCTTGCAAGAGCATCTCATCGGCGGCAAGCCTGTTGAAGCCTTAATGGTGCGCGAACTCAATCCGAATTATCCCTTCCAAGCGCACTCCGAACAAGTGGAAAATTCAACCGAATGAACGAGCAACCTTCGTTTGTGCCCCGCGTTTCCCCTGACGCGCTCCTCTACGACCTGCCCGAAGAGCGCATCGCCAAGTTTCCTTTATCGGAACGCGATCAAAGCAAATTGCTTGTTGCTGATGCAACCACAGAAGAGATTTCACATCATCATTTTTATGACCTGCCTGCGTGCTTGCCTGAACGCGCCCTGCTTGTTCGCAACAATACCAAAGTGATTGCGGCACGGATGCACTTCGCTAAAACAACTGGCGGATTAGTTGAAGTCCTTTGTCTTGAACCCATCGCGCCCAGTCGCGACCCCGCTATCACGCTCAACTCAAAAAACGGTTGCCGATGGAACTGCCTGATTGGTGGACGAAAAATTGCCATCGGAACCGTGCTTGAACTGCATGGCGTAACGGCAACGGTCATTGATAAAGTCGATGCCGAAGCCGTTGTCGATTTCACTTGGAGTAGCAATCAATCGTTTGCCGAAGTGCTTGAAACGATTGGCAAAATTCCAATTCCGCCCTATTTGAAGCGCGAAGCCGAACAAGAAGACCGCTTCCGCTATCAAACCGTTTATGCCATGTCGCAAGGCTCTGTCGCCGCACCAACGGCGGGGCTTCACTTCACGGAACGCACATTCCAACAATTAACTCACAAGCAAATTGAGATTGCCGACCTCACGCTCCATGTCGGACTTGGCACATTCAAACAGATTGAAAACACCAACGTTGCCGAGCACCAGATGCACACCGAACGCATTGCTGTTCCGCTTTCTACGCTTGAACGCTCGATAGAGCAAGTCACATCGCCGAAACCATGTGTCGTCGCCGTCGGCACAACTTCCATGCGCACGCTTGAATCGCTCTACTGGTTCGGCGCGAAACTTTGTGCAAATGAACAAGACGCTCGCTCGCGAAACGATATATGGGTTTCGCAATGGGAAGCCTATCGACTATCCGCCGAAAGAAAGTTACCTTCGCGTCAAGAAGCATTCGGCGAGTTGCTCAAATGGGCAAACGAAAAAGGCTTGGAGCAACTGCAAGGCGAAACCGAATTGATGATTGTGCCGAGTTATGCGTTCAAAGTCGTCGACGCCTTGATTACAAATTTTCATCAACCTAAAAGCACGCTCATTTTGCTTGTTGCAGCATTTTTGGGAACCGATTTTTGGCGCAAGGTCTATCAAAGCGCGCTCGATAGCGACTATCGGTTTTTGAGTTACGGCGATTCGTCGCTTCTTTGGCGCAACAAAATCAATCAATTAAACCGATAATTCAAAATGATAGAAACGCTACTGCAATCGGAAAACCTTATCAGTTTGCTCAGTCTCACGGTGCTTGAAATCGTGTTAGGGATTGACAACATCATTTTCATCTCGATTCTCGTCTCCAAACTTCCATCGGAAGCACAGCCAAAGGCGCGTGTGATGAGTTTAACTGCTGCGCTAATTTTGCGCTTGGGCTTTTTAGCCGCCATCAATTGGATTCTCACATTGGAAGCACCGCTCTTTAGCGTGTTTGCACAAGGCATTAGCGGCAAGGATTTAATTATGCTCGTGGGCGGAGTTTTCTTGATGTATAAAGCCGTTACGGAAATTCACTCGAAAATTGAAGGCGACGCCGAAGAAGAAGGCGCGAAAGTTGCCTCAAGTTTTGCAATGGTCATTTTGCAATCTATCGCGCTTAGTTTCATCTTCTCGATTGACTCGATTGTTACGGCGATTGGTTTATCGAAAGAAATTTTGGTAATGGCAATCGCGATTATCGTTTCGACGGGCGTGATGCTCGCCTTCGCAAAGCCTGTCGGCGATTTCATTCATGAGCACCCAACCACGAAAATGCTCGGGCTTGCGCTTTTGCTTCTTATTGGCGTGTTGCTCGTTGCCGAAGCCTTCGAGGTGCATGTGCCGAAGGGCTATATGTATTTTGCGATTGCTTTTTCGCTACTTGTCGAAGTGCTCAACATCAAGATGAAAAAGAAGGCGACCTTGCGCGAGCGCACGATTCGCCATGCTTCCGATGTAACGAAAACCACATAGCGGAATATGAACGCCATTATGAAAGCGTTACTTCTGTGCTCGATGCTCTTGCCGCTTCGTGCATTTGCACAAGAGCGCGACACGACAGAACTGCCGCACTTCATGACACCCGCAGAGCGCGAGATGATGGGCTTCTACAAGCCACCTGTTTCGGCAGACGGCATCACAAGCGTGCCAACTTCGCCCATGCGCACCGCCGCAGAATGGGAACCGTGCAAAGGCGTGCTCATCACTTGGCGCAGTTTCCCGACGATTCTTCGGCAAATCGTGGTTGCCGCACAGAAAGAAGGCAAGGTTTATATCGTTGCGAATGCAAGCGATACAACCAACATCAAAAACACGATTGTGCAAGGCGGCGGCACGCTTCAAAACTTGGTCTTCATCGTTGCGCTGTCAAATTCAATCTGGTGCAGGGATTATGGACCATGGTCGGTTTATTCCAACGGCGTCGATACACTGCATTTCATCGATTGGATTTACAACCGTCCGCGCCCAAACGACGACCTCGTTCCTATGGCAATCGCAACAGCACTGCAAGTGCCACTCTTTCAAATGACCACACCGCCAAACGACTTGGTGCACACAGGCGGAAACTTTATGACCGATGGCTTCGGAACAGGCTTTTCGTCCCGCCTTGTGCTCGATGAAAATCCAACCAAAACCGAAGCGCAAATCGATTCGCTCATGCGCCGCTTCATGGGCATTGAGCGATACATCAAAATGCAAAATCTTCCTTACGATGGTATTCACCACATCGATATGCACATGAAGTTGCTCGATGAAGAAACACTGTTGGTTGGGGAGTATCCGCAAGGCATCTCTGATGGTCCGCAAATTGAAGCCAACTTGCAGTATGTCTTGAGCAACTTTCAAACTTGCTACAATCGTCCGTATCGCGTGATTCGCGTTCCGATGCCGCCCGACCAATTCGGTCGTTATCCAAGCCAAGGCGGATACTATCGCACCTACACGAATTCGCTCATCATCAACAAAACCGTGATTGTGCCAACCTACGAAGAACGCTTCGACACAACCGCGCTGCGCATTTATCGCAACGCGATGCCCGGCTACACGATTGTGGGAATTAACTGCAATCAAATTATTCCGCAGTCAGGTGCGATTCACTGCATCACGAAAGAAATTGCGGACGATGAGCCAATCGTGATTGCGCATAAACGCTTGCACGATTCGCCCGACACTGCCTCGCGCCAAGTGGTCGCAAAAATTACATCGCGAACTGGCATTGCTCGCGCAGAACTTTTTTGGACAACCGATACCACACAAGGCTTTCAAATGGTGCTAATGCAAGCCATCGGTGCAGATTCGTTCCGAGCGGAAATTACATCGCCAACCGTGCGCAACACATCACAGACAATTTTTTATTACATCGCGGCAACTTCAAACAGTAATAAACGCCTCACGAAGCCGTTCACGGCTGAACAAGGTGGCGCGTGGAAATTCGCCATTCAGCCGCCGCTCAATGTGGCACAACCGACGGCGCAACCGATTGCCTTTTCCCTTGCGCAGAATTATCCGAACCCCTTTAATCCAACAACAATTATCACTTACACGCTTCCCCGTGCAAGCCAAGTGCGGCTCGAGCTCTTTGATGTTTTAGGCAGAAAAATCACGACGCTCTTTGATGAAAAACAGATGCCGGGAGCGCACGCTTATTCGTTCAATGCGGCTCAACACACGCTTTCATCAGGCGTCTATTTTTATCGATTAGAGGCAAGCACAAGCGGCGAGCGATTTGTGCAAACGAAGAAGATGATGTTGCTCAAATAAACGTTTGCGTGTTGCGTTTCGTTGGCAGGAATTAGAAGTAACTTTGAAAACCGACTGAAGTATGTGGTCAAAACTTTGAAAGGAAGAAAATGGCAAACGAACAAAATCGAACTGAAGTGCGCAAAATGCCTGATACGGTGCGCACTGCTGGAAGCGACAATGTGCGCGATACCGATATGGGAACTGTGTTAGAAAAGCCGAAAACGACCGTCAAAAAGACGACCGTCACAGGCGGCAAGCGCGTTCCCGATACCGTCCGAACCGCAGGTCAAGACGATGTGATGGCGACGGATAACTAATTGCAGGGCGGGTTCTAAATCCGCCCTTTTTATTTAAGCCTGTTCCTGCCGTATCTGAAACAGTGCTCACCTAATTAGTTTGTATTCTCTTTTTGGGTGAGGTTTCTTTTGCGAAAAATCTTGAACTTCCCCAATCCCAACTTCTGCAACGCATATTGAATCGAGACGCGCAACACGCCAAGCCCATAAATCGAACTTCGCGTGAAATTGATAGAAGAGGCTTCCTCAAAATACTTGGTGGGACAAGTGATTTCGGCGATTTCAAATCCCGCATAAAAAATTTGCGCAAGCATTTCGTTGTCAAAAATGAAATCGTCGGAGTTAGCGTGATAATCAACGGCTTCCAACACTTGACGCGAAAAAGCGCGATAGCCCGTGTGGTATTCAGAAAGTTTTTGTCCCATCAAAAGATTTTGTGCGAGGGTTAAAAAGCGATTGGCGATGTATTTGTAAAGCGGCATGCCGCCTTTGCGTGCCCCGCCGCCCAAAATGCGTGAGCCAAGCACGCACGGATAAACGCCATTGGCGATGATGCTTGCCATTGCGGTCAAAAGTTTCGGCGTGTATTGATAATCGGGGTGAAGCATCACGACGATATCCGCGCCGAGCGAGAGTGCGGTATCGTAGCAAGTTTTTTGATTGCCGCCGTAGCCTTTGTTGCGCTCGTGCCGAATGACGTGGCGAATGCCGAGTTTTTTTGCGAGCAAAACGGTTTCATCGCGGCTGGCGTCATCGACAAGCACGACATCGTCGACAATCTCAAACGGAATTTCTGAATAGGTCTGCGCCAATGTTTTTTCGGCGTTGTAAGCAGGAAGCACGACGACGAGTTTTTTTCCGAGAATCATTTGTGTTGCGCGTTCAAGATGCGAGTGAGTTCAGAAGCAAAGAGCCTCAAATCTTCGTCGAGAAAATGCGACGAGCGCAAGCGTGCGCGTTTAACTTCTTGAAGGTCAATAATGGCGTCAATCGAATCTGGTTCAAACGTTTTTGCTTTGGTTATCAAATGCCCACTTGGCGAAATGATTTCCGAGCCGCCCCAATACGAAAGCCCGTCTTCATTTCCAACGCGATTCGCCATCACCACATAAATGCTGAACAGATTGGAGTATGTTCGAGTCATCATCTCCCACGTCTTCGCGATGCTTAATTCACCTGTTTCAATATCAATGCGAAGCGGACTTGCGATGAGCGAGAAAAGCACTTTTGTGCCTTGCATGGCAAGCAGATAGGGAAGCGTTACGTGCCAATTATCTTCGCAAATGGCGACCCCTAGGGTGCCGAGCCGCTTTGAGTGAAACGGCACAATGCGTTGCCCTGCCGAAAAGTAACGCAGTTCCTCGAACATGCCGTAAGTAGGCAGAAACACTTTGCGATGAACCACTCTTGCCTCTCCGTCTTCAAAAAAGAACGCCGCGTTATAGACGCCGAAGTCGTCGGAAAGTTCAATGCCCCCGCAGAGAATCGAGATGTGCTTGGAAAGCGCGCGAAGCGGCTCAAAGCGTTTATCCGTAATTGGCAAGGCGATGTCTTGTGCCGCATCTTGAACATTGTAGCCCGAAAGCGAGAGCTCGGGAAAGACGATGAACTCAATGCCATCGCGAATCGCCGCTTCAACTTGTGAAAGATGTTGTTCGAGATTGGCATCAAAGTTGGCAAGAACGCCGCCGATTTGAGCGACGCGAAGTTTGGTTTTCATAAACGTGGGTCGGTTGAAATTCCAAAAGTTGATTTAAGCGAATCAAACCATCGATTGACAGATTGTTTGCCTTCAAGAATCGTTTCGAAGGTGTCAAACTCACGATTGACAATGTGCGATTTTAGAGCGTCTAAATGCGATTCGGTTTCGCGTTCCATTTCTTTGGTCAAAGTTTTTACGCTCGGAATCGTTTGTTTGGTGAAGCGTTGCGGCAAGCGAAATGAGATAAACAGTTCGGGCTTTTGTTCGCCGATGTAGTCGATGCGCGTTACGGCGGAGCAAAGATACACCGACGGCGCGCGTTCCAAAACTTGTTCGGCAATTTTCGCCGCGCCTGAAAAAAATTTTATCGGGCGTTTATCAATGTGCTCAATTACGCCTTGCGGAAAAATCCAAAGCGCGTTTTGTTTCTGGGACGGCTCGCTGAGTTTTTCCGTTGCATACTGAATCGTCTTAATCGCTTCCCGCGGATTTTCGCGCACAATCGAGAACGCGCCAAGCCGCGTGAAGAATTGATAGCGCACGAGTTGCTTATACTCAATGATGATGTAAAGATTTTGGTTGAAGTAGGTTTCGGTCAAGAGTTGCGACCAAAAGCCGTCCCACCAATAAGCGTGGTTGAGATAAAAAATGATGGGTGTTTGAAGGTTCATCGTGGCAAGGTTGCGAGCACCTTTGACGCGCACTTTGTCGAAATGCTTTTTGAAGGCGCGCCGTGAATACCAGCGAAACCAAGCGGTGTAAAGCGAACTGCGGCGAACCGTAAGCATTGATGGTTGAAGTTCAGCAAAAAATTACCTCTGCCTATTTTCTTGCAATAGAGCAAAAGCAAAAGATGCGCAGATTTTTTGCAAGATAAGGTTTTTAAGGCGGTTCAGTCTTGAAGACTTCAGGCTCGAGGACTTTAATAGAGCAGCGAGAGTCCGAACAAAAGAAGCGCGTCGTTTTCTCGAACGGTCGGGAGCGTGACGCTTTCGCGCGTCAAGTTGAAAGAAGCGAGCAAGGAAAAATGTTTGGAGAGCGGAAGTTCGAGAACGCCATCGGCGTGAGAGCGCGCATTGCGGTGGTCGTTGAGCGAAGGCTGAATCCAGAGTTCATAGCGAAGCCGAATCGCATCGTCAAAAAGGAAATGTTTGCCAAGTATCCTTGCGGTTAGACGAGCAGTGGCGATGCGCTGGTCTGTTTTGAACAACGTTTCTTCTTTGGTAATCGTAAGCGAGAGTTTTAATCGATGAGACACATGCTGAACGGCGACATAACTCGCTCCAACCCCCGATTGATAACGAAAGTCAATCCCGCGACGAAAATTACGTTCCAGCCAAATCATCAAGTAGGGGTAGAGCGAGGACTTTGGGAAGAGGTAGAAAAAGTTTCGCGAAATAATGTCGTCTTCAGTCTTGCGGCTTCCGAATGTGCCGTATTGATAGGTGTTGCTCGTCTTTGCACCCCAACGCTCTTGCGAAAACGCAACATCGAGCGATGGCATAAGCACGAACCGCTCGACATTGCCCGTCAGGAGCGAACCTTGTAGTGCCCCACGAATTTGTAAAGCGGCGGTGTCAATGTCGGTTAATTGAGCCGATGCGATGCAAGGAACGCTGGTCAGAGCAAGCGACAGGAGCCCGATGTGAAGCAAGCGAATCATCGCTAAAATAAGTATCCGTCTTTTGCCTCGACCATCGCCGGCAATTCCGATTCGCCGAGTTGCTCGCGCAAATCGCGCTCAATTTGATTGCAAATCGCCGATATCGGCACGTCTTGAATTTTGTTCTCGAACGGCTCTTCGTTCACTTCTCCAATGCGCTGAACCATTCCAAACACGAAAGCAAGCAACGTTGAAAACGGAATCACCATCGCGGGCGCAGATTTGAATGTCTCAATCAACGAAAACGGAAGGAGCGCGATAAAGACCCAAAGGAAAAGCCGCGTGAAGTAATCGTATTGCCGCAAGACGGGCGTTTGCTTGATGCGCTCGCAAAGCGTTTGCCAGTTGTTGAACGCCGAAAGTTGAGGCTCGAGCGTAATGTTATCGAACGCTCCCAAAATTTCCCGTTTAATTCCTTCTTTGATTCGCGTGCCTTGCGATTGCAAAAGCCAGTTAGGTTTGTTGGACTTCGTCACCAACTGCGCGTATTCTTGCGAGTTCAAGAATGGAAGAAGGTCGCTCCACGTTGATTGACCGCGCAGGTGAATTCGGAGCGCGTGCGCAAAAGCGATTTGTCGATAAATCATTTCGCGCTTGTAGGCTTGAACGGCATCTACGTCGCCGCCTTTTCCAAGCGAGAGCGCGTTGTCGACATTGGCGATGAGTTGGCGCGCGAAGATTCGGCTGTTGCCGGCAAGGTTTGCCCAAAGCGTTCGCGCTTCCCACCAACGCGAATAAGAGGTATTGTTTCGGAACGCTAAAAAAATCGCTATCGCCGTCCCGAGAATCGTTACAGGCGCGATGGGAAACGCGATAAATTTTAGGTCAAAGTGAGCAAAGCCGAGATACGCGGCACTTGAGAGCGAGAGCGCAAACAAAGTCTCGCGCCAGATGTATGAAAAAACTTTCAGTGGATTGAAGTTGCGCTTGAGAATCATAATCGCTTCAAAATTTTGAACCCGATACCGCGTCCTTCTTTTTGCATGATGGCAAGGTTAATCCAAGCGAACGCGAAATGTTCAAGCAGCGGGACTTTATCTTCTCCGCCGAAATCGTAGCATGCCTCAAAACCCGCATCGAGCGCGAGCGCGCGAGCGATTTCCTTTGCTTTTGGACTCGCGCCCGCCATAAACATATCAAGCGGAATTGAGCCGTATTTTGTATCAGCTATCGGCTTCGTCATATTTTCGTAGCCCGTCGAGTTGAAACATTTGACGATGTCGGTACTGCCGGAAAGGACTTTGAGCGCGTCGTAGCCATTGGCGTATGGCGTTGGCTTTTCGCGGACGGCATTCGTTGCGTCAATCAGCACTTTCCCTTTGAGAGAACCTAGCGACGATAAGACCGTCGGAAATGCCGCCGAAGGAATTGCAAACAGCACCACCTCAGCATTTGAAACTGCCTCCAAGTGCGCGTGCGCCGTAATGTTTAGAGAGGCGAGAAGCGGCGCAAGTTCAGGCTGTGCGCTGTCGCGCGTGCCAATGAAAATTCGGTGTCCCGCCTTAGCCCACGCTTTGGCAAGCGCGCTTCCGACATTGCCCGCGCCAACAATCGCAATGTTCATAAGTTGAAAATGAGTTTGTATTGGCTCAATCGTTGTTTTCTTCCACAAGCGGCGCGAGTGACATTGAGTATGAGCCCTCCACGAAATTGGCGGCAAAGTCGCGCACGGCGTCAAACTGCATCGCAACGCTCATTGCGGAAAGCGCGTCAGATTTGCTTTGCCAAGTCAAAATCGCGCCGCACTTTCCGTCCTCATCCGAAAGCCAAACGTAGCGATGGACAAATCCTGCTCTGCCTTTCAAGAAAGAGGCATGCATTGCGGCAGACTTTTTCAAAAATTCTTCTTTTGAAATATTTGGCTTTAAACGCGCTTCGACGATTTCCAAAACCATAGTTTGAAATGATTGATGAGTTAAAAATGGCAACTTAAACGCCGAGTGCTTCAATGACAAGGCGTGCGGCGGCGGCGCCTGAAAATTGTTGCTGTCCTGTAATCAATCGACCGTCTCGAACGGCAAAGGGCTTGAACATTCCGCCGTTGATGTAATTTGTGTTTGGAAGTTTCTTTGCTTCTTCTTCAATCCAGAAGGGCTGAATGCGTTTCCCAACGAAGTTATCGGCGAACTGCTCTTCGCTATTGGCGAAGCCTGTCCAAGTTTTTCCATCGACGAGCAATTTGCCGTCCGATGTTTTTACTTTGAGCAAAATGCAAGTGCCGTGACAAATGGTGGCGGCAACTTTTCCTGCTTCATAAAAAGCGGCGAAGAGTTTGTGAAGTTTGTCGTTGTCAATGAAGGTAACCATTGGCGATTGTCCCCCGGCTACAAAAATGGCGTCAAAGTCTTCCACTTTCAGCGCGTCAAGCGATTTCGTGTTTTTGGTGAGATTAAAGTGCGTCGGCGATTTTTTGAAGCCGAGCGAAAGGACGTCGTGCGCAGAGTAACCGCTGGCGTCTTCGGGGTCGCTGTATCCGTCTGCCACGAGGTCTCCGCCGTTGGGCGAGAAAATCTCGATGTGATAGCCGCGTTCCGTAAATTCCCAATAAGGATGCGTCAGTTCAGCCCACCAAAAGCCAATAGGCCAGCCGGTGGTCGGCGAAGTCGCGGCGTTCGCTACAATCATCGCAATTTTTTTTGGCTTGTTGGCATTCAACACATTCAGGTTCGCGCTCATAGTTTGATTGACATTAAGTTTGATGAAATGTGATACGACGGCGCGAAGGTAAATGGGAAAACGACGCGCGTCAAGAACGCACTTTGCCGTGAGATACTTTCTGCGAAGTAAGATTTGAGAATTTAACCCGAAAACAGAGATGCCCAGATTTGAATTTCAAAATAAATTTTACAACAACCCCGTTGAATTGACGCTCGATGTGCTCGGAGGAAGATGGAAGATGCCGATTTTGTGGCGACTGAAATCGCGTGCGTGGCGATATGGCGAATTGAAAAAAGACTTGGGAAGAATTACACATAAAATGCTCACGGAACAGTTGCGCGAATTGGAGCGAGATGGACTTATCAGCCGCAAAGTTTATGGGGAAGTGCCACCGAAGGTCGAGTATGCGCTAACGAGGAAGGGCAAAACGACCATTCCGCTCATCAAAGTCTTGCGGAAGTGGGGAACAGATTTTCGGGAAGAAAAACTTTGAGACGAAATCCATTTAAAAATAAGAGACGGCGACAGTCGATTTAACCGATTACAAGAATAAATCGTCCGTTTCAGCCAAAACCAACAGCCGAAAAAGCCGATAGCGAAGTCGGCTGTTTCTTTGTGGAGCATCGTGCTTTTCGTAAGTTACGGACAAGGGCTGGCGAAAGCCGTTCCTGTTGTGAATTAAAGGTTGTTTTGAAGTAAAAATTGAGGAGTACCGTTATGATTAGTCAATTCTTTTCAACGCGAGAACTTTCTGAACTCTGCGCGGTCGGGGAAACCACCGTTAAACGATGGGCGAACATGGGGCTCATCAAGTATCACAAAACCATTGGAGGACATAGAAAGTTCAAACTTGATGATGTTTTAGACTTCATCGAGAAAAATCACATTCGCGTTTCATCGGAGCAGTTGGAGCGACTGCAAGTGCAAAAGCGCAACGCCGATGCGATTGATTTGAACACGGAAATTCTACTCGTGCGCGGCGATGTCGGCGCGTTAGCGGATAAGCTCACGGAGAGTTTGCTTGAGTTTAAGAAAAATGAAGTCGAAGCCCTCCTAAGCAAAGCGATTGAGCGAATTCCCTCTTTCTCAGTGATGTTTGACAATATGATTGCGCCCGCGATGCACCGCGTTGGCAACTTGTGGTGCGAAAAGAAAATTTCCATTAGCGACGAGCACATCATCACGAATATCGTCGTGGAAGCGATTCTTCGCACGAAGATGCGACTCGAGTCGAGTTTGCGCGAAGAGACAGAGCGTGGCGCGTCCAGCCTCACGTTGCTCTACGCCAACGCGCAAGGCAACGCGACCGACGCGGCGAGGTCGGAAACCAACGACAAAAAGCGTTTGGCGATTGTCGCCACGTGCCCTGAATCTGAACTGCACGAGGTGCCGCTTTTGGGCGTGTCGCTAGTGTGCGAAACGTTGGGATTCCAAGTGCGCTACATCGGCGCGTCCGTGCCCTTCAAGGATTTAGAATCGGCGGTCGAAGAGCACAAACCGGAAATGGTGTGCATGTCAATCACCAACGCTCGCCTGCATGCGCCCATTTATCGTCGATACGAGCAGTTCCGAAAGTTCCTTGCCAAGCATCAGGTTAAATTCATCATTGGCGGGCAGTTCATCGGCGAGACCAAGTCGCACCCGTTGCGAGCGGATTTTCGCGCGCGCAGTTGCAGCGATTTGGAGCAATACATCAGAGAAAATTACGACGTCGGGCAAACATCGCAAGAAATAGACTTGAAGTCGATGAATTGACGGCAATTCGTGCATATCGACCATACGGAAAGCAAAAAATGAACCTCGTTCTTTGTCAGTTCTGCCATAAAGCAGTAATGTAGCGTAGCAGTAAAGCAGTATGCAGTATCAAGCAGTGCCGCTGTAAGCAGTTTGTGACAGCGATTTCAAACTCGCCTCCACACAGGCAGGTGAGTTTGAACAAATTCGTAGTTCGCGCCGAAGCAAAATGAACCAAGGGCTTGGCGCGCTATCACCGTAGTCATCAAACGATAACATTGGATTAAGGAGAATACAATGGCAGATCAAGAAAAGCCCACGCCTTCGGGTGGAGAAGGTGGCGGCGCACCAAAGCGACCTCTACAAGCCGCAAAGTTGCAAGCCGCATCTAAAAAGCCGGCTGCGGCACAAGCCGCCGCAAAGGCTCCCGCGCCTGCCAAAGAGGGCGCGAAGACCGCATCTGTTCC
The DNA here is from genome assembly GCA_029263855.1 of Candidatus Thermochlorobacteriaceae bacterium. Lineage (GTDB taxonomy): Bacteria > Bacteroidota > Chlorobiia > Chlorobiales > Thermochlorobacteraceae > JANWWM01. Next base: position 138,939 of record JAJUFC010000002.1, on the reverse strand, counting down.
CGCCAAACCCGTCGTAATGGAAGCAGATGTCGCCGATATGAAACGCTTCCTGCTCAAACGCACGGAAACCCGCACCACAAAGTGGTTTCAAGTCTTTGATGCAGATAAACTGACCGACGAACAAGTTTTCGGTGGACACCTCGCGCTCTTGGGCTGTCTGGGTATCGTGATGGGGATTTACTACATCTCGGGTATTCAAGTTTTTCCAAACGGCGCAGTAGGGTTCTACGACAACTGGTTCTATCTCACCATTAAGCCCCGAATGGTCTCTCTGGGCATCGATACTTACAGTCCTGAAACAGCCGACCTGATGGAAGCGGCGCGCAAACTCTTGTGGTGGGCGGGCATTCACTTCGCCGCAGGCGCGTTCCTCATCTACGGCGGTTGGAAGCACTGGACGAGCGACCTCTCGAACCCGCTCGCGTTCCTTTTCTTCTGGAACAAAGACGCCGCCGTTCCCGGCAACTTCCGCGACTTCCGTATTCTTGGAAGCGTCATTCCCGGTGGCATTGGCGGACGCTCTGCGAAGAACTACTCCGAAGCCCTCGGCGCGCACACGATTTACCAAGCGTTTCTCTTTCTTGCTTGGGGATTGGTGATGTGGTTTGCAATGGGCATCACACCAGAGCCGAACTTCCAAAAGATTAACAGCGAAGCCTTTATGTCGTTCATCTGGGCAGCAGTGTTCTTTGCATTCGGCTTCTATTGGTGGGCAAATCCGCCACGCGCCGCCGAACACCTCAACGACGACTTGAAGGCAATCTTCTCCGTTCACCTTACCTCAATGGGCTATGTGAACATCGCGCTCGGCATCTTCGCCTTCATCGCCTTCAAGCAAAATCAATTCTTCTACCAACAACTCAACGACTTGGTGTTCTACATTTACGGCGAGCCGTTTAACCGCGTCGGCTTTGACGCAAACGGCAACACCGACCTGAAGAAGATTGAATATCCCGAATATCCGCCCTATGCGATTCTGCCGAAGAACGGGGCGACGTTCGGAATGGCGCAAACCGTCATCAATCTCTTGGCGTTCAACCACATCATTTGCGGATTCCTGTATGTCTTTGCAGGCGTATTTCACGGCGGACAATACCTGCTCAAAATTCAGATGAGCGGACTCTACAATCAAATTAAGTCGAAGTGGATTGCGCTCGGTCGCGACAAGGAATTCCAAGTGAAATTCGTCGGAACGGTGATGGTGATGTGCTTTACGACGATGATTTCCGTCTATGCCGTCATCTGTTGGAACTCGCTGTGCGAACTGAATATGATGGGCGCGAACATCACGATGAGCTTCTACTGGCTCCGACCGCTCCCGATGTGGCACTTTATGTTTGAAGATCCGTCAATCAATGACTGGTGCGCCCTGCACGCGATTGCGGCAGGTTGGCTCTTCGCGTCGGTCGCCACGTCGCGCATCGCCTTCTTCGCGCATACGTCGCCGCTTTGGGAAGACTTGGGCTTGAAGAAGAACTCGTTCTCGTTCCCGTGCCTCGGTCCCGTTTATGGCGGCACTTGCGGCGTGTCGATTCAAGACCAACTGTGGTTCGCGATTCTCTGGTCGGTTAAGCCGCTTTCGGTTATCAACTGGTATATCGACGGCGGTTGGCTTGCCTCAATGAACTACGGAATGGCGGTCGCCGACTGCAACGCTTGGGACGCGATTGCAGGGCTGAAACACCACTACACCGGCGGCGTGTTCTACTATATGTGGACGGAAACGCAAGCGATATGGGCAAGTTCGCACCTGACGGTCGTCTTGTTGCTCGGACACCTTGTTTGGTTCATCAGTTTCGCCGTGTGGTTCAAGGATAGAGGCTCTCGCTTGGAAGGCGCGGACATTCAAACGCGCACGATTCGTTGGCTCGGCAAAACCTTGCTCGGACGCGACGTCAAGTTCCGCTTCCCCGTGCTGAACCTTTCAGACTCGAAGTTCGCGGGCACGGTGCTTTATTTCAGCGGAACCTTTATGCTCGTTTGGCTCTACATCGCCAACGGGTTCTATATGACCAATCAACCTGCGCCGCCGCCCGTCAGCCAAGCCGCAACGCAAAGCGGCGACCTGCTCGCGGAAGTCGTCGGCTACTTGCTCAAACTCATTGGCTAAACCCAAAAAGGAGGAGCGCGGAAAACACGGATAAAGGGGGCTTGACAAAAGTCCCCTTTTTCTTTTATGCGCGAATTTTATGCGCGAAAAAACCACGTGAAAAATTCCTAAATTGCGCGTCCGAAACACGCACTATGCACAAAGCCGAACCGAATCCGAAATTCTCGCGGCGCAATCGTTTCAAAGCGAAGCGACGCTTCAAGATGGGACAAGTGAAAATGCCGCGCGTCTCTCGCTCTGCATTTCCCTCGACCTTTACGGTCATGAATATGCTCTGCGGCTACGGCTCAATCATTTGTGCGGAACAGCGCGAGTATGCGCTTGCAGGGTGGTTCATTATTCTTGCCGCCGTGTTTGATACGATTGATGGTTTCATCGCACGATTAACAAATTCCTCATCGGAGTTCGGCGTTGAACTGGATTCGCTTTCCGACTTGGTGTCGTTTGGCGCGGCACCGTCGTTCCTTGCTTACAAATTTGGATTGGAGCAATTTGGAATCTGGGGCGCGGCACTCAGTTCGGCGTTGATGGTCGGGAGCGGCTTGCGCCTTGCGCGATTCAACGTGCAACTCGTCGGATTTTCAAAAGATTACTTTTCAGGATTGCCAACGCCCTCGCAAGCGATGACGCTCTCCTCATTCGTCATTTGGACGAGCGGCGATTACTTTCTCACGATGGAGCAAATGACGCTTGCGCTCGTCGCGCTCACGCTCACGCTCTCGGTTTTGATGGTTAGCACGGTCAAATATGATTTGCTTCCAAAGCCAAAAGAGTTTAGGAAATATCCGTTCAAAACTGCCGCATTCGCGCTGGGCTTTTTGGCGATTTTGTTATTTCAAGCAAAGGGATTTTTCTTCGCGATGTGTTTCTACATCGCTTTCGGCATCGCCCGATACATATATTTCTTTTTCAGCGAAGAAATATCGGACAACCGCGCCGAGCCATCAGCCGAGTCTTTGCATTCATCTTCAACAAACTCAACCAATTAAAACCATACAACTATGAAATGCCTCATTGTCGCGCTTCTGACGATTTCGCTCGCGAATTGCGCCAAAAAAGAAGAACCAAAACCTCAAACCGCCGAAGCCCCAAAACCCGCGCCAAAATTGGAAGAATGGGCGGAAATGGAAATTTTCCACAATGTTATGGCGGAAACCTTCCACCCAATGGAAGATGGCGAGATGAAGCCTATCTTGACGCGCGCGCAAGAAATGGCAGATAAAGCCAAAGCGTGGCAAAACTCAACCCCGCCCGCCCGCTACGCGCCCGTGAAGGATTCCGTGAACTTTTATCTTGCCAAACTCGTCAGCGAGTCGCAAGCCCTCGCCGATATGGTCGTCAAAAAAGCCAAAGAAGACGACATCAAGAAAAACCTCACCGCATTGCACGACCGCTACCACACCGTTAGCGATTTCTGCTACTCGATTGACAAAGAACTCAAAAAGAAACTTCGCGAAGAAGCCAAACACGAAGAAGCCAAACATTAACACTCATGTATCGAGCAAAAATCAAAGTAACCCTTCGCAAATCGATTTTGGACGTGCAAGGCAAAGCCGTTCAATCGGCGCTTCATAAACTCGGCTACGGTGATGTGGAGTCGGTGCGCATCGGAAAGTATATCGAGCTCGAACTCAACGACGACGACGAAACTCTCGCGCGTAAAAACGCCGAAGAGGCGTGCAAAAAATTGCTTTCCAATCCTGTGATGGAAGATTATAGTTTTGAACTTGAAAAAGTGTAGCGGCGAATGATGTGGCGAAAAGTCGAGGCGCGTTTAGTCCTGTTGCTTGTATTGATGTTGATAGGCGTTGCGTGTAAGAATGAAAAAAACAATACGCGCTCGGTTGAATCTGCCAAGCCTGTCAAGGCAAACATCGTCAAAAAGAAAATTCAAGTCGACACAGCGTTCATTATGGTTGAACTCGCCGACGATGAACAGAAGCGGCAAATGGGCTTGATGTTTCGCGATTCGCTCGAGGCAAATAGCGGCATGCTGTTCATTTTCCCCGAACCCAAAAAGCAAAGCTTTTGGATGAAAAACTGCCGCTTCCCGATAGACATTGCCTACATTGACGCCTCGCGTAGAATTACCGATATTGTTTCAATGGTGCCGCCTGAAAGCCCCTTTATCCCCGACGATAGTTTGCCAACTTACCCTTCGAGTGTGCCCGTTCCCTACGCCTTAGAAGTGCCAAAAGGCTGGTTTGAAGCACATGGGATTCGTATTGGCGCAACAGTAAAGTTTTAAGGCGAAATGAATCGCCTCAAAAGTTGTGTTTCCGTTTTTGAGAATTGAACTTTAACTTCAAGCCCGTTGTAGCAATCCCAACTCTAACGAACAAGGCACACATGAAAGAGACGAAAACCGCTTCCCCAAAAGTAATCGAAGTGAAGACAAGAAAGAGCGAAAAGAATATGCTCACGGTCGAAGAAATTTTCGCGGAGTTTTTGAAAAAGAAAGGATACCGCTCAACGCCAGAGCGCGCGATGGTTTTGAACGAAATTTACGCTTCCGCAGGGCACTTCGATGCCGATGAAATTTTCATCAGAATGAAACAAAAGGGAAGCAACATTTCTCGCGCAACGGTCTATAATACCCTCGAACTGCTCGTCGAGTGCAATCTCGTCAGCCAAAACAGTTTCGGGCATAAGCACCTGCACTACGAGCGCATCTACGGCTACGAGCATCACGACCACATCGTTTGCGAAGATTGCGGCAAAGTCTTTGAGTTCGCCAACCCCAAAATCGAAGAACAACAACAAGCCGTTTGCGCCAAGATGGGCTTTGAGATTGAGCGGCATACGCTTCAAATTTTCGCTCGGTGCACAAAGCCGAACTGCGAAAACAAAGCCTCCGACCGACGAGATTAACGAGCGCTAAATAGATGGTCATACGCAAAATCGAAGATGAATTTTGGACGAGCAAACAGCGTCAAGAAAGTCCGTTGCACTACATTCTCTCTTATCGCGCGTCGTTCAAGGCGGAACTGCCTGATTTTTTCATTCGCCAATTTTCCAATCAAGGCGACATCGTGCTAGACCCCTTCGGCGGCAGAGGCACGACCGCGCTTCAAGCCAACTTGCTGCGTCGCATCGCCTTTCATAACGACATCAACCCGATTTCCGAAAAAATCGCCTACGCGAAAACGCGCCCCGTCTCAATTTCCGAAATCACCAAACGCCTCCAATCGCTCGACCTGACAAGCGACGTCGCGCTTGATGAACACCGCGACTTGCTGGCGTTCTATCACCCCGAAACCTTAAAAGAACTGTTGAATTTGAAGCAAGCGATTCGACAAAATTATGACGACGTCAACCGCTTCATTGAACTTGTCGCCGTCTCGCGCCTGCACGGACACTCCGACGGTTTTTTCTCCGCGTATTCGTTTCCGCAAATCGCCGTTTCGCCCGAAGCGCAACGCAAAATCAACGCAAAGCGCAAGCAAGAGCCGCCATATCGCGAAGTCAAGTCGCGCATTTTGCGAAAAGCCAAACTTTCGCTTCAAGGCGCGGAACGGTTCCAAGAGCGCTTTCCTGAATCGCTGAAAAACAAAATTCAAACGGGCGATTGTCGCCAAATGAATTGGATTGAATCCGAAACGGTTGACCTTGTCGTAACATCGCCGCCGTTTTTGGATAAAGTGGATTACGTCAAAGATAACTGGCTCAAAGCGTGGTTCTACGGCGTTTCCAACGATGCCTTCAAAGAAAGTTTGATGCAAACGAGCGACTTGGAAGAATGGAAAATTTTTATGCGCGAGACCTTGAAGGAACTTTATCGTGTGGTAAAAGAAAACGGAACAGTTGTAATTGAAGTCGGCGAAGTGATTTACAAAAATCAACGGGTGAATTTAGATGAAATCGTCGCCGAACTTGGAGAGCAGGTTGGCTTTTCGCTCCAAGCGATTTTGATTAACAAGCAACGCTTTACCAAACTTTCGAATTGCTTCGGCGTGTCGAACAACGAAAAAGGCACGAACACCAATCGTTGCGTCGTGCTCACAAAAGCAAAGCGAGAGTTCAACACCAGCAACCAACAACTTTATGCAAGTCCATACTCAAAAGAATTGTTCAGCATTTTGGCATAAGGCAATCGTGCTTGGGTTGTGCGTGTGGAGTGTGGCGAATCTATGCACGGCACAGCCGCGTGGTGGGTCGGGCTTTGGCACGGTGCGCGGCAAAGTCTTCACGCTCTCGGGCGAAGTCATCATAGAAAACTTTATCATCGTTGATTCGCTCACCGGTGAAAAAGCCGAAAAAGAATTTCGCCGACGAAAGCAAGAGCCGATTGTCGGCGCGAAAGTGCGCGTGCTTGGCACATCGCTTGGCGCAATCACGGACGCAAACGGAAACTATGTCATTCGCAACATTCCGCGCGGACTCTACGACATCGCCTACTCCGCCGAAGGCTACAAAACCGACGTCTTCAAAAACGTGTGGATTAGAAGCGACACGATTACCGAAATCGACATCTTGCTCGAGGAAAAACTGTCGCCTCAACGCGAAATCGTCGTAACGGCAAATCGCTTCGAGCAACGCCTTCAAGATGTCTCGGTTTCAACGTCCATTCTCGACCCCGATTTCATCACCAATCGCAACAGCGTCTCGATTGACGAAGCCTTGCGCTTCGTTTCGGGCGTGAACTTCACGGGCTCCGACATCAACATTCGCGGCTCAAGCGGCGTGAGTTTTGGAATCGGAAGCCGCGTGCAAATTCTCATCGATAACGTCCCATTGCTCGCAGGCGACGACGGCTCGGCGAAGTGGGACGCATTCCCAACTGATTTCATCGAGCGCGTCGAGGTCGTCAAAGGCGCGGCAAGCGCGCTCTATGGCGCGTCGGCTCTTGGCGGCACGGTCAATATCGTTACGCAAAACTCCTACGAAACCAAAACGAGCGTTCTCGCATACAGCGGCGTTTATGACGCGCCGCGATTTGACGAGTGGCGTTGGACAAACGAGGCGCAGTTCTTCAACGGCGTTGAACTCTCGCATAAACAGCAGTTCGGAAAACTCGGCGTGTATGGCTCGCTCTCGCGACGTAGCGACGAAGGCTTCCGCGAAAACGCCGACTTCGCGCGGCTTCGGCTCTTCACGAAATTCGCCTATCGCCTTTCCGACGAATCCAACCTCACGACGCTCTTCACCTTCGCCGAAGAGCGCAAAGGCAACGCGATTTATTGGCAAGACATCAACAACATCTTGCGCGATGGCTCGCAAGCGGGTTCAAGACTATATTCCGACAAACTCTTTCTCGCGCCGATTTATTCCAAGAAACTCTCGCAACGCACCACGCTCGTTGCGCGCGGGCGATACTACCGCACGAACTTCATCGACTCGCAAGGGCAAGGCTCGCTCGCCAACAGCGTTGGCACGGAGTTGCAAGTGATTTCTCTTGTTGGAAGCAAATTTAATTGGACTTGGGGCGGCGACGTCCAATATGCGACGGTGTCATCAAGCCTGACGGGAATGCATCAGAACTTTGGCGTTGCGGCTTACGGACAAGTCGAGTTCCCGCTCACGAAACGACTGACGGCGAATTTCGGCGTTCGCGCCGACGGCTTGATTTTAATCAGCGACTCGCTCACGGGCGACATCAAAAGCGGCGACTTCATCGCTAGCGTCAATCCGAAAATGGGCTTCGTTTATGCGCTTGACGACTATGCCTCGCTACGAACAAACTTTGGAACGTCGTTCCGAAATCCCGCCATCACGGAGCGATTCACGACGACCGCCTCGCCGCCCATCGTGCCCAATCCCAATCTCAAACCTGAACGCGCGATGAGCGGAGAGGTTGGATACCTCTTTTCGTATTCGCGTCCGACCAACTTGTTTGCGGGCGTGGTTCTTTCGGAACTCACGATTGACGCATCGGCGTATTTCAACTTGTATCGCGATTTGATTGAGCCGACGCTCGCGCCGGGCGGCATCTCGTTTAAGAATGTTTCCAACGCGAGAATTTTGGGAACGGAACTTTCAACCACGCTGAATTTCAATCGCCGCGCAACGCTCATCACGCTTGGCTACACGTTCCTTAACGCCAAAGACGAAACGCGCAACGCGCCGCTTTATTACCGCAACCCGCAACTGCTTTACGTCACGACGGAACTCAACTACGGGCGATTTTCGCTCGAGTGGAACTACCGATTCATCGAACGCTTTTCGGCGACGAACCCCGACGCGCCTCTCATCTTCGGACTTTCAACGCCGCCGATTTTGAACGTCGATGAAACCGTCAACGCGCATGTTCACGATTTGCGATTCGGCGTCGCGCTTCCGTTTGGAATCTTGAACCTCTATGCGCGCAATCTTTTCAACTATGCTTACATCGAGCAACCCGCCACGCCCGCGCCGATACGGCATTTCTTCGCGCAGTTCCGGACGCAGTTTTGAAACCTAACCAAATGGGGCGAGCCAAACGCCCGCCCCAACCTCTGTGATTATGTTGGACACTCATCTGCTTTGTCATTCACGCGCAGGCGAGAATCCGCTTCGCCACGTTACTTGACCAGCATCATCTTCTTTGTCTCTACAAAACTTCCCGCTTGCAGTCTATAAAAATAAGTTCCGCTTGAAAGACTGCCCGCGTTGAAGGGAACTTCATAAATCCCCGCGTCTCTTTTTTCATTCAACAAAGTCGCCACCACCCGACCCAGCACATCAAAGACTTGGAGTTTGACGACGCTCGCCGTCGGCAATTCATAACGAATGACGGTAACGGGATTGAACGGATTGGGATAGTTCTGACGCAACGCGAACTTCGTCGGCACGCTTTCAACCGCCTGCGCACTTTGGTTTCCCAAACGATTGACGACTGCATTTGCGCCGCTTGCATTGACGAGTTCAATCGTATTCAGCGCGCTCGCTTTGTGGCTTGCTTGAATCGCGAAGCCCAACACTTTGACGCGCAACTCAACCTTTGAGCCCGATTGCATGGTGGGCGTTTTTGCCATCGCCGAGATAGCGTTCGTTTGACCAACTCGTGCCGCTGTTGGTGGTGTGGGTGAGCCAGATTTTGCCTGCGGATTCATAAACGAGGTAAAAGACCTGCGTGCTTGAAACATCGCGAGCAAACCGCCGTTGCGACCCCGATTGACTTCTTGCTTCTCCCACCGACGATAAGAGTCGCCCTTTGTAGCGCGCGGAAACTACTGCATTGGGCGCGTTGAACACGACGGGCGTCTCCGTGCTGTTAGGCTGTTGAACCGACACCCCTGTTCCTTCCCACATTGGCATAGTGAGATTCGGAATCCTATCCACCCGAACCCCCGTTATGCCGCCCGATGTGATAACGGTATCACCGACTCTCACTGCGTAGAAGGGACGACTCGGCTCAATCTCTTGACCTTGAAACACGCCGTTGGTGTTGTTGGAAGTGGAAGGATAAAAGGCGAAGGCGTTTGGCTGGTTGCCTTGGGAATCGACGCGCCACGGGTCGCGCAGTTCGATGCCCGCCCAATTAAAATTCAAACCATCAATCAACGCCGCCCGAACCGTCGCCGGCTGATACGGCAAAAATTCTGCTCTGCGCTCTGGAAACTCTGTATTGGCTGTGAAAATCTCTGATAAGCGAAACTCATTTGATACACTGTTCCAGTTTTGATGCTTGACGTTCAATGTGCCTTGCGTCGGGCTGACATATCCAATAAATCGCTCTTGGTTTGTTTTACCGTAATACTCTCTTCCAATTAAAAGTGAAAGCGCTTGACCTGAATTAACCATTTCCTCATTTACTGTTAAAGTGCTTGGGCGAGTCGGCGTATTGGTAATGAGTTCAGACTGATAGTAGTTGCCAAAAGCGACGGGAGTTTGAGTCACATCTGACAAATAAAAAGAAAGAATGTAGTGCATTCGCGCAATCTGTTGCGGCGTGAATCGCGAGCGTTGATTTCCTTGACTCATGAAATTATCAGGTTGAGGGGTGCTCATTGGACGGATGCCGTCGCAGTATGGAGGAAAACTACCTAGGTGATCTGCTGCGTCTGCTTTTGTATCGTGCAGTTGGTCACCTGCGCGAAGGGCATTGTAGCACGAGTCTGATTCACCGCGCGTGCGACTTTCCTTTCCTAACCTAATAGTGTCATCGCCTACAATGTAATCTTGAAATTGATAAGTATGATACAGCCAAAAACAATGACCGACTTCGTGAGCAATCGTTGTAGTCTGATTTTGAACGGTAAAATAGTTCAGCGCGAACGCACGGCTCGGAATGCCCTCTACAATACCTGCGAGGCCTCCAAACGCATCAATGCGCTCAACCACATAAATGTTCAGACTGTTTGGCGCGCGGTTAAGTTGAAATAACGCTTGTAATTCATTTTCATTGTCAATTCTGAAAAAAGTAGAACTGTCAATCACGGAAATCGCTCCCAATTTTGAGAAGCGAATCTTCGTATCATTTGAATCAGAATTGCCTGAAAATGCGGCATTCAAAAGCGGCACAATTTGGTCAACTTGGGCGGTGTCTAATCCACCCGACCCGTCGCTACGACGAACCAAGTGTAATTTGACCGACACAGTCCTCTCTTGACGCATGTCGTAATAATAATTGAGCGTGTCGTTGTTTGTGTAGAAGGCTTGAACAGGGCTTACAAAAGAAAGGGAGGCAAACCCTGTTTGACACTCAATCGTTTGAGACAACGCAAACCGTTGAGAAAAGCACGCAGGCAAAACAAGAATGAGAACAATGAGCAACCGTCTGTTGCTTTGAAGGCAAATGATGTTTTTCATATAAGGATATTGTCGAGTTGGCAAAGACGATTAAGGCTGTTTTCTGCCGATAGCAACAAGAGCCGCGCCACCACGCTGTCCAACCGCAACAACCAGCGCGTTACCTACGCCGATGCTGCGATACCAATCAAATGACCTGCTTAGATCTGCGAAACGCTTCCAATGTGCGCCATTGTAGTGCCAAAGGATGCCAACTTGTCCTCCTGCAAACAAATTGTTTCGCGCATTTCCACGAACGCAAAATCCCCCGCCCGACATCAGAAATTGTTGAGGTCGCGCGATGTTCTGGGCAAGACGTGAGTGAAAATGAGCCGTGGCATTGCCCAAAACCACAAACTCCGAGCTACCCGATGTCCAAAGCGAGAGAACTGATGCGTAAGAAGGCGGAGATGTTTGTCCCGTCTGCCAAATCGTCCGACATTGCCCGTTCTCCAACGAAAGCAGGCACGATTGAAACGGAGAATTTCTATAACCTGCGACCCACACCGACTTGCCGTCGGGCGTGCCGTAGATGTCTACCAAATGCGCCGTCGTCCCGCTCTCCATTCGCCGCCAAGTCGTGCCGTCGTAGTGAGCAATAGTTCCTAAATCCCCAACGGCATAGATGTTTGATGACGATGTTCCCCAAAGTTTCAAGATGCCTCCTTGCCTGTCTCCGCCAATCACTGCCATCGTAAAACGGTTGCCGTCCCAATGCGCCGTCCTTCCGCCTGTGGCAAGCCACACATCGTTTTCTGCAAACCCTATGACGCTGAAATGCTCGAATACGCTCTGGTCATATTTGATTTGAATGTAATGCCACTGATGTCCGTCATAACGCATCGCGTTGTAGATGATAGGCGCGCCGAGCGAATCATACAATCCTGAGTCAATGCGACCGACTGCCCAAATGCAACTGTCGTTTATCACACATACATCTCGCAATATCCCTCCAAAACCGATTCCAAATGTTTGAACTGTCCAAACATAGTCTTGGTTAGTGGTATCTAAGGTGCGAAAGGTCTTTTCATCAACCGTCACATTGAAGGTATCGGTGGTAAGGCGTTCGGCTCTGGCGCGATAGGTGGTGGCGGGCGCAAGACCTATAAGTATAAGCGTATCAGGCTTTGTGAGGGTTGCTTGCCAGAGCAGCGAGTCATTCAAGTAAAGCCGATAGCGTCGCTCTTTAACCGTATCGGGCATCGAGAGTTTCAGCCACGCTTCAACGCTCGCGCTATCGACGACGGTGAGCGCAATCGTCTGGACGGGCTGTGGCAGCAAGGGCGGTGGTGGTTGGGTTGGAGCGTTTGGCGGTTCTTCTTTGCAACTATGCGCAACGACGCAAAGCGCGAGCAAGAGCAAGAAAGGCGTGCGAGCGAACTTCATACGGCAAGCGTTTTGGGTTTCACAAACGGCTATCGCGCCGAGAATGAAACAGCGCGGTTCAAAGAGAAGTTACGGCGGGCTTTTGCACGATGCAAGGAAAAAATGTCATTTTACCCCCCCCCGAAAATTTTTAAGTATTGATAAAATAAGGCGTTACAGGGGTAATCGGTTATTTCGGCTTTTAGGACCTCAGATTTTGCGATTTGACCTCACCCTAACCCTTCTCCTAAAAGGAGAGGCAATTTGACAGATGGGCACGAAGGCTGTCGATGATAAAGTGAGGCGGCGTGCAATGGGCGATACGGCATTTTTTCGCGCAGTTCCGGACGCAGTTTTGACGAATTGATGCGTTGCGAATAAATTGCCGCGCAACCTTAAACGCGCCGTCAGTAGCGACGCGCGCTCGTCAGCAAAACGCATTGCCTCAATGAACTTATCACTGCTCGATTTCAGCGTCATTTCCCTTTATCTCCTGTTTAGTTTTCTTGTTGGAATTTGGTATCGCCGCCGCGCGTCGGAAAGCACGACGGAGTTTTTTCTTTCAGGCAGAAAGTTGCCGTGGTGGATTGCGGGCACGGGAATGGTCGCCACGACCTTCGCCGCCGATACGCCGCTTGCCGTGGCGGGCATTGTCGCCAAAAACGGCATCGCGGGAAATTGGATTTGGTGGTCATTCGTCTTCGGCGGAATGCTCACGGTGTTCTTCTTCGCGCGCTTGTGGCGACGCGCGCAAATTCTCACCGACCTTGAATTTATCGAACTGCGTTACAGCGGAAGCGCGGCGGGATTTTTGCGCGGGTTCAAAGCGCTCTATTACGGCTTGCTGATGAACTGCGTCATCATCGGTTGGGTCAACTTGGCGATGTATAAAGTCATCAAAATTATGTTGCCCGAAATGAACGCCGAACTCGCGATTCTCGCGTTGGCGACGCTGACGACGCTCTATTCATGCTTGGGCGGATTGTGGAGCGTGAGCATTACCGACGCGGTTCAATTCGTGATTGCGATGCTCGGCAGCGTGATTTTGGCGGTTCTCGCGCTCAATCAGCCTGCGGTAACGGAGCAAGGCGGCTTGATGAAAATTCTGCCCGATTGGATGTTCAGTTTTCTGCCGCGCATCGCCGATTCAACCCCTGCGGCAGACGCAGGCGGCATTTTTGCGCTCAGCGCGGGCGCGTTCATCGCCTTTATCGGCGTGCAATGGTGGGCGAGTTGGTATCCGGGAGCGGAGCCAGGCGGCGGCGGCTATGTCGCCCAACGCATGATGAGCGCGAAAGACGAAAAACACTCGCTCTTTGCGACGCTGTGGTTCATCATCGCGCACTATTGCATTCGCCCTTGGCCTTGGATTTTGGTCGGGCTGGTCAGCGTCGTGATGTTCCCAACATTGCCGATGGAGCAAAAAGAAGACGGTTTCGTGATGGTGATGCGCGACATTCTGCCGAGCGGCTTGAAAGGTTTGCTCATCGCCGCCTTCCTTGCCGCGTATATGTCGACGCTTTCCACGCATCTGAACTGGGGCACGAGTTATCTCTTGAACGATTTTTACAAACGCTTCATCAAGCGCGAGGAAGACGAGGCGCACTACGTCGCGGTTTCAAGAGCGATGACGGCGCTCGTGATGGTCGTCTCGCTTTTCATCACGTTTTTTGCGCTCAAGACGATTGAGGGCGCGTGGTCATTCATTTTGCAATGCGGCGCGGGCGTGGGCTTCGTTCTGATTTTGCGTTGGTTCTGGTGGCGGCTCAATGCGTGGTCGGAAATCACTTCGATGGTTGCGCCGTTCTTAGCCTACACTTACCTTTACGCTTTCACCGATGTGCAATTCCCTGAATCACTCTTCTACATTGTCGGATTCACGATTGCCACAACGCTTGCTGTAACCTTCCTCACGCCGCCTGAAAGCGTTGAACATTTGAAAAATTTTTATCGTCGCACGCGCGTCGGTGGCGCGTTTTGGAAGCCGATTTCAGACCTGATTCCCGAAGTGAAATCCGACGAGGGTTACTTCTCGCTGTTTTTGAATTGGTTTTTGGGCGTGACGCTCGTGTATGCGTTTTTGTTTGGCGTTGGGAAATTCATTTTCGGGCAGTGGCTTTATGGCGCGGCGTTGTGCGCGATTGGCGTTCTTGCGGCGGCAGGCATTTATTACGATTTCAATCGGCGCGGTTGGACGAAACTGAATTGAGCATCAAAAGTTGGAAAAGAAACGTGCCAAGTTTGGAACTGCTTGCCGCATGAAAATTTCATAACTTCACAATTCAACGCAAGAATTTAGAACGCAACAGATTGGCGCATCAGCACGCAATTTGAATACGAATTTGAACCGTCAAAAATTTTTTATGCTTTCGCTCGCCGCGCTACTCTTGGGGTCGTGCGGGCGCGACGACGATAGTTTCGTCGGAAGAGCATATCACAACTTCACCGCATTTTTCAACGCCTATTACAATGCGCGCATTGAATATCAACGCGGCATGCGGGCGATTGAAGGTGCGCTCAAATACGAAAAAGACGCGCCGTTGGAAATTTTCCCCTCGATTGAAAGCGCCGCGTCGGGGAGGCAGTTCTTCGAGCGCGTCGTCAAAAAAACGTCAATCGTTCTCACCTCGCACCCCGTCAGCGCGCTTGCCGACAATGCGCTACTCCTGATGGGCAAAGCGTATTTTCATTTGAAGAGTTTGGAGGCGGCGGAGCGCAAATTCAAAGAAATCATCACGAATTATCCCGAAGGCGATGTCGTCGATGAAGCCACGTTTTGGTATGGCAGAACGCTTGCGCAGTTGCAACAAAGCGAAGAGGCGAAATCCGTCTTGGGTTCGGTGATTGCGTCGCGCAAGACGAGCGACGTGGTCAGAGCCGACGCCTACTTCGCGCTCGCGGAACTTGCGATTAAAGATGAAAAGCTCGAGGAAGCGGCGGAAGAAATCGAGAAAGGGTTGCGGCTCGTCAAAGATGAGAACCTCAAATCACGTGCCGCCTTTACGCTCGCCAAAATTTACGACCAGCTCGGACGTTTCCGCGACGCCGCTCGCGCCTATCAAATCGTCATTGATTTAGACCCGCCCGTCTACGAAGTGCTCTACGCCGCACAACTCAACTACGCCATCGACCTGCGCAGGCAAGGCAACGTTCGCGAAGCCGAAAAGCGGTTACAAAAAATGTTAGACGACGATAAAAACTACGTCAAGTTCGCCGAAATCCGTTATGAACTTGCCGAGTGCTTCGCCCAGCAAGACCGCTTGGGCAAAGCCATTGACCTTTACATTGAGATTATTCGCCGCGCTAAAAAGACCGAAGCCTCCGCAAAAAGTTATTATCAACTCGGACGCATCAAGCAAAAAATTTCCATTGATTTTGAGACGGCGCGTGCTTTTTACGACAGTTCAAGAATTGAGTATTCGCAAGGCGAAATCAAGCAACTCGCCGAAGAAGCCTTCGCGAAGATGGATAAAATTTTAAGCCTCTATGAAGAGCGCGCTGTTATTGATAGCGTGCTCAAACTCGGCATTTTGAAACCGCTTGAAAAAGACACGACCAAGAAAATCGACTCTACTGCTGTTGCAAGCAAGGACGATGAAGGCACGCAACTGGCCCGACGTTTGCGCAAGGAATATCGTCGAAGTGTTACCCTTGCATTAGGCGGACGCGATGTCTTTGCCGAAACTGCTGGCGGCGCAGTAGAGCAACAGCGCCGACAAAAATTTACCCTCGCACCTGCACGCGACACCATCACCTTCGTTAAGTATCACAAAGATTTTTTAGAGAGAACCGCCGCCATTGGGAACTTCTACCATCTCACCTTACCAATGCCCGATTCAGCAATTATGTGGTATGAACGGGCGTTTCGATATAGTTTCAATACCGTTTTCAATCTCTCCGACACATTAAAGCGACAAGTCGAGAATGCCAAAGTGCCGTTGCTCTTTTCCATCGCTGATGTTTATCGCACCATCAACCAAGAGGAAAAAATGGATTCGCTTTATCGCGTGATTCTCGCCTCTTATCCGAATAGTCGATACACCAATCGCATTCGTGAGTATTACGGACTGCCCATCGTTGAAGAAAGCATCAAGCCTGATAGAGCCTTATATTTACAAGCCTTTGCGTTTATTGATAGCAGTCGATACGACCTTGCGCTTCGAGCCCTTGATTCACTTTGCAAGCAATTTCCGTCGTCCGAACTTCGTCCGAAAGCACTGCTTGCAGGCGCGTATTTGCTCTATGAAAAATTCTCGCGTCCTGATTCTGCCTTATCGCAATACAAACTCTTGGCGTCGCTTTATCCTGAATCCGAAGAAGCGAAGTTTATCGAGCCGACCTTGCAAGCCGCAAAAGCCATACGCGATTCGCTCGCCGCACTTGCTGATACAACCGCAAAAGAAACACCGACCGATTCTCTAAAAAATCAATCAACGCCGCCAACAAAGCCGCAAGAGCAACCTGCCAAACAGCCTAAGAAAAATCCGTTTGAGAAAAATAAAGGTGTAAGAAAAGACGAAGAGCAACTCGCTCCGCCATCACCAAGCAAGGGCGAACAGCCAAACGAAACCGACCCAAACAATCCACAGTCGGGTGGTGAAAAGTAATCCAACAGCAAAACTAACAAACCCATGCAAATAGAAACCGATAACGAAATTCGCGATCTTTCGCTTGAAGTGATTTCAAACAAGCAACTGACACCGAGCATCAACGTGATTGTGCTTCACGCGCCCGAAGTGGCTTCGCGGTTCAAGGCGGGGCAGTTTATGGAAATCAAAGTGAACGATTCGCTTTTTCCGCTCTTGCGTCGTCCGTTTAGCATTCATCGTGTTGTAGGCGAGCAAATTGAAATCATGAGTAAAGTCGTTGGAATCGGAACAAAAATTCTTTATAGCCTCAAAGCAGGCGAGAAATTGCAAACGCTTGCGCCGCTCGGAAACACGTTCGGCTACGACAAAGACGATTTCGATTTGGGCGTATTAATTTCAGGGGGAATCGGCGTTGCGCCAATGGTGATGCTCGAAGAAACCTTACGCGCAAGAAGCAAAGATGTGCTCAACATCGTCGGCGCAAGAACAGCGGAAGAACTCGTAACACGATACCTGACCAACGTGCATTTGGCGACCGACGACGGCACGGCAGGCTTCAAGGGCAATGTGATTTCGCTCTTCTCCGAAATTTTGCCCTCGCTGAAAGGCAAACGACTTCGTGTTTTTGCGTGCGGACCGAACCCAATGCTGAATGCACTCTCCAAATTTTGCAACGCGCAAGAAATTCCATGCGAAGTCTCGATTGAATCAACAATGGGGTGCGGAATTGGCATTTGCTACGGCTGTCCCGTCCGCATTAAACATTCAGACGGCACGATTCATAACAAACTCTTATGTCAATATGGAAGCGTTATCGATGCGCGCGAAATTCTCTTCGATGAATAACTCTGAAACGTGCATATCGGCGATGTTCAAACTTGCGGTGATATTGTTTCTCTTTTCATGTTCGCCGCTTGTTGCCCAAAGTATGCGCTGGAACCCGAACGGATTTGTGGTTAAAGATGCGATGGGAACGCCCTATTTATCGGCGTTTTCGGGCGGCATTGGAAACGCAAGGTTTCAATTCGCCTCGCTCACCTCGTCAAATAAACCTGATTTGCTCTTGCTCAACGGCGATGGCAAAATTCTCTTTTTCAAAAATACGGGCGAAGTTGGCGCGCCAAGTTTCAGGCTTGAACCGAATACGGCATTTCTTCCGCCGATATTGGATTGGTTTCGATTTTACGATTTCGACAGCGATGGAAAAGTGGATTTGCTCAAAGAGGTCGCAGGCTCGGCAAGTTATTATCGCAACGTCGGCACGGCAGAGTCGCCGCAATTCGCCTTGTTTCAAGATACGCTCCGCGACCAGCAAAATCGCCCCATCATCGTTGAAAGCCTCTCGATTCCCGTCGTCGCGGATATCGACGGCGACGGCAAGCCTGATCTTCTTTCAGGAAACTCCATCGGCACAATTAATTTTTACAAAAACATTTCCACGAGCGACACGCTTCGCTGGCAATTTGTAACAGGAGAATTTGGCTGTATCCGTGCGCTTGCCGATACAGTGTTCGTTGATAATTGCAGCAATCGCTCGAAATTATTTTTTCCGACAATAAAACTCACAGAACAAACCGAACACGGCGCAAGCGCGCTCTCTTTCGGCGACCTTGACGGAAACGGCACGCTCGATTTGCTCTTCGGCGATTTCATCGAGCGAAGCCTTTACTACTTTCGCAACATCGGCACGCCTCAATCGCCTCAATTTGAACTCGGCGCGCAACATTTTCCGTCGCTCAAACTTTTAGAAACGCGCGGATTCAATTTGGCGCAAACGCTCGACTTTGACGGCGATGGCGATTTAGACCTCTTCGTTTCAAGTTTGAGCGTGCGACAATCTAAGCGCGACTTCTTGTTCTTTCGAAACATCGGCACCACAACCGCGCCGAATTTCATCAAAGAAACAGACCAATTTCTCGCGCCCCACGACGTCGGGCTTGGCGCAAAGCCTGCGCTCGGCGATTTGAACGGCGACGGCAAATTAGATTTGCTCATCGGCAACAGCGATGGCGAAATCGCCTTCTACTTGAACACTGGTGCCACGACCGCACCCGAATGGACACTTCAAAGCGATACCTTTCTCATCGCCGATACTGACCCTGTTGCACCCGCTCTCGTTGACATTGACGGCGACGGCGATTTGGATTTATTCGTCGGACGATTTTTCATCGGACGATTGCGCTTCTTTCGAAACATCGGCACCCCCACGTCGCCAATGTTCGAAGAGCAATCATTTTTTCCAACAAGTTCAATTAACGTCGGACAAGCCGCCTCGCCATTCTTCTACGATATTGATGCCGACGGCGATTTTGACCTCTTTATTGGGGATAGCGATGGCAACGTAGAATTTTATCGTAACACAGGCACGCCGCAGAACGCCTCATTTGTGCTCATAAGCAGTTCGCTGGTGCGCCTGACGAACTTCGCCGCAAATGCTTCGCCTTGTCTCATTGAAGAAAATGGAATCGCGCAACTCTTTGTCGGCGGAAGTGAGGGCGGCATAGCGCACTACCGCAACACAGGAACAAACCAAATGCCCATATTTACCTTGCAAAGTGAGCAATACGAAACAATCGATGCAGGTGGAAATGCTTCGCCGATTTGGGCGGACATCAACGCTGATGGCATTAAAGAACTCTTCATCGGCACGCAGCGCGGTGGCATTGAACTCTACGACCGCAATTCACTGGCGATGCCGAAAGAGAACTCACTGCCTAAACGGTTCAAACTGTATCAAAACTATCCAAACCCATTTAATCCAACAACAATTATCACTTACGAACTTGTAACGTCCAGCAACATCAGTCTCGAGGTCTTCGATGTGCTTGGCAGAAAAGTCGCAACACTCGCAAGCGGAGAACAACCCGTAGGTCGACAGACCTACACCTTCAACGCGGCACGATACGGCTTGACGAGCGGCGTTTATTTTTATCGGCTCACCGCAAATGGATTTTCGGAAACAAAGAAACTTTTGTTGATGAAGTAACAGTAATCCTGCATTATGAAATACGTGCTCTTGATGTGTCTCATTCTGTGCGGTGGATTGGTTTCTGCGCAATCGCCATCGGTGCAATCGCTCACGATTCTTTACACCGCCAATACTAACGGCTACTTGGAAGAATGTCCGTGTTCAAAGGACGGGCTTGGCGGCATTGCGCGCCGCAAAACCATTTTTGACCAACACCAAAATGGCAACACACTTATCTTGGACGCGGGCAATCTCTGCTCGCCATATCGCAAAAACGAAGCGCAAGAAAAGTTGCTCATCACACTGACCGAAAAACTTTCATACAGCCTGATGAATTTGGGCGAACAGGAATTTTCTTACGGCTTGAATTTTTGGAAAGAAAACGGGCACAAACTCAATTTCGTATCGGCAAACTTGCGCGATAAAAAGGGACATCGGCTCACGCCGCCGTTTCAAGTCTTCGCCTTCGAGGGCTTGCGCGTTGCCGTTACAGGCGTGCTGTCGGAAAGTGCCTTTCAAAATTTGCCTGATGACATTCGCGCCGACCTCTCGCTCGTTCCGATTGAAGAAGAACTTTCAAAAACGCTAATCGACATCAAAAACGAACAGCCAAATCTGATTGTGCTTCTCTTACGTTCGCAAGATTACGAGGCGGAGCAATCGCTTGCCAAACGCTTTCCTGAAATTCATCTCATCATCTCGACCGATGAACGTTTAGCCCGCGAAAAACCCTTGCGTCTTGGAAAAACGCTTGCTGTATCTTCGGGAAGCGAGGGCGAAAAAGTTGGCAAACTCTCGCTCGTTATTGACGCAAACAAAAATCAAATTTTATCTTACAAGAATGTGCTCCTTCCGCTCTCCAAAAGCGTGAAGAAAGACGCAGAGATAGATTCCATCATTCAATCATTCAAACAATCAGAACAGAAATGACGACGCAAGCGCAATCGTTTATCGATGCGGTCAAATTTGACAAAGAAGGTCTCGTGCCCGCCATCGCGCAAGACGCGGAAACGGGCAAAGTGCTTATGCTCGCGTATATGAACCGCGAAAGTTTGGAAATCACCTTGAACGAAGGCAAGATGTGCTATTGGAGCCGAAGCCGAAAAGAACTGTGGCGCAAGGGCGCGACGTCGGGCAATCAACAAGAAGTCAAAGAAATTTTGATTGATTGCGACGGCGACGCGCTCGTGTTCAAAATCGCGCAGACGGGCGGCGCGTGCCACACGGGCTACGATTCGTGCTTCTTTCGCAAAGTCGAGAGCGATGGCTCGTTCAAAATCGTGGGCGAAATGACCTTCGATGCCGAAGAAGCGTATCGGAAAAAAGCATAGCGGAAGCAGATTTAATTCAACGACCAAGACAAAATGAACCCAACTTCGAAAGCGGACGCGCTCGTTCAAGAAAAATCGCAGAAGAAAATTCGCGCGATGTTCGATGAAATCGCGCCGACCTACGATTTTCTCAATCACTTCCTCAGCGGCGGCACGGATATTTATTGGCGTTGGCAGACGGTTCGCAAGGTCAAAGCCAATCTGCCTTCCAAGAGCGCGCCGAAATTGCTTGACGTCGCCACAGGCACGGGCGACCTTGCCGTGATGCTTTCCAAAATTCCCAATTCGGAAATCGTCGGCATTGACCTCTCCGATGAAATGCTCAAACGCGCGCGCCTCAAAAAGCCGAACATTCGTTTTGAACTTGGCGAAGCCGAATCACTGAGATTTCCGAATGAAACGTTTGACGGCGTAACGGCGGGCTTCGGCGCGAGAAACTTTGAGGACTTGCAACAAGGCTTGAACGAATTTCATCGCGTCCTCAAACCCAATGGCGTGGCGGCGATTTTAGAGCCGATGATTCCGCGCAACGGGGTGGTTAAAAACTTTTATCAATGGTATTTCAAAAACGTGCTTCCGAAAATGGCGTCGCTTTTTACGAAGTCGGATTTTGCTTACGACTACCTGCCGCGCTCGGTCGCCGCGTTTCCACAGGGCGAAGATTTTTTGACCTATCTCAAACGCGCAGGCTTTCGCGAAGCACGCTACGACACCATGACCTTTGAAACGGCAATTCTTTACATCGCCAAAAAGTAAGTGCGCATGAAGTGGTTTGAGACGACGAAACTCTTTTTGAAGAAAATTTTCGACGACGATGATTGCGTCGGACTTGCATCGGAAATGGCGTATTCCGTAACGCTCTCGCTATTTCCCGCGCTGATTTTGTTCGTCAGTTTTCTTTCGCTCATTCAATCGCCCGAAGCCATCTCGACGCTTTCGGATTTAATCGGGCAAATTCTTCCGAAAGAAATCTACAATCCGATTGATAAGACGCTTGAAAAAATCGTCTCCGAGCGTCAAGGCGGGATTTTCACGCTCAGCATTTTCATCACGCTCTTTTCTGCAGCAGGCATTTTCACAACCGTCATGAAAGCAATGGAACGCATTTACGGCATAAGGGCGAACTATGGCTTTTTGAAGCGTCAGCAAATTGCGATTGAACTTGTTTTGCTCGTGAGCGTCGCGCTTACGGTGGTGTTTAGTTTGCTTCTCTTCGGCGTAGAGCTCGAGCAAGTGCTTTACTACAAATACAAAATGAAGTGGCTGAAAAACTTCATGCAATATGCGCGTCTTCCGATTGCCTTTGCTGTGATTGTTGTGGCGACGCTCATCGTCTATAAGTATTCTTTGCGGATTCGGCACAAGTTGGAGCACCTTTTGCCCGGTGCAATGCTGATGGCGTTTCTCTGGATTTTGCTCACGATTTGGTTCGGCGATTTTATCAAGAACGCGCAGTTTACACGTGCCTATGACGTGCTGGCGAAACTCATTGCGATGCTTCTGTGGATGTGGACGAACTCGCTCATCTTTCTTTTGGGCGCGGAATTAAATTGGTTTCTCTACAAAGGTCGCTACACTTTGTCTCAAAAAGACGCACCTGCAAAAATTACCTCAAAGAAATCTGAACCATTGCCGAATGCGAAGTAAACTCACCGTTCTGTTCCTTTTCCTTACACAACTTCTTTTTGCTCAACTTTTATCGGCGCAGTCGCGCGAAGTCGAACTCTCGCTTACAGGCAAATGGAAACTGCTCACGGGCGAACAAGCCACATCGCAAGAGATGCTTTGGCGCGATTACGACGATTCAAATTGGCAAACCGTAAATGCGCCCGAAGCGTGGGATAAGCAAAAAGGCTTTGAGGGCTTTACAGGCTTCGGCGTTTATCGCAAGTCCGTCGTGATTCCGCCTTCGGCAAGCGGAAGAACCTTAACGCTCGCGCTTGGAAAAATCGCTTCCGTCGATGAAACCTACTTCAACGGCATCTTGATTGGGCGCACAGGCGAAGTAACGGCAGGCAACGACCTCGAGCCGCGTCTCTATCTCGTCCCCGATTCGCTCATTCAATACGGCAAAAAAAATACGGTTGCGGTGCGCGTTTTCTCTCGCGAATCCAACGGCGGCATTTACGAAGGGCTCGGAAAGGACAAATCGGCGATTGGGATTTACAGCAAAATTGCGTTAGCCAAGTTGTTGGAGAAGCGATGGAAACTTGCGCCCAAAAGCGTGAGCGAGGAACTGCAAAAGGTGGTGCGCGCAATGGATAACGCGCTCTTCGCGGGAAAGTTAGACCTCTATCAACTCTTCCTTTCCGAAGCCTATTTCAACAACGGCACGCCGCATCGCGACCAACTCTTGTTCTTGCAAAGCATTTTGCCGAAAGTTCAAGGCGCGAGCGCGGCGTATCGCGACTTTGTCGTTTATGAACGCGCGCCGAATCGGTATGTCGCCGATTACGAAACGCGACTCTTCAAAGACGGAACGCTCTTCGCGACGACCTACGACGAGCGACACTTCGCCAAAGTCAGAGGCGAGTGGAAGGAAATCGGAAATCAAACGCGCTTCTTTGAAATTGCAATTCGCTCGGCATTTATGAACGGCGAGGTCAAAGTGTTGGTCTATTTGCCGCCGTCGTTTATGCGTAAGTCAGGAAAGAAATATCCAAGCCTTTATGTGCTCTCGCCGCACGGCGCAAGTGCCGAACTTTGGCGCGAAATCAAACTCTCCGAGCAATTAGACTCGCTAATTCTTTCAGGAAAGATGGAAGAAATGATTGTGGTAATCCCCGAAGAACGCGGTTCACAATATGTCAATTCCAAAGACGGCAAACTGCGGTATGAAGATTTCTTTCTCAAAGAGTTGATTGAATCTGTTGAAGAAGATTATCGGGCGATTGGCGACGCGAAGTTTCGCGGCATTACAGGCGTTTCGAGCGGAGGCAGCGCGGCGTTTTTTCTCGCGCTCAAATCCGAAGAGGGACGCAAACAGTTTTCTTCGGTGAGTGCCACGATGCCGACGTTCAATCGCCGATACAACGAGCCACGCCTCGATGGCGGCGACGCTACTTTTTGGCAAGAGTATAACATCACGGCGATGCTTGAAAAGATGCCGAAAGATAGGCTCGCGCCATTCACATTTCATCTCACAGTGGGCAAAGACGACTATTTTCGTCCCGCAACCGAAAGCGTTATTCAAGTCCTCAAAGCCAAAACCAATCGCCTGACGGTTGCCGAAAACGACGGCGGAAACACCTTTGAATTTTGGACGAAGCACTTTTCAGACGCACTTCTCTTTCACAGCGCGCAATTCAAAGCAACTCAATCGCCTTGAAGCAGACTTGCTGAATTTTCATATAGAGCCGTTGCATTTTGTAATTTGTTGCGCTTCTCATTGGTTTTGAATCGTATCAATTATCACCATGAAAATTTCACTCCGCACACTTTTCTTTGTGCCTATTTTCGTGCTTATCACAATCATCATGTCGGTGATGGCATTAGTTGTAACGCTCTTTGATAATACAGGCAACAGATTTCGCAAACTCGGTGGCATTTGGGGCTGGATAGGGCTATGGCTTTCAGGCGTCAAACTGCGCATCATCGGCGAAGAACATTACGACCCCAACGCTTCATACGTGATTGTGAGTAATCACGCAAGCATGTATGATATTCTCGCCGTGCTGGCAGGCATAAAAACCAATTTGCGGATTATGGCGAAGATTGAACTTGCCAAAGTGCCACTGTGGGGCTGGGCAGTGAGGCGTGGTGATTTCATTTTCATTCGTCGTGGCGGCAATCGCGAAGCCTTGCAAAGTCTGCTCGAAGCCAAACAAAAATTGGACGAAGGAAAATCTGCCTACATTTTTGCCGACGGCACGCGCTCGCCTGATGGCTCAATTCAACCCTTCAAACGCGGCGCATTCACGATTGCAGTGAAGGCTAAAAAGCCGATTCTACCCGTTACCATTCTCGGTAGTTACAACATCATGCCGCGCGACACTCTGAAAATCAACGGCGGCACGATTACGCTCGTCATTGATAAACCCATTTCGTCCGAAGGAAAAACCGACGAGCAACTTTTAGCCGAAACGCATCAAGCTATCTTGAACAACTACAACCGCTATCACGCACAAACTCACTGACACTATGCCTCTTTCCATCGGCATTGATTTAATTGAAATCGCTCGTATTAAAGAATCCTGTGAGCGATACGGCGAGCATTTTTTTCGGCGCATTCTCACCGATGCCGAAGTGCGCTATTGTTTCCAAAAAAATAATCCTTACGAAAGCATTGCAGTTCGATTTGCGGCGAAGGAAGCCTTTGCGAAAGCCGTTGGAACGGGGATTTCTGCCAAAGTGCATTGGCACGATGTTGAAGTCGAGCGCGAATCGAGCGGCAAACCTTTCTTAAAACTCAATCGTGAGATTGAAGGCATTAAGCCTGAACAAATCGCGCTCTCGCTCTCGCACACGCACGAATATGCGGTGGCGATGGTGGTTATTTCGCCGTTAGTTTAGGGTTGATTGCCAAAGGCGAAGTAGCATGTTGGCGCAATGATTCAACGCTTGCTGGACGGAGCGACCAAACGCACCAGAGCATAAACGCCGCCTCAATACTGAAAATCGCGGCGTAGCCCGATCCAATGTCGAGCATGCTTGATTGAATGAAAAGTCCATGCAAAATGCCGCTTACAATGAACGATGCTCCCAATCCAATCGCTTGCGCCAAACTCCAAATGCCGAGATATTTTCCGGTCTCGCCTTCAACTGTCATATCCGACATCATCGTAACGGCGGCAAAGGTGAACACGCCGATGGTCAATCCGTTGAATGACATTGCGGCATAAAGCCAAGCAAGAGACTCGATGTAAATCGCAAAGGCGATTCCTAAAAAACTTAGCGTTGCCATTAAGCCTCCGACGGTGGCGATTTGCTTTTTCTGCGAGAGGGGAAGCGCGGCAGTGTTGGTCATGCCGAAGTATTTTCCGCCGAAAATCGCGGTGAGTGCCATGCCGATTGCAACCGTTCCGTTAAAAATCTGTTGGAAAATCGTCGTCTCGCCGACGCTCATCTTGAAGACTTCCGCGCCCATAATTTCTTGTAACATATCTTGTGTGAAAATGCCCATGAAGCAGAGTGCGACAAAAAGAAAAAATCCTTGTGCGGTAGGGTTTCGCGTGAGAAGTTGGAGCGACTCTTGAACGGGATTTTTCGGAAGCGAAATGGCTTTCGCCCGAAGTTGCTTGATTTCATGGGCTTCGAGGCGTCGCTCGAGGTTGAGCACGCTTAGCACAGCCAGTGTCATGACCACAAACGGCGTGAGTGTATAAAGCATCTGCATCGATTCAAACGAGTAGGTTGGCATGAGCAAACGAAAGATGCCTGCCCACACCACGATGATGAGCGTTTGTCCCGTCCAAGCCACAGCAAAAACGCCGCTTCGCTCGTCTTCTTTGGTGCATTCAGAAATTAAATCGAGGTAGGTATTTGCCATTAAAGCAATCATTGTTCCGAAGATGAAGAAGAGCAAAAATCCTGCGATGAGTGCGAGTATTGAGCCGTTCTGAATCCCGACCAAAACACTTGGCAATGGCGGAAAGCAAAGGCTTCCAATCAGCATGCCAAGCAACAAATACGGACTGCGTCGATAGCCAAAGAGCGGAAACCGCTCAGTAAGCCGCCCGAAAACAGGTTGAAACGGACCGAAGAACGGATACAGCCCAATCATTGTGGCAATCAAAATGGCAGGAATTCCGAACTCGACCACACCAACGCGGTTGAAATTGATGGTAACGAGGGCAAACATCCAAGCAATCGCAAACTTGGACAGCGCGAATTGAAGTTTGACTTTCATTTTTTGTAGCGACATTCTTCCGAAAAGGCGGCGTTATTCTCCTGTCTTCACTTGCCTTCGCGGACTTTGTTGGGCAAATTTGATAAGCAAATATATGCAATCGCTCTTTGAAGACCTTATAGGTTTTGTCAGAGAACCGTATCTTACGCCGCGTCTGAAATCCACAACTTGAAATCTCAATGAAAGCACTGCGTTTATCGCTCTCGCGCCTTGGTGAAGAAATCGAAGCGTTCTGCGCCGACTATCTCAAAGAAAGAGGCGACGAAACCAAAGGCACCTACCAACGCGCCTTGCGCACCTTTGAGCAGTATTATGCGCGGGCAAGGGACTGGTTTCAATTCCGCACCGAAGACATTGAGCAATACAAGAAGTATTTGATGGAAGAAAAAAAACTCTCCCAAGTCTCGGTTTCAACCTACCTCACCGCGCTCCGACGCTTGCTCGATTACTTTGTGGCGCAAGGCTTGATGAGCGAAAATCCTGCAAAGAAAGTGAAAGGCAATCGCCGTCCGACGAGCCACACGGTTGGCGCGCTTACCGAAGCGGAAGTGCAAAAATTGCTCGCGATTATTCCAACAAAGAAACTGCAAGACCATCGCGATTATCTCATCATTCGCCTCATGCTCGACTCTGCCGTGCGCGCTCACGAAATCGTCAAAGCCAATGTTGAGGATTTGAAGAAGTTCTCGACGCACTATGTGCTTTTCGTGCAAGCCAAAGGCAAAAAGGCAAAAGACGAGACCGCAGAAGTGCCGTTTGAGTTAGGACGAGAAATCGAAGCGTATTTAGAGCGACGCAAAATCGTGATACCCACGTCGCCTCTCTTTTTGACCAACAGTCGCCGCGTGCAAAATACGCGCCTCACGACGCGCGCACTCCATTACCGCATTGAGCATTGGCTTAAATCGGCGGGGATTCATCGTGATAGCATTTCGCCCCACAGCCTTCAACACACGGCGGCAAAACTTTGGATTGAGCGCGATGGGCTTTCAATCGAGGAGGTTAAACGCAAAATGCGGCACGGTTTAATTTCAACCACCAAAATCTACAAGGGCGAAACCGCATCGCCCCACGACCCTATCATTTCTTGATACAAATAGAGTGCGAAAAATCGGTGCGTGGCGTATCGCGACTTTGAACTTTTGATACAGTAAACCGATTGGCGTATCTTCGCCTTTCTCAAATTGCGCTAAATCAAATCTGTAAGTCAATATGTCAATAGAATTGCCAACCCTGAACATCATTGAAGGCTCAAAGGAAATTGCAACGACGGGCGAAGAAACCTACGCTGCCAAGTCCAAGCGAAGCGGCGAAGCGAAAAAAGGAAAGGTCTATATTGAGAGTTACGGTTGTCAGATGAACTTCGCCGACTCGGAAATCGTCGCCGCTGTTTTGAAACATGACGGATATAGCACAACCGATTCTGAAACCGATGCCGATGTGATTTTCCTGAACACTTGCGCCATTCGCGATAACGCCGAACAAAAAATTCATTTCCGATTGCAATCACTCAAGCCCTTGAAGCGCAGGAACCCGAAACTTGTCGTCGGCGTCTTGGGCTGTATGGCGGAGCGCATGAAGCAGTCGCTTTTTGAGCAAGAAAAAATCGTCGACCTAATCGCAGGACCTGACGCTTATCGCTCGATTCCGCAACTGATTGAACTTGCGGAGTCGGGGCAGAAAGCCGCGAACGTGTTTCTTTCGCTTGAAGAAACTTACGCCGACATTACGCCTGTGCGCCGCGAAGGCGTGAGCGCGTTTCTCTCGATTATGCGCGGGTGCGACAACATGTGCTCGTTCTGTGTTGTGCCATTCACACGCGGCAGAGAGCGAAGCCGACCGTTCCAAACGATTCTCGACGAAATCAAAATGCTTTCCGATGAAGGCTTTAAAGAGGTAACGCTCTTAGGTCAAAACGTCAATTCCTACAACGACAAACAAGGCAAGGTCAACTTCGCTGAACTGATGTATCGCGCCAGTTTGATTGACGAGAAAATGCGAATCCGATTCACGACCTCGCACCCGAAAGACATTTCCGATGAACTCATCAGCGCGATTGCTGAACGTCCGAATCTCTGCAAATTCATTCATCTGCCTGTGCAGTCAGGCTCGACGCGAATGTTGGAATTGATGAACCGCAACCACACGCGCGAAGATTACTTCAAGAAAATTGAGATGATTCAATCCAAAATTCCCGACTGCGCGCTGTCAACCGACATCATTGCAGGCTTCTGCACCGAAACCGAAGAAGACCATCAAGAAACGCTCTCGCTCTTAGAGCAAGTTCGATACGATTACGCCTTCACCTTCATTTACTCGGAACGCCCGAACACACCTGCCGCAAAAAAACTCAAAGACGATGTCGACGACGCCACCAAACAACGCCGCCTGCAAGAAATTGTCGCGCTCACAAAACGCATCTCATCTGAACGATACGCCGAATCGGTCGGAAAAGTCTATGAAATTTTAATCGAAGGCGATAGCAAACGCTCTTCGGAAATGTGGATGGGCAGAGCTGATAACAATCGCGTCGCCGTCTTCGCGAAAACAGGCGACGAGAAACCGGGAGACTTTGTAAAGGTGCGCATCACAAACACAACTGCCGCAACTTTGATTGGCGAGCGCATCTGACAGAAGCGCGCTTCATAGAGTAAAGCCGTCTTGTTCTTTATTGGAATCACCTCTGTTCTTTCAGACCAAACATCGAAACAAAACACAAAACACGCTATGTCAAATCAAGAAAACGAACTCAACCCAAGCAAACGAAGCAACACGCGAAAAATATCCAAGACCCTCACACGCGCCGACCTCTACAAAGCCGTTGCAAAACGCTTCAATGCAAAGCCGAGCGAAGTGTCGGAATATGTCGATGCCACAATCGATTCGCTTTCTAATCTTATCAAAAGTGCTGACCCCGAACTGCGCATCGAACTGCGCGGACTCGGCGTTTTTGAAGTTAAATTCATGAAAGAGCGCGCCATTGTTCGAGACCCGCGCACGCTTGAAGTTGTTGAGTATAAAGGCAGGCGTCGGAAAATGCACTTCCGCCCAAGCAAACAGATTAAAAAAGTTCTGCTTGGCAACGACGCAAAAGTTAAGAAACCTTCATGAGCAGGCTTAATAGACGCATCGTGGCGATTGATTACGGAACCAAACGCATCGGGCTGGCACAAAGCGACTTGCTGCATCTCTTCGCACAAAGCGTCGGCACATTTTCAGAACCTGACCTCTACAAAAAACTTGCAACGATTGAAAAAGAAGACGGTATCGAGAAAATTTTGCTCGGCAATCCCACTAACGGCGACGGCACGCCAAACCGAATGACGAAAGTCGTTGCCGAATTCGAAGCGCGTCTTCAAGCAAAATTCCCAAATCTCTTGATTGAAAAAGTCAGTGAGTTCGGCTCGTCCAAAGCCGCGATGCAAACGCTCATTGAAAGCGGCATCGGAAAGAAAGAGCGCAACAGCAAAGGCAGGCTCGATAAAGTCGCCGCCGCGCTTTTCCTTCAACATTACTTGGAAACCCGACCGAAACTCAAAACTTGAAGTCGGCTACAGAATCACGCGCATTGCAAAAGTTCATCGGCGAAGCGTTTGGCAAGCGACTCGGCGTCGGCTTTGGTTTTGGCTTCGGCATAAATGCGCACAATCGGCTCAGTGTTGGATTTGCGTAAGTGCACCCAACTTTCCGAAAAATCAATTTTCACGCCGTCAATCGTGATAAGCCGCTCGCTCGAGTAGCGGATGGCAAGTTCGGCAAGCAAGTCATCGAGGTTTATGCTCGGGTCAAGTTTGAGTTTATGTTTGGCGATGAAATAAGGCGGAAAGGTTTTTTTGAAATCGGTAAGTTTCCCTGTTGGATTTTGTGATTGCCATTCTGCAAAAGCGGCAAGAAAGAGCGCAATGCCAATAAGCGCGTCGCGTCCGTAGTGCACATCAGGAAGAATAACGCCGCCATTGCCTTCGCCGCCAATTACTGCATTGACCGATTTCATCACTTCAATCACATTGGCTTCACCGACTTTTGCGGCGTGATACCCAACGCCATGCGTTTGTGCAACATCAGCCAGCGCACGACTGCTCGAGAGATTGCTCACCACATCGCCTTTCTTTTTCGTGAGCCAAAAATCGGCACACGCCACAAGCGTATATTCTTCGCCGAAAAGCGAACCATCTTCGCAAATAAAACAAACACGGTCAACATCGGGGTCGACGACAATCCCAATATCCGCGCCATAATGCGCCGTTAGCCCTTGTGTTTCCACTAAGTTTTCTTCAATCGGTTCAGGATTGCGCGGGAAAATGCCCGTCGGCTTACACGAAATTTCAATCACTTCCGCCACACCAAGCGCGCGACACAAGTTCGGAATCACAAGCGAGCCTGCACCATTGACCGCATCGACCAGCACTTTGTATCGCCGCTGACGGATTTTTTCCAAATCCAATTCGGGAAGCGAAAGCACTTTCCTAATGTGAAACGCATCGTAATCCTCGCGCGGAACAGCCATTCCAAATTCGTTCCACCTTGCAGAATGAAATTCTTCCGTTTCTACAATCGCCAGCATGGCTTTGCTTTGTGAGGGCGTGAGAAATTCGCCCAAGTTGTTGAGCAGTTTCAGCGCGTTCCACTCGAGCGGATTGTGCGAGGCAGAAATGATCATGCCGCCATCGGCTTGTTCGGCAATGACGGCGACCTCAACCGTTGGCGTCGTCGCAACGCCAAGATTGATAACATTACAACCTGATTGAATCAACACGCCTTGAACATAGTCCAAAATGACCTTGCCTGTTGGGCGTGTGTCGCGTCCGATAACAACGGTTGGCACATTGCCGCGCAAATTCACCTCGCCCGAGTTGCGCCGTTCAAAAAGCCATGTGGCAAATGCTTGTGTGTAAGTTGTCAGCACAATCGGCGTAAGGCTTTCGCCAACAATGCCCCGAACCCCTGAAATGCTTACCATTAAACTCATGTGAAAAGTCTGTTTAGTTTTGTTGTTGGAGTTTGTTTATGGAAGTTGCTTAGTGCGCCGAGAGCCAATTCTCACCAATGCCGATATCGACGACGATAGGCACTTCTTTAATGCCAACGGCACGCGCGCCTGAAATCATTTCCGTTTTGACGATGTGCGAGAGTTCTTGTTCTTCTTCGGGTAGCATATCGAAAAGCAGTTCGTCATGGACTTGCAAAATCATGCGCGAGCGCAGTTGCCGTTCTGTGAGTTTGCGGTCGATTTGAATCATCGCGCGTTTAATCATATCGGCGGCAGTGCCTTGAATCGGCGTGTTGATGGCGGCGCGTTCGGCGGCGTTTCGAATTGAGAAATTTTTGCTGTGAATGTCGGGAAAATAGCGTCGCCGACCTGTGAGCGTTTCAACATAGCCGAGCGTGCGCGCCGATTCCAAAACGCGCTCTGTGTATTGAAAAATTTTCGGATACTTTTGTTTGTATTGCTCAATGAGCGATTTGGCTTCGCTTTGTGGAATGTCTAATCGCTGTGCCAAGCCAAACGGCTGAATGCCATAGAGCACACCGAAGTTGACTTCTTTGGCTTTGCGCCGTTGCTCTTTGGAAACGTCGTCAGTGCTGAAAATGACGCGCGCTGTGGCGCGGTGAATGTCTTCGCCATTTTGAAACGCCGCCTTCATGGTTTCGTCGCCTGAAAGTTCGGCGGCGATGCGCAGTTCGATTTGTGAGTAATCCGCAGAAAGCAATTTGCGCGAGAGCTCGCTCGGAATGAAGGCTTTGCGAATTTGCCGACCCACTTCGGTGCGAATCGGAATGTTCTGCAAGTTTGGGTTTGTCGAGGAAAGTCGTCCTGTTGCTGCCACGCTTTGATTAAACGAGGTATGCACGCGCCCCGTCTTCGGATTGACCATCGTTGGCAGTGCGTCGACATAGGTTGATTTTAATTTCTGCAAACTGCGATACTCCAAAATTTTAGATGCAATCGGATAATCTTCTGAAAGTTCTTCCAACACGCGCACATCGGTCGAGAAGCCCGTTTTGGTGCGCTTCTTGGCAGGCAATCCCATTTTCTCAAACAAGACTTCGCCGAGTTGTTTGGGCGAATCAATGTTGAACTCTGTTCCGGCTTCCTCGATGATTCGCTTTGCTGTTGCATCAATTTCCGATTCAAGCACGCTTGAAATTTCAGAGAGTATCTCGGTATCAATTTTAATTCCTTCCCATTCCACTCTTCCCAAAACGGGCAACAGTGGCATTTCAAGGTCGGTGAAAACGCGCTCGAGCGTAGGCGACTTGGCAAGTTCTGCTGAAAGGTGTTGTTTGAGTTGAAGCGTTACGTCGGCATCTTGGCAAGCATATTCGGAAAGTTTTTCAATCGGCACATCTTTGATGGAAATTTGATTGCGCCCTGTGCCAACAAGGTCGGTAAATTCAATCAAGCGGTAGTTGAAGTAGCGCGCCGCCATGTCGCTCATGTTATGTGCTTCGTCGGGATTGAGCACGTAGCTGGCAAGCATGGTGTCGAAGGCAATCGGCGAGACCTCAATGCCGTATTGCTTCAAGACGAGGTAGTCGTATTTGAAATTTTGTCCGATTTTCTTTTGAGCGGGATTTTCAAGAATGGGTTTCAAAGCCGAAAGCACAGCGTCGCGCGAGAGCGATGGGTCAAGGCAATAAACGCAAAAGGCTTCGTGTGGACGCATCGCAACAGAAAGACAAACAAGTTCAGCATTGAAAACATCGAGGCTGGTGGTTTCGGTATCGAGTGAAAATTCATCGGCGTTGCGCAGGTCAGAGAGAAGTGCGTCAAAGGCTTCGGGTGTGGTGATGGTCTGATACTTGCCAAGCGTGTGCGGATAAGTGAGCGAAACGCTCTCGCCAATGTTTGCGCCGAAGTTGAAAGACGTTTCATTGTCAGTGTCAGTATTGCTAATGGTGGCGGGCTGTTGCGCTTTGAGTTTAGAGAGAAATTGTTTCATCTGTAATTCTTCAAGCAGAGGCGCGAGCGCGTCAATGTTCGCAGGTTTGATGCGGAAATCTTCGATTGAAAAATCAAGCGGCACATCGGTTTTAATGGTAACAAGGAACTTGGCAATTTTGAGATGCTCTTTGGCATCGAGGAGGTTTTGCTTCATTTTGTATTTGGTGATGCGGCTGATGTTGTTGTAGAGGTTCTCGATTGAGCCGTATTCGTTGATGAGTTGCGCGGCGGTTTTGGGTCCGATGCCCGTAACGCCCGGAATGTTGTCTGATGTATCGCCCATCAAGGTGAGCATATCGATGAACTGTTCGGGATAGACGCCGTAGCGTTCTCGGATTTGAGTTCTGCCATATTGCTCGAATTTGTCGTCGTCTTTTGAAGGTTTAAGAATTTGCACGCTGTCGCTGACGAGTTGCGAGAAGTCTTTATCGGGTGTAATCATGAAAACTTGGCAACTCTCTTCGTAGCGTTTGGCAAGCGTTCCGATGACATCGTCGGCTTCGTAGCCCGGAAGTTTGAGCAGTTTAACGCCATATCCTTCGATGAGTTTATAGATGATATCAATCTGTTGAACGAGGTCTTCAGGCGGTTCAGGGCGATTGGCTTTGTAGAGCACGTAGGTGTTGTGGCGAAAAGTTTTTTCTTTCGTGTCGGTAGCGACGGCGAGGTAGTCAGGCTTGTATTGCTCAATGATGCCTTGCAAGGTTTTGATGAAACCATATGTTGCGCCCGTTGGCACGCCCGATTTCGATGTGAGTTTTTGCGGCAGAAATGCAAAGTAGGCGCGATAAATCAGTGCCATTGCGTCGAGTAAGTAAAGCGTCGGCTTTTGGGTGTTGTCTGTTGGCATGGTTTAGGTTAGGTGTGTTTGAATGGAAAATAAACATTTGTAGATTCCTGACAACGCTATCAACAGCAACAATTTCATATCAACGATTTCACACCGATAAGTTCATTTCAGAATGCAACCTACCGACGCAACTTCAACCGCAACACAAACTCGAACCTTCAAACGCGAACTCGGTTTACGCTCCTCGACCATGATTGTCATGGGCTCGATGATTGGCTCAGGGATTTTCATCGTGAGTGCCGACATTGCGCGCACCGTTGGTTCTCCTGGCATGCTTCTCGTCGTCTGGGCGATTACGGGCATCATTACCTTGATTGCCGCGCTTTCTTACGGCGAACTTGCCGCCATGATGCCTGAAGCAGGCGGACAATATGTTTATCTGCGCGAAGCTTACAATCCGCTCATCGGATTTCTTTACGGTTGGACGCTCTTTCTGGTGATTCAAACCGGCACGATAGCCGCCGTCGCCGTTGCCTTCGCAAAATTTACGGGCATTTTCATTCCCGCATTGAGCGAAAAAAATATCCTCGTCTCATTTGGAAGGTTCAAAATTTCTGCGGCGCAACTCCTTGCGATTCTTTCGCTCGTAGTGCTGACGGCTGTCAATATGCGGGGCGTTAAGGAAGGAAAACTCATTCAAGACATGTTCACGACGTCAAAAATTGTCGCGCTCTTCGGCTTAATTCTGCTTGGCTTGGTGATTGGCGCGAATCAAACGGCGATTAATGCCAATTTCGGGGAGGCGTTTTGGCAAAGTGCTTGGACGAAAGTCGCCGATGGAAAAATCGTTTCCGTTGAGACGCTGTCGGGATTAGGCTTATGGATTGCGGTCGGGGTCGCAATGGTGGGCTCGCTCTTTTCAAGCGACGCATGGAACAATATCACTTTTACGGCGGGCGAAGTTATCAATCCGAAGCGCAACATTCCGCTCTCGCTTGCACTTGGCACAGGCGCGGTAACGCTGATTTACTTGCTAGCAAATGTGAGTTATCTTGTTGTACTCCCGCTCAAAGGCTCGCCAGATGGTGCAGATGCGCTCGCGCGCGGAATCCAATTTGCCGACCTTGATCGCGTCGGCACGGCGGCAATGAGCGTCGTTTTTGGCGACACCGCGCTCTTCGTTATGGCGGCGTTAATTATGGTTTCTACATTCGGCTGTAACAACGGCTTGATTTTAGCAGGCGCGCGCGTCTATTACGCGATGGGCAACGATGGGCTTTTCTTCAAAAAAGCAGGCACACTCAACGAAAAATCGGTTCCCGCCTTTGCATTGGTGATTCAATGTGTGTGGGCGAGTTTGCTCTGCCTTTCAGGCTCTTACGGCGATTTGCTTGACTATGTCGTCTTTGCCGTATTGCTCTTTTACATTCTCACGATTGCGGGCATTTTCATTTTGCGTAAAGCAAAGCCTGATGCAGAGCGACCCTACAAAGCGATTGGCTATCCCGTTTTGCCCGCGCTCTACATTGCAGTGGCGGCGGCAATTTGCATTGACCTGCTCGTCTTTAAGCCCAACTACACCTATCCAGGACTTTTCATCGTGCTTTTGGGCGTGCCCGTTTATTTTCTGTGGAAGAGACAATCGTGAGAAGCAAATTGAACGAAACGAGATAGCCGTTGAGACGTGTTCTGAAAAAAAGCAAAGGCAATGCGCGTCATACACATTGCCTTTTTGTCTTGAAACTGCCACAAAAACTGGCACACTTTAATTCACGGCTTCTTCGCTCATCATCTCGTCGGAAACGCGCTTGGGTTCGGGCGTGATTTTCAGGGTTGAGATCAGGTAAGCAAAAAGTTTTTCGCGCATGGCGCGCTCAAAGACATAGTTCTGCATATCCTCTTTGAGATAAGTTTGAAGCACTTGGTTGACATCAGGGATTCCCATTTCTTTTGCATCGGTTTCGGCGAGGTCGCGAATGGTTTGTTCATCGATTTTGATTCCGGCGACTTCGGCAAGTTTGTAGCGAATGAGCATCCATTGGGCTTGGCGTTTGGCATTCGGGCTGATTTCACGTCGGAAGGCTTGCACATCAAAGCCTTTCGGAAATTTTCCGCCGAGTTGCCGCGCGGCATTTTCAATCATCATATCCTCAAACGAATGAATCATCGTATGCGGCACTTCGACAGGATTATCCTCGATAAATTTTTTGGCAATCTCTTCGAGCAAATCGTCTTCGGCTTTGCGTTTGAAAGTAGCTTTAAGGCGCGACTCAATATCGGCACGAAGTTCGGCGGCGGTTTGCAGATGCCCTTGTGTGAGTTCTTTGGCGAGGTCGTCGGTAAGTTCGGGCAGGTCTAATTGCTTGACTTCTTTGATGTAGAACTTATATCGTTTGGGCGTGCTTGGCTCGTTCGGGTCGCCTGAAAGGTCAATGACGCGCTCGTCGCCCGATTTAACGCCCGTCAGCGCAGTGCGCATTGGAGAATCTTTGCGAATCATTTTCAAAACGATTTCTTGATTTTCAGTGCGCTTTCCGATAATCGGCATGCCGCTGTCGTCCAACTGTTGGTAGTCGACGACGACTAAATCGTCCTCCGTCGCTTCGCTGTCTTTACTCATCCATACGCCTTGTTCCCTCAAAATGCCTTTTACTTCGCGTTCAACGTCTTCAGGTGTGATTTCATACTCCGCCTTCTTGAACGTGTAGTCTTTGTAAGGCGCGAGGTCAAATTCGGGTTGGACTTCATACATCAAGTAGATGTTCAGCAGTTTATCGTCAGTGAATTCGAAGTGGCGAATGCGTGCGCGTCCGACGAGTTTCAACTTTTGCTCTGAGGCAATTTTTGAGAACATCTCGCTCGCTAAGGTTTCAACGGTTTCGGATTCAATTTCTTTGCCAACAAGGCGTTTGACCATGTCCAGCGGCACTTTGCCTTTGCGAAAACCTTTAACTTGAACGTTCTCTTGGGCGAGTTTGTAATTTTCATCAAGTTTGGATTGATATTCCGACGGCTCAAGCGTGAGCGTCATTTCTTGCTCCGTAGAGCCGAGCAGTTTAATTGCGTGTGTCAATGCAGTAAAAAATTAAAGGTTGTAAAAGTAATCAGAGTGAAAAGGGCGCAAGTTGTCGCGCCCTGTCTTGTTATCGTGTTCTCGGTTTACTCGTTCCCCGCTTTTCGCGTTAGAAAGTCGCAAGGGCTTCATCGACCGTGTTGAATGTGTCAAAGACCTTAACAAGGTTGGTGATGACAAAGACGTTTTTGATGTTTTTTTCAATGTTGCAAATTTTGAACTTTCCGCCCGCTTGCACTACCGTCGTCATGCCTGAAATGAGCATGCCGATGCCCGATGAATTGACATACGTAACGTCGCTCATATCGATGAGAATGTTTCTCTTGCCCGCATTGAGAAGCGATTTCAATTTTTCTTTGAACTCAGCAATATCGCCGCCGCCAAGTAAGTCACCTTTAAGGTGTAAAATTACAACGCCGTTTTTTTCCGACTCGGTGTATTTCATTGCTAATGAGATGATTAAGTGTTTGAAACTTCTTTTGAGAGTTCGTTGCCGAGTTTAATCATTAAACTATGAATTTTGGCGGGCAAAACGATGCGCGACACACCGACAAGATACAGTTTTTCGCCGATTGAACGAATGGCGACGACGCCTTCGCTGTATTCTTTGGTAACAGTTAGCAAACGATGTAAGTGTGCGGCTTCGCCTTGTTCAGTAACGGCAAAAATTTCGTCGCCGACCGTTTTAGAAAGTTTTTCCAACTCGTGTGGCTTCGACGAGGCATGAACTAAAATTGTTCCGCCTTCGCTCATTAAAATCGCGTGTTCCAATCCTTCGGTCTCGATCATTCTGCCCAAGTGCTCTTTATACTTCTGAAATTTTTGGCGCATTTCGTCGGGAATGACTTCGGGCACACGCTCACGACGCACAAGCGGTTCTTCCTCTACCGCCACAAAAGCAGGCTCGCTCACGGCAGGCGCTGGCTCTGAAAGGGCAGACGCGACTTCAGAAGGCTTGAAACTCTGACGCAATTCCGGTCGCTCATTGAGCAACGAAACGACGAGCGGACGAATCGCCAGCATAATTTCGGAAATGCGCGTAACGGCGCACTTCGGATTGATGCGCACGCACATAGAAATCGTGCAATAGCCTTCTGGCTCTTTGCATCGCGCACGCTGTTGATATTTTGCCGTCGGCTCCAAGCACGCGAGAATGTCGCCACGCGAAATGGGCTTCTTCGTCGTTTGAGATTCTTCAATTAAAAAATCCCAATACTGTTTTTGAAGGTCTTTGAGTTGTTTTGCGTCGAGGTGATTCAAAACCGACTTATACTCCTCCTCGTTTTGCGCGTGTTTCAAGAGGTCATGCTTGGCAAGCGCGACAGTATTGAGGGTTTCGCCCGGAGTATCGCTCATGGTGCAAAAAGTTCGTTTTTCAAGATTGACTGTAAATGTAAGGATTTCCTCGAAATTTGATTTCGCCTTATTTCAAGTGTGTGGTTTCAAGATGTTGTTCTCGATGGATTGATAAGGAAGTCAGAAACCGCACGAAGTGCTCTGCCGCGATGGCTGATGGCATTTTTTTCGTCGAGCGAAAGTTCGGCAAAAGATTTCCGCGCATCGGTTGAAAAGAACACAGGGTCGTATCCAAATCCGCCCATCCCACAAGGCTCGGTCAGAATCTCGCCTTCGGCAATGCCCTCCACAGTGGTTTCAAGGAAAGAGCCGTTCCAAATTCCAACAAGCGCAATCACGGTTCGAAATCGTGCGGCGCGATTCGCCTTGCCTGAAAGGTCGCGAAGCAGTTTCGCGACATTTTCCGAATACGTTGGCTTTCTGCCTAAGTCGGCTGCGGCGTAGCGTGCGGAATAGATGCCGGGCGCGCCGTTCAGCGCGTCGACTTCCAAGCCTGTATCATCGGCAAGCACCAAGATGTCTTTGAGTTTCGCCTGTGCAAAGCGATAAATCTCGCGCGCTTTTTTGAGCGCGTTGCCTTCAAGCGTGGGCGCGTCTTCGATGACTTCGGGCAAGTCGGGCAAATCGTCAAGCGAATAAAGACGAGTGTTCTCAATATGATTCAACGCGCATGCAATTTCTTTGACTTTATCGCGGTTGTGCGTGGCTAAAACAATAGCAGGCATGTGCAGTCAATATGGCTGTTTGGTGGTTGATTGTTGCCAAGCGCGGAAGGCGGCGAGGGCTTCGTCGCGCAGGAGTTGCTGAATGGGAATTTTGCGAGCGGAAAAGTCGCGCGGAATTTCGTCGTAAATGAATGCGTCGTCGAAGCCAATGTTGGCGGCATCGGTGCGGGTGTTGCCGAAGTAGATGCGCTCGAGCCGTGCCCAATAAATCGCGCCAAGGCACATCGGGCATGGCTCACAAGTGGTGTAGAGGTCGCACCCACGAAGTTCAAAAGTTTGAAGTGAGCGGCAAGCGTTACGAATGGCAGTAACTTCGGCGTGGGCGGTCGGGTCGTTCAAAGTTGTTACTTGATTCGTGCCTGTGGCAACAATTTCTCCGTTGCGAGCAACAAGCGCGGCAAACGGTCCGCCTATTCCGTTTTTAACATTTTCAAGCGAGAGCCGAATCGCTTCGCGCATCAAGGCTTCGTGGGTCATGACGAGATTGAATTTGATTGAACTTCAAATATGTCAAACTTTTTTCATAAACTTTATTCTTGTCCAAAGCCCGACGCACATCGTATATTTGCAATCACTTCAAAAATTACCGCTCATGAGTACCTTGAACCACATCGCCGAAGAGTACATTTTGCTTTCTCACCGATTAGATAAACACTATCACGGGTTAGTCGATGCGCATTATGGCAAAGCTTCTGAACTCAAATCGCT
Source organism: Candidatus Thermochlorobacteriaceae bacterium (assembly GCA_029263855.1). Classification (GTDB taxonomy): domain Bacteria; phylum Bacteroidota; class Chlorobiia; order Chlorobiales; family Thermochlorobacteraceae; genus JANWWM01. Next base: position 98,421 of record JAJUFC010000002.1, on the reverse strand, counting down.
TATCAATGTTGAGCCAATGCGCCCGCTCGACTCGCTTCACTCCGATGCTGAGCAACTCTTAAACACGCTCAATGGCGACGAGTCGGAACGCGCAAATTACCTTCGCAAACAATTAGTCGCGCTCAAAACCATCATTGAAAAGAAACAACATAAAACCATTTCCTACCGCGAGGAAGCACGGCTTTGCTACGGCATTTCAACGATTGACTACGCAAACGAGCAGGGGTTCACGGAACTCATCACGGAAATCGATGAACGCCTTCGTGCAGAGCGTTTTGGAAACGGAAGCCTTCCTGAACGATTTACTCAATGGCGTGAGCAGTTCGAACTCAAAGGCGATGAACTGATGAACTTCATTCAAACCACAATGGCATCTGCAAAAGCGAAGACCGAATCGCTCTTTCCGCTTCCTGAAAATTCGGTCGAGGTTAGCCTTGTGCGCGAAAAGCCTTGGGCGGGCTACCATTGGTATCGCGGCAATTATCAATCGCTCTACGAACTCAACACCGATGTGCCGACGACCATTTGGGGTGTCTTGCACACCACCACGCACGAAGCCTTTTGCGGACATCACACCGAAGCCATCGTCAAAGAATCGGAACTTGTTCGCAAGCAAGGACTCATTGAGTTCAGCGTGAATTTGCTTGGCACGCCATGTAGCACCATTTCCGAAGGACTTGCCGAAGCGGCAAACTACATCATCTTCGGCGAAACGCCATCTGTTATCGAGTGGCTTCAAGCGCATGAACACCTGCACCAGCGCACCATTTCCGACAACGACGCGCGCCTCATTGAACTTGTCGAAGAACTCGGACGCAAGCCCGTCGTCAATGCCGCACTTTTAATGTATGACGAAAACGAAACCGATGATGCTGTTTTCGCCTACTTGCGCCAATACCTTCCAAGCGAAGACGCACTGATTCGCCGAACGGTTTCGCGCCTGCGCGACGATGACTTCCGCGCCTACATGCTCACCTATCCCATCGGCAAGGCAATGATTATGGACGAACTTTATCGCTCCGACAATCCTGCTCAAACTTTCTACAACATTCTCAAATCGGTCGACTATCACTTCAATGCCGTTGAAAATTAGATTGCTTGCTTGCGCGTTAATGTTGCTCCTCTCATCTTGTTCGCGCCGTGAAGGCGGCTTGTATGTGATTTCTGAAAATCGTCAATATGGCTATATGGATAAAACGGGCAAAGTAATCATAACGCCACAATATGATGCCGCTATGCCGTTCTCGGAAGGTTTGGCGATTGTCGGTCAGAAAGGCAACTTTGGCGTGATGAACGAAAAAGGCTCGCTTCTCACGCAAATTCAATACAGCGACATTCGCGCTTACTCCGAAGGCTTTGCCGTTGTGCGTATTGGCAAAACGTTTGGCTATTTCAATGCCGAAGGCTCGCTTGCCATTAAGCCTGAGTTCCGAAATGCGATGCGATTCAGCGAGGGACTTGCCGCTGTTGAAACAATAGATTCCGCCAAGTGGGGATTCATCAATAAAGAAGGACGCAAGGTAATTCTGCCGCAGTATGACTTAGCCTCTCGCTTTTCGCAAGGGCGCGCAATGGTGATGATAAACGGCAAGTGCGGATTCATTGATAAACAAGGCACGCTCGTCATTAAGCCGCAATTCGACGATGCACGCGATTTTGCTGATAGCCTTTGTGCCGTCCGTATTGGAAACTTGTGGGGGTATGTCAATTTTGGTGCGAAGCCTGTTATCGAGTTGAAATTTGAAAACGCCCTCTCGTTCAGCGAAGGGCTTGCCGCCGTGCAAGACACGGCTTCACATCAATGGGGATTCATCAATAAGCAGGGCATGATGGTGATTGCGCCGCAATTTGAAAGCGTGGTTGAGTCGTTCAATAGTGGCTATGCGTCGGTTAGGCAAAACGGCAAAGTCGGTGTGATTGATACAAACGGCAAATGGATTGTTGAGCCGAAACATGACTTCGTCGGAAAGTTCGTTGATGGCTTAGCACAAGTGCTGAATGAAGGGGCTATCGGATATATCGACACTGCGGGAAATTTGGTGCGCCCGCCAATCGAGTGATGCGAATCACCTCTTTAATCCGTTCAATCTCTGTTTTTTGCTTTCACAGAGCCGTCCATATCAACTGCAATCCTGAGATGATGAGCAGTGCTTCAACAAGCAGAATGAATTTTTCTCTGCTCAATTTTTCAATGATTTTCCTGCCCGTCCAACTTCCCAAAATCATCGCTACGCCAATAAAGAGTCCGTAGTAAAGTTCAGTCCAGTTGATAAGAGCGAAGGCGTTGTAGATGATGGTTTTGGTGAGATGAATGACCAAAGCCGTGAAAGCTTCGCTGGCGATGTAGGCTTTGGCGGTGAGGTCGAGTCCGAGAAAAAAAGCCGCGCCAAGCGGTCCTGCACTGCCGGCAATGCCCGAGATAAAGCCCGTTAGCCAGCCGCCAAGCAAGAGCCCTTTTTCGCCAAGCGCAACTTTTTTGATGTTCGTTCTGCGATAGAGGACTAAAAGAATGAGAAAGATACCAATGCCAATTTTGACCTTGTTGCGTTCAATCTCGCCAAAAAGGTAGCTGCCAAGAATGGTCAAGGGAACGGCGGTCAGTAGAAAGAAGAGAATGGGCTTCCATTGTAAATCATCTCTGCCGAACCACACTCTTGACGCATTTCCAAAAATCTGCCCGATGGTCAGAATTGGAACGGCGGCACTGATTCCCACAAGGTTGGTCAGAGCAGGGAACAAGACAAGTGCGCCGCCAAATCCTGCCGCGCCTGAAAGCGTTGCGGCAAGATAGCTGATAGCGAAGAGCAAGAGTAGTTCAAGCATGACTTGTTTCTGATGTTACGCGCTTGTGGACATGGCTTGTAGACAGGGCTTGCGGCATGCTCGAGTGAGCGCGCCCCCGAGTAAGTCGAGCCGAGATGAAATTGATATGAATCGAGTCGAAATAAAAAGGGCGACCGAAGTCGCCCCGCAGTTGACAAGTGTCCCCCACATCACTTGCCATAGTAGACAGGGTGTCTACTACTTTACTGCTACCCAAATAAATAGCGGACTTGCGTCCGCCATGCAACTGGTAGGTGTCCCCCACATCACCTACCACAATGAACAGGGCGTCCACTGCTTTGTTGCTAATGCAAAAATACAACTTTTTGAAAGTTTGTCAAGAGCATTTAGAAAAAAAAGTTAACAATTTATTCGTGCCCTATTAAACCACATGCAATCACATGCAATCACATGCAATTTTACGCAAGCAGACCATGCTGAATAGCGAGTTTGACAAGTTCAGCAACATTTTGTGCACCTAATTTTTTAATCATGTTGCTTCTGTGAACCTCGACCGTGCGCGGACTAATGAAAAGTTTGTTGGCAATTTGTTTTGTCGACAATCCTTCGGCAACACAATGAAGAATTTCTTTTTCCCGCTCTGTTAGGGTTGGAGTATCTGCTTTTTTCGGCATCGTTTCTTTGAGCGAATCGGGTGAGAAACTTTGCATAACGGTATGAGCCACATCGGTTTGATAATAAACCTTGCCCTCGGCAACTGTGCGAATGGCTTTGAGCAATTCATCGCGCTCCACGCTTTTGAGCAGGTAGCCACTCGCGCCGTTTTTAAGACTTTTGATAATGTATTCAGGCTCTTCATGCATTGAGAGCATAATGACTTTGGTTTCAGGCGAAAGCGACTTGATGGTTTTGAGGGCTTCCAATCCATTGAGATGCGGCATAGAGATGTCGAGAAGCATCGCAATGGGTTTGTGTATTGCGGCAAGGTCAGCGGCTTGTGTGCCGTTTTCGGCTTCGCCAAGAATGGCGATGTCGGTTGCGCCGTTCAAGAGCGATTTAATGCCGTCGCGCACAAGGCGGTGGTCATCGGCAAGAATCAGCGTGATTTTCTTCATGATAATGTTCGGTCAAGCGTTGGAAGCGCGACTTCAATCGTTGTGCCTTGATTTGGGTGCGCGTCAATTTTACACACGCCGCCTAAAAGTTTAGCGCGCTCTTGCATGTTGCGAAGTCCGTTTTGGTGCGCAAGGCTATCGAGATGAAAGCCTTTGCCGTTGTCAGAAAAAGTAAAGTAAAGCATACCATCTCGCTCGGCAAGTGCAAGATGAATTTCAGAGGCGTTGGCGTATTTGAGCGCGTTATTCATCGCTTCTTGTGCAATTCTAAAAATGCCGATTTCCAGTCGTTCATCAAATCGCTTTTCGTCATCAAGGGCTGTGTCAAGGTGAATCTTTGCGTCGGTTTGTTTAACAGTTTGAGCGACCAATTTTTGAAGCGCGGCGTTCAGACCGAAATCCATCAACACACGCGGCATCAGGTTGTAGGAAAGCAGTCGGACTTCATCAATCGCATCATTAAGCAAATTGAGCAACTCGGCGCGTTTTTCTGACGGCGGAAGCGACTGCGCTTGAAATTTGACGGCAGTGAGAATCTGTCCAAGTCCGTCGTGCAACTCTCGCGAAATGCGGCTCTTCTCAGATTCTTCGCCTTCAAGGAGCGAGGCGGTGCGCAAGGCGCGTTCCTTTTCAGCAAGATCAATGAGCCGCTTTAATTCTGATTGCATTTTCAGAAGCGATTTGCCCATTTCGTCCTCTGCGCTCAGTGGCGAGAAGGTCGCTTCAAAATTGCCATTGCCAATTTCAGTCGCAAATGCCCGCGTGCGATTCAGTGCGTCAATGAGCCGTGAAACCGATGTCGCAATATCCTTGATTTCTGCAATGCTTGTGCGTGGAAAGGAGCGCGCCGTTAAATCTCCGACGGAAACTTGCTCAATAAGCGCGCTGATTTCTTGAATCGGCTTAGAGAGCGTGCGCGAAATCACGAGTGAAACTGTACTCAATATCACCCCGACTGCAAAGGCAATCAACAACACACGTCGACGCATGGCGTCAATTGGCACGAGCACTTCGGCGTAATCAATTTCTGAAAGAATTGCCCACTTGTGCGTCGGAAAGTCAATCACCGAAAACGAACTAAGCACTTCAACGCCGCGATAATCCTTCACAATCATCGGCGTGCGCTTGCCTTGAAAAGCGGCTACGACGGCGTCGGTTTTGGCGGGAAGTGTGAGCACGGTTGGCGTGCTGAAAAAGCGTGAGTTTGAGCGCATAATGAAGTCGCTACCGACAAGGTAACTTTCCCCTGATTCGCCTAAGCCGCTTCGCTCTGTCACTACCGCTTCAATCGCATCAAACGATTGAACGAGCACAATCCATCCGCCGATACGGCGTGCGCCAACATAAAACATTGGCTTCGCAACGGAATCGCAAAAAAAGAGGTCGGAAATGACCGTCTCGGCAGGGGACGGCGGAAGAGGCAAAGAAAGACAAGACCTTTGGGCATAGATGACATTCCACGCGCTATCAAGCAAGAAAATATTTGTAAGGCTTCTTGTAAGTTTTTCGCGCTCGTTTGGAGTGTTCAAGCGATGCTCTAAATCGGCAATCGTGGCAAGTTCTTTTGCGCGGTCAGAAAGCGAGGCAAATAAATCTTGAAGTTTGGCTTTCTTCAAGGTTTTTACGGAAGTCAGTTGCTCAAAGGCGCGCTCAATGAGGGCATTTCGGGAATCTTGATAAAAGAAGTAAGACACAATGCCAATCGCGCCCAAGCCGACAAAGAGGAACGCGAGCAAGAGTTGTTTCGATATTGTCATTTTTCTGTAACGGCTTTCCGAAAGCATGAACATACCGTATTTTTGCCAACTATCAACAGCATGTCTTAAAACCAAATCCAACTATGCACGATCAGCACGAGATTCCTCTTGTCCTTCTCATACCGTTTGCACTGCTTTTAGCGGCAATCGCCGTAATGCCGCTGACGTTCGCACACTTTTGGGAAAGCAACCGCAATAAACTCATTGTGGCATTAGCGTGTAGCCTGCCTGTGTTAGGATTTTTAATTTACAATGCGATGTGGGGCGAACTCAAACATGCGCTTCTCTTCGACTATGTGCCATTTCTCATTTTGCTCGGCGCGCTCTTTGTGATTACGGGCGGAATCAACATCACGGGCGATATTGAAGCAAAGCCCATTATCAACACCACATTTATGGCAATCGGCGCAGTGCTCGCTTCGCTGATGGGCACGACAGGCGCGGCAATGCTCCTCATTCGTCCGCTCCTAGAAACCAACGCTGAACGGCAGTTCAAAGTCCACACCGTGCTCTTTTTCATTGGTGTGGTCGCTAATTGCGGCGGATTGGTAACGCCACTTGGAGACCCGCCGCTTTTCGTCCTCTATTTGCGCGGCGTGCCGTTTGAATGGTTTTTGAATCTTCTGCCCGTGTGGCTCTTTGCGAACATTATTCTACTTGCAACCTACTTCGGCGTGGATTCTTATTACTACTACCAAAAAGAAAGTCTCGCCGCGTTGAAGCGCGATATTGAAGAAATTCGTCCTATAAAAATTACAGGTAATATAAACTTCGTGTTGCTTCTGGGCGTGGTGTTGTCGGTGGCGTTTCTCAATGAGCAATACATTCCGCTCTTCAAGCAAAATGAATATGCGAAGTTCTTGCGCGAACTTGTGATTTTGATTTTGCTCGGATTGTCGCTTTGGCTAACGAAAAAAGAAGTGCGCGAGGCGAATAAATTTTCGTGGCATCCGATTGAAGAAGTCGCTTATCTCTTCTTGGGCATTTTCATCACGATGATTCCTTGTTTGCTCTTCTTGGAAGCCAACGCGCCCGCGCTAGGCATATCGAGTCCTGTGCAGTTCTTCTACGCGACGGGTGTTTTGAGTAGCGTTTTAGATAACACGCCGACAGCCGTTACCTTTTACTCGTTGGCGTTGGGCTTAGCGCAACAAGCCGACGTGATGATTGCAGGTATTCCCGAAATTACGCTCAAAGCGATTTGCATTGGTGCAGTCTTTTTTGGAGCGATGACTTACATCGGCAACGCGCCCAACTTTATGGTCAAAGCCGTCGCCGAAGAGCAAAGTGTGGAAATGCCGAGTTTTGGCGGATATGTGGCGAAGTTTTCGCTTGTGGTGCTCTTGCCGCTCTTTGTATTGGTGCAGTTGATTTTCTTTTAAGATGATGGCGTTTGTGCCGATTGCGTCGCTTCTTCGGCAAGTTGCAGAGATGCCTTGTGCGGCGGCGTGCGTTTCCATCGGTTGTGAAGCCAAAACCATTGGTCGGGATAGCGTCGAATGTAGTCTTCAATCGCACGGGTATATCGCTCGGCTAACGCTTTGACATTATCGGCTGAAAAAGTGAGGTCATCGGTTTTGATTTCGCTGAGTTCTAAACGGTGGCGACCAACGCCAATGCGGCGCGGCATTGAAAGAATGACAGGCAATCGAGTGCGAAGCGCGAAGACGGCGGCGCCGAGAAAAATGGCGGCATCACGTCCGAGAAACGTGGTGAAGTAATCGTCGCTGTGTGCGGCTTGGTCGCTAAGCAGGGCAAGCAGTTTGCCTTCGCGCAATCGCTTTAAGCCAAGTTTCGGGGCGTCGTTCATCGAGATAAATTCGTTGCCGCCCAGTGTGCGCCATTCCAACATCTTCTTGTCAAGAAACTTGTTGGAGAAGGGTTTATAGACAATCGCGCAGGGCTTCGCCAAAAATGCCCAGCACATGGCTTTGAGTTCCCAATTTCCGAAATGCGCCGATACGACAATCGCGCCCTTGCCTTCGGCATAACACTTCTCAACAAGGTGAAGATTTTCTACCTCAAAAATTTTCTCCGCATCAGCCTTCGAGCCAATCAGCGGCGCACGCATGATTTCAAAAAGCGATTGCGCCTGCTCGATATAAACTTGCCGCGCAATTTTTGAACGTTCGACGTCGGACTTTTCAGGCAAACACAGGCGAAGATTGGTTTCTACCAACTTGCGGCGCAACTTCACTCGTTCATAAAGCCAGTTTCCAACAACTTCGCCAAGTCGATAAACGCGCTCAATCGAGAGCCGACGCACGATTGCGCCAATCAGCATAAAGATGCTGTAGACCAACGCATCAACAAGGGTTTTGAACAGACGCTTCATAGAAAGCACATTGAAATTTTCTTGACGAAAGAAGGTGTGCAATTTCGTATCTTCTTGCACCTCGTCCGCGCATAGAAATTAAACAAAAAATAATGGCAACTGCACTTTCACTTGACAATGAAAAACCGCTTTTAACGCTTGAAGAAGCCAAAGCCTTTGTCCGATTTCATCAACAGCAAGGGCGGACGGTGGTTTTTACAAACGGGTGTTTCGATATTTTGCACGCAGGGCATGTGCAGTATTTGAACAAAGCCAAAGCCCTCGGCGATGTGCTTGTTGTTGCCATCAATAGCGATGCGTCTGTCAAGCGATTGAAGGGTGAAAAACGCCCTATCAATACACAAGAAGACAGAGCGTATCTTCTCAAAAATCTTAAAGCCGTCGATGCCGTTCTGCTCTTTGAAGACGACACGCCACTGTCGGTAATTGAAATGCTTTTGCCTGATGTGTTGGTGAAAGGGGCGGATTGGGCGATTGAAAATATCGTCGGTAAAGACGTTGTTGAAGCGCACGGCGGAAGCGTTCAAACGATTTCGTTTTTAGATGGACGCTCAACCACCGGCACGATTGAAAAAATTTTGAACGCATACACTTAAAGAGCCTTCTCGATACGATGATTATTCCACGCATCTTTAAGTTCTTGCGACGCACGCTCTATACGCTCATCATAACGGTGTTCGTCGCCATCATTGGGCTGTATATTTTCTTGAACACTGAACTCGGCGAGCGGTTTCTGAAATCGTTTGCTGAAAAACAATTCGCGCAACTCTTCAACGGACGGCTCACGATTGAGCGCGCCGAACTCGGATTTCCAACATCGCTCTCACTTCACCAAGTTAAAGTCTTTGTTGCGGACGACACGACCGAAAGCCTCTCGCTCGAGCAAATTTCACTGAGTATTGTTGGCGTTTCGCTTCATCGAAACATCGAGGAGGGATTCATCAAAGACCTTCACATCGGCAGAATTTCACTGCAAACGCCGAAAGCCATAATTGTGCAAGAAGAAGACAGCACGCTCCAACTCATGCGTCTCTTCAAGCCCGATTCAACCATAGCAGTTGATACAAGCGAAGGCAAACCGATTAAATTTCTGGTCGACGAGCTCTCGATTCGCAACGGCGATTTCTGGTGGATTAATCGTGCCGCGCCGCCCGTAGATGCCGAAACGCGCGCCGCCCTCGATTCGCTTCGCGCACAAAACATTACGCCCATCAATTTTGATAGCCTGCACCTTGCAAACGTGAATTTCCTGCTTAAAGGCGAACTCAACGGAGACTTCATCACTGCCACGCTTCAAGAATTCTCGCTTGAGATTCCTGAGGCAGATTTTTCCGTTGCAGAAACGAATCTTTACTTCTCGCTCACGCCGCAACGCGTCGAGGTAACAGGGCTTACGCTCAAAACGCCGCGCTCGTCGATTCAACTGACCGGCGCGCTTCACCGCTACGACATCTTCGCGCCGTATTCAGAGGATTCGCTCAAAAAAGCGGGATTTGATTTCAATCTCGACATTCAGCAACTTGCTTTTGACGACGTCAAACGCCTCGTGCCAACGCTTTATGGGTTGAACGGCACGCTTCGCACAAAAGCCATTGCACGCGGCACGCTCGATTCGTTCAAGATTGAAGAACTTGTGCTCGAAGCAGAGCGAAGCCGAATCGGCATTTCCGGATCAGTTAAGCAAGCCTTCACGCCTGAATTATCTGAATTAAACCTGTCGCTGCAAAACACATATCTGAACCTTTCTGATGTGGCGAAAATAATGCCGTCGCTATCTCTGCCTGATATGCGCGACGCAGGTCGGGTGGATTTCAAAGGCGGATTCAACGGTAGGCTCAACCGCTTTCGGGCACGGCTTGATGCCAAATCGCAAGTGGGGGCGGTCAGTGCTGATGTGGAAATTGCGCTCCCCAAAAATCGCTTGCCTGAATACGCTGGCGTGCTTACCCTCGAGCATCTCAACATTGGCAAAGCCTTGAAAGACTCTGCGCTGACCAGCGATTTGAACCTTTCTGCCAAACTTGAAGGAAGTGGCAATTCGCTTGAAAACATAAGCGCGAAGCTTGTAGCAACAATGAAAAAATCGCGCTTCGGTGAGTATAGCATTACAGATTTTGTGGCAAATGCAGGCGTTTCCCAAAAGCGATTCAATGGCGATTTGTTCATTGAGATGGGCGAACAATTCGCCGAATTTTCGGGCATACTCGACCTCTCCAAAGAAATTCCGACTTATCAAGGCGAAGGACGCTTGGGCAATTTCGATATTGCCACCTTCACCAAAAACGATAGCCTTAGAAGCAACCTCAACTTGGGCTACACACTCAACGGAAGCGGTTTTGCGCTTGGCGACATCACGCTTGACTTTAAATTGGAATTTGATTCCTCGACAATCGGAAAACTTCCGATTCGCCAGGGAACCAAAGCACAGGCAACACTCGCGCAGGATAAAATCGATTCGTCGGCGACATTTGTCTTTTACAGCGATTTGCTCGACATCGAGGTCGAGGGCAAGTATGATTTAGGGCAACTCGTCAAGCTCGCGCAGTTGGAATCGGGCGTGATTGAGCGCGAGATTTACAAGAACAACATTTTCCGCACCCAAGCGCAAGAAGAGCGGTTTCAAGCAGTCAGCAAAAAAGTAAAGACCTTGGAAAAATCCGTCAAGAAAAAAGCAGAGACGGCGAAAATTGTGTTGCCAACGCTGAATGTCAATTTCAACATTTCACTCAAAAGCCTTGCGGCGGTCTCGCTCATTGCAAAGGCGGGTTACTTCAACGCCAAAGCACAAATGCGAGGAAAAATTACAAGCCAACCAACCCAATGCTCGATAACGGCGATTGTAGATATCGACTCGACAACTTACAGCGACATGTTTTTTACGCAAAACTTCAAAGCAACCTTTGGATATGTCGATGATGTGGTCGATGAAAAGGAGCATCAACTTCGCGCAAAGCTTAGTCTCTCTGCGTTCCGATTGAAGACGGGCGACCAGCGATTTGTGGACACGAAATTCGAGATGCGCTACGACAAACAAGCCGTGCAGGTCGAAGTTCGCTCTTCTCATGTCAACACGCGCGGCAGGTTGGAAATGGATATGCTCGCGGGCGTTTTCGACGAGCAATACATTGTTCTGCTTGAAAACTTCAAGTTTGCTACAAGCGAATTTAGTTGGGAAGCAAACGCAAACTCGGAATTTCAAATCAGCCCGCAGAATGTTCGCTTCAGCAATGTTGCCTTTCGCAATAAAGACCAAGAACTCTCGCTTAAAGGCTTCCTCGAGTTTGACGGCGATGGTAATGTGAGTATTGCGTTGAAAAACTTAAACCTTGCGGACTTCCGAAAATGGGTTCTGCCAGAACCTTCTAACGCGCCTTTTGGCGGCAGGGTGAATATGACGCTCAATGTCGGTGGCAACTTACAGCGTCCTGAAATCAAGTTTGAGTTGAATGTTCTCAATTTGGTTTATAGCGCGGTTCGGGGCGGAAATCTCTCGCTTCAAGCCGATTATGCAAGCAAAGCGATGAACGTGGTGCTTGCCGCCAATCTCGATAGCACTGAGAAGTCGCAGGTCTTTGGACAAGGCAATATCGTGAATCGCATTTCGGGGCGCGGGCGCATTCCGATTAACTTGGATAGCGACGGCACGCCGTTTGGCTTTATCAAGACCGAAGACGTCTTCGCCGAAGTCCGCTCCGACGACATCGACGCCGCCGCACTTGAAGCCTTTGTGCCTTTGGAGCGCACGACGGGATTTGTCAAACTGCTTGCGACGGTTCGCGGACGATTTCCGTCGCCCGATATTCGCATTAGTCTGTTGATTGACAAAGTGAAAACGACGCCAATCGCGACGCAAGTTGAATACACGCTCAACGGCGAAATCGTCGCCACGCCGAGCGGCGTACGGTGGAGCGCACTCACCTTCAACGACCGATTCGGCGGTGAAGGCTCAACCATCGGTTCAATTAAAATGAATAACTTTGCCGTTGAATTTTTGGACATCAACATTACCTTCAATCGACTTCACCTAATGCGCAAGCCTGAAGGCAAAGACGGCTTACCCTTCGGCACGCTTATCGCCTCCACCGATAACTTGCGCTATTTCGGCACGCTCGACGCGCCGAAACTGACAGGACGACTCACCATCAACGACGGCGACATGAGTTCCTTTGCTAAAAATGCCAACAATGCTACGCAATTTGCCGAAGCGGCAAAGTTCATCACCATGCGCGCACGCGAAGACACCACGCTTTCGCTTGAGGAGCGCAACCGCATCAAGAAAGAGCGTCGGCTTAGCGAAGAATTTTCAATGGAGGAGGCACGCACGCGCTTGCAAGTCTATCAAATCACGCCTTACGACCTGATGACGATGGATTTGCGTGTTAGAACTCAACGCCGAATGCTTTACACCATCATTTTCAATAAGTATCTCGGCGAGCAAATGAAAGTGAGCATTGAAGATGTGGATATTCGCGTGCGCAAACGCGGCATCAACCTTGAAGCCTTTGGTAGCGCAACGATTGCGGGCGGCAGCTACACCGCATTTACAAAAAACTTTGAAGTTAAAGAGGGTGGGAAAATTTCTTGGAACGAAGAAGATGTTTTGAACGCAACCATCAATGTAACGGCAGAAACGCGCACACGCGCCGAAAATCCTGACCCGCGCCGCGCAGGCATTCAAGCCGAACTTTTTTTGATTGTCAAAATCACAGGCACGGCTCTCGCGCCGAACATGGCTATGGGATATCGCTTTGAAGAAATGGAGTTCAAAATGCCAAACACCGATTTGCCCGGCTTCGAAGACCCAAACGCCGTGCTGAACTTTGCCTTGCTCCTCTCTGCTGGACAGTGGTATGCGCCACCCATTGAACTCGGTGGAAATGTCGGTGGATTGGGTGCAGGCACAGTCGCAAGTGCGGGGATAGGTGCAGGGGCAGGATTGCTTTCATCGCAACTTTCGCGTGTGGCAGGAACGATTGCAGGCGTGCAGTCCGTCAACATCGGTTTGGCGCGTGATGCAAGCGGCGGATTGTCAGGCGTCGATTTAGCCGTCGCTTACGCCGTTCCCGGCACCGACGGCAGACTGGTCGTTATTGGCTCGGGCTCATTTGCAAACGATGACTCTGCCGCTGTGCGCGGAGGCAACGCTAACTCGCAAAAATTGGAATACCGCGTCAGCGATAAAGTCGTCCTTGAAGCCTTCCGCGTTTTCGGGCAAAACAACTTCACTATCTTCAACCAAGAAATGCAAGAACTTTGGGGCTTCGGCGTGGCGTATCGCGATAACTTTCACACTTGGAGCGAACTCAGCGACCGCATCTTCCGACGCAAAAAATCGCCAAGTTTGACGCCGATTCAAAAGAAAAAAATCGAGCAACAGCCGCCCGATGAAACCGAGCGCGCAGATAAGCAATCCGAAACCGAATCCGCATCAACCAAATGAACGACCTTGCTGGAAAGCGCATCTTGCTTGGCGTGAGCGGCGGCATCGCGGCTTACAAAATTCCAAGCCTCGTTCGCTTGTTCAAAAAATCAGGTGCACAGGTGCAAGTCGTCATGACGAAATCGGCGGCGCAGTTCGTCTCGCCTCTTACGCTTGCAACGCTTTCAGGGCGAAGTGTGCTCACCGAAATTTTTCCTGACGCAACCCACGCGCAAACCGCTTGGACGGCTCACATTCATTTGGGCGAATGGGCAGATTGCTTCGTGCTTGCGCCTGCTACTGCTAACACTCTTGCGAAACTTGCTAATGGCTACTCCGACGATATGCTCTCGGTGTGCTTTCTTACGATGCGTCCGAATAAGCCGAAATTGATTTTTCCTTCAATGGACGGCGAGATGTTCGACGCACCCGCCGTGCAACGCAATTTGAAAACGCTTGAACAAGATGGCTGTGTGATTATTGAGCCTGAAATCGGCGAACTCGCGTCGGGCTTAATCGGCAAAGGACGGCTGCCCGAGCCTGAAAAAATTTTTCAACACGCGAGCGACGCGCTCTTGCCGAAAGAAAAAACGCTTGCAGGCAAGCAAGTTGTGGTTACGGCGGGCGCGACGCGCGAAAAAATTGATGGCGTACGATTTATCTCGAACTATTCGTCAGGCAAAATGGGATTCGCGCTTGCCGAAGTCGCCGCTGAACTTGGCGCAGAGGTGATTTTGATTACAGGCAAAACGCCGCTTCAAACGCCGCCGAACGTGCGTCGCATTGAAGTTGAAAGCGCAGAAGATATGTTTCGCGAAACACAGCGATATTTTCCGACCTTAGACCTCTTCGTTGCCGCCGCCGCGGTCGCCGATTATCGCCCCGCCGAAGTCTATGCAGGCAAACTTAAAAAATCGTCGGAGTCGCTCTCGCTTCATCTCGTCAAAAATCCCGATATCTTGCTGGAATTTGGTAAGCAAAAAAAGCCGCATCAAGTCTCGATTGGATTTGCATTGGAAATTCAAGACGCGCTTGAACATGCAAAAGCGAAACTTGTGGTCAAGAATTGCGACTTCATCGCGCTCAATCACGCCCAAGAAGCAGGTGCAGGATTTGAAGTCGACACCAACCGACTGACGCTCATGTTTAGAGATGGCACTATCGAGCAACTTCCTTTACAAACCAAGCGCGCCGCCGCGAAAATGATTTTTGAAAAAGCAAATTTTTTCTTTCAAAAAAGTTCTTTAACATCGTCTCGACAATGACGCAAGCGTAGTCATACCTTACGCGATACGCCAGACTGCAAAACCTCTTTGCAGTTTTTTTGTCTCTAACATTTTTTGAAACACACAAACGGAAAACGATGCAAGGCGGATTATTCGATGAGCCGTCGGAGTCTCTTCCTTCCCCAGAAGAAGATTTACAGCGTTACAAAACGCTCGCAGAACTTTACGAAGCGACAAAAATGTGCAAAAAGTGTCGCTTAAGCGAAACGCGGAAAAATTACGTCTTTGGCGACGGCAATGAACGCGCCAAAGTTGTGTTGGTCGGCGAAGCCCCGGGTGCTGATGAAGATGAGCAAGGCTTGCCTTTCGTTGGACGGTCGGGGCAGTTGCTCACGAACATTTTGGCGGCGGTCAAGTTTGAACGGCGTGAGGTTTATATCTGCAACATCATCAAATCGCGCCCGCCGAACAATCGCAATCCCGAACCTGACGAAATCGCGGCGTGCTTGCCGTATCTCTATCGGCAATTAGAAATCATTCGTCCAAAAATCATTTTGGCGTTGGGCAAGGTGGCGGCGAACACGCTCTTGGAAAACAATCTTGCGATGCAAGCGATGCGCGGCAAAGTGCATAAGTGTCGCGGCATTGATCTTATCGTAACCTATCACCCCGCCGCGCTCTTGCGCAATCCGAATTGGAAACGCTTCTGCTGGGAAGATGTGCAAATGCTCAGACGCATTTACGACGAGAAATATGCAGGCGACTAAAACGCATGTATGAGGCTTAAAAAATTTTAGCGATTAAGTTGAAATCAGAATATCTCACATTCAAATCATGAGCGGATTTATTGAACGAAGCCAAGAAATGAGCGGCAGCTATCCTTTGCAAAAACTGACCGGCATTCGCAAAGGATTCCGTGAAGAGGTCGACGTCAAAGACGGGCGGATTTTGCCCAATGCTGTTCAAGTCGAGCAGGAAGTGCTCGGCGGGATTCTCATCTCAACAGATGCCATTGAGCGCGTGATTTCAGTGTTTGGCGAAGAATCTGACACGATTTTTTATGACCAGAAACATCGCATCATCTACAAAGCCATGCTTCGCCTTTATCAACGCCGCGAAGCGATTGACCTTGTTACGCTCACCGATGAACTCAAACGCTCCGAAGAACTTGAAGCGGCAGGCGGCTATCACTACATCGCCGAACTGACCAACAAAGTCGCAACGGCGGCGAATGTCGAGTATCACGCCATCATCGTCAAAGAAAAATATCTTTATCGACGCCTTATTCATATCGCGACACAAATTTCGCAAGCAGGATACGACCAATCCTTTGACGTCTTCGAACTCATTGAGCGCGCGTCGCAAGAAGTGTTCAAAATTTCGCAAGCAGGGATTAAGAAGAAAGCCTCCGATGTCAAAACGCTTCTCAAACAAGCAACGAAACTCATTGAGGTGTTGCAGAGCAAAAAAAGTGCAGTTACAGGCGTGTCCTCAGGCTTTGCAGATTTGGATAGATTAACGGCGGGATTTCAGCCCGCAGATATGATTATCATTGCCGCACGACCCTCAACGGGAAAAACTGCACTCGCACTCTCATTCGCACGCAACGCCGCTGTCGATGCCAAAGTCCCTGTTTTGATTTTCAGCCTTGAAATGGCGGAAATTCAATTAGCCATGCGGATGCTCTGCGCCGAAGCCTTTGCAGATTCCAATGCGGTTCGGACAGGTCGCATTTCGCCGCAAGAAATGTCGAGAATCATGGGCGTATTAGACCCGCTCTCCAGCTCTGAAATTTACATCGACGATACGGCGGGCATTTCCATCATTGAACTCGGTGCGAAAGCGCGGCGAATGAAGCAGGAAAAAAATATCGGCTTAATCATCATTGACTATCTGCAACTCATTACGCCCGTGCGCGATGGCAAATCGAATCGCGAACAAGAAATCGCGCAAATTTCGCGCTCGCTGAAAGCCCTTGCCAAAGAACTCAATGTGCCAATTATCGCCCTTGCTCAGCTCAATCGCTCCATCGAACAGCGCGGTGCCGACCGCAAGCCGCAACTTTCCGACCTGCGCGAATCTGGCTCCATCGAGCAAGACGCAGACGTCGTGATGTTCCTCTCGCGTCCTGAACGCTACGGCGTGCAAAATTTCCCCGATGGCTCTTCAACAAAATGCGTGATTGTGGTGGATATTGGCAAACAGCGCAACGGTCCTGTGGGCGAAGTGAAGTTACGATTCTTGGAGCAATACGGTCGATTTGAATCGCTCTCAACGGTTTATACAAGCGCGGATTTGCCGCCAAGCGATGAATATCGTGCGAACAAAGCCGCAGACGACATCGCGCAAAGCCAACTGCCTCCGCCCGAACCGCCGCTCAACCCCGACGACGCGCCGTTCTAACTACACGTTGGCAATCGCGAGCGCGCACACCATCATTCCCGCAACTAAAAAATTCTGCGCAATCGCGTTATACCACACGTCATAACGGCGCGGCGCGGAAATGAATCGAACTTGCAAAGCGATTTGCGGCAGAATGAACGCAAATGCCAAACCCGCATTCACATATTGACCAAGAGAAACAAGGTAAATCGACGCGAAGAGTTGCCCGACGTCAATCAGCAAAGCGGCGATGAGGGCGGCGTTGCGCTCGCCAAAAGCGACGGGAAGCGTGCGAATCCCGACGCGAATGTCGCCTTCAATCGACTTGAAATCATTGACCGTCATCGTGCCCGTGCTGGCAAACGCATAGCAGAACGCAATCGCGACGGAGTGAATCGTTATCTCCCCGCGATACGCCACCTCGCCTGAAAGCCAAGGATAAAGCAAATACGAAAACGCCACGATGATATTCCCCCACCAAAGCCGCTTTTTGAGCTTGATGGGATTCGCGCTGTAAAGGTGCGCGTTGATGATTCCCAAAATCACGTGAGCCACCACGAAGGGGTGAATGAGCCAAGCGATGAACACCGTCAGCGCCGACCAAATGGAGATGAGAATCGTCGCGTTTCGCAAGGAGATTGCGCCGCTTGGAATCGGGCGCGTGGGTTCGTTGATAGCGTCAATCTCGCGGTCGAAGTAATCGTTGAGCATTTGACAAACGCCCGTCGCCATTGGACCTGTGAGTAAAACGCCGAGCCAAAAAATCCCGTCGCCCAAATTGCCCCAACCAAAGCGTCCGCTCGCCACCGCGCCACAAACAAAACTCCAAATAACAGGAATCCACGTAATCGGTTTGAGAAATGAAAGAAGCGTCGCGGCAAACGACTGCGACTGACCCACGCGATGCGTGTTGCGAATGCCAGAGGTCGACGCTAATCGTTCAAGTTGCGATGGCTCTGTGGCGGGTTTAGACTTGTTGGGTGAAACGTTACTCACTGCAAAATCCTCTTTTCCCCTTTTTCTCGTTACAACAAACGCTTGCTCAATATAACCAAACTCTCATGCAACGAGAATAATGAGCCAAGATAAGGTCTCTTTCCTCTCTTCACTCCTTATTGCTCGTTATTCATTAGAGATGGATTCTTCGCGTCGCTCGTAATAACATTGCTGTAAAAAACTCACGTTAATTCCATTTGAGAATTCTATCGAAAAGAAAAAGCGTCCCGCCGTTGCCAGCAAGGACGCTTTCACCTAAGAGAAAACAAAGAACAGTAGCCAGCGAGAAAAAGTCTGATAGTTGATAATTAAGAGTTAAGAGTTATCGCTCAAATTCCACGCCATCTTGTCATTCCGAGCGAGAGCGAGGACTCCACGAGAACCTCTCCCCCGATTCCGACCGCGTCGGAATTGTTCCCCTCTCCTTTCGCAAAGGAGAGCGGTTAGGGGTGAGGTTGAATTCACTCGCCATCTTGTCATTCCCGCGCAGGCGGGAATCCAACCGCTTCACTTTTAACTCTCAACTCTTAACTCTAACCTTACTTGACCAGCATCATCTTCTTCGTCTGCACAAAGTTTGAACCCGACGCTCCATTCGTCGCGCTTGCCTGCAAACGATAGAAGTAAATGCCGCTCGCAAGACCACTCGCGTTCAGCGAAGCATTGTATTGCCCCGCTTCTTGACGTCCATTCACCACCGTCATCACTTCCTTGCCTAACGCATCATAAACCTTCAACGACACAGTGCTTGCCACAGGCAGTTGATAACTAATCACGGTCGTTGGGTTGAACGGATTGGGGTAATTCTGTTCAAGCGCGAATTGCTTCGGCAAGCCCGCATCGACTTCAACAATCGGGCTGTATTCAAACTGTCCGTCGAAGTCAATCTGCTTCAAGCGGTATTGAAGCTTTCCTGATGCGGATTTATCCAAGAACGAATAGGATTTTGCTTCGGTCGTCGTGCCGTTGCCGCGCACGAAGCCGAGCGTGTTCCAAGTTGCGCCTTGTGATTTGCGTTCCACTTCAAAGCCAGAGTTGTTGAGTTCGGTGGCGGTCGACCATTGAAGCATAACGCCGTCGCGATGATGTCCTGCAACAAAGCGCGTGAGTTCGACGGGCAGTTGGTTGCTGGCGTCGCTGATGGTGAAGTCGCCGAAACTACTCGCGCTGAACGATGCCGTGCGCGTCGAGTAATTGCCGCTGGCGATTTGAACCCAATCGTTTGGCGAGGACGGGCGGCGATAGACTCTGCCGAGCGAAAGATTTTTGCCGTTGTCGTCGTTGGAAACCCACGAGAGCGCGAGCGTGGCGGGCGTGATGGGCAAATTTTGAGTCGTGATGGTCCATCGGCGCGCGATGCCGATTGCGCTTCCGACGGTAACGATGCCTGCCGAACCGCTGACGCGCCTTACGGTTACATTGCCCAAGTTATTCGTGGTGGTGAGCGTTACGCACATTCCGCTGAACGTTTCGGTGGCTTCGCTCGCGCCGCCGGTAATGGCGCGCGTGGCTTCTACCGTGCCGACGACGTAGTTGTTCGCGGTTTCCGTCAGGGTTGCGCTTGGCGCAAGCGTGAGCGTGTGCGAAGCCGTGTTCAAATTGCCCACGAGCGAAATGTTGCCGGTTACGGTTACATCGCCCGTGAGCGTCGACGCGCCCGATGTGGTGATGTTGACGTATGTCCCTCCCGAAATGTTGCCGCTACCAATAAAGGAGTTTGGCGTGGCTTGCGAGCCGGGGTTGCCAGAAACCGTCGTCGTCAGGTAGTTGATGTTGCTTCCTGAACCATTGTAGGCAAAAGCGCGGAAGTGGTAAGTCGTATTGGGTTGAAGACCTGTGATGATGACCGAAGTCGCAACGCCGTCATACACGACGCGGTTTCCATTGACATTTTGCGCAAGGTTGAAATTGGCATTCGCCGCGTAAGTAACGCCGCCTTGCGGAAGTTCATCGACGGGGCTTCCCGCTTTCACAAAGAGAATCTTTCCTATGCCGTTGCCTTGCGAGCTAAACGAGACTTGAATAGATGTGTCCGTAATTTGCGGGAAAATTAACGCCCCGACTTGACTGGTCGGCGCAGGGGATAGGATACTACCGCCTCCGCTATTTGGGTTGTTCGTTGCCGTCGTGGTGAGGTAGTGATGCGTGCCGCCCTCCGGGTTATTTGCGCCGTTAAACTCAAAGACGCGGAAGTGGTATGTGCCCGCTTGGGAAATCAAGAACGTGGTCGAATCGCCTGTTCCGCTGTAAAGCCCAATGTTGCCATTTCCGAGCGCGCTACCCGTGATAAATTGAGATGTTGAAACGACGGGATTGCTTCCATTTTGCGGCGCATAGTCGACGGGCGAATTGAGTTTGCCGACAAGAATGCGTTGCGAGCCATTGCCGTTTGTCCATCTAACCCTCAACTGATTTTGGCTCGCTTGCGTAATGATGATGCCGGAGGCTTGCACGGTGGGTCTCGTGGTTAAACTTCGCGTCGTCAATGAAACAACAGGAGAGATGAGATAATTTTGAGACCCCGAATTTCCAACATTAAACTCATACCCCGCAAATGTGTATGGCGTGTTTGGCGTAAGCCCCGTTACGGTTACGGTGGTATCTGCGCCAACATAGACGGCAAAAGCCGTTCCGCCCAACGCCGCGCCGCTTGCGTAGCGGTTTCCGCCGCTGTTGTAGATGGTTCCGTCAACGGGCTGAACAATCGGCGAGGCAGTTTGCGCCACAATCAAGCGTTGCGAGCCGTTGCCATTCGTCCAACGGAGCGTAACGGAGGTATCGGTGCGCGTGAGCGCGGAGAGTCCGGTCAGTTGAACGGTCGGCTCGTTGATGAGCGTGGTGCGATTAGCCCCGCTGCTAAGAGAGGCGTTGTAAGAAATCGTCGTATCTATGACTGTAGCCACGCCATTATACTCAAAAACGCGGAAGTAATAGACGGTGTTAGAAGACAATCCCAAAACTCTGACGGAATCCAATGTGGTGTTTGCAACGGCGAAGATGCCCGCCGCAAGCGTATCCCCTTGTCCAAAGGTTGTATTAGCGACATACAACTTTCCATTCGCAGGATTTGTGATGAAAGAAGATTGACTCGCGAAAACAACCCGACGCGCGCCGTTTCCATTTTGCCAGCGAACTGTGAGCGCATTGGTCGCGGGAGATTGAACGCTTACGCTACTAGCTTGCATCGTCGGTGTTGGGGCTAGCGTTGAGATGAAGATGCTGTTCGCGGGCGATAATGCGCTCAAATAGTTTTCGCTTCCATTTGCAGATACATTAAACTCATAAACAGTGAAACGGTATGTTGCGTTACTGTTCAATCCCGTAATCGTTGCGCTTGAGCCTGTGCCTTTGTATACCACGAAGTTGTTATTGCCTAAGTCAGAGCCATTTCCAAAACTTAAACTTGCGGTAAGCGTTTGACCATCAAAGTTATCAATGTTGATATCGGGAGAACTGTTGGGACGCGCAACGACGATGCGTTGACCGCCATTGCCATTCGACCAACTAATTGCAACGCTCGCGCTGCTACGAAACGTGCGCGCAATCCCTGATGCTTGCATCGTGGGCTGACTGGCAAGGGTATGGCGAGAGCCTATCAGCGGCAAGGTGGTTCGAATAGCGCGGTTCGACGAGTTGCTTTCGGTAACCGTGAGATTGCCGCCGTTATACTCATAGACCGCAAAGTGATACAGCGTTCCGAGATTTAATCCGCTTACTGTTGCTTGCCCGGTTGTTGTGATGGCGGCGACGAAGTTCCCGCCGCCAAGTTGGACTCCGGCAGACAATATCACGCCGCTTGGCGGAGCGACATTCACCGCCGCATTGGCGCGCGCCACAACGATTCTCCCCGCGCCGTTTCCTGCCGTAAAATTCAGACGAATGGAGTTTGGAGAAAGATTATCAAACGTGAGATTGCTGGGCGATGTGGTCGGCGGAGCGACGGTCGTATAAAACGAAACGAGGTTTGAGCCTGTGTTTGGGTTGTAGTTCTGCGTTCCTGCCGTTAGCCCGTTGTATTCCCATACGCCCACGTTGTATGCCGAATTTGCAGTTAAGCCCGTTACGGTAACGGTGGTATCAGTACCGTTGTAGACGACAAAAGTGCCTGTGCCGATTTGCGAGCCAGAGCCAAAGGCTGTATTGGCAGTGTAGGTTACGCCGTCAGTTGGTGCGGCGGCAGAGTTGGTTATGCGCATCGTAACCAATCGGCGTTGACCGTTGCCGTTCGTCCAGCTAAGAGAGACGGAATTGGCAGTAGCAGAAAGCACGCGCACATTAGAGGCTTGCACGGTCGGTTGCGAGGCAAGCTGCGCGAAGGCGGAATCCGCCAAAAAGAGCAGAGTCAGCAGCGCGAAAAGAGTAGAAGTTCGTTTCATTGTTCGAGTAGTTTTAGCGTTAGAGAATTAGGTTTCGTCCACCATTCGCTGTTGCCGCCTTCGATGAACTGTTCGGGCGGCGCGCTGTCGCGCGCTTGGCGGTCTTGGTATTGAATCTTTCCGCCTTTGACTTCAAACGGGAAGACATCTGCGCCGGCTTTCTTTTGGAACGGACCAGCGACGACCTTCGTGGGTTTGCCGTTTTGCCATTCGTAAGTGTCGTAGTAGGTCATTCGGATTTCGTATTTGCCGTCGGTGAGGTCGGCGGGCTTGATGGCTTTGCCCGATTTGTCTTGTGGCGCAAGCGCGTAGAGCGTGAGGTCTTCGCGTTGCCACATTCGTTTGGATTTCAGGCGAAGCGGCTGGTAAGATTTTTGCCCCTTGTCGCTCGTGATGCCGCCATAGAGTTTGCCGTTTTTGAAGAGTTCGATATCGACGGCGTATTCCTTCGTGGCGGTCGGCGTTTCCAATTCTTCTTGTTGGTGGAAAAAGACCCAACGGAAACCGCGTCCTTCGTTCTGCGGGTCGAAGGTGAGGAAGCCGTAGTCGCTCCACATTCCGTTCAGGAAGTAGCGCGTTTTGACTTCGGCGAACTTGTCGGGATTCTCTTTCTTCACGACGCTGAATGGGAAGTCGTAGAACTTTTTGCTGTCGAGGAAGAACTCGAGTTTGTAATCGCCGCCGATGGTTACGACGTAATCCAATGCGTATTCTTTTTGGGTCTCGGTTGAGCCGCTCAAAATCTGGCATCGCGTAAAGGGTCCTTCCGTGCCGCTCGTTTGAAAGAGAAATTTTGCCAGCCCGTTGCCGCCTTGCGAAAGCGTGGCGTAAAGTTTATGGTCGTTTGGTTCGTAGCCGTATTTCGCCGCGCCGCCGCCTTCTTCTTTATCGGGCAGAAACGAGACCGTTAAGCCGTTGAAGCCGAGACGACCGCTTTCGTTATCAATCCGCAAGCCTTTGCCGCTTTCAAGAAAACTGCTCATCACAATCGCAGGCGGAAAAGGCTTGTCATAAATGAGCGGCTTGGGTTGCGCATAAAGCGCGGCGGCAGAGAGCCAGAGCGCAGAGATGAGCAAGCGATTCATAGTTGGTTCTCCTTTGGTTTTGTTGAAAAAATTTGGTCGCTATTCGCTTTGATGGTCTTTTTTGGATTTCGTTTCTCGTTGCGCTTTCCACACATCAAGAAAGTGCGCGAGCTCGCTTGCGTCTCGGAACGAGAGAATCTCGCCCGATGTCGCGCTCCGCAGGTTGAGCCGAAACGACGGCTCGCCATTTTGCGTCAGGACAAGTTGCAAGACGAAGGTTTCGCGTTGTTGCATTTGAGAGCGTTCTCCAAAAAGTTTGGTGAAATCGATGCCCGATGTTCACGCTTGCAAGAAACTCGCGCCACTTGACGCAAACTTGACGCGGCAGAGCAAACCGTGCTTACGCGAAAATTTAAGTAGTTGATTTTCTAAACATGATTGCTTAAATATTTTTTAGAATTTTTGTGAGAGGGTTTGGAAGGGATTGAATCTCGGCGAGGGCGAAGCAAATGCGTATATTTCGCGAATGAAATTTCAGCAGTCGTGAAATGAAATCACCTATCGTAAAAATCATCATTAGCGTGGCGGTCGCCTTGATGTTAATTGCATTAGGCGGCGCGTTTGCCGTCAATCATCTCATCAAACGAAGCATTCCCGATTACGAGGCGACCAAACGCTTGCAGGGACTTTCCGCGCCCGTTCAAATTTTTTACGACGAGTTCAGAGCCGCGCACATCGTCGCCGAAACCAAACGCGACCTCTTCTTCGCGCAAGGCTACGCGCACGCCCGCGAGCGGCTCTGGCAAATGGAACTGCAACGCCGCGCCGCAACAGGACGGCTTTCGGAAGTCTTAGGCGAAGGCGCAATCGGATTTGATAAACTCTTTCGCACGGTCGGCATTAACCGCTTAGCAAAAGCCCTCTGGGCGTGGGACGGACTTTCAGAAAATTCGCGCACCGCACTTTCCGCTTATAGCGACGGCATCAATGCCTTTCTCGATGAAGTCCGCCGAAAAGAATCGAGCCTGCCGATTGAGTTCGACGTGCTCGGCTACGAGCCTGAACATTGGAAGCCCGAAGATTGCTTGGCAATCGTGCGCCTAATGGGTTGGGAACTCAACATCGCTTGGCACATCGATGTCGCGCTCGCGGAAATCGAGCGAAAGGTCGGCAAAGCGAAAGCGATGGAACTTTATCCCGATTATCCGAAAGGCAAGCCCATCATCGTGCCCTCGCTCGCGAAGAACGATGAAGTCGCGCGCACGCTCGTCGCCTTTCGCGAAAGCGATTCGGAGTTTCGCGACTTTTTCGGCGCGCTCGGCTCGCACATCGGAAGCAATGCGTGGGCGGTTACGCGCTCCAAATCGGCAACGGGCAACGCGATTCTCGCCAACGACCCGCACTTGGGCTTTATGACCCCGTCGCGTTGGCATGAAGTCCAACTGCTCTGCCCCGCCGAAAACATTGACGCTTCGGGCTGTTCGCTTCCCGGAACGCCCGCGCTGGTTTTGGGCAAGACCGATAAACTCGCGTGGGGCTTAACGAACGTGATGGCAGACGATTGCGACTTCTTTCTCGCAACCGATACCGCGATGACAGAACTCGTCGAAGAAATCAAAGTCAAAAACGGCGACCCGATTCCGCTCGTCGTCAGGCTCTACGAAAAAAACGGCGTTTCGGGCGTGGTGATTTCGGAAGACGTGCGACGCGGCTTTCAAGGCTTGAAAACACAGGCGATTCCGACCTTCAATAGAGAAGGAAAAGTCGTCGTGATGCAATGGACGGGCTTCGAGAAATCCGACGAGCTCAAGGCGATGCTTGGCATTTTGAGCGCGAAAAATTGGGACGATTTTCGCGCCGCGCTCCGACATTTCGCCGTTCCTGGTCAGAATTTTCTTTACGCCGACGTTGCGGGAAACATCGGCTATCAACCTGCGGTCAAAATTCCGATTCGCTCGGATAAGCAAGGCTTCGCGCTTCGCGACGCAAGCGACCCGCGTCAAGCGTGGCAAGGCTTCATTCCGTTTGATTCGCTTCCGCGCCTCTACAATCCGCCGAGCGATTTCATCGTCAATGCCAACAACAAACTCGTCGGCGACGAGTATCCCTACTACATCTCCGCGCTGTGGGAGCCGCCCTCTCGCGCCGAGCGCATTACAGAGTTAATTCAAGCCAAAGAAAAGTTGAGCGTCAAAGAAATGGAAGCCATGCAGTTCGATGTCGTCTCGCCAATGGCACGCGACCTGATGCCGTATTTGATGAACGCGGTTGCAAACGACACAACGGCTACGCATCAACGCGCGATTCAGTATCTCAAAAATTGGCAATATGATTTCTCCGAAAAAGAAATGGCACCAACTATTTTCGCGCAGTTCCTCAAACAACTTTTGCGAAACACCTTTCACGATGAACTCGGCGACGACACCTATCAAAACTACCTTGCGCTCATCAACTCGCCGACGCGCACCATTCAACGCTTGCTTGCCGATTCCTCAATCCAAATCGTTCAGCGCGATTCCGTAATGGTTGAGGAAATTCGGTTCAGCGATTGGTTCGATGACGCGCGCACGAGCGACGTCAGAGAAACGCGAGACGATGTGATTCGCAAAAGTTTTAGCGAAGCCATCGCGATTTTGAGCGAAAAGGCAAGCGCAGACGACGCAGAATGGCAATGGGGAAAATGGCATACGCTTACGGTTCGGCATCTCTTCGGACAAAAATCCAACGACGGCATTGCGAAATTTTTCAACTTCGAGACCGTGCCCTCAATCGGCACAGCCACAACCATCAACAACGGCGAATACTACTTCCGACAATCTGACCCCGATGGCAAAGCGCTCGCGAATTTAGAGCACAAGGTTGGCGCAAGTTCGCGCCGCGTGATTGATTTAAGCAATCCGAATATGTTCCGTTCTGTTTTGCCCGGCGGCAACAGCGGCGAGCCCGCGAGCAAGCATTACAGCGACCAACTGCCATTGTGGCGCAAAGGCGAGTTGAGGGACTTCATCACGAACCCCGACGAGTTTCAAGCGCGCAAATTTTTGAAGACGGAACTTCTGCCGAAGTGAATTGCGCAAAAGAGAAACGAAAGGAAGAAAGACGGCATAATTTCTGCGCTGTCATTCTGAGGGGAGCGAAGAATCCAAATTTCCATATCGGCGAAGCGAGGCAATGATTTTTTCGCGCTGCGACGGCGTGAAGTCGTTTTTGTAGTAGCGAAGGAAAAGTTGAACGCGGCGTTCCGTTTCGTCAAGGTCGGGCGGAAGCGATGCCATCACGAGTTTGCGAGCGGCTTCGCATGCACTGAGTCCCATCTTGAAACGCTCTTCGGGCGCAAGCGCCATTAGCATTTGGCGGTATCGCGTTTGCATTTCGGGAGAAGCATCGCTTTTCATCGCTTGTTATCCTTTCCCAAATAAACCTTTGACCGCTGACGAGCGGCGACGCGCCACAGGTAGTTGAACGCCGTCATCTAATCGAATGCAATACGTGCCATTGAACCAAGGCACAAGTTCTCGGACGGCATCGAGCCGAACAAGATGGGCGCGATGAATGCGGACAAATTCTTTCGGACTTAATCGAGCCTCGAGTTCATCGAGCGTGAAGTCGGTTCTGAATTTGCCATCGGCGAGATAGACATAAACGAGTTTGTCTTCGGCTTCAATGCGTTTGATTTCGTTCAAACCGACGACGCGCAAGCGTTGCCCGATGTGCACGGTAAGCCGAGAGAGCGGCTCTGCGATGCGTTCTTGGCGAAGCGATTCAATTTTTTCGTGATGTTGTTCGCGTGCGTGAAGGTCGTTTAAGTAATCGAGCGTGCGCACTAAGCGTTCAAGTTTGACGGGCTTGGTGAGATAGTCGAGCGCGTGAACTTCGAAGGCTTTGAGGGCGTAGTCGTCGTAGGCAGTAACGAAAACGATGTAGGGGCGAGGCGCGGCGAGCAGGTCTAAAACTTCAAAGCCTGTTAGTCCCGGCATTTGAATATCCAAAAATACGAGGTCGGGCTTCAGTTCGTGAATCATCGGCACGGCTTGTTTGCCGTTTTCGGCTTCGCCAACGATTTCGACATCGGCTTCTGCTTTTGCTAAAAGCGCGCGAAACCGCTCACGCGCCAACTGCTCATCATCAACCAAAATACATCGTAACATTTCTTGTTGGATTTATGAACGAAACATGAAATAAACTGCGCCAAGCAAACAAAGCCCTGCCCAGACATAGTCCCACTTGAATGGCTCTTTCATATACACCATCGCAAATGGCACAAACACCGAAAGCGTAATGACTTCTTGCAAAATTTTCAGTTGCGAAAGCGACATGGCTTGATAGCCAATGCGGTTTGCAGGCACTTGCAAGAGATACTCAAACAGCGCGATGCTCCAACTCGCCACCGCCGCCACATACCACGCTTTTGATTGCAGATTTTTAAGATGCCCATACCACGCAAACGTCATGAACACATTCGATGCCGTGAGCAGTAGAACCGTTTTGAGCCAAATCGGCAGTTGAAACATAGTTGTAAAGAGCGATTTAAGTTATTTTGTGAAAATTTAATGCACTTGAAAAATGGCAAAAGTAAAAAATCCTTTTGGAGAAAGCGAAACGCGCTCGTTCAAGAACGACATCGCGCGCTATGCGTCCGCGCCGCAAAAGTTAGAGTTGGCGTTGGAAAAACTTTCGGAGTCAAAACTGCGCTGGAAGCCAAATCCGAAAAAGTGGTCGATTCGCGAAACCGTCTTGCACTTAGCCGATTCAGAAGTGATTGCAGTCGCGCGAATGAACCTCATCATCGCGTCGGGCGCAACGCCGCCAACGCTCGTTGCCTACGACCAAGATTTGCTTGCAGAACGCGCACAATACAACTCACAAGATGAATTCTTAGCACTCTCGCTCTTCAAAGCCTTGCGCAAACATCAAACCGCCATTCTCAAAAGTTTGCCAAATGAAATGTTTGAGAAATTTGGCATGCACGAAGAGCGCGGCAAACTCACGCTTGCAGACATGGTCAGTTACTACGCCGACCACGCCGAAACGCACCTCAAACATATCGAGCGAATCAAAGAAGAACTCGCCCACATGGAACGATAAAGCGATAAGAAATGCGCGATTCACAATCTAAACGCGACCGTCGTGCGCACCGATAAACTCGTTTATCTTTTGCTTCAACTCGCCCCGCAAGGCTTCTTTTCCATCTTGGGCAGAAATCCCGACGATGCGTCGTGCTACGAGTTCAAATCTATCGAGCCTAAGGAAGTTGCCTTCCGCATTGATGGCGTCTTTATTCCGAATGCCGATGACTTCACCTACTTTGTTGAAGCGCAGTTTCAACAAGATGAGCAGTTCTATGCGCGGTTCTTCGCTGAAATTTTCCTTTATCTCAAACAGTATCCGACGGCGAAGTGGCAAGCGATCGTGATGTATCCCTCGCGAAGCGCGGAGCAAAAACAGATTGAACCTTACGCCGAGCTGCTTGCGTTGGAGCGGGTCAAACGAATATATTTGGACGAGTTGCCTGAATCGGAATCTAACGCGATCGCGTTGTTCGAGTTGCTAATCGCGCCAGAAGAGAAAGTAGAAGCGCAAGCGCGGAAAATTGGGCAACGAGCGAGCGAACTTGAATTGAGTTTATTGGTAAAAATTTTGAGTTACAAAAACTTAACGAGAGAAAGGATACGGAACATGTTGGCAATAGAGAAAGACTTATTTAAGGAGACAATCTTTTACAAAGAGGTCTTCGAGGAAGGCAAGCAGGAAGGCAAACAAGAAGGCGAGCGTGTTGGGAAACTCTCTACCGTGCCTCTTTTGAGAGAGTTAGGGTTGAGCGATGAGCAGATTGCCGAGAAACTGCAACTAACACTTGCCCAAGTTCAAAGTGTGCTGAAACAGTGAAGGATTGCAAGTGCGTTCTAACAACAACTCGATTCAAACAAAACACACCATGCACCTTTCAGAAAGTTTTTCCAGTGCGATTCTTTCGCTACGCGCAAACCTGATGCGCTCATTGCTCACGATGCTGGGCATTATCATCGGCGTAGGCGCGGTGATTACGACCGTCGCGCTTGGCGAAGGCGCGCAAGTGAGCGTGAAAGAGAACTTGCAGAAACTCGGTTCAAATTTGCTCTTCGTGCGACCGGGCAGTCAGATGTCGGGCGGCATTGTGATTAGCACGGGCAGTAGCATTACGCTCACCGAAGAAGACGCCATCGCGATTAAACAAAAAGCAAAGCTCATCGAAAGCCTCTCGCCCGAATCGCGGCGCGGCGCGCAAGCCAAGTTCGGCAACAAAAATTGGAACACGACCGTCGTGGGCGTGTATCCCGAATATGAATCCGTCCGCAACGCCACATTGAGCGCGGGACGCTACTTCACCGATGCCGATAACAAAGCCATGAACGCCGTCTGTGTTATCGGTCCGACTGTTGCGCAAAATCTCTTCGAGCGCGGCACAAATCCAATCGGGCAAACCATTCGCGTCAATAACATTGGCTTTCAAGTTGTAGGCGTGCTGGAAGAAAAAGGCTCTTCAGGGTGGCAAAATCCAGACGACCAAATTCTCGCGCCGCTCAACACAGTGCAGAAGCGGCTCGCAGGCGCATCGTGGATTTCAGGTATAACGATTAAAGTGGCTTCCGAAGACAAGATGAACGACGCGCTCGTCGAAGTCGAGCAAATTCTTCGCAAACAGCATCGCTTGCGCGAAGAGCAAGACAACGACTTCACCATTCGCAACCAAAGCGATCTTGTCTCCGCATTCTCGGAGACGTCAAAAATTCTCGCCTTCTTGCTCACTTCGGTGGCGATTGTCTCGCTCATTGTCGGCGGCATCGGCATTATGAACATCATGCTTGTAACTGTAACCGAGCGGACGCGCGAAATCGGCATTCGCAAAGCCATCGGCGCAAAGAGGCGCGACATTCTTTTGCAATTCTTGATTGAATCCACGGTGCTTGCGTTGCTTGGCGGCGTGATTGGCATTCTGCTCGGCATCGGCATCTCGGAACTCTTGGGAAGCGTTTCAACCTTCCGAACCGTCATCTCTCTGGAACCGATTTTAATCAGTTTTCTTTTTAGCGGACTTGTTGGAATTTTCTTCGGTCTTTATCCTGCACAAAAAGCCGCCTCGTCCGATACGATTGAAGCCTTGCGCTACGAATAAACTGATTCACCGAAGGGTTTCTACTTTGAAAAAACAGCATGTCGCTCGGCATCGGTGAGTACTTTCCAAGTGCCTTGTGCTAAATGACCGAGATGAAAATTTCCGATTTGCACACGCATCAATCGAAGCGTTGGAAACCCAATCGCCGCCGTCATGCGTCGCACTTGTCGATTTTTGCCTTCGGTTAAAACCAATTCAATCCAACTTGTGGGAACGCTTTTGCGAAAGCGAATCGGCGGGGTGCGTTCAGGCAAATTCAGCGGCTCAATCAAACGCGCTTTGCAGGGCTTCGTCTTATAGCCTTGAATTACAACCCCTTGCTCAAGCCTTGCTAAATCAAGCGCAGAAGGCACACGCTCGACTTGCGCCCAATAGACGCGCCGATGCTCGTTTTCAGGAAGCAAAAGCCGAAGATTCAAAGATTTTTCGTCTGAAAGAAGCAATAAGCCTTCGCTATCGGCATCGAGCCGACCAAGCGGATAAGCGGACTTCGGAAATTCAAATTCGGAAAGCGTGCGATTCGGTGAGCCATCGGAAGTGAATTGCGAAAGCACGCCGTAAGGCTTGTGAAACGCGATGAGCATACGTCAATGAAATTGAAGATGATATGAGAGATGCGCTGAAGCGACTTTGGAGAATGTCTCAATGAGAGTGTCTCAATTTTCATTGAACCTCGACGACTGTTACGCCCGTGCCGCCTTCGTCCCAATTTCCCAACCGAAAGTGCTTGACGCGCTTATCGCTTTTCAAGTAATCAGTAATGCGCTTGCGCAATGCGCCCGTGCCTTTGCCGTGAATGATGTCGAAGCGATGTAATCCGTTTAAGACCGATTCATCGATAAACTTCTCGACACGTAAAATCGCCTCGTCGCCCATTAAGCCTCGTAAATCCAAGCGTGTAGAGACATCTTTAATTTCAGTGAGCGAACTTGAACCCGCCTGAACGGTCTGCTTTCGCTCTATTTCACGCGCATCTTTATTTGAAATTTTCTCGAGATTGCGAAGCGAGGTTTTCATGCGGAAGTTGCCGAAGGAGACCATAACATCGTCGCCCTTGATGTCAAGCACATCGCCGACGGCGTGCGTGTCAAGCAATTTGACTTTATCGCCAACAGCGATTTCAAACGCTTCTATCTCTTTGAGTTTTTCCTCGCCGATTTTGGCTTCTTCATTCGCAAGGTCGCGTCGCATTTTCTCGACTTCTTTGCGAGCCGACTTGATTTTATCCGCGTCGCCCGCGCTGTCTTTGATTTCTTTGATGGCTTTCTCGATAAGTTCGCTCGATTGCGCCAAAAGTCGCTTCGACTCTTGAAGCGCTTGACGACGGAGTTCGCGTTTTTCGTTCTCGAGGTCGCGCAACTTTTGTTGATACTGTTTCGCCAAGCGTTCTGATGCTTCGCGCTCGTCGCGCAATTTTTTTCGCTCTTGGTATGCGCGTTGGAGTTCGGAGTTCATTTTCGCGATAAGCTCTTCGAGCGCGTGCTTGGAGTCGCCCAAGAATTTTTTTGCGTTCTCCAAGACGTGTTGCGCGAAGCCCATTCGCCGCGCCATTTCAAGCGCAAACGAACTGCCAGGCAACCCGATTTGAAAGCGATACGTCGGACGCAGTTCCTTCGCGTCGAATTGCATCGAACCGTTCACCACGCCTTTGCGCTGATAGGCGTAGGCTTTCAGCGAGCCTTGATGCGTCGTTACCATCGTAATCGCTTTGCGCGCGAGCAGGCTTTCCAAAACCGCCGTCGCAATCGCCGCGCCTTCTTCGGGGTCGGTGCCCGAACAAATTTCGTCAATCAACGCGAGGCTGTCGCTCGTGGCGTCATCCAAAATCGCTTTGAGATTTTTCAGGTGTGAACTGAACGTCGAGAGATCGTTTTCAATCGATTGCTCGTCGCCGATTTCAACGAAGATGTTATCGAAGAGCGTGAAGATTGAGCCTTCGCCGCACGGAAGCAGGTAGCCGTATTGGAGCATCAATGAAAGCAATCCGACGGTTTTAAGCGCAACCGATTTGCCGCCCGCGTTCGGTCCCGTAATCACCAACACATAATTCTCAAAGCCCAACTCGAGCGATAGCGGAACGATAGATTTCCCCGCTTTGCGATTGGCAAGAAGTAAATAAGGGTGAAACGCATTCTCCAATTTCAGTTTCTTTTCAAGCGAGACGGTCGGACGAATCGCGCCGATTTCAAAAGCGAACTTCGCCTTCGCATAAAGCGCGTCGAATTGGGTCAGGATTTCTTGATTGGAGAGAAGGTTGTCTAATTCCTTTCGCAAGTTTCGCGCAAGTTCGCGCAAGATGCGCTCGATTTCTCGGACTTCTTGGATTTCCAAATCGCGAATTTCATTCGAGAGCGAAAGCGTTTCGGCAGGCTCGATGAACACCGTTTGCCCCGACTGCGAAAAATCATGAATAAAGCCCGGCACTTGATACTTATGCTCGACTCTGAACCCAAGCACTAAGCGACCGTTGCGAATCGTAATCCCCTCGTCCATCAGCATATTTTCGCTCGCGTAGCGGCGTTGGAGCGATTCGTATTTGCGTCGGAGCGCGTCGCGCTTCTTTTGCAATTCACCTCGAATGAATTGGAGCGCGTCGGAGGCGGAAGAGCGCACTTCGGCAAATTCATCTATCTTTTGAGAAATTTCGTATTGAAGCGATTTTTCCATCCACAAGTTTTCCGTGAGTGCGTTCAGTGTCGGAAAGGTTTCCTTGCGATTGAAAATAAATTTTTTCAGAAGCGATGCCGTGCGCAAAGCCGCGCCGATTTTGAGCAGTTCGGCGGGTTGAAGAAAGTTCTCTTCGATGGTGAGTTTTTTGAGGAGGTCGCGCGTGTCGTAAAGCGTGGCGATGGGCAATTCTTCGCCCGATTCCATCAAGAGTTTGAGTTCGCGCACGCGCTCTAATTCAGATTCCAGCGCATTGAGCGTTAAGAAAGGTTCAGATTCAGAAAGGCGCGCGCGCCCCATCTCTGACAAGCAAAGTTTGCTGACGTGAGAAAGAATTTTATCAAACTCTAATTTTTCCGCGAGATTCATTCGTATTTTTTAACGGTTTATAGGGGCGCAAACTTACAAAGATTCAAGAAGGTTTCAGAAGGAAGAACATATCATTTGTGGAGAATATCCTTGCGGGCTTTATTTCGTATCTCCGTTGATTGTGGCGGCTATCTTTTGGGATACTCACAATAGAGAAGGTGATGTTAGCTACTTCAAAAAATCTGTGATTCTGCCGACGAGGCTTCCAAAATTTCCCACTCCGTTAAAGTTGCTCAAATTGTTGAGCACAAACAGTCCGCCGCCAATTTTATGGTCATCATTCACAAGTTGAACTTCCATTTCTTTCACGCTCTTTCGATGCGCGTTGCTTTTGTTTTGCATCACAAAATCTTTATTAACCGCCCAATCCATCGTTACAAAGCCATACTTCAATTTTACATTGTCTCTTTCAAACAAAATCGTGTAACGATCTTTCCCATATTTTGCGATAATCGCCTCGTTATCCATCATAAACAAATGAGATAAGAACTGACCTATTCTCTCCCGCGTCGTTCCCTTCACGGATAGAACATAAAATCTATCTTCTCGTTTTGGATTCAGTATCATAATGTCGGCGTCAAACTTTTTTTCAAGAGACAGATGATTGTGCACTAGCTTTAATTTCTCATAAAATGTCTCGACGGCTTGACTTTCGCTCTTTTGATTTGTTACAACATACCCAAGTTTATTTTCTTTGAAATACTCAATCAGCAGATAAACAACAACCTCTTCAACTAATCTGCCAAGAATGGAGTCTTTGCTGCCTTTGCTGGCGCGGTCATTATCGCTTTTTTTATGTTGTTCGCATACTCTTCCGCTTTTTTGAAGGTGAGAAAATCATTCAGATTCAATCCCACAAACGCAGTTCCACGCTCTCGAATCGGCTCTTTCAAAACGCTTTCTATAAAGTCTGCGTGAATAAATTGCATCGCATATCTTCTATTGTGTTTTGAACTCTTTTTTTTGCAAAGTCAAGATATTCTTCGGAATTGTCGATATAAACAAATCGGCGATTCGTTTTGACGGCTACATTGGCAACCGTGCCGCTTCCGCCAAATGGGTCTAAAACAATATCATCTTGGTATGAATAAAACTTTATCAGCCTATACGCTAACTCCTCTGGAAACGGAGCGGGATGAAATTTAGAGAGTTGCGTTTCGGGTTTGATGTCCCAAAAACTATTTGAAAAACTGATGAATTCATCTTTTGTAATGTCAATTTTGTGTTTTTCGCCATCGTGCGTTTTAGTTTCTTTTGAGAAGACTAAAATGAATTCATATGGCTGAACCACGTGAGGATTTGAAGGGCTTTGCCAACTGCCCCAAGCTGTTCGTTTGGAGATAGCCTGTTTATACCACAAAATGTCGCATCGCATCAAGAACCCTAAATTTCGGAGCTGGTTGGTAACGTCCACAAAAAGCGGCTGATAACTGCCATCTGCGGTTACCGATGGCACGTTTATGGCGATTCTTCCATCTCTTTTAAGAACGCGCTTGCATTCTATCCAAGTATTGTTCAGAAAGGTCAGGTAGTCTGAATAAGGCAGTAAATCATTGTGATTGTCGTAATCGATTCCAACATTGTAAGGCGGCGATGTAATAATAAGGTCAATAGAGTTATTGGGAATGTTTTGTTGCATCGCCTCGATGCGGTCTCCGAAGAAAAACTGATTTACAAAGCTATGCTCCATCATCGTTGATTCCGTTTTCTTGAAATGACAGACGGGGTTTCAAATATGGTTCAATTTAATTCAAAAGGGGGCATTGAGAAACCCTCTTCCAAAATTTCACGGAATCAAACGCCTTGCCCATATATGCGGCAAACGTCTTAACGATTGCCCACCGAGCCGCGCCGCTTCAATCGATGATTGCGGAAGAATTGCACCGCCGTTCCGAAAGGGCAAAGGTAATGGCACGCGCCGCGCGCGCCGAGAACCGCAACCGATAGCCCGACCGACATCAGCACCAAGAAATGCCCCGCCTGCACCAAAACGCTTTCCGTCGAGGTCAGCGGATTATGAATTGGCGATTCGGAAAGGTCGAGCACGGTTTCGCTGTGAAACGCCCACGCTAAGGGCACCCAAACAAAGAGAAAGACGAGCACAATCGCCTGCGAAATTTTCGGATTGAAATTGACGCGCTTTTTCGCAATGCCGTAAAAGAGGTCTTGAATGCCGCCAAGCCAGCAGAAGGTCGAGCAAACCCAACGCCCGCTTCGCGCCGCCAGCACAATCAGCGTCCCCCAAAACGCCAAGCCAATCACCGCCCATAGCAAGTTTGGAATCGCGAATTTGATGAGCGCGACGTGAATGAAAATGAACGTGAGTTGAATCGCCATGCGCTTCCATACGATTTTCATGCGCTTCTTCGAGTTGTTCGAAGTCGCTTCTATGGGAGCGGTTACAAGTTGAACTTCCATAAACACCTCAGGCAATTTTACGTGTGGCTCGCAATTTGTTCAGCACGCTTTTATTTATCGAGCTTAACTCTTGTCGCTCTTGCGGCTGTTCTTTGAAGAAGACACGGAGCGTATCATGCTCGCACACGAAGTTTTCCATTTCCAAAGTGTAAAGCACACGGGGAAGTGTGATAAGGCGTTGGTTGCGGTCAATCGTAACGCTGATGTCGGTGCCCATTCTCACGACGCGCACGTCTTCGGCTTCTTTGAGGAAGGGAATGCGAATGCAAAGCACTTCGCGATTTTGATTCGGCACGGCTTCCTTCTTGCTTTCAATCCAGAAATTTTTGCCTTGTTGGAAAATCTCGTCCGCGCTTTTTTGACCGAAAATTTGCTTGGAAAGATTATCGAGCGCGTCGCAGCCAATCGGCTCGGAGCGTTGCATTTCGCATCGGAAAATCGGCGTCGGATAGAAGGAGTTATCGATTTCCATCAAATACTTGCGATGCAAATCTGACCAGAACTCAAAGTATTCGCCAACTGTGTTGCTCGTCGGCAAAACTTTATTGACGACGATAGAATCGATGTTGATGCCATAAAGGTGGACGAATGTATAGGCGCGCTTGGTTTCAAGGATTGAAAGTTTTTCGGGATTGAGCACGAGGCGGAAAGTGACTTCAGGCTTCAAGATGAACTTGTTGATGTCTTCCATCTGCTTCAACAGCACATTGACTTCATCAAAAAATTCGGGTTCGGGCATGCTTTGTCCGCCGAGTGAGCGTTGAAGCGATGCCATGTTTTTGTAAATCTTGAAGAATTGTTTGCCCATGCCGCCGCCGATGATGATTTCAGGATAAGCGAGCAGGCGTAGCGTGTTGCCCGTAGGCGAGGTGTCCAAAATGACAACGTCGTATTTACCCGATTGAGATTCATCGACGAGACGAGCAAGAGAGAAAATTTCGTCAAGACCGGGCTGTGTCGTTAATTCTGATGCGACGCCAGAGTCAACACCGCGATTTTTGTAAGAATCCGCGACGAACTTTTGAAAGCCCGACATGTGCTTTTTGAGTTCGTAAATCGTGTCGATTTCAAGTCCATATAAATTGGGTTCAATTTCAACCGGTTCGTTGCGACTGATTTTGAACGCGAAGACATCGGAAAGCGAGTGCGCAGGGTCGCTTGAAAGGATTAACACCTTTTTGCCTTGTCGTGCGAGTTGAACGGCAGTCGCAGAAGAAACGGTTGTTTTACCCGTGCCGCCTTTGCCTGAATAAATGATAACGCGCGGGGGTTTCGGCGTGTCGAGTCCTAATTCTCTTGTGAGCATACTTCTTTCTCCTTTTTCAATTCAGCGATTTTTTGCTACTCTAATCTGCAACCAAATTCGCAATTTCATGCACAGAAAAGTGCGCAAACGCTCTTGAAAATGATGACAAAGAAGTGTTTGAAGAAACGGGAGTTGTTCAATGTTTCGGCTAAATCGGCTCTTCTTAGGGCGAAAGGCGGTCCATCGTCCAAGTGCCATCGGGCTGTTTGAGGTATCGGAAACGGTCGTGCAGGCGTGAGGGTTGCCCTTGCCAAAATTGAATTTCATCAGGCACAACGCGATAGCCGCCCCAGAATGGCGGAAGCGGCACATCACCCGTTGGATACTTCAAGCCGAGTTCAGCCACGCGTTTGAGGATTTCGCCGCGCCCTGAAATCACCGAACTTTGCCGCGAAGCCCACGCGCCAATGCGACTGCCAAGCGGTCGCGTTTTGAAATACGCTTCAGATTCTTCTGGCGAGATTTTCTCCACACGGCCAGTTACGCAGACTTGCCGCTCCAAGAGTTCCCAATGAAAACACAATGCCGCATAAGGATTTTCAGCAAGTTCTTGCCCTTTGCGGCTTTCATAATTCGTGAAGAAAACAAACCCGCGCGCATCGAGCTGTTTGAGCAAGACGGTTCGCGCCGAAGGCTTGCCGTCTTTCGTCGCCGTCGCCAGCGTCATCGCGTTAGCTTCGAAGTGCGTGGCGTTGAGTTTTTTTTGCGCGTCCAATGCGTCTTGAAACCATCGCTCGAATTGTTTGAACGGGTCTGGATTGAGGTCTCCCTCTTGCAAGCCGCCGAGCGTGTAATCTTTGCGAAGGTCTGAAAGTGAAAATGACATTAGCGATTTAGACGATAAATAAACACAAACAGGTTGATAATCTACGCAATCGCTCGCTCAAAATTCAATGCGTGCTCCTGTGAGAAAGCGCGTTTGCTCATTCATTGCTAAAGTCGAGCGTGATTGATGAACAGGAACAAGCACAAGAAAATCTAACTTAACAAAGTAAAACACAACTTGCCCACCTGCTTGCGCATAAAGCGAAGTGAAGCCTGAATCCACATCAAACTTACCTGAAATCCAATCTTGTGTTTTCGTTTCAAAGCGCGCGCCCAAAATGCCAACAAGCGCGGTTTGCGAAGCGTTGTTACGAAAAATGTCATGCGAAAGAGTGGTCGTCGCAGAAAGCGAATGCCCGATTCTATCGCCAACGGTGCTTGATGAGTTGAATTTAGCAAAGACATCGAGCGCGTAAGTAAAACCAAGATGCGACGCAAAAAACGACAGATTTAGGATAAAATCCCACGAGCCTGTTCCTGATTGAAAGCGCGTGTCAAAGCGTCTGCCGCTTGCGTCGGTCAAATTGCTCAATCCCGTTGGCGTTTTAATGCCGCCGCCCAAAAGTATGGTTGAGCGTTCAAAAAAATCAAACTCAAAAACATAGTGCGCCAAAAGCGATACATCGCCAATACCTGAAACGGAAAACGAACTACCTTGTTCAATCGTCAAGGTTGAAAATGGCACAAGTGCTGTGAGCATGAAGCGGTCGGTGAGGTGATGTTGAACCATCACTTCAATCGTTCGCCGTGTTTCGGTTGTGGGAAAGGGCGATGCGCCGTGTCCGCCGTGCATGGTTGTGGCAAGCGGTATATGTTTCGTTTGCAAAGTATTTGTTAGAGTGGGAAGAATCGGCGGAAGGAAAGAGCGTTGCGATAGAAAATTGACAGCGACTCGATTTTTGCTGTTGTAATACGGATTGATTCCTGAAAGGCAGTTGCAGAAATCGCATGAAAACAAAACATTAGGCGATAAGCACGCGCCTATCGCGAACATCAAAATAAATTTTGTCATGTCATCTACTTCAAAGTGGTTTTATTACCAAGGGTTTTGAAGCGACGGATTCTGCGTGAAAGATGTATCGGTGAGCGATTTCAAGAATTCAACCAAGTCTGAAATATCTTGTTCCGACAAGCCAAGCGGACGCATAAGCGGGTCGCGCTGTGGGTGCGGTTTGCCGCCCGAATTATAGTGGCGTATAACTTCCTCGAGCGTTTGAAACCGACCGTCGTGCATATACGGCGCAGTTAAGGCAACATTACGAAGCGTTGGCACTCTGAAACTTCCTTCATCATTCGGATTTGCTGTAACCAATACACGTCCCTTTTTGAAGGTGTTTGAATCCAGCCCAATGTTATGAAAAGCATTAGTTGTGAAGTTGAATCCGTTGTGGCAGTGCCAGCAGTCGCCCGTTTCACCGAAGAAGAGGGCTTCGCCACGTTGAGCGGCGAGCGAAAGTGCCGAATTATCTCCCCGATTCCATCGGTCAAAGGCAGAATTGCCGCTTAAAAGGGTGCGCTCAAACGAAGCAATGGCAAACATCACGCGCTGAAGCGTAACCTGTTCGCTGCCGAAAGCGTCGCGAAAGAGCGGACGATATTCAGGAAAAAGAGAAAGTCTCGCTTCCAGTTCGCTTTGAGTCATGTTGAACTCGTTGTGTGCCAGAACGGTCGCAATCACTTGTTGCTCTAATGAAGGGATGCCGCCTTCGGCAAAGAGAAGCGGCACATATCCGACATTCGTTAGCGTCGGCGCATTTTTCTCTGTGGATAAGCCTTGAAAGCCAAAACTCACCTTGCCCGTATCAGCGAAGGCGCGTTCGGGCTTGTGGCACGAGCCGCACGAGGTTGAACTGTCGCGGCTCAATCGTTTATCAAAGAAGAGAAAACGTCCGAGCCGAACTTTCGCGTCGGTCAAGGGATTTTCGGCAGGAATAAGCATCGGCGGAAAATTCGCCGGAATGCTACCTGTAAAACCTTGATGACCGTCATCAGGCATAGTGCCGTCGACTTTTGAGCACGCAAATGTGCCGAAGGCAAAGAGCAAACAAAGAAGCGAGACTTTTTTCATGTGTTCAAGATGCTTAGTTCGTAATGCGGCTAAACATGGGTTGTGTGTTCATAAACACGCGGTCGGCAAGTGCGCCGCCGTGTGCCGTGCGTTCATTTGTGTTTTGGCGCAAGTTAATCGGGTTCGGTGGCGTTAAGCCTGTCGTGAAAATACGGCTATAATCCATTCGCGCTCTGAAAATGCTTGAACCATCGGCATTAACATCAAAGCGTGTAACTGACGAGCCGACGAGCGTGGCAAGTTGAACCGTGAGGTTGCGATTGTCGCCGCCAATGTGATAAAGGAAGTTGCGTTGAACGCCCGATGAGTCAAAGTTGCCTTCAAGGCGGTGGAAAATGTAGCCCGTGTTCCAAGTCCAGAACATTCCTTGGTCGACATTAAGCGGTCGAGGTTGAACCGAAGCATCGCGGTGGTTGAGGTCAAACGGCACACCGACTCTGAACTTCATGCCACGATATAAACCCGGCTTTGCGCGAAGCGTAAGTTCAAACGTGCCATTTTGCGCAGTAGCGTAATCGAGCAGTGTAACGGTTTGGTTATCAATCGTAGCCGTGTTTGTCGTATCCACAACGCGCACGGGAATTGAACGACCAAGCGTGTCAATGACGCTGATTTCCGAGAGATAGAATTTCGCCATCGTGAAGCGCACCGTGTCGCCCGCAACAGTCGTGTAGGCTTGGTTGAGTGCAAACGGCGTTGTGCCAAACACGCCCTCGATGCGAATCTTGAACGAAACTGTCTCGTCGGTTGGCGTTGGTGGCGGCGTTACAGTATTAGATTCCTCTTTGCAGCCAGAGGCGAAGAAGGCAAGAAGCGAGAGAGAGAGAAATAACTTTTTCATGGCTTTAAACATGGAATTAAAAGAAGTTTGAAATTTTGATTAAAAGCGAAACCGTCAATGGCGACGATAAACGCCGAACTTGATGACTTAAAAAATTGCAGTATGGAAGATTACGCGAAAATCGGTGGGTGAAAAATTTCGCTTTTGTGTCCGTGTGGAAAAAGCGAATCCGAAAAAGTTCGGAACGAAAGCACCTGCGCTTGAATGAACGGAATCGAGGAAATTACTTTCGTGAGAAATTCGGAAACTTCGGGAATACTGACTTGAACGAGCGTGTCAGAACTCATCTGCGTTTCAAGTTTTTGAACTTGGCACTTTCCAGAGCATGCGGCGTTGGATTTGTTTTCGCAATACTTTGCAATTTCTTCTTGGAGCGCGAAGTAGCCTATCCAAACCGTTGCATTGCTTTGTAAATACAAGGCAAGAAAGGTGAGAATAATGGCAAGCGATGTTTTCTGCATACTACTATAATTGAAAAGGCAAAAGTAAGTCCGCCACGATAAAAATGCAAGCGATGCGCTCATACCTTCTCTTTGAGCGGCGCGTAAAGGATTTTGTCGATGCGTCTGCCGTCCATATCGACGACCTCAAATCGAGCGTTGTTCCACTCAAAGGCTTGACCTTCTTTGGGAATTGTGCCGAGTTGGTGCATCACGAAGCCGCCGAGCGTCTCGAAGCCTGAATCTTCATCGGGCAGTTCGGAAATATGAAACTGTTCCTTGAAGTCGCGAATCGGCATTAAGCCCTCGATAAGCCAAGTGCCGTCGGCGCGTTGCATGGCGTAGGGCTCGAGCGTTTCGCCGTCGATGTCGCCTGTAATGCTTCCGAGAATATCATTGAGCGTAATTAAGCCTTGCGTTGCGCCGTATTCATTGATGATGATGGCGAGTTGCGGTTTGACTTTGCGCATTTTTTCAAAGACGCGGAACGCCGAGAGCGATTCCAAAAAGAACGTCGGCTTTTTCATGAGCAGTTGAATGTCGAGCGGCTCACCTTTTTCCATAGCAACGAGAATATCTTTGGCACGCACCACCCCGACAATGTCGTCAAGGGAATCATTGCCAACAGGGAACGCCGCATGGGGCTTGCTCAAAACAAGTTCGCGAATGTTTTTTTCGGAATCGTGAATATCAATCCAAAGGATTTCATTTTTGGGTGTCATCAGTTCGCTGATGCGTCGATCAGAAAGTTTGAAGATGCGGTTGATAAGGTCTTGCTCGACTTGCTCAAATTCGCCCGACTTCGTGCCGAGTGCAATCATGATTCGAACTTCCTCTTCGGTTACGGGTGCTTCTGGATTGGCTTTAATGCCGAGCAGTTTCATCACGA
Organism: Candidatus Thermochlorobacteriaceae bacterium; assembly: GCA_029263855.1. Lineage (GTDB taxonomy): Bacteria > Bacteroidota > Chlorobiia > Chlorobiales > Thermochlorobacteraceae > JANWWM01. Next base: position 56,030 of record JAJUFC010000002.1, on the reverse strand, counting down.
AACTTGTCGAGAAGCTCAAAACGCTAACAATCGGATTCGCAACGCGCGAAAGCCACAACATCGGCACAGCAACCACACACGCAATCGCTTCGGGACTGTTGAGCGCAACTCGCTTTGGCACGAGTTCGCCAACAATGAGCGAAAGAAACGTAATTGAGGAAACCACAATGCCAAGACTTAGGCTCTCGCTGTAAGTAACAAGAAAATGAAATTGAGAGAGATACTCAGAAAGCGGAGCGGAAAGCGTCGCGCCGCCAAAAGCACCCGCCAAAATGCCAATCAGTGTAATTCCGACTTGCACCGTTGAAAGAAACTTATCGGGTGCGTTGGCGAGGTCGAGCGCAACTTTTGCGCCACGAACCCCTTTGAGCGCAAGTTGCTCCAAACGTGTTTTTTTGGAAGAGACAATAGCGATTTCCGCGAGGGCGAAAACGCCGTTGGCGAGAATCAAAATGAATATCAGCGTAATCTCAAAGGCGACGTGCGACATCGAGGAAAGTTTGTAAATTCTCTTGCAGTTGCGAAGTAAAGATGCCAAATAAGACCCTTACAGAATAAGACTTTTTCGTCAATCTCTCAACGATGCCTCACGATGAAACAAAAGATACAGGCAGTTTGCGTGGTGATGATGTTTAGCACATCGATATTTGCGGGCGGAGAAAAGTTAGACGTGGGCGCAAGAGCCATCGCATTAGGCGGTGCTTTCACAGGATTAGCCAATTCATCAACAACGCTCTTTTACAATCCCGCAGGCGCAATGCTGGTGCCCTATCGCGAAGCGTCGTTCTTTTACGCACGTCCCTACGGCTTGCAAGAACTCGATTATCTCACCTTTTCATATCTCGAACCCACGCTTTTGCCCCGTCAATACGGCGCAATCGGCGTTTCTGCCAAACGCTACGGCTTTGAACTCTACAACGAAACCATGTTTGGGCTGACTTACGCCAATGGGTTTGAGAAAAAATTTCTTTATGGCATCACGGCGAACTATCAACACACCTTCATCAAAAACTATGGCAGTGCGGGCGCAGTCGGAATTGATGTGGGCGTATTGGGATTGATTACCGAATCGCTTACGCTTGGATTTGCGGCGCATAACCTCAACGCACCACGCATCGGACTTGGGCGAGAAGAATTAGCACAAACTTACGCACTTGGACTTTCCTACAAAGCCTTAACCAACATGCTCTTGGTCTTTGACCTTGAAAAAGATGTGCGATTTCCAATCAGCGCGAAATCGGGGCTTGAATATCGACCAGTAACGGCGTTCAGCATTCGCATCGGATTTTCAACCGAGCCATCGCGATTTACAGGTGGCATCGGCGTGCATTACGCCCTGCTCGATATCGATTATGCCATCGCCACACATCGCGATTTGGGCATGACTAATCAACTTTCCGTCTCGCTACGATTTGGAGACGGCGCAACGCCCGAACTGGCTTCTCGTGCGCTCGATGAAACCATTGCCGAAGCCTTCGCCAAAGAATCAATGATGCTCAAAGAGGGCGAGCGGCTTAATCTCAATCGCGCCACAGCCAAAGACCTCATGCGCATACCGAAAATGACCAAACAACTTGCCGAGCGCATTGTGCGATACCGCACGGACGTCGGGGCATTTTCCGAGTTAGACGACCTTCGTCAAATCAAAGGCATTGACGACGAAAAGTTTAATCACTTCTCAAAATTTTTAACAGTGGAGGAAAAATAATTGAAGCGCCTTTTCTGTGTTCTGCTCTTTGCGTTTGCCGCCTGCAATCGACCCGCGTTGAACGAAGCCGAACTCTTCGACAGCGCAAGCGTCGCAAAGATTGACGGGCATTCGCTCGCTCGAACGGGAAGCGGCATCGAACTTGCGCCTGAACAAAAAGGCGGAAAAATTGAAAAAATCAGTTACTCGCATTTCGAGCCGCAAGAACTGCGACTGCCACTCGATAGCATCGGAACTGTGGCTTTCGGCGATATGCTTCACCATGTTTATGGCTTAACTTTGAAACGCAACATGGGGGCGTTTGGCGGAATGATGAAATCCTATCTTGAATACTTCGACAAATTCCAAACGCTCTCGCTAATAAGCATTGAGCGCGGCGGCAAAACGTGGCAATCGCTCCTCAAAAAGCATAACGAGGAAAATCACTATTGGCAGAGTTTCTACGCCGTCCACAAGGGAAATGTGATTTTCATTACGCTTTTTTATGCGCTCGACGACCAAGAAGCCGCGATTCCAATCTCTGAATATCACAAATACATCGATGCCGTCCGATTTGACGCAACGCATTCAAACGCTCAATAAAGAATCTGAAGCCCTTCGTCTTCAACAGCCTGAACGAGCGTTGGAATTAGCAATAGAAGCAGAACGGCTTGCGCGAGAGCAGGGCGATAGCAAAGCATTGGCGGAAAGTCTGCTCAACATCGGCGCGGCATGCTGGCGATTGGAACGCCACAGCAAAGGCAAGCAAGCCATCAGCGAAGCCATTACGATATTTACATCACTCGACGACGTGCGCGGCAAGACAACTGCCTATCAAATTTTGGGGCACTTACATCGAGAAATGAACGAGATGAACGACGCACTCCTTGCACATCAAGAAAGTTTGAGGTGGGCAGAAGCCATCGGTGAAAAAAAATCTATCGCTGATCAACTCAACAACATTGCCACGCTTTACGGAATGTTCGCCGATTACAACAAAGCGCTTGAACTCTTTCTCAAAAGTTTAGCCGTGCGCCAAGAAATCGGTGAGCGATACGGCGAAGCCTCTACGCGAAACAACATTGGGCTTGTCTATAAACTCAATCACGAGTATGAAAATGCGTTGAAGGAATATCAAGCCAGCTTATCGATATTTGAATCGCTAAACTTGAAGAAAGAAGCATCGATGGTGCTTGGAAATTTAGGAACGATATTCGACCGATTAAACGACCCTGAACGCGCAATCATGCACCACGAGAAATCGCTCAATCTGTATGAAGAAGTGAACTCTCAAAGCGGCATTGCCATCACGAAACACAATCTCGCCATCGTATATGAAGGCATAGGCGCACGCGAAAAGGCTCTCAAACTTTTTTCCGAAGCATTAGCACTTGGTGAGCGTCTTGCGAACAAAGTCGTGATGGCGAATGCGTGTTTGAGTTTGGGGAGGCTATATGCCAATCAGAAATTGAATTAAGCAAAATGCAATCGACGGAACGCATCGACGCGCTCAACGCAGAAGCGGAATCGTTGCAATCAAAACAGCCCGCGCGCGCGTTGGAACTTGCGGAAGAGGCGCGACAGCTCGCGTTGGAGACGGGCGACAAGTCGCAACTCGTTGAAAGTTTGCTCAACATCGGCGCGGCGTGCTGGCGATTGGAACGAAAAGAACAAGGCAAAGCGGTCGCGCTCGACGCGCTTGCGTTGCTTGAAGCGATGGACGACCCGCGACGCAAGGCGAACGCATGGCGGTTCTTGGGCATTTTTTGCAGAGAACTCAATCAGCCCGAAGAAGCAATGCGAGCCTGCCAAGAAAGTTTGAGGTGGGCGGAAAAAACGGGCGACGAGACTCTGACCGCGAAAGCGCTCAACGGACTTGCGATTATGCGAAGAAGATTTGGCGATTACGCGACGGCGTTTGACCTGTTTCTCAAAGCCCTGACGCTTCATCAGAAGGCGCGAGACCTCCATAACGAAGCGCAGACCCGAAACAACATTGGCTTGATTTATGAAAACCTCCAAGATTATCCAAGCGCCGTCAAGGAGTATCAAGCGAGTTTGGAGGTGTTCGAAGCGCTCAATCTGAAAAAAGAAGTCGCGGTAACGCTGATGAACTTGGGGAATGCGTTTGATGCAATAGGTCGCGCCGACGAGGCGATAAGTTGTTACGAAAAAGCGTTGTTGAAGCACGAGGAAATTGGTTCGATGCAAGGCATTGCCGGCACGATGCACAACCTCGCCGATGCTTATCGCAGGAAGGGCGAGCGCGAAAAAGCGATTGCGCTCTTCAAAGAAGCCTTGTCCATCGCAGAACGCATCTCGGACAAGCGATTGATTGTGGAAGTTTGCATGAATATGGGTCGGCTTTGCGCGAATCGGAAATCAGATTGAAAGATGCATGCCGCAGAACGTCTTGATTCGGTCAAATCGAAACTTCGCGCGCTCAACGAAGAAGCGGAAGCCCTTCGCCTGAATCAGCCTGAAAGGTCGCTTGAATTGGCGCAAGAAGCCGCTAAACTCGCGCAAGAATGCGACGACCGCGCCGAACTGGCTGAAAGCTTGTTCATCGCCGCAGGCGCGCTTTGGCGAATGGGAAAATATGACGAGATCGAAGCCTACGCCCAACAAGCCCTCGAACTGTTTCGGTCAATAAACGACAAACGCGGTCAAGCGAATGCCTTGCAAGGACTGGCGTTGGCGCGTCGCAAAAGAGGGTTGAATGACAAAGCGATTGAAGCCTTTCAATTTGCCTTGAAACTTGCAAAAGAAATCGGCGACGAAAAAAACATCGCAAACATCTACAACAACCTCGCATCGATATATGGAATGATGGCGGATTATTCAAGGGCGATGGAATTTCTCGCCGAAGCGCTGACGATTTACAGAACGATGCGAGACCTTAGGGGCGAGGGACTAGCGGTCGGCAACTTCGGGATATTCCTTGAAATCACGGGAGATTATGAGCAAGCGATTCAATACTACGAGAAAGCTATCGCCATTTTTGAAGAAGCAGGCTTGACTTTAGAATTGGCAAAAACGATGGAACACATCGGCTCCGTCTATGCGCGTCGTCAAGATTATGAAACCGCGTTGGCGCATCAACAGCGAGCCTTGAACATTTACAAGACCGCCAAAAACGACAGCTACATTGCCAGCGCAAGGCATAGAATTGGCGTAATTTTGGAGACGAAAGGTCAGCTTGATGAAGCCTATCAGCAATTCAAGCAAAGCCTCGTGCTCTCGCAAAAAAGCGGCGACAAACTGTTAGAGTGTGGCGTTTTGCTCGATCTTGGTCGGCTTTACGGCAAGGGATGCGGCAGAAAAAAAATGAGACGCGAGTTATGACGGTGGCTGAACGCATCGACGCGCTTAACGAAGAAGCGAAAACGCTGAAAACGAGCGACCCCCATCGCGCTCGCGAACTTGCCAGCGAAGCGAAATCGCTTTCAGAAAAGGCGGGTTACAAAAAAGGCATTGCGGAAAGCTTGCTCAACGTCGCCGCGGCGAATTGGCAAATCGGATTGTTCAATGAAGTCGAACCCTACGCGCAGCAAGCCCTTGAACTGTTTCGCTCGCTCAATGACAAATTCAAGCAAGCGCAAGCCCTCTTGGGTCTTGGCTTGGCATATCGGAAAAAAGGGCAGATGGAATGCGCGATTCAGTCTTATCAAGAAGCGTTGCGCTTGGCAAGCGAGATTGGCGACAAATCGCTTGAAGCAAACGCGCGCAACAACCTTGCCTCGTCGCATGGAATGCTGGCAGACTACTCGACGGCGGCGGAATTCGTCATTGAAAGCATCAAACTCTATCGCGAGGTCAATGACGCGACCGGAGAAGCCGCCGCGCTCTCTAACTTCGCGCTGATTTGTTCGCTCAACAACGACGCCGAGCAAGCGATTGACCTCTACCAAAAAGCCATCGCGCATTTCGAGAAGATTGATTCCAAACTCAACGTCGCTCGGTCGTTGTTGAACATCGGCGGCATTTACTTGAGGCAAAAGAAGCCCGACCTTGCGCTCTTGAACTTCCGTCAAGCCCTTGCTCTCTTTGATGCGATTAACTACGTCGGATCAATCGGAATCGTCAAACACAACATCGCGATGGCGTTGATGCAGAAAGGAGAAATAGAGGAGGCGCGACGCGCGTTCTTAGAATGTTTGCGAATCTCCGAAGAAACGGGCGACAAGTTGCTCAACTGTAGCGCGAGCCTGAATTTCGGGCGCGCATTCGCGAAGCCTTCCGACTTAAAGTTCGGCGATGACCGACGCGCCCGCATCTCGCCCAACCGCAAAGGAACGACGTGATGAACGCTCAAACCGAAGAAATGAAATCAAAAATTCGCGCGCTTAACGAAGAAGCCTTCGCGCTTCGCTTCACCGATTTTCAACAGGCACTTCACCTTGCCGAAACATCGCTCGCGCTCATTGGAGACAACCCTGACCTTTTGGCTGAAAAAGCCTTCGCGCTCAACGCCAAAGGCATTGCCCACTACACGCTCGGCGACGATGCCAACGCCGTCGACTGCTTTCAGGAAAGTTTGAGAATAGCCCATGTTGTTGACGATAAAGAAAAAGAAGCGGCGTTTCTTTGTAGCATCGGCATTGTGCATTTGCGCCGCAAGGAAACGGACGCGGCGATTGCTCGATTTGAGCAATCGCTCTCACTCTGCCAAGAGTTTGGATTCTCTAAAACGGAAGCGATTGTGCTGAACAATTTGGGAAATGCCTTCATCGACCAAAAGCGGTTTTCAGACGCACTCGCCTGCCACGAAAAGAGTTTGAACGCAAAAGAAAAAATGAATGACGAGCGGGGGAAAATTGCCTCTTTGGGAAATTTAGCTTTTGTGCATTTGGAGTTGGGCAACTTGGAGCGTGCATTTGCCTTGCTTAGTCAAAGTCGTGCGATTGCTGAAAAGTTAGGCGAGAAACGCTCAATGGCAACCGTTTATTTGAACTTGGGAAAACTTCACGCAAAGCGCAATCAAGGCGGGTGAGCGTCAGGCGCGCTTGCGACGGGCGCGCTCGGCAATGAGCAGGCGAAGTTCGCGGCTGGCGTAGCCTGCAACGGCAGTATTTTCCTGCGCTCTGCGAAAGAGATACGGAAGCACAAATTTCACTTCGCCGTAGGGCAAATACTTGGAAACGTTAAAGCCAATCTTGGAAAGGTTGTAACTGATGTGGTCGCCCATGCCGTAGAGTTGCGAGAAGTAAAGATGTGGGTGATTGAACGGCAAATTTTTTTCTTGAATAAGCCTTGCAAGTTTGAGGTTGCTCTCTTCGTTGTGTGTGCCTGAGCAAACGCCAATGCGCTCGATATGTTCGATGCAAAAATCAAGCGCAAGGTTGAAGTCGCGGTCGGTGTCAGATTTGGTGTCTTGAATCGGCGACGCATAGCCATGCTCGAGTGCGCGTTGTCGTTCTTTTTCCATGTAGGCACCGCGCACGAGTTTTACGCCCAAGTAGTAGCCGCCTTTTTCTGCTTTTGCAAATGAAGATTTCAAGAATGCCAATCGGTCTTTGCGATAGAGTTGAATTGTGTTATAGACGAGCGGCAGGTGTTTGTTGTATTGCTCCATCATTTCGTCGGCAAGCGAATCAATGGCGGCTTGAATCCATGATTCTTCGGCATCAATCATCACGGGAAGGCGGGCGGCTTGTGTGGCTTTGCAGATTTTATGCAAGCGAGATTTAACTCTGCTCCACTCGGCGACTTCATCGGGCGAGAGCGTTTGTGCCGCGCTAACTTTTTCAAGCAAGCCAAACCGCGCAATACCCGTCATTTTGAAAACGGCAAACGGTATGTGTGGCGTTTGTTTGCTTTTTTCAATCGTGTAGATGACCTTTTCAACGACGTTATCAAAAACTTCTTCGGTTTCTTCGCCCTCGACAGAGTAATCAAGAATTGATTTGATGTTCGATTTTGCAAGTTCTTCCATTACAGGCAAGCACTCCTCAACGGTTTCGCCGCCACAGAACTGTTTGAAAATCGTGGCTTTGATAAGCCCCTTCACAGGCAACTTCCAGCGAATTGCCCAACCCAGAACCGATGTGCCAAGTTTGGTAAGTGTGGGATTGTTCATTGCACGAAAAAGCCAATAGCGTTCAGAAAGTTGCCAATTCGTTTTTGAAGCAAAGGCAATTTCGGCGTTGTTGAAGTCCAACAGCGCGAGCGATTTCGGTGGCGTAAGCGTTTCGTTCATCGTTGAAAAGTGTTTAGACCTTGTTTAACCTTCGAGGCAAATGATGAGCAAGAATAAGTCAGCAGAGAAATTTTTCAAAGCCGATTGATTCGCCTCTCAAAACGTCAGTGCGCCTGTCTTAATAAGCAAGTGGACTTTGGCTAAATCGTCAGGCGTGTTGATTTCCAAAATGGGTTTTGAGATAATGCCGACCTGAATGGTGTAACCGTTTTCCAAAGCGCGAAGTTGCTCGAGCGATTCGGCTTGTTCAAGCGGCGAGGGCGGAAGCATCGCAAAAAAGAAGAGGAAATCGCGACGGAACGCATACAGCCCGATATGATGATACACAGGCGGATTGGGAACCGCATTTCGGAGAAATGGAATCGACGCGCGCGAGAAATACATTGCCCGATGTTTTTGATTGCAAACCACTTTGACCGTGTGTTCGTCTCGGTATCCTGAAAGCATATCGAGTGGACAAGCAACGGTAGTCATTTCGGGCAATTCGTCGCGCAGATAAGGCTCAACGAGTTTTTCCAACGCCTCAAGCGTTACAAAAGGCTGGTCGCCTTGAACGTTAGCAATCACATCATAATCGGGGTGTCGGCTGGCAACTTCGGCGATTCTATCCGTGCCGGTTTGATGCTCGACGCGCGTCAGTTCAACCTCGCCGCCGAAGGCGCGAACAGTGTTGGCGATGCGCTCGTCGTCGGTGGCTACAACGACTTTTGAGAAGGCAGTGCATCGCGACGCGGATTCATAAACGCGCTGAATCATTGGTTTGCCTTCAATCATCGCAAGCGGCTTTGCCGGAAAGCGCGTCGAGGCGTATCGAGCGGGAATGACGGCGAGAATCGCCATATAAATTCCAACAATTAAAATGACTTGATAATTATTTCTTGCGTTCGTCCAAGTGCATTTTTGACGGCGTCGCTCACGAGAAAATCGTGCGGAAATCCGAGTTCAATCGCGCTGACGGCGTTTAATCGTTCGAGATGTTCGCTCGAGAGCGTAAGTTTGGGCGAGTTAAGCGTGTCTGAAAGTTGTTCGGGTTTCGTTGCACCGACAATCGGCGCAACAGAAAATCCTTGTTGCATCGTCCATTTGAGCGCAACTTGTGCGGGCGTTGCGCCGAGTGCTTCAGCAACGGCAACGACTTCTTTGGCAATCGCAGTGCTTCGCTCGTTGAGGCGCGCACTGTTTTCAGTGAGACGTCCTTTTTCGCCGCGCAAGTATTTGCCCGAAAGCGCGCCGCCAGCGAGTGCGCCCCAAGGCGTTACGGTCATGTTCCACGCTTTCGCCATTGGAAGTAGGTCGCGTTCAGGCGCGCGCTGAATGAGCGAGTATTCGATTTGCAATCCGATGAACTTCGTCCAGCCGCGCAATTCGGCGAGCATATTGCTTTGCGAGACAATCCACGCGGGCGTATCCGAAATGCCGATATAATGCACAATGCCACGCGAGACGAGGTCGTCCAATCCGCGCATCACTTCTTCAACGGGTGTGGTGAAATCCCATGCATGAAGCCAGAGAAGATCGATGAAATCAGTGTTGAGCCGTTTGAGGCTTTCGCGCACCGAGCGCATCATGTTTTTTCGGTGATTGCCCGCGTAGTGCACATCGTTCATTCGGTCTTGAAGCGTGTATTTGGTTGCAATGACGAAGTGGTCGCGGTCGTGGGCGACAAACTCGCCGCAAAATTTTTCCGATGTGCCAGCGGTGTAGATGTTAGCCGTGTCGAGGAAGTTTCCGCCTGCGTTGGCATAAATGTCAAAAATTTTTTTGCTCGTTTCGTAATCGGCACCCCAGCCCCACTCCGTTCCGAAGCCCATCGTGCCGAGCGCAATCTCTGAAACGCGCAATCCTGAATTGCCGAAAAGTTTGTAGTGCATTGAAATACGAAGTGAATTGAGTGATAAGATAATGAATTGTGAGCAATGGCGAATGAAGAATGGGAAGAGATTTGGTTTTCGCGGCAGTTGCCCTTCGCCGCGCTCCCTCTGGAACAAGGGGTTAATGTTTTCAGAAAGTAGGGATTACTTTTTGGTAAGGCGATTGAGGTTTTCTAATTGCGTGCGGAGACCGTCGGCAACTGGAACATTGGGCGCGAAATAGATTTCATCTTTTTGAACAGGCTTTGCGTTCTCTTTGGAATTGAGGAATGCTTTTTTGATGCCGCGATATTTCAAGCCGCGCTCAACACGGCGGCGACATTCTTCGACCGCGCTTACGATGATATTTTTCAGGTTCGGAACGTCATAAGGCTTGGAGACGAATCGATACAGCAACCCGTGATTGACGAGCGAGACGATAACTTCAGCATCGGCGTAAGAGGACATTAAAATTTTTGGCACAAGCGGTTCAATCGCTTCGGCTTGAATGAGAAACTCGGAGCCGCTTTGTCCGGGCATTCTCAAATCCGCCACGATGCACGCGAAAAAAGATTTTCCTTCCAAAAGCTCCATCGCCGATTCTGCCGAAAGGCAGGTAAAGACGTCGTATTCGCGCTTGAAGGTTTCAGAGATGAGATAGAGCACGTCGGAGTCGTCGTCGACGAATAAGACGCGCGGCTTTCCGCTCTTGCCGCAGAAGCGTTTTTCAAAACTTCCCAAGTCGTCGGAAGCGATTAAATCAAGGTCGTTGGCTTCGTTGAGGCGAGCAAAAAATTCTTCCTCGAAGCTTTCGTAGCGTTTGAGTTCGGCTAAAATATCGTCAGTGAAATACGATTGAAATTCGGCTTGTAAATTTTCGATGGGTTGAATGTCGTCTTCTAACTCGAGATGAACGGGCAGGGTATCAAGCGTTTTTTCAACATCGTTTAAAAATTCCTGCTCGAGAGAATCGGTCGCGTTGGCAAGAGCCGCGTCGATTGGCGGCGGTTCAATGAAGGGCGTTTCGGTGGAGCGTTGCTCAATTGAACTTGCGTCGTTGTTAATGGGTGTTTCTGTTTCCAAATCCGCTTGTTTGTCGTCTGGCGCATTGGGTTGCAAATGCGTTTGCTGGGAATCAGAGGAAGGTAATTCAGGCTCAGCGTGAGGCGGTGCGTTGAATTTAAGCGCGTTGACGAGCGGCGCAGATTTGTCTGAAATTGAATCTTGCTTTTTCTCGCGTTGACTGCGCAAGATGTAGGTTGCGGCGGCAAGGGCGACAATTGATTTGAGCGTCTCGGGTTGCCAAGGTTTACGAACATATCGGAATACTTCGCCAACATTGACCGATTGAAGCACGGATTCAAGGTCGGAGTAGCCCGTGAGCAAAATCCGCATGGATTCAGGAATGATTTGCTTGACGTGGCGAAGCAGGTCTACGCCGCGCATGCCCGCCATGCGCTGGTCGCTGATAATAATCGCCACATCGCGATGCGAATTGAGAAGCGAGAGAGCCGCTTCGCCGCTTGTGGCAGTTAAAACGCGGTAGTCGTAGTCGAAAAGTTGCGACAGGCTTTCTAAAATCTGAGGCTCATCATCGACCAAAAGCAATTTAAGTTGTTTCATAGTTGGCGCATCGGTTCTTCAAAGCGTTACACAGAAGTTTGCAAAAAATCTGTTGCAGGAATTTTCACAATGAAGGTTGTGCCCTTACCTTCTTCGGTTTCAAAAGTGAGCGTGCCGTGATGTTTTTGAACAATATCAAATGAAATGGATAGCCCTAATCCCGTGCCTTTGCCAACGGGCTTCGTCGTGAAAAATGGGTCAAAAATTTTCGCTTGCACATGTTTGGGAATGCCTTTGCCGTTATCCTGAACGCGAACAACAACATAATTGTGTTCGAGCGACGTTTTGATATGCACTTTGGCATCGGGCTTTTCCTCAACAGCGTGAATAGCATTGCCGATAAGGTTCAAAAAGACCTGATTGAGTTGCGCAGGAAAACAATCAACGAGTGGCAAAATGCCATATTCGGTGGTGAGTTCAACATCTTTATCTTTGAGTAAGTGTCCAACCATCAAGAGGCAGTTTTTGATGCCCTCGTTAATATCGGCTTTTTTCATTTCGGCTTCGTCAAGGCGTGCGAAGTTGCGCATTGAGCGCACGAGGTTCGTCATTTGCTCAAAGCCCGATGAAATGCCGATGAAAAGCCGCTCAGTTCGTCGCACCGTTTCTTCAAGTTCGGCGACCGTTCCGTTTTGCGAGGTGCGAATTTCTTGCATCATCGTAAGGGCTTTTTCCAACTCGCCTGAATAAACGGCATCTTGTGCTTTCAGGGCTTTGGAGAGCAAGTTGGAAATGATTGAAAAGCGTTCCCGAATCAAGGCAACGTTGTTGGAGGCGTAGCCAATCGGCGTATTGAGTTCGTGCGCAATGCCGGCGACCATTTGTCCGAGTGCCGACATTTTCTCCGTCTGAATCAAATGTGTTTGTGTGTCTTGAATTTGTTTGAGCCGCGCCGCAAGTTCGGCTTCCAATTTCTTTTGCTCTGTGATGTCAACACGCACGCCGTAGAAGCGGATTCCGCCGTCGGGTTCAAGTTCGGGCGTAGAGTGAACGCGTAGCCATCTGATTTTCCCATCAGGCATGACAATACGGCACTCCATATCGAACGGCTTTAAGGTGCGACGACATTCTTCCACGCGCCTCATGTATTCGCCAATGTCGTCGGGGTGCCACATCTTTGTAATGATGGAGGCATCGAGCATAATGCGCTCAGGTTCAACGCCGTAAATGGATTTACTGCCAACGCTCACAAAAGGATAAACGATAGTGCCGTCGGGGCGGAAGAGAATTTGGTAAATCATTCCAGGCACGGCATTGACCGTTTTTCGGAAGACTTCCTCGCTCTGACGAATTTGCTCTTCCGCGTTTTTTTGCTCGGTAATGTCCTGTATGGGTCCGAAGAGGCGAAAGGGAATGCCGTCGGCGTTACGCTCCACGTTATACAGCACTCTAAGATAGCGAACCGCGCCGTCGTTCAATCGCCTGATGCGATACGAGGCTTCGCCGCGCATTAAGTCGGCAGACGACAAGACGGTGTCTAAATGTCGGAGCGTTTCGGGCACGTCGTCTTCCAAAACAAACCGACTGAGATAGTCTTGTATGCTGATGTTGTAGGAGCCTTCTTTCTCAATGCTCGTGCCAATCAAAGCGAAGCATCGCTCGTTGAAGATGAAGGTTTGTTGATACAAGTCGGCTTGCCAGAATGCCATCCGCGCAAGGTCGGCGGCGGTGTTCATCTGCGCTTGTTGCAGGCGTAGCTTGCTCTCATTTTCTTTTTGCGCGGTGACGTCGGTGCGCACGCCATAAAGAATGATGCTGCCGTCGGGCTGTTTTTCAGGAAGAGAGTTCACACGCACCCATTTGATTTTACCATCAGGCAAGAGAATGCGCACGGTTACATCAAGCGGCACAAGGTTATCGAGTGTGTTGCGAATTTGACGCCAGTATTCATCTACATCGTCGGGGTGCCACATTTTCGTGATGGTGGAGGCATTGAGCATAATCACTTCTGGTTCAACGCCATAGAGCGCCACAGAGCCTCGGCTGACAAACGGATAAAAGAACGTGCCATCGGGGCGGAAGAGCAACTGATAAATCATGCTCGGCGCCGTGTCAATCGTCTTGCGGAACGTTTCTTGACTTTTGACCAACTCTTCCTCGATGAGTTTTCGCGTCGTAATGTCGCGCCCGATTCCAAACAAGCCTCGAGGAACGCCGTTTTCGTCGCGAATGACAACCTTCGTCGTCGAAATCCACCGTTGTTCTCCCGTGAGGTTATTGACGTTCGGTTCTTCGGTATTGATAAAATCTTGACCGCTGTTCAACAAGATGACCTCGTCTTGACGGTATTTTTCGGCGAGTTCTTTGTCGTAAAAATCAAAGTCGTTTTTTCCAATCACCTCAAACGAGTGATGCTTGCCGAGCAGTTCGGTATTCTTTTGATTGGAGATTAAAAATTTGCCGTCCGCGTCTTTGGCGTAAATGCTGTCAGGAAGGCTGTCGATGAGTTGAAGTAAGAGGTTGCGCTCTTTGAGCACGCGTTCATACTCTTCTTTCGGCACGCTTTCTTTGGCGAGAAAATCTTTGGAGCGAAGAAATCCTTCTAACATGGGTTTGTCCTTTGTTGTGTTAATCGTTGACTACGTGGATTTTTTAGCTAATTCGCTCAGGGCTTTAAGTTTAGCAAGGGCATCATCGGGTGACGGCTGGGCGTTGGCGGTCGGCGATGCGTCTTTGACTTTATCGGCGACATGCTCGCTCTCGGTGCGCGAAGAAAGTTGCGACGTAATTTGATGCTTGTAGAGCATGACGGCTTCAGCAATCGTCTCTCGGAGTTTTTCGGGATTCCAAGGCTTTTGAATGTAGCGGAAAATTTGCCCCTCGTTAATCAAACGAATCACGTCTTCCACATCGGTGTAAGCCGTAATCAGCACTTTTGGAACAAGCGGCGCAATCTCGCGCGAATCAATCAAAAGTTCCGTGCCGGTTTTCTTCGGCATGCGCTGGTCGGTGAGCAAGAGCGTTACAAACGAATCTTGCTCGAGCAATTTCACCGCTTCATCAGCGGATTGGCAGGTAATCACTTCATATTCATCGGATAAAAGTTGCGAGAGCGCGACTAAAACACCTTGCTCATCATCAACAACGAGAATTTTCGGCTTGCCCGACTTGCTTAAAAACGCCTGCTGAAACACTTCTTCGGTCGATCTGGCTTTGTGCGTATCTGAAAGTTTCGTGAAGAAATGTTCCTCGACCGATTTCTGCTTCAAGAGCAACTCCATCGCCGCCGTAATCGTGTTGGTGGGTTGCGGCTCGGCAGGTTTCTGTGTGGAAGCACTGCTTTCTTTGGCTTTCTTGCGCGTCGTGTAAGTTATTGCCGCAAGCGAAATGACTTCGCGGATTTGCTCCGTGTTCCAAGGCTTTTTGATGTATCTAAAAACTTCGCCGACATTCACAGAATCCAAAATCGCGTCGGCATCGGCATAGCCTGTAAGCAAAATGCGCACCGTATCGGGCGAAATCGCCTTGATGTTTTTAAGCACATCAACGCCTTTCATCTGCGGCATGCGCTGGTCGCTAACGACAATGGCGATATCAGGCGTTTGGCGAACATACTCAATCGCTTCGGCGCCGCTATTTGCTGTATGGACATCGTAGAGCGTGTCGAAAAGTTGAGAGAGGGCTTCTAAGATGTGAGGTTCGTCGTCGACAAACAAAATTTTAAGTTTTGGGTTCATGAGTATGATTAGACCGTTTGATGTTTTGTTTGAGATTTTGAAGAAAAAACTGCCCTACATATGAACGGCTTTGTCGTGTGATATGGAAAGAGAAGTTAAAAAAATTACGTTTCTACGAAAGGGAAATTTTTCACGCGCGCAATTTTGCTCGGATAACGGCGTGATATAGGCGTGATATAGGCGTGATATAAATCAAAAATTTTGCGCAACTAAAAAAGCCGCACGAGGCGGCTCTTCTGTTGATGTGGTCAGGGAGGGAATCGAACCCCCGACACAAGGATTTTCAGTCCTTTGCTCTACCGACTGAGCTACCTGACCTCGTCCTTTTTTAGCAGATGCTTTGAAAAAGGGTTGCAAATATACACGCGCGAAAGGCACAATGCAACGGTTTGATGAAAAAAAATTATCTCCCGCGAATCACGGCGATTTTTCCAAGTCCGCTTTCTTTGCCATTCTCACTGATGCCGACGGCGATATAAACGCCGCTGGCAACGAGTTCGCCCCGATTATCCTTGCCGTCCCAAAATACAACTGCGCCGCCGTCGCTCTTTAAGTTGCGAACTAAACGACCTGTGGGCGTGATAATTTTGACCGACGTATTGCGCGATAGCCCTTGAATTTGAATGGCACGATGTTCGGGCAAGCGCACCGGATTGGGGGCGATTTTCAAATCCGACATCGTGAGCGGGGGCTGAACGGCGACGGTTTGAATGACCGAAAGCCCACGCTCTGTGCCAACGAACACTCTGCCGCTTTGTCGGTCGACTTCAAGGGCTAAAACGCGGTTGGAAAGAAGTGGCGAATTCGTTTCGGTGTAGTGCGCAATCACCGACGAGCCGTCGGGCGAGAGAAGCCATACGCCACTCGTCGAGCCGAACCATTTTCGGTTGAGCGCGTCAATCGCGAGCGAAGTGAGCACTTCATCTTGCAAGTCAAAAATGCGCGTAACGCTTGGAATCGCAAAGCCTGCTTGAACAAGGCTGGCGTCGAAGTAATACGCCGCGCCCTCATCGGTCGCGAACCAAATTGCGCCATCTAAATCGGTTTTAATCGCATTGACTTTCAAGTTCGGAAGGTTGCCTTGATTGGGCGATGTGGTCAGGCGAATGTATTGGTCGTCGTTGAGATTATCGAGCGTGCCATTGTCGTCAAAAATCATCACGCCTGCGCCCGCATCGGAGCCTGAACCGCGACAAGCAACCCACTTGCGTCCAAGATTGTCAAGGGTTAATCGAAACGCAAAAACGCCCGAAGGAAACCCATTCAACCCGGTTGCGCTGGTGTTGAGCGTTGCAAAATTTCTGAATGAACCATCAGGAAGTTTAGCCGTTAGCGCACCGTTAGCGGAAAGGTAGTTGGCAATCCACAGCACGCCGTTGGCATCAGGGGCGAAGTCAGTCATCACAATGAAATTTGGCGCGTTTGGCGGACCAGAGAGAAGCGGCGTATTGGCGCGCGAGTAGCCACGCACCGAGTCATCGCCGAAAAATTCAACAAAGCCGTTTCCCCATCCGCTCAAATAAATCGAGCCGTTCTGTTCAGCAAACGCGTTGAACTGTCGGAGCGAGCCGTTCAGTCCTGATGCAGAAAGCGAGGGAAAATTTGTCCATTGACTTGTGGCAAAATCTAACCGATAAAATCCTTCTGTGTTTCGGTCGCCGATGGTTGAACTTACCCAAAGCCTGCCACGCGAATCAACGCCGAAGCATTCAAACCGATTGGCGAGCGGCGTGTTAAGCGAAATTGGCGAAACGGATTGATTGCGCAAAACAAGCAGAGATTGATGCGCGTCGGTGATGAACGCGGTTTCATCGGAAGCCACATCGATATCCGTCGCGCCTGAAAAATCAAAGGCAAATGTGCTTGTTGCGCCGCTTTCGGAAAGCGAGAGCACGCCTGATTTCATCAACGCATATAGGCGACCATTCGCCGTGCGAAGCGCGATAACGGAATCGGTTGCAACCGTCTCAAAACTTTGAGTTGCTACACGATAAGCCAAGAGCGACGTGCTGGTGCCAACGTAAATTTTCCCGTTGAACGCCGCGAGTGCATTCACATTCGCAACACCGATGCTCTGCCAAGATGATGGCGCAATCAGGTTTTGCGTTCGGCGCGAAGCGATGGCAATGCCGAGCGGCGTGCCCGCCACGATGAGCGTATCGGCGAAAAGCACAGAGCGAACTGCTGTGCCCGTCGCAAATGCGCCGAGCGTGAGGTAGGTTTCGCGCACTTCGCGGCGTGAAGGCGTGTAGAGCAATGCGCCGAAATCCGTTGCCACTAAAAGCGAATCGCCACTCAACGCAAAGTCGCGAATGCGCTTCTGCGGAAACTGCGTTACATTGGCAATCGCAAAACTGTTCGTGAATTGCAGGCTGTTCAAATTCAGGTTTGTAATCACGCCCTCGTCAGTGCCTATCCAAAGCGCATTATTTTTGGAATCGAGCGCGAGTGCAGTCAAGCGAATGTCGGCAAGCCCGTCGATGTTGGTGAAAATTTCGGTTTTGTTGGTGGTAGGATTAAAGCGATACAAGCCGCCACTTGTCGCAACCCAAGCCTGACCGCTATTGGAGACTTCAACCGCCGACGCGGACGATACAGAAGCAAACGTTCGCCACGAAGTCTGCGCAAGCAGTAATCGAGAAATCAAGGAAAAGCAAAAAGCGAAAAGCCAAGCGCGTTTGAACATATCGAGAGGTTCTGTTATGTTTTGAAATTCAAGATAACAGCAACGGCACACAAAAAAGTGGGTGAAATGTTCCAACAAATAAATTCACTACTTCAACCAAGTATTTTTCAAGCCTTTCCAAATGTCGTTGCGCTTCAAACCACGCGCGAGGGCGGCGTAAGTGAAGGCGCGTTCCGCTCGCTCAATTTGGGACTTTCGTCGGGCGACGCTCGTGAAGATGTCTTGAAAAATCGCGCCATCTTATGCCGTGCAATTGGAATTGAGCCGACTCAACTCGTGCTCTCACATCAAGTTCATGGAGATGCCGTCTTGATTGCCGAGCATGGGGGCAATTACGACGGCTATGATGCGCATATCACGAATCGAGTGGGCGTTTTTCTTGCCGTTTCCGTTGCCGATTGCGCGCCGATTTTGATTTACGACCGAACCCACAACGCCGTTGCCAATGTCCACGCAGGCTGGCGCGGCACAGCCAAAGCCATTCTCTACAAAACCTTGCTCAAAATGAGTGAAACGTTCGGCACAGAAGGCAAAGATTGTTATGCCTTTATCGGCGCATGCATTAGTGGTGAGGCATATGAAGTTGGTGAAGACGTCGCAAGGCATTTCCCAAACCAAGTGAAGCGATATGACGATGCACGAGGAAAATTTCTGCTTGACCTCAAAACGGCTAACCGCATGCAACTTGAAAACTTCGGCGTTCCGCACGAGCACATTGAAGTTTCTCCGCACTGCACCTACCTTGAACACGACCGCTTTTTTTCGTTTCGCCGTGAAAAAGGAAAAACAGGCAGAATGCTTGCTGTGATTGGCTTGAACGCACTCCAACAAGAAAAGTAATTTTTTAAGGCAAAAGCAGAAAAAAACCGAAAAAAAAATTTGGAGAATTTGCTCTAAGTGTTAAATTTCAGTTAAGGTCAACAACACAAAGGTGCTCTTTCAAAATCTGCATTTGCATTGCATATCGTTTCGTTACTTGTAGCAATCTAAGACGACGATGCACAAAAAATTCTGACGAAAAAAAATTTTTAGTTACTTGTTTCTTGAAAATCAGCACATAACAAACAACGAATAAACAAGCAAAACTTGCGTCGAAGGCCAAAGTCTCGGCCAAAGTCTCATTTAGCCAATCGATCGATGTTTTTAATGCTGTTCGTTTTTGAAAAGGGGATGAGTTTTGCCTCAAAGTCAGTGGCAGAGGATTCATCTCCAAATTTGTATGCGATAAAACAAATGTTCAAACAACGAAAAAAGTGAGCAAGTATCTTCGTCAAAGCAAAATTGCATCAAAGTGAGATTCCGTTCTTTAATTTCAATAAAACAAACTTTCAAGCGCAATCAACGCAATCAATCAATCAACTTTTTAATTCAAAACTTAGGAGAAAACAAAATGCGAAAGCACTTTACATTGCTTTTATCTGCACTTCTGCTGATGAGCGTGGCAACGTTTGCCAGCGGGAAAGACAAGAAAAACAAGGAAACGACTGCCAAAATCGTCAAGTATGACGAAGCGACCGCCGCTTCAAAAGCGAGCAAGTTAGAAATTCACGGCTTTACTCACGGACCTGCAATCGAAAGTTTCAGCGGCACGCCAACGGGCTTGTCGGGTTTTTACGATTATCAAATCAACGGCGGAGCGGCGAAGTATATCTTCGTAAATCCAAGCGACAACAACAAAATTCACGTGGCTTATATGTTAAGCACGGATTCCGCGAACGCTAACGCGACGCGCAGAGCGGGGTATGCGTTTAGTTCAAACGGCGGAACGAGTTGGAACTCGATTGCCAGCGTGAGCGGCATTCGCGAGGGTTTCCCGTCGATGACGGCGCTCAATCAAGGTGGCGGCTCTTATTTGGGCGTCGTAGCGGCGCATAATCAACCAACGGGCCAGAGGTTGCTTTCGCGCGCCTACATTGATGGCGATGAAGGATTGCTCAGCTTCTCAGGCATCGAGCCCTCCGATCCTGGCGTGCAACTTGGCGGCAACATCATTTGGCCCTACATCACGGCGAACCCATCTGGCACAAAAATGTGGATGATGTCCTCATTCTCAGGCGGTCCAGGAACGGTTCACATGATCAGGTATGATGCCGCATCGAGTCAATTTGAAGCGAATTGGAGCGGCGCGCTTGCAACCGAAGAAGGCGACACGCTGGATTCAGGCGGTCGCTACAATGTGGTCGTTTCGCCGAGCGGCGCAAAAGTCGCGATGTATCACTTGGGCGGTCCAAACGAAAACTATATTTCTTTCGCCGAGTCAAACGATAGCGGAGCGACTTTTCCCGCATTCCGTCGCTTAACGAAACTTACGCCCACTGGACCAGGCATCGGCGTTATCACGACGGCGACGGATTCGATTGCGCCATGGATTGGGGCAGATGCCGTCTATCGTGGCGAAAATCTCTGTTTCGTGTTCTCGACAGGGCGCTTCGTAGGAGCGGGCTACGAGTTCCGAGGACAAGGCATTTGGTTCTGGTCGCAAGCGACAGGGTTTGTGAATGTGGTTGATACCACGAAAATTCAAGCGCTTTTCGGAAGCAGTTGGACGGGATATATTCGTCCAGGAAGCGGCGTGTCGCAAACAAACCACTTCCCGATTGATTATCCCACGATTGGCGTAACGCCAAACGGCGATTTGCACTGCGTCTTTACTGTCGCAAGATCGGACACGTCGGCGGGCGGATTCAATTATTACACGGTGGCTTACACGAAGTCGACTAACGGCGGCGCAAATTGGACGAATCCCGCGTTGTTGGAAACTAACGCGACGATGGACTTCCGCTACCCATCGATTGCTGAGTTCAACCCGAACAACAATTTCGTCGATGTGGTCTATCAACAAGACCCGCAACCAGGATCGAGCGCGTTCACCGATAATGCGCCAATTTCTCGCGCTCAACTCTTGCACCGTCGGTTGTCTACGCTTTCAGCGGGCGACAATCGCGCAAAAGTCGCAGAAGTCTATCGTTTAGAGCAAAACTATCCCAACCCGTTCAACCCGACGACAAACATTTCTTATGTGCTTCCGAAAGCCGAGAATGTCTCGCTCAAAATTTATGATGTGTTGGGACGAGAAGTCGCTACGCTGGTGAACGAAGTCAAAGCCGCAGGCGCTTACACGGTTCCGTTCAACGCCTCAAATCTTTCAAGCGGCGTTTATTTCTACAAACTGCAAGCAGGCTCTTTCGTGCAAACGAAGAAAATGATGCTTGTGAAGTAACTGATTTTAAAGGTGGGAGCGCGTGACCTGAACCGCGCGCCTCCACTTTTGTTTTTTTTTTTGATGCTACAAAAAGAACATTAAAGCATGACAAAATTGCTCAACAAAACACAAAAACACCACCTCCATGTTGATTTCCATCAAAAAAATGAGTTTAAATCTCACTAAGAGTTTTTTGCTTGAAGATTATTCAAGGGTTTAAAGAAGTTTAACTTTTTTTATAGTTCATCATAGAAAACACGACAGAACAATGAAGCAAAGACCTATACTGTGGGTGCTACTTTTAAGTGCGCTTTTTTCGGCAACGACGGCATTAGCGCAGAGCGTGTCGGGAAAATTGACGGGCAAAGTAACCGACGCCGAAACTGGCGAGCCGCTCATTCGCGCCAGCGTGCGCGTGGAAGGCACGAAAATCGGCGCGGTAACCGACCTTGAGGGAAATTACACGATTTTGAACGTGCCTGTTGGTGTGTATCGGGTGAAAACGTCCTACATCGGCTATACCGACGTAACGGTTGAGGGCGTTAAGATTACCTCAAATCTCACAACACGCCTTGATTTTTCATTAGGAACGAAGGCTAAAGAAACTGCCGTCATTGACGTGATTGCGGATAGACCGCTGATTGAACCGTCAGCGACGACGAAAACGATGGTCATCTCTTCGGAACAAATTCAGAATTCTCCGCTTCGCGGCGTGCAAGGTTTTGTCGGTTTGCAAGCGGGGGTGATTCAACCGGAGGGCAGTGGCACGATTTACATGCGTGGCGGTCGTTCAGGTGAAGTCGCATTTTATGTCGACGGTATTTTGCAAAATAACCCCTTGAACAACGGCTTTGCAGGAAATGTGAGCAACGATGCGCTTCAAGAAATCGTGGTACTTTCAAGCTTTGATGCAGAGTTTGGAAATGCGGGTTCGGGGATTGTTACAACCACAACGAAAGATGCTTCTACCGATAAGTATTCAATCAATACCCACTTAATTAGCGATGCGTTTTTGCCGAAGCGTTCGTTCGGAACGAATCAATTTGGTGGATATGGATACAACTTAGGCAACATCAGCGTTGGCGGTCCGCTTATTCCTGGCTTCAAAGACTTGTCGTTTTATGGTTTGATTGAATACCAAAATCTCACCGATAGAGACCCGCGTCAGGGATTCGGTGTGTTGCCTGGAAACGATTTAGAGCAGTTCAACGGCGTTTATAAACTGCGCTACGAACTCGGAAACGGGATTGATTTGAAGTTCGGCGGCAACTTTACGCGCACCGCGTCGCGAAATGCAAACGACCAAGGACAATTAAATCAAAGGTCGGCAATTACAGAGAACTCAGATTTCATAAGAGATGAAAACGGAAATATCATAGACATTGGATTCTTTGACCGAGATGGAATTCCCGGCACGAACACCGCGCACCAGCAGCGTGATGAAACCTCTGTCGACCAAGTTTATTTACGCTATACCCAAGCCTTGACGGCAAAGTCGTATTTTACCATTCAAGGACAGTTCTTGCGGCAATTTACCGAAACGATGGATAATACTTTCCGCCGAGATTTTCACTCCTACAAGGCGCAATTGGATTCTGTGCCTTCTGCATTTGACGCGTTTGGCTTTTTCATCAATACAGGGCGACCGTTGCGGGGCTATTCACGTGAGTTAATTCAATACTTTGAAGTGCGTGGCGATTTCGAGACGCAGATTAACGAGCATAACCTCAAAGCGGGTGGTCAGTTCCGTTATCACACCTACAAGTTCGGCTTCTTTGACCCTTCGGTCGATCCACGAGCAACAGTTAATACCATTAACTTCATCGGATACACGCCAGAAGATTTCGGTTTCGAGCCGCTCACGACTTGGTATAATAGCTTCACATCAACGAATCGCCAATTAGATCCTGTAACGGGGATGCCGCTTGTGGTCGGAGGTGAGCGTGTTAGAGACAGCAACATCTTTGACCCGCGCGTAGATGGTACACGAAACCCGATTGTGGCATCGGCTTACATTAAAGACCGCTACGGTATCAAAGATTTTAACATGAACGTCGGGTTGCGCTTTGATTACTTAGATGCGAATACCCAAGCAATCAATTTGGAGAATCCACTCAACGACGATGGAAGCATCAACTTCGGAAACAACAGAACGATATTTGTGCTCCAACCGCGTATTTCATTTTCGTTTCCTGTGTCGGAACAAACCGTGTTTCACGCCCAATACGGACGCTTTGCACAAATGCCGCAACTGCAATTTCTCTACGATAGCCGAAATACGAGTGCGCAACGCTTGAGAGGGCAAGGGATTGGACGCAATCCAAACCTTGAAGCGGAAATCACCGATAGCTACGAAATCGGTTTCCAGCAAATGCTTGGCGATGCGACCTCAATCGACGTAACGGCGTTCTATAAAGAAACCAGCAACCTGCTCCAAACCATTCGCATTGTGTTGGATAACGGCTTCGTGCTGAACTACTTCGGAAACGCCGACTTCGGAACGATTCGTGGCTTAGATGTAACCATTCGCTCAAATCGATTCAATAACTTAAACCTCTCTGCCGCTTACACACTGCAATTTGCGGGCGGCACAAACACCGACCCGACGCGATTTGCAGAGTTTTTCCGAAGAAACTCGGATGCGGAATCTGCCCCAACGGCAATCTCGGCATTGGACTTTGACCAACGCCATACAGGCAACATCCAAGTCGACTATCGCATCGGATTGAACGATAAGTCCATGCCAGAAGTCCTGCGCGGATTCGGTGCAAACCTCCTTGTCAGATTCAACAGTGGCAATGCCTTTACTCCGGTATTTGCAGAATTTGACCCCGTAACGCAAAGCGGGGTATCTGTTGCACGTGCCTTCAAAAACACTGCCTATACGCCTTGGATTTTTCGAGTCGATCTTAGAGTAGACAAAGACTTCCGCCTCTTTGATAAGTTGAATACGAAAGTGTATTTGTGGGCACTCAATTTACTTGGTAACGAAAATGTCGTGAATGTTTATAGAACCACAGGTCAGCCCGATAACGGGGGGTGGAGCGAAACTGCAGAGTTTAGGCAAGATTTTGAAAGCACGATTTTAGGTCGAATTGCATCCTTTGCAAGAACGCCAGAGCGCGATGCTGAAATCGAGCGGAAGTATCGCGAGCATTACAGAGCACGTGAGCGCAATCCGTTCTTCTTTGGAGCGGCGCAACAAATTCGCCTCGGCTTAATGCTTGGATTCTAACACTATCGTTTTTAACCTACTAACGGAAAAGGAAATGACAAAACAGCCTATTCGCACGATACTCTCGTTGGTCTTCCTTCTAACAATGGCGACCACTCCAACGCTGTATGGAAAAGAAGACAAACGCACCAAAAAGCCAACAAACACTGCACCTTCTTCTTTGATTTTAGATTATAGACCCGTTCTTAATGTCAATCAAGTAGAAGCATGGATTGCCAACGATGCGCGCTTGTTCCAATCGGCATCTGATGCGGCGGCATTTATTTGGCCCGCAGGAAGCGGACGCTCCGCCATCTTCTTGATGAGTCCTTGGCTCGCGTGTCAGTTCGAAGGAGACCAAAGCTTAGGTGGGTTGAGAACGGCGGCAGTCCAAAATATCGGTCGCAACGGCACCGAGTTCCGCCCTGGTAGAATTATTCAAACACCGACGGGGCTACAATCCGACGACCAAACCGCCATTCGCAACCGACTCTATGTAATTCGTTCGGGCGATAACGAAAATAGCAATGTGGATTACCGCGAGTGGCCATATGAACAAGGTGCGCCTTACCTAACGCTCGAAACCGAAAGCGGATTAGCTGATAGTTTCGCGGTTAGCCCTGACGGCGGCACAACCATTCTGCCCATTGCCCCCGAAGATGTGATTCCCGGTGTAACTCCGCCGATTGCATTGGATAAAGAAACGAACAACCCGATTTTCCCTCAACCGAATGAAAAACTGTCGGATTTTGTCACGCGCGTCAGAGACCGACTTCAGCCCAAATTGATTGGTGCCGTGACGGCATGGTGCGTCTACAACGACCGCCTGAACAGACGCTTCAGTAGTCAACCAATGAACTGCGAAATCCAACAACTTGCGTTTGCGTTTGCAACCGCAGGCGAAGTCGGCAGAGCGGTGTTTTTCAAGTTCCGAGTTATCAATCGAAATATCCCAAATCCGAGCAATCAGAGCACGGGGCTTTGGAAAAATACTTACTTCGCCGTGTTTAATGACAACGACTTAGGCGACGCAGGAGACGACCTCGTGGGCGTAGATACCTTGCGTAGCCTTGCTTATTGCTATAACGGCGCACCATCGGACCCTGTTTATGGCTCGCCACCGCCCGCTGTCGGTGTTGATTACTTCCAAGGACCATTCAGAAGACAAAACGTGCCATTCACGGGCACGCCTCGTCCCGTTGAGCTCGACACAAGACCAACCATTACCCTACCCGACAACACCGTGATTCCAAATCCGCGTTTCAACCAACCCGCAACACTTGGTGCCTCGGCACACGTGCGATTTGACAACGCAGGCGGACCAATTGGCGACCCCGAAACCGGACGCGCTGACCACGTCTATAACTTCATGCGAGGGTTAGACAAAAACGCCAATCCGCTGGGCAATACTGAACCTGGCTCAAACTTTATGTTCCCCGGCGACCCTGAAACAGGACAAGGCATCATTGAGACCCAACTTGCGGACAAGCGGCAGTTGATTGTTACAGGACCATTCGATGTGTTTGCAGGTGAAGAGCAACTCGTCGTTATCGGCGTTCACATCGCACAAGGAACGAACAACTTGAACTCTGTAACAAGACTGCGCCAAGAAAACTTCGCCATTCAAGCCATCTTTGATGCGAACTTCAAAGTGCCTCAGCCGCCTGCGCCAAATGTGAAAGTAACTGCACTTGAAAACGAGATTATCTTGAACTGGGTCGATACCAATTCAAGAGCGCAATCCTTCACGCGCGCTATTGAAAATGAGCCTCTCAATCGTCCGGGAGCACTGCTACCAAATGACAAATACTTCTTCCAAGGCTACAATGTCTATCAATTTGAACTCGTTGAAGGGCGCGCCGTGCCGACCTCTCGCGTGCGTAAAATTGCCACATATGACATCATTGATAACATCACAAATGTGCTGGATTTCGACCCGCGCCGCAACGACGCGCAAGGTCGCCCAATCGTGGACATCACGCAAACGGGCACAAACTCCGGGATTCAGCGTTCCATTCGCATTACGGAGGACTTTATTCGCGGCGGAAGCCTGATTAACGGCAGACGCTACTTCTACGCCGTAACCTCATACTACGTCAATCCATATTTGCTCTCGTTGAATCCATATCCAAACTTCTCGACGGGAATTCCTGACAGACCCAACCCCGCCGCGCTCGAGAGCCTTGAAAAGATTTTTGAGGTCGTGCCGAGAGCGACCACGTTGGGAACGGTTTTGCCTGCCAATGTGGGCGACCGAGTGGAATCGGATCGATTAAAACAACTCGGCGACGACAACGTTAAAGTGCTCGTGGAAGACCCGACCAAAATGAAAGCGCAAAGAATCAAGGTTAAAATCTTGAACGCACAAGGCACGCGATGGGAATTAAGAAACGCAGACAACGACCAACCGATTTATCCGCTGGCGAACGACCCTGTCGATTCGCTCAGAGTAAGTCGAATAACGACGATTGGACAATACAATCCTGATTCGCTCGCGCTATTGGAGCAACGCGCAGACGCGGCGATTTTCAGCGGATTGCGAATCGTCGCCAAACAAAACCTGCCTGGCGTCAAACGAGATGGTCAACTGGGTCTGCCACCGATCGCTTACAGCCCTGCCAACGGCAAGTGGTTTTTGGCAAAAGAAAGCGCATATACGTCGACAACGGCGGGAAATAGCGCCGCTTCGCTTCAAGGGAATGCGGAAAAATTTAATTTGAACGGGTTAAGCGACAACGGAAGCGTATGTTATCCCCAAGTCGATATCTTTGGACAAGTAACGGCGGGAACATTGCTTCCGTCTGATAGCCTGCTTCCAGTCGCCATCGTGTTTCAAGGGAACGATACGACCCAATGGACGAGAGCCTACCGATATGTGCTCAACATTCAGCGCGGCGGGGTTGGCGCAAATTCGTTCCTCATCGCGAGCGACGAATCCTATCGCGCCTTTATCGATACAACCACAAATCCCCTCTTTTCAGGCGGACCAACGGTGTCAAAAATTGCGCGTTTGAACGCCAATGGTCCGTATCAAGACCGACGGCGCGTGCCTTTCCAAGCCTTTAAGATGCGTCCAAACGCGGGCGGCGGATTTAGCTTCGAGCGAGTCAATGTGCTGTTCACGGAGCGCAACGAGCAAAAGGCGTTGGGCTTCGATGTGAATGGCAAATGGGAAGTCTCAACGGCGACGCACGGCGGTCAAGAACTTGTGTATGTGATGAACTCTCCTTATCGAGAAAATCAAGACACGTTGCGCTATGTCGTGGGAACGGCAAACAATCAGCCGCGATATATCGTGACGCAGTCAAGTCAGTTGGATATCGCATATGCGCTATGGCTACGTCAGCAGTCAGGAAGAACGTTCCGGGCGGGCGATACGCTGTTCATTTATCCCAACTATCGCTTAACGCCGCAGACTGAATACATTGTTCAAACCGAGGGACCGCGCTTCAACGACCGACAAGCAGGCGAAGACCGTTTAGCAAAAATCAACGTGTTCCCGAATCCTTATCTCGGTTCAAGCGGACGCGAGCGGTTCTTGCGCCAAACCTTTGTAACCTTCAGCAACCTGCCGCAAAAGTGCAAAATCCGCATCTTCACGCTGAACGGCGACTTAGTGCGCGTGATTGACAGAGACAATCCGAACTCTTCTTTGGAAGATTGGAATTTGAGAAACGCCTCCAATATTCCGGTCGCAAGTGGCATGTATCTCGTGCATATTGAAACCGAGTTCGGAAACAAAATCCTCAAACTTGGGGTCATTATGCGCCAAGAACGTGAAGACTTCTTCTAAACGCAAGCATCAAACTGAAAAAGCGACCTCGTGGTCAAAACGGGGTCGCGCTTAAAACTTAAAGAATTTGAACTTTCAATAAGGGAGACGAAACGTGAGACAACTCAAAACAATAGCAGTAACCTTACTGATTGCGTTAGCACTCATGCAACCTGCATCGGCGCAGGAGCGACGAGTTGGTGCTTCAAGCGGTAACCAAGTCTTGATTCCCGTGGGCGGAGCAGGCTTGGCAATGGCAGGCGCGGCAACCGCATCGCTCGCAGGCGTTGAAGCCATGTATTGGAATCCGGGTGCTGTCGCCTATTCACGCAAAGGCGAATTGATGTTCTCTTCAATGAGTTACTTGGCAGATATTAGAATTAGTTATGTCGCTGCAACTGCTAATCTCGGAAACGTCGGAACAGTCGGCTTTGCGATTAAATCGCTCAATTTCGGAGACATCTTGCGCACAACCGACGAAGACCCCGACGGATTGCGCGGCGAACAATGGTCGCCTAACTTCATCACGGCTTCCTTGACCTACTCAAAGGCATTTACCGACAGAATCGCGGTTGGCGCAACGGCAAAGTTGATTTCAGAAACCATTCTAAGTTCAACCGCAACAGGTCTTGCTTTTGACTTCGGCGTGCAATACACAACGCCGTTTGACCTAAAAATCGCGGTCGTATTGAAAAATCTCGGAAACCAAATGCGCTACGCGGGTCCCGACCTTGAGCGACAAATCGCGCGCTTTCCGGGCGACGGTCCGCAAAACTTGCTCCGCACCGAAATCGTCGCGTCCGCAGGCGAATTGCCCTCATCGTTTGAAATCGGTGCCGCATATGACTTTAAGTTAGACCCACGAAATGTGATTACACTCGCAGGAAATTTCCGAAACAATAACTTCTCGGAAGACGAGTATCAAATCGGCACACAATACGCCTTTCAAGACCTGCTCTTCTTGCGCGGCGGCATAAACTTCGATGTCTCTGAACACGGCGAGAACGTCTTTACAAATAGCTTCGCGCTTGGCGCAGGCATCAACTATCGCTTGGGCGGCGTAAGCATTATGCTGGACTATGCGTATCGCTCCGCCAAATTCTTCAGCGGAAATCAAACAATCGCCGTTCGTTTAGGCTTCTAAAAAGTGAAAGAACAACAAAGTGTCAAACCGAACAAAAATGAAAAACAAATTTTTATCGCTCCTTTTTCTCCTTGCAGCTGCGTCTGTGTTCCTTTCTGCTTGTGGAGAGTCTGAGCCGCTCGCAACCAATACGCGCAAAACTAATCTGCGCTTCTGGAACATGATGCCTGATGCAAACGTGCAAAGTTTAGACATCCTCGTCGATGACGGATTTGTAACCAACATTCGCTACGGGGAGGAACAAACGAATTACTCGCAGGTTTTTTCAGGAAACCGCAACATCAAAGTAACCGTCGGCGGAAATCGCAATCAAATCACCATCGATACGCTTGCCGATTTCAGCAATCGCCAAAATCAATTCTTCACCTTTATGGTGGTGGATTCGGCGAGAAACAATGCGCCGCTTCTCATTCGCGACAATTACAATTTAAGACCCGACACGCTGACGGGACGCTTCCAACTGCGCGTGCTTCACCTTTCGCCCAACGCCCCCGGCGTCAATATCGGGTTGGTTCGCGAAACGGATACAACCTACATCATCGCCGATACGCTCACGTTCTTGCGCGATTTGCCAACGGATTCCATTGCGACCCAGCCACGATTCAGAACATTTAGGTTAAGCGCGACAAACCCAACGCTTGCCGATACGACATTGAACTTGGTCATTAGAGCCGTAGGCGGAACGATTATTCCATTGCCAAACGTAAGGGTGCAAGAGAAAAGCGTTTATACCGTCATCGCCAGAGGCTTTGTCGGCGGAACGGGCGCGCAAGCCTTCGCAACGCGGATCATCAAGGATAGATAATCCGCGCCTTGAAGCATCAATCAAAGCCCATCTTGAACGGTGGGCTTTTTTATTTCGGCTAAACACGGTTTCGTATATTTACCGTCAATTTCATCAACGCAATCATCTGCTCTGGTTCAAACCGATTATGTCTAAAACCGACACGTCTGAAAAACTCATGGAGAAAATCGTGTCGCTTTGCAAGCGGCGCGGGTTCATCTTTCAATCCTCTGAAATTTACGGCGGCTTGGGCGCGTGCTACGATTACGGTCCGCTCGGTGTCGAGCTCAAAAACAACATCAAAACCGCGTGGTGGAACGCGATGACGCGCGAACACGAAAACATCGCGGGCATCGATGCCGCCATTATGATGCACCCCAAAACTTGGGAAGCATCAGGACACGTCGCCAGTTTCAGCGACCCGCTCATTGACGACAAGACGAGCAAAATCCGCTATCGCGCCGACCATCTCATCGAAGGCTACATCAAACAGTTGGAAAAAAAAGGCAAAACCGACGAAGCTAAGCGCGTCAGCGAAGAGTTCGTCAAGGCGCAGAACAGCGAGGATATGACGAAGGCGCTCTACGAGTTGATTATGAAAGAGCAAATCAAATCGCCCGATTCGGGCGCGTTCAATTGGACGGAAGTGCGGCAGTTCAATTTGATGTTTTCGTCCAAGTTAGGCGCGGTGGCAGGCGACGCGGGCATCGTGTATCTGCGTCCCGAAACGGCGCAAGGCATCTTCGTCAACTTTCACACGGTTCGAGAATCGGCGCGAATGAAAATCCCCTTCGGCATCGCGCAAATCGGCAAGGCGTTCCGAAACGAAATCGTCAAAGGCAATTTCATCTTCCGAATGATTGAGTTCGAGCAAATGGAAATGCAGTATTTCCTCAAGCCCGGAACGCAAATGGAAGCCTTCGATATGTGGCGAGAAAAACGAATGAACTGGCACATCGAGCGGCTTGGCATTAAGCCTGAAAATCTCGTTTGGTATCAACACGAAAAACTCGCGCACTACGCCGATGCGGCTTACGACATCAAATACAAGTTCCCTTTCGGAACAGAAGAAATCGAGGGAATCCACTCGCGCACGGATTTCGACTTGCGCCGACATCAAGAGTATTCAGGCAAAAATATGATGTATAGCGACCCAGAAACGAAAGAGAAATACATTCCCTACGTCGTCGAGACTTCGTCAGGATGCGACCGAAATTTTCTCATGGTGCTCTGCGACGCATACACAGAACAAATCGAGGACGGCGAGCAACACGTGATTCTCAAACTCAAACCCGAACTCGCGCCTGTCAAAGCCGGCATTTTTCCGCTCACCAAAAAAGACGGCTTGCCCGAAGTCGCCGAAAAACTCTATCACGACTTGAAGCGGCATTTCAAAGTCCAATACGACGACGCAGGCTCAATCGGCAAGCGCTACTACCGACAAGACGAAACCGGCACGCCCTTCTGCTTCACGATTGACCACGACACATTGAACGACCAAACCGTAACCGTGCGCTATCGCGACACAGGCGCGCAAGAGCGGCTGAACCTCTCGCAAGTCAAAGCGTTCTTGACCGAAAAACTTTCATAAGTCTGTTGAAGCACCGCCCAAAGATGCAAGCCACATCAGAAAGAAAAGGCGCGCCAGCACAAAACGACAAGCGCACAATTTTCGGGTGGGCAATGTATGATTGGGCGGTCAGCGCGTTCAGCACAACGGTGGTAACGGTTTTTTTGGGTCCGTATCTCACCGCACTTGGCAAAGCCGCCAGCGACGCAAACGGACTGCTTTACGCCATCGGCATTCCCATCAAATACGATTCGCTTTTCGCGTATTGCACATCGATGTCGGTGTTGCTTCAAGCGTTCTTCTTGCCGCTGTTGAGCGCAATCGCCGATTACTCCAAACGCCGCAAACAGTTCTTGCTCTTCTTCACGGCGCTGGGTTCAATCGCGACCATCGCGCTCATCGGGCTGGACGAGGGGCGACACTGGTTCGGCGCAACGGCTTACATCATCGCCAACATCGCCTTCGGCGCGGCGATGGTCTTCTACAATGCGTTCCTGCCCGACATCGCCACCAAAGACCAACACGACCGCGTTTCCACATTTGGCTGGGGACTCGGCTACTTGGGCGGCGGCTTGCTCTTGCTTCTCAATCTCGTCTTTTTCACGCTACGCGAATCGATGGGACTCACGACGAGCGACGCAGTGAGAATTTGTCTCGCTTCCGCAGGCGCGTGGTGGTTGGGCTTTTCAATTTTCACCTTCGCGATGGTGCGCTCGCGCTACGCCATTCAATCGCTCAAACAAGGCGAAACTTATTTGGGCGTTGGCTTCAAAGAACTTGGGCAAACCTTTCGCGACGTCAAACGTTTGCCTGAAACTCTCAAATATCTTGTCGCTTACTTGCTCTATAACGACGGCGTGCAGACGATTCTCGTCGTCGCCACGATTTTCGGCGCGGAAGAATTGAAGATGGAATCGTCGAGTTTGATTCAAGTGATTTTGATGGTGCAACTGGTCGCCTTCATTGGTTCGGTTTTGTTTGGAAAAATTTCAGAACGCTTTGGCGCGAAGCGAGCGGTTGTCGCTTGCCTTGCGATATGGTGCGCAGTTACGATTTACGCATGGCAGTTTCTTGAAAGCCCGTTGGAGTTTTGGGGAATGGCGGCGGTCGTCGCGCTCGTGATGGGCGGCACGCAAGCCCTCTCGCGAAGCCTCTTTTCCGTGATGATTCCCGAAGGCAAAGAAGCGGCGTTTTTTGCCTTCTATGAACTTTCGGAACGCGGAACGTCGTGGGTCGGTCCGTTTCTCTTCGGGCTTATCAATCAACTCTTTGGCGGATTGCGCTACGGGATTCTCTCGCTCATCGCGCTGTTCGTCAGCGGGCTATTGGTTCTGCTGTGGGTTGATGTCGAGAAAGCCAAAGCCGAAGCCAGCAAGCGTTAAAAGAAAAACGAACTGTAAATCCACTTGCCGATTGCCATAAGCACTTGCACCACAATCAAGAAAATCACAATGCGGAAAAACCACGCGCGGATTTTGTAGAACGTCTCTCGCTTCATTTCAAAAATCGTTTGGCTTCGCGAATGGCGCGGCGAATGTCTCGCGAAGAAATTTTCTCGTTGCACAAAAACGCTTCGCCAATGGCGCGAAGCAAGACGAAGCGAATCAACCCGCGCTCCTTCTTCTTATCGCTCTGCATCGCGGATTCCATCGCCGATTCTTCCACGTCAAAAAAATGGCGCTTCAACAGCCGAGACGAAATCGGAAAGCGTTTGGCGAAGCGAGCGATTCGCGAGAGCGAAGCGTCGTCAATCAATCCCAAATTTTTGGAGAGCGCCGACGCGCAGAGCATTCCGATTAAAACCGCTTCGCCGTGCCGAAACGCCCTGTATTTGCTGAGGGTTTCGAGCGCGTGTCCGAACGTGTGTCCGAAGTTCAGGAGCGCGCGAAGCCCAAGCGTTTCTTTGAAATCCCGCTTGACGACGCGCAGTTTGTTCTTCACGCTTCGCTTGACGACTTGCTCGACGGCGGCGCGTTCAAGCGAAACGACGCGCTCAAACTGCGATTCAAGTCGGTCAAAAAACGGCGCGTCTTGAATCAGCGCGTATTTGAACGCTTCGGCAAGCCCTGAATAAATGTCGCGTTTCGGAAGCGTGGCGAGAAAATCGACATCGATGAAGGTGAAAACGGGCGCATAAAAGAAGCCAATCATATTTTTTCCGAGCGGGTGATTGATGGCGACCTTTCCGCCAATCGCGCTGTCGACCATCGCCAGAAGCGTCGTGGGGACTTGCGCGAGCGGAATGCCGCGCAAATAACTGGCGGCGAGAAATCCGCCTAAATCGCCAACGACGCCGCCCCCAACGGCGACAAGCGCAGTCGCTCTATCAATGCCGTTTTTGATGAACTCGCCGTAGAGCCGCTCCGCCGTGCGCAAACTTTTCGCCGATTCGCTTGCAGGCACAACAAAAGAAGACTGTGCGATGTTGGCTTGATGAAAGGTTTGAAAAATCTGTTGTGAAAAAAGCCTGTGTGTATTTCGGTCGAAGAGCAGGGCGACTTTTGGCGATAGCCCATGCGAAAGAAGCACATCGTTGAAGGTGTAAAACGAAGAAAAAACAACGTGGTGCAACACTTGAAAGAATTGAGTTATTGATGACGCTGTGATTTGAAATGCCGTTCTAATTCGCGTTGCAACTTATCGACCGTTTTGCCGAGCGGCGTTTGGTCGGTTGAAATGTAAATCGGGGCTTGGGAATATCGCTCTTCACGGCGGCTCATTAAAAGGCTGACACGATTGGCAATTTCTTCGGGGGTAATCTTTTGTCCGTTTTCGCCTTTGAGAAGTGGACGGTCGTCTTTGCTGGAAAGTCGGCGCGTGAGCGTATTCAGGTCAGATTTCAGATAAACCATCGTGCCTGAATTGCGGACGAGTTCAAAACTCGTATCGTTTTCAAGCGTGCCGCCGCCCAGTGAGACGACGAGGTTTTCGCGATTGACAATCGAGGAAAGAATTTCAAGTTCAAGTTGGCGGAAGTAGGCTTCGCCTTTTTCGGCGAAAATTTCGTTGATGGATTTTTGTTCGCGCTCGACGATGGCTTTATCGATATCGATAAAGTCGAAGCCAAGCGCATTAGCGAGAATCGGTCCGATGGTTGATTTTCCCGCCGTGCTGAATCCTGTTAAAAAAATTAAAGTCGATTTCTGCATCGCGTTCATAAAAACGGTTATCGAGACGATTACCCTTAAATTATACAAGTTTAGCCGATGACCTCAAAGCGTGAACCTTTAAGCGGGTCTTTACTGACAACGATTTGCGTCGGAAAAGCATCTTTCATTTTTTCTAAATGCGTGATGAGAATGAGTTTTTCAAAATCATTGCTCACTTGATTCATCGCATCAACCATTGCCTCAATTCCTTTTTGGTCTTGTGTGCCGAAGCCCTCGTCAATGACGAGCATTTTGATTGGTGTGCCGCTGATGGTGGCGAGATATTTTGAAAGCGAGAGCCGAAGAGCGAAATCAATGCGAAAGCGTTCGCCGCCTGAAAAGGTTTCGTAGGGGCGTGTGTTGGCGTTGGCATCGGAAATGATAATGTCGAGCGTCTGTTGCGTGGTATCTTTTTGCGTTTGTCGCTCAGTTTGAAACGAGAGCGAAAACAAGTTGTTCGTCAGTTGTGCGAGCAGTTCGTTGGCTAAGCGTTCAAGTTCAGGGATAGCGTGCTCGAGCAGAAGTTGTTGAACGCCTCTGACGCTGTAGGCTTCGGCTAAAATTTTATAGAGTTCGATTGTTTCTTGTTGGGGAGCAATCTCTTGCTGTAATTTCTGCATCGTTTTTTCCTTTTCTTCTTTCTCAGTGATAGTGGTCTCGAGTGCATGGCGTTTGCTTGAAACTTCGCGCAGGCGCGTGGTTTTCTCGCGCTTCTCGTTTGATGCGTTTCGTTGGCGCGCTTCAAGTTCTGCCTTGCCCATCAGGGCTTTGCGGAGTGCATTGATATTTTCTTCTTTTGAGGTTCGTTGATGATCGAGCGATTCGCAATTTTTACGATGTGCGGAAATCTCTTGAAGGAGCGCGTCTCGGCGTTTTTCGTCGCTCTCGAGAGCGGCAAGTTCTCGTTCAATTGAGTCAAATGATTTGAGTTCGGATTTTTTACGTTGATGCAGTTGAGCGTCGTAGCCGATGGCGGAAAGTTCGGCTTGAAGTTTTTCAATTTCCAATTTGGATTGTGCAAGCGAATGCAATTCGAGTTCCGCCTCTTTGGCTTTGGCTTCTTGAACGATTTTATCAGATTCGATTTGCTTCAACTCTCGTTCAACTTCTTGAAGCGATGCCATCTCGGTGGTGATTTTGTTCAACTCAATGGCATATTGGTTCTGTTCGCGTTCTTTTTGTTTGAGAGTGGCGATTTCTTGCTCATATTGTGAAAGTTCTTGTTGGAACTTTTGAAGTTCATCTTCGTGGTGTTTCTTTTTTGCTTGGTAGGAGCGATACTCGTCGCGATAAGTATCGACGATATGTGCTTTGCGTGCGTCGTCAATCGGAGATTTACAGAGCGGACATTCGTCAGAAATTTCCTTAATCATTTTGCCTTTTTCGGAGATAGCGTCCATTTGCATTTGTGCAGAGGCGATTGCAGACTTCGAGTCTGAAACCTTTGCGCGCGTGGCACTGAGCAACGATTCAACTTTGGGAAGGCGAGCAGATTCTTTTTTGAGCGCGTCAAGTTTCGACTGCATGTGTTGATGCTCTTGAAGCAATTTTGCTTTTCGCTCGAGGCGCGCTTGTCGTTGTGTAATCATTTGGTTGAGTTGAGCAAGTTGCCCTTGTGCCGATTTTTTTTCGGCTTCAAGTTTGGCGCGCTTGGCGTTGTAGTCGTTCTCGAGTTTAGAAATTTGTTCTTTCAAAGATTGGGCGAGCGATTGCCGTTCATCCAACGATTCAAGTTCCTTTTTGAGCAGTTCGGCTTGTTGCTGTTTCAGGAGCAAGGCATCGCGCGTTTTGAGGCGCAAGTCAATCGCGGAAACTTCGGATTCTTTTTGGCAAACCAAGTGCGTCTCTTGTTCAAGCCGTTGCGTCAGTGAAGCAAGTTCAGCGTTTAAGACGGCGAGTTCAGTTTCTTTTTGTTGAAACGCTTGAAGGTCGGAATCAAGCGCAAAAAGCGAAGCATCAAGAGCGGCAAGTTCGGCTTCAACGGCGCGCTCTTCCGCTAATTTCGCTTCTTTGTCGAGGCGAAGTTGCGGGAGTGAGGCAGTGTCGCATTTGAGAAGTTCTATACGTGTAAGGGTTGAATCGAGTTTTCCTTGAAGATTTCTGGCGGCATCTCTGGCTTTTTGGGATAGTTCTTCGTAATGGCTCAAACCCAAAATTTCGCTCAAAACTCTGCGCCTATCTGTCGGTCCGTTTTTAACAAACAAATCGGCTTTGCCTTGTGCGAAGAAAGCAGAGTTAATGAAGGTTTCGTAACTAATGCCAATGCGCTTTTGAATTTCGGCTTCGGTATCTTTGAGTTTCGCTTGGGTGAGTGTGCGAAAGTTGTCAATGGAACGGTCGTAAATGGCGAATTCCAACTGCTGACTCACGTTTGACTTTCCATGCGTGAGGATTCGCGTGATGAGATAGATGTTGTTTTGTAACTCGAATTCAAGTTCGAGACGCGCTTCTTGTGCGCCTTTGCGCAAAAGTTCGCGGTTAGATTCTCTCCCTTCACCCCAAATGCAAAAGGGAATGGCTTCGATGAGGCTGGATTTTCCCGCGCCGTTTTCGCCCGTCAGGACGGCGAGTTGAAAGAGATTAAAGTCAAGTTCTTGCGTATCGCTGCCGTAGCTTAAAAAATTTTTGAGCCGAAGTTTCTTGGGAATCATAATCCGTGAGCGACGTTAGGTTGATAAAGATAAAAATTAGCGCGTTTGGAAGCGCTCAAAAACGATGTCGACGAAAGCGACGGCTTCGCTTGAAAATTCATCGACTTTGAAGCGCGAGAAAACTTCGCGGTCAATAAAGAGCGAGGCTTCGCGCCAAGTCTTCATTTGATTGATGGCAGAAATGGCTTGATTGTATTCTGCTTCACTGCCTTTGAAAAGACGCTTGATGAACTTCTTTCGCTCGTCATCGCTGATGAGCAGGCGCACGTCGCGCAAAGCCGAATCTTGTTGGGCTTTTTGAGATTGAAGTTTTTGCTTTTCAATCTCGAAGAAGTCGATGTTGGGAACAGGTTTTTCTTCCTTGACGATTTCAGGGGCGGCGACGATCGGCGCAATCGGCTCGGGCGCAGTTGGCTCGGGCGCGAGTGTTGACGGCGGCTGAGGAGGAGGTAGCGGCTCAGTCGTTTTGAGGCGAGAAGGTTCAGATGCTACTGGCATCGGTGGCGGCTCAACAACTTGTGGCACTTCGATAACAGGCGCGGGTTTCGGAGCGAGCGCGTCTGAAGGTGTAAGCGTGGCAAGAGGAGCGAGGAGAAGGTCGTTCAAGGCTTCAGCAGTGAGCGCGTCAATGCCGTTTTGCATTGCAAGGTCAATGCGCTTGACATGGTCGTTGAGTTGTTTTTCAGCCAAAAACGATTGGAGCGTTGTGCAGGAAACGGCTTTTTCTCCCGCAAGCGCGTGAAAGTCAAAAAGCGGCTTGAAGAGCATCATCAACTCATCGTGCGAATAGGTGGCACAAAGTTTTGCATCAATTTCAAAAAGAACCTTTTCGAATTTTTCCGCAGAAAGCGCGCTTGGTTGCTTTCGTTCTAAATACTGCTTGAACACATCAATCAAATACGCATACTCGACAAAGTTGTCTAAACGGTCTAAAACATCGAGAGACGAAAGTTCGGTGCGATTAGCGAAGATGAGGTCTTTGAGAATCTTCTGCGGACGTGCCAAATACTGCGCTTCAATCACAATAGCAGATTCCAATACTTTGATGAAATCGTCGCGTTGAAGTTGTGTGGCAACGACGACAATTTGATTTGCAAACTGCTGACGTGGTGCACGCAGTTCGTTGTGTTGCAAGTTAAATCGAGAAGATTTGAGCGAAGCTAAAAGCGAACGCGCTGAAAAAGTAAGTTCAGCGAAAATAAATGCGCGGCATTGGGCAGAAAGCGGAAGTGCCTCAATGTCGGCATATAAAAACGTTTCAATCGGCGGAAGCGTAGCAAAAATAGCCTTGAAAACTTGCTGTGCAACTTGTTTTGTCAATGGAGCAGTCATTGAAATTCTCTGGGATAATGTTGATGAGCCACAAAGAAAATACAAATTTCCAAAATGGAACAATGCTTGTTGCATATTGCGCCAATTTTCAAAAATCTTTCACGATATTTCCCGCAATCAGTCTATCAACAACATCATTGCAGAAATGTTCAAAGGAACGCTCTTCCGAAAAAAATCTCTCGACCAACTCATCTCTGACGCGCAAGCAGGAACGCTCGCCGATGCGGAACAAAAACACGCCTTAAACAGAACGCTCTCGGTCTTTGACCTTACCGCGCTTGGCATTGCGGCGATTGTCGGCGCGGGCATTTTTTCAACCATTGGCAACGCGGCGTATTCAGGCGGCGCGGGTGTCGTGTTGCTCTTCATCTTCACGGCGATTGCATGCGGCTTTTCCGTAATGTGCTACGCTGAATTTGCCTCGATGATTCCTGTTTCAGGCTCGGCTTATACTTACGCCTACACCTCCTTCGGCGAACTCTTTGCGTGGATTATCGGCTGGGGCTTAATTATGGAATACGCCGTCGGAAATATCGTCGTCGCAATTTCATGGAGCGACTACTTCACCGGATTGCTCGCAGGCTACGGCATCAACTTCCCCGATTATCTCGCGATGGATTACTTCACCGCGTCAAGCAGTGCGGCGAAAATCAAAACCATGCTACTAAGCGGCACAACGCTCGAAGCCATTGAAGCCGATGCCAACAACGCGCAAATGCTCACAGCATTTAAGGCTTACGAAGCGGCACCGTCAATTCTCGGCATTAAACTCGTCTGCGACTTGCCCGCGTTTTTGATTACCGCTATCATTACGACGATTGTCTATATCGGCATTCAAGAATCGCGCACCACAACCAACGCAATGGTGATTTTGAAAATCGGCGTGGTCTTGCTCGTTATTGCGGTTGGCGCGTTTTATGTTCAGCCTGAAAATTGGTCGCCTTTTATGCCGAATGGATTTGGCGGCGTGATGGCGGGCGTTTCGTCAGTCTTCTTCGCTTACATCGGCTTTGACGCGATTTCAACAACGGCAGAGGAGTGCAAGAATCCGCAACGCGATTTGCCACGCGGAATGATTTATTCGCTTCTCATTTGCACCGTGCTTTATGTTTTGATTGCGCTGGTGCTTACAGGAATGACGAGCTACACAAAGTTGCAAGTCGGCGACCCGCTCGCTTTCGTCTTCGGCGCGGAGGGCGTGAATGTGCCGTGGATTTCAGGCGTGATTGCCGTGAGCGCGGTGATTGCCATTGCGTCGGTTTTGCTTGTCTTTCAACTCGGACAGCCAAGAATTTGGATGGCGATGAGCCGCGACGGCTTGCTTCCAAAAGCCTTTTCAACCATTCACCCGAAGTTCAAAACGCCGTCGTTCTCAACCGTGATTACAGGCATTGTGGTTGGTGTGCCTGCGCTCGTGGTCGATATGAACGTGGTTACGGATTTAACGAGCATCGGGACGCTCTTTGCGTTTTTGCTCGTCTCAGGCGGCGTGTTGGTGTTGGAAAAAAAAAATCCGACCGCAGAGCGGAAGTTCAAAATTCCATACATCAACGCGAAGTGGATTGCGCCAATTATGGTGGCAGTCATCTGGCTCGGCGTGGCAGTCTTGAATCAAGATGAGGTATTGAAATTTTTCACGATTGGAGAAACACCGCTCTTCGAAGCACTCTCTTCACGAATGCCACTAACGATTTATTTCATCGGCACGCTGGTGCTAGGGTATCTTTCCTTCAAGCATAACCTATCACTAATTCCCATCTGCGCGCTTCTCTCGTGTGGCTATTTGATTTCCGAGATTAGCAACTGGACGTGGTTTCTTATTTGGCTTGCGATTGGGCTTGTGATTTATTTTTCTTACGGACGCAAAAAGAGCAAACTCAACGGCATTGAGTAGAAATCACCTTTGTTCCTCTTTGTAAATCGCCACGAAGGTTTTTCCGCCCTCGACTTTTGAAGCGCGATACATTCCTTCTGTATTGAAGGGCATCGCAATGTTGGCGTTTCGGTCAATCGCGACAAGCCCGCCCGTGCCGCCAAGTTTGGCGAGTTTGTTCATCACGACCTCATTTGTCGCGTCTTTGAGCGAGAGCCGCTTGTAACGCATCAGGGCGGCGACGTCGTGCGCGACGACGGCGCGAATGAAGTATTCGCCGTGTCCTGTGGCGGAGATGGCGCAAGTTTCGTTGTCGGCGTAAGTGCCTGCGCCGATGATGGGGCTATCGCCGATGCGCCCGAATTTTTTGTTCGTCATTCCGCCCGTCGAGGTTGCCGCCGCCAAGTTGCCGAATTGGTCGAGCGCGACCGCGCCCACTGTTCCGTGCTTTTCTTTTTCCGTGAGCGATTCTTTCGCCTTCGCTTTTTGAAGCGAGCGCCAACGCGCTTCGGTGAAGAAGTAAGATTCATCGACGAGCTCGATGCCTCGCTCTTTGGCGAAGCGTTCCGCGCCCTCGCCAATGAGAAAAACATGCTCGGACTGCTCCATCACCGCGCGCGCCAAGCGAATCGGATTTTTGACGTGATGCACGCCCGCCACCGCGCCCGCTTTCAACGTCTGTCCGTCCATAATCGAAGCGTCAAGTTCGACCTTGCCATCGCTGTTGAACACCGCGCCTTTGCCTGCATTGAAGAGCGAATCGTCTTCAAGACGCTCGACGACGGCTTGAACCGCGTCTAAACTCGTTCCGCCGCGCTCCAAAATCGCGTAGCCCGCCTCGACGGCTTCGGCGAGTTTTTGTCGATATAGCGCGTCTTGTTCGGGCGCAATTTGAGATTTGAGAATCGTGCCTGCGCCGCCGTGAATGGCGATGGCAAAACGTGGTTTCATTGGCGCGTTTGCAAATGACGTCGCAAGAAGGCTTGCGATGATGACGATGACAAAATGAACTTTGGGCATAAAATTTAACCGATTTGGTTTCAGAAAAAACTTGCGTTCTCCCAATTCGCGCCTTACCTTTGGGTATATGTTCTTTCGCTTGGCAAAATGACGTCGTTGAACTGAACACGCCACAGTGCTCCCTTGCTTCATTCAGTCAGTTCAAAGAGATTGAGCCAAGTTCTTCAGAAGCTTTGCTAACCTTAATCAAGAGTGAGGTGCAGTATGTTAAAACTCACGTTGCTACGCAAATTATTGATGGCGCTCACAGGACTTTTCTTGTGTCTCTTCCTCGTCATTCACCTCTTGGGCAATCTCCAACTTTTCCTGCCGAAAGAAATCGCGCAAGAGCAATTTAATGCGTATTCACAAGCCTTATCGGGCAATCTCTTCATCAAGGTGGTGGCGATTGGCTTGTATTTAAGCATTCTTGCGCACGCGATTTACGCGGTGGTGATTACGATACACAACCGAAAGTCGAGCGGAAAATACGCCATCGATGAACGCAAAGTCGCAAGCCCTTGGTATAGCCGCTCAATGGGGCTTTTAGGCACGGTGATTTTCGTCTTCATCGTAATTCACTTTCAGAACTTTTGGTATTACTACAAATTCACCGACATGCCGCTCGATGCGTGGGGACGAAAAGATTTGTATTCCGCCGTCGTGAATTTATTCGGCAATGTGTGGTATGTGATGCTTTATGTGGTCTCAATGGTGGCGATG
Organism: Candidatus Thermochlorobacteriaceae bacterium; assembly: GCA_029263855.1. Taxonomy (GTDB): domain Bacteria; phylum Bacteroidota; class Chlorobiia; order Chlorobiales; family Thermochlorobacteraceae; genus JANWWM01. The sequence goes on along the minus strand of JAJUFC010000002.1, from coordinate 13,895 downwards.
GGCTATCACTTATTGCACGGCGTTGCAAGCGCGGTGAGAACGCTTGGCGTATATCATCAAAAGTATGTGCGCGTGGTGAATGTGGCGGGCGTGGCATATAGCGTTATCATTTCGGTAGGCTTCGCCATCATTCCGATTTATGTCTATGTCGTTCAGCATCAAGAGCGATTGCTCTCGCTGTTGCAATTAAAGTAAGATCAAATTCAATCGCCTGAAAAATGAACAACTGCAAGAGGGCGATACAATCAAAAGGAGAATAACGATGCCAACCGAGACTTTCACCGAAGAACGCCATGCGTTGACGATAGAATCAAAGACCATCGGCGGCGATGCCATCGAGGGCAAATCCATTCGCGCGAACATTCCATCGGGCGACCTTGCCGACAAGTGGCAAAATTTCAAAGACCACGCGGGGCTTGTCAGTCCTGCCAATCGCAAGAAGTTGCGGGTGATTGTGGTCGGAACGGGGCTTGCGGGCGCGTCGCTTGCCGCAACGCTCGGCGAGATGGGCTATCAAGTCCTCTCGTTCTGCTTTCAGGATTCGCCGCGTCGGGCGCATTCGGTTGCGGCGCAAGGCGGCGTGAATGCGTGCAAGAACTACAAGAACGACGGCGATAGCATTTATCGAATGTTTTACGACACGATTAAAGGCGGCGACTTCCGCGCGCGCGAAGCCAATGTGTATCGCCTCGCCGAATGTTCGCGACTGCTCATCGACCAAGCCGTCGCGCAAGGTGTGCCATTTGCGCGCGAGTATAGCGGCTACCTCAACAATCGCTCTTTCGGCGGCGTGCAAGTGAGCCGAACCTTTTACGCTCGCGGACAAACGGGACAGCAACTCTTGCTCGGCGCGTATCAAGCCTTGATGCGACAAGTGAACGCAGGCACGGTCAAACTTTACGCCCAACACGAAATGCTCGACCTCGTTACGATTGACGGCAAAGCGGCGGGCATCATCGCGCGCAATTTGCTTACGGGCGAAATTGAGCGACACGCGGCGCATGTGGTTGTGTTGGCGACGGGCGGCTACGGAAAAATTTACTACCTCTCAACCCTCGCGATGGGGTGCAATGCGTCTGCCATTTGGCGCGCGCACAAAAAAGGTGCGTTCATGGCTTCGACAAGTTGGATTCAATTTCACCCAACCTCACTTCCGCAACTCGGCGAACATCAATCCAAACTCACCTTGATGTCGGAATCGCTTCGCAACGACGGACGAATTTGGGTGCCGAAAAAACAAAACGACTCCCGCGCACCGAACGACATTCCCGAAAACGAGCGCGATTATTACTTGGAGCGACGCTATCCTTCGTTTGGCAATCTTGCTCCGCGCGATATTTCCTCGCGTGCCGCCAAAGAACGCATTGACGCGGGCTATGGTGTCGGTCCGCAAAAAAACGCGGTCTATCTCGATTTTTCTCACGCCATCAAAGCGCAGGGCAAAAAGAAAATCGCCGAGAAATACGGCAACCTCTTCGATATGTATCGCAAAATCACGGGCATCGACGCTTACGAAGAGCCAATGATGATTTCGCCCTCCGCGCACTTCACGATGGGCGGATTGTGGGTCGATTACGATTTGATGACCACGATTCCCGGACTTTTTGCCGCAGGCGAAGCCAACTTCGCTGACCACGGCGCGAACCGTCTCGGCGCAAATTCGCTCTTGCAAGCCTGCGTCGACGGCTACTTCATCGCGCCCTACACCATCGCCAATTATCTCTCCAACAAAATCAAGACCGAACTACCAAGCGCCTCGCATCAAGCCTTCAACGAAGCCGAAGCCAACGTCAAAGCGCAACTCGATATGTTCGTCAAAATTCGCGGCGACAAAACGGCGGAGACCTTCCACAAAGAATTAGGACGATTGCTTTACGACTACTGCGGGCTCTCGCGCAATCGCGACGGCTTGAAAACCGCCATCAAAAAAATTCGCGACCTCAAAGACGAATTTTATGCGCGATTGATGATTCCCGAAGAGGCAATCACGCTCAACATCGAGCTCGAAAAAGCGGGGCGCGTGGCGGATTATTTCGAAATCGGCGAATTGATGTGCTACGACGCGCTCACGCGGGAAGAATCGTGCGGCGCGCATTTCCGCGAAGAGTATCAAACCCCCGACGGCGAAGCGATGCGCAACGACGACGACTTCCGCTTCATTTCCGCGTGGGAGTGGAACAACGGACAAGCCCCGATTCTGCACAAAGAATCGCTCGAGTTTGAATCCGTGAAATTGGCGGAACGCTCATACAAGTAACACGAAACCCAAAGCGAAAAAGGAGTAACGATGAAACTGCGTCTCAAAATCTGGCGACAAGACTCTGCAACCGCGCAAGGCATGTTCAAAACATACACGCTCGATAACTTGGAAAAAGGCATGTCGTTTCTAGAAATGCTCGATGTGCTTAACCAGCAACTTGTTACGAAGGGCGAGCGTCCCGTCGTCTTCGACCACGACTGCCGCGAGGGCATTTGCGGAACTTGCGGAATGATGATAAACGGACGCGCACACGGACCGATTGGCGGAATCACGACTTGCCAACTGCATCTGCGCTCGTTCAACGACGGCGACGAACTGACGATTGAACCGTTTCGCGCCAAAGCGTTTCCCGTCATCAAAGATTTGAAGATAGACCGCTCCGCCTTCGACCGCATCATCGCGTCGGGCGGATACATTTCGGCAAGCACGGGTTCTGCGCCCGAAGCCAACAGCATTTTGATTCCGCACGATGTTGCGGAATCCGCGTTTGATTCAGCGGCGTGTATCGGGTGTGGCGCGTGTGTAGCGACTTGCAAAAATGGGAGCGCGGCGCTCTTCACGTCCGCCAAAATTTCGCACTTGGCAAAATTGCCACAAGGCAGAGCGGAAGCAAGAGCGCGCGTCGTGAAAATGGTGGAACAGATGGATAAGGAAGGATTCGGACACTGCACGAACACCGAAGCCTGCGAAGCCGAATGTCCAATGGGCGTTTCCGTCTTGAACATCGCGCAAATGAATTGGGAGTATAACAAGGCTTTGTTGTTAGGGGCTTAAATAAAAACGCCCTCTGAAACTCCCATAAAACAAACGAGGCGGGACTGCTCCCGCCTCATCTTCAAGTCTCACCTTCTCTTTTACTTCACTAAGAGCATCTTCATCATTTTCGTGTAACTACTTTGTGGCGAGTTGGCTTGCAGTCGATAGAAATAAACGCCGCTTGAAAGGTTACTCGCATTAAAGTTTACTTCATATCGTCCAGCGGATTGTTCCGCATTGACGAGCGCGGCGACGCGACGACCGACCATATCGAAGACTTCCAACTTCACCAAGCTATTCGCAGAGAGTTGATAGCGAATCATCGTGCTGGGGTTGAACGGATTCGGATAGTTCTGTTCTAATGCGTATTCGCGCGGACGTTCAAGCGACGCAATCGGCTGTGCGCTGAGCGATGCTGTATCAACGCTGACGCTGTCCAAAACCAAGATTCCTTGCGCTTGTTCATTGTAGTGGAATCCGATGTGGATATTTTGGTTTTGGAATTGGCTCAAACTGATTTGGTATCGCTGTCCTGCGGTTTCGGTCGTTGGCAAAATCGTAGCGATGGGCGCGCCGTAGTTGAGCGGTCCTGCCCCTGTCGTTGAAACTCGAATGCGTAGCGTGTCTTGTCGGAATTGTCCGCCCAACGTTGCACGCTTCGCCCAGAAGGTTAATTGCGAGTTGTTGAAGACTTGCGTTCGCGGTGAGACGAGCCATGCGTCGTTCCGAAGCGCCGTATTCAATTCGGCGCGCACCAAGGCGACGGCGTTTCCGAAAATTCTATACGTCGCTGAGGTTGACCGCGTCCAACTTTGCTGACCTTGCGGCGAGAAAGAAAGCCAACCCACAGGAGGGAATCCCGTTTCTTCAAACCCCGCAGACCATCTCGCAATGGGCGTGGCAAGCGGGAGCACATTGACCGTTGTGCTTAATGTGTCATTCGTCGCTACGGTATCGCTTGCAACGCTTATGCGTCCTGTCAGCACGCGCAGGCCGGGTTGCGGCGCCGCCCAGCTGAACTGCACGGTATCTTCCTGATTGACCGTCAGCGTGCGGTTAATCGTGCGCGTCTCTTGCACATTTCCATCAATCAGCCAAGAGGCGTTGTAAGAAAGGAAGTCGACCGTGCCGTTGTTTCTGACGCGCACCGTTACGCGATTCGCGTCGGCTTCGCGAGGTTGATTGAGCGTGGTTATGCTAACGACGCGCCCGTCGACAAACGACAGAATCACGTTCAGATTCGCGGTCGTCGTGTCGTTGGTGGCGACGGTGTCGGAAGCCAGCGTCGTCCATGCTCTCACGGTTTGCGTTCCTGCGGGAGGATTCGCCCACGCGAAGCGCGCGGTATCGGTTTGATTGCGGGCGAGCGGTCGGTTAATCGCGCGCGTCTCTTGCAACGCCCCATTGAGCGACCAACTCACATTGTAACTCGGAACGGAGAGTGTGCCGAAGTTGCGCGTGGTTACGATGAGCACGTTTGGAAATCCTGACGCAAGCGAAAACTGTGGCACAATTTGCGTTGTCCCGACATCTTGATAGGCGGGCAGCACATTTCTCGTGATGGTTGCCGTGTCATTGGTTAGCACAGTGTCTGTTGGAAGTATCGTCCATGCGCGAAGTTGCGTCTGTCCGCCTCCTGTTGGAATCCAAACGATTTGAACGGTATCGGTCGAGTTTGTCGCAGGCAACGGGCGATTGACTTGAATCGGCGTTTGCGGCACGCCATTGACCGACCACCCCACTTGGTAACTCGAAACGGGAAGCGTTCCGAAACTGCGCGTATTGACGGTGAGCGTGGTCGGAAGCGTGGCGATAATCGTTCCGACTTGTCCAATCGCTGTTACCCCGATGTCTTGAAAATCCACGAGCACGTTCACTGACGCTCTCGCCGTGTCGTTAATCGCGATGGTGTCGCCCGCGATGCTCGTCCACGCTTGCAGTTGGCGCGTTCCAGTCGTCGGGTTTTGCCAAGGGAATTGAATCGTGTCGGTAGCGACGCTGGCGAGCGGGCGCGTGATGGTACGCGTCGCTTGCGTTACGCCATCTAACGACCACCCCACATCATAACTATTGGCGACGTTCAAGCCCTCGTTGCGAACCGTTACCACGACCGTGTTCGGAATCGCGTTCACGACGGGCGTAACGCGAGGCGCAACGGAAATCGCGCTCATATCAACATCGGTGAGCGGACGCAAGATTCTGAAATTCGCGTTAGAGATGTCAAAGAAAATGTTATCCGCCGCTTCCACTCGAATGCGCGCCGTGTTGGTGATGACGAAGGGAACGGTGATGGTATCCGTGCCCGAGTTCGGTCTGTTTTGCGCTAGCACGATGGGGAAGGTTACGCCGCCATCGGTCGAGAGCAAAATGTTGACGCTTTGGCAGTTGACAGGCGCAACGTTCGTGTTGGCGACGTTCCAAGTTACGGGTCGTCGTTCCGACGCGCGCCATTCCACCGTCGCCGTGTTTGGATTCGTTACGACAAACGGTCCTGCTGTGGCGACGGTACTCACATTGTAGAGGTTCGTCGTGAAGTTCACGCCGCCTCTGCGGTCGCGCACGGTCAAGCGAAAATTGAGCGAGCGTGAAACGGTTGGGAAAGTCTCGCCGACATTCGTCGTGTTGTTGAGCAAATTTTGCAGACGCGGAAAAGTGCGCGACGGGCTTAACGTCGGAAGGAGCGAGCGAAATACGGGACCTTGCGTCGCCGTCGCGCTGGGCGCACCTGCGGGACCCAAATCATATTGTTCCCAACAATACGTGAGCGTGTCGCCATCGGGGTCATCGCCTGAACCTGTAATCGTGAAGGGCGTTTGAATTGGGATTGAAAATCCGTTTGCACCAAAGGACACGGTCGGTTGTGTGTTGCCCGTGTTGGTGACAACAGGACAGCCGCCGCCAAGCCCTGCAATGTAGTTTCGCATTTCAATGATGCTATGGACGTGGAAGTAGTCGTCGCTGTTGTTTTGCAAGTCGGGCGGGCAGATGCCGGCGTAGCCCATAATCGTGGAGGCGCTTCCCGGCTCGTAGGCGGCGGAAGCGACGCGGTTGCAGTTGTTGTTTTGCGTGTGGTTCGCGCCGAATTGGTGTCCCATCTCGTGCGCGACGTAGTCAATGTCAAACGGGTCGCCAACGGGTTGCGGTCGTCCCGTTGCCCCGCGCGCTTTGTTGCCTGCGCGACACACCACGCCTAATCCCGCGATGCCACCATCGCCCGTGCTGACGACGTGTCCGATGTCGTAGTTCGCGCTTCCGATTCGTCCATCAATAAACGTTTGATTCTGATTGAGCATCGTGCTGCTGGGGTTTTCGCTCGTGAAGGGGTACGGCGACGATGTATTGGTCAAAATGAGCGTATCGTTATTCGGAATCAAGACCATTCGCACGGCAAGGTCTTTTTCATAAACGCCCGTAACGCGATTGACCGTAACCGCAATCGCCGCAGAGGCTTGCGGCACGCCGCCGTGAAACGCCGTGTAGGTGCGCGTCGCTGTGCATGCCAAGCGATAGGTGCGCAACTGCGGACCCGTTCTCGGCATCGCGCCGCTTGCCAGCATATCTTCAATCTGCTTTTTTACCGACGCTTCCATTTCTTCGTTGGTTCGGCATTCCCAAAAATTATTGGCGTTGTTGCGTTGCGCCGCTACATAATCTTCTTTGTAATAACTGATGCAGTTCGTAAGGTCGCCTTTTTGATAGGGGTCAATGAAAACGGGGCTGTGATAAGCGGAAAGAATCATTGCGTGGAATCCGAGCGGCGTAATGTCCATTCGTAGCGTCGCCGTGCCGTCGTCTAATCCAAATCCTCGATACGTTTTGATGTCGGGATATTTCGCCGCGAGCTCGGGGTGCATCACGGGCGATTCTTCGACTTGGAATCGCGCGAAGTTGCCGTTGGGCATCGGCAGTTCAATGATGAACGAGCCTTGACGCGCTTGCGCGGTAAATTCCATCGGCGCGTCGGCGAGTTTCGTTTTCATCGCGTCGAAATTGAGCGCGAACGTTCGATATTTTGCGGGAATGATGTAGCGTTCGCTTGACGCTTGCGGTTCGGGAACGGCGCTCCAAAACGAGCGCGTCTGCGCGTTTGCGCTCATAGCAACAGAAAGCGCAACCACAAAAAGTAGCCGTTTGTGCATTTTTTCCTTTGTTGAGTTTTGTTAAACAGGGCGGAAATGTAAGCAAAAAACTATATTCCGCGACAACCGATAACCATTTTTTCAAATGACGACCGCACTCGAACTTTCCGTCAAACTTCACTATCTCCGACAAAAACTCGCAACGCTTAACCTCGATGCGATGCTACTCACCTTCCTGCCCGACGCGCGTTGGCTCACGAAGTTCAGCGGCTCAAACGGAACGGTTTTGCTCACGCGAGACAATGCGTGGCTCTTCACCGATTTTCGTTATCAAGAACAAGTCAAAACCGAAGTTGAGAACGCTGAACCCGTCATCACGTCCGATGGCTATGTTGCCGAAATGAAATCGGGAAAATTCTCTTTTGGAACGCGCGTCGGATTCCAAGCCGACAAACTTGCTTTTGCGACGGTCGAGAAAATGAAAGAAGAACTGCCCGACATCGAGTTCGTTCCCGTTACGATGTTTTGCGAAGAGTTCGTCGCCGTCAAAGATTCCGACGAGTTGGAAAAGATGCGCAAGGCGGTTGCGATTACGGACAAAGTCTTCGAGAAAATTTTGGAGATGATTTCGCCCAACGTAACCGAGCGCGACGTCGCCGCCGAAATTTCGTATTGGAACAAGCGATTCGGCGCGGAGAAGGATTCCTTCGACCCCATCGTCGCCTCAGGACCGAGGGGCGCGTTCCCGCACGCGCGTGCAACGGATAACTTTATTCAAAACAATTCGCTCTTGGTCATTGATATGGGCTGTATGGTCAGCGGGTATTGCTCCGACCAAACGCGCACCGTCGCCGTCGGCAAAATTTCGGACGAAGCGCGCGCCGTCTACAACCTTGTGCTTGAAGCGCACCTGCTTGGCATTCGCTCGGCAAAGGCGGGAATGACAGGGCGCGAGTTGGACGCAATCGCCCGCGAGTTCTTGACGGCGAATGGCTACGGCGAAGCGTTTGGACACTCGCTCGGACACGCCGTCGGCTTGCAAGTTCACGAGTTGCCTACGATTGGCAGAAAAGGCGAAATGAAAATCCCCGTCGGCGCAGTGATTACGATCGAGCCAGGCGTTTATCTTCCGGGAAAATTCGGGGTGAGAATCGAGGATATGGTTCTGATTACGGAGCGAGGCGCAGAGCCGTTGCCCAAAGCGAAGAAAGAGTTGATTGAGTTGTAACTACGCGCGATGCGTTTTGTATTTCAAGAGTAGCCAAATGAACTCGGTGTTTCCGATGATGTAGCGTCGCCACATTCGTCTTGGCTCTTGCAACAAACGAAATAACCACTCCAATCCCATCTGTTGCATCCAAAGCGGCGCGCGTTTCGTGAGTCCTGCGACCACGTCAAAACTGCCCCCTACGCCCATCACAAACGGCACGTTCATCGCGTTCAAATGCTTGCTCAGAAAAATTTCTTTTTTCGGAGAACTGATGGCTACGAAAAGAATTTGCGCGTTGCTTTCGCTGATTTCTCGCGCGATGTTTGCCTCTTCTTCTAGTTTGTAGTAGCCATTTCTCGCTCCCGCGATTCGCAGGGTTGGAAATTCTTCGCGATAACGAGCGATGACTTTATCCAAAACTTCTTGTTTTGCTCCGAAGAAGTAAATGCCCCAATTTTTTTCGCTGGCGCGTTTGACCAACGCCTGCATCAAGTCAATGCCCGCGACGCGCTCTTTGAGCGGATTGCCCAAAATTTTTGCCGCCCAAACCACCGCTTGACCGTCCGCATTCACGATTTCACACGACTCAATGATTGATTTTAATTGCGGATTTTTGTTCGTCTCAACGATTTTCGCGGCGTTGACGACGACATGTTGAACGGGCTTGCCCTCCGCGATTTTATTCTCAATCATTGAAAGCGTTTCTTCCATTGAGAGATTGTCGACTGGCACGCCCATCACTTCGATGCGCATCGAGCGTTGCGGCTTTATGTCGATTTCTATAACGCTTTGGGTCATAATGTTTTTTTAGTATGCGCCTCGCCCGAAGAGAACGGCGGGAATCGTGCGCAAAATGATGTTGATATCCACCATCACCGATGCATTTTCCGCATAATACAAATCGAGCACCACCATTTCGTTGAACGAGAGATTGCTTCGTCCGCTCACTTGCCACAAGCCCGTAATGCCTTGCGGAACTTTTAAGCGACGCTTGTGCCAGCTTTCGTATCGTTTTAGTTCGTCGGGCGTTCCTGGACGAGGACCGACGAGCGACATTTGTCCCATTAGCACGTTTATCAGTTGCGGAAGTTCATCGATGCTGTATTTGCGTATGAACCGTCCAACGCGCGTGATTCGCGGGTCATTTTTGATTTTGAAAATCGGACCAGACGCTTCGTTCATTGCTTCCAACTCGCGCTTGCGTTTTTCCGCATCGACATACATCGAGCGAAACTTGTAGCACCAAAATAATTTTCCGTTTTTTCCAACGCGACGCTGTCGGTAAAAAATCGGACCGGGCGAATCCGACTTGATAAGAAGGCTGACGATTAGGAAAACAGGAAAAGACAACGCAAGCAGAGTCAGCGAAATCGCGAAGTCTAATGCGCGCTTGTAAAGCCGATGCACGCCGTCCATTCCATTGGAAATGTCCATAACCACGTGGTTGCCATAGAACTCCACTGGGACTTTTGCTGGAACGATTTCATAGAGGCGCGAGGACAGTTTCAGCACAGACACGAGCGGCTTGCAAATATCAATGATGTCGTGCAAACGCTCATATGAAATGTTGCTGATGGCGATAATGATTTCATCGCAGGCGTATTCCTTGATAAATTTCGGCGCGTCCTCAACTTTCCCTAAAACTTTCGCGCCTTGCGAAATCTCCGTTCCAGGCGCAAGTGCATCATCTAAAAATCCAACGACATTTAAGCCATAGCGATTCTCGCCTTGTATCTCTTGCGCGATTCGTTTTCCGTGTTCGCCCGCGCCAACGATGATGATGTTTCGCAGTCCAATCGCGCGTCGCGACAGCGTTAAAAACGCATTTCGATAAATCCCAATTCGATACGCAATCAGAGACGTCGTCCCTATCAACGCAAAAATGCCAATGACGAGGCGGCTCTCCAATACTTTTGAATCTTTGGTGAAATATGACACGATAATTAGCCCAATCAGCCCGTAGCCCATCGCTTTAACGATGCAAACGAACTGCTCGACGACGGAGAGGAATACATGCACTTTGTAGAGGTTAAAGTTTTGAAAGAGAGCAATCCAAACGAGCGCATACAGAGAAAAAATCAGCAAGTAACTTGAAAACAGGGTCATCGCATCGACGCTCTTAACGCTCAAATCGGGCAAGCGCAGTTGCACCGCCAACATATACGAGCCAACCAATACGACATAGTCGCCGATTGCCAAGAGAACTTTGTGAAACGGAATGCGCAACATCTCTCAATCTTTATGAGTTAGAGACAGATACTTTGCCAAAGCCATAAAAACCCACGCGCTCGACCAGCGCATATAGGGAATTTTATTAACGCCCCGCTTCGTGCGCTGATAGTAAATGTAGCCGCTTTCGTCTTGCATATTGTTGAGCGTCCAATTCACGACGCGCTCTGCCAAGTCCATCTTCCCGAACCGCGTCAAAGTCAGAATCGATTGCGCGATGGCGGTTGCGTCTATCGGATACAAACTTTTGTCGTAGTATTTCGGAATCTCGCCGTTTTCAAAAAAATTCGCTTCGTAATACGTGACGCCTTTCTGCAAGGCATCTTTGAAACTGCGATCGCCTGAATGTTTTTGATAATCATCTAAACAGTCAAGCACATAGCCCGTATGAAAATTATCCGCCCACGTTCGCGCGTCGCCTTGTTTCGTGGCGTAAGCCCACGCGCCGCTTGGTTGCTGTTTCTTGGCGACGAACTTGACGGTCTTGCGCGCCTCGTCAATCAGTACTTGATTTTTCGTTACGGAATAGACTTGCGCAAGCAAGCGCGCCCCTTTCATCGTCGCGTTCAACACCACTTGCCTATCGAGCGGCGAATACGAGTAGCAGAATGCGTCGCCCTCAAAGGTTTTGTTCAGGCCGTTCATCACGAATCGGGTTGCGCTTTCGCACAGGTCAAATGCCTTTTGCGACCTTGTAATTTGGTAATACTCAAAGAGCGCATTGGTAATGAACCCCGTCGCCACCACCGTCGGCGCAAACGCGGGGATTCGAGCGTATCGCGCTTCCCAATCAAAATCGTAGCCCCAGCACGCGCCCGAATACCCCTTGGATTGCAAGCGTTCCAACTCGGATAAAAGAAATTCAAATTTCATACCATCGTTTTCATCGGGACGCAACCGCGACAGGTAAGCATATCCTTGCAAACATAAGCCAAGTGTAACCGGATTATAGCCTTTGGCAATGCCAAGTAGTGGTCGCGTATTGATTGGTAGCCGCTTTACGACTTGCTGAAATCCCCAACGCAGCAGTTTGTTGTGATTTAAGAGGGGCAGTCGGAACAGCGGTGAAGTTAGTGCGTCATATGGGTCGTAGCCTCGATATGCTTCGCGCTCAATGTAATCTTGCAATAAAAACAGCCGCTCCAAAACAAAATCAGTTTTCATTTTCAGAGATGCTTTTACAAAGCAAACGCAAAGTTACGATATTTTCTTGACTTTACCTTGCTCCAACAAAAAAGCCCTCTTGCACAGAGGGCTTTTGAATACGGCGATGTTCTTCCCGTTTCAGACTTTTATGCCGTGCCGAATCATCAGTTCGCGAGCGGCGGAGTTTCCCGTTGACACCGCGCCTTCCATCGAATCATAAAATCGATTTTTCGTGTAGCCGCCCGCCATAAAGAGATTATCAACAGGCGTTTTTTGCGTCGGTCGTTTATGTTCAAGTCCGGGATAGGGCGCATAGACGGACTGCGGCACGCGCACAATCGTGTGCTTCAAGATTTTTGCGTCTTTGGCGGTTTCGGGGAAAAGGTCTCGGACGCTGGCATCGACTTTGGCGATGATTTCTTCGTCGGAGAGTTTGATGATTTCTTTCGCGGGCGCAACGCCAACTTGAAAGCGCGTTTTGCCTTCGTGCGACACGCCGCGAAGCGTCGCGTATTCGGGCGTGGTCAGCGACATATCCGCATAGAACGGAATCACGCCGTCGGGCGAAAAGAGAATGTTGTTGACAGTTGTGATTTGTTTATCATACCACACCTGCACCGTAACCACTGGCACGCCGACGAACTCATCAATGTTTCGGAAAAATTGATGCGCCGCTTTGAGATTTTCGGGAATGACTTTTTTGAGGTTGTGAATCGGCAAGGCGGTGATGTAATAATCTGCCGTCAAAGTATCGCCGTTTTCCATTTTGACACCGGCGATTTTCTTTCCGTCGTAGATGAGGGAGTGCACTTTGCTTTCGCTATGGACGCTCGCGCCTTTTTTGCGGAGATAATTCACCAATGGCATAATGAGGTAATCGCTTGGCGAGCCTTTGAGGAAGCCCATCATTGACGCATCGGGTCGGCGCAGGAATTCGCCGGTTACGGCAAGCACGATGTTTGCTGAAAGTTCAGCCGGCGGCAAGAATTTGAGCGCGAGCGCCATCGGCAAGAACATCTTTTTCATCATTCGCTCGCTGAGTCCTTGTTTTTCGTGCCATTCTTTGTAGGTCATTCCGTCTTGCGCTTCGTTGTATTTGTCTCCGCCGAAGAGAATCGGTCCCAAAACTTTGGCGAAAGTAAGCATTTCAGGAATGGAGAAATAGCCGTTGCGAAACAGCGCGGGCGTAAGGTGGAAGGGCGAGGGCAAATTCCACGTGCGGAACGTGAAGCGTTCGCCTTTGGAGAGCGTATAGGTGAGCGCGTGTTCTTTCCAAAGAATTTTGTCGTAAGTGCCGAGTTCTTTCATCAAATCGTAAATTTCTTTGTATGCGCCAAAGAAGCAGTGCAAGCCCGTTTCTACCCAGTCGCCGTCTTTGTCTTTCCAAGACGAAACTTTTCCGCCGAAAATGTCGCGTTTCTCAACAAGTTCGACCTGAAATCCTTTGTCGACCAAGCGTTTGGCGGCTGAAAGTCCTGCCAAGCCTCCGCCTAAAATCAATACTTTATTGCCGCCTGTCTTAACGCGAGGCGCGTCCAAAGTCATTGTATCGGTCATTGTTCGTTACAAGTTTAGAAGTGATTTATCTAAATAGATTAGAAATGTGCTACGGCAACTAACCAAAAGAACGGGTTGGAAGTTCAAATTTTCAGTCGAAAGATACAGCACACCGATAAGATTCGTTCAATGAAATAAAAAGCGTCCCGCCGTTTTGGACGAGACGCTTCACTTAAGAAAATACTCCGATACGGAACAGGTTGGAGGTTGAAGATTGTAGGCGGTTTTCCCCCCTACCTTCAACCTTAACCTTTAACTTCTAATCTCCTACTTCACCAGCACCAAGTTCTTTGTCTCAACGAATGAGCCGGCTTGCAGTCTATAAAAATAAGTCCCGCTTGAAAGTCCGCCCGCGTTGAAGACCGCTTCGTAAATGCCCGCCTCGCGACGCTCATTAACCACCGTCGCCACCACCCGACCCAGCACATCAAAGACTTGGAGTTTGACGACGCTTGCCGTTGGAAGTTCATAACGAATGACGGTAACGGGATTGAACGGATTCGGATAGTTCTGACGCAACGCGAACTTCGTCGGCACGCTTCCAACCGCTGTCGCATTTTGATTGCCTGCGCGGTTCGCAACGGCGTTTGCGCCGCTTGCATTCACGAGTTCAATCGTATTGAGCGCGCTCGCTTTGTGCGAAGGTTGAATTGCGAAG
>JAJUFC010000015.1 GCA_029263855.1 Candidatus Thermochlorobacteriaceae bacterium | reverse complement strand
CGTATCCCGACTTGCCCCAGCTGCCGCACGGTCATGATTATAGCCGAAGTCTTCAGAGAAGACGATGAGGCGTGCTTTGTTGGACGGCGTGCCGTTTTGGAGATAGTTGCGAAGCGCGGTGCGCGTGTTCGCGCTTGCCGTATTCGTGCCTTCGCCCAAGAGAAACACCGTTTGATAAGCCGAGAGCGAAGGAATCGTAATGGTTGCCGTGTTGCCGCCGCGATGAATCACGTCAAAAGTTCTGCCTGTGGCGTTGAGGTAACTGATGAGCGTGTCTCGGCTGACGCGCATACTGGCACTGGTCGTATCCAGCAAGATGGCGACTTGGGCGGGAACGAAGCCCGTGCCCGTGAGCGGAATCGTGGCGGGACTGCCCGACGCGCCCGTATAGGTAACTTGAAGCGAAGCGTTCTTCGCGCCTGCGGAAGTTGGATTGAAGGTTACGGAAACCGTGATATTCTGCGCCGCGCCCAAGTTGGCGGGAAGCGTATTGGTATTCGTGAGCGTGAATTGCGAGGCGTCGGCTCCCGTGAGCGAAACACCCGTGATGGTCAAAGTGCCTTGTCCTGAATTGCCGAGCGAAATCGTTTGCGGAGACGATGAGGTATTCACGCCGACAGAGCCAAAGTTGACGGACGTTGGAGACGAGACAAACGTGGGCGTAGCGGCAACCCGTTCCACCGTCAGAGCGTCGATGCCGATGTAATCGCTGTTCGCGCCATTCGGACCGCCATTGACAACGGCATAACGAATCGCAAAACGAGCCGCCGAGCCGCCTGTTGCTGCGCGGAACGCTCTACGCTGCCATCCGCTCGTAGAAACTTGGAAACGACCGAGTTCTGTCCAAGTCGCCGCTTCGGGAATGCTGTCGCCGGCGGCTGAATACATCACGCGAATCGTGTCAGGGAAAGTGCTGTTGTCGGGCGAGCGCGACCAAAAGACGATGGAGTCGCCGGTTTGCGTAGAGAGCGCGGGCAACACGAGCCAGTTATCGATATTGTTCGCGAACGTCACCGTCTGAAAGTTCGAGGCGACATAGCCCGTCGCAGGTCCGTTGAACGCCGAGAAAACGTCCGAATTGCCTTGAAACCAAGTTGCTGCGGTGCCTTGCGGTCCCGTGCCGCGATAATACACGAGGTAGCCGCGATTTTTCAGGGCGGTGGTGTCGTTTGCGCCGTCGAAGTTATCGGTGTAGAACGGCACGTTTTGAGGAAACGCGCTCACGCCTGATGCATTGCGCGGCTGTGAGGTTTCAGAGGTGCGCGCGCCGTAGATGTCGCCAGAGGAAGACGGCTTATCTTGGGCGACCGACGAGAGCGTCGTCAGCGAGAGCGCGAGAAGCATCAGGAGAGATGCCACAAAGTAAGGTGTTCGCTTCATTGTGCTTGTTGTTTGATTGTTGTAGTAGATAGAGAAAACGGCGGCGTTGCCGCGTTGATAAAGAGACTTGAATGTAAGCCGCAACAACCACAAAAAAAAATGTTGTTCTTGAATTGCTGTTGCAAGCATTCCCCCGTCGTCATTCCCGCGAAGAACAAGAGTTGCGCGTGAAGAGAGGAGCGATTCCGATTGCTTGGGAATCGGGAGAGAAGTTTTCGCTGTGAATTGTCATTCCCGCGAAGGCGGGAAGCCACGACTGAACCGACAAGATTGACTCTTTTTGGAGAGTGAAGTCGTGTTGACAAAACATAAGTCAAACAGCCATTGTGCGTAGAAATGGCTTGTCGTTTTGAGCGTTTCGCTTTTTGTCATTCCGAGCGATAACAATCCATTGGATTTTGTCCCCTACGCTTCGTTCAAGATTGGAATAACCCTCGTGGCTTGATGGCTTCTCGCGTCAGGCGAGGGTTTTAATGATTCGGTAACAGTTTTTGCGAAAACATTTTTTTAACTTCTGATTGATTTGAACTTCTTTCGCAAACCACAAAATTGTCATCAACGATGAAAAAAAATTTACTCGTTGTAGTCGCGCTCTGTTTGTCTTTGTCGGCAAAAAGTCAGACGATTTTTTACGAGCCATTTAGCGCAACTGGCTCGCTCAACGGCTCGAATGGTTGGGTGAGCCACAGCGGCACGGCAAATCAAATTCAGTATGAAACGTCTCCAAGCGATGTGGGGTCAAGTTTGTCATACTCTGGCTTGCCTGCGTCATCAGGAAATCGCATTCGCATTGACTCGACTCAATCGGAAGACGTCAACAAGCAAATTTCTCCTGATGTAACCGATAGCCTTTATGCATCTTTTCTCTTGAAGGTGCGTAGCGCGACATCGCTCAATGCCAACTCTCCCACCGAATTGGGCGCGTATTTCATTCACTTCTTGCCTAACGCGGGCGCATCGGTTGGAACGACGGGATTTGTCGCCAGAATTCACATTCGCGCAGGAAGCGCGCCCGGCACGTTCAATTTGGGAGCGCTGAACAATGCGGGTGGCACTCAAACGGTTGCGAATATCTTTGGCGCGTCGCCACAAGATTACCTCGTTGGACGAACCTACTTTATCGTTTTTAAGTATGTGCTTGCGACGAACACGGTTACGCTGTGGGTTGACCCGCCCGTCGGTTTGACGTCCGAACCCACGCCAACGCACACGAACAATACGGGTATAAGTCCTGCGCCTGCGCAAATTCGATCGCTTGCCATTAGAAACTCTAATGCTTCGGGGCGAGGCACGGGCAACTTAGAGATTGATGAAATCCGCGTGTCGCGCTCTTGGGCAGATGTGTCGCTTCCTGTCGAACTCGTCTCCTTCACGGCGCGCTCGGTTTCCGAAGGCGCGTTGCTTTCGTGGCAAACCGCGTCAGAACTGAACAACGCAGGGTTCAACGTGGAGCGCAAAATGGGCAACGCCGATTGGACGACGCTCGGCTTCGTCAGAGGCGCAGGCACGACGACGCAAGCGCAATCCTACTCCTTCTTGGATAGAACCGCGTCGGGACAAGTCCAATACCGCTTGAAGCAAATGGACTTCGACGGTCGCTTCGAATACTCGCCTATCGTGGAAATCAATGCGGGCTTGCCGAAGAGCTTTGCGTTGGAGCAAAACTATCCGAACCCGTTCAACCCGACGACCGTGATTGCTTATCAGTTGCCTGTGGCGAGCGAGGTGAAATTGGAAGTCTTTGACATTCTCGGCAAGAAAGTCGCCACGCTGGTGAATGGGCGTCAAGCGGCAGGCGCATATAGCTACACTTGGAATGCAACCACTGTGGCAAGTGGAGTTTATTTTTATCGCTTGCAAGCCGGTGCGACGAATGGCGCGTCAAACGCAACATTTGTAGAAACCAAAAAGATGATGTTGGTGAAGTAGTTGAGAGTGAAGAGTTAAAAGTTGGGGCGGGAGCAATCTCGCCCCTTTTGTTTTTATGGCGTTTTGAGCGTTTTTCGGGTTTGTGAAACAATTTTTGCGAAAAGTCGTCTTAGGGGCTTGCGCAGAAGAGAGAAACATCGTATCTTCGCGTCCCTTTTGTAAGGGAATTTGTAAAGGAAATATATCGCGGGGTGGAGCAATTGGTAGCTCGTCGGGCTCATAACCCGAAGGTTGTAGGTTCAAGTCCTGCCCCCGCCACGAAGAAAGTCGCACGCAAGTCGTGCGATTTTTGTTTTCCACGCTCCCTTTTCCACGCTCCCTTTTCCACGCTCCCTTTTCCGCGCTTTGTTTTCTTCGCGTCAATTCCCCGCGCATTTCTGTAACTTTGCGTGAACATTAAACCCTTTCATTTCAATGAAGTTTGCGTTGATGAAATACGCGTTGATATTTTGGGGCAGTTGGGTTTGGGTGGTAAGTGCGGTGCAGGCTCAGCAGGTTGTGTATGCGCGTCAAGCAATGCAAGAGGGGCAAATTTTTTCCCCGCGTTATCTCGTCACGGAAGCAGTGGCAAAAAATCTCAATGAATGTTATCGGTTTACCTACCAAGATGCAAGCCAGAAGTTGCTCTTGAGCGTGGAGCGTCTGTTTCGCGGCGAACTTTCGGACGATTTAAGCCAAATCAATGTGAGCAAAGTTAGGTTCAAGTATGACGCAAAAGGGAACTTGATTGAGAAAGCGCAGTTTAATGCGCGTGGCAAGCTGCAATCGTTCATGCGATTTCGCTACAAGCAAGGCAAGTTGGTGGAAGAATCGCTCTTTGACGGCGAAAATAAACTTTTCAGCAAAACGCGCTTTCGCTACGACAAGGCAGGATGCCTAATTGAAACCGCTTTTTTGGACGATAAAAATCGTCCCCAAAACACCTCGCTCGGCTACGCGATTGAACGCTGTGAATACGATGCCAAAGGCAAGCCGGTGCTCGTGGCGTGGTATGACCACTTCGGTGACCTCTCGCGCAAAACCTACACGCGCTACGACGAGAAAGGCAACGCCGTTGAACTGCGGCATATCTTCTTTCCTGATACGACTGACACCGAAATTCACAAGTTTGAATTTGACGAAGCGGGGCGATGGACGGCAAAAATTGAGACGGATTCAAAGAATACATCGTTTCGCAAAACGGTGCGCCGCTACGACGCAAACGGCAACTTAATTGAAGAAGCCACGTTTGATAATCTTGGTCGCTTAGTGGATAACGCGGTCGAGGTAGCACGAACGGTTATTGACTACCGTGATAATCGCAAGGTGCGCGAGCGCAGTTACAACTATTTGAATGTGTTGCGAACTGATGTGCAGTTAGGCGAATTTGGGCAAGTCTTGGAGCGCGTGCAATACGCCAGCGACGGCACGCTGATTGAAATCAAACGCAACCAATACGATTCATTTGGGAATTTGATGGAAGAGCGTTTTTTCAAGCACGATAGCAAGCAGAAAGAAATTCCTGTGGAAACACGCCGCTACGAGAAGGGCAAGTTGGTTCAAAAAATCCAATACGATAAAAACGGCAAGCCGCTGTGAGTTTCTTGATGTAAGGTTGTATCTTTGCGCCGCTTTTTATCACACATCTATTTTTTACAATCAAAACCAAACTTAACTCGTGGAAAGAACACTCACCATCTTGAAGCCTGATTGCGTGCGCAAAAACCTGATTGGCGCAGTCAGCGAAAAAATTGAAAAAGCCGGTTTCAAAATTGTTGCCATGAAAATGATGCACTTGACGAAAGAAACAGCAGGCGAATTTTACGCTGTTCATAAGGAGCGTCCATTTTATGGCGAATTGGTTGATTTTATGTCGAGCGGCGCGTGCGTTCCGATGATTTTGGAAAAAGACAATGCGGTGGAAGATTTCCGCAAACTTATCGGCGCAACCGACCCGAAGAAAGCCGATGAAGGCACGATTCGCAGGCTATATGCGGATAGTGTCGGAGAAAACATCATTCACGGTTCAGATTCGGTCGAGAATGCGAAAATCGAGGCGGCGTTTTTCTTCTCAACTGCGGAAGTGGTGGCGAATCGACGCTAAGTGGCAGGCGAAATGACAAAAGAGGAGCCAATCGGGCTCCTCTTTGTATTGTTGGAAAATAGCATGGCGCAAGTCTTCACTGCGTTGGCACACTTTGAACATCACGGAGCGGTAGCCCAAGTTTCTCGGCAATCTGCTCATCGCTCAACCCTAACTCTCTCAATAGCGGCACGGTGGAAAGTTTCCCAGCACGCTCACCTTTCACAATCCCTTGCGCTTCTCCTTCTTGCTTGCCTTCTTGCTTGCCTTCTTCAAAGGCTTCCTTGTAAAAGGCGGTGTCCTTCAATCCAAGTTCTTCCTGTATTTTCAACATCTTCTGTATCTCCTCTCGTGTTAAGGTTCTGAATTTGTAACTCAAAATTTGTTCAATCAAATCTAACTCAACCACACTCGCTTTCTTGGCTATCTTTCGCGCCTGTGCTCCTATCACTTCTTCTGACGCAATTAACAACTTGAACAACTCTACAGCCATCTCTTCCGATTCAGGCAGTTCGTCCAAATATACGCGCACCACGCGCTTGGATTCAAGCAACTCACCATAAGCCTTAACCTGTTTCGGCTCTACGCTGCGCGACGGATAAATCAC
This sequence comes from Candidatus Thermochlorobacteriaceae bacterium, assembly GCA_029263855.1. GTDB lineage: Bacteria > Bacteroidota > Chlorobiia > Chlorobiales > Thermochlorobacteraceae > JANWWM01. The sequence continues at coordinate 94,979 of JAJUFC010000015.1, read as the reverse complement.
CACCGCGCGCCACTGCGTGACACGATACTGTTTGAGATAGAGAAAAATCTCGGCGAAGAATCGGGTGTAAAAGGCTTCGTCTGCTTGAAATTGCGCTTCAACGAAGTAGACTTCATCATCATTATTTTTGGGCGTGAAGACGCCATCAATGCGGAAGGCAGTTTCTTTGAGTTCAACGGATTTGAAGTCGTAGCGCAAGGCGTCGTTTGGGTCTCTGCCGATGAGCGTGAAGAAGCCTTGCGGCACAAGTTGCAAGAGCAGGTAGATGAGTTTGTCGGTGTGCATGCTATCCTGTTAAGTCAGTTCAAACGATTGAGATTGAGAGGGAATATGAACGCGATTGAAGCCAATCTCGCGCAATCCATCGCGTAGGCTCGCCGTCGCTTCGTCTTCGCCATGCACAAGGAAAATGCCACGCATCTCGTTTCGGCTGAATTTGCCAATGTAATCCAAGAGTTCGGCTCTATCGGCGTGCGCGGAAAAATTGTTCATCACCACGATTTCAGCTCTCACTTTGAACGGCTCGCCGAAGATGTTGACTTCGGGTTCGCGCTCTAAAATTTTCCGCCCCAGCGTGTTTTCCGCCATGTAGCCAACGATGAGAATAGTAGTGTTTGGATTCTCGATGTTGTTTGCAAGGTGATGGGTAATTCTGCCGCCTTCCGCCATGCCTGAACCTGCCATAATGATGCAAGGCTTGTGGTAGTCGTTGAGTTTTTTGGAATCTTCGGCGGTGCGGGTGTAGGCAACATTTTCCAAGTGAAGCGGGTGCTTATCGTCGGCAATCAAGCGGTTCATTTCTTTGTCGAAACACTCGGGGTGATAGCGATAAACGTTTGTAACGTCTTGTGCAAGCGGGCTGTCGAGAAAAATCGGCATGTCTTTGGGCATTTTGCCTGCGTGGTAGAGTTGATTGAAAAAGTAGAGGAGTTCTTGTGTGCGCCCGACGCTAAAAGCAGGAATCAAAATTTTACCGTTGCGCCGATAAGCGCGTTCAATCACGTCGGTTAAAATGCGCTCGACTTCGTCTTTGGGTTTGTGCAAGCGGTTGCCATAAGTGCTTTCGGTTACGAGGTAATGCACATCGCCGCAAAATTCAGGGTCTTTGAGAATGGGCGTATGCGGTCTGCCTAAATCGCCTGTGAAGGCAAGGCGAATGTGTTTATGCTTTTCTTTCAAGTCGAGCACAACGATTGACGAGCCGAGAATATGCCCAGAGTTGTAGAAGGTCAAATCAACGCCGTCGCTGATAGCAAGGGTGCGGTGATAAGGCAAGGCGAAAAATTGTTCGGTGGCAAGTTGTGCGTCTTCAACGGTGTAGAGCGGCTCGACGGGGGGCAGATTTTTACGCGCATGTTTTTTTGAGATGAACTCGGCGTCGCGCTGTTGAAGAAACGCTGTGTCTTGAAGCATCACGACGGCAAGGTCGCGTGTGGCGGCTGTGGCATAAATGTTGCCCGCAAAGCCTTGTTTGACGAGAAGCGGCAAGCGCCCGCTGTGGTCGGTGTGCGCGTGCGATAGCACAACGACGTCAATTTCTTTCGGCTTAAATGGAAAAGTGCGATTGAGCGCAATCGATTCGCTTCGCTTGCCTTGAAATAAGCCGCAATCGAGCAAGATGTGTTTGCCATTCACTGTGAGCAAGTGCGACGAGCCCGTTACGCCGTGCGTCGCGCCATAAAAAGTAATTTTCATGTTTGTTTAGGATTGATGGTTTCAAACAGAGCGACGCTTTCAATGTGGTTGGTGTGCGGAAACATGTCGACGGCTTGCACTTTCACCAAACGATACATTCCGCTGTCGCAAATCATCTTCCCGTCGCGCGCTAAACTTGCAGGGTTGCAACTCACATAGACAATTTTTTTCGGTGCAAATTGAAGCATCGTTTGAACAGCCTTTGGGTGCATGCCTGCGCGTGGCGGGTCGGTGATGACAACATCAGGCGCGCCGAATGCGGCAAGTTCGCCGAGAAGCGTTTCAAACTTCATCAGGTCGAGCATCTTAAAGGTGCAATTCTGAACAGCGTTTTCGGAGGCGTTGGCGATTGCGTCGCGCACCGCGCTCTCGACGAGTTCAATCCCAAAGACTTTCTGGCATCGATTTGAGATGAAAATTGAAATCGAGCCTGTGCCGCAGTAAAGGTCATAGACGATTTCCTCGCCGTTCAAATCCGCGAAATCGCGAACGACTTCATAAAGCCGCTCCGCTTGCTCCGTGTTGGTTTGAAAAAACGAGTTGGCAGAAATTTTGAAGCGATACTCGCCCAACGTTTCGGTGATGAATCCCTTTCCAAACATTACGAACTCTTCTTCGCCAAAGGCAACGGTGTTTTTCTTGGTAGAAATGTTATTGACGAATGTGGTCAGCGATGTGCCGAGCGCGTCGTGAAGCGCAGTCAGCAGTTGGTTCATCAATTCTGGTTCGCGCCAACTGGTAACGAGATTGACCATGAGTTGCTTTGTGCGAAAGGCTTTTCGGACGACAAGGTTTCGCAGAAAGCCGTCGTGCGTGTGCGTGTCGTAAATGGAAAGGTTATGGTTGAGCGCGAAGGTTCGGACGGCATTTAAGACAAGGTTTGCTTCTTCGGGCGCAATGTAGCACTGCTCAATGTCGATGACTTTGTCATATCGCTGTGGTGCGTGAAAGCCAAGCGCGAAATCGTTTCGCTTGTCCGAGCGAGGCGCGTTGAGTTCGTTTGGCAGAAGGTAGCGCGAGGTCGAGAGCGAAAAATCGACTTTGTTTCGGTAGTGATAAATCGCCGTTGCGCCAATCGGTTCAAGCATTTGAATGTTGCGAAAGCCGCCGATGTGCGTGAGCGCGTCAAGCACATGTTTGTTTTTTTGTTGGAGTTGGGCGTGGTAGTCGAGATGTTGCCACTTGCAGCCGCCGCAGATGCCGAAGACTTCGCATTTGGGGGCGGTGCGCAAGGGCGAAGGCGAAAGCAGTTTGGTGAATTGGGCTTCGAGGTAAGTTTTTTTCGCTTTGTAAATCGTCGCCTCGACGGTGTCGCCAATGGCAAGTGTGCCGCGAATAAAGACGCTCATGCCGTCGGGCAATTTGGCGTAGCATTTATCGTCTTCGGCAAGGTCTGAAAGCGTGGCGATAATGGTTTGTCCTTTTTGATACATTGACGCGATAGCGTTAAGGTGTTTGAAAAAGTTAAGATATGATGTGAGCGCGTTATTTTGTCGCTGGTAAGAAATCACGAAACACAAAACGAATGATGAAAGCGAAAAAATCGTCCGACGCAAAAGCGCGTTTGAAAAAAAGATTGGAAACTGATGTGCCAAAGGCGACAGGCGAAAAGTTTGAGCGGCTGGCTGAAATTGTTTCGCTCTTGCGCAAGGATTGTCCGTGGGATAGAAAGCAAACGCCTGATTCGCTTTTGCATTTAACGCTCGAGGAAGTTTATGAAATGATTCACGCCGTCGATGCAAAAGATGAACAAGAACTCAAAAAAGAGTTGGGCGATATTCTGCTTCATATTTGTTTTCAGAGCATATTGGCGGCGGAGCGCAAGGCGTTCACGATTGACGATGTGTTGGACGCGATTGCAGAGAAACTCATCTTCCGACACCCGCACGTGTTTGGGAGCGATGTTGCGCGCGATGAATCCGCCGTGAAAGCAAATTGGGAAAAACTCAAAATGAAGGAAGGGCGCAAATCGGTTTTGGACGGTGTGCCGCGTGCGATGCCCGAACTCTTGCGCGCCTATCGCGTGCAAGAAAAAGCAGCAGGCGTTGCATTTGATTGGAAACATGCCGACGGCGTTTGGGAAAAATTAAACGAAGAACTTTTGGAATTGCGGCAAGCCAAAACCCACAAGGCACGCGAAGAAGAACTCGGCGATGTGCTCTTTACGCTCGTCAATTTGAGCCGATTTCTCAAAGTCAATCCCGAAGATGCGCTACGCAAAATGACGGAAAAATTTTCAAAGCGATTTCAAGCGGTGGAGGCGGCGGTGCAGAAGAGTGGCAAATCGTGGAGCGACTTTACGATGAAAGAACTTGACGAGCTTTGGGAACAAGCCAAAAAGCGAGAAAAGCAGAGAAAGCCTGCATGATTTTGGCACGGAAAAAATTTTTGTGCATTTTTGTCGCCAGCGTGTTCGTCTAGCGGCCCAAGACGCTGCGTGTTTTCAGCGCGGAAATCGCGGGTTCGAATCCCGCACACGCTACGGTAGTGCCTGTTCTTTTGCGGACAAATGTTGACAAGTTTCAACAGCACGGAGCGTCGGTAGCTCAACTGGATAGAGCATCAGACTTCGACTCTGACGGCTGGGGGTTCGAATCCCTCCCGGCGCACAAAAAAATCCGTGGTCGCTTGTTTCTTTGCAGACTTGCCGTATATTTGCGTCCCTTTTTTGAATCGTAAATGCACCCGTAGCTCAGTTGGATTAGAGCATCTGACTACGAATCAGAAGGTCTGAGGTTCGAGTCCTCACGGGTGCACAACACAGCGACAGTTTTATTCAAGCATTGGTAATTGATAATTGATATTTACGACGCCTCGTTGAATAACGCCTGTATTTGACCTATCATCGCCCACCTTTTACCTTGCCACAAATCACCTTCGTAGTTTATTGTTCTTTCAGTTCAAATAAACAATCACATCGAAAGGAAAAAACTATGTCAGTGCAACAGACAAAAAAAGTCACTTTAACAGTTTTTGCTCTGCTCTTGAGCATGAGCGCGTTTTCGCAACAAGCCTCGTCGCCGATTACGGTGAGCGGCTATGTCGGAACTTACTACGCTTGGGATTCCGACAAATCCGTTGAACCAAACGCCGGATTTCGCCAATTTTCATTCATCGCGCCGCGCAAAGAAACCTTTGGATTAGATGTCGCGATGGTCTCGCTCAAATATGCGGCAGAGCGTTCTCGCGCATCGGTGATTGTGCAATACGGCGACGTTACGAATGGGTGGGGCAACGGCGCAACCGCCGAGCTAAACGACTTGTTCGGACGCTATGTCCAAGAAGCCTATGCAGGCTTTATGCTTGCAAACAATCTATGGCTTGACGCAGGATTTTTCCTCACGCATGTCGGCGAAGAAGGATTTTTCCCGAAAGATAATTTCCTCAGTTCGCTCGCGCTCACCACGCTCTATGAGCCTTTCGGACAAAGCGGGTTGCGACTCACCTACTCGTTTAACGACAAATGGACGGCGCAACTGCACCTGCTCAATGGCTACGGCTTGACCTTCGGACGCGCCAACACCTCGACGAAAGCCGTCGGCTTGCAATTGGATTATCGCGCGTCGCAAGAATGGGATTTCCTCTATAACGCGCTCGTTGGCGACGGCATCGGCATTGGAGACGCAGGTCAAGGCAAGACTTACACCTACCACAACCTCGTCGCCAAATACTTCGGCGCGAAAATGGACTTGGCGTTTGGCATCGATGTCGCCACGCAATCAAAGAGCAAAGCCGTCTTGAACGGCGAGCCGGGAATGGCATTGTATTTTTCAGGCATCGCCGAAGCGCGCTTCAAACTTCACAAACAATTTAACTTGATGGCGCGCGGAGAAATCTTCCAAGACAACAATGGCATTTTTGGCGTTTTATCGACGGATAACGACGGATTGCCCGTCGGTCTGAAAGCCTTTGGCGTTACAGGCGGAATGGAATTTAAGCCGATGGAAAACGCCTTCATTCGCGGCGAAGTGCGATTCCTCAGCCTTGACAAAGACCAAAAAGTTTTTGCGTCAGAAAACGAACCTGTCAATACGCGAACCGAAGTGATTTTCACGACTGGGGTTTTGTTCTAACTTTTTAATTTTTTACTTTTGAAGCGGCTCTCTGTTTGAAGAGCCGCTTTTGCTCTTTCATTGCCCGAAACAAACGCCAACTTGCGAGTTTTTTAACATCTCTGAAAACTTAAATTGGAAGAGAAGACTATGCCACGTCGCCGAACTACTGACAACGAAGACACCACAGGCGTTTCCGCTAACGGCTTTGAGAGGAAAAAAGAGGGATTCTCGATTTTCACGCCCGCCGTCAAATTGATGAACAATTTGAAATACCCCGTCAAGTTCACGCTCATCAGTTTGATTTTGGACATTCCAAGTTTGCTTTTGCTCGGATTGCTCACGACCGTTCGCAACGAAGCGATTGACTTCGGGCAGAAAGAGCGACTTGGATTGGAATACAATGAGCCTGTGAAGGAACTACTTTTCCACGTCGCCGAACATCGCCAAGCGGCTCTGATTTATTTTGAAGGTGGAGAAACCGACAAGAGCGTCGCGAAAAAATTGCTGCAAGAATTGCAAAGCAAAATCGAGAACGATATTACAGCAATTGACGACGTCGATAATCGGCTTGGCGAAACGCTTCAAGGAAAAGAAAAGTGGGCAGAAATTCGCAAACTCTGGAAAGCAACGAAAGAATCGATTTGGAAAAGTTCGACTGAAAAAAGTTACGCCGACCACAGCGAAGTCATCGATAAAATTGTGCTTCTAATCGCGCACATCGGCGACATTTCCAACCTCGTGCTTGACCCCGACATCGACTCCTACTATATGATGGACGGCGTGATTTTCCGCATTCCGCTCTTGGTTCAAAAAATTTCAGAAGCGCGCGACTTGGGTCAGCGCGTCGCGCTTGGCAAAGAATTGAGTTCAGACCGTCTTGCCGAACTCATCTTCGTCTTGCCCGGCATCGTTGAAAACACGTTCGACGGTGTCAAACTCGGCGCGTCCAAAGCATATGAGTTCAAAAACATTTACAACGGACCGAAGGTCAAAGACATCGTCAATCAAGATTTTGACGCATCGGTTGGCGCGATCAACGCCTTTTTGGCGCAAACCAAACCGATTCGCAAAGTCGCGCTCGACAGCACCTTCGATGCTAAGCAGTATGTTGAATCAGGAAATATGGCACTTGCGGCAATGCGAAAACTCTATGCCGCTGAAGCTAAAGCCCTTGACCAACTGCTCGTAGCGCGTATCGATACATTCACATTTCAAAAGCGGCTAATGCAAATCGGCGTGCCGCTTATCTGGGCATTGGTGATTTATCTGCTCGTTGGCTTCTACCGCTCGGTTATGAAGACGGTCAACAGCCTTGATGAAATCTCCAAAAAACTCGTCAAAGGCGACACAGACGAAGAGGTCAAACTGGAAGCCAAAGACGAACTAGCGAGCGTTGGTGAGTCGTTCAATACCATCGGTCAAGCACTTGTTCAGCGCAACAAGGAACTTGAAGAAAACAAGAAGAAGCTCGAGGAAAGCTTGCATCTCTTGGAAGAATCTTACAGCAAACTCGAGGAAAGCAACGCTCGAATTCAAGAACAACAAACTCAGCTCATTCAGTCTGAAAAAATGGCGTCGCTCGGTCAAATGGTGGCGGGCATCGCCCACGAGGTCAATACGCCGTTGGGATTCGTGCGCAACAACATCGAAGTGCTGGAAAAAAATCAACGCCGATTGCTCGATGTGTTGGAGCGCTATCGCGACTTGCGTGACTCGCTCGTCAATGGTCAATTAGACGAGTTGGAAGTCAAACTTGTCGGCATCATTGAAGCGTCAAAGAAAATCGATTCGGGAAGTTTCAACGAAAAAGTGCAAGCCCTGATCGCCGAATCGATTGACGGCATTGACCGCATTCAGCAACTTGTGCTCGACCTCAAAAACTTCTCACGCTTAGACGAAGCCTCGTTCAAGGAAAGCGATTTGAATCAGGGAATAGAATCAACCTTGAAAATTGCGCACAATATCGTTAAATACAAGGCAGAAGTGATTAAGGACTTCGCGCCCGAACTCAAAGCAGAGTGTTTCCCAGCGAGAATCAATCAAGTACTGCTCAACATCATCACGAATGCTGCGCAAGCGATTGAAGGTCAAGGCAATATTTGGATAAAGACCTACAAGGAAGACGATATGGCGGTCATCAAAATCCGTGATAACGGCAAAGGCATTCCGCAAGAAAATTTGAAGAAGATTTTTGAGCCGTTCTTCACGACGAAAGACGTGGGACAAGGCACGGGGCTTGGGCTCTCGATTGTCTATAAAATTATCGAGCAACACAAAGGCACGATTACGGTGCAAAGCGAAGTGGGAAAAGGCACGGAGTTCACAATTAAACTACCGGTCAAGCAAAGCAAACAAATCGTTAAGCCAGCGTCAACGCTCATCTTAAACTAACCTTCTAACCAACGACAAGATTATGAGCGAATCACACATTCTCTTAGTTGATGACGAGCCAATGGTGCTCAGTTCGCTTTCGCGATTACTTGAAGACGACTACAATGTTCATACAGCAAATGGCGGCGCGCAAGCGTTAGAAATTGTCAAGCGTGAGCCGATTAAAGTCGTTATCAGCGACCAACGTATGCCCGGTATGCTCGGTCATGAAGTATTGCGCCAAGTCAAACTCATCAGTCCGAATACTGTTCGTATGCTCTTGACAGGCTACAGCGACCTTGATGCCATCATCAGTTCCGTTAATGCGGGCGAAATTTTCCGCTATATCAATAAGCCTTGGAAAGCCGATAACCTTTGCAACCTCGTTAAACTTGGCATTCAAATCTACGACCGCATCTCGCAACTTCAAGCCAAAGAGCAAGCGAAAGCGGAAGTTCAAAAAATACCATCACGGGTGCACATTGAGGTCGAAGAAAAACACGGCAGCGTGCTTTTTGTCGACTACAATGAGGGCGAGGTGAAAACGCTCGTCGATAAATTCAGCAAGGGATTTGACGTGTCGGGCGTGTCATCGGTCGATGAGGCGTTCAAAGAGTTGGCGAAGCGTCCCGTGTCGGTGGTCGTAAGCAACGTGAACTTCGGCGACGTTGATGGAATCAGTTTCCTCAACACGATTCGTCAGGAGTATCCGCATATCGTTACGGTGATTTTAACCGAAGTTAAAGATGCGACGCTTGCCGTGCGTTCTATCAATGAACTGAGCGTATTCAAATACCTCGTTAAGCCAGCGGGCGACGATGTCATCGGCAAAACGATTTCTGAAGCGGTTGAAAAAAATAAACTCTATACGAAAGCACCCAACGCCAACATTCGTCAAACTGCCGAAGCAATCGCGCCTGAAATGGTGTCGCCGAAAATTGAAGAAAGCGCGCTTCGTCTGCGACTCCGCGCGGCACAAGCCCTGCTCTCAAAAACAAATCTTCGCAACGAGTCTTAATCGTGGCATAATTTTACTTAGGCGCGTCGATTTCTCGTTTAACCGCAAGAAATTTGACGCGCCTTTTATATTCGACGACTTTTGTAGAACTGATAACTCACAAGTGCTACCCTGCACTCAAACATGAACGATGTATTCGTAACAATCGACGACTTAAACGAAGCGGCTTGGGAGTGCCGCAATGAGCGACCGAAACAAGCACTCGAGATAAGCGAAAACGCATTTCGACTTTCCCAAGAGCATGCCTACAAGAAAGGCACTGCGTATAGCCAACGCAATATCGGCGTTTGCCACTATCTACTCGCCAATTACGAAGAGGCTCTTTCCGAGTCGACAGACGCGCTGATGATGTTTGAAGAACTCGGAGATAAACTCGGCGCGGCGACGGCACTGAATACCATCGGCAATGTCTACCAAAGTTTAGGAGACTACGCCAACGCCCTCGATTTTCACACCAAAAGCCTTAGCTTGCGTCAAACCATGCGCGACAAGCACGGCGAATCCATCTCGCTCAACAACATCGGCAACGTCTATCAAAAATTAGGCGACTATCAAAACGCCTTGAACTGCTATGAACAAAGCCTCAAACTCAAGCAAGATGGGGGCGACAAAGTCGGCGAAGGCGCGGCGCTGATGAACATCGCCAACGCCTATTTCCAACTCGCGCAAAAAGACGTCGCGCTCGATTACTATCTCAAAAGTTTGGAAATCGCGCAATCGCTTCAAGACCGACGCGGCGAAGCCAACGCCTTCCTCAACATCGGCAGTTTCTATCACAGTTTGCAAGACCATCAAAACGCGCTCGACTGCAACCTCAAAGCATTAGACCTCTTCAAAGAAATTGAAGATAAAAACAGCGCGATTACAACCCTCTGCAATATTGGTATTATTCTTAACGATACGGGCGATTCTGATACGGCACTCGATTACCTTAAAAGCGCGTTGGAACTCGCCGAAGAAATCAATTCCAAAGAACTCATTTACGACACTTGTAAGGCTCTCTCGGAAACCTACGAACTGAAAGGCGACTTCAAGAACGCTTTGGAGCATCATAAACTTTATCATCAGTTCAAAGAAGAAGTGTTCAGCGAAGACGCGCGCAAGCGATTGCGCGGGTTGGAAGCGAAGTTTGAACTCGAAAAAGTCGAGCGCGAAAAGGAAATCTATCGCCTGAAAAACGTCGAACTCAAAGCCGAGCAGGAAAAGTCAGAACGGTTGCTTCTGAACATCTTGCCCAAATCCGTCGCGCAACGCTTGAAACAAGGCGAATATGTCATTGCCGATTACTTCAAAGAAGCGACCGTGCTGTTTGCCGACCTCGTCGGGTTTACGACGTTTTCCGCGCGATTCAAACCCGAAACACTCGTTGTGATTTTGAACGAAATTTTTTCAGCCTTCGACGAAATCGTTGAGAAATTCGGATTGGAAAAAATTAAAACGATAGGTGATGCGTATATGGCAGTCAGTGGTGTGCCGATTGTGCGCGCCGACCACGCCGAAGCCGTCGCCCAAGCCGCCTTGCAAATGATGAACGAAATGAGCCGCATCAACGCGCAAAGCGACGCGCCGATGAGTTTGAGAATCGGCGTCAATTCAGGTCCCGTCGTCGCAGGCGTGATTGGCACGAAAAAGTTCATCTACGACCTCTGGGGCGACACCGTCAATACCGCGTCGCGAATGGAGTCGCATGGCAATCCTAACGAAGTGCAAGTAACAGAAGCGACGTATCAACTCTTGCGCGATAAGTTCATCTTTGAAAAACGTGGCACGATTGAAGTTAAAGGCAAAGGCGTTATGCAAACATATTTTCTCAAAGAAAAAATCGAGTGGCAATAGGGCGTGAAAATTCTTCACCGACATATCCTGCTCGCTCACATTGGTCCGTTCTTATTTGGATTCTTCACGGTTATTTTCGTTTTCCTCTTGCAGTTTCTGACGCGCACGCTCGATCGCTTCGTCGGCAAAGGTCTTGATGTAACTGTCATTATCGAGTTGATTTTGCTCCAAATCGCGTGGATGGTGGTGCTCGCTGCGCCAATGGGCGTGTTAATTGCCTGTTTAATGGCGTTCGGGAAAATGACCAATGACTTGGAAATCACCGCCATGCGCGCCGGCGGCATTTCGCTGTGGCGGCTGATGTATCCCGTTTTAATTGCAGGCGCAATTCTTACGGTGTTGGTCGAGCGATTCGGCAATGTGGTCTTGCCCGAAGCCAATCATCAAGCGAAAGTGTTGATGATTGACATTTCACGCAAAAAGCCCTCGTTTGGACTGCAAGAAAATGTGTTTTCAAACCTCATTTACGGCTACTCGATTTTAGCGCGAAAAACGAGCGAAACCACATCTGACATCGGCGGCGTAACGATTTACGATTACACCCGCCCGCAAAGCGAAACCGTCATCACCGCCGAGACGGGCAAGTTCGAGTATTCTTCCGATTATCGCTACCTGATTATGACGCTCTATGATGGCGAAATGCACGAGGTCGATAAAAACACACGCAAAGAATATCGGCGCGTCGAGTTTCAGAAGCATAAGGTTTTGCTTGATGCGTCAGGCTTCGGATTTCAACGCTCCGACGAAAGCGCGGTGAGCCGCGGCGACCGTGAACTTTCTGCTTCAACCATGCTTGGCATTTGCGACAGCCTACAAGCGCAAATCGACGACAAGAAAGCCAAAATTGCTAAGGCAACCCTCGAGACATGGACAACGCTCTTTTCAGGCTCATCGCTTCGCGCCGATTCGCTCGTCTTAAATGTTACAGAACAAAACACTCAACAAGCGTCGAGCGATACGCTCTTTTACCTGCGCTCAATCCCGCCATTTGAACACACGTTTGTGGTGGATAGAGCCACAGCCCTCGCACGAAACTTACAGATGCAGACGAGCAACACGCTCTTTACGATTCGCAACGACATGGAAATGCAGCGCAAGTATATGGTCGAAGTCCACAAGAAATTCTCGATTCCGTTTGCGTGCTTTTGCTTCGTGCTCGTCGGCGTGCCACTTGGAGTTTTAGCAAAACGCGGCGGATTCGGAATCGGGGCGGGACTTTCGCTCGCGTTTTTCTTGATGTATTGGGCTTTTCTCATTAGCGGCGAAAAACTTGCCGACCGTGCGATTGTGCCGCCTTCGGTCGCGATGTGGGCGGGCAACGCCGTTTTGATTGCCATTGGAACGGGATTGTTTATAGCGGTTTCAGGAACAAACTTCCGATGGCTTACGGGCAGTGGGCGTTGAGGCTTGCGATTCATTTTCCACAATTTTATCCACAAACGTTGAAAAACTGGATTTTCAAAACCGTTCAAAAGCGCGTCCTCACATGGCAAGCGAAACTCGCGTTATCCACGTTTTGCCTTGTTTTGTTGATAATTCTGTGGAATGCTCGCGGATTTCTGTTGAAAACCCTCGTCAATCCCTACATTGTCGATAAGATTCCTGCAAGTTATCCACGTTGCGCAAACTTGGTGGTGGAAAACTGGACGGGCGATTACGAGATTTTCGTTCACGCCAAAGCCTTCGCCGAACAAACGGGCGCAGAGCGCATCGTCTCGACGATGTATGAGTCCGTTCATCATCGCCCGCGCCTGCGTCAAGCCGTGATGCTCAATGCGTGGAGCGCGGAACTGGATACCACGACGCTCGAATTTTTCATCGTGCCGTTTCAAGAGCCGAAGACGCTCAACCTCGCCAAAGCCGTCGTCGACTCCGCTCACAAGCGCGGCTGGAAAGAATTTTCGCTCGTTACGCGCGACCTTCACTCGCGCCGCTCGCGACTCTGCTACGAGAAATTCGCCAAGCCGCTCGGCATTACCGTTCATCTCTTGCCCTACGAGCGCGAGTTCAATCATCGAAATTGGTTTGAATCCATAACAGGCTGGACGGTTGCGTTTCCCGAAATCGTCAAGCAACTTTATTACGACGTGTTTGTGTTGTGAAGGGCAATCAACCTAAACATACATGCGCAAATTTCTCATCGGCAGTTCGCTTTTTGTAACGCTCCTTGCGTCCATCATCTACACGGCTTGCGCCAAAAAAGAGCCGTTCTCGTTTGCCTCGCCGCAATACGCAATATCGCTTCCCAAAGACCACGCGGCGCACAACGATTTCCGAACCGAGTGGTGGTATTACACAGGGCATCTTCAAAGCGGCGAGCGACGATTTGGCTACGAACTCACCTTTTTCCGCACCGCGCTCGCGATAGAAGAATCGGACGCCACACGCAAACAAATCTACTTCGCGCACTTCGCGATTACCGACGAATCCAACAAGAAATTTTACCACGCCGAAAAACAATCGCGCGGCAACTTCGGCGACGCGGGCGCGTCGGAGCGCTACTACAAAACCTTCATCGGAAATTGGTCGGCGCAAGATTTGGGAAAGTATCAACTCATTCAAGCCGAGACCGATTCCTTCGCGCTCGCCTTGATTCTTGAACCCGCAAAGCCGCCCGTTCTGCACGGCGAAAACGGATACAGCCGAAAAGGACGAGACCCGAACAACGCCTCGATGTATTACTCCTACACCCGTCTAAAATCGACGGGCGCGCTCTCCTTGAACGGCGAGCGATTCACGGTCGAGGGCGAAAGTTGGAAAGACCACGAGTTTGGCTCGTCGGTCTTGGAAGAAAACGTCGTGGGTTGGGATTGGTTCTCGATTCAACTCTCCGACACGACCGAATTGATGCTCTTCAATTTGCGCTTCGCCGATGGCGCGAATAGTCCGTATTCCAGCGGCACGATGGTTTTCAAAGATGGCGCGAGCGAAAAGTTCTCCGCAGAGGATTTCAAGATTGAGGTTCGCAAACGCTATGTCTCCAAAAAGTCGGGCGCGGAATATCCGATACAGTGGACGATTTCCGTTCCGAAACTTTCAATGTTGCTCAATGTGGAAGCCACTGTCGAAGACCAAGAACTCTTGACGGAAGAATCGACACGCGTCACTTATTGGGAAGGAAGCACAGCGGTTTCAGGAACGAAGGCGGGCGTTGCGATTTCAGGCAGAGGCTATACGGAACTGACGGGCTACGCCAAGAAAATCGCGACGTTTTAAGTATTGAGTTAGACCAAAACATCAGGCTCTTTTTAAGATAAAAACAACGCGCTTCGCAACACGGGACAAAAATGAGATTAAAAAACAAAATCGCCTTGATAACAGGCTCAGCCCGTGGAATAGGGCGGGCAACAGCCGAACTTTTTCACAAAGAAGGGGCAATTGTAATCGTTTCTGACATCAAAGACGAAGAAGGGAATGCCCTCCTATACAACTTAAAGACTAACGCCGACTATGTGCATTTAGACGTTGGGAATGAAGAAAACTGGCAAAATGCCACAGAATATATTGCCCAAAAATATGGGCGACTTGACATTTTAGTGAACAATGCGGGAATAACAGGTTTCTTGGAAACATCGGGGGCTTGGGACGCTGAAAACACAGACTTGAAATCTTGGGAAGAAGTTCATAGAGTTAATTCAACAGGGGTTATGCTTGGGTGCAAATACGCCATCAGACTTATGAAAGATAAGGGCGGTAGCATTGTCAATATCTCCTCACGAAGCGGCGTAGTTGGCATTCCCGGAGCAGTTGCATATGCGTCAAGTAAAGCATCGGTCAGAAACCATACAAAAAGCGTTGCCCTTTATTGCGCGGAAAAAGGATATAAAATCAGATGCAACAGCGTTCACCCCGCTGCCATTATGACACCAATGTGGGACGCTATGCTCGGAGAAGGCGAGCAAAGAAAACAAATTATTGAAGACATAGAAGCAGGCATACCGCTTGGTCGCTTTGGAGAGCCGATAGATGTTGCTTATGGAATTTTGTATTTGGCAAGTGATGAAAGCAACTATGTAACAGGCATTGAACTAACAATTGACGGAGGCATTTTAGCAGGAAGCGAGGCGAGTCCAAGAAAATAAAAAACGCCATACAGCATGGGTTTTGCGTCAGGCGGAGCAATGCGCAAACTTGAAATTCTCCGCTCCGAAATCCCCCATTGGTAATGGTCAAACCGTCGTGCCTTCTCAAAAATCTTCTCTTCAAAAAACTTCGCGAATGGCTTTGTAAGTGCCTACGTGCGCTTCAACGGTGAGGTCAATCGGCTTCGCATAGCCGCCGCCAAGCGCAAGCGAAACGGGAATGCCGTGCGCACGGCAGGCTTTCAGCACAAGTCGGTCGCGCTCTTGAAGTCCGTCGTGGGTGAGCGAAAGGCGTCCGAGAGCGTCTTCTTTGAGTGGGTCGACACCGGCTTGATAAAGCACAATATCGGGCTTGAAGGCAAAGACTTTCGGAAGGTAATCTTTCAAGAGCGAGAGAAATTCTTTATCGCCCGTGCTGTCGGGCAGGTCGAGGTCAATCGTGGACGGGACTTTTCGGAAGGGATAATTTTTCGCGCCGTGCATGCTGAAAATAAACACGTCGTCGCGTCCGCCGAGAATCGCCGAGTTGCCGTTGCCTTGATGCACGTCTAAATCGACAATCGCGACGCGCTTGACTTTTTGAACGGAAATCAGATGGTTCGTTACGACGGCTAAATCGTTGAACACGCAGTAGCCTTCTCCTGAATCGGCAAAGGCGTGATGCGTGCCGCCCGCCAAGTTTCCTGAAACGCCGCTCCGCAGGGCTTCTTCTGCCGCCGCCAGCGCGCCGCCAACCGTTGCAAGCGAACGCTCTACAAGCGCCGCGCTATAAGGAAATCCAATTTTGCGAATTTGAAAATCGCTCAGTGTGCCGTTGAGAACGGCTTCGACATATGCTTGTGTGTGCGCCAGCATCAAAGTTTCGGGGGAAGGCATGGGCGGCTCGAGAAGGTGGTTATCACGCACGACACCGTGTTTGAGCAAGGCAAGGCGAATGAGCCGATATTTTTCCATCGGAAAACGATGCCCTTCGGGCAAGGGGATTGTATAGTGGTCGGAATAAAAGACTTTCATTGGGCGCGTCTCAATTCAGAAGTTGCCGCAAGGAATTGTAGTTAACCGCGTTTTGCTTTTGCGCGTTTGTAGAGGTCGATGTATTTGCGCGCGGAGTTTGCCCAAGAAAAATCGCGCCTCATTCCGTTTTGTTGGATTTGTCGCCACAGGGGTTTGTTGTGATAGGCTTCAATGGCGCGATGAACGGCGTGAGAGAGGGCAAAGCCGCTCGGCTCGTTGAAAGAAAAGCCATTGCCGATAAATTCGCCTTTGTAGGCGTATTCGTCCCAATCTTGGACGGTGTCGGCAAGTCCGCCCGTTTTATGCACGATGGGCACGGTGCCGTAGCGAAGGCTATACATTTGGTTCAAGCCGCACGGCTCGTAGTGCGAGGGCATCAGGAACATATCCGCGCCCGCCTCGATGAGATGCGAGAGTTCGGTGTTGAAGCCGATGTATGTCCAAACTTTGTGCGGAAACTCGTGCGCCATCCAAGTAAAGAGGTTTTCAAAACGGTCTTCGCCGCTTCCCAGAATCACCCATTGCGCGTTTTTTTGCATCAGCCAGCGGACTTCTTTTTCGATGAGGTCGAATCCTTTTTGCGAGACCATTCGCGAGACAATGCCGATGAGCGGAACGTTCGGATTGTAATTGATGGTGGTTTGGTCGAGCAAGAACCGTTTGTTTTTCTCTTTGCCTTCAAGATTATCGGCGGAAAAATGAAATGGAATGAACTTGTCGGTTTGCGGATTCCAAACTTCGTCGTCGATGCCGTTGAGGATTCCGAAGAGGTCGCCATTGCGCCAGTTGAGCACAACCTCCATTCCGTTGCCGTAGTCGCGGGTGAGAATTTCGCGGGCGTAAGTTTCGCTGACGGTGGTGAGCAAATCGGCAGTGGCTAAGCCTGTTTTAAGAAAGTTAACGCCGCCGCCCCATTCGGCGAGTCCGCCTTTGTCGAGATGCTCTTTTCGCAGTTCGGCGCGAATGCCCGCGTCGCGCGAAAACCAGCCTTGATAGGCGATGTTGTGAATCGAGAGCACCGTTGCGGTTTTGTCAAAGAATCTATCCCAACCGTAGTTATCGCGCAGAAGGAGCGGGAGCAATCCCGTTTGCCAATCGTTGCAGTGAAGCACGTCGGGAGCCCACTGCAAGCGTTGCAAGGCTTCAATGACGGATTTTTGAAACAAGGTGAACCGTTCGTCTTCGTCCCAGTCCGACGTGTAAATGCGGGCGCGGTGAAAGTAGTGCGGGCAATCGATGAAATAGACCTCAACGTCGCTGTCGGGAAGTTTGGATTTGAGCACATGAACCGTTCGTGGAAATCCGCCGACGCGCACTTGCATTTCGCCGATGGAAAGGTCGAGACGCATCGGGTATTGAGCCTCGTTGATGACGGAGTATTTGGGAAGAAAGACTTTGGCCGTGCAACCTAATTTGGCAAGGGCTTTGGGAAGCGAGCCGATGACGTCGGAAAGTCCACCAGTTTTCGCAAACGGCGCGCATTCAGAAGCGGCTATCGCAATGTTCATTGATGAATGGTTTTTGTGAAACTGCGAAACAAACGTCTTTAGGTAAGATACGCTGAAAAGTGCTTGATAAGGTCTAAGACACCTTCGCCGCTTTGTGCGGACACGTCGTCAATGAACTCGTAGTTTGAAAAGAACGCTTCGGAAGTTTTGCGCGAGAGTTCTCGCTCCGATTTCTTTTTGAGTTTATCGATTTTGGTGCGCACAAGCGCAAATCGCCTGCCGTAAAAATACAGAAACTCTGCCATCTGTTTGTCATTTTCTAAATCGGGGTGGCGTGCGTCGACGAGGAGCAGACAGAGTTTCAACTGCGGTCGATTCTGCAAATAGGCTTCCAGCAACACTTTCCACTGTGCCTGTTCCGCCTTCGAGACTTTGGCGTAGCCGTAGCCGGGCAAATCAACAAAATAAAATTTTTGATTGATGCGAAAGTAGTTGATTTCGCGGGTCTTGCCGGGCGTTGCGCTCGTGTAAGCCAATTTTTTTTTCATGAGTGCGTTCAGAAGCGACGACTTGCCAACATTGGAACGCCCAACAAAGGCAATTTCAGGAAAATTATCTTTCGGCAAATCCTCAATCTTTACCACGCTTTTAAGAAACTCCGCCGATGTAATTTTCATCTGCTTTTGCTGAAAAAAAATTGAGGTGAGTTACATACCGCAGCTGCAAAAGAAGAGCAACTCCGTGCGTTTCTCGTGAAGGTGATAAATTGAGGTTTGTCCGCCTTCTTTCGTGCGAGAGCGAACGACGAGTTCCATCTTGCCGTCGCCGTTGATGTCCATAATCCCTGTCAACTTGTGCGAGATAGGAAGGTTGTAGTTCCCGTCGTTGAGATAAAAGTTAGACGAAACAAATAAAATCTCTTTGCCTCGCTTAACGAACACCATTGAGTATTCCCCCGATTTAGAACTTTCCTGAACGTCGTTCTCGAAGTAGCGTGCCGAGACGATATACTCGTTCTTGCGGTCGCCGTCTAAGTCGACGCTATACGCCTCAATCTTGCCGATTTTCGGTTTCACGATGCCATAGTCTTTTGCAAGTTTCTTGACGGTTGAGGCGAAAATTGCACTTGATACAAGTTTCGGAAGGCGCGGAAGCGCGTTCCAATCGCCGCCAAGAGCAATCACGCCTTCAATCGGCGGCGAAAAGGTGATGCGCCAATTTTCAGCACAAGGCACGGGTGCAGAGACGGGCGCAGTGCCAACGCATTTTCCGACAAAGCCATTTAGCGTATAAATCCGATACACTTCGTCGCCCGTTAAGCGTGTTGCCGCTTCGGCATCGCTCAAACGCACGCCATCTTGCAGGGCACCCATCAAGCAGTTTCCATCAAGCAGGCTGACGATAGGATAAATGGAGCGTTGCGGTGCAACGTCGCCGTCGCTTGAATTTTGAGCAAGGCAGTCTTGGGCGAAAAAAAACGCGATGAAAACGGCGTAAATGGTTCTCATTAGCAAGTGCAGTGATAAAATTGAAAAGCCTTACGATGCTGTAAGGCTTTCAAAGATAAAATATCACCGATTGAGTTGCTAAAAAATCAATTGGCGTTTTTAACCTCTTCTCCAAAAAGTTCAGGAAGAGAAAGTTTGTTAACCTTGCCGAGCTTTTCAAGCACTTTCATATCCAAAGCCGCCTCATTGCCAATAACCAAGAACACATACTTACGATTTTGGTAATGCTTTGCATGGAAATCTTTGAGTTCAGCAAGCGTGAGCGTTTTAGATTTTTCATAAACATCGCGGCGAAGGTCGTAGTCAAGTCCCATCTTTTTAGCCGCTTCGTATTGGTAGAGGACGTCGGCTTTGGTGATGCGCTCGGTTTGCAGTTGAGAGATAACCGATGCGCGCGCTGAATTGAAGAGTGGCTCGGCTTCGGGCATTTTGTTGTTGAGTTCCATCATGCCGTCGACGGCTTCTTTGAGCTTATCGGCTTGCGCGCCGATATAGCAAACAACATAGTGTGAGCGGTCTTTGCGGTTTGGCGTTTGAAAATATGCGAAAGTCGAATACGCCAGCGCACGCGATTCGCGGAGCTCTTGAAACACGACGCTCGACATGCCCGCGCCGTAATACTCGTTGAAAAAGCGCGACGCGACTGCAAGTTCGGGGTTATACGGTGCGTCTTTTGCTAAAAATAAAATTTCCGCCTGCTTCATGTCGTAATCCACATAATAAACTTGGTTCTCATTAATCGGGAGCTCAGGAAATTGCTTCGCCGCTAAAACAGGCTGGCGCGTGTCGGGCGCACGATGCAGGCGATTCAGTGTTTCCACCAATTTCTCTTTGGAAAGCGGACCATAAAACAATACGCGATGCTCGTAGCGCGTCAGCGATTGAATCAATGAGATGAGTTCTTCAGGCGAAAGGGCTTTGAGTTCCGATTCAGAGAGAATGTGTGTGAAAGGTGATTCCTTTCCATACTTAGCGTAGCTTGCCATCGCACGATTGAGAATAATGCCTTTGTTCAATTTTTGATTGGCGCGAGATTTCAAAATGTCTTGCACCAAGTTCGCAAGTGCGGTGGGGTTAGGCTGTGCGTCAGCAAGTAGCGATTCAAAAAGGTCGAGAGCTTTGGCAAAATTTTCTTGCAAGCCCGAAAGGCGCACATACACTTCATCTTCCGACGCAGAAACCGAGAACGAACAGCCGAGTTTGTAGAACTCTTCCTTGATTTGATTCGGCGTAAGTTTGCTTGTGCCAAGATATTCCAAATAAGGCAAGGCGACGGCGAGTTTCTTTTCTGCCGCTGTTCCCATATCTAAAATGTAACTCATCTCGAAGAGGGCATTCTCTTCGTTGCGCTTGTAGTACACCGGAATGCCGTTCCGCAAAGAAGTTTCTTCAATATCTTTTTTGAAATCAAGGAAAACAGGCTCGACAGGCGCGGCAGGCTTTTCAAGAATGCTTTTCACGAAAGGCGACATTGCCTCGCGATTGACTTGAACAGGCGTAATCGGCGGTTTGGTTACTTTTTGAACGGTGTTATCGACGCCTGTTCGCTTATAGACGACCACGTAATTGTTCCGATAGTGCTTCTTGGCAAAATCCATCACATCTTTCTTCGTGATTTTAGACAGGCGGTCAATCTGTGAGATGTAATCTTTCCATTCTTGGAAGGTTACAAATGCCGTAACAAAAGCACTTGCACGGGCGGCGTTGGATTCATATTGCTTGGTGAGTTGCAACTTCAAATCAGTGATGGTTGCTTGCAAGAGCCAATCAGGAAAATTTCCCTTTTTGAGATTTTCAATTTCAGCAAGAATCAGCGACTGAACTTCTTCAAGCGATTGCCCTTGGCGCGGTTGTCCTCTGAATTGATGAACGGAATAATCCTGCATGGCTGTAACACCGGAACTCGCATTTAAGACCTTCTGACTTTGATTGAGATTGAGGTCGATAAGCCCTGCTGTTCCGTTGGAAAGAATCATATCGCACATGGTAATCATGTCGGAGTCTCTTGTGCCAGTGCCGGCGAAGCGATAGCCGAATGTAACCGATTCAGCATCAGGTCCATAAACGTTGCGCACAATCGGCGCACGAAGTTCTGACTCTTTTACAGGAGTGAACTTCGGCACGTCTTTCGGTTTGAACGCGCCGAACTTGGCATCAATTAGGCGAATGGCTTCATCGGGATTGAAATCGCCTGAAAGACAAATCGCCATGTTGTTCGGCACATAGTAGGTGTTGTAGTAATCAATGACGGCTTGAATGGAAGGATTTTTGAGATGCTCAATCGTGCCGATGGTGGTTTGTGTGCCGTATTGATGTTTTTGGAAAAGATTGGCGAAGAGTTCGTAGAAAATTTTGCGTTGGTCGCTATCGAGTGTGCGATTTTTTTCTTCATAAACCACTTCAAGTTCGGTATGGAAGAGCCGCATAACAGGGTTGCGGTATCGCTCGGCTTCGACCTCCAACCATTTTTCTAACTGATTCGATGGAATATCATTGACATAAACGGTTTGCTCAACCCAAGTGTAAGCATTCGTGCCTTTCGCGCCCATTGAGGCGAGCATTTTGTCATATTCATTCGCGATAGCAAATTTTGAGGCGAGGAACGAGAGGCTGTCGATTTGTCGATAAATCGCGGCGCGTTTGGCATCGTCGGTCGTGCGTTTGTAGACGTCGTAGAGGCGAATGACTTGGTCGAGATAAAATTTCTCTTGTGCCGCGTCGGTGGTGCCGAATTTGTCAGTGCCTTTGAAGAGCATGTGCTCGAGGTAGTGCGCAAGTCCTGTGGCGTCGGTGGGGTCGTGTTTGCTTCCTGCACGGACGGCGATATAGGTCTGAATGCGCGGCTCATCTTTATAGACGGTCATGTAGACTTTCAGACCATTTTTCAGGGTGTAAATGCGCGCTTTCAGGGGGTCATTGGGAACGGTTTCATATTTGTAGTCATTGGCAAGTGCGCCAATAGAAACAAAGAGCAAGAGAACGAGAGAAACAAGACGTTGCATAGTCGAATGAAGTTGTGATTAAAAAGAAATGTGAAACTATTGAAATGTGCGCCGATTACAAAAATGAGGGAGCGAGACTTGTATGCGTGCTTAGTCTAAGCGATGTTTCAAGGAATTTGTATTTTTGCGCTTCTATTCATCTGACTGAAAATTCAATATGACACTTTACAAGTTGTTTGCTCTGTGGCTCATGTGTCTGGCGTTGGGCATGGGGTGCGCGCCGAAGTCGTCGTTGCTGAAAGTAGGATATGCACAAATGTTTGTCGATGCGACGCTCGACAAAGCCAAGCAAGGTTTTTATGACGCGCTCAAAGAGGGCGGATTCGAGAACGGCAAGAACATTGAAATCATCGAGCGCAACGCGCAAGGCGACAATGCGACGCTCAATCAAGCCATAGAGTATTTCATTTCAGAAAAAGTCGCGCTGATTGCGACTAATCCAACTATTTCAACGATTGCCGCCGTACAGCGCACCAAAGAAGTTCCTATTTGCATGATGGTTGCGCCGCGTCCTGACTTGGCAGGCTTGACAGACGAAAAAGGCAACGCACCTCAAAATCTTTCAGGCACTTATGAAACGCTTGCCTACATCGACACCAGCGTCGCGCTCATCAAGCAAGTGTTTCCAAATGCGAAGCGCGTCGGCACAATTTACAACAGCAGCGAGCCTAACGCCGTCAATGCGGTGGCACGGTTGCGCAAAACCTGTGAGCAATTAGGATTAACACTGGTTGAAGCAGGTGCGGTTGCCTCGAATGAATCGCAACAAGTCGCGCTCTCACTGCTTGGGCGCAATATCGATGTCTTTTTTGCACTTCCCGACAACATTATTTTTTCAAGTTTCGAGACCATTTATCAAACCCTCACGCCGAAGAAAATCGCGATTGTTTCCAGCGAAGCGGGATTGGTCGAGCGCGGCGCGCTGATGGCTTACGGCGCGGATTTTTACGAGTGGGGCAAACAAGCGGGCGAAAAAGCCGTACGAATTTTGAAAGGCGAAAAGAATGTACCGCCTGATGAAGTCAAACTCCGCAAACGCATTTACAACGAAAAAACATTGCAGGAGCTTGGACTATCCGTTCCAAACGGCTTTGAGAAATCATAACATCGCATATTTCTCGACGCAAATTCCTTACCTTTGAGCAAGAAATGAGTCGTTCAACGAAAAAGAAGTAAGGAATTGCGAGTATGTTTTTGTTCTATTTTAATCAATCAGCGATGGCAGGCGAAAGAAAAATTCTTACCGAAGATACCATAGGCAATTTGCCTTCACTGCGCTACGATGCTTATTACCATCAAATGCCTGATGGGACAGTCAAACAAATTAACCCCTTCACAGGCTTGGAAGTCTGGGCGGTGCCCGGACGTGGCAATAAACCTATCGACAACGAAATTCCGAAAACGGCGAAACCGTTCGAAGTCAAAGGAAAAGAAGATTTATGCTCGTTTTGCGAAACGCGCTACTTTGAAACGCCACCCGAAAAAGCCCGTGTGGTGCGCGAAGCAAGCACTTGGCACACACACTACCAACAGCCCGCGTCGCAATACTTCAACAACAAAGCCGAATTTCGCCGCACAGGCAATCTCTTCGAAATCGTCTCGCTCGACTACTGGAAGAAGAACTATAACTTCCGAATGACGAAAAAGCAGTTGGAATGGAAGGAACGATACCTCTCTGAAACCGACGGCTTGAAGCACGTCTTGAATGTGATTGATTTCAAACTCTCGCGCTCTGGCAAAACGGCGGAAGAAATCGCAGGCATGAGCGTCGACGAAAAACTGCAAATGGCAGATGCCTTCTTCGGCGGAAGCCACGAACTCATCATCGGCTCGCGACACTACAAGCCGAACGCGCAATACGACTGCGAACTCTTCAGTTCAGGCGAAATGACGCCCGAAGAGCATTACCAATACTTCCTCGCAACCATCGATGCACTCAAAGATATTTACGCCAACAACCGCTATGTGCGCTATGTGAGCGTGTTCCAAAATTGGCTCAAACCCGCAGGCGCGTCGTTCGACCACATTCACAAGCAACTCGTCGGATTGGACTCGTGGTCTATCTCGATTGAATCGCAAATTCAAATGGTGCGCAAAAGCCCGAATATCTTCAACGAATATGGTCCGAACATGGCGGCGCACTACAACTTAATTTTTGCCGAAAACGATTACGCGATTGCTTACGCTTCCATCGGGCAACGCTATCCCACGCTCGCGATTTACTCAAAGTCGATTCACTCACGACCGCAGGAGCATAAACCCGAAGAAATTAAAGGCGTCAGCGATTTAGTCCACGCGTGCCATGTGGCGATGGGCAGTCAAATTTCGTGCAACGAAGAGTGGTATTATACGCCGATTGACTCCGTCTATAACATGCCTTGGAAAGTGCTGATTAAGTGGCGCATCAACATTCCCGCAGGATTTGAAGGCAACACGAGCATTTACATCAACCCCGTTAGTCCGATTCAGTTGCGCGATAAAATGGTGCCGCGCCTTTACGAAGTGCGCAATCAAGGTTTGATTGCCAAAGGCATCTCGATTGCCGAAGAGTGCTTGTGCAAACCAAATTCACTCCAGTATTATTTGCGCTAATCGTGAACCCAATCGTCATACTCGCGGGCGCAGGGCTTTGGAGCGCGCTCTACGAAGAAATGAAGCGCAACCTTGCACCTCTCGTGCCGCCTGAAAAAATTTTCATTGTTCCACTCACCACGCTGGATTGGATTGGCATTCCACCGTCGCCTGAACGCTCGACGAACCGCGTGATGAAACGCCTGCACGAAACGATTGAACGGGTCGAAGCCGCTTATCCCAACGACCCCATCACGCTCATCGCCCACAGCGGCGGCGGCACAGTCGCGCTGATTCATCTGCTCGGAAAACCATTTCACGGCGACGCTTATTCCAACAAGAGTATTCACAAACTCATCACGCTCGGCACGCCATTTCAAAGCAGTGAGCGATATGCCAAATTGAAAATGGATTTCATCGCCAAGCATCTCGAGCCCAATTTCTTTGAACAAGTCGAGGTTGTTTCCGTCGCGAGTTCGTTCCGAAAAGGCACGCAAAACGGCTCACTGCAAGAGCGCATGGCATTTGAATTTTACCGCAATACTTTTGGCGATGGCAATTCGGACGGCGACGGCATTGTGCCTATCGAGGCTTGCTATCTCAATGGTGCAAAACACATCGTTATTGATGGGGTTGAACATCTGCCTGCACCGTTTGCGAATTGGTATGGCGCAAAGCCCGCTGTCGAGCAATGGCAGTCGTTTCTTCTTCCAACACCAGCTCATCAACTTTAGTTAAGAGAGACCCTTGAAAAATTGGCTATTGCGCCTTGCACGATTTGGCGAATTTGAAAACTTTCTGAAGCTGATGGTGCCGAAGGCTTTCGGTCTAATCGCAAATGTGGCAAGTTCGCTCTTAATCGTGCGCGGCTTAAGCGTTGACGACGTTGGGGGCTATACGCTCATTTTTGGATACTATATGCTCATGCTGGTGCTGTCGGATTTAGGCATCAATCAAACTGTTCTGCGCTATGCGGCAAAAGTTGCCTCGCATGAAGAAGAACATTCAGCGTTGATGAATTGGGGCGTGCGTTTGAAATTCCTTTCCCTCTGTTCGTTTGTGTTGCTTTTTCTCTTGCTTGCGCCTGTCGTAGCCGAAGTCTGGGGAAGCGCGTCGCTTGCGCCGCTCATGCAACTGGCTCTTCTGACAGGCTTTGCAAGTTCAATGCTCGCCATGCCGATTGTTTATTTTCAATCCAAACAAACTTTCAAACAAGCCGGGTTGCTGATTGCGATGCAGTCGCTGTTTAACTTGTTGCCGCTGTTGTATTTGCAAGTTAGCGGGAAGTGGTCGCTGGTGGCGGTTGTCATATCGGGTGTCGTGAGTTCGGTTTTAATTTTAATTGTCGGCTTAATGATGATGCCGAAAAAGACTTATTGGAATATCGACATATTCAAAGCATGCATTGCAGAGCCAAAGCGGTTTGTGCTTGCGCCGTTCAAGCGCGAGTTCAACAGCGACGCCGAGACGCTTTCGCCGATGCGCTATTTGCTTTTGACGATGCCTGCGGGATTGCTCTTCGCGCTCGCCTCTCGCGTTGATGTTTGGCTGATGGGGTATTTCTTGCCGAAGTTCGAGATTGGCATTTACGGCGTGGCGCAGCGCGTCGCTTTGCCATTGTTTGCGATGAGCGAATCGCTTGACGGCGCGATTTCATCGACGGCTTCCGCCATCAAAGCGCGAGGCGAGATGAGCCAATTTTTGAAATCATCTCTGAAAACGACGTTTGGATTGATGAGCGTCGGTATTCTTTACGCGCTTCTCGTTCCGCAAGCCATTCCCGCGATTTTCGGCGACGTTTATCAAGCGGGCGTTTGGGTCTCAACGCTCTTGTGCGCGCGATTTGTAGTGGGAATGTTCGGCTCGCCGTTCACTTGGCTCGCCTACAATTTTGATTACGCCAAAGCGCAGTGGGCGGTGCGAGTGGCTCAACTGCTGGCGATAGTCGCGCTTAACTTGACATTGCTGTCGCATTGGGGTATTTTCGCGCCCGCTGTGGCGTGGCTTGCGTTTGAAACGATTGGGATTGCCGCCGCAAGCGGATTCGTCGCCGCATCATTAAAACATTCTCAAACATCCTTAAAATCCAAATGAACATCGCATTAGGCATTGACGTCAATATCCGTTACCTACCTATCGTTAGGGAATTAAAAGCGCGTTTTGGCGACGCGCTTGCGGAGCAAAGCATTTTGGAAGTCGGAAGCGGCGATCAGGGAATCGCTCGTTATCTGAATTTGCCCGTAACAGGCATTGATGTCGCTTTTGGAACGACATTACACCCGAAACTCAAGCCAATTAAACATCAAGGTTATCTCTTGCCTTTCGAGAGTCAGTCGTTTGACGTTGTTGTCTCGACGGATATGCTTGAGCACGTGCCGCCTGAACATCGATTTTTGTCTGTTTCGGAAATGGCGCGCGTCGCTCGAAAAATGCTCTGTCTGGCAGTTCCAGCAGGCAAACTGGCGGAAGCGCAGGACAAAGCGTTAGACGAGTTGTATTACAAACTACGCGGCGAGCATTACCCTTTTCTCAAAGAGCACGTAGAGAATGGCTTGCCAACGGTAGAGACCATAAACCAAATGCTTGCAAAAGTCACTGAGCATCGAACGGCGACGATTCGTCATTTCAAAAATTACAATCTTGCGATTCGCATGATTGAAATGAGAGCGTTCATAACCCCTGCGCTGTGGGCGAAAGCGGTTTTCCGATTTTTGCACGTCTTTTCGCTCGCGCCTTCGCTTTTGAGTTTTGGAAACTGCTATCGGGAAATTTTCATCGTGAACTTCGATAATCGCGCTGAACGATGAACGATGTCGCCTGCCCATCGGTCTTCATTTTGCTCCTGAACTGGAACGGATGGCGCGATACGGTAGAGTGCTTGGATAGCCTTTTGCGTCTTGACTACCCGAACTTCCAAATCATTCTTTGCGACAACGGCTCGTCCGACGATTCGCTCCAACGCTTTGACGAATGGGCGCAACGGCGCGGCGTTCCTTATCGCAGGCTCTCGCGCCACGCCGCCGAAAGCACGACGCGCCCCGTTCAAGAAAAACTCATCGTCATTGAAAACGGCGCGAACTTAGGCTTTGCAGGCGGAAACAACGTTGGACTGCGCTTCGCCTGCACGCAAGCCTTTGAGTATATCTGGCTCTTGAACACCGACACCACCGTCAAGCCTGACGCCCTCACCAAACTCATTGCCGAAGTTGAATCCAACCCGAAAATTGGCATGTGCGGCTCGACGCTTCTCTACTACCACGCGCCCGACACTGTTCAAACGCTATGCGGCGGCAGAATCAATCGGCGCACAGGCGAACCGCATCACATCGGCGCATTTCAAAAATTCCAACAACCGATTTCACAAGCAGAAGTGTTAAAACAGTTGGATTACGTGATGGGCGCATCGATGCTCGTCTCGCGCAAGTTTTTGGAAGAAGTCGGGTTGATGGAGGAAGGGTATTTTCTTTACTACGAAGAAATCGATTGGGCGGAACGCGCCAAAGGCAAATTCAAACTCGGTTACGCGCCTGAAAGCGTCGTTTATCACAAAGAAGGGCGGAGCGTCGGCAATCAGCCGAAATCATACAGCCCGATGTCAATCTACTTTATGACGCGAAGCCGCGTGAAGTTTATGCGAAAATTTTTTCCGAAGGCGTTGCCCATCGTATATGCGCGGCTTGCGCTTTCCGTTGTGGGACAATGCGCGAAGGGAAATTGGCGGAGCGCGCAAGCGATTGTCAAAGGGTTAGTTTCGGCGCGAAACGATTCGCATCACTTGCTCTGACGTGCTTTTCCACGACGCTTCCGCCTGACGCGCCTTGATGCCTTCCGATAGCAAGTCGCCGTTGAGTTTGCCCGTCGCGACATCTTCAAACGCCTGCGCCCATGCCGCCGCGCTTCCCTCCGCAATCAAATAGCCATCTTTGCCGTGCGCGATGAGCGAGGAGAACGCGGGCGTTGACGAGGCGATGACAGGCGCGCCGTAAGTTCGCGCCCACTGCAAAATGCCGCTTGCCGCAATCACGGGCGGCGCATCGTAAGGCAACGCCAAGAAATCAATCTCGCTGAAAAAGCGCGGCAGGTCGTCGTCGGGCAGAAAATCGCCGAATGAAATGCGCTCCGATAAACCCGCCGCGTCGACTTTTGCGCGTTGCGCGTTGAGGTAATCAAAGTATTGCGGAGCCGCTTTGCCGCGAATCGCGATGTGTGGAATGTGAGTTTTCTTGTTGGATTCTTTGAGCGAGAGCGCCGCGTCGATGAGCAGATGCAAGCCTTTGTTCGGCGTGATGAATCCAAAGAAGCCAAGCCTTGCAGGCGTATGAGGCACAGAAGCACGTTCAGGAAGTGGGTCATCAAGATAAAGCACGTGCGGAAGGAAATGCACTGTTGTGCGGCGGCGAAGCAGTCGATAAAGTCGCTCGTTGAGTTGGTCGCGTCCAACGGTTGTGAGGCATAAAAATTCATCGTCGTCTTTCAAGGCTTGCTGTAAAATGAAGGGATCAAAGGTTAGGTTGAACGCACGCCGAAACGCACGCTGCCAAAACGATGTGCCAAAACGCTCGAGCCACGCAAAGGGAGAATGCACAAATCGCGGCGCATCGTGAATGGTGATGAATCGCCTCAAATCAGGACGCAGTTGCTTTTGAAGACGCAAGGCGCGAAAAGTCTCGCCTTCATTGACGCCAAGTTCCGCCCAAACCGTCGCGTGCGATGGAAACGAAGCAATATGACGGATAAATTCGCCAGCATCAACGCGCACTAATGCCAACGAAGGCGCATATTTTGAAAGCGCGGCATGAAGCGTATCGGCGTAAGAGGCTATGCCTGTGCGATGCGCATCTTTCGGTGCAAGGTGAATGAATGGAATTTGCGGCACGTTTTTCAGGTCAGAAAACTCACTTATTTTTCAAACTTACAACAAAACTTAATTTCTCAATTGCTTCGCATCTATCTCATCTTTTGTGTCGGCTTGTTATGCTTTTCGTCGGCTGTGCAAGCGCAATCGCTCACGCAAGTTTCACAAGGCGGCATCTATCTTGAACTCAATCACTGGATTTACGACTTCCTTCAACGCCAATACATCAAAGGCAATTTGAAGCAAGTTTACCTCGATGCGCGTCCCGTAGCGCGCGTCGAACTCGCGAAATATGTCGCTGAACTTGCCGAGAATCGAAATCGCTTGAACCCTGTCGAGCGCGAGCAAGCGAATTTTTGTTTGCGCGAGTTCAGCGATGAGTTAAAACGGCTCGGACTTGCGCAAACGCCCGCGCCCGATGCGTTCTACAAAACCGAAGTCGAGCGCATTCTCTCGCCGATTGAACCCATCGTTCCAAACGTTCTCTTTGAAAACGGACGCAATTTGCTTGCCGTCGATTCCGACGAGTTCACGGCGAATTTTGACTTCGTCGCAGGTAGCACGTTTCGGCGCGGCTACTTGGATTCTTCGGACATTCAGCGCGAAGATAGGCTCACCAATGGCGCGATAGTTTGGGGCAGAATCGGCGAGCGCGTCGATTACTACATCAATATTCGCGACAACGCGCTTCGAACCAACGCCGCGTTTCCGCCTGAAATTTTCGCCCTGCCGCGATACGGCTTTGCGTTGAGCCGCAAATTCGGCTTTGCTTATCACGATGAAGCCGTCGCCTATCTCAAAGTTGCCACGAACTACTTTGAAATCACCTACGGAAAATTTTCAAACCAATGGGGCGCAGGCGCAACGGGCAGTCTCGTTCTATCCGATTACGCCACTTCATACAATCAACTCTTGCTTCGGCTCAAAATTTGGAAACTCAAATACACAAGCGTTTTTGCCGAACTGATTGATTACGAATACAAAACCGTCGTCGGAACGCCGCAAGAAAAAAAGTTTTTTGTGGCGCATCGATTAGACTTGCAACCTCACCCGAACTTCAACTTTGGCGTTTATGAAAGCATCATCACGGCGGGGCGCGGGCTTGATGTCGGCTACTTGAATCCGATTATGTTCTATCGCTCGATTGAGCATTACTACGGCAGTCCCGACAACGCCGCGCTCGGCGCGGATTTCAACTGGCGCGTCGTGCCAAGCCTTTCGCTTTACGGTCAAATTTTTATCGATGATTTAACCACAAGCAAAATCGGCAAGAATTTTTGGGGCAATAAATTCGCCTATCTCTCGGGGCTTTATATCGTCGACCCATTTGAGATTCAGAACATTGATTTTCGCATCGAGTATGGGCGCGTCGACCCTTACACCTACACGCGAAGCGCGACGCGACCGCAAGACAACGCCACCGCCTATACGCACTACGGCTCGCCGCTTGGTTACTTCGCGCCGCCAAATTCCGACAACTTGTTCGTCGAGGCGCGATACCGCTTTACCAAACAACTCATTGCGTCGGTGAGTTACACGCGCTTTCGTCATGGCGCAAATCCTGATTCGCTCACGAATGTGGGGGGCGATGTGCTCTTGAGCCGTCGTCCTGAAATTGATTCGGAGTTCGTCAAATTTTTGAGTGGTGCGCTGGGCGTGCGCGAGGAATATCGTGCCGCTGTGAGTTTTGAAGTCATACGCAATTTATTTTTGAACGGCTCGGTGAGTTATCAAGAGAGCCAAAACTTTTTCATCTTTTCTCGCAACCAACGCGGCGACTTCTCAGGAGTCGGTTGGTTTTTGGGAGCGGAGTTAAACATCTGACGATGAAACGCATTGCTCAAATCTATCTCTCAGTCTTTGTGGTGCTGTTTTTGTTAGGACTCTTGTTCGAGGTTGAAAATCTTTCCTTGCTTTCGTCCGTCTATTTGCTTACGGCACTTGGATTGTGGTGGCTGAATTACACAGACCAATTTCGCGATGACAGAGAAACGCTCAGCATCTTAATCAAACCGCTGGGCGCAGTCCTCTTGATGTTCACGATTTACGATGTGCTTTCGCTGTTGCCCGCCATTTTTGAAATGAAAACGCTCGAGCATCCGCTTCCGAAAGAGATTCTCACGCGCACAATTTGGCTCTTCCTTGCAGGGATTGTTTGTTTTTGGATTGGATTTTTCTTGAACCTTGGACGCGCCGTTGCTAACTCGATTGCGCTCAACTTCGAGCAACAATTTAGTTTCAACTCGACTGCGATTTTGCAACTTTCAAAGGGCTACTTAGCCGTAGGCGTTGTGCTCTATGTGCTGGCGGTTTGGACTGCAGGCTACGCAACGCCGATTCAAGCCGCGCTCGACATGAGCGAATTTCGCCGTAAAGCCTTCTCGCTTGGTGCAACCACCGCCATCGCCACCTTCATGACTTTCGCCTTGATGATTCCCAAAACGCTTTTCTTTGCTTTCCTTGCCAACGCCAAGCACCAATTTGAACAATCGCAGTGGCGATTTTGGATTTTCTTCTTCGTGATTGAATCGGCAATTTGGATTAGTTTCGGGATTCGCGGCAACTTCGTCTTGACGGGATTTTTAGCCATTGTAATGTGGTATCATCGCTACCGAAAAGTGCCTGTTTTGACGATTGTCTTGTTAGGACTCTTGTTGGGCGGTGTTGTGGCTTTGCTTGGCGAGGTTCGCGATTTGCTTGCGCTTTCAACATCAGAGCGCGCCGCCTTAGAGCGCATTCGTCAGCAACTCGACCTCTCTTGGTATGAAATCGCCTTCGGAACGGTGCTCAAACGCTTGGACGCGCTCCATCGCTTCGGCGAAATCGTCGAAGGATTTTCAACCATCTATTCCGAAAACGATTTGCTTTACGGCAAAGGCATGCTCGGCGACCTTATCGCCTACATTCCGCGACAACTGCTCCCGTTCGAAAAGCCGTATCAAACGACCTACTACTTCATGGAAATGTTTTATCCGAAACTGCTCTCGATTTTCAGTTTTGAAATGTCGATTTTCGGCGAAGGCTACATGAACTTCGGCGCGCTCGGCACATTTCTGACGCTCTTCGTCTTCGGCATCTTCATTCGTGTGTTGAACGAACTCTTTCGCGAAGTGCGATTGATGCAGAACAGCAAATTTTATTTTTGGTATTTTTTGTTCTTCTTTCCGACCTTCTTGCTTGTCAATCAAGGCTTGACAGGCGGTTTGCCAAACTTTGCACTGACGGCGGTTTGGGGTGCCATCGCGCTCGGCTTGATCGCACGACGAACAAGAATGCAACTCACCCTCAACTCGTCTCCCAACTCAATTTGACCATGCACATTGCTGTCGACGCGCTCTTGCTTAAAAATCAAAACAGCGGAACTGGATTCTATACGCATCACTTGCTTTCTGCCATTGCGCAACTGCAATCCCCGCACCGCTTCACGATTTTTGTTGGCGCGCATTATCGATTTGCTGATGATTTTCTTGCGCCGAACATCACCTTGCGCAAGGTTGTGCTTCGGAGTAGCCTGCACCGAATCATGTGGGAACAAACTGCACTCGTCTCGGAACTCAACCGCTTGAAGCCTGACTTGATTTTTTGTCCGTTCTTCATTAAGCCGATTTTTTACAAAGGCAAAACGGTTATCACGATGCACGACCTTTATCATCGCGTTGTGCCTGATGCCATTCGTTGGGATAGGCGGCTCTATCGGCGCGTCTTTATTGACCAATCCACTGTTCAAGCCCATCACATCATTGCCATTTCTGAACTCACCAAAGCCGATACGATTGCCGAGTATCATCTTTCCGAAGAAAAAATCAGCGTCGTCTATAACGGCATTGATGAAGCCTTTCGTGAGCGCGTGAGCGATGAACAGCGCAAAGCACTCTTGAACAAACTTCAAATTCCGTTCAGCGAATTTTTGCTTTCGGTCAGCACACAGCATCGCAACAAAAACTATGGGCAACTCTTGGAAGCGATTTTCAAATTGAAGGCGCAAGGCAAAAACTTCCCGCTGGTCATTGCAGGCAACAAAGGCGACGACTCCGACCGACTGCAACAATTGATGAATGATTACGACTTGCACAGCCTTGTGAAATTTGTTGGATTCGTGGGTAATGACGATTTGCCCGCGCTGTATCAATCCGCCAAGGTCTTTGTATTTCCAAGCCTTTACGAAGGGTTCGGCATTCCGCTCGTTGAAGCCATGGCAAGCGGCGTGCCGACGATTTACGCCAATCGCGGCGCACTGCCCGAAGTCTCGGCTGGCTCTGGACGCGCCTTTGAAACAAGCGAAGACCTCATGCAAGCCATTGATGAACTCTGGAACAATACGCCACTGCGAGAAAGCCTCGTGCAAAAAGGATTAGAACGCGCCAAATGCTTCTCTTGGCGCGAAGCGGCAAAAGCAACGCTCAACATCTTTGAAAATCTTTGAAAAACTTTAACGCAAATGGCATTGAAACAGTCGCGCAAAACAATCGCAATGGTTTCCAATACGGCGTGGTATCTCTACAACTTGCGATTGGGCGTCATTCATTTCTTGCAATCCAAAGGGTTTGATGTCTTAGCGATTGCGCCGCACGATGACTTCATGACGCTTCTCGAGAAAGAAAATTGCAAGACGGTTTACGTAGAGATGGATAGGCGTGGCACAAATCCACTCGCCGATTTAGCGTTGATGTTTCGCTTGTATCGCATCTACCGAGCGCACCAGCCTGATTTTATCATTCATTACACCATTAAGCCGAATGTCTATGGCTCGCTTGCGGCAAGAATGGCGCACATTCCTTCAATGGCGGTGGTGAGCGGATTGGGCTATGCGTTCAGCAAACGAAATTGGCTCTATCGAATTGCGACGCGCCTAATGAAAACAGCGTTCTCGTTTGCCAAAGAAGTTTGGTTCGTCAATCAAGATGACCGCGAGTTGCTTCTGACCGCCAACATTGTGCCGAAGGAAAAAACTTTGCAACTGCCGGGCGAAGGCGTCAATACGGAAAAATTTGCGCCGATTCCGAAATCGTCGTCAAGCAACAAGTTCGTATTTCTTTTGAGTGCGCGGCTCTTGTGGGAAAAAGGTGTCGGGGTCTTTGTTGAGGCAGCAAGAAACTTAAAGCCAAAGTATCCGCATGCTGAATTTCAACTCTTGGGCTTTTTAAGCGACGACGAAAAGACGGGCGTAACCAAAGCGCAAATGGATAAGTGGCAAGCGGAAGGTGTGGTTACTTATCTCGGCGCGACGAGCGACGTCGTTCCGTTTCTTGCCAACGCCGATTGCGTCTTGCTTCCTTCGTTTTATCGAGAAGGCGTGCCGCGCGCGCTCTTGGAAGCGGCGAGCATGGCAAAGCCGATTATCACAACCGATAATGTCGGCTGTCGTGATGTGGTCGAGGACGGCGTAACAGGCTTTTTAGCAAAGCCCAACAACAGTGCTCACTTAGCCGAGAAGATGGAACAAATGCTCAACCTTTCAGAAACCGAGCGATTGGAAATGGGCAAAAAATCGCGCGAGAAAGTAATTCGCGAATTTGATGAACGGTTAGTGCTCCAAGAATACGACGCGATGCTTACGCGCTTGCGCTTGTTGTAGCATGCTTACGCTGTGCAACGAAGGCTAAAAAATTTTTTAACAAGGTTTCTGAAAAGGCATTGTCGCGCTTTTCAATCCACATGCGTTCAGGGTGCCACTGCACGAGAAAAATCGGACGCTCATCGTCAGCTTCTAAGGCTTCAATGATGCCGTCGTCGGAGCGGCTCGCGATGCGCAATCCGTCGGCGACTTTCTCCGCCGCTTGATGATGGCGCGTGCTGACCTCGCCTTCTGTTGCGCCAATCATTTTACCGAGTTTGGAATCAAGGTCAATCGTGAGCGGGTGGTAGTTGCTTTCTTCTGCGCCTTTGGCTTTGTGGTCGCCCGCGTTGGTTTGCGACTCGATGTCTAAAATCAGCGTGCCGCCCATCGCGACATTGACAAGTTGCAAGCCTCGACAAATGCCAAGCACGGGCAACCCGCGCTCAACGCTTTTTTGCGCGAGCAAAATTTCCATCTCGTCTCTTTCAGGACGCGAATGAACTTTCAATCGCTCCCGCTCCACTTCTGAAAGTTCAATGCCGAAAAACGACGGTTTCACGTCCTCGCCGCCCGAAAAGACAATCGCATCAAGGCGCGAAAGGGCATCAAGATTTTTGGTTTTCAAGGCTTCAAACGAGCTACTGCTATAAGGCAGTCTCACGCACTCGATTTCGTAGCCGAAGACTTCGCCTGATTTGAGCCAAGCAATGTATTCGTCGGTTTTGGTCTCGTAGGGCGGAAGGGCTTTGCGCAAGTATTCCGTAACGCCGATGGTGAGTTTCATATTGATTCGAGAATTGAAAAGACGGTTAAGGAAATTTACGGTTCGTGGCGCGTGGCTCGGAAACGAAGAATGAACAAGGCGTTTGATGTCGTCAGGCGTGTCAATATCATACCACTTCTCTAACTCGATTAAGTTAGCATTTATGTTTGAAAGTTGAGCCAAAGTTGCCGCGTAAGTTTCGCTTGTGCTATACGGCACGTGTTGAAACGCTTCGGGAAAATATCGATTCATGCCGAGAAGCACGTAGCCGCCGTCGTCTGCGCCTGCAATCGCAACGGTTGGCGCGTCGTTTTTCAGAACTTCAAACGCACGCTCAATGATGGAAAGAGGCATATCAGGCGAATCCGTGCCGATAATGCACACGCGCTTGTAGCCTTGCTCAAAACAAAAGCGAAATGCACTCGACATGCGCTCCCCCAAATCTCTGCCAACTTGCTCCACCACTTGCACATGCTTTGCCGAAAGAAATTGCGAGAGTTCCGAGCGTTCATCTATCGCTCTCGAAACGAAGCCGAAGACTTGAACGGAAGTTGCGCAAACTTTCTCGAAAGTGTCTTCAATGAAGTAAGTGTAAAGCCTTGCCGCCTCTTCGGGCGAGAGAAACGGCGAAAGACGTGTTTTGACCTTTCCTGCTTGTGGAACTTTGAAGAAGACAATAAGCGCGTTTTTTGAACTCACCGTGAGTTAAGTTGTTGGATTAAAACTCAATCTTCACGCCGCCGACGGGCAAGAACGCCCATTGATTGACGGTTTCTACTTCGCTTCGGCGTTGATTCCAAATCAGCGTGAAGGGATTTTGGCGATTGTAGACGTTCTGAATCTCCACATAACTCACCATATTCCAACTGCCGAAAAAGTTGCGCCAATCGATGCGCAAATCCAAACGATGATAATCTTGAAAGCGATTGGCGTTGAAGCGATTGAAATCGAAGACCAGTTGATTGACGGCGCGAGCGCGCACAAGGTCAATCGGCGTGTAGGGCGTGCCGCCGCTGAATCGCCACTTCGCCGAAACTTCGAGCGCGTCGGAAAATTTCCATCCGCCGATTGCCGTGAAGATGTGTCGGAAATCAAACGAGCTTGGACGCAAAACGCCGTCGCGCCCCGCAAATCGAATCTCGGAGAGCGAGTAATTAAGAATCGCGTAAAACTGCGCCGAAAGTTTTTTCTGCAAAAAGAACTCCACGCCCCGCGCAAAGCCCTTGCTTTCGCTGACGAGATGCTCCGTTCCGAACGTGCCGAAGTTCGCGCCCGCGTTGGCGTAAGAAAGTTGCGGAATCTCAACGCTCGCCGCATAGTTCAGGTAGCGTTTGTAATACGCCTCGACGCTGAGTTTCAAATCTTCTTGGGGAAAAAACTCAATGCCTGCGACGAAGTGTTGCGCTTGCGCTTGCTTTAAGTCGCGATTGCGTTCATCGGCGATGAGCCAAACCATCGCGGGCGATTGATGATAAACGCCCGTCGCAAGATTGAATTTGAGATTCGGACGAAGCGCGTAACTCATTGCCAGACGAGGCGAGACGGCATTCGGAGCGTTCAGATAACTGAAAAAATCGTAGCGGATTCCCGCCGTAACGGAAAGGCGCGCGAAAAAATCTTTCGTGTATTGCAAATACGCGCCGACCTTTTGCGCAACGCCGGTTCGGTCGTAATCGAATCCTTCTGCGGGTTCGCCGTTTGCGCCGATGGAGCCGCTTCGCAAAAAAATCGCGTTCTGATTGTCAATCAAGCGGAGCGTAAGTCCCGCCTCGAGCAAATCCGTTGGCGAGAGACGATGCGAGAGGTCGGAGCGCAAGAGGTATTCGCGCTCAAAGGAACTGTTTCGATAAAAGGTGAAGACGTTGGCGGAATCGACATTCGTGAAGAATCGGTATTGATTGTGCGAGAGCGAGGTTTGAATGAACGTTCGGTCGCTGACGAGCCACTTGTGCGATATGCCGAGCACGTATTGCCAACCGTTGTTGCGAATGTTGTCGCGAGTTGGCGCGTCGTCGCGTTCAAAATCTTTGAAGAAGATGTCGTCGATGCCCCCCAAGCCGATGAGCGCGAAACGGTGCTTCGGCGAAAGTTCGTAGGTGGCTTTGAGGTTGAAATTGGCGTAATTGGGAACGGCGGTCAAGCCTGTTGAGCCGATGAGCAAATCAAGATAACTTTTTCGCGCCGAAATCATGAACGCGCTTTCGCCTTCTTGCAAGGGCGCTTCGGCTTGGAAACCTGCGCCCGCGAAGCCCAAATCAAATTTTCCTCTGAATTGAGATTTGTCGCCCTCGCGATAGCGAATGTCCATCACGCTGGAAAGGCGGTCGCCGAATCGCGTTGAAAATCCGCCCGCGCTGAAATTAACTTCTTGCAAAAAATTGACGTCGATCATGCCAATCGGTCCGCCTGTTGCGCCTTGTGTGCCAAAGTGATTGATGTTCGGCACTTCAATGCCGTCGACAAAAATGAAGTTTTCAATCGGACTGCCGCCGCGCACGACGAGGTCGTTCCGATTATCTGCGCTTGAAGTTACGCCCGGCAAGACTAACACCATTCGGCTTACATCTTCGACTGCGCCCGGCGCGCGCCGCACCTCCTCTTGTGAGAGCGTATTCGTGCTCACTTTCAAATCGGCTTGCTTCGTGAAAAACATATCCGCCGTTACCGTTACTTCATCAACCGACACGGTTTCAGAGAGTTGCAACTCTATCGTGAGTTTCGTGCTTTGCACCGAACCGACGAACACATCGCTTCGGACAAGCGGCTTGTAATCCAACGCCGTGACTTTCAAGCGATAGGTTTTCGCAGGCAATCCCGAAAAACGAAAGCGACCATTGATGTCGGACGTTGTGCCGAAGGGCGTATCGAGCAGTTGAAGTTTTGCTCCGACAATTTCTTGCTTCGTAATGCGGTCAATCACAACGCCTTCCAAAACGCCAGTTGGTGGTGCGGTTTCGGTAGGCTGGGCGTGTAGCACGGTGGAAAGCGAGAGCAAAAAGAGACAACTCCACGAAAAAATCCTAAATGATTTCTGCATTGTCGGAATCAAAGGTTGGAAGTCGTTTCAAGTGATGAACGTAAAGATAGCGAGATTTGATGAAACGAATCGTCAAAGGAATGTTATTTTTGGAACTATTTCACACAACCGATTTACAACAACTGTTCAACGCGTTATGAAAAAATTTCTCATCATTGGCGGCGTGATTGTTTTGCTCATTTTGGTTGCCGTTGCATCGTTCCTTTACTTTGGCAATTATAGCACGGGCATTCGTGCGGGCGTGGTCGTGAAATTATCCGAAAGGGGATTTCTCTTCAAAACATATGAAGGGCAAATGAACATCGGCACGTTTGGGGCGTTCAAAAATGAAGACAATCAACTTTCCACTGTTTTTGAATTTTCCGTTCCGAAAGACCGCAAGGAAGTCATTCAAGCCTTACAAGAAGTCTCACTTACAGGCGAGCGCGTCAATTTGCATTACGAAGAAAAATACTTCCACTACATCTGGCTTGGCGATTCGAAGTATTTGATAACCAAAGTCGAGCGATTGCCGCAAGGCAAATCAAATGAGCGACCTGCATTGCCTGAAACGGCTTCGCCCGTTAATCCGCCGCTTCCGCCCGGTCAATAATTTCAATGACAATTAAGCATGACGCATCACACATGAAACGCATTTCTACTTACACGCTTGGGTGCAAATTGAACTTTGCCGAAACCTCAACGCTCGCGCAATCTTTTCTTGCGCAAGGCTACGAACTCGTGCCATTCGGCGAAAAAGCCGACGTGGTGATTATCAATACGTGTAGCGTAACGGAAAACGCGGACGCGAAATGCCGCAACGTCGTGCGAAAAGCGTTGAAGAAATCGCCTGAAAGTTTTGTCGCCGTCGTGGGCTGTTATGCGCAACTTGAACCCGAAGAACTCGCCTCGATTAAAGGCGTCGATGTGGTGCTGGGCGCAAAAGAAAAATTTGAGTTGATGAACTATATCGGTGCGGAAAAAAATAGCGAAGCCAAAATTTTCGTCAGCGATATTCAAACCGTCGACAACTTCGGATTCGGGCACTCCATCGCCATCGGCGGCGCGCAAGACCAAACGCGCGCCTATCTCAAAGTGCAGGACGGCTGTAATTACAACTGCTCTTACTGCACCATTCCGCTCGCGCGCGGAC
This sequence comes from Candidatus Thermochlorobacteriaceae bacterium, assembly GCA_029263855.1. Classification (GTDB taxonomy): domain Bacteria; phylum Bacteroidota; class Chlorobiia; order Chlorobiales; family Thermochlorobacteraceae; genus JANWWM01. The sequence continues at coordinate 55,036 of JAJUFC010000015.1, read as the reverse complement.
AAAGCCGCTCGGAATCGATTGATAAACTCTTGCTTCAAGCCAAAGCGCTTATCGACGCAGGCTATCAAGAAATCGTCTTGACGGGCGTAAACATTGGCGATTACGGCAACAAGCCCGACGGCTCATCGGGCGCTTCCACGTTTTTTGACTTGCTCAAAGCCCTCGATGAACTGCCGATTCCACGCCTTCGCATTAGTTCCATCGAGCCGAATTTGCTCACGAGCGAGATGATTGAGTTCATCGCGAAGTCAAAGCGAATCGCGCCGCACTTTCACTTGCCGTTGCAATCAGGTTCGGCGGAAATTCTGCGCTTGATGCGTCGCCGCTACAACAAAGAACTCTATCGCGCCCGATGCGAAGAAGTCGCCGCGAAAATTCCGAACGTGTGCATTGGCGCTGATGTGATTATTGGATTTCCGAACGAAACGGACGAGCATTTCGAGGAAACGTATCGTTTCATCGAGTCGCTACCGATTGCGTATCTGCACGTCTTCACGTTCTCCAAGCGTCCCAATACACACGCGGCGGAACTGCTCGATGAACACAAGGTCGCCGAAGTGCCGAGCCACATCAAGCACGCACGCAGTCAAAAACTGCGCGAACTTTCTTACTTCAAAAAGAAAGCCTTCGTTGCGCGCTTCGTCGGCGAGGCGATGGACGTGCTTTTCGAGAACGAGTTTTCGGACGATGAAGAGTTGAACGGCGAACAGGCTTCAAACGAGAAACTTTATTGCTATGGACATACGGCAAACTACTTGCGGGTTGGAGTAAAAGTGCCGTCAAGGGCGTGGGCAAGGGAACATCTGGTCAGGCAAATGCACCGCGTCAGCCTTGTGGGCATTGACGACGCGCTGAACGTGGTGGGCGCGTTGCCTATCGCTCAGGAAGTCGCGTGAGTTCCAATTTCAGCGAGCCGTCTTGCTTGATGAGCGTCAGCGTTTTGTCTTTGAGGCTGTAAGAGAAAACCCCGTCAAGCAAGACGACTTCGTTGGCGAAATCTTCCGCGATGAAGCGAATCGTATTCGGCTTTTTCATCAGTTCATATTTGCCGCGAATGACGATAGGCTCTTCGTCGTCTTTTTGTTGAGAGCCGCTGAACTCAGTTTCCGTAAAAACGACGCCGACGTCGTAAATGGGAACATAGACCGTCGTAATCGCGCCGTTTATTGGCGGTTTCGGTTCGCGCGCGCTTTTGCCGCGAAAACTGCCGACGAGCGCGTTTTTTTGCGGCGCGCTTCCGCACCCGATTCCAATTCCCACAAGAACTATCGCCAACAAATATCGCATTTGCTTAATCGGCTTGGCTCACAACGCTTGAAAGCGTGTGCTGTGTTTTCGATTGAAACTCTTGAATATCAATGCCGCGCAAAATCATAATAGCGGCGACAAGTCCGATGATTTCAATGCCGAATGCTGTCGCATAGCCTACATAATGATTTTGCGTAATCCAAAGCGCGATGTCGCGAATCGCGCCGCCCGCCGCGTTAGCGACGAAATTGGCGATGGCTTGTCCCATTCCCCAAAGTCCCATAAAAAGCCCCGCGTTTTCGCGCGTGGTCATGTCCATCATAATCGTGAGCGTGCCAACCGTGAGCGCGCCGTTTCCGATGCCAAGCAAAAACACGCCGCCTTTAAAGGCGAGAATGTCGAGCATCGGTGAAAGTGAAATCGCCAAGAAGCCAAGTGCAGAAACGAAACAGCCGAGATAGGTCGTGCGCTTCTTTCCAATGCGATTGACGAAGAACAAGCCAAGCGTAACAATGCCGAGCATGGTGCCTGTGCCCCAAATGCGCGTGAGTTCAGTGGTTTGAGAAACGCTCATGCCAAAAAGTTCTGCGCCGAAAGGTTCGAGAATCACATCTTGACCTTGAATGGCGACAACGGTTACGAACATAAAAATGAAGAACGCATAAACGGTCGGGTTTGCTGCCAGTCGCTTCAAGGCATCGCTTAAATGCAAGGCATGCTTTTCGTTCTTAACAATTTCATGCTCACGAGCGAAGCGTTTTTCCGTGCCAAACACCGCGAGCCAAGTGAAGAAAATCGAGATGCCCGCGCCGACCCAAAAGAGCGACACAAGCCGCTCCATCGAAAAGTTCTCGAGGTATTTTCCAATAAAACCGCTTGCGACAATCGTGCCGAGAATGAGAACGAACCAACCAACCGTAACGGCTTTGGCTTTGTGCTTTTCGCCTGCGCTATCTGCAAGAAGTGCGTAGAACATCGTGCCGACGAAATTCACTCCGATGCCGTAAAGCGTAAAGGCGATGAGAAGCAAGGCGATGCCGAGCGCGAAATTTTCTTCAAATGCCAATGCACCATAAACCGACAGCACCACGCCCGACACAGCAAGCAGGTTTCCGACGATGATGTTCGGCGTGCGGCGCAAGCCAAATCGCAAGTGCGTATCGCTGTAATGCCCAATCATCGGACGCACAAACGCTAAAATGTTGTGAAAGCCAATGAGCACTCCGACAAGCGTCGCCGAAATGTTGAGTTCCACAACCATCACACGGTTGAGCGTGCTGTTGAGCAACACGAAGAGCGTCGCCGTTGAGAGTTGAAGCAAGCAAATTTGCAAGACGCGCGGCAACGGAATTTCTCGCGAGAGTTGCTCTAACTTGGATTCAGGCGTTTGAACCGCACGCTCGGTAAGCGGCGATTGTGGAACGTGGGCTTCAGTGGGTAAATCCGTATGATGACGCTCAAATTGATTTTGGCGTGAAAGGTGGTTTAACATCTTAATTCTCCTTCTTCAATAACTTCAAAAACTTCAAACTGCAAAGCGGTAACTTCAAAAGCAGTTACTTCTAATTGCAATGAATTTAGAGGCACATCGGTCGCCGCCCAAACAAATCGCGGAAGTATAACCCGAAAAAAGAGCCGAGATAGCCGATTTCAAGTTCAACTTGTAAAGAACGATTACCCTTGACTGCCTCGTTTGCACAGACGAAGGTTTATTTAATTCTTCAATCTGCTCAATACTTAATGACACTTCACGACTTACTTCGCTTTGCTTTTGAAAACCTACGTCGCGCCAAACTGCGCAACACGCTCACCATTATCGGCGTTGGTGTCGGAACGGCGGCACTCGTTTCAATGCTCGCCTACGGTTCGGGGCTTCAGAAAACTTTTACCGATGAATTCAGCGACCTTGAACTCTTCAACACGGTGCGCATCTCGCCGACGAGCAACGAGTTTGCAAGCCTTGTGAATTTTTCAAACCGTGTTTTTAAGAACGAGAAGAAAAAGGAAGCAAACTTGGTGGTTCTGACGCCCGAAGTGTTGGAGAAAGTCAAAGCACTTTCGGTACAGGTTGCGCCCGACGCGATTGTGTATCCTGAGGTGATTTTCCCATGTCGGCTTGCGCTCGATACGCTCGACACGCCTGTCTTAACCGAAGCCTTGCCCGCCTCGATGGGCAGAACAGCAGGCTACAATCAAATTCGCTATGGGACGTTCTTCGCGAGCGATTCCGCCAAAGAGGTCGTCGTGTCGGAAATTTTGCTCAATCGCATTGGCGTGAAAAATCCTCAAGACGCATTAGGCAAAACTGTAACGCTCACGACCGTAACGCTCGACTTCAAAAAAATCATGACGCTTTCGACCACTTTTGGCGTGGGCGGCGGAATGCCTATCGCCGAGCGCAAATACCAATTCCGAATTGGTGGGATTATGGATAAAGACATTCAAAAACTCTCGAGCGGATTGCGCCTCATTATGCCAATGGCGACAGCGGAAGGGTTGGAGCGGCTCAACTTCATGTCGACGATTGATTTGCTACGACGCACCGAACAGCGCGACGGCTATCAAGCGATTGTCGTTCGCGTCGGCAACCCAAAAGAAGCCGAAGTCGTCAAAGCCGCACTGCAAAAAATCAATCTCAATGCCACCAGCTTCGCTGATGAATTCGAGGAGTTCAAACGGCTCTTTATCTTATTTGATATGGCATTGGCGGTTGTTGGAACGATTGCGCTGGTTGTGGCAACGCTTGGCATCACGAACACGATGATTATGTCCATCATGGAGCGATACAGAGAAATTGGAATTATGAAAGCCGTCGGCGCAAATGATGGCGATGTGCGGCGCATCATTCTCGTTGAAAGCGCAGTGATTGGATTCTTCGGCGGCGTGCTGGGATTGCTCTTGGGAAAACTCGGCACGATGGGCGTGAATGCGCTTGCGAACTACTATGTGCAAAAACAAGCGGGAACGGAATTAGCCTTTTTTTACTTTCCAAGTTGGCTTGTCATTTCCGCAATTGTGTTTTCCATCTTGATTAGTATGCTTGCAGGACTTTACCCTGCTAACCGCGCCGCTCGCATCGAACCAGTTGAAGCCCTTAAATACCAATAACTTGACAAAGCAAATAAGCGCAAAAAAAAGTGTGCAATTTTCGAAATTGAATTAAATCGTTGTATATTGCGCCCACTTTTCACGGTTATCATTGCAGTCTGCAAATATCAATCGTGGGAAGGACGGTCAAAAAAACACCGCTAATTTTTTATCAACTCAACTTTCTACATAAGAGAAAGCTTTTTTAATCTCACCAAACGTCAAAAACGAGGAGAACACTCATCATGAGACGACTTCAAGTCATCACTCTGTCCGTTTTGTGTGCGGTTGCGATGCGCTGCGGCGGTCCACCAGCACCACCAACCATTGCCTCTTTCAAGGCAACACCCGAGTCAATCATCAAAGGCAAGGGTCCAGTTAACCTTGCTTGGGAAGTCTATGGCTCACCCGATACCGTCTTAATTGACGGAATGGAGCCCATGCTTCGCGCCGAAGGCGACACGATGATTGTCGGTAACTCAAACGTTAATCCCAGCCAAACAACAACATATCGCTTGTATGCAAGCAACGAAGGTGGTTCAGTTGAACAAACCGTAACGGTTACCGTGAAAGACCCGCCACCACCGCCACCGCCACCACCACCACCACCACCGCCGCCACCACCACCAACGCTCAGCAATGTCGGCGATATGCTTTCGTTCAACACTTCATTTGCTAAGAACGGCAAAATCACCGATGAATCTGACTTGAGCCGTCTTGTGAATTTGTTGAAGGAAAAAGAAAATTTGGTTGTTGAAGTCACTGGTTTTGCTGATGCTTCTACGCCAGCCAAGCGTCAAAAAGCTGAAGCGATGAAGCGCGCCTCTGCGGTTCGTTCTTACCTCGTGAAGAACAAAATTGCAGGCAACCGCGTCGTTGTTGGCAAAGGCATGGCTTCTGGAAAAATCGAAGCGAAAGTTGTTCGCATCGTTGAGCCGAAAGCACCAAAAGGCAAAAAGAAAAAGTAATCTCGCGATAAATGGGGTTTTGAAGGCGGACATTTGTCCGCCTTTTTTGTTCGAGAAAACTGTTGAGGGATAAAAGTTTTAGTCGGTTGGCTTTTCGGAGTCGCGCCATTGGAAGTTTGGGAGATTTTGAACGCGCTGAATCAGCCGTTCAGGATATTGCGTGCCTTCAATCGCGCCGCGAAAGGTGATAGATTGAATTTGATTGTTCTGAAAATAAACGGTTATTTCGTCGCCGCTGGTCAAGTTCGCGCCTTTCGGCTTACCGTCGTCAAAGGTGTAGTAGAGGCTACGCGACTGCTTGAAGACATCGGCACGCTCAATTTGAGAAGTTTCATTGAAGGTAATCACCATCTCGTTACCTGAAATTTGATTGAATTTTCTGCCCGAATTATCGAGCGAATCTTTTGAGGCAAGAAAGGCACGCCGATAAATGAACATTTTATCAATCCGATTCCGCCGCCCGTCCTCACGGAGTTCAACGACAATCGAGTCGCCTGTCAGTTGATTGTTTTCATACCAAACGATAGGATTTTCATAGAGCAGAATCATCTTTTTTTGAAGTAAGTATCTTGCCTTGTTGGAGCGAGAGCGAAGCACGCCGCGCCGAATTCGGACGCTGTCGGTGATGTCAATGCGCGGCAAGGTGTCTGACTCGCTTCGGAAAGCGTCCATTCGTTTAGAGCGAATGATGAGCGTATCAATTTCGCCTGACGAGGTCGTATCGATTTTGGTGAGAACTGGATTTCCTGTAATGAAACTGCGTTTTTCGTTAGTAAAATGCTCGCCGTAATCGCCTGTGATGACAATGTTATCTGTCGGATTCGTTACAACCACACTGCCCAATACAATCGCTCTGGCTTCGATGCGATAATAAACGAGACTATCGGAGAAAATGAGATTGGCGGTATCTTTCAAAGATACTTTTTCGCTGAAATACGCCGTTTTGATGTCGGAGAGATAAAGCCCTTTTTGGCTGTTGAGCAAGACTTGCTTATCGGTGAGGCTTACATTTTTTTCGAGCAAGGACTTGCGCTCGTCGGGAAAATAAAATCCCTCTTCGCCACGAATGGTAACGGTATCGCGCACGATGACGATATTGCCAACCAAGCGAATTTTTCGGGATTGAAGGAATTGCACCGCAGTGTCGCAGTCGACGGTCGTCGTCGATTCAGTGAAACGCACATCGCCGCTCACAATGCGAATCGGCTCGGAAATGGCGGGCGAGGTTTTCGTTTTCGGCGATGTAAAAGTGCCGCTCGAGATTTCATTTGCTCGGTCTAAAACGACGACGCGCTGTGCAGTATCCGACGGAGATTGTGCATAAGCGATTTGCGGCACTATCAGCAAGAGAGCAAAAAAGAAGCGAAGCATAGAAAAGAAAAAGCCGCTTGCGAAGAAGCGGCATGATTGGCGTTAATGAAAGCGTATCAAAACGGCAAATCGTCGTTCTTAGGTTCGCTCGGCGGCATGTCAGAGACTTGCGCTGCGCGCGGTGCCGACGCTTTTGGCGAGGACGACGCAGGCACATCTTCATATACCGACGGCGGCGGCATTTGTCCTCCTTTATCGCTTTGCGACTTAGGCGTTAAAATTTGCATATCAGTGCAGACGACTTCCGTCATGTAGCTTTTCTTGCCCGTCTCCTTGTCGTCCCAACTGCGCGTTTGCAATTTGCCCTCGATATAAACCAAGCTTCCTTTGTGAAGATATTGCCGACAAATTTCGCCGAGTTTATCCCAAACAACAATTCGATGCCATTCGGTTTTATCAACGGTCTGCCCCGTATTCTTATCCTTGTAACTCTCGCCAGTGGCTAAATTGAAATTGACAACGGTCGAGCCGCTGGGTGTGGAACGGGCTTCAGGGTCTGCTCCTAAGCGACCAATGAGCATTACTTTGTTGAGGTCTCGTGCCATAGTGGGAACAAGTTTGCGTTTAAAAAATTTTGGGAATTTAGAAAAGGTTTCGAGAATTGCAAGACTACTCAAAATGAAGCGGCGAGCGAATAAACTTGCGGTGTTTTCCCGACTCAAAAAAGGCAATAACTTCGTCGCGCTCAGGCGAGGGCGCGATTTCCGACTTAACGCGCTCCAACGCATTTGAAATGAGCAATCCCGATTGAAAAATAAGCCGATACAGACTGCGCAAAGAGGCAAGCGTTTCAGGAGAAAATCCGCGTCGCTTCAATCCGACAAGGTTTAATCCCTCGTAGCGAAATGGCTCTCTGCCTGCCATCACGAAAGGTGGAACGTCATAAACGACGCGCGAAGAGCTCGCCACCATCGTGTGCCGTCCAATCCGCGTGAATTGATGAATGCCGCAAACGCCGCCAATCGTGGCGTAATCGCCGATTTCGCAATGCCCCGCAACTTGTGTTGTGTTTGAAATAATGACGTGATTTCCAACAACAACGTCGTGCGCCAAGTGAACGTATGCCATGATGAGGCAATCAGAACCCACAAGCGTCTTGCCATTTTCGCCTGTGCCGCGATGAACGGTGGCGTATTCGCGAATCGTGGTATTATCGCCGATAATCGCAAAAGAGGTTTCGCCCTTGAACTTCAAATCTTGTGGAATCATTGAAATCACGGCACCGACGAAAATTTGGCAGTGTTTGCCGATGCGCGCACCGTTCCCGATATACGCGCGTGGCTGAACAACTGTGCCTTCTCCAAGTTCGACATCGTCCTCAACGATGCTGTATGCGCCGATACAAACACTGTCGGCAAGTCGGGCTTTTGGGCTGACGATAGCGGTCGGGTGAATCTCAATGTTCATGGTAACTCGAATTATGCAATTCAAATTATTTGGTCGTGTCAGCATTTGGGCGATTTCTATTCGCTTGCGCTTTCGTGTCTTCAAGTTCTTTCTTCAAGAATGAATCTTGGCTGTATTGCTGTGAAAGCGATTGCAAAATGGTAACGGCTTTATCATACTCGCCGACGGAGCGATATGCTGTCGCAAGAATATAACGCGGTGAAAGGTCATTCGGGTTGGCTTGAACACGGCGGTCGACGGATTCTTCCAAAGTGGGAAGCAACCGAGCAATTTGCGCTTTGCCATCAACTTTGGAATAAAGTTGAATAATGGCTTGCAAGATGCGATAATCCATTTCGCCAATCGCTGTCGGCAAAATCGAGAGCGATTTATCCAAGAGTTGCGTCGCTAATTCTTTGTTCGAGACTTGTTTGATATTGCCTTCTTTGTCGCGAATGGTCGAGATAGCATTTGGATTTTGCGTGTAGTGTTGCGCGAGTTGAAGCATAATTGTGCGATAATTGCTCACCATTCGGCGCGTGTTTTCGTCGTAATAAACCGTTGGGTCGTCCAAACGCTCGTAGCGATATGCGTTCATCAATTTATCCCACATAATTTCCGGCTCGAAGTAGCCGTAGTTATCAGTTTTAACGGGCACGACGCGGTAGGCGAAGCCGTCCATTCGGAGGTAATTATCGATGCCGATGCGGTTGTTATCGCTGACCGTTACGGCGAAGTAAATAGGACGTTCCCAAATGTTGTTAACAATAGTTTCATAAACGACGCGATCTTGGGCGCGAATGTAGCCTTGTCCGTTTTGCAGTTTAACGAAAGGCTCGAACGTCCAACGAACCGTATCGACCGCACTCTGAACAGCGGTTGAACTTGAATCGAGATTTAATCGAGTTTTCTTGCCTTCATCGTAATGAACGACATCGTTTTTTGCCGATGCAGGAACAGGAAGCGCAACCACGCGTGGCGACCATTGCTCATAGCCGAAGTTTTTAAGTTCGCGCTCCGAGATGTTCATTTTGATGGGCTTCGCGCCGCGCGGCGATTCGTAAATGAGTTGGCGGACATACCAATCCGTGTTGGCGAGCGAGAGATTCACCACGCGCACGTCGCGCCTTACGCCGGCGACTTCTTGCAGATACCAAAGCGGAAACGTGTCGTTGTCGCCGTTGGTGAACAAAATTCCATCTTGGGCGCAACTGTTAAGCAAGTTGTAAGCGTAATCCCACGGCGCGTAGTTGCCGCTACGGTCGTGCGAGTGATAATTAACTTGCAACATTCTCCCATTAACGAAGAGCAATCCGAACAAGCACAACGCAACCGTTGCAGGCACAAGCTGTTTCTCTTCTTTCAAACTCTCGCGTATGGTCTCAAAGAGCGCGTCAATCCCAATGCCTATCCAAATTGCAAAGGCAAAGAAACTGCCGACATACACATAATCACGCTCGCGTGGTTGTGGCTCGGGCGGGTTTGCATAGATGTTGATGAAAATTCCTGTTAGAAGCAAGAGCGCGAGAATTACTAACGCCATGTTCCACTGTCGCCTGAAATGATAAAACATTCCGAATAAGCCGATACCGAAAGGAATCGCCCAAAACTTTGAAAAGTCAATTCCGTCGTCCTGAACATCGCCGTAGCGACCGATGAATTGCCACCCGAAATATCGCAAATACAAATGCCCTGCTTGATACTTCAAGAAGAAATCCATATCGCTGGAATACTTTTGATAATTCTGCTGGTGTTGCGGGTCTTGTGACCAACGGCGTTTGAAAATCGGATAGTCGCCGTATTGCTCACGGTTGAGATAGGAGTAGAGTTTTTCCATCGTATTCGGCGCGTTCTCGTTAATCGGCGGATTTGTTTGCGAGCGCAAGTAAATCACGGTGAAGGAACTGTATCCGATGACAATCAAAAAGAGCGAAACGGCGGCGAGATTCCACAAGCGCAATTTGTTTTGATGTGTGTAATAGACGGCGTAAATCAAGCCGACGACGAGCGCGAAAATCGTCCATAGCCCGTAATCGCGCATCATCGCGGGCAAGCCTTTGACGACGCCCGGATAAATCACCAAGAACAAAAACGACGAAATCAAGACGAGCGCGGCGAAACTGGAGACGGAAAGTTCGTAGCGCTTGTAGTAATAGACCATCGCGATGGCAAAAAACGCCAAGAGCGCCTGCAAATGCACGCCGAGCGCAAGCCCGAAAGCGTAAGCGATGAGCAACAGCCACTTTTCGTTGCCTTCTTCATCAGCGACTTCATACCACTTCAAAATCAGCCACACCACCGACGAGTTAAAGAGCATCGACATGGCATAAACTTCCGCCTCAACAGCATTGAACCAAAAACTATCCGAGAATGCTAATGCAAACGCGCCAATTACCCCTGCCGAATACGCGGAAATTTTTTCTGCTGTCGACCACTCGTCTGCGTTTGTTTGCCGATAAATGCGAATAAATCGAATCGTGATGAGATAAGTGAACATCACCGTCGCCGCGCTACAAAGCGTGCTAAGAAGATTGACGCGCGCGCCAACATCTCCAAATGGAATCATCGTGAACAGCCGTCCAAGCACCGTGAAAATTGGCGTTCCCGGCGGGTGCGGCACGCCGAGCGTGTAGGCGACGGCGACGAACTCGCCGCAATCCCAAAACGAGAAGGTCGGTGCCATGGTCAAGACATATACAAGTTCGGAAATGAGAAAGACGGCTAAGGCGAGATAGGTGTTCAGACGATTGTGCGTGAGCATTGAATTAAGGTTATCAGTTGCGAATGAGTTGGCGAGATATTTTTTTTAAGACGCACATGTGGCGTCGTTCAGTTGTTGATGTTGAGTAATAAAAAATTCAGATGCAATCGTATCGGCAAGCGTGAATCCTTTGCGCGTGAGTTTAATGGTTTCGTGTTCTGTTGTCATTAATCCATCGCGTTCAAAATCGGCGACGATTTGGCTTAGCGCGCCGAAATGCAAGGCGGCAAAGTTAAAATTTTTCCGCAATAGTTCTAATGCCAATCCTTCGCGCTGTCGGAGCGAAAGAAGCACGGTTTCGTTAAATCGGTCAAGGTCGGAAAGCACTTCGCGGAAATCGTGAGCATCGGTCGGAGTTTCCAAATAGCGATTCAGGCTTCTTTGATTAGCAGAGCGAATTTCGTTTCCTCCTTGCCTGAAAAACGAATGCGCCGACGGACCGAACCCCAAATAAGGAATGCGCTGCCAATACGAAGAATTGTGTCGAGAGCGAAATCCCGACCGAGCATAATTTGAAACTTCGTAATGTTCGAAGCCATGCGCATCTAAAAACTCCATCGTTAAAAGAAACATCTCCGTTTGAAGTGAATCGCTTGGGCGGGTGCGCTTGCCGCGCGCAATTAATTTGGAAAGCGGCGTGAAAGGCTCAACCGTGAGCGAATAGGCAGAAATGTGTTCAGGCGAAAGTGAGGCGGCAAGTTCAAGTTCGCGCTGCCAATCGGAAAGTGTTTCGCCTTCTGTGCCAAAAATTAAATCGAGGCTCACGTTCTTGAACCAGCGATGAGCACGCTCAACTGAAACAATGCTTTCTGCTGCCGTGTGTTCGCGCGAAAGCAATTTCAATTTGTCGTCGCTGAAGGCTTGTGTGCCAATGCTTAAACGGTTGATGCCGACGTGTGAATAATCTTGTAAGAGTGATTCGATCAAATCTTCGGGATTGGCTTCAAGGGTCAGTTCAAGGTCGGAATCGAGGCGAAATTTTTTTTGAATGAGTGAAAGAATACAATCGAGTTGCTTGGCTGAAAGCATGGAAGGTGTGCCGCCGCCGAAGTAAATCGTAGAGACGGCTTCGTCGGAAAAGAGGTCGGCGCGAGCGTGCACTTCTGTTTCAAGAGCATTGAGAAATCGCTCAATGAGCGCGCCGTTTGTAACGAAGTAAAAGTCGCAGTAAGTGCACCGACGGCGACAAAACGGAATATGAAAGTATAATCCTGCCAAGTTTCAACCGTTCTAATGATTCCAAATATCTTCTTTTTGAACAAACCGTGTTTCGCCTGCTTCTAAGTTGAGTTCGGAGAGCACAAGATTTCCAAACTTAATGCGTGTTAATCGCTCGACCTTGTTTCCGATAGCGTCGAAGAGGCGACGCACTTCGCGATTTTTGCCTTCGGTGAGCGCGAGTTCAACAAGTCGCGGCGAAAGTCGCACAAGCGAAGACGGTTTGGCAAGATACTCATTGCCGCGCACTTCAAGCGTAATGCCGTTGCGAAGGGGTTCAAGTTCGGAATCGGAAACAGGACGTGCAAGTCGGGCGCGATAGGTTTTCGGAATGTGATTGTCGGGATTGGTGAGAAAATCGGCGAAGGCGCTATCGTTAGTGAAGAGAAGCAAACCGTCCGTATCCTTGTCTAAACGACCAACAGCAAAGAGCCGCTCGGTGATTCCTGTTTGTGTTAAGAACGGGCGCAAGTCGTCATAGACGGTTTTGCGTGCATGTTCATCGCTTGATGTGGTGAGAGTGCCGCGCCGTTTGTTCATTGCGGCGTAGTGAAGTGGTTTTTCGCTCGGTGTGGGCTCGCCTGCGATTTCAAGGTGTGCATCAATCGGCACAACTTGAAACGGGTTACGAATTGTTTGGGCATTCACGCGAACCTTGCCTTCCCGAATCAGCCGCTCTGCTTCCTGACGCGAACAGTATCCGCGTTTCGAGAGCAATCGGTTGAGCGATTTGCGATGAGGCACGTTACTATCCAAGCGCGTTGAAATCATAGTGCATCGCCGAAAATACCGAGAATGAATGATGAACAAAATAAAAAAGCCGCGTCAGTGTTCGCGGCTTGCTGTGCCCAAGAGGAGACTCGAACTCCTACGCCTCGCGGCGCTACCACCTCAAAGTAGTGCGTCTACCAATTCCGCCACCTGGGCAACCAACATGTGAAACAAACTTACAAAAAAGGCTACTCACAACAATGAAGTTACAAGTAGCCTGCTCTCTTGAAATCAAGCATTGTGAGCATAGATGGACTCGAACCATCGACCCTCTCATTAAAAGTGAGATGCTCTACCTGCTGAGCTATATGCTCGACCGCGCATGCCTTAAAGCAGATGCTTTAACAAATGCTGTAGGGCTGTGCTTCTTGCGAAAGAACTTTGAAAAGAAAACTTTGACTTACAGCGAAAACGTTTCGCTCAAAGCGAATTAGTTGTTGCGATAACGCAGACGCTTCTTGTGGCGATTCTTACGACGGCGTTTCTTGCGCTTGTGCGTCGCCATTTTATGACGCTTACGCTTTTTTCCTGACGGCATATCGTTTCAAAATGATGTTTTTCCAAAAGGGCGACAAAGATAGGGATTTTTTTTTTCGATGTCAACGATTTCGCGAAAAAAATCACCTCACCAAAAGCCCCCCCATTTTTGTAGATTGATGGTATTATCTGATAACAATCAAACATTTTCTCCGATTCATTTCAAACATTTCCAACAATGCCTAACACTAAATTCGAGCATCTTCAAAGCCTTCGCGATGAAGCACAAAAACTTGGCGGCGAATCGCGCATTGCCGCGCAACATAAAAAGGGCAAACTCTCCGCACGAGAACGGGTCGAGTTGCTTCTCGATAAAGGCTCGTTCCAAGAAATTGGCATGTTCGTCAAACATCACAGCACCAACTTCGGACTTGGAGAACAACGCTTTTTAGGCGACGGCGTGATTACGGGCTTCGGCACGATTAACGGCAGAACGGTTTATGTATTCTCACAAGATTTCACCGTGTTTGGCGGCTCCCTTTCAGGTGCAAATGCCGAAAAGATTTGCAAAATCATGGATTTGGCAATGAAGAACGGTTGTCCCATCGTTGGGCTTAACGATTCGGGCGGCGCGCGCATTCAAGAAGGCGTCGACTCGCTCGGCGGCTATGCTGATATTTTCCTGCGCAATACGCTGGCTTCTGGTGTCGTGCCGCAAATTTCAGCCATTCTCGGTCCGTGTGCCGGCGGTGCGGTGTATTCACCCGCGATTACCGATTTCATTTTGATGGCGAAAAATACCAGCTACATGTTCGTTACAGGACCAAACGTTGTCAAAACCGTTACGCACGAAGAAGTTACGTTTGAAGAACTCGGCGGCGCGGAAACGCACGCCAATAAATCGGGCGTAGCGCACTTTGCCTGCGAAAACGAGTTGGAAGTCTTGGAGACGATAAAAAAATTGATTTTCTACATGCCGCAAAACTGCGAAGACCGTCCTGCCGACATTCCCGAAGTGCCGCCAATTCAAGATGCAGGACAAACGCTCGACAACATCATTCCCGATTCGCCGAACAAGCCTTATTCCATGCGCGAAGTCATCACCAACCTCATCGACGGCGGCGAATTTTTGGAAGTGCATAAAGATTACGCTGAGAGTATCGTGGTTGGGTTTGCGCGGCTTGGCGGTATGAGCATTGGCATCGTCGCTAATGAACCCAGCGGACTTGCAGGCGTGTTGGGCATTAAATCGGCGCGTAAAGCGGCGCGCTTCGTCCGATTCTGTGATTGCTTCAACATTCCGCTCCTGACGCTCGTTGACGTGCCCGGATTCTTGCCCGGTACCGACCAGGAATGGAACGGCATCATCGTTCACGGCGCGAAACTGCTTTACGCTTTCGCCGAAGCCACCGTCCCGAAAATCACCGTCATCACGCGAAAAGCCTACGGCGGTGCCTACGACGTGATGAACTCCAAGCACATTCGCGGCGATTTCAACTTCGCATGGCCCACCGCCGAAATCGCCGTTATGGGCGCGCAAGGCGCGGCGGAAATCATCTTCAAAAAAGAAATCGATGCCGCGCCCGACAAAGACGCGGAACTCAAAAAGAAGACCGCTGAATTCGAGAAACTTTTCGCCAACCCCTATCTCGCCGCCGAAAAAGGCTACATCGACGAAGTCATTTATCCGCATGAAACTCGCGAGCGACTCATTCGCGCATTCAAAACAATCCAATACAAAGTCGATACCAATCCGCGAAAAAAGCACGGCAACATTCCGCTCTGAACCATTCGTTTGGACGTCATTCGTTTAGAAAAGGCGAGCACACACTCGCCTTTTGGGTCGCAAATCCGCGCCCTATCCGCTCAATCCGTTCGTTCGGTGTTCTGGCTTGAAGAATGGAACGCGGATAAGACGGACACTCACAGATAATCCCTTCGCCAATCCACAATCCGCAATCCAAAAACCGTTCACGATTTACTGGCTGAAATCGTCCCAGCGCGACATTTGCCAAGGGGCGGTAGGTGCATTTCGGATGAGAATCAATCGGGCTTGTCCTTGTAGTTCCTGCGTATTGGTAGCGCTGAACCCGAATCGGAGGAAGAACGTGCGCCACACTTCGGCTTGCACGCTATCGTCGGTGCCGCTTTGAAACACGACGCTGTTCCATTGCAAATCGAGGAGTTCGGAATTGCGAAACAAGCCGTTGGTCGTGCGCATTTCCACGTCGCGCGCCCAAGTTTCTTGGTTTTGGGTGTTCGTGAAAGTGAATTGGAAATTATCAGAGACAAGTTGTCCATAGAGCGTGGTATCGCGGGTCAGGTAGGCGAAACGAAAGGTTTGGAAAAAGCCGTCAATCGTGCGCAAGTCGCCTGCACCTGCACCGATGCGGTTGCTCTTATCCAATGCGGGTGCAAATGGATTGGTGCATCCTAAAAACCAAATCGACAAACAAGTGGCAATCAATAAAATCTTCATCTTTAGTTAATCAGCAAGCGTTTGAGTTCGCTAATTGTGAAAGGAATTTCCCGCCGAAAATCGCGCCACGATTCGATATACCAAAATCCCTGTTCCGATTGCTTGATAATGAGTTGCGATTGCCCTTCACAAAGCGATTCAAGATTCGGATTCGTGTATGTGGCTTGCAAGCGATAAACGATGGCAAGTTGCTGTTCGCGTTGCGAGACGATGAGTCGTTCGGTAATTGTAATCGTGAAAACAGGCGACGTTCGCGGCGCGACTTGGTTGCGGAAGTTTTCAAAGAATCGTCGCTCCGAAAAAATATCCCAATTCGCGAACAACGCCGCCGCTTGCGCCGCCGTTTCAGGCGCGGGCACGAAGGTGAAGACGATGCCGACGAGATTATCGGTCGTGGGAACGGGCGAAAATGAGCGCGTGTAATCAATCGGATTGAGCGAAGCAAACGCATTGCTCAAATTGACGAAGAGAATTTCGGGCTGTGTAGGGGCTTGCCACAAGAACTGTCCGCCGCCGCTTGTGGGGAGCTCAGGCTCGCGCGGCGTGAAGAGATTGCACCCATTCAGACAAGTTGCAAGAAGCAAGACACCGATAAATTTCATTTGGCGATAACGATTAAAGTATATTCGCCTCTCAAAAATTAGCGCACAAAATGCCAATAGAAATTCGAGAAGCCAAAACGAAAAAAGAGATTCGAGAGTATATCAAATTTGCGTGGAAAATTTACCGACGCAATCCAGAACTGAACAAGTATTGGGTGCCGCATCCGATTGCTGATTACGAAAAAACGCTCGACACATCGCGCTATCCGCTTTGGGAACATGCCGAGCGCGCTTGCTTCACGGCTTGGAAAGAGGGCGAAATGGTCGGCACAATTACCGCAACGGTCAATTATCGGCACAACGAAACGCATCACGACAAGGTTGGCTTTTGGGGATTTTTTGAGTGCATCAACGACCAAGAAGTCGCAACTGCCTTATTTGACGCGGCAAAAGCGTGGCTTTCCGCCAAAGGCTTGAACGCGATGCGCGGACCGATTTCCCCCTCAATGAACGACCAACTCGGAATGCTCGTCAAAGGCTACGATTCGCCGCCCGTCTTCCTGATGACCTACAACCCGCCGTATTATCACGACCTTTGCAGGCAGTATGGCTTTGAAGTCGTTCAGGAACTCGTCGCCTTCATCGTCGACCAAACCACGATTGATTATCCGCGCCTCAAACGCCTTGCGGATAGTTTAGCACAACGCTACAAGGTGAAACTACGCAAGGTGCGACTTAAACAGTGGCAAGACGAAGCCAAAGTTCTCTTCAAACTCTATAACGCGGCGTGGGAAAAAAATTGGGGCTTCGTGCCGTTCACCGAAAAATCATTCATGCAACTTGCCGCCGACCTCAAACAAATCGCGGACGAAGATTTGCTTTACATTTTAGAAAACGAAAAAGGCGAGCCTGTTGGCTGTTCTATTTCGCTTCCTGATGTGAATGTTGCGCTCAAACACGTGAACGGCAATCCTTTCACGCCATCGGGGCTAATTAAATTTTTGTGGTATTCGCGCAACATCAAAACCATTCGCACCATCATTATGGGAGTGATTCCCGAATATCGCAATCGCGGGTTGGACAGCATTTTTCATGCGGCGACGATTGAAAACGGCTTGCGAAAGGGCTTCAAGGCGGCGGAACTTTCGTGGGTGCTCAAAAGCAACGCGCAAATGATGAAACTCGGCGAAGCCGTCGGCGGCAAGCCCTACAAGGAATATCTCATCTACGAAAAAGCGATTTGACCCTAAGGAAACGACTTTGCGCGGAAAAGCATTTGCAGAATTGAAAACATCGTTAATCTTAAACCAAAAATTCTATGGCGAACATCACTGAACGTCAGGTGCTCGACGCGCTTCGAAACGTGATTGAACCTGATTTAGGACGCGACATCGTTTCGCTCAATATGGTCAAGAACATTCGCATCGATGGGGAAAACGTCTCCTTTACCGTCGTGCTGACCACGCCCGCTTGTCCGCTCAAAGACCTCATCAAAAACGCCTGCGTCAACGCCATTCGGCATTTCATCAAAGAGGCGAAAGAAGTTACGGTTGAAATGACCGCCAACGTAACGACCTCAAATCCGACCGCCAACCAAGCAGGCAATCCGCTCGCGAAAGTCAAGAACTTGATTGCCGTAGGTTCGGGCAAAGGCGGCGTGGGCAAGTCGACCGTTGCGGTCAATCTCGCCGTCGCGCTCGCCAAACTCGGCGCGAAAGTTGGCTTGATTGACGCAGATATTTACGGTCCTTCAATCCCGACGATGTTCGGTTTGAAAGACGAAAAGCCTGCGGTGATGGGCAAAACCTTGATTCCGATTGAGAAATACGGCGTGAAGATGATTTCCATCGGATTTTTGGTCGATGCCAAAACGGCGGTCGTCTGGCGCGGTCCGATGATTTCATCGGCGTTGCGTCAATTTATGGGCGACGTGGCTTGGAACGAACTGGATTATCTCATCTTCGACTTGCCGCCGGGAACGGGCGACATTCAACTGACGCTCACGCAATCCGTGCCGCTGACGGGCGCGGTGGTCGTAACCACGCCGCAAGATGTCGCGCTTGCCGACGTCATCAAAGCCGTCGCGATGTTCGAGACCGTCAAAGTGCCAATTCTCGGTGTGGTTGAGAACATGAGCTACTACCTTTTGCCGGACGGCACAAAAGAATACATCTTCGGTGAAGGCGGCGGCGCGCGCTTATCGGCAGAATACAACCTGCCCTTCTTGGGCGAAATTCCGCTCGGCAAAGAAGTGCGGCAAGGCGGCGACGAGGGCGTGCCTATCGTCATTCGCAATCCCGAATCGGAGCAAGCGAAACTCTTGATGCAAGCCGCCGAAAAACTCGCGCAACAAATCGCCATTCACAATGCGGGTGCGGTCTCACAAAAAGTCGAGATTGAATTGTGATGAGAATTTTACTACTTTGAACAAATTTCACTTAACCTTAAAGAAAGGAAGTTGTTATGCAAGAACAAAGCGAAATCGTGCAAAACGAAGCCACTATGGCGCAAGACCCATATTTGGATAAAACCGACGCTATTTATGCCAAAGTGCAAGAAGCGTTGGATATGGTGCGTCCATATTTGCAATCCGACGGTGGCGACGCTGAACTGATTGGAATCCGCGCCGATAAATCCGTCGACCTGCGCCTCGTCGGCGCGTGTGGCTCGTGCCCGATGTCGACGATGACCTTGCGCGCGGGCGTTGAGCAAGCCATCAAACGCGCCGTCCCCGAAGTAACGCGCGTCGAAGCGATTGCGTAAGTCGTCAAAGTTGCGATGCAAGAAAGGCTCAAGCGATTGAGCCTTTTTTATTTGCCTTGACTTTTTGCAAACGCTACAAGGTGGCGGCGGAAATCGTGAAGAAGAGTTGGGGCGCGCGCGTTTGCGAGAGCCGAAGCGTGAAGTCGGTGCGCAAAATGATAAGAATTTGGTTTAAGCCGAAGCCGACTTCGTAATACCACTTCTCGCTCGTGAGCGTCGTGCTTGGAAGCATAGTGCGCGTGTAATTCAACGCGCGTTCTGAAAACTCCGACCAACCAATCCCGCCAAGAAAAATAAACTCGATGCCGAAAGAGGCGATGTTGGGAATGCGAAACACGCCAGGAATGATTTCGCCGAAGTTGTGCTCGAGCGAGAGCGCGAAGAATCGGTCGCCGTAAAATTCCTTTACCTGCATTCCGCGAAACACGCCCGCGCTCGCCGACGCGGTTCCGCCGACGGCGGATTCCAAACTGAAAAAGCGTTGCGGGGGCACGTCGCCCGTCGAGTAGCCGCCGCTCAATCGCAAATCTATTCGCCATAAGGGAAGCGTGCGCGCGCGCCAAAGCAACGCGACAAAATACTGGGAGAAATCGAAGTCGCTCGCAATGAGGCGCGGCTTTGAAAATTCGCCCTTGACTTGAAATCCGAAATTCGCGATGCGCCTGATGGGGCTGTAATTGACCTGCGCATCGAAGCCAAAAGAGCGCATCACGCCGTTGAAGATGGCGGGATTTTCTCGAAAGACGCGGTCGCCGCCGAAGAAGGCGAAGGTGGCGTTGGTTTGCGCCGACGTTTGCAGTTCGTTTCGGAAGAAAAGTTTGAAAATCGTCGGGTGCAGAAAGTCATCGCGCTGAATGTAGATGAGTTGTCCGAACCCAATTTCGCCCGACAGTTCGAAGCCATCGGCGTAGTAATAGTCGCCGTAGTCGTTCTTGTTCAAAAGCGAGAGCGTGGTGATGAGCGGCGCGCGCACGACGAAAGGGTTATCGCGCCGAAGAAGCAAGCGATAGGCTTTGGCGTTGAGGAACATATCTTCTTGCTCGCGAAGAATGTATCGAAGTTTGAGGTCGTAATTGCCGCGCTTGTCGGAAAAGCCGTAGCCGAAGGCGGTGCTTGCGTCGAGCCGTTCCCAAAATCGTTCTTCCAATCCCAATCCGAGATACGCGCCTTGCACGCGGTTGTAGTGGAATAAATCCTCGATGCCCGTGAAGGGCTTGGTGTTCAAAAAGCGAATGGTTCGCGAAATGGGCGCAATCAAGCGATTGAAAAACACGATGCCAATGGCAGAGTCGGGATTGTCCTGTGCAATTTCAATGGCGCGATAAGCGTAGGCTTCTTCTTGGCGGAGTGGAAGTACAGCATTTGTGCCCCAATACGACGAATCAAGCACATCGGCGGTTTTGCTAATGTCGACGCGCCGTCGCGAGAAAAGTTCGTCGGGATAGGCTTCGTTGAAGTGATAATCGTAAGCAACGGTTTCAATATCGAGGTCGACGCGTGGCGCAATCACAAAGAGCACAGCGGCTTCAGCAGACGTTTGAATTTGCATGCCAACAGGCATCACGTAAAAATTCTCGAATTCATCGAATTGCTGTCGATAAATCAGTGCGGCATCGAAGGGCAATCGCACCGCACGGTTCGGCTTCATTTCAAGCTGCAAGGGAATGTTTTTATCCATATCCATATCCACATAGCCTTCAAAGAGTTTGCGCTGACTGGTTTTCGGCTTGAAGAAAAGGCGGCGAATGAAGCGCGAAGAATCTGACCCAATGCGCTTGCCGAGCGTGAAATCATAAAAATCGAGCGCGTCGGGGTGAAAGGGCGTGGCGATAGGCTGGTCGAGAATCTCAATGAAATCGTCGTAGGCGTTAAGATTCGTTCCAAAGACGACGAAGTTCGCCGATTGTGGCACATTGGCGCTTTGCCGACGCTGAACGATTTGATTGTAATACTTGTCAGGCTTCTTGTAGTAGCCTTTGGAGTAGGATTCAAAAATCGACACAATTGTTGTATCGGTGTTTGCCATAGAACGATTGGCAGTGCTGGAATCGGTGCTGGCGACGAACTTGGTGTAAAGCGTATAGCGATAACTTTGAAGCGAATCTTGCTGTCGCTTCTTGCGCTTCAAGGCTTCGCGAATGAGCGTAACGCCGGGGTCTTCGGCAAAGACGGCGACCTCTTCGGTATCGTAAGTCGGCGACTTCAAGACGACTTTGATGTCTTGGTCGGACTCGGTCAAATCTACTTCAACCTTCTCCGTTTCATAGCCGACCATCGAGAAAGCGAGCACGTATTTGCCTGAAATGAGCGTGAGTTGAAATTTCCCGTCGATGCTCGTGAGCGTGCCGACTTTCTTCCCAATCACCTTCACCTTCACGGCGCGAAGCGGCTGTTTATCCTCGCCATCAATGACGATGCCCGAAACCACGCGCAACTTACGCGACGATTCTTGCCCGAAGAGAAAATCGTGAGGGGCAAAGAGAAGAACGCCAAGCAGAAACGCAAAGCAGATGCGAGAACGGTTCATAGACGAAATCGTGAAACAAAAAAGTTGGTCAAGCAAAAGTGTAAAAAGGTTCTGACTTCATTCGTTTCTCGCAAGTGAAATTTGGACAAAGGTATGCTCTTTTTTTGTTACTTCTGAGCGAAAGTTTGGCGTCTCGGCTAATCATAACCTTTCTAAATAAACAACGCTTCGCTGAAAATCAATGCTTATCTTTTCCATCAAGCCGAACATTTCAAAGTTCGTGGGTGCATGATTTAAATCAAATCTATTGTGTCGCATTCATCATTTCCCTGCAATCTTCTTACATTTGCGCCCTCAAAAAAATTAAACCATGAACTGTATTCAAACGCCGATTCAAGGCTTGCTTTTAATTGAGCCGAAAGTCTTCGCCGACGCACGCGGCTTTTTTTATGAGAGTTACAACCAAAAAATTTTTTCGGATTTCGGCATTACGGCAAACTTCGTTCAGGATAATGTCAGTCGCTCAACGAAAGGCGTCTTGCGCGGGTTGCACTATCAACTTGCACCGTTTGCACAAGCCAAGTTAGTGAGCGCGTCTATGGGTGCGGTCTTTGATGTGGTAGTTGATATTCGCAAAGGCTCGCCGACGTTTGGCAAGTGGTTTGGAACTGAACTCTCGGAAGAAAATAAACACATGCTCTATGTGCCTGAAGGGTTTGCGCATGGATTTCAGGTGATTTCTGAGGTCGCCGAGTTTCGATATAAAGTTACTAACTTCTACACGCCGTCAGCCGATAGAGGAATTTTATGGAACGATGCCGCTATCGGAATTCAATGGCGCAATGTCGGCATAGAGCCGATTTTATCCGATAAAGACCGAAACGCCAAGCCGCTCGCCGAAGCGGAAATCAACTTTACCTTTCAACGACCATGAGTATCGAAAAACTTCCTGTTCGCGACTTCGACCACCTCGAGTTTTACGTCGGCAATGCCAAACAAGCCGCCTTTTTCTACAAGCAAGCAATGGGCTTCGACCTTGTTGCCTATTGCGGTCCTGAAACAGGCACACGCGACCGCGCTTCCTACGTGATGCAACAAGGCAAAATCCGCTTTGTGCTCACTTCGCCAATGCACTCTGATTCGTTGATTGCCGAACATCTCAAAAAGCACGGCGATGGCGTGCGCGATGTTGCTTTCGAGACTGATGATGCCAAAGCATGTTATGAACGCGCTGTCGAGCGCGGAGCAGTCGGCGTTCAAGAGCCAACCGTGCTCAAAGATGAATACGGCACAGTCGTCAAATCTGCCGTTCAAACTTACGGCGATACAATTCACTCGTTCATTGAGCGCAAAGACTACAAAGGCGTGTTTCTGCCAGCATTTGTGCCAAAGCCACACACCAATGGCTCATCGCGCCGTCCAATGCTGGCGGCGATTGACCACATCGTCGGCAATGTTAGTTGGAACGAGATGCAAAAATGGGTAACGTTCTATCACGACGTCTTTGACTTTCATCAATTCCAAAGTTTTGACGACAAAGACATTTCAACGGAATATACTGCGTTGCGCTCTGTTGTGGTGGCGAACGAAAGCGAGCGCATTAAAATGCCTATCAACGAGCCTGCTGAAGGCAAGAAGAAATCGCAGATTGAAGAATACGTCGAGTTCTACGAAAGTGCGGGCGTGCAACATATTGCCATGCTAACTGACGACATCATTTCCGCCGTCGCCACGATGCGCGAGCGCGGGGTTGAGTTTATTTCCGTTCCTGATGCCTATTACGACATGCTTTCAGAGCGCGTCGGCGCAATTAAGGAAGATATTGCCGCACTCAAAGCACAAAACATTTTGGTCGATAAAGACGACAGCGGCTACATGCTTCAAATTTTCACCAAGCCCGTTGAAGACCGTCCGACGCTCTTCTTCGAGATTATTCAACGGCGCGGCGGCAGAGGATTCGGCAAAGGCAATTTCAAAGCCTTGTTCGAGGCGATTGAACGCGACCAAGCCGCACGCGGAAACTTGTGATGATGCCGATTCGATTGAGCAAACACGCTTCAGAAAGATGCTTATCACGCGGCGCAACAACACAAGAAGTGGAGCAAGCGATTCGAGAAGGAATGAAAGAATCTGTGAAAGCAAATCGGCATTCAAGTAAGATGAACTTTGCCTACAACGATTATTGGGCAGGTGTGTTTTACTCCGTAAAACAAGTCGTGCCAATCTTTGCTGAGGAAGCAGAGGAAATTGTCGTTATCACCGTATATACTTATTACTTTTGAAACACCATGCGAGTCAAATATGACCAAGAAGCCGACGCGCTCTACATAGAACTCGTTGAGGACGCGAAAGTCGTGCGAACGGTTCATTTGAGCCAGGATATTGCTTTGGACTTTGGTCCTGAAGAAAAACTCATCGGCATTGAAGTTTTAGACGCAAAAACAACTATGGGAAACGGTAGTATTCCGAAAATACTGTTAGAAAATCTTGCCATCGAGCGCGACCAAGCCGCACGCGGAAACTTGTGATGAAATCGAGATACCTTTTTTCAAAAAGCATCGTAGACGCAAAACCTGTTAAATTCAATTCAACATATCCAAACAATGAAACGCATTTCAATTCTCACAATTTCAGTGGTGCTCGTTGTTGCCGCCTCAGGCATGGCTTTAATGATGACACCTGCCTCAAACGCAGAAGCAGTGCAAACGTCTGTGGCAACCGACGGCAAAAAAGCCCCCGACTTCACGCTAACCGCCATTGACGGCAAAAGCCTGAAACTTTCCGACTATAAAGGCAAAGGGGTGATTGTGAATTTTTGGGCGACGTGGTGCCCCCCTTGCCGCGCTGAAATACCCGATATGGTTGAACTTCAAAAAGAATATGAGAGCAAAGGCTTTTCGTTCATCGGCATTGCAGTCAGCGATGAAGAAGAAAAAGTGAAAGCCTTTGCCCTGTCGCAAAAAATGAATTACCCTGTGGCGATGGGTTCAAAAGAATTAGCAATGAGCTACGGCAAACTCACCCAAGAAGGCGCGATTCGCGGCATTCCAACATCGTTTGTCATCAACGGCAAAGGTGAAATTTTAGACTACTTTGTCGGCGCGCGCGATAAAGCCACCTTCGCCGAAGCCATTAAAAAAGTCATTGCAAATTAACGGTTTCGAAAAACTCCTTCGTATTTTGAAATGACATCGCAAATGTGATTGTTTCTTCTGAACGCCGATACAATTTCGGCGTTTCTTTTTTGGCTTCTAACAATTCCAACAAACCATGCAAAGTCTGGCTCCACTGAATAAATACTTATGGCGGTATCGATACAGCCTCGCGCTTGGCGTGGCGTGGGTTCTCTTGACGAATTTTTGCATCGTTTATGCGCCGAAATTTATCGGACAAGCGATTGATACGATGAAAGGCGACTACACGATGAACGAGATTTTGAAAGATGTCGGGCTTGCCGTGTTGTTTTCAGCGTTGGGCGGATTTTTTCTCTTTTGTGTGCGGCAGACGATTATCGTTGTCTCGCGCAAAATAGAATATGATTTGAAAAACGACTTTTACGCGCATCTGCAAACGCTTTCGCTGAATTTTTTCAAGACGAACAGCACGGGCGATTTGATGTCGCGGGCAACGAACGACTTGAACGCGGTGCGAAATTATCTTGGTCCGGGCATTATGTATTCGCTCAACACCGTATTTCGGCTCATCTTCGCGCTCTCAGCGATGATAGCCATCTCACCAATGCTGACGCTCTTCGCGCTCCTTCCTGCACCACTGTTGAGTTATGGCGTGTATCGAATTGGAAAAATCATTCATCATCGCAGTCAAGAGTTGCAAGAGCGATATGCACGAATCACAACGAAGGTTCAGGAAAATTTATCGGGCATTCGTGTGGTCAAAGCCTACACGCGCGAGCAGAGCGAAATTGAGCAGTTCGAGAAATTCAATCAAGATTACTATGAGAAAAATCTCGAGCTTGCGAAACTTCAAGCCATATTTTATCCGCTGATGTCGGGCTTGATTGGGCTGTCGGTGATTTTGACGATTTGGATTGGTGGCGAAATGGTGATTGCAGGAGAAATGACGATTGGTGCCATTACGCAGTTCCTTATCTATGTCGCCTCGCTCGCGTGGCCTATGATTTCAATCGGGTGGGTAACGAACATCATTCAACGCGCCGCCGCCTCGCAGATTCGCCTGAACGCAATTCTTAACCTTACGCCTGAAATCAGCGATAGTGATTCGGTTAATCATCACATCACGAAAATTGATGGCGCGATTGAGTTCAAGCAAGTTTCATTTGCCTATCCGTCAAATCCTGAAAATCTAGTGCTGAAAAACATTTTGTTCAAGTTGGAGCGCGGCGCGAAGTTAGCGATTGTCGGCGCAACAGGGTCGGGCAAATCAACGCTTGTCAATTTAATTCCGCGCATGATTGAAGCCACATCGGGCGAAATTTTAATCGACGGCACTCCGATACGAGAGATTCCGCTGAAAGTCTTGCGCAAACATATCGGATTTGTGCCGCAAGATTATTTCTTGTTCTCGGATACCATTCGCGATAACATCGCCTTCGGCGCGATAGAGGCGACGGACGACGACATTCGCAACGCCGCCAAAATTGCGTGCATTGACGAAGACATTCAAGGATTTCCCGCGCAATACGACACGATGATTGGCGAGCGCGGCATTACCCTTTCTGGCGGACAAAAACAGCGCACCGCCATTGCACGCGCCTTGGTTCGCAAACCCTCGATTCTGATTCTCGATGATTCGCTCTCGGCAGTCGATACGAAAACCGAAGACAGCATTTTGCGAAACCTGAACACCGCTACCAACGATGCAACCGTGATTCTCATTAGCCATCGCATTTCAACGGTGCGCAACGCCGACCTGATTCTTGTCTTGGAAAACGGCGAAATTGTCGAGCGCGGCTCGCATAACGAATTGATTGCACAACAAGGACGCTACGCCGACCTTTACCAAAAGCAACTGCTCGAAGAAGAAATCTCGACATTGGAGTAAAGAATCTCAAAGCAGTTTGTTTCAAAGTAGTTTGTTTTTAGCCGCACGCGCATTACCTTACTTCATCGGCAAACTCAAATCAACATTCATCAACAAAACGGAGGCGACGAAGTGAAAGACAAACTCTTCTTCAAAAAATCCATTTCCGAACTTCTCAGTTCATCGACCGAAGGCGAACATCAACTTCATCGCACGCTTTCGTCTTTCAACCTCGTAACGCTTGGCATCGGTGCGATTATCGGTGCAGGGCTTTTTTCAATCACAGGGCTGGCGGCGGCAAACAACGCAGGCGCGGCAGTAACGATTTCATTTGTCGTGGCGGCGATTGGCTGTGCGTTTGCAGGCTTATGCTACGCTGAATTTGCCGCTATGATTCCGATTGCGGGAAGCGCATACACTTACTCTTACGCCACAATGGGACAATTCATGGCGTGGATTATCGGCTGGGATTTGGTCTTGGAATATGCGGTTGGTGCGGCAACGGTGGCAATTAGTTGGTCGCGCTATCTCGTCAAGTTTCTTGGAAATTTCGGGCTGTATTTGCCCGCGCATTTAACGATGTCGCCGTTTGACAGCATCACAACGCCCGAAGGTGCCGTGATTACAGGCATCATCAACATTCCAGCAGTGTTTATCGTGGTGGTGGTTTCGTTGCTTCTCATTAAAGGCACGCAGGAATCGGCGACGGTCAATAACATTGTGGTTGCGCTGAAAGTCTCGGTGGTGCTTGTCTTCATTGCATTTGGGTGGGCGTATATCAATCCTGAAAACTATGTGCCGTATATCCCTGAAAACACAGGTAACTTTGGCGAATACGGGTGGAGCGGCGTGATTCGTGCGGCAGGGATTATCTTCTTTGCCTACATCGGATTTGACGCAGTCTCGACGGCGGCGCAAGAAGCCAAGAATCCGCAACGCGACATGCCGGTTGGCATTATGGGTTCATTAGCGATTTGCACGGTGCTTTACATTCTCTTCGCGCATGTGATGACAGGGCTTGCCAATTACACAGAGTTCAAAGGTCAAGATGGCATTGCGCCAGTTGCGGTAGCAATTTCACACACGCCATTTTTGTGGCTCGAGCAAGGCGTGATTATTGCAATTCTCGCAGGTTATGCGTCGGTGATTTTGGTGATGCTTTTAGGACAAGCGCGGGTATTTTTCTCAATGTCGCGCGATGGCTTAATTCCGCCGCTCTTTTCAGAAGTTCACCCAAAATTCAAAACGCCCTATAAGTCGAGCGCGCTGTTTATGCTCTTTGTTTCGCTCTTTGCGGCATTTGTGCCCGCGCGTGTGGTTGGTGAAATGACGAGCATCGGCACACTCTTCGCGTTTGTGTTGGTGTGTATTGGCATTTTGGTGTTGCGCAAAACGAATCCTGAAATTCCGCGTCCGTTCAAAACGCCGCTTGTGCCGCTTGTGCCTATTTTGGGCGTGCTCGTATGTTTGGCGATGATGGTTGCACTTCCGGGCGACACATGGCTTCGACTTGCGATTTGGATGGGCATCGGGCTGGCGATTTACTTCGCATATGGCATCAAACACGCAAATTCAGCGACAAAAGTATAAACCGTTCAGAGCGTTCCGCCCGATTTTTCACAACCTTTGTGATAAAGGGCGGAGCGTCATCAATCCAAACCCCGATAAGGTATGCTGTCTAAACTTTCTGCCGCCGCCTTGATGGGCGTTGATGCGCTTCGCATTGAGGTTGAAACGAATCTTGACAGCGGCATACCAGCCTTCGTCGTTGTGGGGCTTCCCGATAGTGCGATTAAAGAAAGCCGTGAGCGAATTTTAACGGCACTTAAAAATTCGGGCTATGCTGTTCCGCCGAAAAAAATCACCGTTAATCTTGCGCCTGCTGATGTTCGCAAAGAAGGAACAGCGTTTGACCTCACGATTGCGACGGGCATTTTAGCGTGCATGAGCGTTGTGCCAATCGCCGCTCTTGAAACGACAATGGTGCTCGGCGAACTCGCATTGGACGGATTGCTCCGACGCATTACAGGCGCATTGCCAATTTCAATCATGGCATCGCGCGAAGGCTTTACGCGCTTAATCGTGCCGAAAGAAAATGCAAACGAAGCGGCGATTGCAGTGTCGGCAAGCCAAAGCCGAATGCAAGTTTATGGCGTTTCATCGCTTCAAGAAGCCATCAGCGTGCTCAATGATGAACCCACCGTTGAGCCGACGCGCATAGAACTTGCAGAGGTCTTCCTGTCCGAACAGCACTACCCTGTGGATTTTGCGGACATCAAAGGGCAGAATGATGCAAAACTCGCGATGGAAATTGCGGCGGCAGGCGGGCACAATCTCATCATGATTGGTCCGCCCGGAAGCGGAAAAACGATGCTCTCCAAAGCCTTGCCGTCAATTCTTCCGTCGCTTTCGTTTGAAGAAGCGTTGGAGACAACGAAGATTCACAGCGTTGCAGGGATATTACCGTCAGGCGTTGCGCTCATCACGACGCGCCCTTTTCGCGCGCCACATCATAGTGCAAGTGATGTAGCGTTAATTGGTGGCGGCGCGCAGGCAAAGCCGGGCGAAGTGTCGCTCGCGCACAACGGCGTGCTGTTCCTTGATGAACTGCCCGAATTTCAACGCTCGACGCTCGAAGTGATGCGACAGCCGCTTGAAGACCGCGAAGTAACGATTTCGCGCGCCGCAATTTCCGTCAAATATCCCGCCAGTTTTATGCTCGTTGCCGCCATGAACCCAAGCCCCGCAGGTGCGCTCAAAGATGAACATGGAAACTTGACCGCCACGCCGCAACAAATCCAACGCTACCTCTCAAAAATTTCAGGACCGCTCCTCGATAGAATTGACATTCACATCGATGTTCCGAAAGTCAATCACGACGATTTGCTCTCAAAACAAGCAGGAGAAAGTTCAGCCACAATTCGCGAGCGCGTCATCAAAGCTCGTGAAGTTCAATCGCGCCGATTCAAAGACTACAAAGCGCAATCGATTTTTTGCAACGCGCAAATGCCGCCGAAACTCATTCGCGAATTTTGCAGATTGGATGCCAACTGTGAGCAACGCCTGCTCGACTCCATGAAACGGCTCAACCTTTCGGCGCGCGCGCACGACCGCATCTTGAAAGTCGCTCGCACCATTGCTGACTTGAAAAATTCAGAACACATTCAACTCCCGCACCTCATTCAAGCCATTCAGTATCGAAGTTTGGACCGAGAATTTTGGAATCAATAAACGAAGCCCGATAAGCGAAGTTCGTTAAGGCTGTGAGTTATCGTTCGATGAATTACGATTCTGGTTGAACTGTGCCAATTTGCTGTTGGTGTCGCGAAGGCTTTGGGTAATCTGCGAGTTCATTTCACGAATGTTGGAGATTTTGGTTTGAATTTGGCGGAGGGTTTCGGAGACGTTTTGAAGCGAGCGGTTTTGCTCGTGGAGCAAGAAGTATTCAATCGCGCGTTGCAGAGCGAGCCGCAAATCACCGTTGTATTTTTCTTGAACGATTTTGAAAAAAGCGTCGCGCTGTTCGGGCGTGAGTGAAAGGTCGAGGTTATCGGCGTGCTCTGACATGAAGGTGTTGTTTAAGTGATGCAAAAAAATAAGAAACTCTGCATCAAAGGTTATCATTTTTCTTGCGCGAGGCATCGGCAAGTTGCTTGCGATATGCCGCCAATTTTTCGGCGAGCGCGTCATCAAACATCGCAAGCATCTGGACCGCGAGCAATCCCGCGTTGGTGGCGTTGCCAATGGCGACCGTTGCGACAGGAATGCCCGCAGGCATTTGCACAATCGAGTAAAGCGAATCAATGCCGCTTAAGGCTTTGGATTGAATAGGCACGCCGATAACCGGAAGCGTTGTATGCGATGCCGTCATGCCGGGCAAATGCGCCGCACCGCCTGCACCTGCAATGATGACCTTCAAGCCACGTGCGCGTGCAGTTTTTGCATAGTCCGCCATGTCGTCGGGCGTGCGATGTGCGGAAACGATTTTGAGTTCATGCGGCACTTCAAATTCTTTAAGCACGAGGCTTGCGCCGCGCATCGTTTCCAAATCGGAATCCGAACCCATGATAATTCCAACAACAGGGGGCGTTAATTTTTTTTGAGCCATTGAACAGTGGAATAAATGACGGTGAGATAATCAAGCAACATGGCTTTTCTCCGCTAAAACATACTTGGCTTCAACCTCGCCGTGCTTAATGGCTTCAAGTTCCTCCTTCAAATTGCGTCGGGTTTTGCTGTCCAATTTTTCTACAAACAGGTCGCCGTTCAAGTGGTCAAGTTCGTGCTGAATCACGCGCGAGATGAGTCCATCAAATTCCTCAATATGCTCTTGAAAATTGCGGTCGCGATATTTGAGTTTAATCACCTCTGGTCGCCACACTTCCTCGCGCACGCCGGGAATGGAAAGGCAACCTTCTTCCATCAAGACTTCATCGCGCGTTTCCAGAATTTGTGGGTTGATAATCACCATCGGCGGAACGTGCTTGTATTCTTTGACGCACGAGACATCAAGAACCAAGAGCCGAATCGATACGCCTACTTGAGGCGCGGCAAGCCCAATGCCGTTGGCTTGTGCCATTGTCTCGAACATGTCGTCAATGAGCGTTTGGATTTTCTCATCAACTTTTTTCAAAGGTTTGGCGACTTTATTCAAAACCTCGTCGCCGTAGGTGTAAATCGGTAGTATTGCCATTTGGGATAAACTGTTTTGCTGTATTGTAATGCGAATTCAACCGTGTTTTCGCTTGCTTCGTTTTTATTTTTTCAAGCGTAGAATGTCAACCGTATGAAGTTTGGCGTTTGCAACAAAAAGCGTTGCATGTTGCTTGGTTATGCCCGACGCTATGCTTGTAGCAATCACATCGCTGAGTATGATTTTCGGCATATCAAAACTGCCCTTCGGATGCCCTCGCAAAAAGAGAAGTTCGGCACGTTGATGCCGGCTGATGATAAGGTCGGCGAGTTCGTCGCCGTCGCCGTCGCGCCACAGCACAATATCGTCAGTGTTAAGTTTCGGGAAGTTAGAAATTTGTTGTGGCTGATACAATCGCTCTGAAAGAAGTAGGATGCCACTTTTAGAACTCGTTACTAAAAAATCCATCGTTTCGTTTTTATTCACCTTCACCAAAAGATGCCGCGCGCCTTGTTGGGCGAATAAATTCGAGAAAGCGTGCTTTTCAACCTCTGTCAGAGATAAACGCGATTTTTCTACGTTCAACTCGTAGACGATGACCGAGTTCGCGTTCTTTTCGGATTTCAACACAACCAAATAATTCTTTTTTTTGAGCGTTGCGCCGCCAATGCTTACGATGCTCTCCGCGCTGACGGGCTTGTCGAGCAACATCTCAGAAATGGAGAGCGCGCTATCACGATTCAACGCATAAAAAAGCAGTTGAGGCAACGCTCCATTCGTGCGTTCTTCCAAAACGGCAAGTATTGCAGACTGACTTTCCGACCCCCGCCACAACAGCGACTGTGAGATGCCAAGCGAAAAAAGCCGATGCGAAATTATCTGCTCCGACTTGTAACGCTTTCGCGTAACGGTTACTGGCGAAGCCGTCAGCCAAATCATCTCGACCTCATCTTGCCAAAGCGAAACAATTTTTCCTGCCACAGAAAACGAGCCGCTACGTGAAAAATGACGGTCAATCTGCACGGCTTCAATTTGATGATGCCGATTAGAACCCACGAACAGCTGCTTTCGGTCGGAGTGAAAGTCAATTTGCGTAGGTGCCCCGCTGGTTGCCAGACGCTCAACGCCCAAAAGTTCGTAGTGCGATGTCGAGTAAACGACCAATTTTCCTGCTTTTTGCTCGGAGACGATAATCTCTGGCTTTCCATCTTGATTGAGGTCGGCAACGGTAACGCCTGAAGTCTCATCGGAAAACGCAATAACCATGCTTTCCAAAAAAGCCGTCGTTGACTGCGCGAAATGAATCACAAAGGAAACGCCGTCGCTTAATCCAATATCGAGCAATCCGTCGCCGTTGAAATCTTGAATGAAGATTTGCTTCGGATTGACTAGGGTCTCAAAGCGAATCGGCGAAACGCCTGTTTCTACGCCGACGTCAAACATCACCTCAACGGCGGTTTTCCGATTCGGAATCGCTTGGGCAATGACAAGGTCAAGCAATTCATTGCGATTGAAATCTGTCGTTGCCGCCAGCGAAACGGATTCCTTACAGCGAATCGCTAAAGGTTCGTTTGGGGGCGGACGGTGGAGCCATAAAACATTTTCGCCAACGGCTTGCGTGAAAAAATCAGATGTGGAAAAGTTAGGCAAAAAGACCGCGCTAACACGATGCGAAAGCGAAAGCGGCTTATCTGTTGAAAATCCTTCCTTTTTGTGCAAAGAAAAGGCAGTGAGCGTGCCTGTTTCTGTGCGTGCAAAAAAGTGACATGTCTCTGATGAATGTTGGCTCAAAAGATACAATTGGTCAGTGCCTTCGGGGAGCGGTAATTCCGTTTGCTTTTTAGGGTTGATGCGACCTGCTTCGCCAATATGCCACAACTGAGCGCGGGAGGGCGAGGAAATAAGCGCAACCACATCTGAATGTTTCTTGCCCGCAAGGTCAAGAGCAAGAAGCGATTGCACACGCGAAGGCATACGGAACGATTGACAAGAACGAAAAGAGAATTTTCCTTTGGCATGCATCACAACGAGGTCGCGTTGCGAGCGCGTTAAACCTGCAATGTCTGCAAGCCCGTCGCCATCAAAATCACCGACGACTAAATTCGTCAGTGCCCCTGATTTGAGAAGTTCATATCGGAAATAAACAGGAAGGGGCTTCAAGCTTGCTTGAACATTCAAAACGCTTGCAAGCCACAATAGCGTGAGGCAAGCCAGTTGTGCGTGTGTCTTGCAGTGATTCGAACTTCGAGGCATAGTGTGAGGTGCAAATGTTAATTTGGTTGTTGAACTGATGCGCAACGGAGGATGTGGCGCAAATCAAAAATAACGTTTTTGAGCGAGAGTGCGTGTAGAACTATGCTTTGAGTTTCGCAATGGTTTCCGCAGGATTCGGCGAGCGAAAAACGGCTGAGCCTGCAATCAAGGCATTCGCGCCTGCTTTGCGCACGCGAGTGCAATTTTGTTCTGAGATTCCGCCGTCAATCGCAATCATTAACGTTGGGTTCAACACCTGACGCATGGCATCAAGTTTTTTGAGTTTCTCAATCGAGCGTTCAATAAACTTCTGTCCACCAAATCCGGGATTGACCGACATAATCAAAACCAAATCAAGGTCAGGCAAAATTTCTTCAAGCGTTGAAACTGGGGTGGAAGGATTGAGCGAAACGCCTGCCTTCGCGCCCAGCGATTTAATTTGCTCGACCGTGCGATGCAAATGCTTGCATTCTTCTTGGTGAACCGTGATTTGATTTGAACCTGCCTTCACAAAATCGGCGATGTATTTTTCAGGCTCAACAATCATCAGGTGCGTGTCAATCGTGAGTGATGTGGTGCGGCGAACGGCTTCGACGATGAACGGTCCGAAGGTGATGTTCGGCACATATCGCCCGTCCATGACATCGCAATGAATCCAATCTGCGCCTGCGCGCTCGACAAGCGAAATTTCTTCTGCGAGTTTTGTGAAATCGGCGGAAAGAATCGACGGTGCAACGAGTTTTGGAAGATGTTCCATGAATAGAAAAGTTAAAAGGCTTCACCGATGCCGAAGTTGAATAGAAAACTGGTCAGATTCCATCGTTTGAACGCCCAGCGGCGACCGCCGGGCTGTGTTGGGTCGAAGACGCGATAGGCAAAGTCAAGACGAATCGGTCCAATCGGCGTGCCAATGCGAAAGCCGTAGCCTGCACCAAGCGCATATGTTTGACGCAGTTCAGCAAGGGAAAAGGAATTTTCGCCTTCTCTGCGCCAAATGTTGCCCGCGTCAATGAAGAGTGCGACACCCGACGGCTTGCCGAGCGTCTGAAAAAAGAAATAGCGATACTCCACACTCGTCTCGATTTTTATATCCGCGCCGAATTGCGCCTCAACCAAACTTGCATTGTTTCCTGGACCAAGTGAGTTAAACGGAAAGGCACGAATGCCGTTCGGTCCGCCCGCGAAAAAGCGACGAATGAACGGTGTTTCACGCGATTTTCCGTAGGGTGCCATGTAGCCTAACTGCAGCTTCACCGCGCCTTGTGCAAAGCGATTGAAAAATTTTGAGAGCGCAAGCTGTGTGGAAACTTTTCGATACTCGAAATACCGTAGCCCGAAAATCTGTGCGTCGGAGTCAGTGAAGCGTGGGTTTGGTCGTGTGTCGATAAAGCGGTCAACTAAGCCCGTCAGAAGTCCGGCATCCTCGAGCAAGACATTCCAGCGCACATCAATCCATCGGCGGGCTTCGGTAAAATTGTTGAAAGTAAAATCGAAGCGAATGGTTTGATTGAAGCCTGTTCCGTCTTTGACGAGGCTGTCGAGCAAATCCAGCGGTCGACCTTGACTGACGAAGAGTTGGCGCGCCCCGCGAGCGGAGTCGTAACTGATGATTTCCAAATCCGCCATGTCAAAATTAATTCTCTGAAACTCATTCGGCGTGTATTGCGCACGCAACCGAAACGAGACATTTTGAATGCGTAAGAGAAGCGGCGGCTGAGTAACGCTGTATCGCAAGGTTGCGATGAAACGACTCTTATCACTTGTAAAATACGGAAGTGTGAGTTCGCCACCGACATCAAAGTTAAACGGCAGTTCGTCAATCAAACGGCTGTCGCGCAAGCCTGCAAATTGCTCGCGATTGTATGTAAGTTGTAAGCCAATAGATGCGGTGAGGTTAAAACTTTCCGCGCCGCCCGTCAAATTCCGATTCAGGTAGCCTGCGCTAAGCGAGATGAACGGCGCATTGTTGCGGTTATCCATTTTGAGTGCAGGCTTAATTTGATGTCGCGGCAGTTGCGTCAGTTCAATCGTGGTGTAAATGCGCTTTGTTGGATAGTCGGCTTCAAAGGCAAGCGAGTCGTTGCGAATCGTCATGCTCTCGAAAATACCCGTCGTCCCAAGTCGGCGTATCGTCTCGCGCCGTTTGTTGATGTCGGAGCGGTTGCCAGGGCGATAAGAAATCGAGCGGCGAATCACATCGTGTTTAATGCGTTGCTCGCCATATGTGCGAATGCGCACATTATCTTCGAATGTTTCTTTGAACGGCGCAAGTGAATCGGGAAGAAATGGGTCATGAACAATGGCTGTTACGCTTCCAAAGTCCAAATATTCCGTCGGCGAGATAAACACATTGACATCGGCAAGGTGATTGAGCGTATCGATGACGAACTTCACGCTATCAGCAACAAAAAGTGCGTAGCCGTTGGAAAGCATCAGATTCACAATTCGCTCGCGCTCCGCCACCATGCCCTTGACCGTATAAACAGAGCCTCTTCTCAAAATCTCGTCGCGCAAAATGGCTTCTTGAAGTTCCTGCGCAAGGCGTTCAATGCCGAAGTATTGAATTTGCGAAAGGCGCGTTGGAGTGCCCTCTATAACTTCAATTTCTACATCGAAAAATAAGGTGTCGTCGGGAATGAGCTCGGGAATGGAAGGCAATGAAGGCGTAATGTTGCCATTGACCTTGACGTCAAAGTATCCGTTGTTGAAATAAATTTCGCGAATTTTCGCGAGGTCGAGTTCAAATGCTTCCTCGTTAAATTCGGCGGGCGGCTCGCCAACAGAGTACTGCATCCACTCTTTGAGCGACGCAATCCACCGTGGCGATTGAGCACTTGAATCTGGAAATACCAAATCTCCAAATCGATAAATGCCGAGCCAAGGCTTTATGCCCAAAAACGACGCATTTCCTTTGGTGAAAGTTTCCTCTATAAGTTCAAGCGTCAGTATGGCATTGTTGCCGCGAATGATCAGGTTGTCGATATAGCGAGTTTTTTTGGGAGGCGCAGAGAGCAGTGCTTCGTCTTTCGTGCTATAATCTTGCCCGTGAAGCCTTGTATGGCAGAGCAAAAGCAAAATAAAAATCAAACCCAAGCATGTGCGGTAAATGCATTGGGTTTGACGATAAACTAAGGAAGGCGAACGGCGAAGCGATTTAGTAATTGTCCGAGTCTTCGTCGTTGTAGTAAAAGTCTTCGTTGGTTGGAAAATCAGGCCATATTTCCTCGATGCTCTCGTAAGGTTCGTCGCTGGTAAGTTCATAGAGGTTTTCAAGAACTTCTTGCGGCGCTCCAATACGATTGGCATAGTCGATAAGTTCATCTTTGGTTGCTGGCCAAGGCGCGTCGACAAGGTATCGCGCTAAATCAAGATTCCAATACATAATGATATAGCTGAACGGTAAGTGGATTGAGAAATTTTGGGGTTAAAGTTTCTCTGTGCTTGAATCGTTCCCGTAAAGCGAAGTTTTAGCAAAAACTTTACTCAAGTCTATCGTCATTCGTTCGCGATTGTGAAACGGCAAGCACAGCGGCGTTATATTCCGCAGGCGTCATGTCCTCAAAAAAGTATGATGACGGATTTACCTTGACGCCATCTTTGACGACTTCATAGTGCAAGTGCGGGGCTTCGGAAACGCCCGTATTGCCCACATATCCAATCAGCATGCCTCGCTTAACGGATTGACCTACCTTGACATTGAGTTTGGATTGATGCGCATAAATTGATTTGTATCCAAAACCATGGTCAATAATAACGCAATTTCCGTAGCCGTCAACGAACGATGCGGTTTCAACTGTGCCATTTCCCGTCGCGTAAATCGGCGTGCCTGTTGGTGCAGTAAAATCTTGCCCAGAGTGGAATTTC
Source organism: Candidatus Thermochlorobacteriaceae bacterium (assembly GCA_029263855.1). Taxonomy (GTDB): domain Bacteria; phylum Bacteroidota; class Chlorobiia; order Chlorobiales; family Thermochlorobacteraceae; genus JANWWM01. Next base: position 17,747 of record JAJUFC010000015.1, on the reverse strand, counting down.
ATAATTTGATAAATCGGATGCAAGCGCATGCCGAATCCGCTGCTGCGTGGTGCATCAATCGGCTTAATGGCAGGAATACAAGCGAAGAGATATTGATTCTCTTTATACTTACTGAAAATTTCTTGATAGCTTGATTCTTGTCGCTCAATTCGGCGAGAGAGTTGATTAATGAGTTGCGATGTCGTGGCAAGCGCGGTCGGCATTGACGATTCAAGCAGGCTCAAACGATTGCCGCCCGTCGCCATTTGTTGTTCTTCTTCGGAGATAGCGGGCAAGTTCACCGCTGTGCGTAAGGTGTTATCGGCTTGGGCTAATTTTTCAAGCATGTGCGACAGGCGGTCAAGTTTTTCATGCAGTTTTTGAACATCGGCATCGACTTGACGCTCCGTTTGGATAGGAAGAAGCGGAATGTTGAAATAAAAATGAAGCGAGACAACCGCTCCCGCTGAAAGCAACAACAACGCGACAAAGAGCATCGTGAAGGTTGCCGCACGACCGCGTTTAACCTCCACATATTTGCAATCTTCGTCGGAAAAATAGAAATAACGATTCTTTGTCATCTGGCTAAATAGAGAATTTGTTTGTCTTGGTGTGAAAAAGCGCACAGAAGATACAACTTCTACGCCTCTTATGCAACACCCCAGCACAAGTTAAAACTGAAGCACAAAAGCAGACCTTGCGAAGGGTCAAGCAGAAATGCGCACCGCTTCTGAACCGACGGCACGCGACAAGGCATCAAGCACTTCGTTTTCCGATTCAATCGTTAATCGGCGAGAGAAGAGCCGAAGTTCACGCCGCTTACCTTCACCATCGAGCATGACTTCAAAATCAATCGGCGTGCCGCCTTTGTTCTTTTCGCAAATTTCTTTAACAGCGGCAAGCTTGTTCAAAACATCGGAATCTGCACCGTCGATCTTCAAAACGATTTTTTGAATCAACTTCTCTCGCACTTTGCGAATCGGAATCAATTCATTGACAAGTAGGCTTAATTTGCCGTCGCGCGTATCGGCTTCGGCGATAAGCATCACAGCGTTATCTTTTTGAAGTTCCCTCTCAAAAAGTTCAAAAGTTTTTGGGAACACGGTGAAGTCGCACTTGCCTTCAAAATCTTCCAAGACGCCGAACATCATTTTGTCGCCTTTTTTCGTGAAGGTGAATTTCGTCTCCACAATCATGCCAATGAGTTTATAGAGCCGCTTGTGTTCGTAGGTTTTGTTTCCGAGTTTGAGCGTCGCGAACGCCTCCCAGTCGCGCCGATATTTCTCGAGCGGATGTTGAGAGAGGTAAAAACCGACGAGGTTTTTTTCGCGCTGCAATTTTTCAGAATCCGTCCAAGCGTCGGCTTTGGTCATGTCGGGGTAAGCGGAACTGTCGTCGCCTGAAAACTTTTCATCGGCGAAAAATCCTTCTTGCCCCGTCGTTGCGCTTTTATTGACCTTTCTGCCGAACTCAATGCCTTTTTCTACATTCGCGTAAAGCAAGGCTCTATCAGGATTGATGTCGTCGAATGCGCCGGCTTCGACCAAACTTTCAAGCGCACGTTTATTGACAACGCGCAAGTCGACCGACGAGCAGAATTCAAAGAAATGCTTGAAGTCTTTTTTCCTGCGCCGCCGTGCAAGCGCGATTTCTTTGCCCGCACTTCCGACACCTTTGATGGCAATCAATCCAACACGGATGGCTTTTGAACCGTCCTTTAAATCTTCCACCGTAAAAAGAGCGTCGCTTTTATTGATGCTTGGCGGCAGGATTTGAATGCCCATCGATTTTGCCTCGTCGCAAAGATGCTTGACGCGCTCTTTATCGTCGGCTTCGCTGTTGAGAATGGCGCACATAAATTCTGCCGTGTAATGCGCTTTGAGATATGCCGTTTGATAAGCCAGAACGCCGTAAGCCGCCGAGTGAGAACGGTTGAACCCATATTCAGCGAATTTTTCCATCGTCGAGAAAATTTCATTTGCCACGTCTTCTGGAATGTTGTGCAAGTTCTTTGCGCCTTCAACAAAGCGCGAGCGTTCTTTTGCCATTTTCTCTTTGTCCTTTTTGCCCATCGCACGTCGGAGCAAATCCGCACCGCCAAGCGAGTAGCCGCCCAAGACTTGCGCCGCTTGCATGATTTGCTCTTGATAAACCATAATGCCGTAGGTGTAGCTCAGAATTGGCTCGAGGAGCGGGTGGGCATATTTCGTCTCTTCTTTTCCGTGCTTGCGATTGATGTAGTCAGGAATGAACTGCATCGGACCAGGGCGATAGAGCGCGCTCATGGCGATGATGTCTTCAACGGTCGTCGGTTGAAGTTGAATCATGTAGCTTTGCATGCCGCTGGATTCAAACTGAAAGATGCCCGCCATTTTTCCGTCTTGAAAAATTTTGAACGTCTTGCGGTCGTCCATTGGAATTTCTTGCAAGTTAATTTTCTTGTTATATCGCTTTTCAATAAGACGGAGCGTTTCGTCAATAACGGCGAGTGTTTCCAAGCCGAGATAGTCAATTTTGAGCAAGCCTGCTTTCTCAATCCAATCTTTATCGAATTGAGTAACAACTTGCTTCTCCTCTTTTTTTGCCTCGCGCTCTGTGGGCTGTTCTTCAAGGGCTTCGTCGGCATATCGGCGTTCTTCAGTTTCAACTTTATCGGAAACATAAAGCGGCACGTAGTCGTCAACCGCACCATTGGTGATTACAACCCCTGCGGCATGAACGGAGATATTGCGTGCGCGTCCTTCCAGCTCGAGCGCGTATTCCATCACTTTGCGAATCGTGAGGTCGGGGCTTTTGAGTAAATCTTTGAGGTCTTTGACCGGCTCAATGCCAAGTTTCGCGTTGCCATTGATGAAATCGGAAAGCGAAGCACCGGGCGGCTTCGAAGGAACAAGTTTGGTGAGGGAATTAACCGTTTCAATCGGCACTTCGAGAACGCGCGCCACGTCTTTAATGACCGCCTTCGCGCCCAATGTTGAAATTGCGACAATTTTGGAAACGGATTCCGCGCCATATTTCTCAATCGTGTATTCCAACACTTTCTGCTTTCCAACAGGCGTGAAGTCAATATCGATGTCAGGCATGGTTACCCGTTCTGGATTGAGGAAACGCTCGAAGAGCAGGTTGTATTTGAGCGGGTCAATTTGCGTGATGCCTGTCAAGTAAGCGACGATGCTTCCTGCCGCCGAGCCTCTTCCGGGACCGACGGAGTAGCCTTGCTTGCGCGAGGCGGCAATCAGGTCGCCAACGATGAGAAAGTAGGAATCATAACCCATTCGCGCAATGGTGGAAAGTTCAAACTCAATGCGCGCTTTTATTTCTTCGCCCCTGCTACCAAGTGCATTTAAATCGCCGTAAACCGCCGTCGCGCCTTGGTAGGTGAGATGTCGCAGATAGGCGGCATCGTCGGAAAATTCAGGCGGAATGGGGAAGTGTGGCAACTTAGCGGATTCATCTTTGAAGATGTAAGTGCATTTCTCGGCGATTTCAAGCGTGTTGGAAAGTTCGCAGTATTCGTTGCCAAACGCCCTTGCCATTTCGTCGGGCGATTTGAGGTAAAACTCGTTGTTAGGAAACCGCATGCGCTTTGCATCGGAAAGTTTGTGCTTTCCTTTCATTGCCATCATGGCTTCTTGTTTGGGCGCGTCTTCGCGATTGAGGTAATGAACGTCGTTGGTAGCAACAAGCTTGACGTCAAATTCTTTGGCAAGTGCAAGAAGTTCGCGGTTGATGTTGGCTTCGGAATCAGTGAAATGGTTCTCGAGCTCAATGTAAAAATCATCGCCGAAAAGGTCTTTATGATTTCGGATAAATTGACGTGCGCCGTCGCGGTCGTGTTTGGCCACAAGTTTCGGCAGTTCGCCTTTTTCGCACGAGGTCATGCAAATAAGACCGTCGTGATATTGAGAGAGCAGTTCAAAGTCTGCACGCGGTCGGAAATAGAAGCCTTCACGGGCGGCGGCAGAAAGAATTTTACACAAGTTGCGATAGCCAATGGCATCTTTGACCAGCACGTTCAAGTGATGCGCCTCGCGAGATTCCTTTTTGTGGCGTGATTCAGGCGCAATGTAAAGCTCTGCACCAATGATGAGTTTGAACGGCTTTTCCTTTTTCTCGCTCACTTTCTTAGCGTCTGAAAAAAGAGATGGCATATTGAAGAGCGTCGCGTGGTCGGTGATTGCGACGGCATTCATGCCTTTTGCCAAACAGTCCGCGAATAAATCTTCGGGCAAAATCGGCGAAGAAAGTAGTGAATAATGCGTGTGCGTGTGTAGGTGAATGAAATCGGTCATGATTGAACTTTTCCCGCGTTTTAACGATTGAAACGGTTAAATCGGCATTTTCTTGTGATTTTTTTGTGCAATTTCTTGCTAAAAACTTGCAAAGGCTAATTTTTTTAGTTATCTTTGCTCTTAACTTAAAGAATTTAGGTTAATTGGAAAGCATTCAGTTTTTTTTAGAAAATGTTTGATAAAATCAGAAATTTTTGTTACTAATTGCATGTTCTTTGAAGTGTAGCGCAAGTCTAATTGAGTCTAATTGAGTCTAATTGATTGAAGGCTTAATTGAAACTTAATCAAGAGATATCGAATTAGAAGCGTTAAATTGCGAAAAGTTTTTTGTTCTTTGTGTTCTTTAGCTTCTCATTGTCATAGTTAATTGGAAGAGAGTCGATTCGCGCCCTGCGATTCGGCTCTTTTTATTTTTGCTCTTCGTCGCTTACCTTCGCGAAATTTCAAGCGTTCTCAAATTTTATCCAAACTGTCATGTCTAAGCCGCAGGAAGAACTCGCTAAAGCGTATCGTGCCAACGATTCCTTGGTTGGATTCGGGGTGCAAATTGCGATTAGTTTTTTCTTATTTGTTTTCGGCGGGTATTGGCTCGATGCGACGTGGGGCACGAAACCGCTGTTTTTAATTCTTGGAACGCTTTGTACACTCGTCGCTGTCGGCGCGCTCATCTGGAAGATGCTTCGCGAAGCCGACAAGAAACGGCAACCGCCACCAACTTCCAACGACAGCAAAACGTGAAGCCAATTTTTGATTTCTTCTTGAAGACTTGTATTTTAGCAATCCTGTTTTGGTTGTCGCTCGCGCTAACGGGGCTTGCCAAAGAGGTTGATTCGCTGTCGGTATTTTATGCGTGGCTAATTTCCGCGATGAATGCTTCAGCCGGTTACCTGCTTTACGAATATGCCTATCACAAAGACAATCGCGAGTTTTACAAAATCGTTTTGGGTGGGCATGCCGCCCGTGCGCTTTGTGTGTTAATCGGCATTGCGACATTGATTCTTACAAAATCCGTCGTGCGAGTTGAGTTTGTTTTGTCGTTTGTCGCGTTGTATTTCATGCATTTAATCCTTGAAATCCTAGCGTATCAGAAAAAAAATCAGTTCGAAAAACGCTCTTCATCATAAAAATGGAGTATTTTCTACGCGCGTTATCCGCGATTCGCTCATCAAAAGTTCTAGTTCTATTAAAAGGCTTACCTATTGCTGCAGTTGTTGTGATGATGTCTTGTGCCTTCGTGCTTGCAGATACGGCAAGTTCCGACGTTGAAGGCAACGCACACAGCGAAGAAAAACTCGACGTCATTCATCACGTAACTGACGGCAACACTCTCGAACTTGAACCCTTCGGTGAAATTCATCTTCCAACCCTCAAAATCGGCGATTTTGATATTTCCATCACCCGGCACGTTGTCATGATGTGGATTGCTTCGCTCGTGCTCCTTTTGCTTTTCGTTTCGATTGGAAACACATACAAAAAAATGAAGCCTACTCATGCCCCAAAAGGCTTGGCGAATTTGATTGAAGTGATTGTCGACTTCGTGCGAATCGATATTGTCAAAGCCAACATCGGACACGGCTACGAGCGGTTTCTGCCGTATCTCTTGACGGTCTTCTTTTTCATTTTGACTTGCAACCTTCTCGGACTCATTCCATATGCGGCAACGGCGACGAGCAATATCTCCGTTACCTTCACGCTCGCCGTTTTCACGTTCATCATCATTCAATTCACAATGTTTAAAGAGCACGGCATCGGTGGCTGGCTGGCGCACCTGACGGGCGGAACGCCGTGGTTTCTGTGGATTATCATGATACCCGTTGAATTTTTGAGCATGTTCATCAAGCCGTTTGCGTTGATGGTTCGTTTGTTTGCGAACATGACAGCGGGGCATGTGGTGATTGTTACCCTAATTGGGCTGATTTTCGTGTTCAAAAGTTGGTTCGTCGCACCAGCAGCGGTCGCTGTTACGCTTGCGATGTATGGCTTAGAACTTTTCGTCGCGTTTATGCAAGCCTACATTTTTACGATGCTCTCGAGCCTCTTTATCGGAATGGCGGCGGCGCACGAAGAGCATCACTAATTGATTTTTACTTTGTTCAAATTTTCATAACACTTTTTTGGAGGAATAAATTAAAATGGGAAATGAAGCACTCGCCTTTTTAGGCGCAGGGTTGGGCGCAGGAATCGCCGCTATCGGTGCAGGTATTGGAATTGGCAAAGCGGCAGGATCCGCCGTTGAAGGCATTGCTCGCCAGCCACAAGCCACCGGCGACATTCGCGCAACGATGCTGATTGCCGCAGGGCTTATTGAAGGCGCGGCGGTCATCGCGCTTGTTGTATGCCTGCTTTTGGCGACGAAGTAACGCCCGAGCACACCATGCTTGCAAACAGGGCGCAGTGACTTTGGTGCATTGCGCTCTCGTCCCGACTTCCAAAAAGCGTCTGTTGAACTCTGAATTTTAAAATTTTGATGCTAACCATGTTTTCTACCTTGATTTTATCCGGCGGCTTATTGAGCCCAAATCCAGGATTGATTTTCTGGACGGCGATTACATTCTTGTTGCTCGTTCTCGTTCTTTCCAAAGTGGCTTGGAAGCCGATTGTCGAGGCTCTCAATGAGCGCGAGAAAAATATCCAAGCGTCTATCGATCGCGCCGAACAAGCCAAGAAGGAATCCGAAAAAATTTTAGCCGAAGTCAAAGCGGAACGCGCCAAAGCACAAGTTGAAGCCGATAAAATCGTGGGCGACGCCAAAGCCTACGCCGAAAAAGTGCGCGCCGAACTTTTGGAAAAAGCCAATGCCGAAGCGCGCAAGGTCGCCGAAGACGCGAAAGCCGACATTGAACTCGCCAAACAGCGCGCGATGATGGAACTCAAAAACACCGTCGCCGATTTAGCCATCGAAGCCGCCTCAAAAATTATTCAGCACAACTTAGATGCGGAACGCCACAAAGAACTTATCGCAGGCGTGATTAACGAACTTGAAACTGTTGAAAAGTAAAAACACATGAGCGCATTAGTTGGACGACGCTACGCCGTCGCACTCTATGAAATCGCCAAAGCGCAAAACAAAGTCGCAGATTTTGCCAAAGACTGCGACCTTATCGCCTCAACGCTCAAAGCCTCGAAAGAACTGCTGAACGCGGTCAAAAGTCCTGTTATTAATCAAGAAAAGAAAGCAACGCTTTTGAAAGCCGTTTTCTCAGGAAAAGTCAGCAAGCAACTTGAAGACACCCTCGCGCTCTTGGTTCAAAAAGGGCGAGCACCAGTGATTCCCGACGTGATGAAAGAATTTCAAGCGATTCTTTATGAGCAAAGCGGCATTGTTATCGCTGTGGTTGAAAGCGCGATTGCGCTCGGTGAATCTGAAAAGCAAACCATCGCTCAAAAATTGGAAGTAGTTTCAGGAAAGAAAATTCGCATTGAAAATAAAGTCAATCCAGAGTTGATTGGCGGATTCACCGCACGCATCGGCGACACGGTGATTGACGGCAGCGTTAAACACAAATTAGAACGCTTGAAAGAAGAACTCCGACAAGTTTCGCTCAACTGAACGATGCAACCAAATGTTTGAAGGAACGGATTTTCGCCGTTCCTTTTTTATTTTCACCGACTCGAAAATACCTGATTGTAAAAACATGCTTCGTAACGATTTATTGCTCCGCGCCTTGCGCCGCGAGCCTTGCCACCGAACACCAATTTGGATTATGCGTCAAGCAGGACGCTATCTTCCTGAATATCGTGAAGTGCGACGTAAAACCGACTTTCTCACGCTTTGCAAAACGCCCGAACTTGCAGCGGAAGTAACCATTCAGCCCGTCGAAATTATGGACGTCGATGCGGCAATTATTTTTTCCGATATTCTCGTGGTGCCCGAAGCAATGGGCATGAAGTTAGAGTTGATTGAATCGCAAGGTCCGAAATTCCCAACGCCAATTCGCGCGCGCGCTGAAATTGAAAAGTTAATCACGCCCGATGTCTCAGAAGCCTTGCGCTATGTCGAAGATGCAATTCGCTTAACCAAACGCGAACTTGCCTTCCGTGTCCCGATTATTGGATTCAGCGGCGCGGCTTGGACGCTTTTCGCTTATGCCGTCGAAGGCAAAGGCAGTAAAGACTTCCGACACGCCAAACAAATGCTCTTTGAACAGCCAAAAGACGCGCACGCCTTTCTGAAAAAATTGACCAAAGTCATCAGCGACTATTTGCTCTTGCAGATTGAAGCAGGCGCGGACGCGGTGCAGATTTTCGATACTTGGGCAGGGCTTCTTTCCGAAGAACATTACAAAGAATTTTCGCTTCAATACATTCACGAAACGGTGCAAACCGTGAAACTCAAACACCCGAAAACGCCCGTGATTGTCTTTGCCAAAGGCGCGAGCGGCTTGCTCAAAGAAATTGCTGACACAGGGTGCGACGCGGTGGGCTTGGATTGGACGATAGACATCGCCAAAGCGCGTTGGCAACTATCGGATAGGGTCGCGCTTCAAGGCAATTTAGACCCGATTATGCTCTTCGCCTCGCCTGAACGAATCCGAGAAGAAGCGGCGCAAATTTTGCGCAAGTTCGGCGAACACTCCGAACAATCGGGGCACGTGTTCAATCTCGGACACGGCATTTTGCCCGAAACGAATCCCTCGCATCTCAAAGCCTTGATTGACTTCGTGAAAATCGAAAGCGCCAAGTATCACAAGCAATCGATTCAAAATCCAAGTTTGAATTAAACTCACGCTTCAAATGTCGCTCAAAGAAAAACTTGAAAAAAAATCCGCCGTGATTGGCGTAGTCGGGCTGGGCTACGTCGGCTTGCCGCTTGCGGTGGAGTTTGCGCGCAAAGGCTTCAAAACCATCGGGATTGATTTGGACAAGCGCAAAATCGAAAGTCTCAACGCGGGCAAAAATTACATTCAAGACATCAAAGACGATGAGTTCAAAGAAGCCCTCAAACATGGCTTCAAAGCGATGGATAATTACGACCACATTGGGCTGTGCGACGCAATCTACATCTCGGTTCCCACGCCCTTCACGGCGAACAAAGAGCCTGACATTTCCTTCATCACGTCGGCGACGGAATCCATCGCCAAACATCTTCGCAAAGAGCAACTGATTATTTTGAAATCTACAACCTTCCCCAACACGACCGAAGGCTATGTATTGCCGATTCTCGAGAAAACAGGCTTGAAAGTCGGAAAGGATTTCTATCTCGCCTTTTCGCCTGAACGCATCGACCCGGGAAATACGAAGTGGAACACGAGCAATACGCCCATCGTTGTCGGCGGCGTTACGCAACTTTGCACCGACCTTGCCGCGCTGACGAATGAACAAGTGATTGCAAAAGTTCACAAGGTTTCATCGCCGAAAGTCGCGGAGATGGAAAAACTATTGGAGAACATTTTTCGAAGCGTCAATATCGCGCTCGTCAACGAAATGGCGATGTTATGCGACCGAATGGGCGGCATCAACATTTGGGAAGTCATTGAGGCGGCATCGACGAAGCCGTTTGGGTTTATGCCGTTCTATCCTGGACCTGGCATCGGCGGACATTGCATTTTAATTGACCCCTACTACCTCGCCTGGCAAGCGCGCGAATTTGATTTCCAAACCAAATTCATCACGCTCGCGGCGGAAACCAACGAGAATATGCCGTTCTACGTGCGCGACCTCGCGATGAAAGAAATCGCCAAACTTCCAATCGCGTTTCAGGACGCGAACATTCTGTTTCTCGGCGTCGCCTTCAAAAAAAATGTCGACGACATTCGACATTCGCCCGCCATCAAAATCATCGAACTCTTGCAAAAAGAAGGCGCGAGACGCATTCAATACTGCGACCCGCACGTTCCGCATTTCAAAGAACGCGGCACGGGAAACGCGGTGATCGAAATGCGCGCCGCGCCCTTCACGGCGGAAACGCTCGAATCCGCTGACCTCGTCGTCATCACGACCGACCACGCCAATTTCGATTACGACTTGATTCTCAAATGCTCAAAGTGCATTATCGACACGCGCAACGCGCTCAAACACGCGACCGAGCATCGAGACAAAATCGTCTTGCTCGGCGACGGCAGGTAATTACAACGAATTTCAAAAATGCCGATTCAAGACGAGATATACATTTACAATACGCTCACCCGACAAAAAGAAAAGTTCGTTCCGCTTCGCGAGGGATTCGTCTCGATGTATGTCTGCGGTCCGACGGTCTATGGGCACTCGCACATTGGACACGCGAAGAGTTACGTCTCGTTTGACGTAATGGTCAAATGGCTTCGGCACGTCGGCTACAAGGTTCGATACGTGCAAAACATCACCGATGTTGGACACTTGCTCGGCGATGGCGACGACGGAGAAGACAAAATTTTGAAGACCGCTCGCATCGAGCAGGTCTCGCCGATGGAAGTCGCCCAAGCCTATACGCGCTCGTATTACGAGGATATGGACGCGCTCGGCATCGACCGCCCCAACATCGCGCCAACGGCGGCAGGACACATTCCCGAACAAATCGAACTCATCAAAACCCTGATTCAAAAAGGACACGCCTACGAAGCAAACGGCTCAGTTTATTTCGATGTGAGTTCGTTTGAAGGATACGGGAAACTTTCGGGGCGGCGCAATCAAGACGAGATGGAATCAGGCACGCGCATTGAGGTCAAGTCCGAAAAGCGCCACCCCTCCGACTTCGCGCTCTGGAAAAAAGCCGACCCAAACCACCTGATGCAATGGAACTCGCCGTGGGGCTGGGGCTATCCAGGGTGGCATATCGAATGCTCGGCGATGTCGATGAAATATCTCGGCGAGACGCTCGACATTCACGGCGGCGGAATGGACAACCAATTTCCGCACCACGAGTGCGAAATCGCGCAGTCGGAATCGGCGACGGGCAAACCTTTCGCGCGCTATTGGATTCACAACAACCTTGTTACCGTCAATGGTCAAAAAATGAGCAAGTCGCTCGGCAATTTCACGACCATCAAAGATTTGCTCAAAAAATATCCGCCGACCGCCTTGCGATTTTTCATCTTGCAGTCGCACTACCGCTCCACGCTCGATTTTTCCGACGAGGCGATTTCAGCCGCGAAAGCCGGATTGGAAAAACTTACGGAAACCTACAACCGCCTTGCGCAATCGCCTGTTGGAAGCGGCGCGATCGACCTCGAACCGTATCGCGCCAAGTTTCGCGCGGCGATGAACGACGATTTCAACGCGCCGCAAGCCATCGCGCTGTTCTTCGACCTCTCTCGCGAAATCAATTCCATTCTTTCCAAAGAAGGATTGCGCGAACAAGAAAAGTCAAAAGCGCTTGACTTCTTCGACGCATATGCGAAACAGATTCTCGGCATCATTCCAAAGGCAGAGACGCTCGCTTCGTCCGCCAATCCGCTCCCGAAAGTGATGGAGTTGGTGCTTGACATTCGCAAAGAGGCTCGCGCAAGAAAAGATTTCGCCACGAGCGATTTGATTCGAGACCGATTGAAAGAAGCGGGGATTGAAGTCAAAGACGCGAAAGACGGCGCGACTTGGAGGCGAATCGATTAAGCGAACGTTCTAACGATGAGCAAGCCTAAAAAAAGCGCGATAAAATCCGACAAGAACGCTCGCGACATAGACGTCGGAATCTCGCGCGCCCCGATTCCCTTTGCTCAAGTCTTCCGCTCGATTTATGCCTTGCCGCTGATTGCGATCGCGATCCTGTTCGGCGCGTTGGCGACGCGCTTGATAGTGGACATTGACATCGGATTTCACTTGCACGGCGGCGAGTGGATTTGGGAACATCGCGCCTTCCCCGACAAAGACGCATATACTTACGCCGTCCCCAACAACGATTACATCGATATGCACTGGCTCTATCAACTGACGCTCTACGCCGTCTATTCGATGTTGGGGTTTGAAGGCATTACGCTCGTCAACGCGCTCTTGATTCTCGTTGCGTTGGGATTGCTCTTTGCGCGATTCCTTTCTGTCGGAACGCCGATTCCGCTCGCGCTTGTCTTGCTGTTGTTCGTGGGATTGATTTTGGAACTGCGCTTCGCCGTCCGCCCCGAAGTTCTGACGTGGAGTTTCCTTCTGCTTACGATTCTCGTGATTGAGCGATACTGGCGCGGCGACAAGAAGATATTACCCGCGCTCGTGGCGATTCATCTCGTTTGGGTGAATATGCAAGGCTTGTTCATTTTGGGTTGGGGCGTGATGGGCGCGTATTGTTTGAGCGATTGGATTCATCAGAAGAAAATCGATGCGACGCTTTGGAAATGGTGCGCGCTGGCGGGCGCGATTTGCGTCGCGAATCCGTATCACATCAATGGCGTTCTGTTTCCGTTTTATCTCTTCACGCGGCTCGATCGAAACAACATTTTCAAAGAGTATGTGAGCGAATTTATTTCGCCCTTCGATGTTCAGCCGACGGATAACATGCCCTTCATCAGCGCTATTCCGATTTACTTGTTTTACGTGTTCTCGCTGGCGAGCATTCTGACGATGCTTCTCACGATTCGGCAACGCAAGGTTCACGAGTTCATTTTGTTTGGCGCGTTCTTTTTTCTTTCTGCGTCGCAGATTCGCAATGTTCCGCTGTTTCCGTTGGTCGTTGCGCCGATATTCGCCACCGCGTTGCGCGAACTTTGGGCGCGGTTCAATCTCTCGGCGCGCGTTCAAGTTGTCGCCGAAAAAAAATCAACGCTTGAAAAAGGATTTGCGATTGCGCTCGCGGCGTTTGCGCTCCTCTTTGCCGCGCGAGTCGCAACTAACGCTTACTATCAATCCGACCGACGTTTCATCGCTTTTGGTTCGGGCTTGAACATTCACGCGCACCCCGTCAAAGCGAGCGCGTTTCTGAACGAAAACGGACTCGACGGCAAACTCATCAACGACCTCAACACGGGCGCGTATTTCGGGTGGAAATTGAAACAGAAAATTTTTATCGACGGGCGGCTCGAAGTGATGCGCGAAGAATTTTTCAGCGAATACAAAAAAGCCTTTGCGATGGGAGGATTGCGGACGCTGATTGAAAAATACAAACCTGATTTAATCGCGTTCGATTATACCGCGTCGCTGATTTGGAATCAACAACTGCGGCAAATGAACGATTGGCGATTAATTCACTTGGACGAGGCGACAATCGTCTTTGCGCGACAAGATTACGCGCCGAACCTTCCAACCATCACGCTTGCCGACGCGCTCAATCGACTAAATCTTCCCGAATCGTTTTCAGAGGCGGAGCGAAACGAGATTCTCTCGCAACCTGAACCAACAAGCGTTCAAAAGTGGCTTTCAGGATTTTGGCGCGTCCAACCTTATCCATATCAACTGACTAAGCTTGGCGTGTTCTGTTACCAAAGCGGAGACGCGCCCGCCGCCGAGCGATGCTACTTGCAGTATATCAAAGAAACACGCGGCGAACTCGCGGAAAGTTTCTTCAACTTAGGCTCGCTCTATTACCGCTCCAAACAACTCGCGCTCGCGCGATTCTGCTACGAAAAATATGCGCGAATGGGCGGAAACCACCCGCTTGCGCAAAAACGCCTCTTGGAACTTGGCGTGAAGTAGCCTTTCTACGTAGAAACCCGTAGTCCCTTATCCCGCTTCAAAATACAGGCATTTGCGAATGGTTTTGCTACAACCCGCGTCGTAAGTTTGCGTAAAGAATTTGAGAAAAATTTACGCTAACCTTAAACACAAGAGGAGTTGAATTATGAAAAAGATATTTTTCTTGCTTGTTGCGATGGCGCTTGTCGTTGGGCCGCTCGCCGCGCAGACCAAAAACGAAACGATTGACAAACTCGTCAACATCGGCGTTGCGAATGGCGAAGTGAGTGTCAGCGATGTCGAGATGCTGTTCCCTGAACTCGTTTCTACGACCTACGTGCTTGAAAGCAAAGACGCAAAGCGCGCCGCTCAAACGAAAGAGGCGAAAGTCGTCAATTACGAAAAACTGTTGATGATCGTCGTCAATGCGGTGAAATCGCAAAACGCGATGACGGTTTCTGACGAATCGTCGCTGCTTTCAAGCGTCAAGCGCGGCGACATTGAGTTCCGCGAAGAAACGGCGACGGTAACGAAAACGGAATTTGAAAAAGGCGTTTCGCCGAAATCCGCGCCGCGAATGATAACGAAAATCGAAAGCGTCTCGCGCATTCAAACCGACCTTGCGACGCTTGAAGCGCGCTTCCCTGAACTCGTGAAGTCAAACTATGCGATGGAATCGCGCGCGAAGCGCTCGCCGCGAATGATTGAATCTAAATCGTTGAATGTTGCGAAGGCGGCAACGACGCTTCTTCAAGAATTGAAAGCCGAAGCGAAGCGCAACAGCGTGGCGGGTTTGTAGGCGAGAGTTTGTTGTTCTTTGTTGTTGAACTTTCTGTTATGCACTGACAGAAGAGACGCGCCGAGCAGAGGGAAAAGGACTTCCCGACGTTCCGGCGCGTTTCGCTTTTCTCCTCTCCGCTCATGCAATCCGAATATACGCGCCGCGTCTTGGGCTTCGAAGATTACATGAATCGCTTTGACGCGAATCGATGAGCGCGCAATGGAGTTTCAAGAATTTTATTTTACATTGTTGAGAATGCTTTATATCCCGTTCTTTCGTTTTGAAAACCGCCGCAACGCACCTTTAACATGCATTGATGCGGCATTGACTCACAACTTAAACGAACTCCTCTTATGAAAAAGACAAATAATTTCGGCACGTTAATTGTCTCTCTCTCTCTCTCTCTCTGACGCAGCGCGTCTCCAACGGTGCAAAATCCTAATCCCGTTGCTGATGATGTTGGCAACTACTACGACCGCCGTCGCACAAGACGCCTCGCTGAGTTTTAACTACACGAACACAGGCCAAGGCTCAGGCAACTATACCGTTTTAGGGGATATGTTCAACCAGCCATTTTTCGCGGATTGTGCATTGCAAACCGTTCCACTTCGTGCAGGCACTTACAAGGTTTCTGCAAGATTGACTCGTAACAATCGCATCGCCCGTTCCAGCTTTGGCAATCTCCCTGCAACTGTTTCGTATATAAAGGTGGCAACAAAAGAAACTGCACAATCTGATTGGATATTACGCGATACTTTAGCGGAATCTCCCGTTGATACCGGCGTGACATTTACAGGAACCGTTGAAATTCATGCGGGAGGTCAAATTCTGATTTACATTCAGAGTTTTTGGGATGTGCCGGGTTCATTTTTGGGATTCGTAAATGGAACGGGCACAACGGGCACTTTCAGGGTTGACGGTGCTCCGCAAGCACCCACAATCACAAATTTAATTGCGACCGCACCCGACCAATTCAGCCTTCGCTATCCGCAGCTCACTTGGATAAATCCAACCAACGATGCTGGACAACTGACGAATGTTAGAATTTATCGCAGACGCATGCAAGGAAACATCATCATACAAAATTGGAGTCTCAGAGCCACGCTTACGCCGTCGGGAGCGTTGCAAACACAATCTTGGACGGATAACACCATCTCAACGGCACAACTTGGCAACGACGCCGTAGCACAGTATCGCATCACGATTGACGATAATTCCGTACCTTCAAACACATCACCAAACTCCGATATACTGGGTATCAACTACAGCAACAATATGCTTTCTACAACGGGGAAAAACTTCCAACTTTCGCAGAACTACCCAAACCCGTTTAACCCGAGCACGACCATTGACTTTTCCTTGCCTGAACGCGCGATGGTAAGTTTGAAAGTCTTTGACGCATTGGGCAGAGAAGTAGCAGTGCTTTTAAATGAATCACGCGAGCCGGGTGCGCATCAAGTCGTCTTCAACGCCAAAGGAACGCTATCCAGCGGCGTTTATTACTACACGCTTCAATACGGAAGTGTCTCCCAGACGAAGAAAATGATTTTAGCAAAGTAATCTGATTGGAGGTGAGGCGTCGCGTTGTGCACCTTATTGATGTTTCGGAAATTCTACTATCTTTTTTGACCCAAAAATATGTAAGGATGTTAAGGAATATGCGGAAGATTTGTTCACTCCTTTTTTTATTCGTGGTGGCTTTGCCGCTTAATGCGCAACGGTTTGTCGATGTTACTGAACAAGCGGGTCTTGATACAAACTACACAATAACCCGAACCGCAGATGTGTATAACACAGGATTTGAGGATTTGTTTACGTTTTCAGGGCAACCCATTTTCGGTCAAACCTCTCAATTACAATTTCTACACAATACAGGCACGGGCGTCTTTCAGAACATCATCGCCACTTCGGGATTGGATATGTCCGATACGCTGATTGGGATTAGGCCATTTACAGGAATGCAGTTTTATGATTTGGATAAAGACGGGCACAGAGACGCGATTCTGGGCGCACGGCGCGATAACGGGAGTTATGTGATTGTTTGGGGAAGTATGGAGGGGTTCAGCATGATGGACACGACCTCCCTTGACTCTGCGCTGAACGACGGGTTCAGACAGTCGCACAGAGTTACTGTGTTAGACCTCAATAGGGACGGCTGGTTTGATTTGCAGTTTAGTCAAGCCGCACCGGAACATCCTCCGCGCCCAAATCCAATCCGATATTTTCTCAACAATGGGAATCGAACATTCACCGAGATTTTTAACCCCGTTTTCCCCCCACCTTCACCGTACTGTAACATAAACACTCCCTTTGGAATCTCCCTTTACGAGCAATCTGACTACAATAGTGATGGCATTCGCGATTTTGCTGGATATCTTGATTTAGGATGGGGGTGGCGCAGATTTCGTTTTGGTAGAGGCACAGGAATTCCACCGCCGCAATTTCCAATGAGACCGTGTTGGGACCTTGACACATTAGGATTTGAGTCCTTGGTTGACTCCATACAAGCAGGGCTTGATATGAATCATGATTTCAATAATGACGGGTATGTGGATTTTTTAATGTCCCCGTCCTACCTTTTTATTTCAGAGCCACAGCCTAATCGCAAAGTAAGGTATAGAAATATCATGCCGGATAGTTTTTTAACCTCAACCGAAACGCTTATGACGAGCAATGTATTCGATTTCAACGGTGATGGCAGTTTAGATGTGGTGCGTTTTATTGAACGCTCCCCATTTTTTACCAAAACCATGCTTTGGCAGAACTTGCTTCCTTCTGGCGATGGGCAACATAACTTTCTGAAAGTGAGATTAGAGGGGGTGGTTTCAACCCGCGAAGCGATTGGCGCAAATGTCATTATCGTAAACTCTGATACAACGGGCGGCAAGTGGTGGCGGCAGTTACGTGTCGCCAATGACGGGCGAATTCTGCATTTCGGCTTGGGCAGCACGGAGGTTGTCGATTCGCTCTATGTTAATTGGCCCAGCGGGCGCAGAGACTTGTTGCGCTATGTCGCCGCCAATCAAACGCTCACGATTCGTGAAGGCAGTTCGCCGCTTTCGGTTGGCGAAAGCAACGCATCGCCCTCTCGGTCGTTTCGCTTGACGCAAAATTATCCCAATCCGTTCAACCCAACGACGACGATACGCTATGAACTTCCCGTTGCAAGCGACGTGAAGTTG
>JAJUFC010000018.1 GCA_029263855.1 Candidatus Thermochlorobacteriaceae bacterium | reverse complement strand
GTCGCCAAGTTTAAGTTCGGGTTGCCAACTTGCGCCCGCGTTGGTCGAGTAGGAGAGCCATATCGCGTTGTTGGATTCATAGACCTGATACCAAAGGTTGGAATTGGTGGCGTCAATCGCCGCCGTGCGACTGCCCCCGCTCTTGCCCGCCAAGTCGGGAATGGTGGAGAGCCGGAAGCCTTTATACTCTGCAGTAACTGTTTCATCTGTTGTAATGTTTGAGAAAGTTTTGGTTCGGAGTGCGTCTCCATCTGACCATTTTTGGAAGTAGTAAATACGCCCGAAGTTGTCTGTAACTGTAGCATTAGCTGTGAGTGTAATATTTTGCTCAAATCTCACACCGTACTGTAATGCATTGAGTAAAATTCCATTATCGTTAGAATTTTCACTCAAGGTTATAATTCTTTTGCGTCGGTAGAGGGCGGTTATTTGTCTGTTTACATTTTGATTTGTTATTGGTCTCGTCAAGTGTTTAGGAGTAGGATTTTCAACAGACGTATCTATCCAACGATCAAAGAAATACCAAGTTCCGTTGTTTTGAACGCTGTCTATTGCATTCGCAGAGAATGGCTCTTTTTCAACAAAACCAATGTTTGGAGCAACAGAGAATTCACCCCCAGCACCAAAGGGGGGATTTTCATATTCTCCTTTGACAGTCAATGTGCATTGCCGCAATAGCATTGTGTAGCTTCGAATCGTAAAGCCGGGACTGTAGCCTACGTCGCGAATTCTTGAGAATTCCGGCACCGCTACTAATTCGTCATTTCCATCAAATTTCAGATGCCATTTACTTATGTGGTGACTCTGCATTGCTATTGCGTTGCTCATTGAAGAAGGTTTAAGATTCCAAATGCAAACATAACCATCTGGGCCAAATTCTCCTTGGTCGACAGCCTCTCCCCTGATGACCTCGTCCTGTCTGAGATTCAAAGTAAAAGGAACAACCGGCGTGGCAATTATAGGTAATTCTCCAGGTCTAAAGATTGTGGTTTTAATAAAGCCCACATCTCTTCTATCTGACGCAGGAAACCAATTGGAAAATACAACCTGCTGTGAATGCAGAGATGATGATAAAGTGAATATTAAAATCGCAATAATTTGAAAAAACTTTTGGTAGTTCATAGTTGTTCAATTTTTAAGTTGTTAGAAATGCTAGGAAAAAGAAATTGATAATCTACACCTCCTTTCTTTCTTTAATCTAATTTTGGGCACTTAAAACACCCTTCAAAATAACTGTGCCTTCAGGTATTATTTTCAGAATAAATATCTCGTTTTCTCCAATCCATTGCTGAACAATCACACCTGGAACATCATGAAGAATTACAAGATTTTTTCCGTCATAATGAAGTAATTTACGTTCAGGTTCTTCGCCGCCGAATCCGATAAAATCCTTTTCCGTTCTTGCTCCTATCACAGAAGACAAATGGCTACCAGAAAAGTCTTTGTATTTTACGAATCGTCTATTTCTATACAACAGTATCTCTTGATTATTCTTTGAGAAAAAATATGCCTTCCCATTAATGCTTCGATGAATAAGAAAAAGAGCGTTTTGCCTACCATCGTTTATTTTTTTTACGTCAATCCTACCATCAAACTCAAATAAGTCAATCCAAGATAGATGCCTTTGAATGTCTAAAGATCGCCCCGATAGATAATATTTTTGATTTATTCTATCATAGAATATGCTATGGAATAGCACATCTTTTGAATAACTAATTTGAAGATGAGACCACTTGACCCCATCAAATTTCATAATTACCCCCTCTGTCGAATCAACACTTTGCGAACCTGTTTGATTTTTGAATCTTTCTCCTGTGCAAAAAATCTCATTTGGACGCAACCCAAAAAGACCATAGTTCCACTGTGCGTATTCTGATACTGAGAATCGGCTAAACTCTTGCCATTGAATGCCGTCAAAATGGTAAAAAATATTTAGCCCAACCGCCCAGACGTCGTTTGGAGATAAACCAAATATGGCGTTTATAGGTGTTTCGCATTGAAAACTCTCTGTCCATGCTTTTCCGTCATGATGATAAATGGCATTGCCTCTTGCCACCCATACATTATTGTGAGAAAACCCAAATAGAGCCGTGTTTAATTGCGCTGTTCTATGTGGCAAAGTATCTACCGTCCAAATGTAGTCTCTTCTGCCGTTTGGAATATCAGATTCTGAAAACTCGATGGACGAGTTAGAACAATTATGTATTACAGAAGCAAGTAGAGCGAGCATGATTATGTTGAGCATCAGTCTGTTCATTGATATAAGTCTGTTTAATTAGATTTACTACTTTTCTATTTTAACAAGCCCTTCCATTTCTTGAAGGCGTGATTTTGTTGCTTCGGGGAAAAAATCAGCGTCACCTGATTTTTTCCCTTTTATTTTTCAAGCGAAGAAATTGGTTATGATGTATTCATGAGGTGCTCCTTAATTTAGGATTGGAAATTGCAAAAAAACTTATTTGACATTCCATCGATATAAACCCGTTACTTGATTGCCATATGGCGCAAATCCTGGTGAACCGTAACCCGCCAAGAGCGCGCCTTTGAAATGCTCAAAAAATACGACCGGCACGTAAAGGTTCGTGTTGTCTATGCCCGGAATAAACCCTTTGAGCAACCCTTCCGACATTGCTCGCCAGCCTGTGCTGTCGCGCCACTCCAGAACGCCCATACATTGGGTGGAGACGAAGAGCCTCTCTCCTACAAAAGCGATTCCCGTTGTTTCAGTTATAAGGTTCGGTCTGACATTCAGGGCGTGTTCCCAATTCGGTAAAGTGTCTTTATAGGGCACCCATTGGTCATTGACAAAACGTTTAACCCCAGCAGGTCCCATGAAGCCTGCATAGACAGTGTCATTTTTTATCGTCATAGAGTTGACTGGTGCCAAGAGTTTTTCCCGCTCTGAAAGACCATTGACACAATACTCAAAAACCCACCCATCAAATGTGAACATTGGGCTTCCAGTTGACGCACCTCGTTTTCCTCTCACAAAAAGGCGTTCTTGGTTATTGACAACCTGCTTTAAAAACTTCGCGCCTGCATAAGGCTGATAGGCTGGGGTAGCTGGTATAGGCAGTATAGGGCTGTAAGTACCATTAGGATATATGATAAAGGTTTCTAATGCTTGATACAATGATTGCATGGCGTAAAGGGAGTCGCGATAAAAAATCATGTCGCCAACAGCTTCGCCATCAGCCAGTCTACCAGGCGTTTGCATTGCTCTTTGCCAAATTCCATTAGGCAACATTTTGAAAATTGTGTCGCTACATAGCGCGTAAAGCGTATCGCCGTGCATGGTCATCGGTCCGATTTCACTGTCAAAGCCGGCAATTTTCGTCCATGTTTGACCGTCGGTGGTTTTATAGACGACGCTGGGGTCGCCAGTCCAGCCTGTGCTTGTGTACCAGTTCACACGAGTGTCTCTTGCGGACACATAAAGCGTATTATTATGCTGAAGCATATAGCGTATGCTCATCGAGGCGAATTCAGGAATGGCTTGCCAGCGAGCCGGCTCGTTTATCGGCGGAATGACTTCGTTAGGCTTTTCTTTACAACTGTTTGTAAAGAGCAGTAAGAGCAGAGCGGAAAAGAAAATTGAATACTTCATCGGTCAGTGGTGTTTGATTAAAAAAGTTAGAAATGGATTTTGATTTATCGAAGGCTGAGGCATTGGCGTAAGCGGTTGCTCGTTGCAAATATGTACAATGAGCAAGAGTGCGAAAGGTAAGCGCGTGATGGAAAAAGAATAGTTCATACTTCATTTTGTTTTGGGCGCGTTTTCTCGTTGTGGGAAAACGGGTCTTTTGTTTTTGAAAATTGGTAAGGAACAAAGTTCGGAATGAAGTTACGGCGGGCGTTGGCGCGATGCAAGGCAAAGAATCAATTCCCCCCCTCCAAAATTTTTTTAAGTATTGATTTTACAATAGGTTATGAGGGAAATCGGCTGTATCGGTCGTTAGGAGGGTGATTTTTTCAAATAAGCAAGGAACGAGCGGGCAGATTGAACAGATTTGCGCGGCAAAAATTACTTTTGCGCTTTGAAGAGCATCGCCAATCCCACGCCAAAGAAAGTGATGTTGGGCATCCACGCGGCGAGAATCGGATTCACCGCTCCTTTGTAGCCAAGCGTCCCGAAAACTTGCTGAACGCCCATATACAAAAATCCAACAAGAATGCTAATTCCCGCTTCAAGCGCGACGCCGCTTCGCTTCTTTTGCGCCGAGAGCGGCACGCCGATGAGAATGACGATGAGGCACGCAAACGGGAACGAGAGTTTCGAGTGATACTTCACGATGGCTTCATCGGAGGAGTCAAATCCGCCGCGCTCGCGCGCCGCTAAAAATGCGCGGTGTTCGGGAAGCGTCATCAGTTCAAGGGCTTGGGTCGACTCGCCGAGTTCCTTCGCCGTGAACGAAAATTCAAGCGTATCTAATTTTTCAAAACGGGCGAGTTTTTCGTTGCCATTTTCAATTACCCGCAAGTATCCATTTTCAATCGTCCATCGTTGCGTCGTCGTATCGAACTTCATTCGCTCCGCGTCTAATCGCCAAATCAGTTTTTTTCCCTCGAAGGCTTGCACGCCGAGGGAGTAGCAAGTTTTCGAGTAGTCGTCGTAATAGCCAATGCTGACAAGTTGCGTCGGTGAATCCATAACATTGACGTTGGAGCGACTGCCGCCAACCCAGAAGTTTTTTCCGAGATTGATTGATTCAAACCGCTGTTTTTCTCTCGTCGTCTGTGGCACAAGCCAACCTGAAAGGTAAAAATCCAACAAGGTAATTAACATGGCAATCGCTAAAAAGGGCATAAGGATTCGGTAAAGGCTAATTCCGCCCGATTTCATCGCCGTAAGTTCCATTTGCTTCGAGAGCGCGCCTGTTACAAACAGTGCCGAAAGGAGTGCGCTAATCGGAATAATCAGTTTCAAGATTTCAGGAAGGAAGTAGCCGTAATAAGCCAGAATGGGTATGAGCGTCAGTTTGCGGTCGATGAAGTCGTCGATATGCTCGATGAGGTCAATCAAGACGAAAAGCGCGATGAAGGAAGCCGTTCCGAACAAAAATGCCGCGAGGTATCGGATTGCAATATATCGGTCGAGAATTTTCACGAATTGAAATTGACGGTTATTTTGTTTGACTTAACACGATTTTCACAACGCATAATGACTTTTGTCGCTTCATCACTTTGGCTCTTATTGCTCTTTGCACTTCTTGCCGTTCTGCTTGCCTTTTGGACCTACCAACGCGCCACGCTCTCTACGCCGATTAAAGTGGCATTGGTAAACCTGCGTGCGCTGTCGGTTTTTCTTGCGCTTTCCCTTTTCCTTGAACCGATGTTGCAATTTTTTTCAGAAGAAACGCGCAAACCCAAATTGGCATTGATTATCGATAACTCCGAAAGCATGACGATTCGCGACAACGGACTTCGGCGCGATAGCCTTCTCCAACAACTTCTTTCACGTCATCTAAACAGCATCGAGAGCGTCGCTGAGATTCGCTCGTTTTCATTTGGCGAAACGTTGCGAGAACGCGCGCCGAGCGACCTTTTGTTCAAAGAAAAATACACCAATCACGCCAACGCGATTGCGGCGCTCAATCGCATTGGGGCGCGCGAAAAATTCAACGCCGCATTGTTGTTCAGCGACGGCGCATTCAACGCAGGCGAAACCCCGCTCTACGAAGCCGAGCGTTCGCCGATTCCGATTTTTACCGTGCTGTTAGGCGATAGCACTTCGCGCAAAGATATTGTGCTTCGCCGCATTTACGCACCCGAGCAAGCGATTGTGAACACCAAAGTTTCTGTTTCGGCAGTGGTTGCGCAAGAAGGCTTCACAGGCAAAGTTGTCGAGGCACTCTTGAAAAGTGGCGAAACCGTTTTGGCACGCAAGCAATTTGAACTTGCCACTTCCGAGCAATCCATCGCGTTTGAATTTGTGCCGAAAGAAGTTGGCGACGCCAAATACAGCATTAACCTCTCGCCGCTTCAAGGCGAATTTTCGGCGAAGAATAATTCGCAATCTTTCTTCGTGCGCGTCTTGAAAAACAAAAAGAAAGTCTTGGTGATTGCAGGACTTGCCGACCCTGAAATTTCTTCCGTCCGTCAAACGCTCGTGCAGTCTGAAAACATTGACGCCGTTTTCTTCACGCAAAAAACGCCCAACGATTTTTTTGAAGGCTCGCTTAATCTCGCACCGCATCAAGATGCCGACGCCTGTCTCCTCATCGGCTTTCCGAGCACAAGCATTAGCGAAGCCATTTCGGAGCGCGTGTTTCAATTTTTGAACTCGAATAAAATTCCCGTCTTCTCGTTTATGGGCTTGCAAAGTTCGGGCGCGAAGATGAAACAATACGAGCCGATTCTCGCCGTCTCGCTTGCGCGCACAAGCCCCGCCGACGTGCTTGACAACAATGCGTTCATTTCGCCGACGGCGCAAGGTCAAAGTTTCGTTGCGTTCAAGCCTGTGGCTTCTCTTTTGCAGACTGCGTTTCAAACCGCGCCGCCGATTTCTTATTTGGACTTCAATTTTCAACCCAAACCTACAACGCAAATTTTGTGGAAACTTTCTGTTTCAGGCAGAGCCACCGAGCGCGTGGCACTTGCCGTTGTGCAAAGTTCGGGCAAAAAATATGCGACGCTTTGCACGCCGCAGTTTTGGCGATTTTCACTTTCGCCTGACGAAAACGTGCGCAAAGTTTATGCGCAAACCTTGCTTGGCATAATCGAGTGGCTTTCGGCAAAGGAAGATTCAAAGCGTTTTCAAGTCTCGACATCGCGCAAACTTTACGACGAAGGCGAGACCGTTTTCTTCACTGCTACTTTGCAAGATGAACTCTTGAATCCTGTCTCGACCGCCGACATTGCTTTGCGCGTCAAGCACAAGCAAACGGGCGAAAGTTACAACGCCACCTTTGAGCGTGCCACAGAAGAAGGCGTCTATCAAGCCAAGTTCGAGGGATTTGAAAAAGGCGATTATACTTTCACCGCCGAAGCCAAAGAAGGAGAAACTGTATTAGGCACGGCGAGTGGCATTTTTTCAGTGAGCGAAACCAGCGGGGAACTGCGCAATACGGCGGCAATCCCTGAAACGATGCAAAGCATTGCTGAACGCAGTGGTGGAAAGTTCTACACGCCGCAAACCTTCAGGCAATTTTTTGACGACATCAAGCGCGAGCCTTCGTTTCAGCCAGTCAAAGTTCGCACTGCCTCGTCTATTGAATTTGCAAACTTGTGGTCGACTTTGCTCGTTATCGTCTTGTGCCTTTCGGCGGAGTGGCTCTTGCGAAAACTCAACGCGCTTCCTTAAACTTTCACTTCTTCTTCTATCGGCGCGACTTCCTTCTTTTTTTCTTTCGGTGCAAAGAGAAGCGAAAGCACAACGGAAAGGAGTAGCACGCTGGCAATCACGGCGAGCGAAATCGGCGATGGAATGTGGAGCGATTCGCCCAAAATCCAACGAGAGATTTCAGGCGTGAGCATTTTTATCCCTACAAATGTGAGAATACACGAAATGCCTTTTTTGAGAAAGACGAACTTGTCGATGATGTCGGCAAGCAAAAAGTAAAGCGAGCGCAAGCCCATAATGGCGAAGATATTCGAGGTAAAAATAATGAACGGGTCGTTGCTGACGGCAAGCACGGCGGGAATGGAGTCGATGGCGAAAATCAGGTCGGTAATTTCAATCACGATGAGCACGAGAAACAGCGGCGTAGCGACGCGCTTGCCGTTTTCAATCGTGAAAAATTTTTGTCCGTCGTAGTTCTTCGAGATAGCAAAAAATCGCTTCACCAACTTTATCGCAAAGTTTTCGGCAACTTCTTCGGTTTCTTCTTCGCCGTCTTTTTCAAAAAGCAGTTTCAGCCCTGAATAAATGAGAAACGCGCCGAAGAAGTAGATAATCCAATGAAATTTTTGAATGAGCGCGACGCCCGCGAAGATGAAAATCGCGCGCATAATGACCGCGCCCAAGACACCCCAAAAGAGAATCCGATGTTGATACCTATCTTCGACCTTGAAGTGCCGAAATACCAATACAAAAACGAAGAGATTATCGACCGAAAGCGATTCCTCAATCAAATACCCCGTCATAAACTCCGTCGCCTTTTCAAAGCCGTAGAAATGCCATACCACGCCCGCAAATCCGAAGGCAAGCGAGACCCACAGGCAAGTCCACATCAAGGCTTCTTTGCTTGAAACGCGATGCGCTTGTTTGTTGAAGACACCCAAATCCAGCGCGAGCACAGCAGAGACGAGCGCGAAAAATCCGAGCCACATCCAAATTGATTCTTCTCCGAACATCTACGTGTTAGTTCAATCGTTATTAAAATTTATTTTTATCGCAGTGTGCCTCCGCCATCGGCGATGATGGTTTGTCCGTGAATCCATCGCGATTGGTCGGAGCAAAGAAAGGCGATGATGTCGGCGATGTCTTCGGCAGTTCCCAATCTGCCGAGCGGGGTTCGCGCAATCCACTCTTTTTTCATCTCGTCTTGATTTTTGAAATCGTTCAGGGCTTCGGTATCGATTGCGCCACCCGAAACGGCATTGACGCGAATTTTCTTCGCACCTAATTCCGCCGCAAGGTAGCGAACAATCGTTTCTAACGCCGCTTTTGCCGCGCCCATTGCTGAATAGCCTTCCAAACAACGGATATTGCCAATGCTTGAAACCGCCACAATCACGCCGCCCTTTTCGCCAAAGAGTTTTGTCGCTTCTTGCGCGCCTAAAAGTAAGGCTCTCGGACCGGTTGACATCGTTAAATCAAATCCGTTTGAACCAATGCGAAGAATCGAGCCAAAGACGCCCTTAGCGGCGTTGCTCACAAAAATATCTAAACGATTGAAATGATTTTTAACTTCGGCGAAGAGCCGCTTGATGTCGTCGGGCTTGCTGGTATCGGCTTGAACGGCGATGGCTTCAACGCCTGCCGCCTTCAATTCGGCGACCGTCTTTTCCGCTTCTGTTTGATTTTTGAGGTAATTGATTGCGATGGAAACCCCTTCGCGCGCCAAACGCATAGCGGTTGCTTTGCCAATGCCGCGCGAAGAGCCTGTAATTAGAGCGACCCGCTCTCGAAGTGCGTTCATTTGAAAAAGTCAGAAGTTTTTTTGCGGAATTTTTTGAGGATAGGTTCGGCGGAAATAACATCGTCGCCTTTGTAGTGCGTTACTTCGTTTTGGGAGAACGCCGTGATGGTCTGTGTTTCAGGATTGATGAGCCAAGCCAATTTCACGCCCGATTCGAGCCAGAGGTTGATTTTGGCGAGCGCTTTCGTTACGGAATCATTCGGGCTTTTGACTTCAACGACGAAATCAGGCATAACGCTTCCGTAGCCTTTGCGCTTGTAATCTTTCGGCAATCGCTCTTTGGCGATAAAGCCGAAGTCGGGCGCGATGACCGTGTTCGGAATCGGGAGTTTGAATCCCGTTTCCGCCGCAACGCAAAAGCCTAAATCGTTTTCGTGCGCGTAATTGCTCAAAATTCTTGCGACGGTTTGCGCAATGATTCCGTGATGGAGGCTTGCAGGCACAACTTCAATCAGTTTTCCCTTGATGAGATAAAAATTTTTGCCCGTCTGCTTCTGAATTCGGTCTAAATCTCGAATGGTGAATTGTTTCTCCTTCGGCTTCGGCGAAGCGACGGCGAGCGTGAAATAGTGCGTCATCGTTTTACTTCGTTAAAATCATTTTGCGCGTTTGCGTGAAGTTTCCCGCGCTCAATTTGTAGAAATATACACCACTGGCAAGATTGTATTGCGCTGAATTAAAGTTGACGGAATAACTGCCCGCCGATTGCCTTGTATTGACCAGCGTCGCCACTTTTTTGCCAAGCACATCGAAGACTTCCAATTTAACATCGCTTGTCGCCGATAGTTGATACGTAATCATTGTTGTTGGATTGAACGGATTGGGATAGTTCTGCTCGAGCACGAATTGCGATGGCTTTTGCGCATCAGTTGGTGCTGAAAGTGGCGAGCGTTGATAAACGCGAACATAATCCACAACCATCGCTTGCGGGAAAACCGTTGAGGCGTTTGGACTGCCAGGCCAATTTCCGCCGACCGCTACGTTCAAGATGATGTGAAATCGCTCGTTGAAGGGCCAGTTGAACGCGCCCAAATGCGACGGCACGCGGACGAAATACAGCGTTGAATCGACAAACCACTTGATTTCATTTTCTCGCCATTCAACCCAAAAAGTGTGAAAGTCGTCGTTGAATGTGCCTTGCGGGAGCGTAAAGGCAGTCCCTTGCCATTGATTTTGAGGCCACGGATTTCCGAAGTGAATTGTGCCGTGAACGCGATTGGGTTCGTGCCCCACGAGTTCCATGATGTCAATTTCGCCGCTTCGTGGCCAGCCGCCGAAGACTTCATCAGTTGGAAGCATCCAAAAGGCGGGCCACAATCCTCTGCCTGTTGGCAATTTGGCGCGCATTTCAATTTTTCCGTATCGCCAATCGCCTTTGTTCTTTGTGCGGATTCGCGCCGATGTGTATTGCATGCCGCCGAAGTTCTCGCGTTGCGCTACAATCCATAAATTTCCATTGAAGACATCGACATTCGTAGGGCGGTTCGTGTAGTATTGCAGTTCGTTATTTCCCCAGCCAATCAGCGGCGTTCCCGTTCCGATTTGATACGACCACTTGGAGGTATCGAGTCCTGAACCATTGAATTCATCAGACCACACTAATTGCCACTCTTGCGCATAGAGCGAACTTGACAGACACAACAGCGAAATCAGTAGATACTTCTTCATTGTAGATTTATTTATGAATTGATTGACAAAATACAACAGATTCATTGTGAATTTCATTTCATTCCTTCGCCGCACTTCAAGCCAAAAAAAATTTTTTGATTTTGCTTGCATGAAACAATCACAGTTTTTATACTTGGTATACTAACTTGGAAACAAATGGCGATTGACATCAAAAACCCAATGCCGCTCTATCAGCAAATTGCAGAGGAGATAAAAGCGAAGATTAAAAGCGGCAAGTTAAAAGTCGGCGATGCGATAGGTTCGCACAGCGATTTGACCGCACAGTATCAGGTTAGTGTTATCACGGTCAAGAAGGCTCTTTCCGATTTGATTAAAGAAGGCTACCTCTACAGCCGCGTCGGTAAAGGCACTTTCGTTGCAAGAAAATCGGTCGCCACGAGTTTAAGCCGACAAAAAACAGTCGGGCTTGTTCTTAGAGATTTAACAAACCCGTTCTTTTCCTTGATTGCACATGGTGCTGAAAAGAAAGCCGACTCGCTCGGTTACAATTTGTTTCTTTCCAGTTCCATCGGAAGGATAGACAAAGAGGAAACGTTGATTTCTCGCTTTGAAGCGATGGGCGTAGATGGCATGATTATTGCCTCGCTTTCGCAGACTTATCGCGCAACTGACGAAATCAAACGCTTGCATCAATCAGGGTTTCCGTATTTGATGGTGTCCTATATCCACGAACCTGATTTTTGGTATGTCGGCACTGACCACGAGCAGGGTGCTTATTTAGCGACCGAACACTTGCTCAATTTTGATTACAAGCATATCGGCTATGTAACGGGCGGCAAGCATAATTTGCTTTCAAAACTTCGCCAAAAAGGATATGAACGCGCGCTGAACGATTACGGACGACGTTTTAAGAAAGACCTAATTTTTGAGATTGACGACAAGAAGAATCGGTTTGATGCTGGCTATGAGACCGGAAAAAAAATTGCACGATTAACGAAAAAGCCTGACGCACTTTTCATTTATAGCGACATGGTCGCCTTAGGCGTGATGAAAGGCTTGAGCGATAGCGACTTGCAAATTCCTCGTGATATTGCGCTTGTTGGCTTTGACGACATTGAGCGCGCTCAATACGCTGATGTTCCGCTCACAACGGTTCACCAACCGACGGAAGAAATCGGCGCAACGGCGGTTGAAATTTTGATTGAACGCATTGAAGGCAAAACGCCAAGTGTGAAAACCATTTTGTCACCTTCGCTTGTCGTTCGTGAATCTTGTGGTCAAAAACGCCACAAGTCTGTTGCATAAATTTCTTGCTATGTGCCCTTCCAAGCCATAGCGTTGTTGTTTAACATTTTGATTTGACAATAGAGGAGCAAAGCACACCGAGCTCATCTCATCTTTGCCCTTCTTTCATCATAAAAATCACAATTTTTCAAAACGATTCGACGGCTTTGTCGTCTTTATGTCTTTCAACTTAGTATACCTAATATATTAATGCTAAAACCAAACACAACCTCGACGCGAGCGGTTATAGACTGTTCCGGATTCTGGAAGTTTAAGATAGACCGCGAAAACAATGGGGAGAGAGAGCATTGGGAAAATGGCTTCTCGTCTATTATGGATATTGCCGTTCCGGGCAGTTGGAATGAACAACTTGCTGAAGCAGGCTTGATGAATTATGTGGGCGCGGCATGGTATGAAAAGGAGTTTGTGATTCCAAAGACATTTGAAGGCAAGTCAATTCGTCTCTACATCGGTTCGGTAGATTTTGGTGCGAAAGTATGGGTGAATGGTTGCTTTGTGGGCGAGCAAGTATTTGGCTTTTTGCCATTTGAATTAAATCTGACGCCGTTCGTGAAAGCAGGCGAGAAAGTGCGTTTAACGATTCGAGTTTGTAATGAACTCTCAGACGAGAGCGTTCCACAAGGGATTTCACAGCGCGATTATGTTCTTGAAAATCGTGTTCGTGATGAAACTTTCCCGCCCGCCCGATTTGATTTCTTTCCGTTCGGCGGCATTCAACGCCCGGTGTATTTGGTTGCGACCGATGTATCGCACTTTACATCAATCAAAGTTCAAACGCATTTATTGACTTCAAGCGACGGAGGCGTGAGCATTTTTGCCACTGCCTCTCAAAGCGAATCGCTTGTCGCACGCTTCAGCATCGGTGAAGTCGTTGTGCAGGTTCCGATGGAGAACGGCACTGTTGCGTCAAACCTTGTCATTCCAAACTGCCTTGCTTGGTCTTGTGAAACGCCCCACTGCTACACACTTCGCGCTGAACTTTTGAGAGGCGATGAAATCATCGATGATTATGAACTTTTGATTGGCATACGCGAGGTCAAGATTGAAAACAATCAATTACTCCTGAATGGAAAGCGTGTGTTCTTAAAAGGATTCGGCAAACACGAAGACGCTCCGATACACGGGCGCGGACTCAACCTTCCGCAAATCGTCAAAGATTTCGGGTTGATGAAATGGATAAATGCCAATTCGTTCCGAACCTCGCACTATCCTTACGCCGAAGAATGGCTCGATTTTGCCGATAAGCATGGGATTCTCGTCATCAGTGAAGTTGCCGACATCAGTCGCGATTTCCGAAAAACCAGCACGACATCGCTTCTCAATCACAAAGCCTTTTTGGAGCAACTGTTTTCGCGGGATTTCAATCACCCGTCCGTGATTGCTTGGTCAATTTCTAACGAGCCGAGCTACTTAGGAGAATCGGAATATCACGACGGGCGCGGCGAGGCATATTGGAAAGACTTGACGGAGTTTGCTCGCCAACTCGACCAAACACGCCCGATAACCATCGCCCACGTCCAACGCGCCACACATCAAGACCCCGCGCTCAAGTTCGTTGACTTTATTTCGCTCAACCGCTACTACGGATGGTATGAAAATCCTGCGCAGTTAGACCTTGCAACACAACGGCTATCAGAAGAGCTCGATGAAATCGCCCGACTTTACGGCAAGCCCATACTCTTCACTGAATTCGGTGCCGATACCATCGCAGGCTTTCACTCGACCACCGACCAACTTTTTACCGAAGAGTATCAATCCAATCTTATTCGCCGATACTGTCAAGTTATTGAATCAAAGCCTTACACGATTGGCGAGCACGTTTGGAACTTCGCCGATTTCCGAACACCGCAACATCATCGCCGCGTGGTCATGAATTTGAAAGGCGTTTTTACGCGCACACGAGAGCCAAAGTTGGCGGCTTTTACGCTCAAAGAATTATGGCAACAAAAAAATAGCGCGAATACATTGCTCAAAGAGAAGCACGACGCTCACCGTGAGAAGCACCAGATTTCACCTTGATTGAAGAGGATTTGCTCGCTCTGCTAAATGTTTTTGCTATCAACATTTAACCTGAATTGTATCTGAATATGATAATGAGACGGCTTTTCGCCCTTTTGATACTGACCTTCCATGCTTTCTCTGCCCTTGCAGGCACAACGGGAAAGATTTCCGGACGTGTCGTTGATGCCAAAACCAATGAGCCTTTGGTAGGCGTCTCGATTAAAATTGAAGGCACGAAGTTGGGCGCAATTAGCAACCTCGATGGCGATTACTTCATTCTCAACGTGCCGCCGGGCGAATACACGGTTTCAGCTAGTTATGTCGGATATGCAAAGTTATCGAAGTCGAAAGTCGTCGTGCAAGTCGACCTGACGACGCGGCTTGACTTCAAGATGCAAGACGCGGCGACGCAAACGACGGAAGTCGTCATCGTCGCCGAGCGTCCTCCGATTCAGAAAGATTTAACCTCCGTTCAGCAAACGATTGACGCGCAACAAATCGTCAACGCCCCTGTGGAAACGATGAACCAAATCATCTCCACGTTGGCGAGCGTTAATCCTGTGGCGGGTGAGCCGGGCGGCTATGTGTCGGGCGCACCGTCGGACGGACTTCATATTCGCGGCGGGCGCGAAAACGAAACGCTGTTTATGATTGATGGCGTCAAGGTCGGCGATGACATCTACGGCGGCTCGCGCTACATTCAAAACACGTCGGGCGCGTCGATTCAAGAAATGAAAACGCTCATCGGCACGTTCAACGCCGAATACGGCGGCAAAATGTCGGGCGTGATTCACGTCGTTACCAAAGATGGCTCTCCCGAAACCTACGATGGCGACGTGCGCGGCTACACTGATAGACTTGGCATCGCTCAATTCGATCGCAACACGTTTCAGTATGAAGCCACAGCCAGCGGACCCGTTCCTTTCACGAATGGCAAGGTCACGTTTTTAATGAACGGACAAGTTCGTTCTACGGACGGTCGTCCCGATATCGTTGGATTTGAAATTGACCAATGGCGAAACTCAAACGGCAACGTGCCTTTGGAAGGCGGAACGGCTGTCCCTGCCGATTGGCAAGACGATTGGAACGCGATGCTCAAACTCACCTATCGCGCTTCTGAAAACTTGAAACTTTCCGCCAGTTATTATCAATCGTTCATTCGGGGCGCAGGTTACCGACACGATTATCGCTATTTGCCTTACAGCCTTCCCTTTCGCGAGACCAACAACTACGGGGCGATTTTCAAAATCGTTCACACGCTTTCGTCGAGCGCGTTTTACGAGGCGATGCTTTCTTATCAATACACGGATTTCTTTTTCGGCGTCAATCCTGATCCATCGTTTCGAGGCATTTTCGGACCGAGAGTCGATAGGCAAGACTTTTTCTACTCCGGCGCGCGTCAAGACCATAACAACGACGAGCAATCCACTTGGCAAGGCAACTTCAACCTTATCGCGCAGGTCAATCAAGTTCATCAACTTAAAACGGGGGGGGAGATTCGATTTCTCGACATTTTCCGACGAATGGAGAGCGCTGGCAGTCGCGTTCAAGAAATCAATGGGCGGCTCTTCGAGAATTACATCGCCTTTGTTCGACGCAAGCCGATGGAGTTCGCGGCGTATATCCAAGACAAGATGGAATTTGACGAACTCGGCATGATTATGAACGTCGGGCTTCGCATGGAAATGTGGAATCCGAACATGCAGTATTTGCAAGATATTTCCCGCCCGATTGCCTCTCCGTTGATTGATGTAACGCCGAAAATTCGTTTCAGCCCGCGCTTCGGCATTTCGTATCCGATTTCTGACCGAGCCGCGTTTCATTTGGCTTACGGACACTTCTATCAATATGTTCGCTATATGGAACTTATGTCGGGCATCAACGACAGAGGGTTCTATGGCGGCAGACCGAACTTGGGCGACCCTGGTCCAGGCATTTCCAATCCCAACGCCAATCCCGAAAAAACAATCACATATGAAACAGGCGTGCAACTTCAACTTGCGCCGAATTGGACGCTGAACGTCACGGCTTACTACCGCGATATGAGCGATTTGATTGGAATCCGCTTCGTCAATGCCACGCCTGAAAATTATTTCCTGCTCGATAATGTGGATTTTGGAAACGCCAAAGGCGTTGAAGTGATGCTTGAAAAACGAATGAGCGACAACTGGGCGATGACGCTCAACTACACTTGGTCGCTTGCCGAAATCAGCACATCGAGTCCGCTCACGGCGCAACAGCAAACACAAGATGTGCCCTTTCAGACCTTCCGCGCCGATTGGGACATTCCACACAGTTTTGGAAGTTTGCTCACCTACAAAGCCCCGTCCGATTTCACATTCAGCTTTAGAGGAATTCTGCGCTCAGGTCGTCCTTACACTGTTCTTGCCGAAGCCTTGAACTCGGAACGCATGAGTTGGGACATTCAAACCGATTTGCGCGTCGCTAAAAAATTCAAGTTCGACTTGATTAGTCCTGTTGTGTATTTGCAAGTGTTCAATGTGCTTGATAGAAGAAATGTGCGTCGCGTTTATGCCTTGACAGGCAGATGGGACGACGACGGCGAAGAAGCCACATCGCGACTTGTCGATGCCAATCCGAACCGCATTTCCGATGGACGTTCGATTCGGCTCGGCATTAGAATGGAGTTCTAATTGGCGGATTATCACTCAATCAGCACACAACATTAACCGCTTTTTCAGATGACAATTATGAATCAATCATCTTTCATCAAAAGTCCGTTCATCAAAATTCTTTTGACGACTGCACTGCTCTTTTCATTGGTCGAGATGCTTTCGGCACAAGGTCAAGAACCACGTCTCTATCAGCGATGGGGAAAGTTCGGCGTTGGTCGTTTGGTTACGATGGTCAACAACCTCAACAACGTTGGCGATGGTCAGATGCGCTGGCCCAACTTGGCGCACCTGCCCGCGATGGAATATCCCTACAATCCCGAAGAAGGCGGTCGACACATTCACTATGCGACGGGGATTTCGTTTCACATCGGCGGTTACTCGCTCGATTTAGGACCGAGTTACGACCCGCTTACGGCGGACGAGACCAATCTCGCGCCTCGCGTCGAGAGCGGCGACCGAACCTACTACCGCTACTACGACGGCTTTCACTACGAAGGCTTCCCGGAATTTCTCTCCTCGCGCGGCAACGCTCCGCTTCCTATGAGCAACGACCGTAGCAGTTGGCCCGAAAACGGCTTCCCCGACCGATTGCCGACGCGCGATTGGTATCACGATTCACGTTTTCCCGCTTACCAAAATTTTTATCAGCGCGCGGGCGCGCAAGGCGCGATTCTTCCCAAAGACACGTCGGGGTTTCCGGGCATCGGACGAAACGGAGAAACGCTTGCCGACCAAGAGTTTTTTGCGGTCAATTTTTCCATCAATCGCGAACTGGTTGAAACGCCCGACATTCAAAACGGCAAGTTGATGGTCTATACCACGATGCGCGGGCTTTCATATTCGGGCGACGACTACGACGACTTTCTCATCTTTCGTTGGACGGTTACGAACATTGGCAACGCGCCCATCACGAGAGCCTACTTGGGAATGCTCGTCGACTTCGATTTTCCTTGGGCAAGTTATCAGCGATTTGATTCATACAATCGCGTCGACAATTACGCCTACGATAGCACGCTCCAAATGGTATATGGGTGGGACGGCGACGGCTCGATTACGCCGCCCAACATCGGAACTTGGCCCCGCAACGTGCCGCCGCGCCTTGTCGACGGCACGACGATTGAGCGCGCCGCATTCGCAGGCGTGATGTTTTTGCAAACGCCGAAAGTCCGCAATCTCCTTGATTCGAGCGTAACCACAACCGAGCACGGCGTGAGCACGTGGGACGCATTCTACTTGCGTAGCAAAAACACCTTCAACGGAATGGGTTCGACGGCATGGCGATTTTACTGGAACAACATCGCCAATCGCTCGCCCGACGGCGACGGTCCGCAAGACGGATGGGATCCCGACGACCTCAACCGCGACGGCAAAGACGATTGGAGTTGGGAACGCCCGTTTCCCGCTGGAAGCGAAGAGATTTACAGCAACGGCTACAAGTGCGAGTTCACGATTAATTCAGGCGGCTCGACGTTCTTTCTCCGTCCGGGCGAAACGGACACGTTGACCGTCGCCGTCGTGATGGGCGAAAGTCGAGCGCAACTCTTTGAAAATGCTCTTTCAGCAAGAGAGATCTATGAACTCGGATTCACGCCGCCGCGCCCGCCGACCCCGCCGTTTGTTCGCGCTTATCCGCTGATGAACGGCGCTATGCTGATTTGGGACGACCGCAGCGAAAACGACTCGCTCAATCTCGCCAATGGTCGCGAGCGTTTTGAAGGATACAAGTTGTATCGCAGTAGCAACGGCGGATTGACTTGGGGCGACCGCATCATCACCGACGCAAACGGAAATCGAGTCGACGACGCGCCGATTCAACAATGGGATTTGCAGAACGGGATTACAGGCTACTCGACGCGCCGTCCAAACTTTTTCATCGGCAACGACACGGGATTGGACGCGATTATCGAAGTCGCTCAAAAAGACACGACGATTCTTGAACGCGCGCCCAACGGCGACACGCTCTTCTTTGGTTCGTTCCGCGCGGGTCAGCGCACGGGGCGACGAATTTTCATCGACCGAAATCTCATCAACGGCATCAACTACATCTACGCCGTTGTCGCTTACAGTGCGGGCGAAAACATACCCGGTGGCAGAAAGCCATTTCAGAATGGACGCACGCTCACGGGCAATGTGCCTC
Source organism: Candidatus Thermochlorobacteriaceae bacterium (assembly GCA_029263855.1). Classification (GTDB taxonomy): domain Bacteria; phylum Bacteroidota; class Chlorobiia; order Chlorobiales; family Thermochlorobacteraceae; genus JANWWM01. Next base: position 32,391 of record JAJUFC010000018.1, on the reverse strand, counting down.
AAATCGTGAGAGTTACGCCAGCGGCGTCGCGAGCAAACTCCGCCAGCGATTTGGATTTGATTCGCGTTGTGCCGAACCCCTATCGCGGTCGCTCCGATTTCGAACGCTCTCAAAACGAAGGCGAAATTCGTTTCACTCGCCTTCCCCAGAAATGCTCGATTAAAATTTTCAACAGCGTTGGCGAACTCGTCCAAACGCTTCAACACGATGAGGCGTCGAGCGGACAAGGCGAAGGCATTGCGCGTTGGAACTTACGCTCACGCGAAAATCGCAACGTCGCGCCCGGACTTTACTTCTTCATCGTCGAGTCGGAACTCGGCTCTAAAACAGGAAAATTCGTCATCATTAGATAGCACCGTTTATGAAAGGCATGATTGAAAAAATAATTTTCGGCGCGCTTGTCTGTTGCGCTTCATTCTCGTCAATCGTGGCGCAGACGAGTTCGATTCAGAATGTTGGCACTTCGGTTGCGAATGTTTTGAAAATGTCGGTCGGCGCGCGCGCAACAGCGATGGGCGGCGCAAACGTTGCCGAGTGCGACGATATTACTTCGCTTTATTGGAATCCGGGAGCAACGGCACGCATCAAAGAAAATCAAGTGATTATTCATCGCACGAATTGGATTGTCGATACGGAAATGTATCAGTTCGGCGCGGCTTACGGCTTGGGCGACTTCGGCACGATTGGTCTTGGCTTGCAATACTTCACGTCGGGCGACATTTTGGAGACGACGGAAACCCAACAAGACGGAACGGGCAGAACTTTCACAGCATATAACCTTGCACTTGGGCTTACCTATTCTCGCCGCATTACAACACGCTTTTCAACAGGCGTTACCCTCAAATTCATTCAAGAAGGATTAGACCGCGAACGCGGCAGTGCGCTTGCCGTCGACATCGGGAGCGTTTTCGAGACGAGTTTCTTAAACAACCTGAAAATCGGACTCGCGCTTTCGAATCTCGGCACGAAAATGAGTTTTACGGGCGTGGGTTTGACGATGCAGTCGCAGGGGCAAGTGTCGCCGCGCGTCGTCAATTCAACGCTCAACACGGGCGAATGGGAGTTGCCGCTTTTATTTCGCTTCGGCTTAGCCGCAGACCTCTTAAAGTCATCGGACTACCGTTTCACACTTGCGACTGAAATGATGGACTCGCGCGATTATGAGCCGCGCCTTGCGCTCGGCAGCGAGTTCGGATTCAGAGATATGTTTTTCCTTCGAGGCGGCTATCGCTTCAACGAAAGCGAAACGACATTCAGTCTGGGTGCGGGACTGCGTTATGCTATCGGCAAACTTTCACTTTCCATTGACTACGCCTATCAGCATTTCGGCGTGTTCAGCAATGTTCAACATTTCACATTCATTTTTGGCTTTTAACAATGAGACACCAAGTTGCTTTTCACATCTTGCTTTTTATCGGCGTCGGGCTGATGCTTTCAAGTTGCTTTCCAGAGCGATTTCCAGTCGCGCCTGAAAACTACGAGAACCGCCGCCCAAACATTCTCTATGTTCAACCTGAGGACGGCAAACTCAACGCTTCGCCAAGAGACAGTTTGAAAATTTGGTTCGACGAGTTGATGGACGTGCAAAGCGTTACGACTTCTACGTCGCTTGAATTGGTTAAAGCAATCGACGACGAGACGAATCAAGAGTGGTCGGCGATTGATAGCGTCGCTTCGTTTGCGCAAAGCCCTTCAAACCCGCAGGTCTTGTTCGTCGGCTTGGGCGAAAAGGGCGCGATGCAATCTACAAATGGCGGTGAGCGTTGGTCGTTTCTTCGGTCGCTTTCATCAGAACGATTGATTCGCGCGGCATATAGTCCACAGAATCCCTCAGTTTTATTAGTCGTTTCGGCTCCTAATAAACTTTATCGCACAACAGACGGCGGCACAAGTTGGACGCAAGGCATCGGATTGCCGAGCGATACGCTCATTCGCATCACCGCTTTGCGCTTTGATGCGAGCAATCCGCAAAACGTTTGGCTGGGCGTTCAACGCGCTTTGCCCAACGGCACGCCCGACAACGCTTATCGCGACGGCGTGTGGCGCAGTTCCGACGGCGGCGCGTCTTGGCAAAAAACAACGGCAAACCTTCCAAACTGGGATTCTCGATTCGCCGTATCTGGCATTAGCGTCAGCCCGACGAACTCGAACGTCGTTTATGTCTCGACGCGCGGCAGAGCGGCTTATCGGACGACCGACGGCGGCGTTACTTGGACGCAATTCACCACTGCCAACGGTTTTCCAACACTTCAACTCACTGACATCACTTTTGCATCACCTAATCTGATTTATGCCGCGACCAACGCGCAAGGCATTTTCCAAAGCACAAACGACGGAACGAGTTGGACACGAATTGGTGCCGCCTTGCCCGGCGGAACGCTCGTCAGCGCGACTAACGGCAGGCTCTACAATGTCTTGAACACACAGGTTTTCGTGCTTCGCGATACAAGTTGGAACGAACTTTCTTTGCCACTTCGCGCCAATGAGTTTCTGCTTGGCTTCTCGGTCTCTGGCGCTTCACAACTCTCGATAGGCACTTCAAGCGTGGTGTTCCGTTCAGAAGATGGCGGCGCGAATTGGATTGAGAAAAATCAAATCGAGAAATCAAGCATTCGCGTTTCATTTCGCTCCGTTCTCGAAGCCCAATGGCAAGGCGAACTTGTCTTCATCAACGAAGGCGACACGGTTCGCATCAGACCTTATCGCTACGACGACGTTTTGGCGCAATACGACGCGGGTTTCGTCAGCGTTCCGCCTGTCGACCCGAATCCCAAAGCCACGCAGCTCACCTTTGTTCCCGCAGAACCACTCTTGAACCAATGGCGCTATCGGCTTCGCGTTCAAGGTGCGTTTCAAGGCAATGTGTTTTTGGGAAACATCGGCGCCAAAGACCGCAACGGACTGTCGATGCTCGAAGACCGCATTTTTGGATTTATCGTCAACGCTTTAACCAATTAACCTGACAATGAATATGAAACCCATTTTTCTTGCTGTGCTGTCTGTTGCGATGCTTGCTGTTTCGGCGCAAGCGCAAACGATTCGTCCCGTCGTAGCGGGCGTGGACACGCTTTCGCGAGTAGTGGCGCAAGCCGATTCGGGCGACATTATCGAGCTTGTTACCAACGGCGGCGTGTATGAAGAATTTGCCCGCGTTCCCGTGAACAAAGTTCTGACGATTCGCGCGGCGGCAAATTTGACCCAAAAGCCGATTCTGCGTTGGCGCGTCAATGACGAAATTCGCGTCCAAGCGTCGTTGCTCTTGAAAGGCATTCGCGTTGAAGGCAACGGCATCGCACAATACGCAATGCAACTGCGCGACCTGACGACAAGCGCGCCGCCCGTCAGGCTCATTTGCGAGGACGTGGATTTCAAGACGTTCTCTCCCGCGGGCGAAGGTTACGTGCTTCGGGTTCGCGCCAACATTTCGCGCCTGATTGAACTTCGTTTCACGAATTGCACTTTTGACAGCGTCGGCAAAAGCGTGCTTCGACTTGAATTTCCATCGAATGGCGTCGACTCTATCATTTACGAACATTGCACCTTTGCTAATGCTTCCATCAATGGCTTGAACGACGGCGAGCGTTGCTTGCGCATTGAGTTTGGCTCTTACCCAACGCCGCCGAAAGTGCGCGTCAAGAACTGCACTTTCTACAACATTCGCGAAGACGCGGTGCGCACCACTGGACTTTGCGAATTGCGCGTCTTGAACAGCATTTTCAACCGCGTGCGCGACAATCCCGTCCAATGCGACACGACGATTTCGTCTTCGACCATCGCCTTCTGCGACACGCTTGAAAACAACAATCGTTTTTCCGTCAACTCTGGCTTCAACATCGGCACGATTTATGCCGAAGACCCCGAGTTTGAAAATCCGCTTGCCTACAATTTCACGATTAGCCAATTCTTCGCGCAGAACTTTCCTGGCGACAACGGTCGACCGTTAGGTCCTGCGCGTTGGCATCCTGCAAGTTCAAGCGTCAAGCAAACGAGCGCCGAAAAGCCTAACGCTTTCGCGCTCCATCAAAACTATCCCAATCCGTTTAATCCCGCGACCATCATCGCGTATCAGTTGCCGTCGGCAAGCGCGGTGAAATTGGAACTCTACGATGTATTGGGGAGAAAAGTCGCTACGCTCGTCGATGCGCGGCAAAACGCGGGTTCTTACAGATACGCTCTCGACGCTTCGCGTTTCTCGCTCGCGTCAGGCGTTTATTTCTATCGCTTGCAAGCGGGCGACTTCGTTCAAACGCGCAAGATGGTTCTAACGAAGTAAGGTTTATGTTCTTTGGCTTCTGTTTTCAGCCCGCTCTTCAAACGCTTGTCTTTTCAGGCAAGGGGGGAGAAGAGCGTTTTTTCAACAACTCAATCTTTCTAAAACTATGACGAAGAAACTTATGCTTTTCGCGATTCTGTGCGTCGTTGCAAGGTGGAGCGCGCTTGCTCAACCAACCGCGCCACTGTCTGGCGTCTATTACATCGTTGGAGATTCAACAGGGACTTCGCCCAATCCCGCGCGCGAGTTCTCCACGCTTCATCAGGCGATTGGACAACTCAACAGTCTGACCAGCCCGCCGACTGATACGGTCAAGTTTCTCATCTGGCAAAGTTATTCAACGGCGCAATCGTCCACGACGATGCAACATGTCTCGACCTTTCCTGTCATCATTAAGCCAGGTCCTGGTCGGACGGGGTTGGTCATTGAATACACCTCGACGACCAACGGCATTTTTCGAATCGGCGCAGACGACAACAGCGAAAGCACCAAACCCGACAACGTCATCATCGATGGCTCCAATCAGGAAAATGGCACGTCGCGAGACTTGACCTTCCGATTTTCAAACACTGGAATGCGCAACGGGCTGACCGTGATTGGCAGTTCGAACCGCGTAACAATCAAAAACCTCATCGTGCAGAATCTCGGCACGAGCACATCGAGCAGTCACGGCATTTTGATTCGTCCGCGTTATACGACCTCGACGCTTCTCGTGCCTGATTCTCTGACGATTGAGAACTGCTTGATTTCCCACGCAGGCTCGGTCAATGCGCGCGGCATTGGGGTGAATACATCGGGCACGGCGATTCCTGTGCCCGGCATTGCGGCGACGCGCACCATCATTCGCAACAACATCATTACGGCGGGTGCAGAAGGCATTCGCATGGAATTTTCAAAAAGCTTTGAAATTTCAGGCAACCGAATTGCCATCTCACAAAGCGGAACAAATGCGGCGCGAGGCATTTATTTGGCAGATGATAACGACGCGAGCGGCAATATTTCCAACGTCTTCAACAACCAAATTACATCGGTTGCTTATACCAACGCTTCAAACGCGAGCGGCGCGCGCGGCATCGAGTTGACCGCCAAAGGGACTTACAACATCTACAATAATTTCCTCGCGGGTTTTTCAGGCGCGGCAGGCGGCACAGGTCCTCTGCGAGGCTTCTACATCGATGGCAACGGCGCGGACGCGACCATTCGCTTCCAACACAACACGATTAATATGGAAAACTCGCCCATCACCGCTTCCGACGTGGTAACGGGCATTTTCATCGCCGACACGCTCGCCAACGCTCGCATCGAGAACAACATCGTTTCCGTGCGCGAATCCGACGCGCCCAATTCTTATTGCATTCGCTCGCAAACCATTCAACTTCCATCAAACTTCGCCTCGAACTTCAACAATTTCAATCCGGCGGGCGCAAGCGCAAAAGTTGGATTCTACAACGGCACAGACGCGCCAACGCTCGCCAACTGGCAAGCCGCATCAAGCCGAGACGCGAACTCCGTCAACAAAAACGTCTCCTTCGTTTCTTCAACCGACCTGCACTTGACGGGCAGTTCAGACGGCGACACTGACCTCATCGGCACGCCCATCGCGGCAATTACGACCGACATCGACAACGATTCTCGCAACCCGTTCTTTCCCTATATGGGCGCGGACGAAGCCTCTACTTCGCTTCCCGTCGAACTCGCTGAATTCACGGCGCGCGCAACCAACGATGGCGTTTTGCTCATATGGCGCACGGCTTCCGAACAGAACAACGCAGGCTTTGAGGTTCAACGCAAATCGCAAGGCGGCGAGTGGAACGCGCTTGGCTTCGTCAGAGGCAGAGGCACGACGACCGAAGCGCAATCCTACTCTTTCTTGGATAGAACCGCATCGGGCAAAGTTCAATACCGTTTGAAGCAAGTTGATTTCGACGGACGCTTTGAATACAGCCCAATCGTTGAAGTCGACGCGGGTTTGCCGAAGACTTTCGCGCTTGAACAGAATTACCCAAACCCATTCAATCCAACGACCGTCATCGCGTATCAACTGCCGACGGCGAGCGACGTATCGCTCAAAGTCTATGACGTGCTTGGAAAAGAAGTGATGACATTGGTGAATGAACGACAAGACGCAGGACTTTACAACTACGCGCTTAACGCGGCGAACCTCGCGAGCGGCGTTTATTTCTACCGACTGCAAGCAGGCAACTTCGTTCAAACTAAAAAAATGATGCTCGTCAAGTAACAAGGTCTTTGTTCTTTCTCACTGTCAATGTTCTCGGTCTCGCGTCGCTCGGCTGGTAAAGAAAGAGCGGCGCGGGACATTATTTAACTCGTTTAACGATGCGCTTCTGCCTTAATTTTTCTTGTTGGATTCTTCTGCTTTCATCGTCGCTTGCGGCGCAAGAGATTTTCACGCCCGACGCGAAAGAAAACCAAGCGATGCAAGGCAAAGACATCAAAACCATTTCCTATTTCGGCATTGAAACGCTTAGCGAATCGCTCACGCTCAAACCCGCCCTCAAACAAGGCTGGCGATGGCTTGCCGCCAAAAACATTCCTTATCCAAAAGGCTCGTTCAGCCTCTTCATTCACGATGGCTACGTTTATACCGACTTCAAAGGCGAGGTGCGCTCGAACTTCCGACGCGCCAAATCGCGCAAAAACCTAACCGACCAAGTTCGCTCCAACGCTTTTCACATCGCGTTTCTTTCAGGCGAAGGCAAAGATGAGGAGGTCCTTGTCTTCATCGCCACCGCTGAACCCAAGCGCGTTGAGCTTGCGTTCTCAAAAACCATCTTCGGCGAAGAAAGAACGCTTCACTACGACCTCGCCGCCGGCGAAGCGCGCCTGTTGCGCATCATCAACGGCAAACGCATCGCCGAGTGGCAACCGATGTTCTTCGAGCGCGAACGTCCGCTACGACAAAAATTTGACTTCACGCAAAATTGGACATTCGCAAAAGGCAATCCCAAGAACGCCGAAAAACCCACATTCAACGACAAAGACTGGACGCGCATCAATCTGCCGCACACGTGGAATCGCACCGACCTTTACGACGACCGCAATATCAACGACGGCTTGGACATCTACGCCAATTACTACCGCGGCGACGCTTGGTATCGAAAAACCTTCGCGCCGCCCACCAGCGCAAAAGGCAAAAAACTGTGGATAGAATTCGAAGCCGCCAATCAAGTCGCCGACGTCTATCTCAACGGCGAGCATCTCGGCTCGCACATTGGAGGTTACCTCAATTTCAAATTTGACCTCACAAGCAAAATTCAGTTCGGCAAACCCAATACGCTTGCCGTCAAAGTGAATAACGAGTTCAACGTGGACATTCCGCCGCACGTCGGCGATTTCAACTTCGGCGGCGGACTGACGCGAGAATGTTCGCTCATCATCACCGATAACGCTTACATCGCTTCGACTTATTTGACGACGCCGTTCCTGTCGCAAGATTCCGCAACGCTCAACGCCAAGACCGAAGCACGCAACGATGGCGACGCGAAAACCTTGACGCTTCAAACGAACCTCGTCTCGCCCGATGGCTTCATCGTGGCGACGATGCGTTCTTCGGCGCAAGTCGGAAAAAATCAAACCCACGTCTTTTCGCAACAGAGCGCGCCAATCGCGTATCCTGAACTGTGGTCGCCCGATTCGCCCACGCTCTATCGCGTCGTTCAAACGCTCTACGCGAGCGACCAACCGCTCGATGAGATTTCAACCGCCATCGGCTTCCGATACTTCGACTTCACCGCCAACGATGGGTTCTTCCTCAACGGCAAACGCTTGCAACTTCGCGGCGTGAATTTGCATCAAGACCGATTCGGCTACGGTTACGCCGTGCCTGATTCGCTCAAAGTCCAAGACATTCGGCTCTTCAAGGAAATGGGGTGCAACTTCATTCGCCTCGCGCACTACCCGCACGATGAATCCGCGCTTGATGAATGCGACCGATTGGGCTTAATCGTCTATGCCGAAATTCCTTTTGTCAATACCGTTGGGCGAGAGAAGTTTTTTGAGAACGCCAAAGCGATGCTACGCGAGATGATTCGGCGCGATAGAAATCACCCGTCCATCGTCTTTTGGGGCGTGGCAAACGAGACCGTCGAGCCTTGGATTACCGACGAAGATTTATCGCTTGTCAGAAAACTTGTTGGAGAACTTCACGCGCTCGCCAAATCCGAAGACCCGACGCGCCTCACCATTCAGGCGCAAAATACCATCGCCGATACGCTCACCGCTTCACTGACCGATGTTCTTGGGCGAAACCGATATTCAGGCTGGTATTCAAAAACCGTCGATGATTTCGGCAAACAACTCGATGCCGACCGAGCGGCGCACCCGCATTGGCGCGTTCTCATCAGCGAATACGGCGCGGACGCAAAACGCGGCTTCCACGTCGAGAAGCCTGAACGAATGGATTTCAGCGAGACCTACCAAGTTTTCTTTCACGAAAGTTATTGGAAGCAAATCGAGGCGCGCAAATGGATAGCGGGCGGCGCAGTCTGGAACGGCGCGGACTTCGCGTCGCACGCCAAGATGGGTAACATTCCGCGCGTCAACAAAAAAGGTCTCGTCGATTACAAGCGCGTCCCGAAAGACGCATACTACTTCTATCAAAGCAAGTGGTCAAGAAAGCCGATGGTTTATCTCGTTTCGCGCACGAAACGCCTCATCTTCGGCAAGCCCAATGAAATCAAGGCGATTCGGGCGTTCTCGAATTGCGATTCGGTCGAGCTCTTTCACAACGGCAAATCGCTGGGCGCACAAACGACGGGCTTCGTTTGGCAAGTCGCGCTCTCCGAAGGCGAACATCATTTCGAAGCGCGAGCAACGAAAGGCGGCGCGGTGGTTACAGACGAAATGCGCGCGCGCTACGTGGTCGAGAAAGACGCGCCTAAAAAACTGCAAGCGGGCGAAGCCGACGCAACGGGAAATTGAATGTCAGAAGCGAGGAGCGAGAAGCGAGAAGCGAGAAATGAGGAGCGAGAAACGAAAGGCAAGAGGATTGAAAACAAATTTACAATGAGCAATCTAACCTTTATCGATGTTTGGGCTTAACGGCATAGACCTTGTCATCGTGCTGATTTACTTCGGCGTTACGATAGGCGTTGGCGCGTGGAGTTCGCGCAAGGCGGTCAAGTCGAGCGGCGATTACTTTATGGGCGGTCGCGCGTTTGGCAAGGCGATGATGGTAGCGCAAGCCTTCGGCGCGGGAACGCGCACCGACCAGGCGGTCGCCGTCGTTGGCGCGTCGTATCAACTTGGGCTTGCGGGCATTTGGTATCAATGGCTTTACATCTTTGCCACGCCGTTCTTTTGGCTCATCGCGCCGATTTATCGCCGTCTGCGTTATGTAACGATTGCTGACTTTTTCGAACGTCGATATCACGCTTCATTGGCGATGGTCTATGCGATTGCCGCGCTTGGTTACTTCGCCGTTGAAATCGGAATGATTCTCAAAGGCACAGGCACGACGATTTCCGCCATCACGAATGGCGCGCTCTCGACCGAAGCGGTCGTGCTGGGAATGGTGGCTTTCTTTCTTTCATATAGTCTTTTGGGCGGCTTGGTGGCGGGCGCAAACTCCAAATTCGTGCAAGGGCTTTTGATTTTGGCGCTCTCGTTTCTTTTGATTCCGTTCTCGATCGAGCGCGCGGGCGGGCTTGACGCGATTCGAGAGAAGTTAGACCCGTCGATGTTTTCGCTCGTCGCGCCCGAAGAAGTTACGCTCTTCTTCATCGTGATGGCGGTCATCAACGGCTTGGTGGGCATCGTGGTTTATCCGCACCATATGGCGATTAACGGTTCGGGCAAAGACGAACTTTCGTGTCGAAGCGGTTGGACGTTTGGCACGTTCATCAAGCGGTTTGCGACGCTGGGCTGGGCGTTTACGGGCGTGTTTTTGGCGGCGATTTTCAGCGACTTGCCCAATCGCGAAGCGGCGTTTGGCGTGGCGGTCAAGAGCCTTTTGCCGACGGGCTTCGTTGGGTTGATGATTGCGGCGATGATTGCGGCGGTCGTTGCGTCGTGCGACGCTTATATGGTCGCAGGCTCCGCGCTCTTCACGAAAAATTTGATTCAAAAGCATTTCAAGCCTGATGCGAGCGAATCGGAGTTGCTGACGCTTGCGCGCGCGGGGTCGCTTCTCGTCGTCGCGTTGGGCGTGATGGTCGCGCTTCTTTTGCCATCGGTGATTGAGGGATTGAAAATCGTTTGGCAACTGATGGCGTTTTTGGGCATCGCGTTTTGGTGCGGCGTGGTTTGGCGGCGCGCCAATAGCGCGGGCGCGTGGGCGTCGCTCGTCGTTACGGCAAGCGTCGCGCTTCTGACGAAATCAATGGGGTGGAGTTTGGAATATCAAGCAACGCTGTATTTGCCGCTTGGCTTTCTTTCGCTCATCGTCGTCAGCGCGCTCACCAAACCTGAAAGCGAAGCGAAACTCAACGAGTTTTACGCGCTCTTGCATACGCCCGTCGGCGAAGAAGAGAAACTCAAAGCGATGGGCGTTGCGCCAATGCTCGACTCCAACGCCAAAAGCGACGCGCCAACCTCGATGGCTAATGCTGAAGAAAACGGGCACTCGCTCTTAATCGTGGATTTGCTCTCGCTTGGCAAACGTTTTTCCTTCAAACGATACAAAGTCGACTTGCAAGGTTTAGGCTATGGCACGCTTGCCGTTATCGGCATTCTTGGCTTGGCGATGATGCTTGCAAGAGGCGTTTCCATCAATCCGTAATCTATTCCGACGATGCAAATTGAAACGACCATTCCCGACGCAAGCGCCATCGATGTTCAGAAGCCAACGACGAACTACCGTTGGACAATCTGCGCCCTGCTCTTCTTTGCGACGACGATTAACTACGTCGACCGCCAAATCATCGGCATTCTGAAACCGCTCTTGGAAAAAGAATTTGGCTGGAACGAGATTGATTACAGCAACATCGTTTTCGCCTTTCAAGTGGCTTACGCGCTGGGTCTCGTGAGCGTCGGCGCGATTATCGACAAACTCGGCACGCGCCTTGCCTTCGCGCTCGCCGTCGTGGTGTGGAGTTTGGCGGCGATTGGACACGCCTTTGCGCGCAGCGTGATGGGGTTCAGCGTCGCGCGCTTCGTCTTGGGCTTTGGCGAAGCGGCAAACTTCCCTGCCGCCATCAAAACGGTGGCGGAGTGGTTTCCCAAAAAAGAGCGCGCGTTGGCGACAGGCATTTTCAATTCGGGGACGAACATCGCCGCGCTCTCCACGCCCATCGTCGTGCCGATGATTGTCGCCGCGATGGGTTGGGAGTGGGCGTTCATCATCACGGGCGCGTTGGGTTTTGCGTGGCTCATTGCGTGGTGGCTGATGTATCAAAAGCCTGAGACGCACCCGCGTTGCTCAAAAGCCGAACTCGCCTACATTCAAAGCGATTCGGAGGAAGCGACGCAAAGCGTCAAGTGGTCGCTCTTGTTGCCGCACAAAGAAACTTGGGCGTTTGCGCTCGCCAAATTTCTGACCGACCCAATTTGGTGGCTGTATCTCTTTTGGCTTCCTGATTTTCTCAGCAAACGGCATGGCTTGGATTTGAAGTCAATGGGCTTGCCGCTCGTGATGGTGTATTTGGCGGCGAGCGTGGGAAGCATTGGCGGCGGGTGGATTTCGTCGGCGCTCATCAAGCGCGGGTGGTCGTTCAATGACGCTCGCAAAATGGCGATGCTGTTGTGCGCGCTGTGCGTCGTGCCGATGTTCTTCGCGGCGGAAGTTTCTGAACTCTGGCTCGCGGTCGGCTTGATTTCGCTGGCGGCGGCGGCGCATCAAGGTTGGTCGGCGAATCTCTTCACAACGGTCTCGGATATGTTTCCGAAAGCGGCGGTCGGGTCGGTGGTCGGCATTGGCGGAATGGCGGGCGCGATTGGCGGAATGTTCATCGCCAAAGTGGTCGGCTACGTGCTGGAAGCGACGCAAAGTTACGTGCCCGTTTTTCTCATCGCTGGCTCGGCGTATCTCGTCGCGCTTCTCTGCTTTCACGTGATTGCGCCCAAGATGCGCATCGTTAAAGTCGAGGAGAACGGCAAAGTTTAGCGCAACGAAACTTAACTTGAAACGCGAAATGCAACGACGCTCTCGCCGAAATTTTCTCAAACGCGCCGCGCTCGGAGCGGCAAGCGCGCTTTTCTTTGGCGAAGGCTTCGCCCGTGAACGCTTGGAAAATCAAGCCTCGACGGCGGAGCGCAAGCCATCGGTCAAAATCACCAACGTCAAACCCTTCGTCTTTGAGAAAGCGACGTTCGTCAAAATTGAAACCGACGCGGGCGTTTCGGGTTGGGGCGAAGGCGACCACGAATTCACCGCTATCAATGCGACCATCGTTGAGAAAATTTTCAAACCTCGCCTCATCGGCAAAAATCCGTTTGACTCCGAATACCTTTGGAAAGATTTGTTCTTCGAAGGCTTTGAAGGTGGTAGCACGGGCTTCGTGCCCGGCGCGCTCGCAGGCGTTGACAACGCCTTATGGGATTTGAAAGGACGGTTGCTCAATTTACCCGCGCATCAACTCTTGGGCGGAAGCAAGGTCGAGAAAGTCGCCGTCTATGGCAGTTACGGCAGACGCAAAAAAGACGGCTTCAAAACGCCCGACGAGATGGCGGCGGAAGCGATGAAGTTCGTCGAGCAAGGCTACAAAACCATCAAAGCGCGAATGCAACTCTACGACCGCGACCGCAATCCGCCGTTCAACTTCACTTACGATTGCGTCAAAACCATTCGCAAAGCCATCGGCGACGGCATCGAACTTTTCGTCGATTTCAACAACGGTTACACCGCCAGCAAAGCCATCGAACTCGGCTTGAAACTCTACGAGCATTTCAACGTCAAGGCAATCGAGGAGCCTGTTTCCAGCATGGACTATCACGGCTTGCGCAAAGTCGTTGAAGCCTTGCCGTGCGACGTCAATGCGGGCGAACACGAATACAACAAGTGGCAATTCCGCGACCTCATCATCATCGGCAATCCTGATTGCCTCAATCTCGATGTGATTAAATGCGGCGGCATTTCGGAGTGCAAGAAAATCGCCTCGATGGGCGAAGCGTTTGAAAAAGAAGTGATGACGCACAATACGCGCCCGACGCTTGCGACCGCCGCCACGCTGAACCTCATCGCTTCCATCAACAACGCCGCGAAGACGCAAGAGTTTTCAGGAATGCGTCCCGACCTCAAACTCAGCCAACTCTTCAACGCTCAACTCAAATTCGAGGACGGATTTCTCTACGTGCCACAAGGCGCGGGACTTGGCTTGGAGGTCAATGAAGCCGAAATGGAAAAACAAAAATTGAACAAATGAAACGCCATCTTCTCATCGTTTGCATTGCGCTCGGTTGCGCGCCGTTGATGTCGGACGCGCTTGCGCAAAAGCCCTCGCTCAATGTGGTCGACTTTGGCGCGAAAGGCGACGGCAAAACGCTCAACACGCGCTTTCTGCAAGCCGCGATTGATTCGTGCGAAAAGCGCGGCGGCGGCGCTATCGTCATTCCCGCAGGCAGATTTCTGACGGGAACGCTCTTTCTCAAAAGCAATTTGCGAATCCACATCGAGTCGGGCGGCGAACTCTTGGGCAGTCCGAACCTTGCCGATTACGACAAAACGCGCAAGCACCTTTTGTTCGGGAAAGACATTCAAAACTTCGCCATCACGGGCAAAGGGGTTATCGACGGCAACGGCAAATGTTTCTTTGATGAAAAATTCAACGCGCTCGATCGCCCTGCGCCCTTCATCGTGATTGAAGACGGCGAAGACCTTTCCATTCGAGACGTCAAACTTCAAAACTCGCCTGCGCATTCGCTCGTCTTCAGCGGGTGCAATCGCGTCGTGGTCGATGGCGTTACGATTCTCAACGAGATGCGCTCGCCCAACACCGACGGCATTGACATTACATCGTCCTCGAATGTGATGATTTCAAATTGCTTCATCTCCACAGGCGACGACGCGATTTGCCTCAAAACCTATCACCCCGAAACTGACAAAGGCGACGACCTTGCCGTGCCAACGCGACGCAATTCCGACAAGACGACGGAAAACGTCGTCGTAACCAACTGCGTCATCGAATCCGACGACGGCGCGCTCAAACTCGGCACAGGGTCAGGCACGGCGATTCGTTACTGCTCGTTCAGCAACATCGTCATTCGCAATGCGCGCTTTGGCATCGCGCTGTTTATGAAAGACGGCGGCGTTTATGAGCATCTGCGATTTTCAAACATTCAAATTCAAACGGCTTCGCGCCACGCCACCGAGTATCCGATTTTCATCGACATCGAAAAGCGAGACGACGACGGCAAATACGGCGCGATTCGCTCGGTGCGTTTCTCCAACATCGATATGCAAACGCGCGGCAACTGTCTCATCGCGGGTCAAGCCGCTTCGCCGCTCGAAGATTTCACGTTTGAAAACATCACGCTGCGCGTTCAAAACGCGGTCGATGTCTCAAAGTTCAAAAAGCCAAGAGGCAACAAGAAACTCGGCGACGTCAAAGGCAGTTCGGACTTCGCCGCGATTCCCGCGCACTTCACGCTTGGACACGCCAAAAGCGTCGTCATCAAAAATTTTCGCTTGTGGAGCGATGAACCCTCTGCCGCTCGACACGCCATCGCGCTCATCAATGCGCATCGCTCAAAACTGATTGAATTTGAAACGCTCGCGCCGCAACGCCCGCTCGCCGCGATTTTGCTGATGAATTCAGGCGATTGCTCGATTGAGCGTTCCGCTTCCGACGCTTCGCCCTTTCTCAAAGTCGAAGGCGATTGGACGGGACAACTGCGCCTCATCGCCAATCGCGTGCAAGACGCAAAAGACGCATTTCTTTTGCCGAAGTCCGTTTCGCGCAAGCAAATCATTGAGCAAGGCACGATGACGATGAAGTGAAATGGCTTTGATTCAAAGCATTCTGAACGCATCAAAGCGCAAAAATGTCATTCTGAACGGAGCGCAGCGTAGTGAAGAATCCACGATGGATTTCTCGCTATGGCTGGGAATGACAGAAGGAAGGCGCTCGCAACGACGACGCAAACGCGCAGAGAAATTTTTAACGACGCAAAACCAATGTTGCCACGACTAAACAAAGACCTCGTTTTAAGCCCATCATTTCAGGCGCGGACGGACATCGCCGTTACGAAGCCCGACTATTTTAACCTGCCTGAAAAAGTCTTGCAGTTCGGTTCGGGCGTGTTGCTTCGAGCGTTCACGGATTTTTTCATTGACAAAGCCAATCGCAACGGCGTTTTCAATGGTCGCATCATCGTGATTCAATCCACTGAAAAAGGCAAAGGCGACGCGCTCAACGAACAACACGGACTTTACACGCTTTGCGAACAAGGCTTGGAGAACGGCGCGGCGATTGAGCGTTACAGCGTGCTCGCGTCGGTCAGTCGCGCCATTTCCGCCAGTGACGATTGGGACACAGTTTTGGACTGCGCCAAAATTCCAACGCTCTCGCTCATCGTTTCCAACACGACGGAAGTCGGCTTGGCTTACGACGAAAAAGACCGCTTCGAGATGAACCCGCCGAAATCGTTTCCCGCCAAACTGACGCGCGTTCTCTTTGAGCGATTCAAATTGATGCCCGAAAAAGGCTTCGTGATTGTTCCAACGGAACTCGTTGAGAACAATGGCGACAAACTGCGCGAGTTCGTTTTGCGCTACGCGAGAGAGTGGAATCTGGACGACAACTTCGCCGCGTGGATTGAGCGCGAAAATCAGTTTTGCAATTCGCTCGTGGATAGAATCGTGCCGGGCAAACCCGACGCGGCGGCGCGCATCGAGATGGAAAAGAAACTCGGATACGACGACGAGCTGCTCATCTGCGCCGAACTTTACAGCCTTTGGGCGATTGAAGGCGATGAGCGCATCGAGCAAGCCTGCTCGTTTGCGCAAGCCAATCCAAGCGTCATCATCGCTAAAAACATCACGCCGTATCGCGAGCGCAAACTGCGCATACTCAACGGCTCGCACACGATTTCTGTCGCAGTGGCGTTCCTTGCGGGCAAAAACACCGTGTTGGAAATGATGTCGGATTCGCTTACGAGCGCGTTTGTCGAGCGCGTCGTTTATGATGAAATCGTGCCGAGTTTGGACGTCGACCACGCCAAAGAATTTGCCGCCGACGTGCTCAATCGATTCCGCAATCCGTTTTTGCGACACAAACTTTTGGACATCACGTTTCAATCGACTTCGAAGTTCAAGACGCGCGTTTTGCCCATCATTCGCAAACATTATGAAAAATTTGGTCGTCTGCCGAGCCGCATTCTATTTGGGTTCGCGGCGTATTTGTGGTTCAGTCGCGGCATCGAGCGCGTGGGCGCGACGATTTATGGACTGCGACCAACGGGCGAGAAAGTCAAAGAATCTTATCCGATTCAAGACGATTTCGCGGAGCGGCTGTTTCAACAGTGGCGGTTCGTCAACCCTTACGATATGAACGACCTCATTCGCTTCGTCAAAGCGATTGCGGTCAGCCAAGACATTTGGGGAATGAATCTCGACGGCTATCCCGACTTCACCATCGGCGTAGCGCGTCGCTTGAACGACATCATTCAAAAGGGCATCGTCAAAGCGATGCAAACGCTCGATGGCGATTAACGCTGGCGGCTTTCAAAACACATTCAACCTTTCAACGCAATGAAAATCACGGACGCAAAAGTTTTCATAACCTCTCCGGGCAGAAATTTCGTTACGCTCAAACTCTACACTGACGAAGGCGTCTACGGGCTTGGCGACGCAACGCTCAACGGGCGCGAACTCGCCGTCGCATCGTATTTGCAAGACCATGTGATTCCCTGCCTCATCGGACGCGAGGCGTTTCAGATTGAAGACATTTGGCAGTATCTCTATCGCGGGGCGTATTGGCGGCGCGGTCCTGTAACGATGTCGGCGATTGCGGCGGTCGATATGGCACTGTGGGACATCAAAGGCAAAGCGCTCAACACGCCCGTCTATAATTTGCTCGGCGGCAAATCACGAAGCGGCGTAATGGTCTATGGACACGCCAACGGCGAAACGCTTGAAGAAACGGTCGAGGAAGTCGGCAAGTATTTGGAAATGGGGTATGTCGCCGTGCGCGCGCAATCAGGCATTCCCGGCTTGAAAGGCGTGTATGGCGTGGGTCGCGGAAAATTGTTTTATGAGCCTGCCGAAAAAGGCTTGCCGCCCGAACAGATGTGGTCGACAGAAAAGTATCTGAACTTTGCGCCCAAACTCTTCAAGAAAATCCGCGAGACTTACGGCGAGGATTTTCACTTGCTTCACGATTGTCATCATCGCCTCACGCCGATTGAAGCGGCGCGGCTTGGCAAAGAGTGCGAGCCGTATCACCTCTTTTGGCTTGAAGATACAGTCCCCGCCGAGTTGCAAGAAGGGTTCAGAATCATTCGTCAGCACACGACCACGCCGCTCGCCGTCGGCGAAGTCTTCAATGCGATTTACGATATGACGACGCTCTTCACCGAACAACTGATTGACTATATCCGAATGAGCGTTTTGCGCGGCGGCGGATTGACGCATTTGCAGAAAGTCGCCGCAATGGCAAGCGTCTATCATATTCGCACAGGCTTTCACGGCGCGACGGATTTATCGCCCATCACGATGGCGGCGGCGTTGCATTTTGATTTAGCCATCAACAACTTTGGCATTCAGGAGTATATGCGCCACTCGCCCGAAACGGACGAAGTTTTTCCGCATGCTTACACGTTCGAGAAAGGCTTTATGTATCCGGGCGACAAGCCGGGCTTGGGCGTAGATTACGACGAAAAACTTGCGGCGAAATATCCTTACGAGCGCGCATATTTGCCCGTCAATCGCAAACTTGACGGCACAATGTTTAACTGGTAACTCTATGGAAGACATTTCAGAGCGCTACGGCGCGAGACAGAAAATCGGTTTATTTGTCGGAGTCGCCGCGTTTCTGTTGATGCTTGTTTTTCCCGCTCCGTCGGGGCTTTCAGAATCGGCGTGGCGCGTGGCGGCGCTCGGCGTTCTGATGTCAATCTTTTGGCTTTCGGAAGCCTTGCCGATAACGATTACCGCTTTTTTGCCCATCATCTTTCTGCCAACGCTTGGCGTTTGCGACGTCAAAGACGCTACCGCGCCTTTTGCGAACAGCGTCATCTTTTTGTTTTTGGGCGGCTTTATGATTGCGCTTGCCGTTGAGCGACATGGGTTGCATCGCCGAATCGCGTTGTGGATTCTTTCAAAAGTTACGCCCGAACCGCGTAGCATCGTCTTGGGCTTTATGGCGACAACGGCGTTTATCTCGATGTGGGTAAGCAATGCGGCGACCGCGATGATGATGTTTCCGATTGGCGCGTCCGTCGTCGAGTTGGTCAATGAACACGAAAGCGACGCCATCGTCAAAAAACATTTTTCAATCAATATGATGCTTGGCATCGCTTACGCTTCAAGCATCGGCGGGCTTGGGACGCTCGTTGGCACGCCGCCCAACGCGCTGTTCGCCGCGTTTGTGTCGGAGACATACAGCGTGAAAGTGTCGTTCTTGCAATGGTTTTTGTTGGGCGCGCCGTTGGTTTTGATTTCGCTTCCGCTCTCGTGGTGGATTATGGTTCGCGTGGCGTTTCCGATTCCGCTCGCGCCGCTCGAAGGCGGCAGAGCCACGATTGAAAAAGAGTTCAACGCGCTGGGCAAGATGTCTCGCGGCGAAGTTTCGGCGGCATGCGTTTTCATCGTAACGGCGATGTTGTGGATGCTCGAACCCGCATTGAGCGAACAATTTCCGAAACTCAAAATCAGCGACGCGGGCATTGCGATTGCGGGCGCGGTCGCGCTGTTCCTGATTCCAATCAACTTCAAGGAAGGCGAGTTTGCGCTCTCGTGGGAATCGGCGAAGAAACTGCCTTGGGGCGTGTTGATGCTCTTTGGCGGCGGCTTGTCGCTCGCGCAAGCGATTTCCAAAACCAAACTTGCCGAGTGGCTTGCCAAATCTATGCAAGGCGTTGAAGCGTTGCCGCTCGCGCTCATCATTTTGGTCATCGCCGCCGCAATGATTTTTCTTTCAGAGTTGATGAGCAACACGGCGCTCGCCGCGACGTTTTTTCCCGTCGTCGCTCCGCTTGCCGTCGCAATGGGACAAAACCCGTTCTTCCTTTTGCTTCCGACGGCGATTGGGGTTAGCACGGCGTTTATGCTTCCCGTTGGAACGCCGCCCAACGCCATCGTGTATGCGAGTGGTTCGGTAACGGCGGCTCAAATGGCGCGCGCGGGTTTGTTTTTGAACTTGCTGTTCGTCGCGCTCATCACGGTCGCAATGTATTTCTTGATGCCGATTGTCTTCGGCGTTGAGTTCGGCGTAGTGCCTGACTGGGCGACGAAAAAATAATTTTCAACTCATTTTGATTTGAACGATGAACAATCTCTTGATGCACCCGAAAGCGATGCAAATTCACCCGCTCGATAATGTCGCCGTCGCCATCGAGCCTTTGTCGCTTGGCGAAGAACTTGCGATTGGCTCAATGAACATTTTGGTTCAAGAAGACATTGGCGCAGGACACAAAGTCGCACTGCGCTCAATAAAACAAGGCGAAGCCGTCGTCAAATACGGACACGCGATTGGACGCGCAACGGCTGAAATCGCTGTCGGGACTTGGGTTCACGGGCATAACCTCGCAACGAATTTGAGCGGCGAAGAATCTTACGAGTATCGTCCGACGCATTCGACGCATTTTTCAAACGTCGCGTTTGCGCAACGGTTCAAAGAGAAAACCTTCTTGGGCTATCGCAGAAAAAACGGCAAGGTCGGCACGCGCAACGAAATTTGGATTATCAACACGGTCGGGTGCGTCAATGGCTTGGCGGAGCAAATCGCCAAACGCGCTTCTGACAAATATCGCGGCGCGATTGACGGCGCGTTTTCGTTCTCTCACCCTTACGGTTGTTCGCAACTCGGCGACGATTTGGAGAACACGCAAAAAGTTCTCGCGGGCTTGATGCGCAATCCCAATGCGGGCGGCGTTCTCGTCGTTGGTCTTGGGTGCGAGAACAATCAACTTCGCTCGCTTTTGCAAGCGGCGCAAGGCATTGACGAATCGCGCTTGCGCTTTTTCAATTCGCAAGAGGTCGATGATGAAATCGAGCGCGGGTTGGAATTGGTCGATGAATTGGTCGAGGCGATGCGAGGCGACCAGCGCGAACTTTGCTCGCTCGCCGACTTGGTCTTGGGAATGAAGTGCGGCGGCTCTGACGGGTTTTCGGGCATCACGGCAAATCCGCTCGTGGGGCGCATCTCCGACATTCTCGCTTCAAACGGCGGCGCGGCAATTTTGACCGAAGTGCCTGAAATGTTCGGCGCGGAGCGGCTCTTGATGAACCGTTGCGATTCGCCCGAAACGTTCGAGAAACTTGTCAAAATGATTAACGACTTCAAGCGGTATTTTATCGCGCACGGTCAGCCCGTCTATGAAAATCCGTCGCCCGGCAACAAAGGCGGCGGCATCACGACGCTCGAAGAAAAATCGCTCGGCGCGATTCAAAAAGGCGGCTCGGCTATCGTTACGCAAATTTTGAACTACGGCGAACCCGTAACGAAACCGGGACTTGCGTTGCTCAACGCGCCGGGCAACGACGCGGTCTCTTCAACCGCCGAAGTCGCCAGCGGCGCAACGCTAATTCTCTTCACGACGGGACGCGGCACGCCGCTCGGCTTTCCCGCGCCGACCATTAAAATTTCTTCAAACAACGACATCGCCAAAAAGAAACCCAACTGGATTGATTTCAACGCTGGCGCGCTCCTAAACGGCGAGTCAATGGACGCGCTCACGGAACAACTTTTGAACTTCATTTTGGACGTCGCATCAGGCAAGAAAAAAACAAACAACGAAAAAAACGGTTACCGCGAAATCGCCATCTGGAAAGACGGCGTAACGCTCTAAACGCAAACCAAACCACGCATCGCTATATGCCATTCATTCACGACGACTTTCTGCTGCAAACCAAAACCGCGCAAACGCTTTATCACGAGTTCGCCAAAAACGAACCCATCATCGACTACCACTGCCACTTGCCGCCCGATGAAATCGCAACGAACAAACGCTTCGAGAACCTCGCGCAAATTTGGCTCTACGGCGACCACTACAAATGGCGCGCAATGCGAACCAACGGCATCGATGAACGCTTCTGCACGGGCAACGCAAGCGACTGGGAGAAATTTCAAGCGTGGGCGAAAACCGTCCCGAAAACTCTTCGCAACCCGCTCTACCATTGGACGCACCTCGAACTTGCTCGCTACTTCGGCATCAGCGACCGACTGCTCAACGAGACAACCGCGAAATCCATCTGGGACGAGTGCAACGCGCAACTGCCTGAACTCTCCACGCAAGCCATTCTCCAAAAAATGAACGTGCGCATCGTTTGCACCACCGACGACCCCATCGATTCGCTCGAACATCACCGAAACCTTGCCGCGCAATCAAACTTTCCCGTCAAGGTCTTGCCGACGTTTCGCCCCGATAAAATTCTCTTCATCGAGAACGCGCAAACTTGGAACGCTTATCTCGATAAACTTTCCGCCGCGTCTGGCGTGGACATTCGTTCATATCACGATGCGATTCTCGCGCTTCGCAAACGGCACGACTTTTTCGCCGCGCATAGCTGTCGGCTCTCCGATAGCGGCATCGAGACGATGTTCGCCGAAGATTTCACCGAAAGCGAAGTCAAAGCGATTTTTGACAAAGCGCGCGCAGGCAAGAGCGTCTCGATGGAAGAAGCGCTCAAATACAAATCCGCTGTGATGCTTGAACTCGGCTTGATGAACGCCGAGAAAGGCTGGACGCAACAATTTCACATCGGCGCGATGCGCAACAACAACTCTCGAATGATGCGCTTGCTCGGCGCAGATTCAGGTTTCGATTCCATTGGAGATTTGCCTGTCGCCACACCACTTGCCAAATACCTTAATCGGCTCGATGACCAAAACAAACTCGCCAAAACTATTCTCTACAATCTCAATCCGCGCGACAACGAAGTCTTCGCCACGATGCTCGGCAATTTTCAAGACGGCACGGTGGCGGGCAAATTGCAATACGGTAGCGCGTGGTGGTTTTTAGACCAAAAAGACGGAATGGAAAAGCAAATGAACGCGCTCTCCAATATGGGCTTGCTCTCGCGCTTCGTCGGAATGGTAACCGATTCGCGCAGTTTCCTCTCGTATCCGCGCCACGAATACTTCCGCCGAACCTTGTGCAACTTGCTCGGAAAGGAAATGGAGCAAGGACTTCTGCCCGACGACATTCATCTCGTCGGCGAAATGGTGCGCGACATTTGCTACCGCAACGCCGAAACCTACTTCGGTTTCTTCAACGATTGAACCGATGAAAGAGCAGATTCTTGAACGCATTTTTTCCGACAAAGCCATCGCAGTGATTCGCTTGAACGACGCGGCGAAAGCGATTCAAGTCGTCGAGGCGATTGCCAGCGGCGGCGTAACGATTGTCGAAATCACGCTTACCACGCCTGATGCGCTGAACATTATTTCCGAGCTCTCGACGCGCGCGAATTTGCTTGTTGGCGCAGGCACGGTGATGAGCGAGCGCGACGCAAGCGAGAGCATCGAGCGCGGCGCGCGCTTCATCGTAACGCCGATTTTGAATTTGCCGCTTATCGACGTGGCGCATCGACGCGGCGTTCCCGCGATGATTGGCGCGATGACCCCGACGGAAATTTATGCCGCCTACAAAGCAGGCGCGGACGTGGTGAAAGTCTTTCCCGCCGAAGTCGTAGGGACAGCGTTTTTCAAGGCGGTCAAAGCGCCGTTGCCGCAAATCAAGATGATGCCAACGGGCGGCGTTACGCTCGCCAACGCGGGCGAGTGGCTTTCTGCGGGCGCGTGCGCGGTCGGCATTGGCGGCGCGTTGCTCGATTCAAAAGCAATCGCCGCAAACGATTTCGCGCGCCTCTCTGAAAACGCGAAAACCTTTCGGGCTTCCATTCTCCAACATCTTAACTCACAAGCGTTATGACGAAGCCGTTGACGGTTGTTTGCTTTGGTGAAATTTTGATGCGCCTTTCTCCGCCAAATTATGAACGCCTTGCGCAAGCGCGCTCTTTTGAAATTCACTACGGCGGCGCGGAAGCCAACGTGGCGGCGCAACTGGCGCAGTTTGGTGTTACGGCGCGTCTTGTCTCTAAACTTCCGAACAGCCTCATCGGCGATTCCGCTTTGAGTTTTTTTCGCAGCATGGGCGTGAATGTCGAGCACGTCTTGCGTGGCGGTGAGCGTCTCGGCATCTATTTTTTGGAAAACGGAACGTCGCTTCGTCCGTCGCAAGTCATTTACGACCGCGCTCATTCCTCAATCACAACGCTCAAAGTTGATGAACTTGATTGGGAGCAGATTCTCAACAATGCGGACTGGTTTCATTTTACAGGTATTACCGTTGCGCTTCATCAATCGGTGAGGGATTCGTTGAAGATGTCTCTTGCTACGGCAAAGCGTCATGGCGTTAAGGTTAGTTGTGATTTGAACTATCGCGCAAAACTTTGGACGATTGAAGAGGCGCGGCGCGAGATGATTCCCATGATGCCGCATGTTGATGTGTGCATTTCCAACGAGGGCGACGCATTCAACTGTCTTGGCATTTCTGTTCCTGAAACGGGCGATGCGCTTTACCCCGCACTTGCTCGGAAGTTAAAGTCGGAATTTGGCTTCAAGTCGGTTGCGCTCTCGGTTCGTTCAAGCGCCTCGCACAGTCTTCCTAACACGCTCACGAAAGCCGCGCTTTTGCTTGATGACAGCGATTGCCAAACGCCAACGCTTTCGCGAGTTTGGACGTATCAGCCTTCGGAGCATATCGGTGGCGGCGACGCCTTCGCGGCAGGCTTAATTTTTGGATTGCTCACAAAAGCAACTTCAAAAGAGGCTCTCGACTTCGCCGTTGCGTGTTCCGCATTAAAACAAAGCGTTTCGGGCGACGTCGCACGTGCCACTCTTTCAGAAGTTGAATCGATACTTTCTCAATCCAACATAAAAATTTTGCGTTGAACTGCCCCTCAATACAGCGGCTCTGCGCCAAAATGCTCGATAAGATATTTGATGACGGGATTTGTTTCTGAGAGTTCCTTGAAGAGTTCCGCCGCACTTTTTTCAGACTTCATCGCTTCGGCAAGGCTGACTTTATCCAACACGATTTCAATTTCCAACAAGCCCCCAAAAAACTTAACCGCCTCTTTGTGCAAGTCAGTTGACTCGGTTTGGAGCGATTCAAACGAAAACTTCTTAGTGCATTTGAGCACGACTTTGCCATCTTGCACGGCTTCTACTTCGCACATTTTCAAACTGGAAACGAGAAGCGACTTGCCTTCATTTTCAAGCGACTCAATAAACGCGCCCCAATGCGCCATCAGCACTTCTTTTGAAATCAACTTTTGCGCGTCGCTTTGCTCTTGCTCCAAGTTTTCTTTGATAGGTGGACGCGAACTGGCGTAACGCGGTCGGTAATTGGTCTCCTGAATGAATCGTGAAAACCGCCCTTGCCACGCGACAACATCGAGCGATTGGTTAAGCGATTGATTCACACGCTCCAAAGTTATGGATTGCATGGTGGGCTTTGGGGAAGTTTGAGTGGGCGTATCGAGTTGCGTTATTGCTACGCTTTCGTCAGCGATTTTTTTTTTAGTTCTTGGCTCAATGCTTGAACGGCTTTTTCAAGTGCGGCGATTCGCGCTTCATAATTGCCAAGTTCTGCCACCTTGATGAGTTTCAAGAGCGTGAGTTCCAATTTGAGTTGCGGCTCACGAAAGGTTTTGATTTCTTTTTCCGCATTGGTAACAAGGTCGACGAACTGCAAGAGCGTATCGGTCTCGAAGTGTTTTGCACCTTCTTCGTATCGCTTTTTGTAGACTTCGGTCGTCTCGATGAGTTTGCACGAGCGCAAATTTTTAATAATGAGGAAATTGCGGAAGTGCCCGATAAGTTTTTGAAGGAAGTCCGAAATGTCGAAACCGTTTTCGTAGATGTAACTCGAAACGCTAAGCATCTTATCAGGATTTTTTTCAGCAATCGCGTCGGTAACGGCGAAGAAGTATTCTTCGTCTAAAATGTTGAGCAGGCTGGAGGTCGTCTCGTAAGTAATCTTGACCGATTCTTCTGAGGCATCTTGAAGCGAAAACGAAATGACTTGGTCTAAAAGGCTTTGCGCGTCGCGCATTGCGCCGTCGGCTTTTCGCGCAATGAGGTTGAGCGAATCGCGGTCGATGGTGATGTTTTCTTTTTTGCAAATTTCTTCGAGCGTATTGGCAATGTCTTGAACGGAAATGCGCTTGAAGATGAAGCGTTGGCAACGCGAAGCAATAGTTGCGGGTACATCTTGCAGTTCGGTGGTTGCGAAAATGAAAATCGCATGCGGCGGCGGCTCTTCGAGGGTTTTGAGAAACGCATTGAACGCCGCTGTGGAAAGCATGTGAAATTCATCGATGATATAGACCTTATACTTTCCTTTTTGTGGCGCGTAGCGGACATTTTCGCGAAGCAATCGCACATCATCGACGCTGTTGTTGGACGCGGCGTCAAATTCATAAATGTTCAGGCTTGCGCCGTTATCGAAATCGCGACAACTTTCGCACACGCCGCACGGCTCAGCAACTTCGTTGCGATAAGTTTCGTCAGTCAAAATTTTTTCGCAGTTGAGGGCTTTGGCGAGAATACGCGCTGAGGTTGTTTTGCCTACGCCACGCGAGCCTGAAAAAATATAGCCATGTGCGACTCTGCCTGTGCGAATTGCATTTTGCAATGTGCGCGTGATGTGCTCTTGTGCCGTAATATCGGCGAACTTTTGCGGGCGATATTTTCGCGCGATAACGGTGTAGCTCATTTTATACTTTTAACTTGGTTTGCAACGCCAAAACTTCGTCGCGCTGTTCTGGTGTGATGAACCCTAAATCTACCATCATATCGCCCAAAAAAGTTTTATGCTCGTTTTGAATTGCCATCGCTTCATTAACCTGTGCATTCGTTACATATCCTAACTCGACCGCACAATCGCCAATTCGCTTATCAGGATTTGCTTCTTGATAAGCCACAAGCGTTTTGAACTGTTCAAAGTTGATATAGTTTTTTTCCAGCAAGGTTCGCCCTAACACATCGCGCGTTGCCATATTCAACCCTAATGCAATTTCTACTTGCTCTTCGGTCGCATAGCCTTTCTCGACGACGAGTTCACCAAATTTTTTCATTGCTTGTTACCCCTTTTTGGTTTTTTAAGGTTACGGTCACTGACTTGTTGAAGCACGACATCAAGCGAAAATTGCGCCTTCTTTGACTTCGGCAAAAAATGCCTCGTGAAGCAAACGCACGGCTCTTTCTATGTCCGATTCATCAACGGCAAAGCCAATGTTAATTTCTGACGCGCCTTGTGAAATCATCTTCACATTGATGTCGCTAATTGCCTGAAACACATGTGCGGCAATGCCCGGTGAGCGGCGAATGCTATCGCCTACAACGCTAATCGTGGCAATATCTTTTTCAATTTCCACTTCGGCAATGGGTTTGAGTTCCTCGACAATTTTGTTCAAGTTCGTTTTATCTCCAATCGTGAGCGAAACCGAAACTTCGCTTGTAGAAATCATATCAATAGCGGTTTCATACTTTTCAAACACTTGCGCGACCTGACGCAAAAAGCCAAATGTGCCGAGCATTTGCGTTGTCGTTAGATTGATAATCGTTTGTCCTTTTTTGTGTGCGATTGATTTTACCATTCCTTCAAATGAATCTACGGCGTTGGTAATTAGCGTGCCTTCACCGTCAGGACGCTTGGAGTTGAGCACATAGACGGGAATGTTTTTCGTAACGGCAGGACGAATCGTTGAAGGGTGCAACACCTTCGCGCCTGAATAAGCCAGTTCTGCGGCTTCGTTGAAGGTCATCACTTTCAGTCGGCGTGCGTCAGGCACAAGGCGCGGGTCGGCGGTCAAAACGCCGTCGACATCGGTCCAGATTTGAATCGCCTCTGCGCCAAGCATTGCGCCGAAAATTGCCGCCGAGTAATCCGAGCCGCCGCGTCCGAGCGTTGTGGTTTTGCCCGATACGGTCGCACCAATATAGCCTTGCGATAACACTACAATACCTTGACTAAGCAGGGGTAAAATGTCTTCTCTTAATTTGGTTTCAGAAATATCCCAAAGCGGCTGTGCTTTTCCGAAGTAGTCGTCGGTGATGAGAAACGTCCGTGCATCTTTCCATTCTGTTTTTACGCCTTGCTCGTTCATGGCTTCGGCGAGAATGAATGACGAAAAAAGTTCGCCATGTGCCGCAAAGGCATCAACGACGCGCGGCGAAGCGTCGCCAAATATATCGGCGGCGGTAATCAGCAGTTGAAGGTTGTTCGTCAGTTTTTCAATAAATCTTGTAGCGTTCTCGCTGTTCTTCAAAAGTGATTCGGCAACCTTCGAGTGGTGCGCCTTGATTTCGCCCAGCACGACTAACGCCTCGTCGCGTTGATTGCTGACGGCAAGTTCTGCAAGTTTGATGAGTTTGTTTGTAATTCCTGCGCACGCGCTTACAATCACCATCGGCGCAGGCGAAGCATTTTGGCGCGACCGCTCGAGTTGATTTCGCACAATGCCAATCACATTCTGCATTGCAGTTGCGTCTTCAACCGAAGTGCCGCCGAATTTCATTACGAGCATGTTGAAAATCTGACAGGTGAGTTGAAAAATCGTGCAAAGGTAAAAAGAAAAAAGGTCGAAGTGAAATCTTCGACCTTTCTAAAAAATTGATGCCTGCAATGCGTTATTGCGTTGGTCCGTTATCCACGCGGCTTTCAATCACGGCTTGAATGCTTGCAGGCACGCGCGAGAGCACATCAACACCCGCCGCCGCTTCGATTGCGTCAACGGTTGTGCGGTAAGTTCCCCAGTTATTATTGCGAATACCTTGTGTGTTCGGCATATCAACAGCAATGACACGGGTTGAGGTTGTTACTCGCGTTGCATCGTCGCCCGATTCGGCAGGGAGCACCACAATGACCTTCCAAATACGATTCGGAACGGTTACTCTGCCGTTATCAATTGTTGAGCGGAAACCATTTGAACCTGTGCCGCCTGTGCCGTATTGACCCATAATCACATAACATTCATTGCCTTGATTGACCAATGTGCGGGTGTAATCTTCCAAGCTTGCCCAAGGACCTTGATTGTTATCGGGCGATTGCGGAATCATGTTGGTCATTAAAAACGTGGCGGAGTTATCCGTCGTGGTTCGCGTGCGGTCAGCCGAGGGGCAATTATGACCACGGTCAAATCCTGAACCTGTGTAGCTCGTGTTGCCTACGCGATACCAGCCCGTCGGAAGCGTGTTGTCTGCACGGAAATCGTCTTGACGTGGTGCAGAGCCGAGCCACGAGGCACTAACATGCCACGACACCCAGTTCGGAATACCTTTGTCGCGATGATACGAAAGGGCGAATTGCGGTTTTTCCATCAAGTAATTCGTGGGCGCATTTGTGCTTGTAACTGCGCCTGTCGGATTGCCCATGTTGAGATGCACGCTTGCAGGCGCAGGCGTTGTGCCACCGCCAGAACTCGTCGTGTAGCCTGTAATGGTAATATCATCAATGTTAAGCCGCGCAGAGCCGCCTGAAACTTTGCGAATTTCAATGCGCACTGTTCCCGAAATGTTCGCCGTGAAGGTTGCAGTTTGAAGGGTCGTGCTTGATGTCGTAACGGTTGCGCCGATTTTTGTCCAGCTTGCGCCGCTGTTGGTCGATGCCCAAAGTTCCCATGAACTTGCGCCATCAGAGCCGAAGACCGCGTGGCGAATAGAAATCGTGCCTGCGCCTGTGGTTCGGTTGAAGTTCATCGTGATACGCCCCGTGTTGATAAGGCGCGCCGAGCGTGCGCCATTTTTGCGGTCGCTTGTCAATGTGCCGATGAGCGCGTCGGAAAGCGTCCAAGAACCTGTGCCGAGCGTTACTGTCCCCGTTGCGTAAGAGGTTTTCGTGCCGTTCTCAAATCCTTCTGTGGTTGTTGTCAGCGTTTGCACAAGTTCTTCGGCTTCGATTTTGCTAATCACGTTGCTTGTTGCATCGTCCGTAGGTTCGGGCGTGTTGAGCGAATTGTCGGAACACGCGCTGAACATGATTGCCATAACAATGGCGGCAAAAAGATGTCGCAATTTGAGCATGGTTGTTGATTGTTTATGATTGATGAAATGATGAAAAGAAAAAGTCGAGAGGCGTTTTGATGTGGCGTTCAAAACGACATTCAAGCACGATGCGAAGTTTCCTTCGCATTTGCGGTTGAGAAGATAAGAATGGCGGATGTGGAATTTGCCATTTTGAACTTCGGCAGTGGTATGTGATGCTTTCGCGTCTTGTGCGCGTTTGGTCGAAGCATAGCCCCTCGCAGGAAGGTGAATCATTCCCGCGACAGAACGGGTATGCTTAGTCATCTTTATGAATTGCCGTCGTCGTCATTTGAGTTGAAAAAAAATTTGAAATGCGTTCTAAATTTGAGATGCGTTCTAAAAACGGTTGCAAAAGTAATCGGCGAGTTGTTACGGAATTGTGAAGTTTGAATGAAGTTTTCTTTAAGCAGGGCATTTTCAGACGGCAAAAAACATACATCGCCATTCCGCGCCTTCTCTCCCGCCATTGCGAACAGCGTGAGGAATCCGACATAATGAATCATGAAGAATGGCTTTGCTTCGCGTTACTTATTACTCATTAAAACGGCAAGTCGTGGTCTTGCTCCGGCGGTTGCAACTGTCGCGGCGGCGCACTGAGTTGCGGTTGAACTTGTTTTGAATCCACCAACAGCAATTTTTCATACAGCGACTCCGGCATGGCTTGCAAGAAGCGCGACGGATTGCCGAAGTAATCTTCCGCGCCTTTGCAGATAATCGGATAGGAAATGTAGAGCAAGTTTTTCGCGCGCGTTAGTGCCACATATAAGAGCCGAAGTTCTTCATCAATCGATTCCGTTTCGCCGACGGCATAGCGCGAAGGAATCGTTCCATCAAGCACGTTGATGAGAAAAACTGTGTGCCACTCCAAACCCTTCGCCGAGTGAATCGTGGAAAGCGTGAGCGGGGATTCGTCTTTGAGTGTGGCTTTGGTTTCCATCGCCGAAAGGTCAATCGGCTCTAAGGCTAAATCTGCTAAGAGCGTCGCAAGCGAGGTGTAATTAGCGACGATTCCCAAAAAGTTTTCCAAATCTTTTTCGCGCTTACTAAAATCTTCGTAATACTTTTCGCGCAGAATGGGTTGGTAATACTTCAAGAGCGTTTCGGAAACTGCTATAAGCGGCGAGAGATTTTGAGAAAGATTCGCGAGAAGCGTTCCCAATTTTTTGAGTGCGTCCAAATACTTCGGCGAGACGTTCGCCGTTGCGAAGTGATAGGGATTCGGTGCGGTTTTAATCCAATCGGCAAGGTCTTGCGCGGTTTTCGGACCAATGCCGTCGAGCAAGCGCAAAATGCGATTCCAAGCCAAAATGTCGCGCGGGTTATAGAGCACTTTCAAATACGACACAAAATCTTTAATGTGCGCCGCCTCAACGATTTTCTGCCCGCCATATTTGACAAACGGCAGGTTTCGCTTTTTGAGCTCGAGTTCTAAATCGAAACTATCGCGGCTGTTGCGCATCAAGACGGCGATTTGATTGAGCGCGATGCCTTTTTCGCGCAGTTCCAAAATGCGCTGAGCGATAAAGCGCGATTGATACCGCTCGTCAGGCGCAGCAACAATTGCGGGCAATTCTCCACCCGGCTTAATTTTGGTGTAAAGATTCTTTGAGAATTTTTCTTTGGCTTGCCGAATCACGCTGTTCGTAAGTTCGAGAATCCGTTCTGTGCTTCGGTAATTTTCCTCGAGCTTGATGATTTTCGTATTTGGAAAGCGTTTCGGAAAATCGAGAATGTTGCGAAAGTTTGCGCCGCGAAACGAGTAAATGCTTTGCGCATCGTCGCCGACTGCCATCACATTGCCGTGAACGCTTGAAAGCAGTGCCACCAAATCCGCCTGAACTAAATTCGTATCCTGATACTCATCAACCATCACATAGCGCAGTTGCGAGGCGATTCGATGCCGCACGTCGCTTTGCGTTTCGAGCATGGTTTTCAGATGCGTGAGCAAGTCGTCGTAATCGAGAAGCGAATTGGTGCGTTTGTAATCGCGATACGCATCGGCAACTTTGAGTATATCGTCGGTGAGTGGGAAAAATTGCGGATACGAATTTTCTATAACTTCCTCGATTGGAATTTGCTTATTAGTTGCCGTGCTGATGATGCGTTGAAGCGTGTTCTTTTTTGGGAAGCGTTTTTCTTTTTTGTTGAAGCCCAGTGCGGTGCGGACGATTTCAATCGTGTCTTCGGCGTCAATTTGGTCGAGCACGACGAAGTTTTCGGCAAGGTTGATTTTGGAAGCGTATTCGCGAAGCAGTTTGTGCGCGTAGGCGTGAAAAGTTCCGCCGAGAATATGTGCGCATCGGGTATCGGCAAAGCTCGCCGCACGCACAAGCATTTCTTGTGCCGCTCGGCGCGTGAAAGTAAGCAGTAAGATATTTTGCGCCGCAACGCCTGATTCAATCAAATGTCCAACGCGATAAGTGAGCGTCTTTGTTTTGCCTGTTCCCGCGCCTGCCACAACCAAGAGCGCGCCTTCGGTTGTTGTAACCGCTTCAAACTGGGCGGCGTTGAGCGCGCTTTGATATTTTTCAAGATTTACGCCGCTCTTTGTGGAAGGCATCTCCGACGCATCATCGGCATCTAAAAGAAAAGTTTTTGTTGGCATGGCATACGATTAAATAAAAACCAATGGAAGTTTAATCGCAAACACTCAAACACCCAAGTAAATTTTTCGTCTTTGTTACTCAATCTTCACAAACTCCCCACAAATGAAAAGGGCGGATTTTGAACCCGCCCCCTCATTCTCTCACTTGTTATGGATTTCTCGCTTCGCTCGAAATGACACATAGCTTCTAATCTTTACCCTTCACCCTGCTACTTCACCAGCATCATCTTGCGCGTTTCCACAAATTCTCCGGCTTGCAACCGATAAAAATACATTCCGCTTGACAACCGCGCCGCATTGAACGGCACGCTGTAACTGCCCGCTTCTTGCCGTCCATTCACCAATGTCGCCACTTCTTTGCC
>JAJUFC010000025.1 GCA_029263855.1 Candidatus Thermochlorobacteriaceae bacterium | reverse complement strand
GCGAATAGCATCGCAACGGCGATGCGTTTGCTTCTTGCGTTCATTTTTACTTCTCCTTGTTCTTGTTAATGTTCTAATGTTCAATGAATGCTTGTTTTCAAGCCGTTGTTTAGCCTTGAAAACGCTCAAAGTTACGGCTTTTATAAAAATAATTTAATGGCTATTTATCGGCGGAGTTTCATAACTTTGTGTTCGTATTTCGCCAAAAAACAAAAGGCTCTCCGCGCAAGAGCCTTTATGAAATTTCAACCTCGCATTTCGCGCATCTTCACGCCTTCGTCAGTTCTTCCACTTTCCAACACGCGGCGGTGTGTCCGCTTTCATACTCGACCAAATCGGGCTTTTCGTTCCAGCATTTCTCGTCGGCAAATTCGCAACGGGTGCAGAAATGACAGCCCTTTGGGAAATGCGTCGAGGGCGGCACCGAGCCTTCAATCACGTTCAATCGATCGGCGTGCTGACCAATGCGCGGAATCGATTTCATCAAGCCCTGCGTGTAAGGGTGAAGCGGGTTCTCGAAGATTTGATGCACCGTTCCGTATTCGACGATTTTCGAGGCATACATCACGGCGACATTGTCGCTCACTTCGGCAATCACGCCCAAGTCGTGCGTAATCATAATCACGCCCATTCCGAGTTCTTGTTGGAGTTTTTTGATAAGCTCCAAAATTTGCGCCTGCACGGTTACATCGAGCGCGGTGGTTGGCTCGTCGGCGAGCAAGAAGGCGGGGTTGCACGAGAGCGCCATCGCAATCATGACGCGCTGACGCATTCCGCCCGAAAGTTGATGCGGATATTCATCGAAGCGTTGCGCGGGCGACGGAATCCCGACGAGATTGAGCATTTCAATCGCCTTGTCTCGCGCGTCTTTTTTGGAGAGTTTTTGATGCAGTTCAATCGCTTCGGCGATTTGAGAGCCGCAGGTATAAACGGGATTGAGCGAGGTCATTGGCTCTTGAAAAATCATCGAGATTCGATTGCCGCGAATGTTGCGCATCTCGTCGTCTGAAAGTTTCAGCAAGTCTTTGCCGTCGAAGAGAATTTCGCCGCCCGCATACAGTCCCGGCGGTTGCGGAATGAGGCGCATAATCGAAAGCGCGGTTACCGACTTGCCGCACCCCGACTCGCCCACAAGCCCCAGCGTCTCGTTTTTATCGATGCTGTAACTGACACCGTCGACGGCTTTGGCGATTCCATCGTCGGTTTTGAAGTGCGTTTTCAGATTTTTGATTTCAAGAAGTTTTGGCATTTCCCGTTGTTTTTGTTGAGCGATTGAATGTTCTGAACGCATCTTGCGACGCGCGGTTAAATTCACAAACGAATTTGACTTTAACAAAGATTTCGCGAAAATTTCCTTGTTGCAAATTCCGCCTATCTTCTTACATTTCCGCCGAACAACGACAAACGACTTGCTCAAATGAATCGCCCCAACGCACTCGAACCTCACGCCGATTTCGCCACGCTCAAAGCCGAAGCCCAAACGCTTGCCGAAACGCTCGCGTCGCTTTTGTTTGAACTGAACGAACTGCAAACCGTCGTCAAGCCCAATTTGGAAGCCATCTATCAAGTTGAAATCGGGCAATATGTCTATGAAAATTTCGTAATTCAGATCGAGTGTCGGAGGCTCAAACGCGAAATTGAGTTGATTCAAGCCTATCTTAATCGCGGCGACGTTCCCGACGATGAAGCCATCATATTGATTTTGGACACGGAGTTTGCCGAATGGCAGAAACAAATGCGGGAGATGTCGGCGACGATTCTCAAAAGCCGCGTTCATCTTGCGAGCGCGCTCGCGATCGAAGAATCAAACGAACTCAAATCGCTCTTTCGCGCGCTGGTCAAACGGCTCCACCCCGACTTGAATCCGAACTTGACCGATTATCAAAAAGCGCTTTGGCATCAAGTTATGGAAGCCTACGAGGACGGCGACCTTGAACGACTCAAATCGCTTTCGCTTTACGCCACGCTCGACAGCGAAGAAGCGTTTGACGAAACCGCTATTGATGCGTTGAGAACGCGCATCACGAGCCTTCGCTCTGAAATCCAAAAATGCTTGCTTCAACTTGAAACGCTACGACAAACGCCGCCGATTTCCATTCGCGAAAACCTTACCGATCCCGTTTGGCTCAACGCCGAACAAGAAAAATTGCGCGAACAAAAAGAATCTCTGCTCGCAGAGCGCGCGTATCTAACCGCCATCAAAGAAAGCCTAACGAGAACGAACCAATGAGCGACATCATCAAATTTGACCCGACGACTTTGGAGATTTTCCAGCGCGCAGGCGGCGCCGCGCCGATGCCCTTTTCGCGCGACATTCTGCTTCTCGAAACCCACATCGCCGGCACGAGTTATCTCGACGACCCCGAAGGTCTTGCGACGCACATTAACGCGGGCGAGCGACTTGCGATGAAGCGCGAACCAACCAACGAACACGACGAGAACGCGATTCTGATTTTCACCGAGCAAGGCGAAAAAGCAGGCTACCTGCCGCGCGCCCAAAACGAAGTCATCGCGCGATTGATGGACGCGGGGAAGTTGATTTTCGCGCAAATTGATGAATTCCACTTCGAAGGAAATTGGCTCTGCGTCAACATCAAAGTCTATATGAAGGATTGACCCGCCATAACGCAAAAAACCCTTGCGTTTGCAAGAATCTTTGAACGTTCAAACAGAGTTTTCTTGGCGAGGCGCGATGGCTTTGATGGTTTCAATCGGAACTTCCAGTTTGCGCGCGATGTCTTCATCGTTCAAGCCCAGTTCGCGCAAAATAGGCACGGTTTTCGCAAGCATTTCTCCTTTGCCAATGGCTTTGCCTTCCTCTTTGCCTTCTTGGAGAATTTCTTGAAAGGCTTTGGTTTCGCGCAAAATTTCTTCTTCGATGCCGAGCATTTGCATAATCTCCTTTCGGCTTTTCGTTTTGAACTTGTAGAAAAGAATTTGTTGAACGACGTCCAGAATCTCTTTGCCTTCGCTTGCGAGCCTTCGCGCCAACGCGGGCGCGGTCGTTTCAGGCTCAATGAGCAGGCGAAACGCGCCCACCGCGCCTCTCGCGTCGGTCGGCAGTTCGTTCAAATAAATTCGCTTGACTTGCGGCGACTCCAACAAGACGGAATGCGCGTCAATGTTTTTCGATTCGACCGCTCTTGACGGATAAATGACGACGGCGCGCCACTTCCTCGTCGAGTATTGCTTCAAATACAAAAAAATTTCGGCGAAAAATCGCGCGTAAAAAGCGTCGTCGAGTTGAAACTGCGCTTCGACGAAGTAGGTTTCGTCATCGTCGTTTTTGGGCAAAAAAACCGCATCGAGACGGAACGCGGTTTCTTTGAGTTCGACGGCTTTGACAAGATACCGCTCCGCGTCGTTTGGACTTCTGTCGATGAGCGCGAAAAACCCTTGTGGCAATCGCTTAAAGAGCAAATAGACGAGTTTGTCGGTTTTCACGCGCCGATGGGTTCATTTTTTCATCAGTTGGCGCGCGATGACAAGGCGTTGAATTTCCGACGTGCCTTCGCCGATGGTGCAGAGTTTGACGTCGCGATAAAATTTCTCTGCGGGAAACTCTTTGATGAAGCCATAGCCGCCGAAGATTTGCACGGCTTCGTTGCAGACGCGCACGGCGACTTCGGAGGCGTAGAGTTTCGCCATTGAGGATTCCATCGTCGTGGTTTTGCCTTCGTCTTTCAGAGCGGCGGCGCGGAACGTGAGCATTTTGGCGGCTTCGATTTCCGTCGCCATATCGGCGAGTTTGAATTGAATGGCTTGAAAATCCGAAATCGGTTTACCGAATTGTTTGCGTTCCTTGGCGTATTTGACGCTGGCTTCGAGCGCGCCTTCGGCGATGCCCAGCGAGAGCGCCGCAATGGAAATGCGTCCCCCGTCCAAAATCATCATCGCTTGTTTGAAGCCTTCGTTCAAGTTGCCGAGCAGGTGGTTGTAAGGAATGCGGCAGTTATCGAAGACGAGTTGTCCCGTTTCGCTAGCGCGCATTCCGAGTTTGTTTTCTTTTTTGCTGGGCGAAAAGCCGGGCGTGCCTTTTTCAACGAGGAACGCCGAAATGCCGTGATTGCCTTTTTCGCGGTCGGTAATCGCCATCACCACACAAATATCGCCGCTGTGCGAATTGGTGATGAAATTTTTTGAGCCGTTCAAAACCCAATGGTCACCGTCCTGCACGGCGGTTGTGAGCATTCCTGCCGCGTCGCTTCCCGAGTTCGGTTCGGTGAGCGCCCACGCCGCAAGCATTTCGCCGCTTGCCAACTTCGGAATGAACTTGCGCTTTAACTCTTCACTGGCGAATTGAAAGAGGTGATTTGTGCCGAGCGAATTGTGCGCCGCAACCGTCAAGCCCAAACTCGGGTCTACTTTTGACAGCTCTTCGATCGCCGTTACATATTCCAAATACCCAAAGCCCGCGCCGCCGTATTCTTCGGGAAAGATAATGCCGAGCAATCCTAACTCGCCGACCTTGCGGACAAGTTCAATCGGGAAATGTTGTTCTTCGTCGTATTTCATCACGACATTAAACGGCAACTCGCGCGCAGTGAAATTCCTCACGGTTTCAGCAATCATCTTTTGATTTTCCGTGAATTCAAAATTGATGCTTGTGGCTTGCAGTGTCTCAGACATAGTTAGATTTGGAAGGTTGAGAATTACTTCTAATTTTTGACAGCGATTAAGTTGATGCGCGAAAGTTAATGCGCGATTAAGTGAATTACAATTCTTGTGATAAAAACATAACAGCGGCTTGACGATTTAATAAACTTCTCCGTTGTATGTTTGCACGCTTAAAAATTAAACGACGCGATTCTATGAAACACCATCTCCCTTCGCTTCTGCTGTTTTCTTTCCTGATGAGTCTTTCTCTCTTCAACCTTTCGTTTCGCGGCGAGCGCGAGCCTGATGACGTTCAAACCGTTCTTAAACGCGCGTTGGGCAAGCGCGTGGAACTTGTTTTGATTGAGTGCGAAATCAAGCCGCGCGCGAAATATGTCGTCAAGAAAATTGAAGATGGCTTCTGCCTTTTCGCTTGCGAAGATTCCGCCCGCGCCGTCTCCGACATTCAATCCATTACCCTTCCGATTGAGCGCATTTTGACCTTGCGCGAACTCACGAAAGACACGTTCAAACTGACCGCGCTTTGAATCGTTATTCATTGCGCATTCACATTTGTCATTCCAAGCGCGAGAACTGTTCTCCAAAAAACAAAGGGGGCGAGCCACAATGCCCACCCCTTCGCTTTCATCTTCTCATCTCTAACTCTAACCTCCACCCTACTTCACCAGCATCATCTTTTTCGTCGCCACGAAGTTTGAACTTGACGCTCCATTCGTCGCGCTCGCTTGCAAGCGGTAGAAATAAATGCCGCTTGATAAGTTCGCCCCGTTCAGCGACACGCTGTATGACCCCGCTTCT
>JAJUFC010000027.1 GCA_029263855.1 Candidatus Thermochlorobacteriaceae bacterium | reverse complement strand
CTTGCTAATGCACAAGGCGCAACGCTTTACAACAATGTGTTTTATCTCGTCTATGAATCCGCAGGCAAAATCTGGCTGACCTATTCTGCCAACGGCGGCACGAGTTGGTCAAACGAACTCTATCTCGGCGACGGCAAAAACCCAACGGTTGCCGCCAGTTCGCAATTCGCCCTGATGGCTTGGAACACGGGTTTGGGGCAACTCAATTGCAGGCTGTTCTCATACGACCCTGCTTCTCCGTCGTTAAGTCAGACGCTTTACATTCCATACGGCAATCGTGTTACGCCCGACGCAAAGGTCGTCATTGCAGTTGCGCCTCAAAGTCAAAGCGCGATTAACGCATCTCTTTTTTGCGAAGTGAGCGTGCTCAACAACCCTTCACAAACAAGACTTGGCGGCGTTCGGGTGTCTTTTTCAGGCAACAATGGCGCAATCAGTAGCGTCTATGACATTCTTAATTCGCCCATCTTTGCAAGCCCGAATGCGCCAATGGATATTGCCGCCATTCAAGAGGAAGCAACCTTCGGCTCAACGATTCACTTGGTTCATACCAATTTCGGAACGGGCGCGCCGTATCCCGTCTATTATGCGACCATTACAGGCGGCG
This sequence comes from Candidatus Thermochlorobacteriaceae bacterium, assembly GCA_029263855.1. Lineage (GTDB taxonomy): Bacteria > Bacteroidota > Chlorobiia > Chlorobiales > Thermochlorobacteraceae > JANWWM01. The sequence continues at coordinate 3,395 of JAJUFC010000027.1, read as the reverse complement.
GCACGATGCAGTATAACCCCATTATGCATCAAAACTATCCGAAACCGTTCAATCCCGTTACGGTCATTCGCTACGAACTGCCCGAAGCGAGCGTCGTCAAACTCAAAGTCTTTGATGTGCTCGGCAGGGTGGTGGCGACGCTCGTCAATGAACGCCGAGACGCGGGGATTTATGAAGTTCCCTTCAACGCGGGCAGTCTTTCAAGCGGGACATATTTTTATAGACTGCAAGCGGGAAGTTTTGTAGAGACAAAGAAGATGATGCTGGTGAAGTAACGCGGCAAGGGTGGATTCCCGCCTGCGCGGGAGTGACAACGAGAATGTGCGGATAATCGTGGGTGGTTTCCCGAACTCGCTCGTCATAACAAAGACGCGAAGCGCGAGAAAAAAAAACGCTCGGTCATTCTGAACAAAGCGAAGAATCCATCTTATCAGAAAAAAAACTCGCATCGTTAGAGTTGGGGCGGTTTTCATATCCGCCCTTTTTTGTTATGGACATCGATGCAGGAATTCCAAACACGCGCCACATTTCACTCTTGAACTTCTTTCACTTTTTCTTTTTCCTTGTCGAGCGTTGCAACGACAAGGCGAATCCCCGCGCCAACTTGCGCCATATCGCCCGCTTTCGGCGATTGCGAAATCACCGTGTTCGGAATCAACGCGGTTGAGTATTTGAACTGCACTTCGCCCGCGACAAATCCCGCCTCGATCAAAATTCTTTCCGCTTCGCCAAGCGTTTTGCCCACCACGTCAGGCACATCGGATTGCTTGACGCCGCCATCTTCCGGAAGTTTGCCGATGGTAATCGTTACTTTCGTTCCCGCTTTCAAGACCGCGCCCACAGGCACGGACTGCGCCACCACCAAGCCTTCCTCTTCTCGTTTGTAGACGACCGCATATTCAATCTCTTGCAGTTCAAGTCCCAATCGTTCTAATGTCAATTTCGCGTCGCCAAGCGTTCTGCCTTTCAAATCAGGCATTGGCGCGTTGGGCTTTTTAGACGTGTTGATGGAAAGGTAGACGTGCCGCCCCGCTTTGACTTCCGAATTTGGCGTTGGATTTTGATACAAGACGCTTCCCATCGGTCGCTTGGTGTCGTAACGCTCGTAGCCTTTCATCGCGGTCAAGTTTTTTTCCGCTAAAATTTTTTCGGCTTCTTCAAACGTCTTGCCAATCACATTCGGCACTCTGACCACCTCGCCGCCTTTGACGACGAGCGGCATAATCGCCTTGTCAAACAAAACCACGAGCGCGACCGCCGCGCCGATGGTAACATACAGTTTAACAGCAAACGGCGAAGCAAAGGATTTGATTAAGCGTTCTTTGAACATTGGTTCACAGATTTTACTTGGTTGGATAAACGCACAAAATCAGATGCGTGGATTCATCGCTCCCTACGAACAGCCGTCCGCGCTTGTCGACGAGAAGTCCGACGGGTCTTCCCCATCGTTCTGGTCTTGACCCTTCATACTTCGGAACGAATCCTGTGAGGAAATCCGCAACGCTCGTCGCCGTCGTGTCTTGGTCGCTCTCAAAATCGAGATAAACGACTTTGTAACCGGTCGCGGGATTGCGATTCCACGAGCCTCGATAGGCGACAAACGCGCCGCGTTGAAACGCTTTGGGAAACGATTCATTCGCAAATTTAATCGCCATCAACGCTGAATGCGCCTGCACGAGCGCGGCGAGCTGAACCATTTTTCTGACCTTTGCGGAATCTTCTTTGGTAATCGGGAGCAAGCGTTTGTAATCGCTACTTCCCTTCTCGAAGTCAAAATAAACGCCGTGCGCGTAGGCGAAGGGATAGCCGTAGAATCCGCCGTCGCGGACGATGTCAATCCATTCGGGCGGAATGTCGTTGCCCTGATTGTCGCTCCCGTTGTTCGTCGCCCAAAGTTGATGGGTGCGGGGGTGAATGGTCAAGCCGACGGCGTTGCGAACGCCCGTTGCATAGATGCGTCTGTTCTTTCCGTTGATATCGTATTGTTCAATCACGGCGCGGTAATCTTCGCGGCAGACATTGCAGAGCGAACCAATGGAGAGATAGACTTTTTGACGCTTTTCATCGAAAGCGATGGAGCGCGTGTCGTGTCCGCCGCCCGGTTGGGTCGCGCCCGATGCGATGTTGTCGATGAAAACCGTTCGCGATTCGTAGATGCCGTCGCGGTTTGCGTCTTCGAGTTTCCATACGCGGCGTTCTTCGGTTACATACATCGCGCCGTCGTAGAAGGCGACGTCGTGCGGCTTGTTGAATTTGTCAGCGACGATGCGGGCTTCGTCGGCAACGCCATCGCCATCTTTGTCGCGAAGCGCGATGATTTCGCCGCTGTTTTTGTTGGCGACGTGAATCACGCTATCAGGCGAAAACGCTATGAAGCGCGGCTTGTCCAACTTTGGCAGTCCGTTGCCGCCGATGTAAAAGACTTTCGCGCGCCACCCGTCGGGAAGGTTCACTGTTTTGGGCTCGATTAACCCTTTGAACTTGTCGGGAATTTCAAGCGGGACGGGCTTCAAGCGCAAGTCTCTCGTTGGGGTCATCTTCACGTCTAATGGAACTTGGCAGACGCATTGCGCAGATTGAACCAATAAAACAAGAAGCGCAAACGCTTTCATCTACGAAATTGTGTTTTTGTTGCCCTAACCTGCGCAAATTGACATTTCATTTTGGGAATACCAAAAAGGCGACTCTATGCAAGTCGCCTTTGACATTTTGCCTCAAAAGTTTTTATTCAACCTGCACTTCAATTTCTGATTTGCGCGTCGGTCGGAAAGTGTTGATGTCGCCGCTACTGCTTGCCGTAACATAGACGTTGACGTCGCTTATCGCGCGAGTTGTTCCTTGCACATTGATTTCAAACACGCGCCAAGTGTTTCCCGTCGTGGTGGGTTGTGGCGCGATATAGGTTCTCAGCAATCCTTGCTCGTCATAGACTTGCACTTGGGTTGGAGAGGCGAAAATTCCTTGCGCGCCCGTCGCGGATTGATTGCTGAAATTATGCACCGAGTAACGATACATTCCATTGCGGAACGAGCGTATCGTAATGGTTTCGGGTCCAAACGATGAGACGTCATCGACGTCCAAATCGACATTCGCGCCTGCGGGTCTGCGATTAGAGTAATAGCAATGGAATCTTCCCCCTGTCGAGTCGGGTCCTGTGAGATGCGAGTCTAAATCGCTCGGTGATTGTCCCCAAGTCAGCACGATGCGGAATGAGCCTGGGGCAGGCGGCGGCACAATCGTAGATGGCGGCAATGTGTTTTGACCCTCCGTGATTTGCACGTTTTGCACAACCTGCGTGAAGTAGTTTCTTCGGCGCACGACACAAGTGAATGTGCCTGTGGGCGCGTCTCGCAAAACATAGCGACCTTCCGAGTTTGTTAAAACGCGCAATGCCG
>JAJUFC010000021.1 GCA_029263855.1 Candidatus Thermochlorobacteriaceae bacterium | reverse complement strand
CGTATCCCGACTTGCCCCAGCTGCCGCACGGTCATGATTATAGCCGAAGTCTTCAGAGAAGACGATGAGGCGTGCTTTGTTGGACGGCGTGCCGTTTTGGAGATAGTTGCGAAGCGCGGTGCGCGTGTTCGCGCTTGCCGTGTTCGAGCCTTCGCCAAGCAAGAACACGAAGGAATAGCCCGTGAGCGACGGAATGCTAATCGTTGCTGTGTTGCTGCCGCGATGAATCACGTCAAAAGTTCTGCCTGTGGCGTTAAGGTAACTGATGAGGGTATCGCGGCTGGCGCGCATATTGGCAACAGTTGTGTCCAACAAAATAGCGGCAGTTGCGAACGGCGCGCGGCGAAGCGTAATGTTAAACGTTTGCGTCGAACCCAATGAATCCGTCGGCGACGAGTAAGCGAAAACACGCCATTGCCCTTGTACTGAATCGCCCCTATTCAATCCCAGCGAGGCTAAAATGCCATCAACGCTGCTCGAAGTGAGCGTCAGCACGGTGTCAAAGCCGCTTGCATTAGAGGGAACAACAAGCGTTGGCGTGCCTGATGCCGTTCCAACCCAATAAAGCCACTTGTAAGTTGGCGTGCCTGTGCCTGATGCCGTCCAAGTGATGTTGATGGGCGCATTGCTGAGCGAAGAAACGGTGACGCTGGCGTTGTTCGGTGGTGAAACCAATGAGAATGACCCAAGAACGGTTGGCGGCGGCGGGTCGCTCAGAACGGCATCAATGGCAACTCGGAACGGCGGGTTCAAAAGCCCAAAGGTACCGCCTGCTGGCGAAGCAAAGTAAAACGTGTTTGGACGGAGCACGTTCTCGACTTGGTATCCCATTCCGAAGTTTGTGGCGGTGGTTTGCGTCGCGCCGACGAAGAAGTCGCCATTGACGGCGATGTTTGGCACGGTTACCGTCAAAACGCCGCCATTGGTGGTCTGCGGCGCCGATGTCCAAATGCGCGCGCCGGGCGTGCCGTTTGGATTGGCAGACCAGATTCCAAAAGTAACGCTTTGTCCCGTTGAAGTGAAGAGAGACGAAAGGCTTCGCACGACTTTCGCGCCGTTTGAGCGCATCTTCACGGCAATATCCGCGCCGCCTGCCGCCGTCGTGCCTACGCCGAGCGTCGTGGCGATGTTTTGACGATGGCTCACGCGGTCGGTCGTTACGATTTGCTTCGATGATGCGACGTTGTTTGCCAGATTGGGATCCGTGCCGCTCGTTACATTCACCGAAATCAGAATGCTATCGCTTGCGCTGACCGTTGGCAGCCAACTATTGAACGCCAACGTGTCGATTTCTCCGCCCGTCATATTCACGTTGGCAAAGGTCGTATTGTCTGTGAACTTGACGTTCCCCGTCGCTGAATCTTTGACCGTGAGCGTGGCGGTGTAAGTCAAATTCACGCTTCCGTTGTTGCGTACGACGGCGGTGATGGGATTCGCGGAATGTAGACTTGAAGTAAAGCCGTAAGGATAAAGCCCCAGAACTTCGGCATCAGGCACGGGCGGTCCGTCATAGCCCCAGCGAATGACGGGGCGGAAGGTCGATGTTGCGCCCAGCGTGGTCGGCAGCGCGGTGTTCGAGATCGCGTTGCGCGTGATGAGCCCAGCGGGCGTTGTTGTGGTGTTGCATTGGTAAACCGCCGAACCGGTCAGCAATGGATTGGTCGGGTTGGTATATTCATACATCAGATACACGCTACCGCCGGTGTAAGTAAAGGGCGTTGTAAGCGTTACATCAAAAGGAATCACTTGACCAGGAACGACAGCAGGGAGCGTGAATGGTCCGTCATAAACGACTGTTGCGGGCGCGGTTGCGCTCGCCCAATTGGTCGTGTAGTTCGCGCCTGACGTATCGGTAGAGTTCAAGAGGTAGAACTTGATGTTTCCGTTCACCGAGTCACGCGCGGTCGTGTTTGCGCTGGCGTAAATGAATCCCAGCGAGTTGATTGTTCCGCCGTTTTGGAAACCTGCGGCGGCAAGTTCGGCGGCGCTGTAAAACGCGAGGGTAATTTGATAGCGCGTTGCTCCATTCGGTCCGCGATTAATCCCCGAAGTTCCATTGAATGGCGGGGCGGCGATGATGGTGGATTCCGTGTTTTCTGTGGCGCTGTAAGCGGCTTGCGTTGGTCGGGCTTCGCCATTGGGCGTTTCCTCGAGGATTGTTTGGGCGCGAAGGTCGGTCGTTTGCGCGCGAAGGAAGCTCATGCTTGCGATGCAAAGTAGCGCGAGCAAGAGCGATAGCGTCTTTCTCATTTGTGTTGTTGATTAGTTGTTAGAGAAAAATTAAATGTAAAAACAGAATTGAATGTAGCACACGGCACAGCGAAATGCAATAACGTGGCTTCAAGTCTAAAAAGCCTTAGAATTTTGCATTGCTTATCTCGTGTTCTTTGCGTAAATTAGGGGCTAATCTTTCGTTTCTAACATTAAATTTCAATTCCGCTTTTCAATGGCGAAAAAGCTTAAAATTCTATTTGTTTCAGGTGAAGTTGTTCCTTTTGCAAAGACGGGTGGGTTAGCCGATGTGATGGGCTCGCTTCCACAAGCGGTGGAAGATTGCGGAAATGAATCGCGAATTATGATGCCAAAATACGGCGTCATCAACGACCGCAAATTCCGCCTGCACGATGTCCTGCGCCTCAAAGATATTCCCGTCCCGATTGGCAATCGCACCGAACTTCTCAATGTCAAAGTAACCGCACTCCCCAGTAGCAAAATTCAAACTTACTTCCTCTATCACGAAGGCTTTTTCAAGCGCGATGGGCTTTATGTAAATCCAAACACGAAGAAGGATTTTCCTGACAACGACGAACGGTTTATTTTCTTCAATCGCGCCGTGCTTGAAACGCTCAAAGCACTGGGTTGGAAGCCCGACGTGATTCACTGCAACGATTGGCAAACTGCGCTGATTCCTGCTTATTTGAAACTCGTCTATCACAATGATTCTTTCTTCAAAAACGTGAAAACCGTTTTCACGATTCACAACTTGGCGTATCAAGGCGCGTTCAACAAGTCGGTTCTCCAAAAATCCAACCTCCCCGAAAAAGAATTCACGCCCGACGGGTTAGAGTTTTGCGACAGTTTCAACTTTATGAAAATTGGTCTTGTCTATGCCGACAAAATCACGACGGTCTCCGAAAAATACGCGGAAGAAATTTTAACCGACGACGAACTTTCGTGCGGCTTGAAAGGCGTGCTGAACAAGCGCAAAAAAGATTTGCAAGGCATTGTGAATGGCATCGATGAAAACATTTGGTCGCCCGAAGCCGACGAACTCATCGTCAAAAATTACGACCTCGCCACTGTCGCCGAAGGCAAACTTGAAAACAAACAAGCCCTGCTGAAAAAACTCAAATTGCCCTATAAAGAAAGCGTACCGGTCATCGGGATTATCTCGCGCCTCGTGTCGCATAAAGGGATTGACCTGATTCAAGAAGGCTTCGATAAACTGATGGCGCTCGATGCGCAGTTCATTTTGCTTGGCACGGGCGAGCGAGAGTATGAAGAGTTCTTCCGCAAAATGAGCAACGCGCCGAAATATGCTGAAAAATTCAGCGCAACGATTTCCTTCAACGATGAACTTGCGCACCTCATTGAAGCAGGCGCAGATATGTTCCTGATGCCAAGCCAATTTGAGCCATCAGGCATGAACCAAATGTACAGCCTTAAATACGGGACGATTCCCATCGTGCGCGCTACTGGCGGCTTGTATGATTCGGTCAAACCCTACAAAAACGGTAAGAGTGGCATCGGCAATGCAAACGGGTTTATGTTCGAAAAATACACGGTCGCTGAAATGCTCAAATGCGTCAAAGAAGCCTTAGAAGTCTACAAAAAACCAAAAGAGTGGCAGAAACTCATTGAAACCGCGATGCAGACCGATTGCTCTTGGGAAAGTTCCGCCGAAAAATACAACGCGCTTTATCGCAAACTCGTTGAAAGCAAGTAGCGACATTGCGCCCCAATCAATCTGATATGCAAACCATTTCTGCGCTCTTTCTCGACCGCGACGGCACGATTATCCACGACTCGCCTGATTCCATCACCTCACTCGACCAAGTCCGCCTGATTGAACGCGCCGACGACGCGCTCTCGCTCGCCAAACAAGACGGCTTCAAATTGATTATGATTTCAAATCAAGGCGGGATTGCAAAAGGGATTGTAACAAAAGCGCGCGTTGACGAAATTAACACGCTGATGCAATCGATGCTTGCGCCAAAAGGCGCGACGCTCGACGCGCTTTACTACGCGCCGTCTCACCCGAGCTATCCAGATGCCGATTGCGACGCGCTTAAACGCTGGCGCAAGCCCGACACGGGAATGGTTGAGCAAGCCATCAGCGATTTCGCCGCGCAAGGCTTGACGATTGATTTGACGCGCTCGTTTTTCATCGGCGACAAGCAAATCGATGTCGAGTGCGGATTGCGTGCAGGATTGCGTGCGATTCTCGTCAAAACCGGCTATGGCGAGGCGGAAAAGTGCCAAGAAAAAAATACTTTGCCTGAATTTATTGCAAGCGACCTGTATGAAGCCGTCGCTTATATTTTGAACCGTGCATCTGAACCATGAACGATACACCAATGACCTCAGAACCTCTTGCCAAAGATGCGATTGCGGATTATGAACGTCCCGCAAATGTCGACTACAATAATGTTACTTACCAGCGTTGCCAATTCGCTTACGACCATTTCGCCATTCCCTACATCACAGGGAAGAAAGTGCTCGATGTCGGGTGCGGACACGGCTACGGCACAGCCGAAATGGCAAAATATGCCGCCGATATGACGGGCGCAGATTACAGCCAGCCCACCGTTGATGCCAACAACGCCCGCTACGCCAAAGCCTTTGCAAATTTGCGTTTCGTTCAAAACACAGTGCCGCCGCTGAACTTCCCTGACGAAAGTTTCGATGTGGTTACAAGTTTCCAATTCATCGAGCATTTAGAAACGCGCTTGGAATTTATCAAAGAGGCGCATCGCGTTTTGAAAACAGGCGGAACACTCCTTCTTTCAACGCCAAACGTCAAGCGAAGCCTTGCGCGAAATCCGTTCCACGTTCACGAATACACCTTCGACGAAATGAAATCCGAAGTCGAGCGCGTCTTCAAGTCGTTTGAACTCATGGGGCTTGCGGGCAATGAAAAAGTTGAAGAGTATTACCGAAAAAATGCTGAATGGGCAAAGAAAATTTTGAAGTGGGATATTCTCGGCTTGCATAAAATCTTGCCCGCGTCGCTCTTGGTGAAACCTTACAACTTCATCACCAACATCATGCGCAAAGATCTGAACAAAACCGTTTCTGCTTCGCCTTCAATTACCTCGAACGATTTTTATCTTCGCACGACGGAATTAGATACGACGCTCGATATTTTCGTCGTCGCCAAAAAAATTTAACGGAGTAAAGAACGATGAGCACAACCACACAAACCCTAATCAATCCTCGCATTTTTGAGCCGCAAACCTTTGCGAAACTCAAACAAGATTACTTAACGGCACAGCCCTATAAGCACTTGGCGATTGATAATTTCCTCAATCCCGAATTTGCCGATGTGCTCTGCGACCGATTCCCTCCGCTTTCGCAAATGAAAACACACTACAAAGGGCTGAACGAAAACAAAGCCGAAGATGCGAACTTTCAAGCCTATGACGAAGCCTTCCGCCAACTCAAAGCCGAATATCGTAGTCCTGAATTTATCAAGTTCCTCGAAGACCTCACCGACATCAAAGGCTTATCCATGCCCGACGACGCGCTCGGCTGTGGCACACATCAAGGCGAAAACGGCAGTTACCTCGACATTCACGTCGACTTCAACATTCACCCGTCCGAAGACCTACACCGCCGATTGAATGTGCTGTTGTTTTTGAATCGCGATTGGAAGGAAGACTACGGCGGAAAGTTGGAAATGTGGGACGCACAGATGACGCGCTGCGTAACAGCGCACCTGCCGATTCTCAATCGCCTTGTGATTTTTGAAACCAATGAAATTTCGTATCACGGATACGGCACGATTTCCGTTCCCGAAGGCGTTACGCGCAAATCCATTTACGCCTATTTCTACACCAAAGCAAGCGAGACGGCAAAGTCGCTCGACTACCACGATACGATTTTTCGCGCACGCCCCAACGAAGGCGCATCGAAAAAACTTAAAACCACGCTCAAAGAATCCGTAAAGAATTTCGTTAAGCAACAGATGAAAAAATCGGGCATCATTCAACTTTACTACGACACGCTGTTCAACGTCAAGAACCGCAAACGCTGAACAACTCACTTCAAATGAACCTGACACGCTTTCTCTTTTCTTTGCTCGCACTTTGCTTGCTCTTTTCGGCGTGTGGCGATGAAAATGTCGACCTCATCACGAATAACCGCGACTTTATTTCGCCTAACGAAATTCAAACCGATACGCTCTTCTTGGACGAAGGCACAAACTTTCGGAACGACTTCGTCAACACGCGCGGCGCATTGCTCGGACGCACCACGCTTGCCGATGGACGCGAGTTTCGCGCCACGCCCGTCTTGCGCTTCGTTCCCGTGAGCGATACGGGGCTTGTTCGCGCCATTTCGGCGCGGTTGCGCTTCAAATTTTTCGTCGACACGCGCGCCAAATCCTCGACCAAAACCGTCACCTTCGACATTCGCCGCGTCGAGAATCCACCGCGTTGGGATTCAACCCAGTGGCGCGCCGATAGCGTCTTTTCGCGCACGCCCTTCACCTTTGCTGAAAGCCTTTCGCCAAGTTTCACGATGCTTGTGAGCGATACGGCGGAGCGCGTTATTGACCTTCCCTTTGCCTTTGCCGAGCGCATCATCGAGAGCGCCAAACGCGGAAGTGCGTTCCTTCGCGACACTGCCGCCACCACGATTGCCTTCGTGCTTTCCACAGGCGATTCGATTGCCAACATCAGCCTCACGCGCACACAACTTGAACTCACTTACGACAAACGCACCCCCACAACAGTCGAGCGCGTCAATCAATTTTTTGACGTCTTGGAAAGCGTCTATACCGTTCAAACCTCGCCCGACGCACTTCCAAACGACGCGCTCTACTTTGCCTCTTCAACAGGCGATTGGGCGCGGCTCAAATTTCCGCGGCTGCAACTTTCCACACGCACACAACTCGTTTCGGCAAAATTGATTCTGGTGCGCGATACGCTCTTTTCCTTCACGCCCGACACCGCGCGCGCCACGATTGACCAAGAAAACCAACTCGTCGTCATCGCCGATACGCTTCAAGCCGGCATCGGCAGCGGCTATCGCTCGATTCCGTTTGGCTATGTCAATGAGCGCGAGGTTCATCGCTATCGCGCAAACTTGACCGAAACCTATCAACGCGCGATTTCTCGCGGCGAAGACATCTCGCTGTTGCTTCGCCCTCTGCTCTTGCAAGGTTCTACGGTCTCGTTTCGGATTTATGGCAAAGACGACCCCTTGCCTGAACGCCGTCCTCGCTTGATTCTTTCGTATTTCAGAACGCCGTAATTCTGTTTAAGTTCTCGAGTCAATCGTTGTATGAAATAAAAAAGGCGGAGCGTCTTTACATTGCCGCCCCGCCTTGCCTTTTACCAAGCGAGAAATAAAGAACAACTCCTGTGATTATTTCACCATCAGCATTTTCTTTGTTTGACTGAATCTACCCGACTGAATCGTGTAGAAATACACGCCGCTTGAAAGATTGGCGGCATTGAAGTTTACTCGATGCGTTCCCGCGCTCTGACGTTCGCCGACGAGCGTGGTAACTTTTCTTCCCAGCATATCAAAAACCTCTAAGCGCACTTCGCCTGCCGACGCAAGTTCATACTCAATCATTGTTGAAGGATTGAAGGGATTTGGATAGTTCTGCGAGAGTTCATAGCGAAAAACTTGGCGCGAGTTTTCCGTAACCTCAACGCTGACCGTGTTCGGATAGTCGTGAATCATTCCATTGAAATCGAATGAGCGCAGAGAATACCGATAGGTGCGACCGACTTCGACAGAGGCATCGGTGAATGAATACTGTGTAGTTTCGGATGTCGTGCCGCGTCCGCGCAGGCTCGCGTGATTGGGATACGACGCGATTTCAACGCCGTCGCGCAATACTTGAAGCGATGCGCAATTGCTTATGTCGAGTGCTGTTAGTTGATTGTCAGCACAGTCCAGACTGAATAAGTTTGCCGAAAGTCCCACGAGACTCGTGAGTTGATTGAATCCGCACTCCAAGCGTTCAAGAGAAGGATTATTGCTGAAGTCCAAAGCCGTTATCTGATTTCGAAAGCAGAACACGACTGTGAGCGAGGGGCAGTTGCTTACATCTAACGCCGTTAGTATGTTGTCGCCACAATAAATTTCTTCCAACGAAGGACATTGCGAAATATCAATCGTTGTCAACGGGTTGTTCTCAAAACTCAAATAAGTCAATGATGGCTTGTTACCTAAAACCAAACTGGTCAATAAGTTATTTGCGCAAAAAATCTGCGTAATGAACGGCGAAATTCCGCTCAAATCAAGGGTCGTGAGTTGATTGTCGCTGCAATTAAAATCAGAAATGAGCGGGCTGTTGGAGAGATCGAGCGCGGAAATGTTGTTCACATTGCATCGAAACTGCTCGAGTAGCGGATTTTGGCAGACGTCAAGCGCGCTGATGTTATTGACCGAACAGATGAAAAACCGAAGCAACGGGCTTCCCGTTACGTCAAGCGTCGCAATTTGATTTTCTTGACAAGCCAAAGAACGAAGTTGTGGTTTGTTCGTTACATCTAACGCCGTGAGTTGATTGAAATTGCAGTTAAACTCTTCCAGCAGCGGGCAGTTGCTAATATCGATTCCCGTTAAAGCGTTGAGTTGAACCGATAAAAATCGCATCGCGGGATTGGCGGTTAAATCAAGCGTTCCCGCAAGCCCACAACTGAATGCCGTCAGTTCTTCCAAAAGCGGATTGTTGCTTACATCAATCGCGCCGAGCGAAGGATTAAATCCGCAGTTCAAACTCACAAGTCCTGTAAAGGCTTCGATACCCGTCAAGTTTGTGATGGAAGCAAACGATAAATCTAAGGCGGTTACGGCGCTGACGGCAGGCGTGGTGAAAATCACTTGATTGCCGACCTCGCTTGTGCCCGGCACTTGCGCCAAGACCCGCGAGCGAAACAGCGCGTCGGGAATGGTAACGGCTTGGGCATAGAGAGAAGGCGTAAGCAGAAAGAAAAGCAATAAAAGTCTCGCGGCGTTTTTTATCTGTCTCATCTGTAAAAGGGTTTAAGTTGAAGCAAGTTTGAACGACTTGTCGCTGTCAACCTAACGCGCCTTTTCGGACGTCGCGCTACGTATTTTTTGAGTAGCCTGAGTCGCTTGACGCGGCGCGCGGTTCAAGATGCCATCAGGTAATTGATGAGATTGACTTTGGAGGGAAGTCGCATTTTGCGTCGCGCATTACGGCGATGAACTTCAACGGTTCGCGGCGAGATGGCAAGCAGTCGGGCGATGTCTTTGGAGGCAAGGTTGAGTTTGAGCAGTGCGCAGATTTTCAGTTCCATTGGCGAAAGCGTTGGAAATTGTTTTGCGAGCGTCTGCATGAATCCTCGATTTGCCGATTCGAATTCGCGCTCAAATTTTTCCCAATCCGCCGTCGCATTGAGTTTCTTCTCCAACGATGTAACGAGGCGATTCACCTTTGACGGAGCGTGGTGCGCGGCGTTTTGCAGTTCGGTTTTCAAGCGTTCAATCAGTTCGTTTTGCTCGCCTAAGCGAATCGCCATTGCGGCAAGTTGTTGATTTTTCACGTTCAAGTTTGCTTGCAGTTCCGCGCTTTTGCGGCGCGCTTCGTCGGCGGCGCGCTCTGCTTCGTGGACTTGAAAGAGCATTTCGGCGTTTCTGCGTCGTCGGTCGGAGTCTTCATTAAAGACGATTTCATCGAGTCGATAAAACGCTTCGTAGCACGCAACGGACTTCTCGAATTTTTCTGCCGCTTTGTATGCTTTTGCCAACGCCAGTTGCGCGTCGCGTTCAACGGCTTTCAATCCGCTCTTAGCGGCAATTTCAATCGCCTGTTGAATTTGCGCGATTCCGCTTTCAATCGTTTTGAATTTGTCTTTGCCCGTCAGGGCTTCCGCTTCCATCACATAAACCGCCGCGTCTTCGATGAGCGAATAGGCTTGGCTTTCGGTATTGGTGAAGGCTTGAAAAATCTCGCGCGCCGCCTGAAAATGCTCGTGCGCAAGGCGCACCTGCCACTTTCGGTAATGAATCGCGCCAAGCCGATGAAGAATCGTTCCTTCGCCCAATTTGTTGCCAATTTCTTTTTGAAGCGCGAGCGTCTCTTTGCTTAAGCGAATCGCCGCGTCAAGTTTTTCTTGTCCGACATAAACGCCCATCAAGTTCGAGAGCGCGTTGGCTAATCCCAACTTCTGACCGATTTTTTTGAACAACGCCGCGCCGCGTTCCAGGAGCAGAGTCGCGTTGTCGTAATCATTCATCAAAAAGTAAATCATGCCGCTGTTGGTGAGCGCGCCTGCTTCGGAGGAAGCGTCGCCCAGCGTCGCAAATTTCTTGACGCACGCCAGTTGGAGCTCGAGCGCGGGATAATAGTCGCCGAGATTTTTCAAGGAGACGCTGATGCACATTTCGGCTTCGGCTTGTCGGCGCAGGCTTTTGATTTTTTTGGCGAGCGCGAGTGCTTCGTAGAGGTCGCTCATCGCGCTTGCGTAATCGCCAAGACGAATGTGAAGAATCCCCCGCGAAATGAGTGCCGCTGACTCTTGCTCCTTTTCTTTGAGAGTGCGCGCCGAGAGTACAGATTGATTGGCGCAATCCAACCCCGATTGAAAATCGCCCAAGTTCCGATGCAAATCGGCGCACGCACGAAGCGCGCTCAATGCGCTAAACGCATCGTTTTGCTCTTGAAAAATTTTGAGCGATTCCATCGCGTCGTTCAGAGCGTCTTTATGCTTGGAAAGTTTGGCGAGCGCGTTGCTCCGCGCCAGCAAGGCTTCGGCATAGATTCGTTTGCTTTTGAGAGATTGGGCGAGAGCGACGGCTTTGCGCGCATAATCGAGCGAAGCAGAGGGCGCGAGACGCTCCAAACGCTCGGCTTCAGAAATAAGCCGATGAACTTCTGCTTTGCGCGCGCGATTTTTAGACGACGCAGATTTCAACTTCACAACAGCCTTGTTCATGTTCGTAGTGATGCGTGAAATCAAAGTAGCAAAAAAACGGCAACGAGCCGACCACGACATCGTTGCGGCGCGCTTCGCCCTCGCTCTGCAATCCTTTCTCTACGCTTTTGACGCGGCAAGGCTTCCTTTGAATTTCTGCGCCACAATGATGAAGAGAATGACGAGAGCTTGAATGACGAGAAAAATTTCTTTCGGCACGTAGGCGTTGATGGTCAGCCCGCCGTAATCCAACACGCCAAAGAGAAACGCGGAGAGCGCAATCCACGCGGGGTTCGCGTTCGCGAGCATCGCGACGGCGATGCCCAGAAATCCTACGCCTGATGTTGCGCCAAACTCGAAGTAGTATTTGTAGCCCATGACGAAATTCGCCGCCGTTAGTCCTGCAAGCGCGCCTGCAATCGCCATAGAGCCAATCGTGTGCAGTCCAACATTGATGCCTGCGTAGCGCGCCGCTTCAATGTTCAAGCCAACGGCGCGCAATTCGTAGCCCGATTTTGTTTTGAAGACGAGAAAATACCCGCCTGCCGCGCACGCCAGCGAAAGCAAGAGTGCGAGGTTGAGCGGCGCGCGTTGAAAAAATCCGCCGAAGTCGTCGAGCCTCGCCAGCCTCGCCGATTCTACAATTTCCGCCGTGTGTGTGGTTGCCGTTACAGCAAAGTGATTGGTGAGCAAATAGCCGACGAGCGCCGCCGCAATGAAGTTGAGCATAATGGTCGTGATGACTTCGTTCACGCCGAAGCGCACTTTGAGCGCGCCTGCAATCGCGCCCCAACTTCCACCTGCAACTGCCGCCGTGCCTAAACACAATCCAACTGCCAAGAGCACAGGCGTTGAAGACGGAATCCACGCACCAACCAATGCACACGCAAATGTGCCGATAAGCGCCTGCCCTTCCCCGCCAATGTTGAACATCCCTGCTTGAAACGGAATCGCAACCGCAAGCCCTGTGAGTATCAGCGGCGTAGTGCGGTAAAGCACTTGCCCAAATCCATATGGCGTGCCGAGCGTGCGCTGAAACATCTTGCCGTAAATCTCAATCGGATTTTCGCCAATCGTGAGAATCAAAAGTCCGCCAATGAAAAACGCAACGAGAATGGCTAAAACAGGGGTGAGCAAAGCGAGTTGTTTTTGCGTCATTTGTTGATAGAAGCGCCTTCGGTTTTTTTGCACAAACTTAAAGATAAAACTTTTTCATTTGGGCGGAAACGCGAGCGTTCCCAATAAGGCGGGCGTTTGCATTGAAGCACTCTTGCCCGATAGGAGTTCGTGCCCCAGCACGGCAAAGAGCACGGCTTCTTTGGCTTTGGCAGGAATGGGATTGTCTGTTAAGCCATCTTGTTTGAGAACGCGCGACTTTGGAAATGCCGTTTTAAGCATCTCTATCAAGGTTTTGTTGTTTGCGCCGCCGCCGCTCACAATGAGTTCGTCGAGCGTCATGTTGGGAAGCACAAATCGCTCGATTTGCGTCGCGAGGCTTTGCGCGGTGAGTGCGCTCAGCGTGGCGATGAAATCTGTTGGCGATATGCCGCTTGCGTCTGCGAGCAGTTTCTCGAAGTAAGCATCGGTGAAGAGTTCGCGCCCGGTGGACTTTGGTGGCTTTTGTCGGTAAAATGGTTCTTTGAGCCAAAGGCGTAAGAGCGATTGATTGACCTTGCCTTGTGCCGCCAGTTTTCCATCTCGGTCGAAGGGCTTTTGGAAAAAGCGTTGCGCGGCTTTATCAATGAGCACATTGCCTGCGCCTGCATCGAAGTAAACCACGTCTTCTTTTTTCGCGTTGGCTTTTAAGGCAGTAAGATTTGAAATGCCACCGATGTTGAGGAGCACACGATTTTTTTGGGAATGTCGGAACAAGATGAAGTCAAGGAACGGGGCGAGCGGCGCGCCCTCTTTTCCGAAGGCGAGTTCCGCCGAGCGAAAGTTCGAAATCGTCAGAATTCCCGTGCGATTGGCAATCACGCTTCCGTCGCCGACCTGAAGCGTCGAGCCAATGCGAAACTTTCCGATAGGCTCGCGCTTCGGGTTGTGCCAAACGGTTTGCCCGTGCGACGCGATAAAATCAATACGTTTCGGGCGATACCGTTTCAAGAAACGCAGAATGCAATCGGCGAAGAGTTCAGCGACGAGAATGTTCAGTTGAGAGAGTTCGGGCAATGTCGCCGCGTTTTTATCGCAATTTCTCAGAATCCGCGCGCGAAGGTCTTTCGGGATTGGAAATGTTTGAAAGGCGAGGAGTTCGACGCGAGTTCGCTCGCCGCTTCCTGAAAGGCGCGTCAAGCCGACATCAACGCCGTCGACCGACGTGCCCGAAAGCACGCCAATGCCAAAGCGTTCATGGTTTGGAATGGCATTGAGGCGTTGAGCAAGCGTCATTTCGCACTTTGGAATTGCGGTTCGTGCTGTTCATCGGAGATAATGTTGCCGTCTTTGAGCGTGATGATTCGAGTTGAAAGCAGTTCGGCGAGAGAAAGGTCGTGCGTAATCATCACGATGGTTTTGCCTTGCTCGCGCAGGCGTTGAAGCATCGCGACGATTTCTTCGGTGGTGCGCGAATCCAAGTTGCCCGTCGGCTCGTCGGCTAAAATGAAGCGCGGATTGGCGACCAACGCGCGCGCGATGGCGACCCGTTGCTGTTCGCCGCCGCTGAGTTCCGTCGGGCGATGCGTGGCGCGATGCGACAGCCCAACCATCTCGAGCAACTCCGCCGCTCTTGCCAAGCGCGCTTTTTCGGACGCGCCCGCAAAAAACAGCGGCAAGGCGACATTATCCAGCGCGGTCATATTCGCAATGAGGTTGAACGATTGAAAAATCATTCCGACGTCGGTGCGCCGATAACGCGCGAGCTCCGCCGACGTCATTTTCGAGAT
This sequence comes from Candidatus Thermochlorobacteriaceae bacterium, assembly GCA_029263855.1. Lineage (GTDB taxonomy): Bacteria > Bacteroidota > Chlorobiia > Chlorobiales > Thermochlorobacteraceae > JANWWM01. Next base: position 22,954 of record JAJUFC010000021.1, on the reverse strand, counting down.
GACCTTTCCGCCTACGATGATTTCGCCCGACGTGGGTTTGTCCATTCCACCGATGAGATTGAGCAAGGTTGATTTTCCGCTTCCCGATTTGCCCACGATAGAGACGAAGGTTTGTTCATAAATCGCGAAACTAATCCCGTTCAAAGCATTGACGGGTGCGGTTTCCGAGTTGTAGATGCGATTGATGCGACGAATTTCAATGAGCGGAGTTTCTGTATGCGCCATTTGCGTTTAGACTTTGAAATGAATTGGGCGGAATTGCCAACTGCTCGAAATCGTTTGCGATTATCGTAATTTCGCCATTCTTGCGGACTTGGAGTTTTGCAAAAGTTCGCATTGCAGGCGAGAACGCGAACCTAATTCAGTTGGTTTCGCTTGTGTAAACTTGAACCCATTTATCTCATGACCAAAGAGCTCATCGCCGCTATCAACGCCGCCAAACTTGCGGGAAAATATGCACGAAAAAATTATGGACTTTTGCACACGTCTCAAATTCGTCAAAAAAACCCGAAAGATTATGTAACGGAAGTCGATAAAGCGTGCGAAGAATTGGCAGTGAATTTTCTTCGCAAAAAATTTCCAAGCGATGAGATTTACGCCGAAGAAGGCACGCTGGAGAAGGGTTCGTCTGGTCGGCGATGGATTATCGATCCGCTCGATGGCACGCTGAACTTCATTCACAACTTTCCGTTTTTCGCCATCAGCGTCGCACTCGTCAATGAGAACGATGAGATTTTGTGCGGCGCGATTTATCAGCCGATTTCCAAAGAGCTCTTCACGGCGGAGCGCGGGGGCGGCGCGTATTTCAACAATCGGCGCGTGAGGGTTTCTCGCAACTATCGTCAACATCACTTGCTTTTGGCAACGGGATTTCCTTACAAACTCACCGAGCATTTAGACCAATCACTCGCGCTGTTCAAAGAGATGCTCGTGAGTGTCGCAGGACTTCGCCGTCCGGGCTCTGCCGCGCTCGATTTAGCCTACACCGCTTGCGGTCGCTTCGACGGATTTTGGGAAATCAACCTCAATGCGTGGGACATTGCCGCAGGCGCGCTCATCGTCAAAGAAGCGGGCGGAATGGTAACCGACTTCAAAGGCAACGGGGACTTTTTGAAATCAGGGCACATCATCGCTTCAAACGGGAAAATTCACCCGTTTATGCTCGAAACCGTTCAGCGACATTTCGGGCTGAACTTTGAATAGAATTTTTGAGTCAACTTTTTGCTATGACGCGCATCAAAAAAACTTCATTCTCTTTCTGCGTTCTTTTTTTGCTCTTGCTTCTAACGGCTTTATCGGGCGAAGTCTTTGCGCAACGCAAACAACGCAAAGTGATTGAGGAAGAAACGCCGAAGCGCGGCGGCTCGACGCTCGATGTCGACAAAGAATCCAAAAAGCAACTCACCCAAGTCACTTGGGAACGGCGATTCAAACAAGCCGTTTCCCATTACGACGCTGAACGATATGCCGACGCGGATAGCCTTTTTCTCGCCTGCGTTGAACGCGCCGAAAACGCGACCGCCGAGCAAAAATCGCTCGCGCTTCTTTGGCGAAGCAAAACCTTGCTTCAACTTGAACGCTATGCCGAAGTAGCGATTGTCAACGCCGCGCTTGATAACTCCTCGCTCTCCGAGTCGCTTCGCGCGGAACGCGCGTTTGACAACGCCGTTCTCAACGCCCGACAGCGCAACTACTTCGATGCCGCCAAACAACTTCTCGCGCTTGTTCCCGCCGATTGGACGATTGGAAATTCAAACAATCTTCTCGTCAGCGTAGCCTACCGCTACCTTGCGCTTCTCGCTTATGTGCATCTCTCGGAGCAAGACCTTCGCGTCTTGGCGCAGACGACGCAAAATCGCGCCGCGCGCGCGCTACTCGCGCTTCAAGCCATCGAGCGCCGCATTTACAAAGGCGATTACGACGTCGCCCTTGCCGAACTAACCGATTTTCGCGAGCGCAACCCGACGCTCAACCCCGATGAGCAAAAGCGCGTTACGGATTTGAAATTTCAAGCGACGCAACTCAAAAGCGGTTTTGCCAAACGCTTGCGCGTCGGCGTGCTCTTGCCCGCCACCTTCAAGCCTTTCGACGGCTCAGGCGACATTGGCGCGTCAAAGTTGATGCTTGGCGCGATTCTCGCCAAAGACGAAGCCAATCACCTCTCGCAACGCGCCTTCGCGCTTCTTGCCGCTCGAAGCACGTCGGGGCTTCGCCCTGAAAGCATCGTCGAACAAGCCAAACTGCTGATTGAGCAAGATTCCGCGCAAGTGATTTTAGGACCAATGTATAGCGAAGAAGCCATCGCCGTTTCGCGCTATTGCGGCTCGCGCGGCGTGGTGATGCTTACGCCGACGGCGACCGACGAGCGCATTTCCGCGCTCTCGCCCACGAGTTTTCAACTCAATCCCACGCACCGAGAACGCGGCGCGTCCATCGCGCGCTTCGCCATTCAAGAACTGCGCGCCAAAACCGCAGGCGTGTTCGCGCAAGACAGCACCTACGGCAAAGACATGGGCGAGGGCTTCAAGGAAGCCTTTGAAAAACTCGGCGGCGAAGTCAAACTCTTCGCCCTTCTGCCCGAAGCATTCAGCAGTTTCTCAAAAGCCATTGCGCCGCTCAACCTCACTTTCAATAAGCAACTTGGCTATCCGCTCACGCAATTTGATGTGATTTATCTTCCGATGACCTCGCCCGAAGCCGTCGCGATTGCGCTCTCTCAACTTCGCTTTTACAACATTCGCGGCGAATTGCTTGGCTCATCGGATTGGCTCGATGAACGCTTGCTGAACAATCGCGACCTTGTTACAAATTTCTACTACGCCAGCGATTTCCAACTCGCTGAAAATTCGGCAACGAACAGCGTTGTGTATCTTTACAAAACGCGCTTTGGTGAAGAGCCAAACGCATTTTTTTGGCTTGGCTACGACGCGATGGAGTATCTCTTTCGCGCAACGCTCTCGCGCGACCAGACGCTCGACATCAAAACCGCGCTCAGCGCCGCGCCGCCGATTGAAACGCACCACATTCCCGTTTTCTTTGATGGAAAAAACGTCAATCAAATGATGAACATTATCCGATTTTCAAACGGCGCGACCGCTCGCGTGAAATAACTCTTCAAACCATAACGCTTAACAAACGAAATGCTTATCTATCAACGCACGATTAAAAAAGAAGTCTCCATCTTCGGAACAGGATTGCACACGGGACAAGAATGCATGATTACCTTCAAGCCCGCGCCAGAAAATTATGGCTACCGTTTTGTGCGCGCCGATTTGCCCAACTCGCCCGAAATTCCCGCCGACATTGACCACGTGGTCGACATTCGTCGTGGCACGACCATCGGCGTTGGCGATGCCAAAGTCCACACCACCGAACACGTGCTCGCCTCGCTTTATGGGTTGCAAATCGACAACTGTCGGATTGAACTGACAGGACCAGAACCGCCCGTCTGCGACGGAAGCGCGAAGATGTTTGCCGATGCGCTCGCCGCCGTCGGCTTTGAAAATCAATCTGCGCCAAAAAATTATTTGGTGATTGATGAAACGGTGCACTTCCACAATGCCGAAAAGCAAATTGATATTGTCGCGCTTCCGCTCGATGACTTTCGCGTTACCGTTATGGTTGATTACAACAACCCTGCGCTTGGCTCTCAACACACAGGGCTTTTCAATCTTGAAGAAGAATTTGTCAAGGATTATGCACCCGCACGAACTTTTTGCTTTTTGTCCGAAGTCGCTGACTTAGCCAATCAGGGCTTAATCAAAGGTGGCGATGTTGAAAATGCTGTTGTGATTATCGATAAGCCTCTCTCACAAACTGAACTTGACGACCTTTCTCACAAAATCAGCAAGTCGGGAATGAAGTTGGAACTTGGCGAGAACGGGATTTTGAACGGCAAAGCGTTGCGTTTCAAGAACGAGCCAGCGCGCCACAAATTGCTCGATTTGATGGGCGACCTCGCCCTCATCGGAATGCCGATTAAGGCGCAGATTTTAGCCGCGCGTCCCGGACACGCCGCCAATGTCGAGTTCGTCAAGAAACTGCGCAAACTCGTCGAGAGAAATAAACTCGCGCGCAAATTTCAGCATGAGAAGAAGGCGGGCGTGGTCTTCGATTCCAACGCGATTCAACGCATTCTGCCGCATCGCTATCCCTTCATACTGATTGATAAAATCACGGAGTTCAAGCTCGATGAAAAAATCGTGGCGGTAAAAAACGTAACCATCAACGAGCCGTTTTTTCAGGGGCATTTTCCCGGAAACCCCGTGATGCCCGGCGTGCTGATTCTCGAAGCGATGGCGCAATCGGGGGGCATATTGCTTCTCAACGGGAATGAAAATATGGACGAAAAACTCGTATTTTTCATGGGAATTGATAAAGCACGTTTCCGCAAGCCCGTTCTGCCAGGCGATACGCTTGTCATTGAATCCAATATGAAAAGCCGCAGGAGAAACGTGTGTCAATTTGCTTCGCAAGCCTTCGTGCGCGGCGATTTGGTCTGCGAAGCCGAGTTGATGGCGACGATTGTCGATAAAAAAACTTCTTAACTACAGCAGTTTTTGTTCTTTGTTTTCCTTAACATCAAACCAACAGTAACCATGCGACGAAACACTCTATCACTAACGACGCTATGTTTCGCTCTACTGCTTTTGCTCAGAAGTGCCTCTGCACAAATTCAAGGCGAGAGAGGCAATTCCGACGGGGCAAAGTTTGGCGTCGGCATCGGTGGCGGCTTCAATCAGCCGTTCCACTTTTATGATACCAACTTGGGCTATTTAGCCGCGCTGAAACTCAAATTCTTTCTCGCGCCAGAATTTAACTTCAACCTTCAAGCCGCTTATCAAGGCACGAGCGCGGGAAGCAAAAGCGTTGCCGCAACGAATGGCGGCACAGCCTTGTTAGGCATTGGCGGCGCGGGCATTATTGGATTGAACCTTACGATGCAGTATAACTTCCTGACCAAAAGCATCTTCAATCCATACTTGTTCGCGGGCGGCTCGGTTCAACTTCCAGGCATTTCAGAGCCGTCGATTCGCATCAATGGACAGACGGTCCCGAACCCTGCGCCATATCGCGACAATGCGATGTTGGGAGGCATCGTTGGCGGCGCAGGCGCAGAAGTCTTCATAGCCGAAAGAATTAGCATCGATGCCAACGTCGCTTACAACTACCTCTTCGGCGATCGTCTAACGGCTGTGCCTTACAATGCGGTCAATGTCGCTTCGTCAGTGCCCGGTCGGTTTGTCGACGATAATTCAGGGTTGCTTACAGGGCTTTTGGGCTTGAACTTTTACTTCGGCGATTATACGCCGCCGCCGCCGCCGCCATCGCCGTCGGTGTCGTTTAGCGCGTCGCCCACTTCCATCGATCAAGGCAAATCCGCGACGCTCACGTGGTCGGTGATGTTCGCCGATACCGTGATGTTGGACGGACAGATGGTCGATACTGCGGGTTCGCGCTCGGTAACGCCAACCAAGACGACGACCTACACGCTCACCGCGATTGGCAAAGGCGGCACGATTAACAGCACGGCAAGCGTCACGGTCATTCCGCCGCCGCCACCGCCACCGCCGCCGCCACCGCCGCCGCCACCAACGCTTAAAACTTTGAAAGTCGGCGAAAAACTCGCTTACAAGATCAACTTCGCGAGCGGACGCGCAGCGATTGACAAAGGCGATTTCCCGAAACTTGACGAAATCGCCGCCGAACTCTTAGAGCGTCCAAATATGGTCGTGGAAATTTCAGGACACACGGATAATGTCGGCAAACCGCGTCGCAATCTCGCGCTCTCGCGTCAGCGCGCTCAAGCCGTCAAGAATTATCTCGTCAAAAAGAAAGTCCCTGCGCGCAATATGGTCGTTAGAGGCGCAGGCGACACTGAACCCGTTGGCGACAACAGCACCGAAGTCGGTCGCGAACAAAATCGCCGTATCGAGTTCAAGGTGCTTCGCTTTGTTGAACCAAAGGCGCCGCGCAAACGCCGATAATCTCGGGTTTGAACGGATAAACTTTGAACGATAAACTTTGAACGATAAACAAAAAGGCGATTCAGTTTGGGTCGCCTTTTTTGGTACAGTTTTGGAGATTTCTCAATGGTCAATTTGTGGTAGTTTCCTTGTCGCTCATCGACACGGTTTTGAGCAACTCTTTGGCGGCACGAAACGGGCTTAGGTCTCCTTTACGCACCGCACTTTCTAACTCCTGCAATCTCGATTTAATCTGTTCAGAGTTGTAAAAGCGTGAGAGCAGTTCATACTCCAACGTCTGACGTAGCCAATACGCCGCTTGCATTTCTCGCTTTCGTGCAATCCACCCATTTTCCATCATTTTCTTTTCAAAGTCAAAAATGATGTCGCGCATATCTAAAATGCCGTCGCCTGTTATCGCAGAGCAGGTCAGCGTTTTCGGAATCCAACCATTTATGTTAGGCGGAAAAAGATGCAAGGCTTGTTGGTATTCTTGTTGGGCGAGTTTGGCTTTGGTGAGGTTTGCGCCATCGGCTTTGTTAATCGCAATTAAATCTGCCATTTCCATAATGCCGCGCTTAATCCCTTGCAATTCGTCGCCTGCACCTGCAAGCATGAGCAAGAGGAAAAAGTCGGTCATAGAATGAACGGCAACTTCGGATTGACCGACGCCGACCGTTTCAACAATCACCGCATTGTAGCCTGCCGCTTCACATAGGAGCATCGCTTCGCGCGTTTTAGGCGCAATGCCACCCAGCGAGCCTGACGACGGCGACGGACGAATAAATGCTTGCTCATGCGTTGAGAGTTTTTCCATTCGAGTTTTATCGCCCAAAATGCTTCCGCGCGATTTTTCGCTTGTTGGGTCGATGGCTAAAACTGCCACACGCCGTCCGGCGCCAATCAGCGACAGTCCAAAGGCTTCAATGAACGTGCTCTTGCCTACGCCCGGCACGCCCGTAATGCCAATGCGAATCGACTTGCCGCTATGCTTCAAACACGCCCCAACAACTTCTTCGGCAATCGCTTGATGCTCAGCACGATGGCTCTCTACAAGCGTAATCGCTCGCGAGAGCACGGTTCGATTGCCACTCAAAATGCCTTCCACATACTCCGACGGCGCAAGAAGCGGCTTTCGCTTAGCAATAAATGACGATTGAGGTTCTGACACTGCAAGTGTTTGTTTGAGATTGTTTGGTCGAAGTTACCTCTTTTTGAGAGAGATATTCAACCAACTAAATCAATAGTGAAGAATGAAAAATGAAAGTTGCTTTGCTATGGATTCTTTGCTTCGCTGGGTGTTGCGCAGAAGGGCGGATGAACGAATGAAGAAGAGTTTACTCGATGAACACGTCGCCGTAGGTGATGATGTTTCCAGCAAGGTCGATCACGCGCACGCGGAAAAGCCGTCCGCGTAGGTCGGCGAGGTTGCGGTTCGGAGAGATTTTGACAAGGTCAATCAGGTAAGTTTTCGCGCCGAAACTGGGCACATTCACATCGGTCTCGAGAATGACGGGATAATTGACAGGGAAGCCGTCGCGCGTGATACCAAGAAAATCAATTCGCGGGAAACCGATCGTCGAGGAAAATTGCATGGTCAGTTGCACTTGTCCGTTGCGCGTTGGATTTGGAAACGCGACTTGGGAAATTTGCACTTCGCCTGCAAAGCGTGCGGCGATGCGCCAATCGTTTGGGTCCTCGCTTAAAATTTGTCCGTTTTGATTGGTGCGCGTGAAGTTTTCGATTGGGTCATCTTCAGTGTCTGGCTCTCCGCAAGAAAACAGCATGAGCAAGCTGAGAAGCATAATCCCTTTTGAGAAAAGACGATAAACGGTCATTCGGATTCAGATATGCTTTTCGTCAAGATGGGCAACTCGACGATAAAAGTTGTCCCCTTATCTTTTCCCTCCGACTCTGCCCATAATTTTCCGTTGTGCAGTTCAACAAGTTGTTTGGCGATAGAAAGTCCCAACCCTGTTGAGGATTCGCCGCCGGTGGGTTTTGCCGACAGGCGTTGAAAGCGTCCGAATAGTTTCTTCATATCCTCTTCGGTTAGCCCTTGCCCTTCGTCGCGCACCGTAAAGCGAACAACTGGCAGTTGCTCATCGCTCGACAGCATGCGAAAGATGCGAATCCAAATTGTTTTGCCGATTGGGCTGTATTTAATGGCGTTGCTCACAAGGTTATCGAAGACTTCGCGAATGCGCTCTGCATCGACTTCGGCAATGCATTCGGGTTCGGCGTGGAAGTCAATGCGCTGTTGTTTTTGGTTGGCTTGTTGAAGATTAGCGGCGAGCACCACAGAAGCAAGTTCACCGAGACTGCATGGAAAGCGATTGAGCGTGAGTTTACCTGCATCAATCGCAGTTGTGTTTAGAAGTTCATTGATGAGTTTGAACATCCGTTGTGCGGCGTTCTGAATCGTCGTTGCATACATTTGCGTATCGGCAGGGCTTTCCGCACCTTCTTGTATCAAGGAAGAAAATCCAATGATAGATTGAAGCGGATTTTTGAGGTCGTGTGCGGCGATAGAGAGCAGTTCGGTTTTGAATCGGCTGGCTTCTTCGGCACGGCGTTGCTGGGCTTCAGCAATGCTCAGGGCACGGGCGAGTTCGGCATTGAGCGCGTTGAGGGCTTCTTGGGTGCGACGCAGTTTGAGTTGCGTGCTATCGCTGATGCGCGTAATTTTCGCCGTTTGTTGAAGCAGTTTCTCGTATTGTTCAATGAGTTTCTCGTATTCGTTTTGAAGGTCTCTTTTAGAAATAGAGGTCTGTGAGGCGATTGCCCGCGCCCGTTTGGCAAATTCCATTTCGGCTTGAAAGACACTTTCGGCATCTCGCTCGCTCATCTTCTTTTCTCGCTGAGATTTCGGCAAAGCTTTGCTTGGTTTTATCGTCATTCATCGGAAGAGGCACGTTTCTCCGAACCGTGTGCCTCTTGTCACTCGGCTTTATTTTCATCAATACGTTTTCATCAATACGAAACAAGGCTGAACGGCAGATTGATGTCTTGCGCAAATTCTTCGCCGCTCTCCTGCATGTCTTCGTCATCTTGTCGGTAGTGCCACATCACATCGACTTTTCTGCCTTTGGCATGTGCGGATTCCAAAAGGCTGAGCATGTCTAAAATGCACTTTGACGTGCTGGTGTTGAAGTAAGAAAATTTGAAGTTCATCACAATCGGCTGTGTAGATTCAGAAAGATATTGATTGAGCCAATCGAGAACTTGCTGATAAAACTGTAACGCAGAGTCGGGATAGGATTCTCCCGTGATATTGAGCACCCCGGTTTGCACGTCAAAGTTAATGCTGGGTGTGGTTTTCGTCTCGGCAATCGTGAGATTGGTCATAAAATTTTTGAATCGAGTTTGAGGTTATTTGGCAGTTTTATGAATACTGACGTTCAAGATGAAAAACGACGCATCATCTGTGAGCGGCTGCAAACTGAACTCAAAGGGCTTATCGGACTTTCGCGCCATGTCGATGAGCCCCAATCCTGCACCCTTGCTACCTTCGGGCGGAGCCTGTTTGCGACGTTCTTGGTAGAGTTTTTTTAATTCTTCCTTCGACAGTGCGTTCAGGTGACGGCACTGCACTTCCAAACGCTCGGCATCGGCTTTGCTTACGGCGTTTCCTGAACTGATGGAATACATTTCTTCCTGCTCGCTAATGACGATAACGCCAACCCCAACTTCCTTGCCGATGTGTTGAAGCCAGTCTTTTTCTGCTGAGTAGTGCAAGATGTTTTGCGCCATTTCCACGAACACGGCGAAAATGCGTTGGATTTTGTCGTCGTGTTGAAGCTGATTGCGGACAAGCGCGCCGAGTTCAACCAAAAGTTCTTGTGAAATCGCACCTTTGAACGTCATCAAAATGCGCGACTTGTTCATGTCATTGTAGTATTTGAGCAGGTCAAAGGGCACCATCGTTCGAGAAGCGTTTTTGAGAATAGATGTCTGAAATTACGTTTTTCAACTGACTTTTGAGGGAAGAAATAAAAACGCATTGAGTCGAGAATTTTTTGCACCTTTGAATAAGGCTTCCATAAAAGCCGTGCGAATTGCCTTTGCTGTAATTTTTTCATCGTCGTTATGAGTGAGACGCCAAACGCTTCGTCGGAGCAATCTTCAAATCAATCCAAGATTCCGCCAGAGCGTCTTCCCGATTTGCCTGTCGGCAGCGATGCCTCAGGCGGCATTTTTCCAAACAGGAATCGCGGTTGCGCGATTACGTTTGTTGTAATTGTCGTTCTCTTTTTCGGGTGGCTCGCGCTTCTTGTCAATCTGCCTGCCTCTCGCCCAACACCTGAATCGCTTTCGCCATATCTGCAAAAAAAGCTCGACGCCTTGCCGCTCGGCGCAAATGTCATTGCGTTTATCAATCTTCACGCCATTCGCCAAACCGATTTTTGGAACACGTTTCTTCCTGACAGCATTAAATCAAAGCCGCTCGTGTCCGATTCAAGCACGGTTGGGAAGTTGATGCGACTTGCTAATTTCAACCTGACTCGCGACGCCGATACGCTCATCTATGCCGCTGTCAATCGGCTCGATGCGCCAGAACTCACCTTCGCTATTCTTCTCGCCTCTTTCGACACGGCAAAAGTTTTCAAAGGACTACCGCTTTTCGCCAAAGCCCAAAAAGCAATTTCCCCGACGCACACTGCGTTTCGCCTTGACGAAAAACAATGGGTAAGTTTCATTTCGCCAACAGAACTCGTCATTGCAAACGATGTGAGTTTGATTGAGCGATATATCGCGCCACAAGAAAGTTTCTTTGCCGCCGATACCGTTATGAAGCCGCTTCTTGATGAAGTGCGCTATAAGTCGCAGTTGTGGTTGGCACTTGGCTCAACGCGATGGGCGATGGAAGCCTTGCGCGGCTTAACCGCATCGAGCGAGGGGCTTTCCGAATCAGGCAACATCAGCAAGATTGAGCGGCTCACCCTTTGCACGCAATTCTCCGACGGAGTTGCCCTTGAGACGATTTGGCACTACGACTCGCGCACCAGCGCGTTTTTTGCTGGTGGTTTAGTTCGGCTTGCCGCGTGGGTTTCAAAGCAGTTTAGCGAGCGACAAAGCCAAGCGATTAAGAAAATTCTCGCCGAATTGACGATTACGCAAAATTTAGAAACGCTGATTTTCGAAGCCGATATCGAGCGACCGCTGCTCGACGACCTGCGAAGCAATTAAGTCCGCAACAGTCACGCCTTAATGTTAAACCTTAATGCTGGCAATCACTTCCACTTCGACGCTCGCAAAGAGCGGCAGTTCGGCAACGCCCACCGCGCTACGTGCATGACGTCCATTTTCCCCAAATACTTCCTGAAAAAATTCCGATGCGCCATTGGCGACGAAAGGCTGTTCTGAAAATCCGCTCTCGCTGGCAACGAAGACCGTTACCTTCACGATGCGGTCAATTTTCTCGATGTCTCCGACACACGCCGCCATCGCCGCAAGCGCGTTGATAGCGCACTGTCGCGCCGCGTTTTTCGCCGCTTCCTTCGCTACGGCAAGCCCGACCTTGCCTCTGCCGCCCGACATCAACGCGCCGTCAACGAGCGGCAACTGCCCCGATGAGTAAATCAAATTTCCAACTTGAACCGCCGGAACGTATGCCGCAAGAGGCTTCGGCGGCACCGGAAGCACAACGCCCTGCGCGGCAAGAGTTTCTTTTATGGACATATATGGATTGAATCAATGAATTGAAAAGCGACGCGATAGCTTTGCTCTGAAAAGTTTTACGCTGATTTAATCTGCCCCTAACGCAGTCGTAACAAGCCGAAATTAACTTCGCGCCCGTGAAGTCCCAACTTTTCTCGTAACGCTTTACCTTTCAACGATATGAAACGCATTTTTCTTTGCTTGCTTCTTGCGACGCTGACCCTTTCGCTGTCGGCAGTTGCTCAAACGGTTACGCACGGTCCTGTGGTCGGCGCGGTAACCGACGCTTCCGCTCGCGTGCTTGTGAGAACCAGTTCTGCCGCTTCAGTTCAAATTCAACTGAGCGTCTCGCCGAATTTTACAAATCCGATTTTATCGAGCGCGGTCAACACGACTCAAGCCGACACTTTTTTCGCCATCATTCCGGTGAGCGGGCTTGCGGCAAATACGCTTTACTACTATCGCCCCGTTATCAACGGAGCGCCAACGACGGAAAACGTGCGCCAATTCAAGACTTTCCCGTCGCCTGCCGCGCCGTCGAACTTCGCCTTTGCCTTTGGCTCGTGCCAACAAGACGGTCAAGCCATAAACTCCAACATCGGACGCGTCTTCCCGTTTATTGCCGGCAATTTGAGACGCTTTGAAGTCGACCCTGAAATTCGCTTTATGATGCAAATGGGCGATTGGGGCTATCCTGACACCACCGACACGCCCGCTAATCCGACCAATTATTTCAATTTGGATTATCGCCGCGTGCAAGCCGCTTATCTGCACCACTATCAGCGCGCTTATCCGATGGATTCCGTCTTCAAAGTGATGCCGATTGTTTATTCGCACTCCGACCACGATTACAGCAACAACAACTGCGATAGCACTTTTCCCGGTCGCGCCAACACGCTTCGCGGCTACCAAGCGATGTTTCCGCATTATCCGCTTGCCAACCCAAGCACATCGAGCGGTGGCATTTGGCAAAAGTTCCGATGCGGCAACGCCGAGTTTTTCGTGTTGGACACGCGTGCCACGCGAGACCCGAACACCAACGCATTTCCGAATTTGGCGGCTTGGATTGCCAATCCCGCGTCGCAAACCAATCCCAGCGGCGTGAGACTTCGCTTCGAAGCGCCCGCCAATCATAAAATCATCAGTGACGAGCAGATGACTTGGCTGATTCAAAATTTGCAAGCCTCGACGGCGACTTGGAAGTTCATCGTAAGCGCGGAAACCTTCAACCCTGCGCAACGCGGCATTAGCGAAACGGCATTGCTCTTGCAAGGCTCGCGCTTCGACCCGCTTCAAACGCCGCAAGGCATTTTCCGCGCCGCCGAAGTCGCGATTGATATCGCCGATGGGTGGAGCGGCTTTCCCGCTAGCGTTGAGCAACTCGTCAGAGCCGTGCGCAACGCCAACATCACCAATGTGATTATGCTTTCCGCTGATTCGCACAATGTTGGCACGGACGACGGCGCAAATTCCTTGTTCCCCGAATTTATGGCGGGCGGCTTAGACCAAGACAACTCGCGCACCGTCAGCCTTTTTGAAACCTTTGGGATTTTCGTTTGGAACAGAGCGCGTCAAGGGCTCGCACGAAATAATTTCAATTCCGCCTTCGGTCGCGTGAGCGTGTTCGGCAGTGACTCCGTGCGCGTTGATTACTTCGACGAGTTTGGCAAGTTCATCGATTCTTACACGCAACCTGCGGGACATTTGGTTGCGACCAAAGGGCTGACCGTCGCTCCGCTCGGCGCGAACTTCGATACGGTTGTCGTTGGGCAAGTCGGACAGCAAGGCATTAATCTGGTCAATTCAGGCATTGATACGATTAGAATCAACAGCATCAGCCGCTTGACTCCGTCTCGTCCATCTCCGTTTATCGTTAATCCGCCCGGTCCAACCCAACTCACCTTCCCGTTACTCATTCCGCCCGGTCAAACTCGACTTTTGGGTCTTGCATTTGCGCCTCAAACGCAAGGCTTCGCCACCGATAGCGTTTTGATTGTCAGCGATGACCCCGACAACACGGTCGGGCTTGGCGCAGGCATCTACCTTGCCATCATTTCTGGACGCGGCGCGACATCTTCGGGCATCGGCACGACGCTTGGCAAGCCGACGGATTACGTGCTTGAACAAAACTATCCCAACCCGTTCAACCCACAGACGACGATTGGCTTTGCGCTTCCAAAACAAGAACAAGTAAGCCTTATCATTTATGACGCATTAGGTCGACAAGTTGCTACGCTTGTCAATGAGCGACGAGAGGCGGGACGCTACGAAGTTCGTTTTGATGGCTCTCGCTTCGCCAGCGGCGTTTACTTTTACCAACTCAAAGCGGGAACATTTACGCAAACCTCGAAAATGGTACTGGTAAAGTAAGCGGCTCTAAGTTTTAGGTCGGCGATTTCAGAGTGAAGAAAGGGCGATTCAAAACGAATCGCCTTTTCTCATTTCTCTCAAAGATTATTTTTGTATCACGAGATGGCGTTGCACGTTTTCAGAGAAACCGTATATTGAAAAAGTTTTTTTCAACACGCTAAACATAGGAGAACGCCTACGATTATGTTTTACATTTTCTTGCGTCGCGCTTTGGCAACGCTCTTCTTTTCGCTAACGCTTTCTTCCCTTGCATTCGCGCAAGGTTTCACCTACAATACAACGCTTTATGGGCAACGGCTTTATTCAAACAATCGCGGTTCAGGGTGTTGGGGCTATTCCGACACAGTGGTTGTCAACGGCGTGCCGCGCATTCGCGAGTTGGCGTTCTTTGGTTGTTTCAACGGCACGTCGATTGTGGATATTACAACGCCGACATTGCGCGAACTTGCCTTTATTCCGACCCAATCCACAAACCCAACCAGCAGTGGAAATGGCTGGCGCGAAATTCGCACATCGGGACATTATGCTTACATCACGACTGAAGCATCGGGCGGCGGATTGCAAATCGTCGACCTCTTGCCCGACCCGACGAACCCCGACAGCGTCCGATTGGTGAGCAAATTCAACACTGGCGGAAGCAACAACAATCAACATAATCTTGGCACGTCGGCGGGCTATGCGTGGGAAGCCGACCATTACATTTACCTCTGTGGCGGGCAAGTAACCGTCGGCTTCGGCAACAGCGGCGGAATGGCGATTTACGACGTCTCAAATCCAACTAGTCCTGTGCTGATGAGCCGCTACGCCACGCGCTATGTGCACGATGTTTATGTGAAAAACGACACGGCGTATCTTGCCAACATCAACGACGGGTTCGTTGATATTGTCGATGTGAGCAACAAATCCAATCCTGTTCGAATTCGCACCTTCACTTATCCCGCGCCGACAACGGGCGACGCAGGCACGCATAATGTTTGGGTTACGGACGATAGCAAGTTCATCTTCACGACTGATGAAGTCGCGCCGAGCGGTCAGAACATTTTGCGCGTTCATGACGCACGCGATTACAACAACATCATTGTCAATGCCGCCACCTACAAGTCGCCCGTTGGTTCGCAAAGCGCCGTCGTGCATAACGCCTACGTGCGCGGCAAGCACATCATTATGTCCTACTACACACAAGGCGTAAAAATCGTTGATATTTCCGAGCCGCTCGACCCGGTTGAAGTCGGCGCATACAACACCTACGGAAGCACGACGGCATCGGGCTACAACGGCTGTTGGGGCGTTTTCCCGTTTTATCCGTCAGGCAAAATCATCGCCAGCGACATCAACGGCGTGGGCAATTCAACCGGAAAACTTTCGGTCATCGAGTTCAACAATGCGCGCGCCGGCACGGTGAGAGGCATCGTCAAAGACGCTGTAACGGAGCAGGTGATTGCGGGCGCGCAAATTCGCGCGATTGATTACTACAACAAAACGCGCGTCTCCAATAGCGAAGGGTTCTATCGCATTCGAACCGTGCAAGGCGAGAACAAACGCTTTGTTGTTTCGGCGAGTGGTTATCGCACCGATACGCTTCGCATCAACGTTCCTGAGAACGGCGACTCCATCACGATTGATGTCAATCTGCAACCAAATACTTCCGACGCACCGAATCCGCAACGCCCGCAAGGCTTCGCGCTTCATCAAAACTATCCGAACCCGTTCAATCCGACAACCATTATCAGTTATCAACTCGAATCGCCGAGCGTCGTCAAATTGGAACTCTTCGACGTAATGGGCAGAAAACTTGCCACATTGATTGATGCTCGACAAAGCGTCGGCGCGCACCAATACACGCTCAACGCAACTCAATTCGCGCTCTCATCGGGCACTTACTTCTATCGACTAACTGCTAACGGCTTTACTGATACGAAACGCATGATGCTCCTGAAATAACCGTCTTGAACTTTGAAAAATCTTGACGTGAAGAAATTGCAACGACAACACACGGCAAGTGTTTTATTGTGTTGGCAGTTCGACAAAAAATGTCGCGCCTTTATTCTCCCTTTCCGATTCCGCCCATATCTTGCCGCCATGTAATTCCACGAGTTGCTTAGCGATGGATAAACCCAGACCCGTTGAACTTTCTCCGCCCGTTGGTCGCGCCGAAAGCCGCTGAAATTTTCCGAAGAGTTTGGATTTGTCTTCTTCCGTCAAGCCTTGTCCTTCGTCTTTGACCGCTATGCGAATCGCACCTCCTTCTACCTGTTTCAAACTCACGCGAATTGTCTTGCCTTTGGGCGAATACTTGACAGCATTGGAGACAAGATTTTCAAAGACTTCATGCATGCGTTCTGCATCGAGTTCGGCGAGGCAATTTTCGGCAAGGTCGAGTTCAATGGTTTGCGATTTCTTCTCAGCGTTTGCTTGATAACTTGCAACGACTGCACGAAGGAGGTCAGCGACAACGACTTTGGATTTGCATAGTGAAATCCCCGTCATATCGAGTTTGACGTTGTTCAGCAATTCTTCAATGAGTTTATACATTCGCTGAGCAACGCGCTCGATGGTTGCGGCGGCGGCAAGGGTTTTGGGCTTATTTTCTTTGTCTTCTTGAATGAGTTGTGCAAAGCCAATGACCGATTGAAGCGGGTTTTTGAGGTCGTGTGCCGCAATACCCAAGAGTTCGGTCTTGAAGGCGTTGGCTTCTTCGGCGATGGCTTTCAAGCGTTTCATTTCGTCAAGGGCTTTGGTCAGTTCGATGTTCTGTTGCTTATGTCGCTCGGCTTCTTTGCGTGCAAGTTCGTTCTCGAAGAGGGCTTGTTGGACAGCAATTTTTTTGCCTTGCTCTTCGTTGAAGACGGCTTCTTTGATGGTGAGAAAATTTTGATAAGCGCGATACGCCGATTCAAAGTCTCCTAATTGCTCATGAAGCATTGCCATTTGCTCATAGGCTTCGTAGGATTGTCGCCGCATCGAGTGTTTTTCGCTTGTGGCAATCGCTTCGGTGAGATAGGTTTTAGCGAGGTTATAGTTTTTTTGTGCAATCAAAGTTTTGCCAATCAATACCGTAATGCGCACGATGGTACTTTGGTCGCCGAGTTCGCGCAAGCGTTGCAGGCTTTGTTGGTAGTATTCAAACGCAAGGTCATATTCGCCTTTGGATTCATGAACGCTGGCAATGTTGCCGAGTGCGGTCGCAATGCTGTTTTGTAGACCGATTTCCTCGAAGCGCGCAATGGCTTCTTGATAAAATCCGAGTGCTTTATCAGGCTCTTTGAGTTCGTGATAGACATTTCCGAGCGCGCGCAGCGCAATGGCTTCCAAGCGTTTATCTCCAATTTCACGGCTCATCGTTAAGGCTTCTTCAAAGAGTTGAAGTGCATTGTAGTGATTGCCGAGCGAGAGATAAACTTCGCCAATGTTCAGTTGAATGTTGGTAATTTCGCGTATCTCTGTTTTGGGGTCGCGCAGATTGAGGCTTTCGGTGTAGCATTCAATCGCTTTTGGATAATCGCTTAACAGCACATGAATCATGCCGATGTTGTTAAGCGTTGAAGCGATTCCTTTTTTATCGCCCAGTTCGCGTTTGAGCGCGAGGCTTTCTTCATAACATTTGAGCGCGGCGGCATGATTTTCAATCGAGTGGTAAATTAACCCGATGTTGTTGAGTGCGGCGGCAATGCCTTTCTTATCGCCTAACTCTTGCCGCAGTGTGAGGCTGTCGTTGTAAAAATCAAGGGATTTGTGGTAGTAGGCGCGGTAGTATTCAATGCGTCCAAGATTGTTTAACACCGATGCCATCATGTTGCGCTTGTTGATCTGTTTGAACAGCAACAACGCTTTTCGTCCCGCTTGCATCGCTTCGTCGTAAGAAGCCAATGCAGTTTGCGCCAAACTCAAACAATGGTAGGCTTCGGCTTTCACTTCGCACCATTCATCTGTTTGAGTATGTTGATTGATGCTTGCGAAGATGTCTTCAACCTGCCGCATGGCTTCCTTAGGTTTTTGAGCCGCATGCTCTTTAAGCCACGCTAATTTGGCACGCACTTCTTCAAGCGCAATGTTTTCTCTCTGGCGTTGCTCCATACGCTGTCTTGTTGATTGGGGAGAGAAATTACAACAATTTTGACGCTAAGTGCAATCGCGAGGTGTCCTTAGCGATGTTGTTTGTTAGGGCGAACGTTCTAACTTAAATTTTCGCTTCCTTACCTGAACAGCGTAACTTGCGCCCGAATTATTTTTTCACTGTCTATGCAAATTGTCTTCATCATTATCGCTATTCTCATCGCTGACCAGCTCACCAAGTATTGGGCAAAGCAAACCCTCGAGCCGATTGGGCAAATTTCGCTTATCGGCGATTGGCTTAAATTCACTTTCACGGAAAATACGGGGATTGCCTTCGGAATTGATTTGGGCGGACAAGTGGTGGTAACGGTCCTTTCGGTTTTAGCCACGATTGGCATTAGCATTTACCTCTATTCGCTTCGGCGTGATAACATTTACTACAAACTTGCCTTTGCGTGCATTTTGGGCGGCGCGATTGGCAACCTGATTGACCGCGCACTTTACGGGCGCGTCGTAGATTTCATTCACTTCGATTTGTATCGCGGATACATTGGCACATATTACCTTTCGCTTTGGCCTATTTTCAATATCGCCGACGTGGCGATTTCAACGGGCGTAGGCATTATGTTCGTTTGGTATAAACGCATCTTTGAACCTGAACCCCTTGCCACGCCAAGCGATAGCGCGCCTGCAACCGAAACGGTTAAAGCCGCCGAAGAACCAAACAATTCAGGGATTTAACGAGCCAACGCGCGTTTAAAATCCCACCCGTAAAGGTTGATTTCCAGCACGATGCCGCTATCCAAATCGCCATTCGGAAAATCAAAGAGTTTTCCGACGAATACTTGCAAGTAGTTATTGACATTGATGCCGCCGCCGAGCACGGTTTGCGACTTTTTGTGGTCTCCCGAAATGAAATCGCCCATTAGCAAGAACTTCGAGCCGAGCTTGTATTCAAACCCCGCGATGATGCCCACTTGATAATCTTCTTCGGGTTGCCCTAAAAACACGTCGTTGCCTTGATAGCCGCCAACGGCGATGAAGCCGTTCTCGATGAGATGCCACTTTGCCAACGCATAATTGAAATAGGCGATTTTCTTCGATTCAAAACGCTCGCTCAAATTCGGACCGAGTTGCGTTCCGACGTTGAAGTTGAGATGCTCGGATAAGTTGAATTGCTTTTGCGCCGTCGCCATCAAGAGTGGATAGAGCGGCTTGCGGCGGCTATCGGCGTTGAAGGAAATGAATCGCGTTCCGTCGAGGCGAAGCGGCAAATCGATGAAGTTCAGTCCAATGTCCCAGCCGTCCGCGATGCCATAAACGAAATGGCTTTTCGTCTCAAAGTCGTCAGGCTCGTAAAAGTTGATTTGATGTTGATAGAACCACTCTCCGCGCGGCGTAACGTCGCCAGAGGGAATGTTGAAGAGGTTTTGTTGCGCGCGAGCCTCGAGGCAGAGGCAGGTCGCGAGAAAGAACAACGCGGCGGACGAGCGAAAATGTTTGACGAGCATTAAACTGAAATTAAAGTTTTGAAAAGAACTTTTGCCGCGTCAGAACATCGCGCTTGGATTTAAGGTTTCAAACTTCAAGATTTCAGCCGCGTGTCGAAAGCGTCGCGCAGTCCATCACCTAAAAGGTTAATGGCAAGCACGGCAAGCATAATGGCAAGTCCGGGAAAAACGGTTAGCCACCATCCGTTGCCCGACACGATATACGCATATCCGTCGCGCAGCATTGAACCCCACGACGCGGTGGGCGGCTGAACGCCAAATCCCAAAAACGACAAACTCGCTTCGGCGATAATCGCCGTCGCAAAGCCTGCGGTGGCGACCACCGTAACGGGTCCGAGCGCATTAGGCAAGATGTGCTTGAAAATCGTCCGTCCCGCGCTGAATCCCAACGCTTTTGTGGCTTCGACAAATTCGCGCTCGCGGAGCGAAAAGAATTGACCGCGCACGATTCGCGCCGTATCCACCCACGAAGCCAATCCGACCGCGAGAAAGACTTGCCAAAATCCGCGCCCCAACGCGACGCTAATCGCAATCACCAGCAAGAGTTCGGGAAACGACCAAACGACGTTCATCGCCCACATCACGACGGCATCGACTTTGCCGCGAAAGTATCCCGCCACCGCGCCGAGCGTGATTCCAATCAGGAGCGAAATGCTCGTGGCGATCGCGCCGACGGCAAGCGACACGCGCGCGCCATAGATGATTCGGGAAAACACGTCGCGCCCGTATTTGTCCGTCCCCATTAGGTAAATCGGCGTTTTGCGCCAATCGGATTCCTTTGTGCCAAAAAGTTCACTTGTTGGAATTTTTTCTGCGCGTCCTTCAAAATCTGTGATGAAGAGCGTATCGCCTTGTTGCACGTAGGAGCGAATCGGAATGGCTTTGAATGGGTCGCCTTCGGACGCATCAGACTTTTTGAGAATCACGTTTCCCTGAAAGAGCGGGGGTTTGATTTCATACTCGTAAATCTGCGCGTTGGGGTTCATCGGCGCGAGCGCGGGCGCGAAAAGCGCAACGATGATGAACGCGCAAACGAGAATCAAGCCGCCAAAGGCAAGGCGGTTGCGCGTCAGGCGTTTCCACGATTGATAAAGTGGGCTGTGCGGAGCGGCGTCGGCAAGAAGCGCGTCGTATTCGGCTTTCGCGGCAATCGTTTCGGTTTTGTTCGTCATTCGACTGCGACTTTGAAGATGGCTTTTTTGACGAAAGTTTTCGGCGCGTTGGGCGAGTGCGCGTCGTCAGGGAAGAAAATCGCGAAGGTATCGGGCGCGAGCGTCATTTGAAAATCGGGCGCGTCGGCAAAGAGCATAACATCGTTTTCGGGGTCGTAAGGCTTCTCGATCGTTTTGCATTGATGAAGCGATTTCCAACCGATGTCAAACGCGCCGTCAATCGTGAGTTGAATGTCAATGTATTTGCGATGCGCTTCGAGCTTAGCGTCGTGTTCACGTGCGTGGTCGTCGGCGATGATGACGAAAAGGTCGTCGCCTTGAAGTTTGTGCGTGCCTGTGGGCAAGGCTTTGAAGTCGGGCGATTTCGCAAACGCAAAAGCCTGTTCAAAGAGTCGATGGTTCGCGTAATAGCGCGCGGCGCGGTCGAGCGTGTCTAAAATCACGGTTGTGAATTGGTTTAAGTTGTCTCCGAAAATACGGCGTTTGTTTCAAAGAATCGCGCGAAGGCGGGAATGTAACCTCACCCCTAACTCCTCTCCTTTGCCAAAGGAGAGGGGGACGATTCTGACCGTGTCAGAATCGGGGGAGAGGTTCGCAACCACAGACTTCAAACGACCATCTACGCTAAATATACGTCTCAACAAATGCGGTTCGTTTCCGTCAAGCGAATCGCTATATTCGAGCCTGTTTGCAACCGCTAATTTTTTAGTCTCTTTCAATCTTAAAATCCTTAACAAAAATGAGCATCGCCGCACTTGAATCCTCGCTGACGATTGACGTGGAAGAAGTCTTGGGCGCAGAAGCCAAAGGCTTGCTTGAACACAAAGCCAAAGTCTCCAAAGAGCATCTCCACTTGCCTGGACCTGATTTCATCGACCGCGTTTGGGTCGGCTCCGACCGCAATCCAAACGTGCTTCGCAATATGCAACTCTTGTTCAACACGGGGCGACTTGCGGGCACGGGCTACCTCTCGATTCTGCCCGTCGATCAAGGCATCGAGCATTCGGGTGGCGCGTCGTTTGCCAAAAACCCAATGTATTTCGATGGCGAAAACATCGTGAAACTGGCGATTGAAGGCGGCTGTAACGCCGTCGCCTCGACGTTCGGCGTGCTTGGAAGCGTCGCACGAAAATACGCGCACAAAATTCCGTTCATCGCCAAAATCAATCACAACGAGTTTCTGACGTATCCGAACAAGTTCGACCAAATTATGTTCGGCAACATCAAGATGGCGTTTGATATGGGGTGTGTTGCCGTTGGCGCGACGATTTACTTCGGCTCGGCTGAATCCAGTCGTCAAATCATTGAAGTCTCCGAAGCCTTCAAACAAGCGCACGATTTGGGAATGGCGACGATTTTGTGGTGCTATCTCCGCAATCCCGCGTTCAAGCAAGATAAAGACTATCACGTTTCCGCCGACCTTACCTCGCAAGCCAATCACTTGGGCGTTACGATTGAAGCCGACATCATCAAACAAAAACTGCCCGAAAACAACGGCGGCTACAAAGCCCTGAACTCAAAGGAAAATCCCTACGGCAAGAGCGATAGCCGAATGTACACCGACCTCGTTACCGACCACCCGATTGACCTCTGCCGCTACCAAGTGCTGAACTGCTATATGGGCAGAGCCGGCTTAATCAACTCAGGCGGCGCGTCGGGCGAAAATGATTTGTTTGATGCCGTCAAAACCGCCGTCATCAACAAGCGCGCGGGCGGAATGGGCTTGATTTCAGGACGCAAAGCCTTCCAAAAGCCAATGAAAGACGGCGTGGCGATTCTCAATGCGATTCAAGACGTTTATCTCGACAAAAACATCACGATTGCATAAGCGTTTCGGCGGCTCAGAAAGGGCGAAGGGCGCATCAGGTTGCGCCCTTTTGTTTTCTTCCTCAAAACAATCCGCGCTCCATTTTAACCAACGCTTTTATCAAGGCTTGCAGTGAAAATCGGCTCTCGGCTATCGGGGGGGGAAAATGACATTTTTCCTTGCATCGTGCAAAAGCCCGCCGTAACTTCATTGCGAACTTTGTTCCTTACCAATTTTCAAAAACAAAAGACCCGTTTTCCCACAACAAGAAAACGCCCGAAACACGATGAAGTATGAAACACGCGCTTTTACCTTTCGCGCTCTTGCTCGCGCTTTGCGTCGTTGCCCATAGTTGCAAAGATGCGCCGACCGCGATACAGCCTGACCCCAAACGCGCCATCGCCCTTGCCGTCG
>JAJUFC010000004.1 GCA_029263855.1 Candidatus Thermochlorobacteriaceae bacterium | reverse complement strand
TATCAAAAAGTGTTGTTACCTTCTCAGGTATAACTTTCAAATCGGCTTTTAAGAGTCCTTCGTAATATTTTTCAAGTTCCTTTAATGTCATTAGTTACTGTTTTTTCTCTTTGCAGAGTGTCGTCTAAGGTTGCCGCCAACAACTGGTTAGCGGTATGTGGCTTTTCTGTCGTCAAGGTTATTTCCAAAATACTATTACCAAAGCAGCTATAATTACAATACCAAGAATTACCAAAACTGGAATGATTAATTTGGTGTCTCCACCTTTCATTTCAATTTCAAATGTCCCTGAACCTGTCTTGATTGTCTGCTTTGATTTGACATACATTCCTTGCTTATTCAATGCTGTCAATTCATCCATAATCGCCATTAAATCGTGTTGAGCAATTTGGCTTTGAGTTATTTTTTCCAAAGCCCCTTTTCTGATTTCAACATCGTCTGATGCCACACGCAATGAAAGTTCGTGTCTGTCATCTTCTGTGAGATTAGGAATTTTAGTGATAATATCAATAATTTTGGTATTATCAAGTCTTGCAAGTTGATTGTTATTGTCCATATGTTTTGAATTCTTTTGTTAATGATTTAAGTTGTTTGATTTCTTCACTTACAAGGTTAAATGCAAAAATTCCCACAAAGAAGCCACCAAATATAAGCAAAGTAAAAAGTTTATGATTTATCACCAATGAAACCAAAGTGATAATGACAATGAAGTAAATGGCGAGTTTTATTGAAGAAATTATGATTGATGTCTTCAATAATTTCAAAGGTTTCATTTGTGCCTTTAAAGATAAAATACCCCCTTCGCCTTGAAAAGTGGAATTCATACTTACTTCGCTTTCGCCATTTGATAGTTCTTCATAATGAGCAAAAAATAATTGAATGTCGTTTGCATTTAAGAAAGAATTACTAATTGCCTTGTTAGTTTCCTTATGAAGTGAAACAAGTTCATAGGCAAGGTATTTGTCTGAATACTCTTTGAACCTGCTGTTGGCTTCTGCTTCATTGATGTTGAATTTTGGAATTTCTATATCATCAATCCCTGTATTCGTTATGTCAACCTTTAGATTAAAGGCGGTAATTGAATAGGAAGCCGAAAAAATACCACGATTAAATTTGAACATAAAAGGCAGAAAAGTATTGAAATCTCTTTCTATTTGGTCAAAGGCTTTTTGAAGTTTAATTTCAAGTATGTATTTACTAATTTCAAGAGCTTCTTCCTTTTCTTCTTCCGTCAAAACATTAAATCTAAAATTTCGAATAGTTAGAGCCTGTATTTTTTCATATTCTTTTTCAAAAATCGAAACTACTTCTTGGGGTTGTTTTAAGTTTGATGTGCTTCTAAATGTAGATTTCTGGCTTGTTTGAAATGACTTTACTGTATTTTTTATTGAAGCCATAAATTCGTGAATTCCTAATTTGTGCTTTGCTTTGTCATTAAGGAATTTAGGCATTATTGAAGTGATACGTTCTTTCATCAAATCAGTTAGATGATAGTCTCCATTTGCCCATTCCGAATATTTTCTTTTTAGATAAGCAAAAGAACGTGAACCGTATTCTTGTATATAGAAATTTGCCAACTTTTGTCTGGTTTCTAAATCAGCTGTGAAGAATTCTTGAAGTAGAAATTGGCTATAGTCAAGATATTCTGTCGTAAAATCAATTTCCTTTTCAGAAAAAAAGAATTTTGGTTGGTAAGACCGACTATAGCTTCTATATTTTCTATAACGCCAACTCATTTTTTAAAATAGGTAAAAAGTCCAACAAGCAAAAGGATGATAACCAAAGAGCCTACGAAGTAGGCTTTTGGTGATAGGTCTTTCCAAAAAGACGTTTCCTTTTTTTCTTGTTCTTTAATAATTGTTTCCTTCTTGCTGTCGCCCCAAATACCTTTATTGGTTTCTCTTGCTTCAAGTTGAGCCTGTTCGTAGTCTATTGATTTGCTGAATTTGTATTTAAGATAAGCGAAAGCAAAGCCGTCTGATACCATTTTCTTATTTATGTCAACACCATCAAGAATTACATACCTTAAAAGTCGCTGATAACGGTCTCGGTCATTGGAAATGTTGTCGGCTTGTAGGTCAACTGTTTTGTTTTCGATTAGGTATGATAGATATTGCTTTGCTTCCTGTCCAAATATGTCTGAAATTTCCGGAGCATTTATTCCGATAAGCCGAACTTTTTCACCTGTCTCAGTTTCAAAAGTGTCACCGTCAATAACCCTTGTCACTTTGGTTGTTGTTCCAAAGCAAACAAAAGTCGTTAGTAATAATATGTATGTTATTGTCTGTCTCATTGTCGATGTGGTCGTCCTGCCATTACCGCTAACGGCTACGTATTGGCGATGGTGGGGCATTTGACAAAAGTCAGCCCAACATTTGCACAAATGCCCGATAGAAGCACAAGTGTTGAGTTTACAACTGTCAGCCCCACTATTGCCAATACGATGTTAGCGGTTCGGGCTTTTGTCATTTTTGAAAATTTAATTTGAATGTGTAAAAGTATTTAGATGAATATATCATTTCTGAGTTTTGAGGAACAAAAGGTTCGTGAAATTGAGTTCTTTGTCTTTCTGTGCTATTTCCGTTATACTGATTAATAATAAAGATGTTCTTATATTTTGTGTAAAAATCATCAGTCATTGCTTTGTCTTGTCCCACTTTTGTATCCAATGCCCAAGCAGCCCACCATTCAAGACCGTGTCTTGCAATTACTATTGTTTTATTGTCTTTTTTTATAATTGATTTCAGTTGCTTCAAGTCTTGATAAGCAACTTCATCAATAACGGTCTCCTTTTTATGACTGATTACTGCTATAATGGATATAGTTGTGAGAATAAATAATGAAATATAAAGAGAAATAACAACTCTTTTGGTAATACTTCGATGAATTAAAATTATTGTTAGTATTTGAGGAATAAACAAGAACAAACTAAGTCGTTTGAAGTATTCACCATCAAGTAGTGGAAATGAAAGTGTTATTAAGCAAATGATATTCGCAAATAATAGCCCCTTTTGATACATTAATAGGTTTCTCTTATTGTCTTTAAGAACTTTAAAGCCAAGTATTGCCAATATGATTGAAATTAGGATAACAAATATGTCAGGAGGTGCAAGCATTCCATTTGTCAAAGCTGGTCTTTCAAAAGCTAATGTACCTATTGAAAAAAGCCGTTTTAATCGACTAATGTCGAAAAAAGCTATAAGTGCAAGACTAATAGAAAGTATTACCATCAAAGGAACTACCGCTTTCCTCTTGTATATAAACCCTACAAACAACATCAAATAGAATAGTAAAAAACAGAAGGTGCCAAAGTGTGTTAATCCTGTTAGGGTCAGACAAACAATTGCACTAATTAATACCCAATACTTTCTTTTGTTTTGATAGGATATAAAATACCCTAAGAAGCAAAATAAAAAAACTATTGCTAATGCGTTCTTTTGTAAATCGGAGGTAAGAATTAATGGAGAGAACGATAAAACAGAAAAATAAGCGACACCAATTTCATAAGGTTTTGAGAGATTAGTATTCTCGTTACTTATTATTTTATACAGGGGAATAAGTAATATTGGGATAGCTAAACTGTCAACTACTTTTACCACGTTTAAAATTAATGCATCTGATATCGAAAGTTCAAAAAGTGTAAGAAACTTAACTAAATACGCATCAAGGTAAAAAACCAATGGCATATCTGAAAAGCCTACTGAACCTTGTGTCAATATTGTTCTTACTTGAACCGGGTAATATCCACCATTTACACCGGGAATTAATTCCTGTGAGAAATTAAAATAAAGTCTAATTATGAATGCAATCAAACCTACAAATAAGTATATTATAGTTGGTCTGGTAATTCTTGTTTTATTTGATTGTTCTGCGTTCAATGTAGTCGTCTGTTTTTAAATGTCGTTATAGCCTGACCGCTAACAACTGGTTTTGCGAACTTGCCTCAAACCGCCCTAAAACATTCGCAAAACCAGCGTCAATTTATATATTGTCTCTCAGTTTCAAAACTTTCGTCAATCTTCTTCTTATGTCCATACAGAGCGACTTTGTTCAACTTCTCGCTATCAAACGCTTCAGCCCCAGAAGCATCAAAACTTATTCGTCAAGTTACGGTCAAAAAAATGCCTACTACGCCCGTTTCAAAATCGCTTTGGGGCGCTTTGGGGCGCTTTGGGGCGCTTTGGGGCAGTTTAACATCTGATGCATTACGGGGAGATTAGGAGATTATCCATTCAACCCGTTTTGCGCGAGCGACTTAAATAGCGCAATCGCTTCGGGAAGTTTAGAAGCGTCTTTGCCGCCGGCGGTTGCCAGTTGCGCTCTGCCGCCGCCGCCGCCTTGCACGACTTTCGCGACGTCGCCGATCAATTTTCCCGCTTGCAATTTTTTGGACGCGATTAAATCATCGCTCACGCTTGCCACAAGCGAGACCTTTCCGTCAATCACGCTGGCGAGCAAAGAAACGCCCGATTTCATTTTGCCGCGCAAGGCTTCGCCCATCAAGCGAAGTTCGTCGGCACTCGAGGCAGAAACTTCGGTCGCCAAAATTTTCGCGCCGCCGATTTCCGTCGCTTGATTCAACAGGCTATCGAGTTGCGAGGCGGCAAGTTCGGCGCGCAATTTTTCCAACTGTTTTTCTAACGCTTTCCGCTCTTCAAGCAGTTTTTCAATCTTCGCGGGGATTTCATCTTCCGATTGCGCGTTGAGCAAGCGTTTGAGCGATTGAAGTTCCGCGAACTCTTTTCGGAACAAGGCTTCGGCGGCTTTGCCTGTTACAGCTTCAATGCGACGAATGCCTGAAGCAATGCTCGATTCAGAAACGATTTTGAATAGTCCAATCTGACCGACATTGTCTAAATGTGTGCCGCCACAAAACTCAATCGAGAAATTGGGAATCTCGAGCACGCGCACCACATCGCCGTATTTGTCGCCGAAGAACGCGAGCGCGCCCATGCGCTTGGCTTCTTCAAACGGAACGCCGTCGTGCTTGATGACTTTTTGCGCCGAGCGAATTTGGTCATTGACGAGTTCTTCAATCTCAGCAAGTTGTGCATCGGTTGTTTTCTCAAAATGGCTGAAATCGAATCGTAATCGTTCAGGCGTAACGAGTGAGCCTTTTTGTTGGACATGCTCGCCCAGAACCTTGCGCAGTGCGGCGTGAAGCAAGTGCGTTGCCGTGTGGTTGCGTGCAGTGTGAAGCCGCGCCGTGCCGTCGACTTTTGCCGTCACGTCTTTGGAAAGCATTGAAAAATCTAATTCCGAAATTTCTATTTCCTTGCCACCAACTTCGCTAATGCGATTGACGATATGCACAATGCGCTCGCCATCTTTTTGAACATCGCCGACGTGCAACGTCAAATTTCCTGATTCAATCATTCCCGTATCACCGACTTGTCCGCCCGATTCGGCGTAGAAGGGCGTTTTATCCAAAATCAAAAAGAGTTTATCGTCGGTCTTTTTGGCGAAGCGAATTTTGGCTTTTTCAGAGAGCGATGTGTAGCCTTTGAAAACAGAATCTTTGCCCGAAGAGAGTTTCATCCACTTGGCTTCACCGCTTTCGCCTTGTGCCATTTTTTGTTTGCGGTCTTTTCGTGCACGTTCTTTCTGCTCTTTCATCAGGTTCTCGAAGCCCGCTTCATCAATCGATAGCCCAATTTCCTGCGCCATTAAGCGCGTTAAATCCATTGGGAAGCCGTAGGTGTCGTAGAGTTTGAACACGTCGCTTCCAGTAATCATCGAGTGATTTTCGGCTTTAACTTTTGCGGCGACCTCGTTAAAAATTTGAATCCCTCTATCAAGTGTTTGCAGAAAGTTTTCTTCTTCGGCGCGAATGACTTGCTCAATCACGCTTTGGCGTTCGATGAGTTCAGGGAAGACGTCGCCCATTGAATCGGCAAGCGTGGAGACGAGTTTGTAGAGCATCGGCGAAGTTTGTCCGAGCGTGCGCGCATAACGCACGGCGCGTCGCAAAATGCGGCGAAGCACGTAGCCGCGTCCTTCGTTGCTCGGTGTTGCGCCATCAGCAATCGCAAAGGAAAGCGTGCGAATGTGGTCGGCAACGACGCGCAAGGCAATATCAGTGTCCTTTTCCAATGAAGCGGTGTAAGAAACGTCCGTCAGCTCAGCGAGTTTA
The DNA here is from genome assembly GCA_029263855.1 of Candidatus Thermochlorobacteriaceae bacterium. GTDB lineage: Bacteria > Bacteroidota > Chlorobiia > Chlorobiales > Thermochlorobacteraceae > JANWWM01. The sequence continues at coordinate 212,917 of JAJUFC010000004.1, read as the reverse complement.
TCAAAAATCGGTTTGAAAATGTCGCTGTCATAGTTCGAGGTTTTACCTTGAAGCACGGCGGTAACGCGCTCAAAGCCCATGCCTGTATCGACATGTTTTTCAGGAAGTGGCTCTAACTCTCCTTGTGCGTTGCGATTGTATTGAATGAAAACGAGATTCCAAATTTCAATCACTTGTGGAGAGCCAACATTGACAAGTTTCGCGCCACTCTTATCGGGTGTCAGGTCGATGTGAATTTCCGTGCAGGGACCGCAGGGTCCTGTTTCGCCCATTTCCCAAAAGTTGTCTTTCTTGCCGTGCCGTTGAATGTGGTCGGGATTGATGTCGGTGAAGTTTTTCCAAATCTCGAAGGCTTCATCATCACTTTCAAAGATGGTTGCATAAAGGCGGTCTTTGGGCAGTTTCCAAACGGACGTGAGCAGTTCCCATGCCCAGCCGATGGCTTCTTCTTTGTAGTAATCGCCGAACGACCAGTTGCCGAGCATTTCAAAAAAAGTATGGTGATAGGTATCGCGTCCGACATCTTCGAGGTCGTTGTGCTTGCCCGAGGCACGAATGCACTTTTGCGTATCGGCGGCGCGTTTGTAGTTTCGCTTGCCCGTTCCGAGAAAGACGTCCTTAAATTGGTTCATGCCCGCATTCGTGAAGAGAAGTGTCGGGTCTTCGGCGGGAATAACGGGAGCGGAGCGGACGATTTCGTGTTGTTTGGATTTGAAGAATTCTAAAAAAGACTGCCTAATTTCGCGTGATGTCATACAGAGTTAAAGTGATTAAGGTAAAATCGAGGCATCAAATATAAGGCGAAGTTCAGAGGCGGAAAAATTCAAACCTGTTGCACAAACCTGTTTTCTATGATTGATGAATTGGAAAGCCAACTGCGCCAAGCAGAAACCGAACATGAAAAAATTGCCTTGCTCAACGCGCTTTCAGCGGCAACGAAGCCCAAAGATTTAAGCCGCGCCTTGAACTACGCCACCCAAGCCGAGCAAATGGCGCGAGAAATTAACGACAAAAAAGGACTTGCCGATGCCCTGCTCAACAAAGCCGTCGCGCTTGCGTCGTGCAGTCAATACCGCGAGGTTCACGGGCTTCTCTCACAATCGTTGCAACTCTTTGAGGAACTCGGCGACGAAAAAGGACGCGCTAATGTGTTGAGCAACTTCGGCTCGCTTTCAGTGGTAATAGGCGAGTTTGCAAAAGCACTTGACTACACGCAAGAAAGTCTGCGATTGCGTCAAATGCTCGGCGACAAAATCGGCGAAGCCGCTTCCCTCAACAATCTTGGCGGTATTCATCACTATCTCGGAAATTTTGATGCCGCGTTAGAGTGCTTTATCGAGAGTTTGAAACTCAAAGAAGAAATTGGAGATGAGAACGGAAAGGCTTATACGCTCGGCAACATTGGTTCCGTTTATCGGCGCACAGGCAACACAGAAGTCGCCCTTGCTTATCATCGCGAAAGCCTGCGACTGTGGGAACGAATCGGCGATAAATTAGGTGAAGCGCGAACCCATGGCGAAATCGGCGTTCTGCTTGCCGAACAAGGAGCATTAGACCTCGCGATTGACGAAATCGAGCGCGCCAAACATCTGTTTGTGGAACATCGCAATCTGCACGGATTAGCCAATACGCATCGAAATCTTGCCGATATTTACCGACAGCAACATCAACTTGAAAAAGCCTTTGAAGAAATTTTCACAGCATTGCATTACTCCGAAACCCTCGGCGATAAATACGGCGGAATGCAAGCCTGTTTCATTCTCGGAACGCTATACGCGATGAGGCAAAGGCAAAGCGGGGATTAAGCGAGCGGTTGAAAAGTAAAAAAGCCTCGCGTCGGCAAGGCTTCTTTGCTCCTCGGGCCGGATTCGAACCAGCGACCAATCGGTTAACAGCCGATTGCTCTACCACTGAGCTACCGAGGAATTCTATGTCAAAGGGACGCAAAAATAATACACGACCGCGAAAATGCAAACAACGAGCGAAAATTTTTCCCGCCCACGACGCGCACGCAACACGCCAACTTTTGTAACTTCGCGCCTCATAATTAAACCTGATGCGATAAATTTGATGCGATGGAAAAAAAGCAGAAGTTGAAAAAAGTTATCAAGGCGTGGTCGAAGGGCGAAGAAAAATGGAAATTTAATTCCAACCTTGCCGACGATGACTCCGCCGTCTTTGAACGCACCACCGACATTTCCAAGCGGCACAACCGACAAACCGCGCGCCACACTCAAAAGCCCGAAGCGCACCTTGCCGATTTAGAAGGCGTTGCAGTTGAGTGCAAAGGTCGCGCCATAACCGTGCGCACCGACGACGGAAACTATCTCTGCAAAACCTATCGCAGCACGATTTCTGAAAACCCAGACGCAACGCTTGTCGTCGTTGGCGATGAAGTCGTCATTAAACCGATTGCTCAACCGACCGAACAAGCACTCGGCGAAGGCTTGATTCAACACGTCAAAGTGCGACGCACCAAACTCTCGCGAAGCCGTGAGCGCGAAACGAACCGTAGTGGAGAACTCGAGCACGTCATCGCCAGCAACATCGATTTGCTCTTCGTTGTCAGTTCCATCTTTGAGCCTGTGCTCCGAACTGGACTGGTCGACCGCTATCTCGCTTACGCCGAGTATGAACGCATTACTCCGATTCTCATCATCAATAAAATTGACCTTGCCGAGCCACAAGACCTTGCGGAAATTCGCGCCATTTACGAACCACTCGGCTACGAAGTCATAGCCGTCAGCGCGCAAAAGCGCATCGGATTGGACGATTTGAAAGCCAAAATGATGGGAAAAACATCAGTCTTTTCAGGGCATTCAGGCGTTGGAAAAACGTCTTTGCTCAACCAACTGACAGGAATGAACATGCCCGTTGGCGAGGTGAGCGAAAAAACTTTGAAAGGACTGCATACCACTTCGTTTGCGACCATGCTAGAAGTCAAAAACGATGAAGGCGAAATCGGCTATGTGATTGATACGCCCGGCATTCGCGAATATGGACTTGCGTTCATTCCGCGAGAAGAGTTGCGACACTGTTTTATTGAGTTTCGCAAGTTTGCACCAAACTGTCGATTCCCATCATGCACACACACGACTGAACCCGACTGCGCCGCCATCAAAGCGTTAGAACGCGGTGAGATTGCGCCCTCACGATACGAAAGTTACCTCGCCATTTTCGAACAAGCGATTGCCTAATGAAGCCAAAAGTTCAAGTCGTTGAATTAGGCACGATGCGCTACGCCGAAGCACTTCAACGCCAAAGAGAAACGTTTGAGCGCGTCAAAAATCAAGAAGCCCTCGATACGCTCTTTCTTGTCGAGCATCCCCACGTCTATACGCTCGGCTCGCAAACCGATAGGCGCAACCTGCTTTATTCGCCCGACGAATTGGCGGCGCGCGGCATTGAAATTTTTGAAATCGAGCGCGGCGGCGACATCACCTATCACGGCTACGGTCAACTCGTCGCGTATCCGATTCTGAATTTGCATCGCTTCTATCTCGACTTGCATCGCTACTTGCGCGATTTGGAAGAAGTCGTCATTCGTGCCTTGCAGACTTTCGGCGTGAAAGCAGGTCGCAAGTCTCATCCGAATCCAAAGAAAAACTACACAGGCGTGTGGGTCGGCAACGAAAAAATCTGTGCCATTGGGGTGAAGTTCTCGCAATGGACAACCATGCACGGACTTGCGCTGAATGTCAATACCGATTTGAGTTTTTTCAACGGCATTGTGCCTTGTGGAATCAGCGAAATGGGCGTAACTTCTTTGGCTGAATTGCTCGGCAGAAGGCTTGAGATGAGCCATGTCGCCGATGCTCTCGTTCAATCTTTTCAAGATGTATTTGAGGTCGAACTGTTAATGGAAGAAAAAAATGGCAGAAGAAAAAGCAACGCTTGATTGGCGCGAAAAATACGCGGACATGTTCGAAGAGCCGGATATTTCTCACATTGAAATCGATGACGGAGAACCTGTGGATAACATCGTTGCCGAAAAGCAACATCGCTTGCTCGTTTCATCGCTCTACACAGAACGAGAACGCGCCGAAAAACTGCGTTTGTTAGGGCTAAATCCTGACGAATGAACATTTATCAACCGCTATTTCAAAATCCAACTTAACCATGACAGACGAAAAAACAGAACGCCGTAAAAAGTCCGCCACTAAAAAATCTCAACAGCCGTCAATTTTAGAACCCTTCACGAAAGAAGAACTTGCCCAAGTCTATCGCTTAATGGTAACCGCACGGCAAATAGACGCTAAGTTGCTCACAATGCTCAAACAAGGGAAGGCATCGTTTCACATTGGTGTTTCAGGGCACGAAGCGGCGCAAATTGCTGTGGCTCAAAACATGCGCGGCGGCGTGGATTGGTCGTATCCATATTACCGCAATCTTGCTTATTGCCTTACGCTGGGCTTCCGCATTGAAGATGCGATGCTCGATTTTCTCTTTCGCGAAGAAGCACCGAGCACAGCAGGCAGGCAGATGTATGCGCATTGGGGGCACAAAGAACTGCGTATCGTCTCGCAATCGTCGCCAACAGGCACGCAATTTCTGCAAGCCGTCGGAACGGCAATCGGATGCAAACGCGAAGGCAAAGGCGAAATCGTTTATGTCTCCGCAGGCGAAGGCACGACATCGCAAGGCGATTTTCACGAAGCCCTCAACTGGGCGGCGCGTGAAAAATTGCCGATTGTGTTTATGATTGAAGATAATGGCTACGCGATTTCAGTGCCGATTCGCGAGCAAACCGCAGGAGAGTCGGTCTATAAACTCGGTGCAGGCTACGAAGGCTTGATTCGCTACAATGTCGACGGCACAGATTACTTCGAGATGAAACGCATTGCTGACGAAGCGATTTCCAAAGTCCGCAATGGTGAAGGCGCAGTGCTCATCAACGCTAATGTCGTGCGATTGCTCCCGCACTCCTCTTCCGACGACCACGCCAAATATCGCTCTGAAGAAGAACTTGCCGAAGACCGCAAGCGCGATTGCATTTTGCGCTTTGAAGCGCGTGTGGTTGCCGAACAAGTCTTTTCACAAGAAGAACTCGAAGCCATAAAAGCCGACGCAAAACAAAAAATCGACGAGGCGGCAACTTGGGCAGAATCGCGCTCCGTGCCGAAAGTCGAGACGGTCATGAAACACGTTTATAGCGAAGAGCCATTAAACCTTCCATTTGAAGCCTCAATGCCGAGCGGCGCGCCGATTGTGATGGTCGATGCTATCAATCACGCGCTCGATGAAGAACTGGCGCATAATCCGAAAATGCTCATCTACGGCGAAGATGTGGCAGGCGGAAAAGGCGGCGTATTTACCGCAACGCGCAACCTCACCGCAAAGCACGGCAAAGACCGCGTCTTCAATTCGCCGCTCGCGGAAAGTTCCATCGTCGGCACGGCGATTGGACTTGCCGTGATGGGATTTAAGCCGGTTGTCGAGATTCAATTCGGCGACTACATCTTCCCCGCCATGATGCAGATTCGCAACGAACTGGCAATGATGCGCTACCGCTCCAACGGCAAGTGGAAATGCCCGGTCGTGGTTCGCGTGCCTGTGGGCGGATACATTCACGGCGCGCATTATCACTCGCAAAATATCGAAGCCTTTTTTGCGCACATTCCCGGTTTGATTGTGCTCTTTCCATCTAACGCGACCGATGCGAAAGGACTGCTCAAAACCGCATGCCGCGCCGACGACCCCGTGCTCTTCTTGGAACACAAATACCTTTACCGACAAGCCTTTGCCAAAACGCCTGAACCTGACGAGAACTATTTCACCCCGATTGGCAAAGCCAAAGTCGTGCGCGAAGGACGCGACCTTTCGGTGATTACTTACGGCGCATTGGTGCAACGCGCCCTTGAAGCCGCAAGAAAGTTGGAGCAAGACGGCGTAAGCGTGGAAGTCATTGACCTGCGCTCGATTTTGCCTTACGATAAAGACGCGATTGTAAAATCCGTCAAGAAAACAAGCAAGGTCTTGGTAGCGCACGAAGATATGCTCACACAAGGCTTTGGCGCAGAAATCGCCGCGTTCATCGCCGAGCAGTGCTTCCAATATCTTGACGCGCCCGTGATGCGCTTGGGCGCGCTCGATGTCGCCGCCGTGCCTTACGCCGACGACCTCGAGGATGCCGTTCTGCCCAACGACAAGAAGATGCACGAAGCCTTGAAGCGATTGGCGCAGTATTGAGGATTCAAGAAACGCGAAACGAAAAAAGGCGGACGAAAAACTCCGCCTTTCGTTTTTTAGGTGGGCAGATTTAATCCAAATTGTTCAGAATTAAATCGAGCGATTCTTCGGTGTCGACCAAGACTTCGCGCGGCTTGCTTCCATCAGGCGTGCCGACAATGCCTGCTTGCTCGAGTTGGTCCATAATGCGAGCGGCTCTGCCGAACCCAAGTTTCAATCGGCGTTGCAAGAGCGAGACGCTTCCTTGCTGATGGCGCACCACCAATCGCGCCGCTTCCTCAAACATTTTATCGCGTTCAAAACTGCCCTCGTCTTCGTCGTCCATCTCGCCTTTTGAGCTTGTGAGTTTCAGGTCGGGCGAAGGCAATTCGAGTGCCATATCGAAGCCTTTCTGCGCGTAAATAAATTCGGTAATGGCTTCGACTTCTTCCGTCGAGACAAACGCATTTTGAATGCGAATCGGCTTAGGCTCGCTCGAAGGCAAATAGAGCATATCGCCGTATCCTAAAAGTTGCTCTGCCCCCATCATATCCAAAATGGTGCGCGAGTCGATTTTGCTGGCAACTTGATAGGCGACACGCGCGGGGAAATTGGCTTTAATGACACCGGTAATGACATCAACGCTCGGTCGCTGTGTGGCAACGACTAAATGAATTCCAACGGCGCGCGCAAGTTGGGCAAGGCGTGCTATTGGCTCTTCAACATCGCGCCCAGCGGTAATCATCATATCGGCAAGTTCATCAATCACCACCACGATGTAAGGCAAGGCATCATCAGGAAACTTTGCATTGAAATCTTTGATGTTGCGCACGCCGGCTTTGGCGAGTTGGTCGTAGCGCATATCCATTTCCTTCTCGACCGATTTAAGCGCATAGACGGCTTTGCTCGTGTCGGTGATAATCTGCTCGTCCAAATCTTTGTATTTGACGAGAAAATGATTTTTGAGTTTTTGATACGGAAAGAGCTCGACGCGCTTCGGGTCAATCAAAAGAAACTTCACTTTTTCAGGCGAGCAAAAGTAAATGAGGCTGGTCAGAATCGTGTTAATGCCAACCGATTTGCCTGAACCTGTTGAGCCTGCCACAAGCAAGTGCGGCATTTTGGCAAGGTCGTCGATGTAGATTTCGTTGGAAATTGTTTTTCCAAATGCAATGGGAAGAATGCCTTTGAAGTTCTTGAATTTTTCAGATTGAAGAAGCGTCTTGATGCGCACGATTTTCGATTTTGAGTTCGGGATTTCAACGCCGACCGCATTCTTTCCCGGAATTGGCGCGATGATGCGAATGCCACGCGCCGACATTGCCATCGCCAAATCGTCAGCAAGCGATGTAATGCGAGAAACTTTAACATCGGGCGCAAGTTCAAGCTCGAAGAGCGTAACGCGCGGACCTACTGTTGCTTCTACCTTGACGACTTCAATTTTATAGATGCGAAGTTTTTCCAAAAGTTTGCGCTTGTTTTCCTCGAGCTCTTCAATCGAGACGGAGTCGGTTTCAGGTTCAGGTTCTTGGAGCAAATCGACGGACGGAAATTGATACGTAAAATTCTCTTTGGTTTCAACGGCTAACTCGCGTTCATCTAAATCGGCTTCTTTTTCCTGAACGGCTTCTTTGAGCGTAATGCTCGGCTCGGGTGGCGGCTCGGCGGCTTTCGCTTTTGGCTTAAGTGCAGTCAGTTCGTTGAGCAAGCCGTCGAGCACCTCATCTTTTTCTTCTTGAAAATCAGGCGGAAGTATTGGAGGCGGTAACGTCGGCGCGGGTGCGGTTTCAATAATATCAATCTTGCTTGTAACAGAACTTGTTGGAGTTTGAGAGTCTTTGTCTAATCCGTTCAAAAGTTTTTCGAGTTCGCGGTCGATGGCTTCCTCGATAGACGGTGTCGGAGCGACGGGCGGCGCACTTGTTTCTACGGTTGAAGGTTCAGGCGCAGAGGCAGTTGCAGGCGGTTCGGTCGTCAGCGATTTTGTTTCAACGAGAATCGGCTCTGTTTTTGCGAGTGCGGCGGCGTGTGAGTCGGCAGGCGTTTCGCTGAGAAGGTCGCGTAGTCCAAAGGTTGTGCTGTTCGAATCCGCATTTTGACGATGCGCTTCGGCGAGATTCGGCGTCGCGGCGGTCGCCGTCTCGATGGGCGCATTTGTGAGTTCTCTTGTTGGAATTGAAATCGTTGGCGCTTGCGTCTCTTTGAGCCTATCCTCTTTTCTTCGACCGAACTTTGGCTCAAATTGAGCGGGCGGCGGCGGTACTGGTGTCGCTTCTTGTTCAAGTTCGGCTTCTTCTTCCGCAAGTTCTTCTTCGATAGCGCGTGCGCGTGTTTCGCGCCATTCTTTGAATTTGAGCATCGTGCCGCTGGCGATTTCATTGGCTTTGTCGCGCGTAAGGTAGGCGATGCGGTCAAAAGTTTTTTGCAAGTCAAGGTCAATAAAGAGCGAGATAACGAGTAACAACAGCGCCGTGAGCAAGCACCACGCGCCGAACTTGCCGAGAATCGTGGCGAGCGTCGTGGCGACTAAACGACCAATCGCGCCCGACATCACCTCGCTGAATCCAAAAGCCGTCAAGCCAAACATCGAGGCAACGATGGTAGAGAAGAAGACGCCGTAGACGGTAACGTAAATCGCCGTTGAAAAGTCTTGACGGCGAAAGAGCGAAAAGCCCCAAAAGGCGGAAATCATCAGCAGAAGCGAAGTTGGGTAGCCGAGCATTGAGCGCATCAAAAACGAAGAAAGTTTCGCGCCGAAAAGCCCAAGCGGGTTGTGAAGTTGGCTTGCGGCGAGCCTCGCCTCGTGTGAGAAAAATTCAAGTAGGGAAATGTGCTCAATCAGTGCTTCGTCTTCGATGTGATAGCAGAAAAGCGCGATGAGAAACAGTACGGAAAGTAGCATCACAAAAACGCCCCAGAGTTCAGAGCGGCGTTTGACAATCGAGTCTCCGAGCGGGTTTTTGGATTTCTTCGTCGATTTTTTCTTCGCGCCGCCGCTCGGCTTTGAGCGTTCCTCTTTCGGCAAGTTCAGCGTGGCGGCATCGTCTATCAATTCGGGTGTTTGCATATTTTTTTCGCAACGAAAGAATAACAAAAATTTAGAGCCGCTTTAACGAAAGGCTTAATGCAAAAACGATAAAGCAGAGATTGTTGGAGTCAGAGTGAGTTTCCGTTGCGAAGGCAGGTGAAAAAGCGACCAATCAAAAAAGGCAACAGCCTTCCGCGAAAACGGAAACGCTTCATGCCTTCAAATTGTGATGCGAGATGTTGAAAATGTGCTTGGTTTGAATTTAATGAACGTTCGGAACATTTCCCGAAGAAATCGAGAGCACAAGAGTGTTAAAAGTCGAGCGAGCGTAAATTTTTGAAGTGACCGTTTGAGCGAACGCGGCGTTTAATTTCTTCGGCGCGCTCGATTTCAGGAATGACGCGCTCAAAGTGCTCGATGATAAATTCCAATCGAGCGTTTTCGCTGGTCATTTCAAGAAGTTTTTGCTTTTGAAGCACGTCGAGCCCTGCGTTGTGTGCAATACGAAACGAGGCGCGCTCATCGCTGTCGTATTCCTCAACGGTGGTTTCGCCGTTGATGAGTTCCATGAGTTTAAGATGAAGCGTAATTGCGCGTTGCCGAAGCGAACCGTCTAAAACCACTTCGTCGTCGTCGAAGAACTCGACAGAGGCTTGCATGTAGGGTTTATCTTTATAGACCTCTATCATTCGGTAGCGCATCACGCCCGTTGTGATGATGTCCAAACGCCCGTCGGCGTATTCATTGACGATTTCCTCGAGGTCGACCGTGCACCCAACAGGATAGAGTTTGTTGTTATATGCCAGCGACACGCCGAAAGGCTTTCCTTGTCCATACTCCATTCCTGAACGGCAGTAAGCAATCATCGCCTTATAACGCTCTTCAAAAATATGAAGTGGCAAGGGTTCGGAGGGACAAACCACAAGCGGTAGAGGAAAAAGCGGAATGATGTTCTTATCAGCCATTTGAGTCAAGAATAAAGTAACGAAGTCAGACTGAAAGGCAACTTACAATAATCAATTTAACAAGTGCAGTTTTTCTTAGCGAGCAGACGGTTAATTCACTTGTTCAATTTCCCAAAGTTGATTGTTGCCGTTATTAACTTCCCATTGAATAATTTTTGCGCCGTTTTCGTTTGAAGCCCCCTCAACCGTAAGGGCTTTGCTGGTGGCTTTTGAAATGATTTTGAAAAAGCCTTTTTCGTCGCGCTCCAATTCCCAAAGTTGATTGTTGCCCGTGCCCGCTTCCCATTGAATGATTCTCGTGCCGTTGTCAGATTTTCCGCCTTCGACATCGAGACACTTGCCTGTGGCTTTGTTGATGATTTGCACGAAGTTTCCGACTTCTTTGAACTCCCACAGTTGATTATTGCCTTTATTGAATTCCCACTGAATAATTTCCGTGCCATTATCAGGCTTCGAGCCTGAAACATCGATGGCTTTGCTACTTGCCTTGTTGACAATTTTGTAAAATTGGGCATTTGCACTTTCCAAAGAGAGCGCGAAGACGCTGATTAAGAAGGCGGTGCCGAGAAGAAAAAAGCGTTTCATTGGTGAGACCTCCGAGATGATTTTACAGTTGAAAGATAGTTGTATTTGTGTAATATGCAGACCCAAAAACGAAACAAAGATACGCCAAGCGTGCGTGTCGCAAAAATCGCATTTGAGTTGGAAAGTTCAATGAAACAAAAAAGTTATGTGCGCTTGATGAACGCCGTATTTTACGCGCATCACGGGGTTTATCAAGCCGAGCATCAAGTTGGGGCGCGCTACGAAGTCGACGCCGAATTAGCACTTGATTTCACCGAAGCGGGCGCGACCGATAAACTCGCCAAAACGGTAGACTACGAAAAGGTCTACGCCAAAATCAAAGAAGCCTTGACGGGCAAGAAGTTTTATCTGATTGAAGCCGTCGCCAAAGCCATCGCCGACGAACTGTTGCAGGATTTTGAGGAACTGGAATCGGTGAGAATCCGCGTGCGCAAACGCAACCCACCGGTTGGCGGCGTATGTGATTACGCCGAAGCCGATTATGTCGTTGAGCGATGAGCGTCGTGTTTATTGGTATGGGTTCAAATCTTGGCGAGCGATTCTCAATTCTTCAACAAGCTGTGGCTCTTATTTCGGAACTTCCAACAACCGACATGCTTGCGGCATCAAGCGTTTATGAATCGCCACCGATTGATAACTCTGAACAAAATCACTTCTTGAATGCCGTCTGTAAAATCACGACGGAACTGCCGCCGAAGGCATTGCTCGATGCCCTCAAAGCGATTGAGCGTAGCCTTGGCAGACCTGAACGCTACGCTCGATGGTCGCCCCGATGCATTGACCTTGATATTTTATTTTACGACGACCAAGTCATCATGCAGGACGGTTTAACCATTCCACATTCCGAAATTCAACATCGAAAATTCGTGCTTCTGCCGATGCTGGAATTGGACGATGTCTTTCACCCGATTTTGAAAAAGCCGCTTTCCACCTTGCTGGCGGAAACGAGCGACGACTCCGTCATTGACAAACGAGAATTGCCATTGCTCTACAACAAGAAAACTTAAGGTGAGATGCCGCAAAAGAAATCTTTGCCGTTACACACACAAATTTTTATCGGTTTGTTCTTGGGGCTGATAGCGGGACTTGCCGTTAACTTTTTTGCTCCGCAAAGCGAGACGGTCAAATGGATAGCCTCAAATGTTGCTTACCCAATCGGGCAGATTTTTTTGCGGCTGATTTTTATGGTGATTATCCCGCTGATTTTTTCAGCGATTGTATTGGGCGTTTCGGATTTGGGCGATGTCGGGCGCATCGGGCGCGTCGGGCTGAAAACCTTGCTCTTTACCGTTGTCATTACGGGGCTTGGCGTAGTGATGGGCGTTGTTTTGGTCAATCTTTTCAAGCCAGGCAAGGGAATTGCAGAGGAAAGTCGGCAGGCGTTGATGTCGACCTTGCAAGGCAATCAAAATGTGGGCACCATTTTGACCAACGCACAGCAAACGAAATCCGCCGTTCAAACGCTTCTCGATTTCATTCCCCGCAATCCGTTTGTCGACGCGACCTTTGCCTTCGACCCAAGTTATCAAGGCGGCGGACTTTTAGCGATTATGTTCTTCGCGCTCATTTTCGGAATTGCCATGGCTCTTTGTGAGAAAGAGCGCGTAGAGCCACTGACGAAAGTTTTTCAGGGTCTCTACGATGTGGTGATGAAGATTATTGATTTGGCTATGCGCCTTGCGCCCTTCGGCGTTGCGGCGTTGATTTTTTCTGCGGCATCTCAACTTGGGTTTCAGATTATCGCAACGCTCGGCATGTATGTTTTCGTTGTGATGCTTGCGCTCTCTATTCATCAATTCATCACTTACGGATTGATTCTGCAGTTTTTCGCCAAGCGCAATCCGATTGAATTTTTCAAGAACATTTGGGAAGTGATTTTAACGGCGTTCTCGACGAGTTCCTCGAATGCGACCTTGCCGACTTCCATTCGGGTAACCACAGAGAAACTGAAAATCAATCAAGACATCGCAAACTTTATTTTGACCGTTGGCTCAACGGCGAATCAAAACGGCACGGCACTTTACGAAGGCATTACGGTACTCTTTTTGGCACAGTTTTACGGCGTAGATTTATCGCTCGGACAACAGGTTTCTGTGGTGTTGCTCTCGATTTTGGCAGGCGTTGGAACGGCGGGCGTGCCGGGCGGCTCGCTTCCGCTGGTGGTGCTGGTGCTTCAAACAATCGGCGTGCCTGCCGAAGGGATTGGCGTAATTTTGGGTGTGGATAGGGTGCTCGATATGAGTCGAACCGTTGTAAATGTTACGGGCGACATTACGCTTGCCGCGTGGGTGGAATCGTCTGAATCGCAGGGGGCGAATGCCGATGCGTAATCTCTCGCACCGCGATGTATCTTTGCGGTTTTAATCAACAAAGGAAATTAGAAGTGAATGTATAAACGTGTTCTTATTGTCGGTGCAAACGGGCTTGTCGGGCAGAAGCTCACCGAAATTTTCTCACACGACCGATGTTTTGATTTGCTCATTTCTGCACGTCAGAGCGAAGCCTACAACAGAGCGGCAAGTTTTGGCTATGTGAAACTTGACGCGACGAACCTTGCCGCCGTCAAAGAACTTGTGTGGAACTTCTCGCCCGAAATCATCATCAACGCCGCCGCTTATACCGACGTCGACGGCTGTGAGCGCGAAAAAGAACTTTCGTGGAAAGCCAATGTAACGGCGGTTGAAAACCTTGTCGCCGCTTCGCGATTGGTGGGCGCGCGGGTCATTCACATTTCTACCGATTATGTCTTTGACGGCAAAGCAGGACCTTACGACGAAACCGCAACGCCGAATCCCCTTTCCTACTATGGCAAAGAAAAGCTCGCCTCTGAAAACGCCGTGCGCGCATCGGGCGAAAATTGGGCGATTGTGCGCACGATGGTCGTTTATGGCATCGCAGAAAAGGTGAAAAAAAATTTTGCGATATGGCTGGCGCAGGAGTTGAAAAAAGGAAACAAGGTTAATATCGTCAGCGACCAATTCGGCAATGCGACGCTTGCCGATGACCTCGCGCATGGCATTTACGAACTCGTCTGCCAAAATAAGCGCGGGCTTTATCACATTGCTGGGTCGGATATTCTCTCGCGATTTGAATTTGCGCGCAAACTTGCCGACGAATTTGGGTTCGACAAATCCCTCATTCACCCGATAAAAACCGCCGAACTCAATCAACTCGCGGCGCGTCCGCTTCAATCGGGTTTAATCACCTTGAAGGCGCAAGCGGAGCTTGGGATAACATTTCTCTCGAGCGATGAATCACTGAAAAAATTCAAACAGCAATTTTTGGAAAGCGCGTGGGCGTAGTGCAGAAGCGTGCAAAAAAGAAAAGGGCGGAGATTGATTCCGCCCTTTTGCGTTCAATAAAAAGTGTTAGGGGATTTCTGAAAGCGGTCTTGGGAAATTAACGGCAACCACATCGCCCGTGCGTTCAATCGGCAACTCGCCTAATCGGTTGAAGCGGCGCATATCAATCCAACGGTGCCCTTCGCAGAAGAGCGAATAGCGGCGTTCATAGAGCAACTTGTTGATGCCGTCGGCTTCGTCGGCGATGGCAGTGTAGTCAGCCACGCCTGCCGCTTGTCGCACACGATTCAGGTCGGCTAAGGCACCTGCAAAGTCGCCTGTTTTAATGCGGGCTTCGGCGCGAAGTAGCAAGAGTTCTTCGTTGCGAATGATAGCAACGGGTGCAGTGTTGGACGCATAAACGCTCACCGCATAGTTTGAACTAACGCCATAGTTGCTTACCGCGGGCGAGCGGAAGAAGACTTTGGAAAGCCGTGCATCGTTGGCGGTATCTTGGTTCTGGCTGAAAAAGTCGCGTTGTGCGAAAAAGCGCGTTGCTGTTGCGGGCGGTTCAAAAACGGGGTTGAGCAAATCGCCTGCGGCTGTGGAATAGACGTGATAAACGCCGACACCCATGCCTGCGGCGGTATTCACTTCGGTCAGGAACGAGTTTGAAAGTGCCGTCAGGCAAGTGGTGTAATCGCCTGTATAAGCCGCCGTGCGCGCACGCAACGCACGGTTGAAGCGTGCGAAAGTTGTGGGTGTGTTAAAGCCTGCAAACCCACTTGAGAGGCGGAAGTCAAACGCCGCACCCTCGCTGGTGAGTGAGGTATAGGCTTCGTCAAGCAGGCGATTGATTTCGGCAAAACCTTCGGCTTTGCTCACAAATGGAAATGCGGCAGGGTCGGGCGAATAGCCGATTTTAATGCCATTTTCGTTGGTGAGGTTGAGATTCAAAAGCAACTGATAGGCAATAATTGTTTTGCCAAAGCCTTCAAGTCCCGCACGCTGACCAGCACGCGAAGCAGGCTCTTGTGCGGCACGAGCCAAGAGGATTCGTGCATTCGCGATGGCGGTGTAGCGAGCGTTCCATGTGTTATTGACAAATGGACCGCCTGCGTCTAATGCGCCGCCCTTGTATTCGGACATGAAACGTGGGTCGTCGCCGCCAAGGTAATAAGCATCACGACCAATGAGCGATGTGCCGTAAATGTAAAAACTCAGCGCGTTGCGCATTGAGCCTTCGGTGCCCGTTACGATACTTTGAACGCTTGCGGTCTCTTCCGATGCCGAGTTCGGATTCGGAAAATTGCGGTCAGGGCAACCGTAAAAAAGCAAGGCAAGCAAGAGAAATGAAAAACTTGCAGTTAGTCTTTTAAGCGTGAAATGAAGATGTTGGTTTCTCATAATTGAAAGTTCTCCGTTGTTTAGAGTTCGGTTCGGGCTTACAAGCCAAATCCCAAAGTGAAGTAATAACTACGTGTTGACGGAAACGGCGTTACATCAACCGAGCGACCGATGGCAACGCTGCCGAAGTTGCTCACTTCGGGGTCGTAGCCAGAGTAATCGGTGAAGAGCAAAAGGTTGCGACCGGTGAAACTGACTTTCAGATTGGAGATGAATCCGCCAAAGAACTTATCGGTTTGGTCGCGGTTGAAGGTGTAGCTCAAGGTTAGTTCGCGGAGTTTGATGAACGAGCCGTCTTCAACCCAAGGCGTTTCGCGCACGCCGGGATTGTTTGGGCTTGTGCCTAAACGGCGAGCGGTGCGCTCGAGGTAAGAGGCTTGTCCCCAGTCCGCTGATGTGCCGCCCAAGTCGGTCAAGAATCGGGTAAGGTTAATGACATCACCGCCTTTTTTCCACTCCCACAAAAAGTAAAGTTCAAAGCCGCGATAGGCAAGGGTATTGGAGAAGCCCAAAATGAAGTCGGGCTGTTCGTCGCCGATAATCAAGCCATTGAATTGTCCGGATGGCGCATTCGGGTTTGGTGCTTTCGGGTTTGGTCCGAAACTTTGCGAGCCAACGATTGAGGTCGGTGCAAATCCTTCACGAATGGTGTAAGCACCAAGCGCAACGCCAAAGCCGCCCGTTTGAAACGCGGGAACGGTCAGTTTGGTGATTTCTGCGCGTGTGCGCGTGAAAACAATCCGTGAGCCCCACGAGAAGGTTGCCGTGCGAATCGGATTCAAGTTCAAGCCGATTTCGATGCCGTTGGTCGACATCTCGCCGCCATTTTTGAATTGCAAAGTCGAACCCGACGAAGCGGCAACTTGCGACTCCAAAATCAGCCCTGAAATGCCGCGCGTGAAGTAGGTAAATTCAAGCGATGCCAAACCTTTGGCAAGACCAAAGTCTGCGCCAAACTCGATTTCCGTTACACGTTCAGGCTCGATATTCGGATTTCCAACACGGGCGGGCAAGCTCAAGCCGCTCGCGCCACTCACGTTATTGACACCAAGCGTCGTGAACTTCGCAATCGCGGGTGCGAATGTTCCTGCTTGTCCCGCAGAAACACGGAGTTTAGCGGATTCAACCGTTGAGCGCAAGCCGTCCCAAAAACTGAGTTTGGAAAGCAAGACCGATGCGCCGCCTTTTGGAAAGAGATAGAATTTATCGACATCGCCGTTTGCACTGCTTCTGTCCATACGAAGCCCTGCAGTCAAGAAGAAGATACCCGAAATGTCGACGTCTTCTTGAAAGTAAATGCCTTGGTCAAATTGCTTTTGAACCGTTTGAAGTTGCTGAATGGAAGCGGCTTGGTTGATGTTATCCGATTCTGCCGCTAAGCCACTCGCGAAAACAAGCACGCTGTTGGAATTGCGATTTTCAAACTGCACGCCTGCCGATGTGGTAAAGGAAAGTCCGCCGTCTTGATAGCGATGCACTAAACTGGTGTAAAGGTTTGAAAATTGGCTCGGCGTATTGGTTCTGATGCTACGACCGGGCAAGCCTGTGGCAAGCTCGTGAATCGTATTGAGCGGCGAGAAGACTTGATTGACTTGTGAGAAGAAATCTACGCCTCCCGTTGCGACGAATTTGAGATTGTGCCCACCGCTTTTAACCAAATCCCAATCAAATTTTCCCGATGCCGTAACGCGATTGATGCGCTCATCGTTGACCACTTGGTCAATAATTTCAAAAGGGTTTGAGCCGATGTTGTTTGGGTCGGCAAATGTGCCGTCAGGTCGGCGACGATAATCAACGAAACTCGGCATAAACGCCGCGGCATAGCCGATGCTGACGTTGTTATTGGAGTTTCCCGTCGCGCCTCTGTCGGAGCCACTATTGACATAACTTGCCGAACCGTCGATCGTGATGTCGTTCGTAAGGCGATGTGAAACAGAGAGACGAGTGGCATAACGTCTGTAGCCTGTGTTATTGACAATCCCTTCTTCGTTTCTCGCACTGCCGCTAAGGAAAAAGAGCGTTGAAGCATTGCCACCGCGCACACTGACGCTGGTCTCGTTGATGAAGCCCGTTCTGCCGTAAAGTTCTTCTTCGTAGTCAATGAACGGAACGGCAAACGACGCGGGCGCGGGCGTTCCAAACGCGGAGAAAAAGCCTGTGGTGTCGGATTGCCAGTTGCGCGTGCCTTGTTTGCGCAAGAGCGAATTGAACCCAAACTGTTGGTTGACTTCAATGAGCGTTTTTTCAGCGAGCGTGCCTTGTTTGGTCGTAATCAAAATAACGCCTGCCGCCGCCTTCGCGCCATAAACTGCCGCCGCGCTTGGACCTTTCAAAACTTGAATATCGGCAATGTCGTTGGGGTTCAGGTCTGCAAGGCGGTTCGTGGGTTGACCTTGTGGGCGTGCGCTACCCACGCCGGTTGCCGCCGTGAGCGCGTCTAATCCGCCTTGAATTTGGTCGTTGCTGATAATGACGCCATCGACGAAAATAAGCGGTTGCGAATTGCCTACGAGCGTTGAAACGCCGCGCAAGTTCAAACTGATGCCGCCGCCCGGCGCGCCTGTGTTTTGGCTGATAGAAAGCCCCGCCACTTTGCCTGCAAGGGCTTGTTCGGTGGTTTGTGCAGGCGCGGGCAAAAGCTCCGACGAGGAAATCGTGCCAATCGCATTCGGAGAATTTTCCCGTTTAACGCCCGTCGCCACACCTGTAACCAACACTTCTTCGGCTTTGAGCAAGTCTTCGGTGAGTTTAATCACCAAGTCGTCTTTTGAGCCTTCGACAAGAACAGTGCGCGCCTTGTAGCCCACCAATTTGATAATGAGTGTGGCTTTCTCGGCTTTCAGGAGCAAGCGAAATTTGCCATTAACATTCGTAACGCCACCCGCACTACGAATTTCCTTCACCTGCACAATCGCACCAGGTAAAGGTTCATTCGTTGCCGCGTCAAGCACGGTTCCTGAAACGGTGATTTCTTGAGAATAAAGAGCCATGGGACGCAATGCCAAGAAACATGCGCCCAGCAAGAAAAGTCGCAAGATGCTTTTCATAGCTGTTATGTTGATGTTTTGTTGATAGAAAAACGGCGATTATTTCGCCACTGCGCAATAATTACAACTTTTTAGAAACAAAAAAAAAGCGGTAACCTTGCAAAACACATTTGGCATCTATCAACAATCAACATCTTACACTACAACTATGCTAACACGTATCGCATTCGGCGTTTCATTCTTTTTGCTCTTCGCTTCTTGCAGTTCGCCTGCACCACAAAAGCCGTCAAAACCAACGCAATTCACGCCTGCACTTTTCGACACATCGTCGCTCCAAAACGGCGGCGTGAAAATGATTACGATTGACGGCAAGTATAAAGTGTGGACGAAAAAAATCGGACAAGGCGATATTAAACTCTTGCTCCTGCACGGCGGACCAGCCATGACGCACGAATACTTCGAATGCTTCGAAAGCATTTCCAAAGACGCGGGCATCGAGATTTATCTCTACGACCAACTCGGCTCGTATTACTCCGACCAACCCAACGACGACAACCTATGGACAACCGAACGCTTCGTCGAAGAAGTCGAGCAAGTCCGACAAGCCTTAGGCTTAAACAAAGATAATTTCTATCTGCTTGGACATTCGTGGGGCGGCATTTTAGCGATGGAATACGCGCTGAAATATCAACAACACTTGAAAGGCTTGATTATCTCAAACATGATGGCAAGCATTCCCGATTACGAAAAATACAACGGCGTGCTCCGAAGCAAGATGCGTCCATCGCTCATCGATTCGCTTACGAAGTTTGAAGAAAAAGGCGATTTCAAAAATCCGATTTACGCGCAACTCGTCGAGAAAGAATACTACTCCAAACACGTGCTCCGCATGGCGGAATATCCCGAACCTGTTGCCCGCAGTTTCAAACACCTTAACGAACACATCTACGTGCTCATGCAAGGACCAAGCGAGTTCAAAGTCGGCGGACGCTTGCTGAAATGGGATAGAAAAGCCGACTTGAAAAACATCGCCGTGCCGACGCTTGCCATCGGTGCCGAACACGATACGATGAACCCGAAAGCGATGGAAGACATCGGCAAAACCGTTCAGAACGGACGCTACCTACACTGCCCAAACGCAAGCCATATGGCGATGTGGGATGACCAACCGCATTACTTTTCCGGCATCATCAACTTTCTTTACGATGTTCACAATGCGCGTTTTCCTTTGACGAAGAAATGATGTAACTTTGCTCCGATATTAACGGCTTTTGGTGCCTTGCGTAAAGCAAGGAGAATAGGGAATCGAGTGCAAATCTCGAACTGTGCCCGCAACTGTAATTCGCACTACGCGGCTTCAAACCACTGACACGTTCGCCCGAACACGTTGGGAAGGTTGAAGCCAATCGGTGATAAGTCAGGAGACCTGCCAAAAGCATTTTGCAACTATCAGACGACGGGGACTTCGTCTTGCAACCTTTCACGCTTGTGGACTTCGCTTCCAATGGCTTTACCCTTTATGCCTGCATTGTTGCGTTTGGCGTAAGTGTAGCAATTCTCTTGACGGAATCTACACGCGCACAATCGCGCGACTCTACGAAGACCGTTCTCACCGAAGAAATTCGCGTCGAGGAAACACGCCCTGCCTTGCCGTCAACTGAACTGAATGTCTACGAAACGCTCTCGAAAGCCACGCTCGAAAAACTCAACGCGATTTCCGTCGCCGATGCCGTGCGGCAACTGCCAAGCATCATGCTCAAAGACTATGGCGGCATTGGCGGATTGAAAACGATTTCCGTGCGTAGTCTCGGCGCGGAACATACCAGCGTTCAAATTGACGGCATTAAAATTTCTGATGCGCAAACAGGACAAGTCGATTTGGGTCGGTTCTCGATTCAAAATCTCAAACAAGTTGAACTGATTCACGGCACATCGCCCGACGCGCTTGCACCCGCACGCGCCTACACGTCGGCATCGGTCTTGAACCTTGTTTCCCGAATTGAATCTTTTCACCAATCACTTAAAGCAGCGGAATGGCGACTGGGCTCACAGGTTGGCGCGTTTGGTCAGTTCAATCAATCGGCATCGCTGTTTTCAAAACTTGCGAAAGGGGCAAGTCTCGGCATTGATGTTGAACGCATTTCAGCCAACGGCGAATATGACTACACCCTGCAAAACGGACGCGAAACGCTGAACCTCCGACGACGCAACGCCGACCTTCTATCGATTCGCGCCGAAACTGACCTGGCGCTCAATCTCGCCGAACGCTCAACGCTTTTCACGAAAATTTACCTCTACGATTCCGAGCGTGGCTTGCCGAATGCCGTCGCCATTCGTCCAAATCCCGACCTTATCGAAGTTTCGCGCCAACGCCTTTACATTCAAGATGCGTTTTCTCAAACAAGAATTGTTACCAGCATCAACGATAAACTTCAACTTGCTCTCGGCGGGAAATTGGCTTACAACTTTCTGCGCTTTACCGAGCCTGCACTCGACCCGCGCAACCCCGACATCGACGACCGCTACATTCAACGCGAAGTTTACACCACCACAAGCCTTGCCTATCGCTTTTCAGCCAACACATCGGCGCGCTTCGCCACCGACCTTGCGCATAACATGCTCAACGCTTCGCTCTTCAATGCGGCGCAACCAACCCGATGGACGTCGATTTCTACCCTTGCCTTCGTGCATCAAGCAAAGCAGATTTCGTTTGAAAGCAATCTTTCAGCAACGGTGGTTCGCGAAACAACCGTCTTCGGAACAGCGGCACCGAATCGCCAAGCCCTGACGCCAACGCTTGCAATCGGCTACAAGCCCTTTACTGACGAAGGCTTGCGCATGCGCGCTTCGTATCGCGAAACATTCCGACTGCCAAACTTCAACGACCTTTACTACACGCGCGTCGGCAACACAACCCTTCGCCCTGAATACGCGCGCCAATGGAATGTGGGAATCGGTTATGAAAAACGCTCGCAATCTCACTCCTTCGCGCTTCGCCTCGATGGCTTTCGCATTGATGTAACGGATAAAATTCTCGCCGTGCCGCGCGATGCGTTCAATTGGTCGATGCGCAACATTGGCGCGGTTCAAACGCTCGGCTTTGATGCGCATGCGGAATCGGCTGTTAGCGTCTATGAAACAACGCTCTCGCTGGTCGCAAACTACACGCGCCAAGATGTGCTTGATGTCTCGCGGACTTCGCTGACGCCGAATCGACAAATCCCCTACACGCCGAAAGAACTTAGCTCTGCTATCATCGCACTTGAACATGGTAGGTGGTCAATCGGCTACACGCTTACCTACACCGGTTTCCGATTCACCTTACCCGAAAACACGGCGAGTGATGTTCTGCCTGCCTTTTGGCTTAGCGATGTGAGCATGTCGTTTGGCGTGCCTTTGGGTGCGTTTTCGCTCAAGCTGAAAGCCGAAGTGAGCAATCTCTTGAATGCCAATTACGAAGTGATTCAATTTTTCCCGATGCCCGGAAGGAACTATCGGCTATCGGTCAACTTAACGTCGCTTGCAAGATGAAACGCGGGTTAAATTACTTGTTAGGATTTTTCGTGTTCGTTGCCGCGTGCGTCGATGCGCCGATTGACGCGCCCAAAAATTTTTCGCCATCTCCGATGTCTCGCGTCGCGCTCGTTCTCAACGAAGGCTTGTTTCAACGCAACAACTCGACGCTCACTTACTACGAGATTGATTCAAATCGCGCCTTTACGGACTTCTTCGAGCGGCAAGTCGGCAGACGGCTTGGCGATACAGGCAACGACATCGCGCAATACGGCGGAAAGATTTACATCGTCGTCAATGTCAGTAGCGTGATTGAGGTTTTGGACGCATCGACCTTTGCTTCGGTCGGAGCGGTTTTGCTCTTCAACGGCGCGCAACCCCGACAGCCGCGCCACATGGCGTTTCACGGACGAAACGCCTTCGTCAGTTGCTTCGACGGAACGGTCGCGGTGATGGATACTGCCACGCTCACCATTACGCAAAACATTCAAGTCGGCTCGTATCCCGAAGGTGTCGCGATTCAAAACGGCAAACTTTACGTGGCAAATTCAGGCGGATTGAACTTCCCCAATTACGACAGCACCGTTTCCATCATCGACCTGAACACGCTCACGGAAACGAAGCGCTTAACGCTCCGCATCAATCCGACATCAGTTGCCGCCGACGCTTACGGCGACGTGTATGTGATTTCCAACGGCAATTACTCGACCGTTCCGATGCGCCTGTTGGCGATTGATTCTCGCGCCGACACGCTCAAAACAATCTTCGACTTCGACGCAAGCCGAATCGTCATCGTCGATAGCCTTGCGTTCATCGCCTCGAACAACGGCGTGATGACGCTTGACGTCAAAAACGAGCGCGTTTTGAATCCGAGTTTGATTGCGCCATCGAACTTCCAAATCCTTTACGGAATCAGCATCGACAAGGCGCGGCGCGAACTTTACTGCGCCGACGCGAAGAATTATGTCGTGAGCGGAGAAATGAAAGTCTTTGACTTCAACGGTCAGTTCAAACGCAGTTTTCAAACAGGTTTAATCCCGATCAAAGCGGTTTTTGTTCGGTAATTCATCAACGCAAAACAGGAGGAAAAAATGAACAAACTTTTCTCGCTTCTCGTGGGGCTTTGCCTCTTTGGCAACGCTTGGCTGAACGCGCAACCGCAAAAGGTTCTTTTCGCGATTCGCGGTTTCAGCAATCAAGGCTTGACTTACATCAACCTTACGACAGGCACGGTGGTCGATAGCCTCGCGCCGATTGGTCCCGTCGCAAATGAAATTCTCGCGTTCAACAATCGGCTTTATGTCGTCAATTCGGGTCAGTTTCCGAATGGAACGAACGCTTCGATTCAGCACGGACGATTCCCAAACTTCATCGTAAATGCCGCGCCGATTAAGACCGAAGCCATCGCGAACAACCTCAATCCCTTTTCCATCGCAACCTTTTCAACGCCGACAAACGAAACCTTCGGCGTGGTAACGAACTTGCTCGATAGTTCCATCTCGCTTTACCGAATGAACGCGCCTTCCTTCAACCCGAATCAAGACACGATTCAATTCATTCGCAAAATCAGCATTGGGCGGCGCGGTCCCGAAGGAATGGAAGTTGTAAGCGAAGCAAACGGCGCGCGCATCTACATCGCCAGTGCTTACAATCCCGAAACCTTCGACTACGATTCGGTAGTAACGGTTTGGCGATTCTACAACAACGGCGCAAACGATAGCCTGCTCGCGCGCATTCAAGTGCAACTCAATCCGCAAGATGTGGTCAAAGACCGCAATGGACTCTTGCACGCTGTTTGCACGGGCAACTTCGGCTTTGGCACGCCGCCTGCGTTCGGAAAAATTTCGGTGATTAACCCATCGACGAACAGCGTCGTGGCGACGATTAACGTCGGCGGCTCGCCGTCGAGCGTCGTCTTCAACTCGCAGAACGTCGGCATTTTGAGCGGCGGCTTCGTGAGCAATCGACTGATTCGCTACAACGCGAACACCTTT
Organism: Candidatus Thermochlorobacteriaceae bacterium; assembly: GCA_029263855.1. Lineage (GTDB taxonomy): Bacteria > Bacteroidota > Chlorobiia > Chlorobiales > Thermochlorobacteraceae > JANWWM01. The sequence goes on along the minus strand of JAJUFC010000004.1, from coordinate 188,989 downwards.
GACACTATCGCCACGCCGTTCATTCAAGGCGGAAGTTTGGCAATCATCGGCGATACGCTCATCGTCGGGCGAAGCGGCAGAATCACGCTCTACAACGCGCTCACGCTCGATAGTCTCTTGCAGTTCAACCTTACGCCCGGCGCGCCATATAGCGGGCTTATCGCGCTTACCGTTGAAGCGGGCGCGTTGCCCGTTGAACTCGCGGAATTCACGGGGCGCAAAACGCAAGACGGCGTTCTGCTTTCGTGGCGCACCGCCTCCGAACTGAACAACGCAGGCTTTGAAGTCCAACGCAGAAGCGCGAATCGCGGAGCGAGTAGCGAGGAGTGGCAAGTTCTCGGCTTCGTGCGCGGCAACGGCACGACCACCGACGCGCAATCGTATTCGTTCCTTGACCGCAACGCCGTTGGCAAAGTCCAATACCGCTTGAAGCAGATTGACTTCGACGGACGGTTTGAATACAGCTCTGTGATTGAAGTCGACGCGGGCTTGCCGAAGCAATTCGCGCTTGAACAGAATTACCCCAATCCGTTCAACCCGACGACGACGATTCAGTATCAGTTGCCCGTCGCAAGCGATGTGTCGCTCAAAATCTATGATATGCTCGGCAGGGAAGTGATGACCCTCGTGAATGGGCGACAAGACGCGGGCGCATACAGCGTGAATGTGAATGCGGCGACGCTTTCAAGCGGCGTTTATTTCTATCGCTTTCAAGCGGGCAATTTCGTTGCAACGAAAAAAATGATGTTGGTGAAATGATGAAGCGAGCGATTCAGCGCGAGGTGGTTTTATGCCTCGCGCTTTGGTTCTGTGCGTTAGGCGCAAAGGCGCAGTTTGCCGACAGCGTCGTGAGCGTCAGTTTCGGACTGAACTTCAATGTGGGCTACGGTCCTGACAATCCGAACTTTCCGCAATGCGTTTTAGGTTCGCCCGACTCGACGGCGCGTCCATGTGCGCCCGCGTTTTCGCCGACGGAATTGCTCTCGTTGGGAACAGGCGGCTCGATAACGCTGTATTTTCGCCGTCCCATCGTGGATTTGCCGAGCGCGGATTTCACGGTGTTTGAAAATCCGTTCTATTTGGGGTGCGACACGACGCGCGTTTATGTCGAAGCGGGCATCGTGAGCGCGAGCAAAGACGGCGTAACTTTCTTCGAGTTTCCGTTTCAAGTGATTGATTCGCTTCCCATCAATTCGCCGTTGCGCTATCGCGGGTTGGCGGGCGTTACGCCGACGAATGGCGCGGCGAATCCGCTCTTGCCCGGCTCGCCGAATCAAAATCGGAGCGGTGGCGATTCGTTTGACCTTGCGACGATTGGGTTAGATACGGTCTATTTTGTTCGCATTACCGATGCAGGCGATAGAGTAAACGATGGCGGAGCATTTGCCGCGTCATTCGATCTTGATGCTGTTGTTGCAATTCACCAAGCGGCACTCTCGGCACCTCTACAAACACAAAAGCCTGCAACCTTTACGCTCTTTCAGAACTATCCGAATCCGTTTAATCCAACAACCATTTTCACTTACGAACTATCGCAGGCAGGAAAAGTGAGCCTTGAACTCTTCGATGCGCAAGGCAGAAAAGTGGCAACGTTGCTCGATCAAGTGCAGGGCGTTGGAAGGCACACCTATACGCTTTCGGCATCAGAGTTCGCGCTCTCGTCGGGCGTATATTTCTACCGATTAAGCGCAGGAAATTTTTCTCAAACTAAATCAATGTTGTTTATCAAATAAATGCATAAACTTCATCTCTACTATGGCTACGGCAAAGGCAAAACCACGAGCGTGATGGGATTAGCCATTCGTGCGCTTGGCGCAGGTCAGCGTGTGGCGATTGTTCAATTCGACAAAGGCTATGACGGAAAGAACGAGCATTATTCCGAGCGAAAAATTTTGCGCGAACTCAAAGAGAAATTGAACTATCCGATTGAACTTGTTCCAACAGGGTGCGAGCGTATGATGGCGGACGGCACGTTCCGATTCAAGAACGAAGCACAAGACTTTGCCGAAGCCGAGCGCGGCGTTTCGGCAGCAAAAGCCTTTCTCGAATCTGAAAACATCGACCTGCTCATTCTTGACGAAGGGCTTGCCGCCGTTGCATATAACCTGATTTCAAAAGAAACCTTGATGGAACTCATCGACTTGTGGGAAAGCAAAGACCGTCCGTGTGAGTTGGTAATTTCAGGGCATAAAATTTGGGACGAATTGGTGGAGCGCGTCGACCTCGTTACTGAAATGCGCAAAGTCAAACACTACTTCGATGAAGGCACGCCTGCACGACTTGGGATTGAGTTCTAATGCTAAATGCTTCAAGGCAAAAGACTTCAAAGCACGATTCTGCTGTATGACGCAATAAGTTCAAGCGTTTCGGCGGCGAAGAGTGCGGAGCCAAGCATGACGATAATGAGTTTCAGACTCATACGATTGCGCAGTCGTATCACCTGCCTTCGAATCTCGATTTTGCGTCGCATGGCGCGTTCATAATCCGAAAGCACAACAACTTTGAAAACACACGGAGAATATCGAATTCTTTTTGAGGGTAGCACACAGCGTGCTTGCATTTCGACAAGTGCGACATCATCGGTGTAGTCGACGGCATATAGTTTTTGTTTGCTGAACGGCATCCAATCTTCGTTGTAGTGAAACCGAAAGCGCACCTCGCAGTCGGGATTGTGATCGAAGAAATGCGAGACGCTGAAGACGACGCGCCGCGTTTTGTAATTAACGCGCGTTGAAAATGAAAGCCACCTGAACGTGTTGAGTTCACTTGCGTCCGTTTGCGTCAGCGGATTGATAGGAACGCCATTTTTGAGCAGGTCTTCGACGGTAACTTGACGCTGTTTTGGTCGCGCTTTGCTCGAGAGTTTTTCCCAGCGGCGCGGAAACCGTGCTTCGAAGGCTTGGTCATATTCGGCTTTCAGCGAAGGGGTAAGCAGAATGCGCTTGGCTTCAAGAATGAGTTTGGCGCGCTCTTCGGCATTTTGTTTCGTGAGTGCATCGGCATTAGCAAAACGGTCGGGGTGCCATTGTTTGATTTGTGCAACAAACGAGGCTTGTATAAGTTCGGGTGGGTCGTAGGGACGCACGCGCAAGACTTCATAATAATTTTTGAACCGTTCTGATGAAAGCGAGTCGCTCATAATACTACACGGAAGAATACTGCACAGAAGAGCAGACGAAGGCGTTTGCTCAATTACAAGAAATCTGGATTGAGACGATTTGGTCGGTTTTAGAACAAAGATATTTGTTTTGTGTTGCCTTTGCAACGAAAAAGGGAAGCAAAATGCCCTTTGCCCAAGTCAATGGAAGTTGTAGTTTCCCTCAAACCACGCATTGACATGAAAATTCATCATTGGTTTTTGGTGTTTGTGCTAATGCTTTTCGTGCCGACAGCACAAGCTCAATTTTTGGGAAGCGACAACTTGCCCAGCGTCGATGAAGAGTTCATTGATGCCGACAGCGCAACGGTTTATTACCTGCGTTACAGTGCGGGCTATTCGACGATTTCAACCCTGAACAACTTCCGCCTCGTGGTTTCAGAAACATTTGAGAAGCGGTTCGGGGCATCGTCCATTCGCTACTCAAATGCGATTGCAGAAGGCATTCCAATCGGGGTATCATTTTTTCGAAAACAGAATCGGCTCTTCGCATACGGCATCAGTGCTTTCTTCTCGCCGATTATTCGCACATCGCATAGAGAGAGCGACACGCCGCCGATTTTACCCAACAGCACTGTAACCACATCGCGCGATGCCTTCTTTCAATCCTTCTCGCTCGAAGCCGTCGGCGAGTGTCGGTTCAAATTATTTTTGCTGGATTTTGGCGTTGGTGTTCAGACACAACACATCGGCGATAACGTTCAAACCGCAACTTACGATCAAACCGCGAGCCTTGTGCAGGTTGAAAGCGTAGAGCGACGCGCATGGATTTTTTCTCCGACTTACTTCTTCGCGATTGGGTTAGACTTCTTCAACACCGAGCGAATTTCAGTGATGCCGATGTATAAAAGTTTTTATTGGCACTACGGCAATGTGAAAGGTTCAAGCGATTTGTTCTTGCTTGCTCTGCGCACGAATTTGTAAGTGCCCCGTTCCCCTTTCTCTGCGATTATTTTTTCATCTGCATTTTCTCGGCGCGCGCAAGGCTATCGCGCACTTGTTGGCGGCGCGCGTAGTAAAGCTCGGCGTAGCGACTGTGTTCGTCGTAGGTGCGCGAGAAGTTATGTCCGCCGTAGCCCGTCGCGACGAAGAAGAGGTAATCGGTTTTTCTGGGATAGAGTGTGGCGAGAATGGCGTCGCGTGTGGGATTACCGATTGGACCTGGCGGCAAGCCGCTGTATTTATAAGTGTTGTAAGGCGAATCGCGCTCACGATGGCGGGGCGTATTGGGGTTTCCGTCATAATCGTTTGCGAGAATGGCGGCATAAATGAAGGTTGGGTCGGCTTGGAGTTTCATGCCTTTTTTCAAGCGGTTGAGATAAACGCCCGCCACAATCGGCATTTCTTCTTTTGAGCCTGTTTCGCGTTGCACGATGGAGGCAAGGGTAAGCACCTCGAGTTCTGTTAAGCCCATGCGTTCGGCGCGGGCGCGAAGCGAATCGTTATAGAATTGACGAAACTTCCCAACGAAAAAGCGCAAAGCGTCTTCGGCTGTGAGTGCCCAAGGAATGTTGTAAGTATCGGCGAGCAAGTAGCCCTCGAAGTTCGGCGCATCGACACCCAATTCTTTGAGCAATTTCGGGTCGGTGAAAACTTGCATGAACGAAGCCGAATCGGTATCTAAATTTTCGCCCACAGTTTTCGCCACATCCCACCCGTAACAGCCGTCGGGGATTCGAATTTTCGCCTCGTCTTGTTTGCGCGAATAAAGATAGAGCACTAATTCTGAACAAGTCATACCGCTTGGCACGTAGTAGCGTCCTGGCTTGATTTGGCGCGTTTCGGGCATCAGTCGCGCTAAAAAAAGCATCGGCTCTTTATGCTTGATAACCCCTTCTTTGTGCAGTTCATTAACAACATCGCGATAAGAATATCCGCGATGAATTTTAATGAGTTTCGGCTCGTCGTATTGAAAGGCGTTGAGCGACGATTTGAAAAGGTAGATATATCCTGCCGTCAAGGCAATCAAGGCGAGGGCGAATAAGACAACGACGGCGCGAATGATATAGCGCAACGGCATAGTTTGAATCAAGATTAGTTATGATGACTGCTGGCGATGCCGCTCGGCTTGAAGTGAGCGAGAAACCTCTAAGATGACGGTGAACACTTGGCGGTGGATGTCGGAAGGAAGTCGGCTCAAAATGCGTGCTTCGCGTTCGGGCGAATAAATCGGAAGCGATGCCGAATGTTTGAGGTCGGCGATGGATTGAGCAAGGTCGAAGCGTTTGGAGAGCAACAAGGTAAGTTCGTCGTCAATTCGGTCGACTTCTTGGCGGAGTTCGTCTAAACGTTGTTGATGCTCGTTCATGCTCTATCGCCGTCAAACGATGCTTTTAAGTTCCGCAAGCGCGTGAATTTTCCGAATATGCGTCGGGAGCGATTTAGTTTTCGAGCGTTTCGTCAGGAAAACTTTTGTCGCGATAATGTCGTGCAATGGCTGAATGTCGCGGTCATAATTTGAACCGATTATCACGACGTCTTTCTCGCTAATCCCCATCGAGTGGATAGCATACTTGAACATATCTTGACTCGGCTTGAAGACACCCATATCGTTGGAGGTGATAATCGTTTCAAAATAGCCACGCAAGCCAGATTTGATGAGGAAATCCATCAAGAAACTCGCCGGAATCGGAAGGTTTGCAACGATGCCAAGCATGTGCCCTGTCGAGTAGAGCAGGTCGATGATGTGCTTGTAATCGTCTGAAATGGACATACGTTTATGAACCTCCGTTGCAATCAAACCGATGACCTCCTGCGTTTCCTCAAAATGAGGCTCGCGTTTGAGCATGGGCTTCAAGGCTTTTTCAACAAGCGTATTGAGGTTTGGCGGACGGGAGTCGCCATTCAAGGCTTGCTCGACGAGGGCGTTGTAAATCAAAACCACGCGCTCGGCGACCGCTAAAATTTCTTCTTGTTTGAGCGAGCGGGAAAGTATCATGCAATTCGTGCTTAACGGCAATTCCAAACGCACGTCTAAACTTTCGCGCTCCGCCTTGTGCTTGGTCAAGACATCTAAACTGAACAGAACGGCTTTATTGTTTCTAACGCTCATACTCAACTGCACGTTTGCGGCGTTTATGGTTGTTGGTCGCCTCGGGGCGAATGACGACTATCGTTGCAGATAATCGTTATGAAGATTACTTAAAAAGTTTTTTCCACTCCTCGACTTCGCTCACGCTGACTTCGCTGGGCTTATGCTCTTTTGCAGCCATCTCTTTTTTGATGGGAGCGTTTGAGTGCGGCTTCGTTGGCTTGCATGAGTCGGACATCGTGGCAGTCTGCAAATCACATAAAAAATTTTCAGAGCGGATTGTTTGGGCGCGCGAAACTTTGGCGTATTGCAGAATTTCATTGTCGGAACTGACCACACACAGCGTGGACTTGCTGGGTATTTCATCAATCATTTTTTTGATATACGCATCGGCAGTTTCACCACTCGCAGTAAAGACCACAGCAACGTTGTGATATTGCTCGGTAGCACCCATAACCCCTCGCCCGTCAAACACAAGCGTCGCTTTGCACTTTTTTTGTGAAACAAGCATTGAAACTTTGAGGCGAACGTCGTTACGCACTTGTTGCAAATTATCTTTTGTGATTTTGATGCCGATTTTGTGTGCAAGATTGTAGCCGTCGATAAGAAAATGCTTGACCATCATACAAATCTGTTAGAGTTTCGTGGGCACTTCATATTGAGCGATGCAACAGGGTTTTGCTCAATATACGAAAGCATTTTATTCGAACAATTTTCTGTAAATTCATCGCAATGCTTCATAGCAATACTTATATCAACCCTGTGTAGTGCAACATCTCGCCGAAGGTTGAATCACAATAAGTTCAATCAAATCAAAAAGGAGAAGTAACATGGCATTTGATTTTGAAATGATACGCGCCTTGTATCAACGGCTTCCCGAACGCATCGCCGCCGCTCGCAAAGTTCTATCCAAGCCGCTCACGCTCACCGAAAAAATTCTTTACGCGCACTTATGGCACGAACAGCCCTTGCAAAATTTTGAGCGCGGAAAATCATATGTGGATTTCGCGCCCGACCGCGTCGCTATGCAAGACGCCACCGCGCAGATGGCATTGCTTCAATTTATGCAAGCGGGGCGGCAGAAAGTCGCCGTGCCGTCCACCGTTCACTGCGACCATCTCATCGTCGCAAAATCCGGCGCAAACGAGGACTTGACGCAAGCCATGAGCGAAAGCAAAGAAGTGTTTGACTTTCTTGCCTCAGTCTCCAACAAGTATGGAATTGGATTTTGGAAACCCGGCGCAGGGATTATCCACCAAGTCATTCTCGAGAATTATGCTTTCCCCGGCGGCATGATGATTGGCACAGATTCGCATACCGTTAATGCGGGCGGATTGGGCATGATTGCGATTGGCGTGGGCGGCGCAGACGCATGCGATGTCATGGCAGGCTTAGCTTGGGAACTCAAATTCCCGAAACTCATCGGCGTGAAACTCACAGGCAAAATGAACGGCTGGACTTCGGCGAAAGACGTGATTTTGAAAGTCGCAGGAATCCTCACCGTCAAAGGCGGAACGGGTGCTGTGGTTGAATACTTCGGCGAAGGCGCGAAAACGCTCTCTGCCACAGGCAAAGGCACGATTTGCAACATGGGCGCGGAAATCGGCGCGACGACGAGCATCTTCGGTTACGACGAAAAAATGAAGAACTATCTCATCGCCACCGGCAGAGCCGACGTCGCCAAAGCCGCCGACGCGGTCGCCGAACATCTGACGGGCGACGCGGAAGTCTACGCCAATCCCGAAAAGTTCTTCGACCAAGTCATCGAAATCAACCTCTCTGAACTCGAGCCGCATATCAACGGTCCATTTACGCCCGACCGCGCCACGCCGCTCTCCAAATTCGCCGAAGAAGTCCGCAAAAACGATTGGCCCGAAAAACTCGACGTCGGGCTGATTGGCTCTTGCACGAACTCTTCCTACGAAGACATCTCGCGCTCGGCAAGCATTGCCAAACAAGCCACTGAAAAGGGTCTAACCGCGAAATCGGAATTCACCATTACGCCCGGCTCTGAACAAGTCCGCTACACGATTGAGCGCGATGGACTCTTGGACATCTTCGGAAAAATGGGCGGCGTTGTGCTTGCCAATGCCTGCGGTCCGTGCATCGGACAATGGGCGCGGCACGGTGCTGAAAAGCAAGAGAAAAATTCTATCATCACCTCGTTCAACCGCAACTTCACCGGACGCAACGATGGCAATCCGAATACGCATGCCTTCGTCGCCTCGCCTGAAATCGTAACGGCACTCGCGATTGCAGGACGGCTCACGTTCAATCCCATCACCGACACGCTTACCAACGAAAAAGGTGAACAAGTCAAACTCGATGAGCCGAAGGGATTTGAATTGCCTCCCAACGGCTTCGATGTCAAAGATGCAGGCTATCAAGCCCCTGCCGAAGATGGTTCATCGGTGCAAGTTATTGTCGACCCGAAATCTGACCGTCTGCAACTGCTCGACTCCTTCCCTGCTTGGGAAGGCACCGACCTGCTCGGCTTGAAATTGCTCATCAAAACAAAGGGCAAATGCACGACCGACCACATCTCTATGGCAGGCAAATGGCTTAAATATCGTGGACACTTGGATAACATCTCCAACAACCTGCTCATCGGCGCAACTAACGCCTTCAACGGCAAAATGAACAGCGTGAAAAATCAACTCACAGGCAACTACGACGAAGTGCCAAAAGTGCAACGCGCCTACAAAGCCGCAGGCATTGGCTCTATCGTCGTGGGTGATGAAAACTACGGCGAAGGCTCGTCAAGAGAACACGCCGCGATGGAGCCACGACACTTGGGCGTGCGCGCCATCTTGGTCAAATCCTTCGCGCGCATTCACGAAACCAACCTCAAAAAGCAAGGCATGCTCGCGCTCACCTTCGCCGACAAAAACGATTACGACAAAATTCAAGAAGACGACACGATCGACATTCTTGGCTTGACAACCTTCGCGCCCGGCGTTCCGCTCACGATTCGCCTCACGCACAAAGACGGACGCGTCGAGGAAATCAAAGCCAATCATACCTACAACGAAGGGCAAATCGAGTGGTTCAAAGCAGGCTCCGCCTTGAACCTAATCAAACTTCAACAGCAAGGCGCGCTGGCTTAAGGGTTTGGAACTTGGTCATATTACAATTGAAAGGTTGAAGCGAACAGTTTCAACCTTTTTATTTTGCGCAAAGGATTCAAAACAAAAAGCGCGACGACAAGATGGCTCCCGTCGCCGCGCCCCTCCTTAACAAACACGCGAAACGAAATTCTAGAAATACACCATCGCTTGGAAAATGAGTTCGCCCTTGCTACCGCCATCGGGATCTAACTTCCAATTGCCTGCGGCATCGGTGGTGCGATAGACGGGACGTTGCCGCCACATCGCGCTGTATTTTGCGTGGTGACCTTCGATGAGATAGTTTGCGCCAACTTCCCACATAATGCCTTTGTCCGCCAAGCGATCGAAGCCGATGTAGTTAATGGTGGCGAAGGGTTGCAATCTGCCGCCATAGTTGAAAATCTTTTTGGAGAGCAAATAGCCCGTTTCCGTGCGGAAGATGATGCCCGTGCCGAGATGCGGATACCCTGCGCCCGCGCCATTGAGAGAAGTTACCGTGCCGGGCGCTGTGTTAAGACCGGCGGTAGGCATAATGGCAATGTTGCGGATGTAGTTCGGACCGAAGTCGTATTTGTAAAGCACGGAGTAAAGCGTCCACGCGCTCTTGCTATCGCCTTCGCCGAAGGGCAAGTCAAGGAACATATCGAAGCCAAGCAGGAGTTGGTCGTGCGTCGTGATGGAGTCGCGGCGTACGCCCGTGTTGCCGGGGATTGTGCCATTGGTCGTCGTGGCGCTGCCTTCGGGGTGGAAGTAGAAGCCGAAGCCAATGTCAAAGACGCGCTTCGTGCCTAAGTATGTTCCAACTTCAAAGGGCAGCACGTCGGGTTCGTTGTCCAAGAACTGCCACGTCAGATACGCGCCGTAGGAGAGCGTGTTGTTGAACGGGTTGTAATTGGCTTGAACGTTCGTGGAGGCATTTGCCGTGCCAGAGATGTTGGCTTGCGCGCCGCCCAACGAAAGTCCCGCGCCGGGCTTGAAGGGTTTATTGATGTGGGCGCGATAGTCCAAGCGTCCGTAGGCTCCTTCAAACAGTTGTCCTTTGATATACATTCCGTATTGGCGGGCGAATTGGTCGGTGGCTTCAATGAGCGGCCAGTTGTAAATCGGCGCGTCGAGGGCGAGGAAGTTGAGCGTGCTTGCGTTGGCTTCGCGCGAAATGCCCCACCAATAGTGCAAGCCAAAGCCGAGATAGAGGGCTTTGTCAACCAACTTTTGTTCATACCAAATGTCGTGAATGAAGAGTTGCGGTTTTTTGGCTGGACCCGTTGCTTCTCCCGGAGCGCCGCCGCCCAAAAAGGTTTGGTTGTTGATGCCGATGTGGAACATAAAGAGCGAGCCTGAACCAAAGGAGCCGTAGGCAAGGAAGCGTCCGCGTCGCAAGCCAATGTCAGTGGCGGATTCTGCGGGATTGCTATTTACGGTTGAGCCGGGGTTCATTTGTTGATAGCGCGCCCAGATTTGCGCCCAAGTAATAAAGCGAATGTAGTGGGATTTGTCTTCGTTCAAATTGAAGCGCGCGCCGCCGCCGTACTTCTCCATACCTTGCCCGAAGAGCGTGTTGCTGATTGTGACTACCGCAACCAAAAGTGCGAATACCGTTCGCAGAGTTCTCATTGTGCTTTCCTCCTAAGAAAGTTTTGTTGTTTGTTGATTTACAGGACTGTTAATTGGGACTAAAAAAAATTTCCCTCCCCTTTTGAGAGAGGAGGGAGTGCGAAAAAAAAACTATGCCGCGCCGCCGATAGACTCGACTTCTTTTCCTTTTTCCGCGCCTTTCGGGAAGCGGACGCTGTAGACGAAGTCTTGCAGGCTCTTGTCAGGCGCAGGCGTCAAGAGCGAAACCACGATGATGACGATGAACGCCACGGGAAGCCCCAACATGCCGGATTCCGTATGGCGCAGGCTCAAAATGCTGAACGGTTGGGCAAAGCCAAGCGCATTGTTCGGCGACGTTGAAAAGAAGTTGAGAATGGAATACGAGATGGAAACCACGAGACCCGACACCATTCCCAAAATCGCCGCAATGCCCGTTGTTCTTCGCCACCAAATTCCAAGCACGAGGGCGGGGAAGAGCGACGAAGCCGCGAAACTGAACGCCCAAGCGACCGTTGCCGCAATGACGGGCAGTTTCACGAAGGCGGCAATCGATGCGCCGATGATAGCGACCACCACGAGCAGAACTTTTGAAATCAACACGCGAGTTTGAACCGACGCGCTCGGATTGATGATTTTGTAATAGAGGTCGTGCGAGAAGGCGTTGGCAATCGTGAGCAAGAGCCCGTCCGCCGTCGAGAGTGCCGCAGCAAGACCGCCTGCCATCACAAGCCCCGTAATCGTGGCGGGCAAGCCTGCGATTTCAGGCGTGGCAAGCACCACGAAGTCCGTCGATTTGATGATGAAATCGGCAAACTGCACGATGCCGTCGCCGTTTTTGTCAACGATGTCGAGCAAGCCGACGAGTTTCCAACTGGCAATCCAACTCGGTAAGTTTGCAATTTCAACGCCTACAAGGTTCACAAACACCTCGTAGCGAGCAAAAGCGGCATATGCTGGAGCCGTGAAATAAAGCAAGAAAATGAAGAAGAGCGACCAACCCACTGATGAACGCGCTTGCTTTACGGATGGGGTCGTGTAATAGCGCGTCAAGATGTGAGGCAAGCCCGCCGTGCCGACCATCAAACAGAAAATCAACCCTAAAAATTGAAGCATTGGGTAAGATTTTCCGTCGGCGGAAACAAACGGCGGAATGGTGAGATAATCGCTTGGCGGTTTGGATTGCGCTGTCGCCGTCGCCAATGCCGCGTTCCATTTGATTTTGGCTTCTTCGGCATTTTTAGGCAGTGCCGCCGATGCCTTCTGCGTTTTTTCCTTTTCGGCTTTTACGCGCTCTGGAGCGAGCGTGGCTAATTGCTTGTCGGCATCAGCGATTTTGCCTTCGAGTTCCTTCAACTTCTCCGCGTCCATCATCACGGGCTTTTTGGTTTTGGGATCGATAGGCTGCGGTGCGTTTATCATCGCTTGCGCGTCGGCTTTTTGCTTTTCCAACGCGGCGCGACGTTCAGCGACTTTATCGTCGGCAAGCGAGGCAAGTTTGGCTTCGAGCGAAGTTTTGTCGGCGGCAAGCGCGGAATCTACGTTGGAAAGTTTGGCTTTATACATTGCGAGGTCTTTCAGCCAAAGGTCGCGCGATTCTTTTTCTTTGGCAGGGTCAATTTTGCTGTTGAGCACGTCGGCGGGAATGTTGTTGGGATTTGGATTGTCTTTCCCTGCGATTTGTTTTTCCATCACCGAAACGCGCTGCAAAATCTGTCCGTAGGTTAATTCGGGAATGGGGATGAAAAAGAGCTTCGCGGAAAGCACCACGACGGGAATGAGATAGGCGGTAATTAGAATGATGTATTGCGCCACTTGCGTCCAAGTAACCGCTCTCATTCCGCCTAAGAACGAACAAACCAACACGCCCGCCAGCCCGATAAACACGCCGGGTTCATATGGCAATCCGATAAAGCGCGACACAATCGTGCCTACGCCCGTCAATTGCGCCGTAAGATAGGTTAGCGACACGAGAATGGCGCAGATGATGCCGATGACCCGCGCACCGCTTCCGCCGTATCGCGTGCCGAGAAAGTCCGGCACGGTGTATTGACCGAACTTGCGAAGGTAAGGCGCAAGCAAAAGCGCGAGCAAAACATAGCCGCCCGTCCAACCCATAATGTAGGCAAGTCCCATATGCCCAAGCGCGAACAGCAAGCCCGCCATTGAAATGAACGACGCGGCACTCATCCAATCCGACCCCGTCGCCATTCCGTTGTAGATGGAGTTAATGCCGCGACCCGCGACATAATACTCCGATGGGTCGCTCGTGCGCGTTACGAAGCCTATGAACGCATAAACCAATACGGAGAATGCCATAAAGACATATCCAATGCCTTTGAGGTCGATCAACTTCAAGGCTTCTAAAATCCCGAGAATGACCGTGAATGCGACGAAGCCAACCGTGTAATAAGTGAAAATTTGACGCAGTTTCATCTTAATTTTCCTCCTCCTCTTCGAGATTATACTTCTTGTCGATTTCGTTCATCTTTTTGGCGTAGTAAAAAATCATCACTACGAATGCGATGAGCGAGCCTTGTCCGCCCATATAGTAACCCAGCGGAAACCCCGCGATGACCACACCATTCAGCGCGTTTGCAAAGAGTTGGGTGAGATACGTAACCGCAAACCAAATGCCGAGCATCGTAAAGACGAGGTTGCGATTCTCATGCCAATATTTTTCAAGCGTTTGCTGATCGTGAGCGACCTTCGGCGTCGTCTCAACGTCCTTTGTCTGAAGTTCTGCCATTTGATTATGTTCCTCCGTTTTGTTGTTAGTTAATCGTTAAAACCAAAGAACAGAATTTTAACTGATGGGCTTCTGTCGAACGAATCGCGCTTGCGACGAAAAATGTTGAAAAAATGACCAGCCGCTTTGATGGAACCCAAACAAAGCGGTGACTTCAAAGAAAAACAGCGGGCTTTTCGCGGGTCGGTCAGAAACCTTTTATACAAACGCCAAACCCTAAAACAAAGCCTCTGCAAAAGAGCAAGTTTGTTTTCAAGAAAAGAATTTGGACGCGACGCATTCACTGTCGCGAGTGGCTACTTCAAAAATGTTGATGCGAGAATGAAAGCAAACGCGAATAGCACGTGGTAGCGCAAGCAAGACCGAGTTTGTAGGAAACAATCGGGAGAAAATTTCAGCAGTCGTTCTCATTGTTATTATTGTCAATTGTCTATTCTCATTGTGATTGGAACTGCGTGAGTATAAGATTTTTTTTTTGATTTGTCAAGTTTTCAATTAAACCAAGCCGAATAAAAAACGACATTGTGTGGCGCGTCGCGCTTGCAAACGGCTTGTGGGATGTAAAATCATGTTGTATATTTGAAAATAATTGAGGAGAACCTTTCATGGAGGAGAACCCTTCATCTTTTCAACGCAGCGACCCGCCAGCCTCGCTGTTTCCGTCAAGCCAGTGAAAGCAAAAGAGAAAACAAAAACATTTAGTCGAGGTTAATCTACTCACAACGCGAACCAAACAAATCAAATTATGTTTGTTTTCACTCTTTTTGTGGCTCTTTTGACGGTAGTTTTGCTGACCCCACTCGCGCGTCGGATTTCAATAAAACTGCGCATCGGCGACGCTTCCACAGAATCGCGCAAAATTCACAAAGGCACGATTCCGACGATGGGCGGGATCGCCATATTTTTCGGCGCGATGGCGGCATTTCTTGTCAGTTTTTGGCTCTCCCCCGAATTTGCTCGACTAATCGACAAAGGACTTTGGGCGGCGCTTTTGGGCGCGACACTCATCTGCTTGACGGGAATGCTTGACGATGTCGTGAATTTGAACTTCAAAACGAAGTTCGCGCTTCAAATTGCGATTGCCGCCTTCACCGTTGTTTTTGGAGAACATCGCATCACGGAAATCTTGAATCCATTTGGGGAAAACATCGCGCTCGCGGAGCCGTTCTCTTCGATCTTGACGGTTGCGTGGATTGTCGGCATTTGCAACGCGGTGAATCTGATTGACGGATTGGACGGGCTTGCCGCCGGCGTGTCGGGAATCGGCGCGGCGACGATGACCCTCATCTCTATGCTTTACAACGACGTGGGACTGGCTCTGGGATACGCAGCGATTGCGGGAGCGACAATCGGATTTTTGCGATACAACTTCAACCCCGCAAGCATTTTTATGGGCGACACGGGCGCGCTCTTCATCGGCTACTTAATGGCGTGCCTGCCGCTCTTTCATGCGCCATCGGCAACGGACGCAATCGTTTGGGTTCAAGTCTTGATATTAGGATTTCCCATCGCTGACACGCTTCTTGCGCCCGCGCGCCGCATGCTTTCAGGCTCGCATCCGTTCAAGGCGGATAGAGAGCATATTCATCACCGCTTGATGTTTTTCATCGGGCTTTCGCACAAGCACGCCGTTTTGCGCATTTACAGCGTCAGCATCGCGCTGTGCGTTGCCGCGCTCTTAACGGTATTCGTAACGCAATCTCTCGGCTCGCGTGGCGCGGCGGCGATTTGCTTAATTGTCAGCGCGACGTTGGCGATGGGAGCGGTCGGGCTTAAACGGCTCGGCTACTTTACCGCAATCGTTCGACGTCCAACAGCGAAACACCTCAAACCGCAACTGCGACGCGCCAAAGACGTACTCATCGACCACGAGAACGCGCCAAAGCCATTTTATCGCCGTGAGGTCGTTTCGCAAAAATCCTGATAGTATTGCTTTTATCTCGAGTTCTTTATGTTTTGATGTAATTTCGGCACAAAATTTCAACCATTGCCGAAATGAAGATTTTCTTCAAAGAGCCTTTCGCAAGAATACTCGCATTTCTGATTCCATTTGCCGTATATCTTCTAACCCTCGCGCCGTCCGTTACTTTCACTGATTCAGGCGAATTAGCGGCGGCGTGTGCCTCGCTTGGCGTCGCCCACCCAACGGGATATCCGCTGTTCGTCATTCTTGGCTTTTTGTGGTTGCTTCTGCCGCTTCCGTTCTCCGTGATTTTCAAACTCAATCTCTTTGCCGCGTTCTGCGCGGCGGTTGCCTCGACGCTGTTTTTCAAACTCGCTCTGTTTTTTTTGACGGCGATTCAAGAACGGCAACCGTTTGCTTTGAAAGATGCGAAGAAAAAAAAATCCAAGAACGAAGGCGCGCCCATCGCGCCGCTTGAACGCGAAAGCCTCGTGCTGATTGCGCTCGTGGCAAGTTGGCTCTTTGCCTTTTCAAGAACGGTTTGGGCACAAGCGACAGCCATTGAAGTCTATTCGCTTCACCTTGTCATGCTCACACTCTCGATGCTCTTATTTCTGCGCTTCACACTAGCAACAGAAGTGAGAACGAAAGACGCGCTCATTTGGGCACTAGTGCTCGGGCTTGGCTTCTGCAATCACTTGACGATGATTTTGCTCGCTCCCGCTATGCTTTACTTTTACTTCCACCGATTCGGATTCACGAAAGAATCATTCGTGGGCATTGCGCTGATGGCGTTGCCATTTTTGTTGGGATTAAGCCTTTACCTCTATTTGCCGCTTCGCAGTGCCATGATGCCCGAGTTCAACTGGGGTGAAGTGCATCGCGGGTTGGATAAGTTTTTTTACCACGTCAGCGGCAAGCAGTATCAAGTCAACCTCTTCAACGGCAATTGGCAACCGCAAGCGAAGATGTTCTTCTTGCTCTTGCCGTTTGAAGTGGCGTTTGTTGGAATCGCGCTCGCGACTTACGGCGCAGTGCGGTTGTTTCGAGTCGAGAAATCGCTGTTTTGGTTTTTTATGCTTTTGGTGTTTGGCAGTGCGCTTTATGCTGTCAATTACAACGTGCATGATGCCGATTCCTATTTTCTGCTTGCGTTTCTTGGCTTGATTTTACTTGCCGCTATGGGCATTTTGTTTTTAGCACAACAGCGAAAGGAAGTCGCCTTGCTCTCCCTACTCTTGCCGCTCGTTGCGATTGCAATTAACTTCAATCACAACAACAAGCGCAACGAGACGCTGGTGCTCGACTACACAAAAACCATGTTGGAGTCGCTTGAGCCTAACGCACTCGTGCTTTCAGCGCAGTGGGATTATTTTTGCTCGGCGTTTTGGTATTTACAACGCTTCGAAGGCTATCGCCCCGATGTGGTGATGATTGAAAAAGAACTCTTGCGTCGCACGTGGTATGTGCGCAAAGTGCAAACGGCGTTTCCTGAACTTTCGGAAAAATCGAAAACCGAAATAGAGGCGTTTTTGGAAGATTTGGAGATGTTTGAATCGGGAAAGCCATACAACACAGTGCGTATACAAACGCGCTGGATAGCAATGCTCAATTCGCTCGTTGAACAAAATATCGACACGCGCCCTGTGTATCTTACTACCGATGTCGTTCAGACCGAGCCCGAAGTTGGGATTGCTTACAAGAAAGTGCCGCAAGGCTTCGCGCTCCGATTAAGTCGGCAAGATACGCTCTTGCCAATAGGTAGACTTGAACATCTCAACTCGTTTCTTTCGGCAACGCCGCGCAACCACTTGGAAGAAGGCATTTTGCAAACAGCGTCGGTGCAACTTTCAAATACGGCACGCTACCTCAATACACACGGCAACCCAAGCGAAGCCCAAAGGCTTGCAACGCTCGCACAAAAGATTCGTTCAAGGCTAACTGCGCAGTAACACGAACGGGTAGCACAAATGGTTTAAGCAGATTTCCGTATTTTGATATTTCACGAATTGGTAGCAAGATGAAACTCTATTTTCGCGTTCTCAAATTTTTAGCCCCCGAAAAGTATCAGATTGCGCTGACGGTGATAGTCAATTTTCTCGCCTCACTTTTCAGCGTGGTCTCGATTGGAACGCTCTTGCCGCTTCTGAACGCCGTGTTCAGTCCTGAATCCGAAACGCAATCGCCTGAACCAACGCCGCCGCCTGCCGAGCAAACCGACTTCTTTCGCGAAAAAGCCGATAGTTTCAAGAACGACCTCATACAAGGCTTTCAGCAACTTGTTACGGCAGAAACGCGCGAAGGCACATTGCTCAATGTTTGTTTGCTCCTTATCGGTGCGTTTGTGCTCAAAAACTTCTTCGTTTATTTCAGCAATCAAATTGTCAATCGAGTTGAAACCAAGACGCTGAAAAAACTGCGCGATACGGTCTTTGAAAAAATCGTGCAAATGGAATTAGGATACTTCAATCGCAATCGCGTCGGAACATTGATGAACTATGTGATGGGCGAAGTGAATGTGGTGCATGGAAATATCGGGTCAAGCTTTATCACATTTCTAAGGCAGTTTTTGAACGCGGCGTTTTTCCTTGCGGTGCTCTTCGTTATCAGTTGGAAACTCACGTTCTTTGCGTTTGCCGTGTCGGGATTAAGCCTGTGGTCGATTCGCGTTTTAGGTCGGAAAATTCGAGTGCAAGCCGATGTCGTTCAAGCGCAATCGGGCGATATGAACTCACTTTTGCAGGAAGTCTTTAACGGAATTAAGGTCGTTAAATCCAATGCGATGGAAGTGCGCGAAGCCACGCGCTTCAACGCTTTTACAGACACTTATCGGCGCGCGAATTTGAAAGTCAATGCGTTGCGTGGCATTATCAGTCCGTTCAACGAAACGATGGGCGTGGCGGCGATTGCGCTCGTGTTGTGGTTTGGCGGCAAGCAAGTGTTCGCGGGCGAAATTACTTCTGTGGAACTCATGGTCTTTGCCTTCGCGCTCTACTCGGTGATGAATCCAATTAAAGCCATTGCGGAAAATATCGCACGGGTGCAAGAAGGGTTAAGTGCCGCCGAGCGCTTGTTCGCGCTCATTGATAAGCCAAGTGCAATGAAAAATGGTACAAAGAAAATTGACAAGTTCGAGCACGAAATTCGATTTGAAGATGTGTGGTTTCGTTACGGCGAAAAGCCTGTGCTCAAAGGCGTTTCGTTTACGGTGAAGAAAGGCGAGATGGTGGGTTTGGTTGGTCAATCAGGCTCAGGAAAATCGACGATTGTCGACTTGCTCTTGCGATTCTACGACGTTGAACATGGGCGAATTTTGATTGATGGCGTAGATATACGCGAGTTCGAGATCTCTTCGCTGCGTCGGCTCTTTGGTGTCGTGAATCAAGAAGTGATTTTATTTAATGATACGATTGCCAAGAATATCGCTTACGGCATGACAGGCGAAGCCAAGCAAGAGCGAATTGAGCAAGCGGCGAAAATTGCCAATGCACATCAATTCATTCTGGAAAAGCCCGAACAGTATCAAACGTTGATTGGCGATAGAGGCGTGCAACTTTCAGGCGGACAGCGTCAGCGCATTTCGATTGCGCGCGCCATGCTGAAAAATCCGCCCGTGCTGATTTTCGATGAAGCCACATCGGCACTCGATAACGAATCCGAAAAAGTCGTTCAAGCCGCCATTGAAAATGCCATGAGCGAGCGGACGGCAATTGTAATTGCGCACCGACTCTCTACGCTCAAAAACGCCGATAAAATCATCGTCATGGAACAAGGCGAAATTATTGAGCAAGGCTCGCACGCCGAGTTGATGGAAAAGAATGGCACTTATAGGCATCTGTATGAAATGCAGTTCGCAACGCAACCGATTTCGACATAAGCAACCATATCACAATGAGACACGTTCTAAAAAAACTCGAAGGCTGGAACAAAGCCTTTTGGTATCACACTGTTTTCAGACTGCTCTTCAAAAACGACACGCTTTCTGCGCCGACACCGCTTGGTGATGTTCGCAAAGTCTTAATCTTCAAGCACGACTTTATTGGCGATATGGTCTTGGCGACTTCATGCTTCAACATCTTAAAGCAAATCAAGCCCGAAGTGCGCATTGATGTGGTGGCTTCCGACAAAAGTTTCCCGCTCCTTGTGTGCGACACTCGCCTCACAAAACGCTATCAGTATCGCAGTTCGCTCAAAGCGATGATTCGATTCGTCAAAGAAGCACGGCAAGTTGGCTATGATATGATTGTGTGCCTTACATTTTCTTCGCGCACCAAAGATGGCGTGCTGGCAAATTTGATTGCCCCTAATGCCATTAAAGTAACCATCGCCGATGAAGGCAGAGAAGACCTCTACAAGCGACTGTTTAGCCTTCAAGTCAAAGTTGAGGATAATCAATTCACAGAGCAGTATGCCAATGTGTTAATCAAAGGGTTTGGCTTGCCACTAACAAACGACGACATTCGCCCGTCCGTTGAGCCTTGTCAAGAAAGTTTTAAGAAAGTGGACGCTTTTTTGCGCGAGCATCGAATTTCAGAGTTCCTACTGCTCAACATTTCAGGACGTCTTGCAGTGAAACAATGGGGAAGAGAAAATGCCAAACGATTCCTGCAAGCGTTTTTTATTGAACATCACGATATAGAAGTCGTTTTAATTGACCTGCCCGATATTGCCGACGATGTTGCACATCTCAAACAAGCATTTTCACAACAAAAACTGTTCGCGTTCAAAGGCACAATTTTAGATGCCGCCAGCCTTGCTTCAAAGGCGCGTTTGGTGATTACGCCAGATAGCGCACTCTCTCACATTGCGGCTACATTTGCGCGCCCTGTGATTACGCTCTGCTCGCCTGTAACTTACTCTAAACATTGGTATCCGTATAAAACCGAAGCCATTCTACTTCACGCCCCAAAAGACACAGGAATCGAGAAAATCTCTCACGAAGAAGTCTTAAACGCAGTTCAAACGATACTTGAAAAAACCAAATACAGTCTATCGAGCAGATGACACTTAGCCTTAAAGCCATAGAAAATGCTAACAAAGCCTTTTGGTATAAGTGGGTATTTAAGCCGCTCTTTCGCAACAAGCCGTTCGTTGGAACATTGGATATTTCCAAAGTCAATCGGCTGTTGCTCATTCGCCGAGATAACTTCGGCGATATGGTTATTACCTCGTCGTTTTTTACGATGCTCAAAGACCTTAATCCGAATATCAAATTAGATTTGATTGCGTCGGTCAAAGGCAAAAGCGTAGCAGAATGTGATGAACGCTTGGCGCATGTCTTTGCCTACAACGGCGGAATAAAAGAGTTTTTCAAAATGTGCACAACCGTGCGCAAGCATCAGTATGATGCCGTCTTGTGCCTTTCCTTCAACGGCATGACGCTCGATGGATTGCTTTCAAATCTACTCGTTCCGAACGCGCCAAAAATTACGACCTATATCCGCAAGAAGCATGACTTTTACACAATTCTTTTCAATGCTCAAATTGATATTGGCAAAGACGATACAGCAATTCCAGTTTGGCGTCAGTTGCGGCTCTTTGGCGAAAAACTCTTCGGCGTTACTTATCCCGAAGAGCGACTGCAGCAACGGCTGTTTCTCAAACCTAGTGCAGAAGAAAAAGCACTTATATATCTCTCTGAACAAGGATTAGCAACGAAGCAATACCTTATGCTGAACATCTCGGCACGCATGGCGTTTCGCAAATGGGGCGTTGAAAACAACGCGGGCTTGTTAAATCTCTTGTTGGAAAAATATCCCGCTCTCAACGTCATCATTTCCGCTCAGCCCGAAGATAGAGCGACCGCCGAAGCGATTTTGAATGTCGTTCAAAACCCCAATGTTCGCGCGCAACCTGAACGATTTGGCTTGCACGAAACAATGGCACTCATCAAACGCTCGGCAATGCTTATCTCTCCCGATACGGCAAATGTGCATATTGCCGCTACATTCGGCGTGCCTTGCGTCATTTTATGCACGCCAATTTCATCAGGGACGGAGTGGATTCCGCTCAACGTCGAGCATATCAATGTTTTCACGAAGGAAGTCGCGCCGATTTCCACCATTCCGCCTCGCGAAGTATTTGAAGCCTTTGAAGCACTTTGGACAAAGCAACGCTTAGAGCAACCCGCCGCGAAATGAAACACGCACTCAAACAACTTGAATACGTCCTTAAAGTCGCGCTCTACAGAGGCGTACTTGCTCGACTTTTCAGAAACAAGCCGTTTGAAAAGCCCCTAAACCCAAGTCGCACAAAACGTATTTTGATTTTACGCAGGGATATGTTCGGCGACATGATAATCACGACTTCTCTCTTCAAAGCCATTCAAGACCTGAACCCAAAGATTGAAATTGATGTCGTTGCCTCTCAAAAGGGCCAGCAGGTCATTCGACACAATCCACGCCTGTCAAGAATATGGACGATTGATACGGGCATGGCTAATTTTTTGAAAATGCTTCAACAAGCAAGACAACGCAACTACGACGCCGTCATTTGCTTATCTATTAGCGGACTTACAAAAGACGGGTTGATTGCGAACCTTATTGCGCCTTCCGCGTCAAAACTCACCATTCGCCAACCAAAGCCGCACACCCTTTACCAAATCTTGTTCAACAAAGAAGTTGACGCCAACCACCTCCATGAGCCGTTATGGCTTAGTCAAAAACGTGTGCTTGACACGCTCTTCGGCGCAACGTATCCCCAGGCCTCTCTTTCACAAGAGCTTTATCCCGCCAAAGAAGCGGAAGCGAAGGTGGACGAATTTTTATCGCGCAATGCTATTGAGAAAGGGCAGTATCTCGTCGTTAATTTATCCGCTCGTATGTGGTATCGTCGGTGGGGTAGAGAAAACTTTGTGGCGTTTTTGAGAGAACTCATTTATCACTACGGCGACTTGAACATCGTGCTCACCGCTACGCCCGACGAAGCCGAACTCGTGTGGGGAATCTTGGACGATGTACGCGATGAGAATCTTTTCCGATTTCCGCATCAACTTGGCCTAGACGGTGTGATTGCTCTTACAAAATATGCGCGCCTGTTGGTCTCACCCGATACGGCGAATGTGCATATCGCAGCGACTTTTAAAGTTCCTTCTGTCATTCTTTGCACGCCACTCTCATCAAACTCGATGTGGATTCCATTACACAATCGGCATATCAGCCTTTACACGCCCAAGCCTGAACCGATTACTGTTATTCCGCCCCAAAAAGTCGTCGAGGCCACACGCACCTTGTTAGATGAAATCGGCGTTAAGCCAAGTCGATTGCAACTTGGCGACGTGCAGAACGATGCTGTTCGCAGACCCGATGCGCTCAGCGGAATGACCGACGCAAAAGTCAATCCGACACCAACGCCAGCGAAGAAAATCGTTCAAAACCTTCGCTCTCTACTTTATCAAACGATTTTCAACAACAAGCTGAGTAACCGCAAATTAGACCTCGCATTAACAAAGCGCGTTTTGATTATTCGCAACGACGTGTTAGGTGATATGATTGTAACTACTCCGATTTTCAACGCGATTAAGCTGCTTAATCCAAATATTGAAATCGATGTCGTCGCCTCCTCTCAAAACGCTCAACTGCTGCAAACAGACTTGCGCATCAGCAACGTGATTGTGTATGAAAACTCGTTGCGCTTTTGGCTGAACTTGTGGAGACTTGGTTGGCGTAGAAACTATGATGCCGTCTTCAGCCTCATTTTCGGGACACCGCAAACACAAGGACTCCTTGCAAACATTGCCGCCACACGACGAACCCTCAAGCTCTCGGTGCAACGGCAGCCGAAGTATGAATGTTTTTTTTCAAGAACCGTCCGAGTACCGCAAAACGCCCACATTGCAGAGCAATGGCTAACGGTTGCCTTAGACGCTTTCGAGTTGAACGGGAGAAACGTGCCTTGCCAGATAAGCCTCCATGTTCCTGAGCGCCCGCTTGTTGAAGCCTTTCTTACACAAAACAACATCAAAGAGAAAGATTTTATTCTGATAAATCTTTCAGCGGGGAAAAACCGCGTAAAGTCGTGGACAAAAGAAAAGTATCGCGAGTTGATTGAACGGCTGAATCAAAAATGGCGCGAAACGATTGTGCTATCCTGTTCACCAAACGAGGTAGCTATGATGGAAGAAACCTCTCGAGAAAAACACGTGTTCTGCTTCTACCCATCAAGCGATTTACGCGACATAGCGGCATTGATTCGAAAGGCAAAGATTTTGGTAACGCCCGATACTGGGGTTGTTCACCTTGGCTCCGCCATGAAAACACCCATGGTTGTGCTTTACTCGCGCTGGGTCGGGGGAAGCGTGGACGAAATTTGGTCTCCGTATCAAGTTCCATCAAAGCGGCTTGTGGCTCCGCGTCGTTTGCCAGTCAGCTTTATAGAGGTTGCTGACGTCGTGTGCGCCATCAACACGCTTCTTCTTGAGCTCAACGACACCAACGACCCAAATCATACAATACTCGCTCATAAATGAAGATTGGATTCACTTTTCCATTAGATTACAGCGGGATTTCAACTTACGCACGACATTTAATCACCGAACTTGCCACATATCCCGATATCGAACTTCACCTTTACACTTTGCTTCGACGAAAAAAACAATTGTCAGAAGCCTTTGAGCACTCCACAAGATTTTATTACCGGAATGCCTTACCGCATGACTTGATGCTTGGCAAACACCTCGAGGTCGTTACAAAACTGATTCAAGATTGTATTTGGTTGAGTGAGTCGTTCAAAGTGGACCTCATTCATCACACAAATCCACTTTCAATGCCACAATGGGTAAGAAATACGGTTGTTACCGTTCATGATGTCTTTCCTCTCTATATGAAAGCTCTGCCAGGCATCAAAGAAACTATTGAGCGAAAACAAAAAGCCATTTTTGAGGAGTCGAGACTCATTTTTGTTCCATCAGAATTTGTTAAAAAAGATATTTCAACTCGTTTATCCGTGCCGAAAGAAAAAATGTGCGTAACCTACGAAGCGGCCTCAAGCAATTTTAAGCGGATTGAGCCAGATTGGAACTTGTTGAAAAAATATGACTTGAAGCCTGAAACACCATTTTTTTTCCATATTGGCAGAAGCGATTATCGGAAAAACTTGGAAAGAATGGTTGACGCTTACTTCGCTTTGCCCAAGAACTTGAAGCAACAGGTATCGTTTGTTGTAGCCGTCAACGGTGATAAAACCGAACTTTATCGCGCGATTGCGCAAGGTAGCGCGCGCGGGGAAGGCGGCTCAGTGAAAGTGATTACAGATATTCCCTTTGAAGATTTGCTCAATCTTTACAACGCCGCATTGGGATTTATGTTTGTTTCCATCGCCGAAGGATTCGGCATTCCGCTTTTGGAAGCCATGCAGTGTGGCTGTCCTGTGATTACTTCAACAGAGACAAGCCTGCCTGAAATTGCAGGCGACGCCGCATTGCTCGCCAACCCTTATGACACCGCCGCGATTGCCAATGCCATGCGCCAGTTGATTGAATCGCCTGAACTACGCGAAGATTTGCGCAAAAAAGGCTTTGAGCGTGCAAAGCAATTTTCATGGAAAAAAATGGCGGAAGAAACCTTGAACGGCTACAAACGCGCCATGCAGTCTTGATAAGTCAGTCTTGAAGGCTATTTCGCTTCTTCAAACACCAGCGAGGCGGAGTTCATGCAATAGCGCAGTCCCGTTGGCGTTTCGGGCGCGTCGTCAAAGACGTGTCCCAAATGTGCGTCGCATCGCGAGCAGTGAACTTCGATGCGCTTCATAAACAGGCTCGTGTCGACGCTCGTGCCAATCGCTTCTTCGCTAACGGGTTTGTAGAACGAAGGCCAGCCCGTTCCCGAATCGAACTTCGTTTCGGAACTGAACAAAACTTGTCCGCAACAGACGCACTTGTAAATGCCCGCTTTTTTGTTGTTCCAATACTTGTTCGTGAAAGGCAGTTCGGTGCCGTGCTTGCGCGTAACGCGATATTGCTCGAAGGACAGTTGCTTTTTCCATTCGTCGTCTGTTTTGACGACCTTGCGCGAAGTTGTTTGGTCCATTGTTGGATTTGGTTTGCTTTGAGAAGCGGCTTGATTGCAAGAGTAAGCAAAGAGAACCGCCAAAGTTATGAACACTGTTTTCCACATTGTTGATGATATTTATTGACGAAACATAAAAGCCATGCTCAAACATTCCAAGTTCAAAGGATTATCGCTATTTTCACAGGCTTTTAGCATACCATCAATCTCAAACATTTTTTTAGAAATGAATTCCATCGTTTTAGTTTATGGCGCACTGCTCGTGGTGCTTGGCATTGTGGGCTATGTGCAATCGGGCAGTCCGACCTCGTTTATTGGCAGTGCGGCGGGCGTCGTGGTGCTCGTTGGCGGCTACTTAATGCAATCGCAAGCATGGGGAAAGTGGCTTTGCCTTGTCGGCGCGGTGCTGATTCTGGGTGGCATCGGTGCGCGTATGCCCGGTCTGATTCAGAAACTTTCTTCGGGTGAAGAGACGCTCGGTGGCGCATGGGTCCGCTTGACGATGGTCGCACTCTCAGTGTTGTTCGTGATTTACTTTTTTGTTGGAATGAAATCGCAAAGCGAATCCGCCTCGTGAAACTTAGGTGGACGCACACTCGTTTCGAGTTTTAAGACAACTGTGAAACTCTTCTTCAATCCTTCGAACCATGAAAAAAGTTATTTTCATTTTCGCCTTGCTCGTGTTGTTCAACATTAATGCATCGGCGCAATTTCAAAAAGATATTCCGAGCCAATCCATTCAATCGTCGCAAACAATTTTCGCAACGCCTTCCGAATTTTCAATCAGTAGTATGATTGGAAATATCTTCGACGATAAGCATTTCCAAATGAATCATTCCTACACGCTTTCGTACAACTCAATGCTTGCAAATACGACGGGCGAATATGTCAACACGATGATGTATAAGTTTGATGCGCCCGTGATGATTCGTGCTGACATCGGCGTGATGCACCAACCCTTTGGCGCGTCGCAACGGCAGTTGCAATACGGCTTTGGACAAAATGATTTTTCAGGCGTTTATCTCAAAAATGCACAAATCCTCTGGCAACCGACAAAAAACATGACGGTTTCAGCTGCTTATCAACAAGTGCCGCCCGGTCAGTGGTTTAATCAAATGGGATTCTGGGGCTGGGGCGGTGGATTTAATCGCTTTGGAGGCGGATTCGGCGGCGCGTCAATGTGGCAAATGGAGCGATAAAAACGAGAGAGTATTGAGCATTGAAATCAGGGGCGGGTCTAAACTCGCCCTTTTTCTTTTGGTAAACGGATGCGAGGCATCAGAACACAGCACTAATGCCGAGCGTCGGAATGAGCGGAAGCATGTCGGTTTGTTCGCGTGCAAGAATAGGCAGTCGTCCGTTTGGGACATCACGGCGGTCTTCGACATCGTAGCGGTATCCAATCACATTGACGCGGTTGTAGGCGTTAATCACATCGAGATAAAACTCCCATCGTCCGCCCCAGAATTGCGTTTTTGCAGTTAGGCGAATATCCAATCGGTGATAGGCGGGCAGGCGTTCAGAATTCAAATTTTCTTCGCCGCCATAATCCAAATTAAACAGCACTCTGCCGCGAGCATCGGTTACGATTTGAGATACGCCGTCTTCATTTGGCGCGATGCGCGGCGACGCGCCAATCGCGGGCGTAATCGGGAAGCCGCTTCCGTATCGCCAACGAATACCTAAATCGAGCCAACTGTTCAGGCGAATGTTGCCGACAAGATTAACCGTGTGGCGTTGGTCGAAGTTGAAGGGAATGCGCAATCCGTCGCGCTCTCGATAGGCAAATGCGAGGGCGTAACTTGCCCAACCGCTGAA
This sequence comes from Candidatus Thermochlorobacteriaceae bacterium, assembly GCA_029263855.1. Taxonomy (GTDB): domain Bacteria; phylum Bacteroidota; class Chlorobiia; order Chlorobiales; family Thermochlorobacteraceae; genus JANWWM01. Next base: position 161,627 of record JAJUFC010000004.1, on the reverse strand, counting down.
TCGGTCTTGTTGGCTCATCATTTTCTTTTCAAGAAGCATCTCTATGCCGTAAGCAGAGCCTTCGCCTTCGTTGACGGGTGTGGGCGTGAGCACGGGTTGGAACGACGAAGTCGGTGTGCTCCAATTTCTTCGGTCGGAAGCCCAACCGCCCAAGTAGTTGGATTGGAACACCTCTTGAAGTTCCCGCTGTTGAATGATGAGCCGATTGAAATCTTTGAAGTAGACTTCGCCTCGAACTTGCCACTCGGCGTTGAGCCAACGGTCAAGCCCAAGAACGTAGTGAATGGCTTGTTCGGCTTGAAGGCGTTGGAGCGTTCCGCGTTGGGTTAAATCGAAGAACGCGGTTTGGTCGATGAGTTTTTCATAGCCGGGCGATTGAACATACATTCCCCACGCGCCGCGAAGGGTCGTGATGGGATTGAGCGCGAGCGAAAAGTTGAAACGCGGCGAGAGATAAGCTTTTTGAATGACATCGTAATAATCGAAGCGCAAGCCGGGTTGAAGATAAAGCCGTTTCGGAATCGCTTCCCATCGGTCTTGAACGAAAGCGTGCGAGCGCACGTAGGTTTCCGCTTGCCCGATGCGCTGATTGAGCGGCAAGGCACTGAAACGCGGATTGCCTTGTTGCGCGCGAAGCAAGGCGGCGGTGGCTTCATCGGCTTCGAGCAAGAGTTCGAACGTCGTCTCCATCACGTCAACGCCCGCACCCATCTCGACGAGGTGGCGATTGTATCGCTTTGAAAGCTCGTCGCGGAGAGTCCACTTCGTGAATGAAAAGTAGGAGTCGGAACGAAGGTTGATGGACGCGAGCGTCGCGGGATTGATTAGGCTATCTTGTTCAACTTCGTCCAAGAAAGCGTCGTTGTAATTGAGCCTATCGATAAACGAGCCCGCGAAGCGAGAATCGCCGCTGTTGCGATACCAAGAAGCGATGAGTTTGTTCAGGGTTCGCGAACTTGGCTGATGATGCCAAGCGATTCCAACTAAATCGTTGTTTGTGGTATTGCCAACACTGACGCTATCGGGCTGTTCGTTGCTACGCTGTGCTGTGAGCACATTAACGGCATCGCGTCCATAAACGCCCGTGAGAATGAGATAATTTGTTGGATTGAGTTCGAGAAAGAAGCGCGTTTGAAAGTCGGTGAAGTTAGGAAACGCTGTGTTGTTATCGACGCGACCCGTGCTGCGCAAAATCGGTCCGACAATCAAATCATAGTAAGTGCGCCGCGCCGACATAATCCATGAGCCGTTGAGGGTGAACGGCGATTTACCCTCCACAATGATATTCGCATCGGTGATGTTCATATCGAGTTGCGTTTGAACTGCTACATCGCGCGAGCCGTTCCGATTGCCAACATCAAGCACGGCTGAAAGTCTATCGCCATACTTTGCAGGAAATCCCCCCGTAATCAAACTCACATCGGCAACGGTTTCAGGATTGAACATGCTCACCGTGCCATAAAGCCGATACGGATTGAACACTTCAATATCGTCAATAACCATCAGGTTTTGGTCAGGACCAGAGCCACGAATGAAGAGTTGCGATGAAAAATCGTTTTGCGCTAAAACGCCAGGAATGGCTTGCAAGGAGCGCATGATGTCTTCCAAACCGCCGGCAAGAATTTTGCTTTGTCGGGGCGTGATTTTATAGACGCTGGTGCGCACATCTTCTTGTGGCTGGCGCGTGGCATCGGCAATAACTTGTACTTCTTGGGACTGAATGGCTTTTTCGCGCAAGTTGAAATTCACAACGAGCGTTTTGCCTTTTTCAACATCGTGCGCTTCCTCAGTGTCTTCATAGCCAATAAGAGAAACCTTGACAATGTAGTCGCCTGCGGGAACATTAGAAATCGTATAGTTTCCATTGACATCAGAAATCGCGCCGTATTGTGTTTTGTCGAGACGAATGACTGCGCCTGTAAGTGGCTCGCGCGTTTTTTCATCAACAACTTTTCCGCGAATCGTGCCGACACCTTGCGCCGCAAGCGACGAGTGAATCATGAATAACGCAAACGCAACCAAGAGAGAGTGAAAGGTGATGCGGGAATCGAGCATAACAGTATGGACAAATAAAATTAGAACAACTCGAATAATTTGGAACATCGGTTTGAAAGTGGGCTTTACGATGCCCGTCGGCGGAAGGTTCAATCGCGTTCAACAAGAAGAGGTGCGCCGGAAAGTCGAAAAATTAAGCAACGTTCAAAACCGAGAATGGCAGTGAGGCGTTCCAAAAGAAGAAAAAGGGAAATCTTTGGCTACAAACCGTTGGCTACAAGCGTTCCATAAAATCGACAATGCGCTTGTCGACAATCACATCGCGCTGTCGGACGGGCGATTTAAGCACAATACCTTCAAGCGAGCGACAACGCGACAGTGCCACATAAAGTTGACCATGTGCAAACGCACCTTGTCCTAAATCAATCATCACTTTGTCGAAAGTCTTGCCTTGACTTTTGTGAATGGTAACCGCCCACGCCAAGCGAAGCGGAAACTGCGTAAAGACGCCCGCAGGCTCAGAAAAAATTTGCTTGGACTGCGGGTCAAAATTATATTTCAAAATTTCCCAATCGACACGTTCAGCAGTGCGAATTTTTCGCAAGCCGTCTTCCTCGACCTCGACCTTAACAGCATTCGGAAGAATCTCGCGCACTTTGCCAATCGTGCCATTCACCCAACGCTTGTAAGGGTCGTTTTTAACAAACATCACTTGCGCGCCGACTTTGAGCATTAGGTGTTCGTCAGCAGGTAAAAGTTTTCGGTCGAAGTTTCCTTCGATTGACCCTGTAAAACTTTTCGATGAGGCATTGAGCGAGGCTAAACGTTCGGCGTTGGTGGCGTTTGCTGTGTCGTTGCGAGTGGTGAGCGTGATGTAAAAATCTTTTTCACTCGGCTGAAAGTCGGGCTGCACACGCGAATTAATTTGCTTTAAGTGCCACTCGTTGGCTTGATTGGTGCGAATTGCCTGCAAAAGTTCGATGAAGTCTGCGTTGCTTTGGCGAAAAATTTTGGTGAGGCGAATGATGCGCAAAAAGACTTTTTCAAAAACAACGGCGCTGAAAAAATATGGCGTTTGATAAAACGACTGGAGAAGGCTTTGCTCGTCGTCGCTTGATACTACGGGCGGCAGTTGAAAGAGGTCACCCATGAAAATCATCTGCGCGCCGCCGAAGGGTTTTTTTTTGTCGCGCCCGTTGAGGCGCATAAAGTAATCAATGCCATCGATGATGTCGGCGCGAACCATTGAGATTTCATCAATGACAATCGTATCAATTGCTTGATACAAATCGCGCTGGTGAGGTTTGGGAATATTTTTTGAAGTAACCACGCCGAGCGGAAATTTGAAAAACGAGTGAATGGTTTGTCCACCCACGTTGAGCGCGGCGATGCCCGTTGGTGCCAGCACGACGATGTTTTTCTTCGTATGCTCGCGAAAGTAGTTAAGGAGCGTTGATTTCCCCGTGCCTGCGCTCCCCGTGATGAAAAGACAATCCGATGTATTTTCCATCAGGTTGTATGCGTCCAGAAATTCGGGCGTGAAGTCTAATTGCTCGGCGCGACCGACGTGGTTCAGAGGTTCAGGCATAGCGAATGGGTTGGCGCGTTGTTCTCAAAAAAGCAATATAGACGCGCCGTTTGCTTTGGGCAAGCGCCGATTGCAAAATGCGACGCGAAGTCGTACCTTGTTTCCAAACAAAATCTTTGAGTCAATGACGACCAACGCTATCATTCGTGGCGACGCAATCGAGGAACTCCTCAAATTACCTGAACGAAGCGTTCAACTCATCATCGCCGACCCTCCATACTTTCAAGTTCTGCTTGGCGAAGAGTGGGACAATCAGTGGCAGAACGTAGACGATTACCTTGAATGGAGTCTTCGTTGGACGCGCGCCGCCGCTCGCTCGCTCAAAGACGACGGACTGTTCTACATTTTCGGGCAACTCGGCAAGCGCGAACACATCTGGCTACACTTCTGCTCGCTTGTCGCCAAAGAACTGCAATTCCACGATATGATCATTTGGGATAGAGCCGTGGGCTATAACGAGCGCTACGACAGTTTCACGCCTTGCTACGAAATGATTTTGACGCTGCGAAAATCAGCCGATGCCAAGCCCTACTTCAACAAGGATGCCGTGCGATTGCCCTACGAAGAAGACAAAATCCGCGCTTACCTGCGCGACAAGCGTTACAAGGACAAGGAAGCGCGTCTCCTACACCTTGAAAAAGGCAAATACGCCACGAACATCTTGCGCATCCCTAGTCTCAAAGGCTCGTCAAAAGAGAAGGCGGGACATCCCTCGCAAAAACCTGAAAAACTCATTGAGCAACTGATTCTCTCTTCGAGCCGTCCAAACGATGTGGTGTTAGACCCTTTTCTTGGCTCGGGCACGACGGCGGTGGTTGCGGAACGCTTGGAACGCCGATGGGTTGGCATTGAAATCAGTCCGATGTATGTCCAAATCGCAGAGCGGCGTTTGGCGGAACTGCGCGCTCGAAAAGACGCGCCGCTCTTCAAGTCGATTTCTTCTTAAACTGACGGGGTGGCGAAACAAACGGGTTCGGAATTGCCTTTTCAAGAAGCGTCGCCGCGTCGGATTCGCTTGGTTCTCGTTGAGCCAAAATGTTCCAAAATGCGTTGAACGGCAAACTGCATTGTAGCCGTCGTTGCGATTTGGAGTCAATCTTCGGGTTCAAGACGATTGTTGACTCGGAATACGGACACGAGCGTTTCATCGCTCCTGCTTGATGGCGCGCCTCGCGATATGAAAGCGACTTGTCTTTGATGAGCGCGTCTAACCGCTCCAAATCGTCGAGCGTAATCGGAGACCACAGTTTTCTCCAAGACTCTCGCCTCACTTTAACTGCTTCCGCGACAACGATGTATTTCAGGTTTTCTCGCTGTCGCCAAAATCCAACGATGAGCAGGAAATCTTCATCAATGCTGAACTGACGAAGCGCGTCGCCTAATTCAATCGGCGAACCAAGCTTGGCGGTTTTGATGGAGACAGGCAAGCGTTGCAAGTCGGGCGTAACTTCTCGTCGGCAATTGTTCGCTGCGGGCACATCCCACTTTTGCGTATAGTCTGCGTCAAACGGTTCGAAAAACGTTTCTTTCACCCATCGCTCAAACGCAAAGCCGTGATATTGAACTTGGGTCATTCTGTTGGCATTGCTAAATCGCGTCGAAGAATATAGACGCGCCGTTTGCTTTGGGCAAAAATTGCGCTCGCAAAAAACAAACGCGCGCAGACCTCGCCGCGCGCCTCAAAACCTACGCCGCAGATTTCATTGCTTCGCTAATCCTTTAACCTGCGGGACAACGAACCACGGAACAAAAACGAATCAGTTTGGTTTGAACACTGTCTAATTCTCAATAGCGCCAAAAGTTTGCGATGAGACGCGCTTTGGCATAACTTTGCTTAAACGCAAGCGTTGGTATGTCTATGCCTAATTTCAAGCATCGTTTCTCGTTGTTTGCCGTCGTCAGTCTTTTTCTCGCCTCGACGGTGTGCTGCATTTTGGACGATAAGTGGATTGACCATTCCAAACTCAACTACGCGCACACGCACGAATGTTTTGCGACAAACTGCCCCGTGTGCGGCGCGCAATATCAACCGCAATTTGAAACCCAACATCTCCAAAAAGGCATTCTGCTTGTCTCTAACGAGATATGCGATATGCTCGTACTTGCCTATCAAATCACCTTGCCTGAACAAGAACCGTTCCCTACAACGAGTCTGCCCGAAATAAGCCCTAAACCCTCGTTTTTAAGTCAGCCTTTCCGGCTTCCACTTCGCATTTAAGCATTGCGTCAACACACGGTTTTGAAGTTTCACTTAAACCAATGTTGAACAATGCTCAAAATACGACTTTGTATTCTACTGCTGTCATGGTCGGCTGTGGCGATCTCGCAACCGCTCTCGCTACGTGAAGCGATTGAGCGCGCGCTCAAAGAAAATGTAACGCTCAAGCGTCAAGCCGAACTTCAAGCGAGTGCAGAAGCAAGAACGCTCATCACGCTCTCGCCTGAAAAGACGGTGGTTTCATACTACACCGAAGATATGCTCAACTCGCCGACGGACAATCAAGTGGTTCGGCGATGGCAAATTTCACAAGGACTTGAGTTTCCACTGACGACCTACTATCGCGTGCGCGCACAATCTCGTTTTGCCGCCGCTGTGGCAAGCGAGACGGAAGAATTGAAGCGACAAGTATCGGCGCAAGTGCGCGTGGCGTATATGCAAGTTGCATTTGCCGCGGCATTCGTGCGATTAAGTGAGGAGAATCGCGCCGTTTCGCAACGCTTCTACGAGATTTCTAAACGACTTTTTGAGGTTGGCGAAGTCTCGGAATTGCAAGTGCTTCGGGCGCAAACCGAACTGGTACGAGCGGAAAATGTCGTAACGCAAGCACAAGCACAGTTGGTGGAATCGCGGCGCAACTTGGCGTTGCTGTTAGGCAATGCTGCAGATACAACCCTAACCCTTGCCGATTCACTGCGCGAACAATTTGCGAAAGTTGACTTTCAAACATTGATGCAACTTGCAAAGCAATCGCGCCCGCTTCTCAAAGCCCTTCAAGCCAAGCAAGAATCGGCAGAGCAAGCACGCGCGGCGGCATATTCCGCGCTGTTTCCATCGCTGCGCTTAACGGTTTTTCAACAGCGATTTACGCCTTCGTTTAATCCGAATCAAAATTTTTATGGCGGAGAGATTGCACTTTCAGCGCCGCTCTGGTTTTGGCTTGGGGAGCGCGGCGAAATCGAGGAAAAATCTGCACTGCTTCGAGCGCAAGAGTATGAAGTGCGCTTTGCAATGGAGCAGGTTGAAACCGAACTGCGCAACGCTTTTACGCGATACGAATCGGCGCGGCTTCAAGCACAGCGCGCCACCGAAGAAGAACTTGCCTACGCCCGACGCGCTTTTCGCGCCGCTGAACGACAACTTCAAACCGGAAACATCGGCTACATCGAGTATCTCGAAGTCAAACGCACTTACTTCGAAGCAGAACGAAACGCACTCGAAAAACGCCTCGATGCCGAGCGCGCTTTTGCCGAACTACTTCGCACAACGGGAATCCTAAACTTTAACGACCAATGAAACTCATGTTTTGTTTGCTTATCGCACTTGTGGTGTCGGCTTGTCAGAAACAAGAGCCGCCAAAGTTCATTGATGAGCCAAAAGAAAATACGCCGTCAAACATCGTTAGCCTTGAACCTGAACGATTGGCGAAGTTAGAACTCGGACTGTATGAAGTCATGCGAAAACCATTTCGCTACGAAGTCAAAATTCCTGCGGACGTGTTCGCGCACCCAAACAAAGAATCCTTCGTTGGCACAAACATTTCGGGACGTGTTCAGAAACTTTTGGTCAATGAAAACGACCTTGTGCGCGAAGGCGCGCCGATTGCGGTTTTAGAAAGCGCGACGATTGCAAACCTTGTAGCAGAACTGCGCGAAAGCATGGCGGCATTTCTCCTTGCCGAAGCCGATTACAAACGCAAGCAAAAAATTGCATCGGAAAATATCCTCTCTGAAAAAGCCTTGCTCGAATCGCAAGCCGCGTTGCGTGTGGCTGAAGCGCGTCGCTTTGCGGCAGAGTCGAAATGTCTCGGTGCAGGCTTCACCAAAGCCGACCTCGAAAAAATCAAAGTCATGCCCGATAGCGCCGTAGCGCGCGTCTTGATTCGCGCAAATCTTTCAGGCATTGTGGCGAAGCGGTTTGTAACGCTCGGCGAATATGTTGAGCCAAACAAGCCGCTGTTTCAATTGGTGAGCCTCGACGAAGTGATGCTTATCGGAAATGTCTTCGAGCCTGAATTTGGCAAAGTGCGCGTCGGTCAATCCGTTGAAGTAAAGTTCGGCGCATTTCATTCCGAAACCTTTGTCGGAAAAATTCACAGCATTGGAGCAACGGTCAATGAAACCACGCATGCCTTGCCTGTGCGTGTTATCCTTGCCAATCCCAACCACAAGTTGAAGCCGTCGATGCACGCGGAAATGAGCGTTGCGATTGAATCCGAATCGCCTGAACTGATTGTGCCAACAAGTGCCATCGGCATTGATGGCGAGCGGAAAATTCTCTTCGTTCAAAAAAGCGACACACTCTTTGAAGCCCGAGAAGTGAAAGTTGCAGAAGAAACCAGCGCGTTTAGCGTGATTCGCGATGGCGTGCGTGAAGGCGAGCGCGTTGCAACGCAAAACATCTTTTTTCTCAAATCGCAGTGGAAAGCGCGCGAACTCGTTGAAGACTAAACTCCAACAACTATGCTCAATAGACTGATTGAATTTTCGCTCAAAGAACGCCTTGCCACCGCAGGGTTGATTGTCATTCTTGCGGCGATTGGGTTGTATTCATTGCAACATATTCCGATTGATTCACTGCCCGATGTAACCAACAACCAAGTGCAGATTCTCACGCAGGCGCGCGGACTTTCGCCCGTTGAAGTCGAGAAACTCGTAACCTTCCCGATTGAAACAGCCCTGAACGGCTTGCCCAAAACGCTTGAACTGCGCTCAATTTCAAAGTATGGCTTGTCGGTGGTAACGGTTGTGTTTGAAGATGATGTCGATAAGTTTTTTGCGCGTCAGTTGGTTTTGGAGCGCATCACGGCGGCGCGTGGTCTTCTGCCGCCTGTGGCATCTGAACCAGTGTTAGGACCGATGTCGTCGGCACTTGGGGAGATTTATCAATATCAAGTCAAAGGTGAGCAACACAGCCCGATGGAATTGCGCACGGTTCAAGATTTCATCATCAAGCCACAACTCAAAACAGTAGCAGGCGTTACGGAAGTGAATGCGTTCGGTGGCTTTGTGAAGCAATATCACGTCGTCGTTGACCCACTGAAATTGCAAGCGTTCCGAGTCTCGATTGGCGAAGTGTTTCAAGCCTTAGAGCGCGGCAACTCGATTGCGTCGGGGAGTTACATTGAGAAAAATCAAGAGCAGTATATCATTCGCAGTTTGGGACAAGCCAAAACGCTTCGCGATTTAGAACTGACGCTGATTCGTGCAACGGACAATGTGCCTGTTTATGTGCGTGATGTTGCCGAAGTGAGAATTGGCGAGGAGATTCGGCAAGGAGCCGTAACGCGCGACCGTGAAGGCGAGGTCGTTACAGGGATTGTGATGATGATGCGCGGCGAAAACTCACGCGCCGTTATTGAACGTATTCAAGAAAAAATTGACGCGCTCAATCTCACCTTAGCTCCGCAAGGCATTCGGTTAGAATCGTTTTATGACCAAACCGAACTTGTTCAACGCACGATTCGCACCGTTGTAACAAACCTGACCGAAGGTGGCTTGTTGGTTGTGCTGGTGCTCGTAACCTTGCTTGGCAACTTGCGTGCGGCGCTGATTGTCGCCGCCGTCATTCCGCTCTCGATGCTCTGCACTTTTATCGGCATGAACGGGCTTGGGCTTTCGGCAAACTTGATGTCGCTTGGCGCGATTGACTTCGGCATGGTCGTCGACGGATCAGTGGTGATGATGGAAAACATTGTGAGGCATATTCATCACAAGCCTGATGAAAATCGGTTGGAGGCAATTCTGGCAAGCGCCAAAGAGGTGGCGCGTCCGATTTTTTTCGGCGTGCTGATTATCATCATGGTTTATGTGCCGATTCTCTCGCTTCAAGGCATGGAGGGCAAACTCTTCATGCCGATGGCGTTTGCGGTCGGCTTTGCGGTGTTGGGGTCGCTCTTGCTTGCGCTGACCTTTGTGCCGTTGGCGTCGTCGCTCGCGCTTCGCGGGAAGGTAGAAGAGAAAGAAAATCCGCTGTTGAAGAAACTTTACCCACGCTATACCAAGTGGCTTTCATCGGCGATGAATCATCGTAAGCGCACACTTTTTATTGCATTAACGATTTTGGTTCTGACGCTGAGTGCGTTGCCGTTTATGGGCGGCGAGTTTGTGCCCGAATTAGACGAAGGCAACATTTTGATTGAACTCAAACGACAGCCGTCAATTACGCTCTCTGAAAGTGTAACGCAAGCCGAAAAAGTAGCGGCGGTGTTGAAGCGATTTCCCGAAGTAAAAACGGTTGTCTGCAAAACGGGTCGACCTGACATTGCCAACGATTACATGGGCGTCCATGAAACTGATGTGTTCGTCATACTTAACCACAAAAGCAAGTGGCGCGAGGGGATTTCAAAGCCGACGTTGATTGACGAGATGCGACAAGCCATTGCGCCACACACGAGCGGCATGTATGTCAATTTCACACAGCCGATAGCGATGCGCGTTAACGAATTGGTTTCAGGCTCAAAGGGCGATGTGGCAGTTAAAATTTTTGGCGATGATTACACGAAACTCAAGCAGTATGCGGAAACCGTCGAAAAAATTGCAAACAACATCAAGGGAACTGCATCGGTATTGGTGGAGCAAGTGTCGGGACAGCCGTATTTGAACATCACGATTGACCGAGAAGAAATTGCGCGATACAACATTCCGATTGAGGACGTGCAATTAGCCGTCGAGACATCACTCGGCGGCAAAGTCGCAACAGAGGTGCTTGAAGGACAGCGTCGCGTCGCCGTTGTGGCTCGCTACAAACCTTCGGCACGGCGCGACCTTGACGACATTGGCAACACGATGATTCCCATTCCAAACACGACCTCGTTTTTGCCCTTGCGCCAATTAGCAACGCTCACGCTGGAAGAAGGACCGGCGCAAGTCAGCCACGAGCATACGCAACGCCGATTAGTAGTCGAGTGCAACATTGAGGGGCGCGATTTATCGAGCTATGTAAGCGAATTGCAGGCGCGCATCAACAAGGAATTGAAATTAGAGACGGGATATTTCATCGTCTACGGTGGGCAGTTTGAAAATCAGGCGCGCGCAACCCAACGCTTGTTGCTGGTAGTGCCGCTGTCGATAGTCATCATTTTTGTATTGCTTTACACGGCGTTTGGCGAAGTGCGTTATGCGCTGTTGGTGTTGGTAAACTTGCCGTTTGCCTTAGTGGGCGGCATTATCGCGCTGCTCTTGCGCGGCATGCCGCTGTCGGTTACGGCGAGTATTGGATTTATCGCGCTCTTTGGCGTGGCGGTCTTGAACGGCGTAGTGCTTCTAAGTTACATCAACGAGCAACGACGCAACCGTCAAGCAGAATTGCGCGATGTGATTGTGAGCGCGTGCAAGGTGCGATTAAGACCTGTGCTGATGACGGCACTCGTGGCAAGTTTAGGATTTTTGCCGATGGCGCTTTCAACGAGCGACGGTGCAGAGGTTCAGCGTCCGCTGGCAACGGTGGTGATTGGCGGTTTGATAACATCGACATTGCTCACGCTCTTTGTATTGCCAACGGTTTATGAATGGATTGAGGAACGACGTTTGGAACGTCAGGTGAAGTGAGGCGTTTTGCAAACGTGCTCTAACTACGTCTATTTTCGGCACACAATTTTTGCTTTCCGTAAATGCTCAAAACGCTGTATATCAAAAATTTCGCGCTGATTGATGAACTCACGATTGAGTTTGGAAGCGGCTTGAACATCATCACAGGAGAAACGGGCGCAGGGAAATCGATTCTGCTTGGTGCGCTCGGCATGGTGCTTGGGGAGCGTGCCAATACAGATGTGATTCGCAAAGGTGAAGAGAAAGCCATCATTGAAGCGGTTATTGACGTTGCGAATAACAAGCGCGTTTCGGCGTTGCTAAAAGAGCATGAGATAGATGTCAGCAACGAAGTGATTTTGCGTCGTGAAATTTCGGCAAGAGGCACGCGCTGTTTTATCAACGATACGCCCGCTACGCTCTCGCTTCTGCACAGCGTTAGCGAACTGTGTATCGATTTGCACGGTCAGCATGAGCATCAATCACTGCTGAAAGTAGAATCGCATATTCGCTTGCTGGACGACGCAGGCGGACTTGGCGGCTTGGTCGAGGAATACCGCAATCTCTTTGTAACGCTCAAACAATCCAAAGCACAACTCGAGGAGTTGCGCAACAAAGAAAAAAACTTGCGCGAAAAGCGAACCTTCTACGAGTTTCAACTCAAAGAAATCGATAGCGTTGCCCCTGAACCTGACGAGTGGGACGAACTCCAAACCGAACAAAAAATTCTTGAAAACGCTGAACGAATTTTCTCCTCAACCAATACCCTGCACGAAATTCTTTACGCCAATGACGACAGCGTCCACAATCGCCTTGTCGAAGCGCGAAACATCTTGCAAGACCTTGCCCGCATTGACAAAAGTTTTGCGGATTCTGCCAACGACGCGCAAACCGCGCAAGCCCTCGTCGATGAAATCACAAAGTTTGTTCAACGCTACAACGCGCGCATTGACTTCAACGCCGAACGTTTGGAAGAACTGCGCGAGCGATTAAGCGCGCTCTCTGTGCTCAAAAAAAAGTATGGCGGCACAATCGCCGATGTGCTTGCCTATCGCGAACAAATCGCCAAAGAGGTTGAACTCGCGGAGAACTTTGAAGAAGAAATTTTGAAGTGGGAAAAGCGCATTCGCGGGCAGCAAGATAGCCTTTCCGACATTGCCGAGCGGCTTTCTCAAAAACGCAAAGACACGGCTAATCGGCTCTCACGCGCGATTGTCGAGGAACTCAAAAAACTCGGCATTCCCGAAGGGCGGCTCGAGGTGCGCTTTTCTGCCTCGCCCGATAAAGACGGCGACGTGCTCATCAACGGCGTGCGCTATGTTGCCAACGCCAATGGCTACGACGAAGTCGAGTTTTTAATTTCAACCAACTTAGGCGAAGATGTTAAGCCGCTTGCAAAGGTGGCATCGGGCGGAGAAATTTCGCGCGTGATGCTCGCCCTGAAAACGATTCTCGCAAAATCCGACCGACTGCCGATTCTCGTCTTCGATGAAATCGACACAGGCGTGAGCGGAAAAATCGCGCAAGCCGTGGGCTTCAGCATGAAAGACCTTTCGCGCTATCATCAAATCATTGCCATTACGCACCTTCCGCAAATTGCCGCAATGGCAGATGTGCATTTTCGCGTCAGCAAGAAGTCCATCAAACAGCGCACCGTCTCGAGCGTTGAAGTGCTTTCTGAATTGGAGCATAGAAAAGAAGTCGCACGGCTCTTATCGGGAACGGACATTACCGAAGCGGCTTTGCAATCCGCCGCTGAACTTATTGAAGCTGGAAGGTAGCCGCATGCGGTTTCGTGTCAGATTGAAAAGACTTGAAACAGACGATTTAGCCGATTTTTGAATCATACACCTGAAACCCCTTATCCCACAAGCGTTTACAGCCGTCGCTCTTTTGTCAAAAATCTTTCCAAAGTCAATTTTTACGTTGCGTTCACTCCCGGTTTAGACGTAATTTATTCCCGCAAACCATGCCCTTTGCCGACAAAAAAGTGAGGGGAGCTGTTCAACATTATCATTGAAAGTTATGCGAGTAATTACTTTCACGGGCAAAGGCGGCGTAGGGAAAACGAGCATTTCCGCCGCAACGGCGGCGCGTCTGTCGGATATGGGATTGAAAACGCTGATTATGTCGACCGACCCAGCGCATAGCCTTTCGGATTCATTCGAACAAAAGCTCAACTCCGAGCCGTCTTTCATCAAGCAAAATTTATGGGCGATTGAAGTCAACGCCTACGAAGATTTGAAAAAGAATTGGCACGCGGTTCAAGGCTACTACTCGCGGCTCTTGACCGTTCAAGGCATTCCGCCGATTATGGCTGATGAAATGACGGTGCTTCCAGGAATGGAAGAACTCTTTTCGCTGATGCGCGTCAAGCGCTACAAAGAGAGCGGCAAATACGACGCGCTGATTTTAGACACCGCGCCGACGGGCGAAACGCTTCGTCTGCTCTCGCTTCCCGAAGCGATGAATTGGGGCGTGAAGTTGGCGCGAACCGTCGAAAAATTTGTTTTGAAACCTGTGGCGCGTCCGCTCTCGAGAATGTCGGATAAGTTCGCGCATGTTGTCCCGTCCGAAGAAGTCATGCAGTCTATCGATACGCTCTTTGAGGAGTTGGACGGCGTAAAGGAAATCTTGACCGATGCACAATCTGCTTCGGTGCGCCTTGTGATGAATCCTGAAAAAATGGTCATAAAAGAAACCATGCGAGCATTAACCTATCTGAACCTTTATGGCTTCAAGGTCGATATGGTAACGGTCAACAAGCTGCTCGCCGAAGATGAAGACAGCGGCTATTTAGAAAAATGGAAGAAAGTTCAGCGTCGCTATCTCGGTGAAATTGAAGAAGCCTTTACGCCGCTTCCAATTAAAAAAGTGAAGATGTATGACGACGAAGTCGTTGGGCTGAAAGCATTAGAACGCTTGGCGGGCGATGTTTATGGCGACGAAAACCCGGCGGCGATGATGTATGACGAAACGCCGATGCAGTTTGTTCGCCACGACGACTCTTGCGAACTCTTGCTCAAACTGCCCTTCGCCAATCCTGATGAAATCGACAGCTGGGTATCGGGCGACGAGCTTTTTATTCAAATCGGCAATCAACGTAAAATCATCACCTTGCCTGTAACGCTTGCCGGCATTGAGCCTGATGATGCAAAGTTCAAAGGGCAATGGCTCTCGATGCACTTTTCACTTCAAGGCACAATGGCAAGAGCGGTGTAAGTTGACATTAGAATCGGCTGTATCAAACTTTAACGCTTAATCAAACTCTTTACTGCAATGACAGAGACCTATCAAAAACTTCGCGAGGACTTCAAAGCGATGCCGTTGCCTGAACGGCTGGGCTTCCTTGCCGAAGCGGCAGTCCTAACTGGACAATCGGCGATTGTCGGAACGCTCAATCTCATTGGCGATGTCGTCGAAGGTGCAACCTCAACGGTTGAAAATGTAAGCAAAAATCTGGGCATAACAGGCGAAAGTGCCAATACAGCGGCGCAAACGGTCAATCGTGTGGTCATCACCGTCAAAGATGCGGGCAAGGCGGCGGGCGCAGTCGTGAAAGACGTGGCAAAGAGCGTCGACACTGCCACCGAAGGCATCGTGAAAACTGCGGGCGAAGCGGCGGCAAGCGCAACCAAAATGGCGGCAGAAGCGGCAAGCACCGTTTCAAAAACCGTCTCCGACATCGCCAAAGGCGGCGCAAAAACGGAAACCGTTACACCTGTTGAAGTCAAAAAAGAAGACCCGAAAAAAGAAGAACCGAAAAAGGCGTAATGCCCGTCGTATCAAACACAATCTAAACGAAAGGACGACTGATTATGCCGAATCCAAATTGGCAACAAGATTTCAAGAAAATGGACTTGCCCGAACAAGCCACGTTCTTCGTCTTGGGTGCAATCGATACCGTCTTCAATACGCTCACGAACACGTTTCAAGCGATTGCGGATACTTCAAACTCGTTTGCTGACTTCACCCGACCGGGCGCGAGCGAAAAATTAGGAGCACGTTCTTTGGAAGCCATCTTGGGCTTTGAAGTCAAAACCGATAAGGTCAAACGACCCGAAGCCAAACCCGAATCGGAAGCGATTCCTGTAAAGCCAGCACCGTCAAAAGCAATTCCAATTAAGAAAAAAGAAGACGGCGCAAACGGCGGCGCGTAAGTGTTTTTGTCGTAGTTCAACTAATTGTTTTTCATTAACCTAAATCGTTGGAGGATCTAACTATGCCAGCAGGTGGCGGAGGAGTAATCACCGATGTGCTTATCAGCATCGGTCGAATTTCGGAATATATGTTTGAAGGACACTGGTACACAGGCGGTCAAATTTTTGACGCGCTTGCAAAAGGCACACTACGCCTGAACCAAAACCTTTACGGCGGCTTGACGGGCGGCGGCGCAATGCGTGGCTCGAGCCCATTTGCAACAGGACAAAGCAGCTCTACGGCGGCACGCGACAAGGAAATCGAAGCGCGTTTCAGCAAGTAGTCGCTTGGCAAGTAGTCGCTTGCTATTTGTCTTAACTCGCACTAAAAGGCAACGCTCAACGCTCAATGTTGGGCGTTGCTTTCAAGTGCATCAATTCCGTGAAGTAAATTTTTAAGGAGTAACCATGAGCGAAGTAAAACTCTACGCGGCGGTGCACACCGACCTCGCCCACATTCGTGAATTTTTTGAGAAAAATTTACTTCGGGAAAACGAAACACCCATCGCGTTCTTCGACGGCATTTTCTATGCCGCTAAAAATGAGCGCGTTGGTGGCTTGGCATTTCACGACTACCTTATCTTTTCAGACCAATCCATCTACCTTTGGGCACGCGGCATTCACAAAGATTATTTAGACCGATTTCCGCTTGCCGCTGTCGGCGCATCTGCAAAGCACACCGACGAAGGCTTTGCCGCCATCAACTTGACCATCTCTCAAAAGGAACAAGAGCCGCTCTGCTTGATTTTTGACCTTGTGCCAACCGACGAAGCCGAAAAAATTGTCGCGCTTCACTTTGCCATCGCCTCTGAAATTGAAACGTCTGTCGGCAAAAAATTTGAGCAGGATTTGCCCAAAGAAGTTGCCGAAAAACTCGTCGAGATTGCCCATAAAAATCTTCCCCTGAAAACCATCGTCGTTGCTGATAGAACAGTGCCGCCAACATCAGCCGAAAAAGAGCACCAGCCCCATGTTGAGTTTTACAACAACACCATGTTCTACGGCGACGACATGCTCTCGCGCATCAAACGCTATCGCGAAGGTAACGACAAAGAATTTCAACAAGCCTACGGGCATAAAAGCGGACCGTATGGCTACTCGGCAGAGTTCCTACGAAATGAACCGCGTGGGCGATTCGGTCCGCCGACACCTGATTTTGAAGGCATGTTCTCCAAACTCGATATGATTTCGCTCAAACGCGCCGAAGCCATTACCAAAGACCTTCTGAGCAACATTCCCGAACAATATCGTGAGCAAGCCAAAAAAGATTTGGCACAAATGCCCGAACGCATGAAGGAATCGTTCAATGCGTTCAACGAACTGCTCACTAACCTTGCTGAAAATCCACAAGCGCAAAAGGTCGTCATTCAAACGATTGCAACGGCAGTCAAGAACGACGGACTTTTAGGCGCGATGCTCAAAGCCGCAAGTTTGGTGCAACAAGCTGCAACCCGCGCAACATCGCCCGAAGGATTTTCAACAAACACGCCGCAAAGCGAAGGCGGCGAAGATGCGCCCCAAACCGACACGCAACCGACGGAGCGCAAGAAGAAAATAAAAATTCGAGTAGAGTGAATCTTAAAGCAACTTACTTTCAAGCAACGAATCATTGACCGTTGAGAAACGGCGAACGAACGAAAGGCAAAATGATATGCGTATTATTCTTTATCTCGGCAAAGGCGGCGTAGGTAAAACAACCATTTCCTCTGCTACCGCTGTAAGAGCCGCTCGCGAAGGCAAGCGCGTTTTGATATTAAGCACCGACATCGCTCACAGCCTCGCCGATGCACTCGGCAGAGAACTCAGCGATACGCCGATTGAAATCGAGAAAAATCTCTTTGCGGCGGAAATCAACATCTTAGCTGAAATCCGAAAAAACTGGTCAGAATTTCACGACTATTTTTCAACCATATTAGCACAAGGTGGTGCGTCGGAAATCGTCGCCGATGAACTTGCTATCATGCCTGGCATGGAAGAAATGATTAGCCTGCGCCACATCTGGCTTGCGAAAAAATCTGGCAAATATGATGTCATTGTCGTCGATGCCGCTCCGACGGGCGAAACAATGCGCTTGCTCGCGCTACCTGAATCCTACCAATGGTACACAGGCAAAATTGCCACTTGGCACATGAAAACCATCAGTTTCGCCTATCCGCTCATTCAAAAATTGATGCCGAAGAAAAATATCTTTCGCTTGATGCCCGAAATCAGCGAGCACATGCGCGAACTCCATGCCATTTTGCAAGACCCCAACATTACCTCGTTTCGCATTGTGCTCAATCCCGAACAAATGGTCATTAAAGAAGCCCTGCGTGCGCAAACTTATCTCAATCTCTTTGGCTATACGCTCGATGCCGCTATCGTCAATAAAGTCTTTCCTGAAGACACAAGCGATCCTTACCTGAAAGCACTCGTTTCACAACAAAAGAAATACCGCGAGATGATTCTCTCTTGCTTCTATCCGACACCCGTCTTTACGGCGATGCACCGCGAAGCGGAGGTCATCGGAACAGATGCACTTTCTGAATTGGCAAACGAAATTTTCAAAACGTCAAGCCCGACCAAAGTTTTTTACACCGCACAGCGCACCCAAGAAGTCCAAAAAGAAAACGGCAAGTATTTGATGAAACTTTACTTGCCGAACGTGGAAATTGACCGACTTCAAATGAACGTCAAAGGCGATGAACTTTTGATTGAAGTCAATAACTTCCGCAAAAACATCGTCTTGCCGAATGTGCTCGTGGGTAAGAAAACCGAATATGCCAAATACGAAAACGGCTCGCTGAACGTGTTTTTCTCGTAATCGACCGTGCAAGGTTGAACGCTCAACAAGGTTTAGGGGTTATGATGCACATTCAACCTAAACTTTTAGAAGTATGAAACTTGCACTCTCGCCGTTGCAACAAGGGATTGTTAATTTCTTGCAATCCAATGAAACTTGGCTTCGTCCACTTCTCACCGAACGCATCTTCGACGGTGTTGATGTTCAAGCCGAAGGGGATAAACTCGCCAATCCCGCCGTTACTTATCCCGATTACTACAAACAAGATTTTCACAGCGTCGACGGCGGATACCTCAACAAAGATGCCGCCATCACTTACGACCCGATTACCAAGCAAATTCTCGTCCCGAACGAAACCTTCTTGCGCGACGAAACAGCCGCCGCCATTCCCGCCGACGCAAAAACTGTGCTCGATTTGGGGTGCGGCACAGGCACGGCTACACGTGCGATTGCGTCGCGATTGACATCAGCGCAAGTAACGGGCGTTGACCTGTCGCCGTATATGGTTTTCGCCGCGCAACTCAAAGCCAAATCGCTGTCAAACATCTCCTTCATTCACGCGAACGCCGAAATCTTGCCTTTTGACGATAATTCGTTTGACGCCATAACTGCTTCACTACTCTTTCACGAAACACCGCTTCACGCCGCGTTGAACATCATCAAAGAAGCGCGTCGTGTCTTGAAGCCAAACGGAAAATTCGTCGTCTTTGACGGCGCACAAGGCGATGCGCTTGCCAAACTTGGTGGTAACATCAGCTCCTCGCTCTTCCTTGAACCTTACGCCGACCAATTTCTATCGAGCAACATCTTGGATTTAATGCGTGAGGCAGGATTTTCAAAAGTAGAATCCCGCCCGCTCCTGATGATTTACGAAATTCGAACCGCAACCAAGTAAAATTTCCGCGATAACCGAATCATATCACTTCGCCATTGCTTCTTGCTCGGGAATCGGCGCGCCGTTAATGCGGTAGTAGGTTTTCAGCGGCAGGCTATAAATTTTGATGAAGCCAATGCTGGCTTTGTGGTCGAATTGGTCTTCTTCGGTGTAAGTGGCAAGGCTTTCGTCGTAAAGCGAATTTGGCGACCAGCGCGAAAGAAGCGAGATGTTTCCTTTGTAGAGTTTGAGCGTTGCGACGCCACTGACAACCTTCTGCGTTTCTTCCACGAAGGCATTGAGCGCGTAGCGAAGCGGCGAAAACCACAAGCCGTTGTAGATGAGGTCGGCGTAATCGTTGGCGAGTTTGGCTTTGTAGTGCATCGTGTCTTTGTCGAGCGTGAGCCGCTCCAATTCGCGATGCGCGAAGTGAAGCACGGTTGCGGCAGGGGCTTCGTAGAGTTCGCGCGATTTAATGCCGACCAATCGATTTTCAATCAAATCCAATCGCCCAATGCCGTGCGCGCCTGCGATTTCATTGAGTTTCATAATCAAGTCGACGGGCGCAAGCGTTTTTCCATCGAGCGAAATCGGAACGCCGTTTTCAAATTCGATTTCAACCGTAACGCTTTCGTTTGGCGCGTTTTCAGGCGACACCGTGCGCTGATAAGCGTCTTCGGGCGGCGCGACGCGCGGATTTTCCAAAATGCCGCATTCTATCGACGTGCCCCACATATTTTCGTCAATCGAGTATGGATTTTCCTTCGTTGCCTTGACGGGAATGCCGTGCTTTTGGCAATACTCGATTTCTTCTTCGCGCGATTTGAACTCCCACTCGCGAAGCGGCGCGTAGACTTTGAGGTCGGGCGCAAGCGCGGCAATGGCGGCTTCGAAGCGCACTTGGTCGTTGCCTTTGCCCGTGCATCCGTGCGCAACCGCCGTGCATCCTTCGGCTTTGGCGACATCGACCAACGCTTTGGCAATTAAAGGACGACCGAGCGAGGTTGCCATTGGATAGGTGTGCTCGTAAAGCGCGCCGGCTTTCAGCGCGGGGAAAATGTATTCCGTCGCAAATGCGTCGCGCAAGTCCAAGACAATGGCTTTCTTCGCGCCCGTCTTGTAGGCTTTTTCTTCAATTCCGACCAACTCCTTTTGTTGACCGAGATTGGCTGAAACCGTGATGACTTCGGCGTTATACTTTTCTTGAAGCCACTTGGCGATGACCGATGTGTCTAATCCGCCTGAATAAGCAACGGCGATTTTTTCTTTCATTTTTGAAATTGATTTGTTCAGAAAGTTTTCAAAGGCGATTGCGTTGTTACTTTTCCTCCGTTTGCAGCACGGCTTCTTTAATGCGTTTGATAATCGTCGGAATTTTCTTTGACGAAGTCGGCGCGATGAAAATCGTATCGTCGCCCGCAATCGTGCCGAGAATGTCAGGTATTTCAAGTTGGTCGAGAATTTCCGCCACCCCAGAGGCTCTGCCGCGAAGCGTTTTGATAATCACCATGCAGTCGTTGGATTGAATTGACTCAATCTCGTAAGAGAGTAGCATTTTCAATCGTTGCGCTTCGTTGTCGGTTTGGAGTTCATACCAAACGCCGTCGGCAGTAATGACTTTGGCGATGCCGAGTTCTTTGAGGTCGCGCGAAAGCGTGGCTTGATTGACTTCAAAGCCCTTGCGCAAGAGTTCTTTGGCAAGTTCCTCTTGGCTCGCGATGTCTTTGGTCGTAATCAACTCTTTGATGGCTAATTGTCGTTCGGCTTTTCCCATTGTAATCCCAAGTTGGTTTATCGGTTCGCGTGGTTTTGTCTCGACGGTGATGAGCAGTTGAAACAAAATCAAACATACGTTCATCGTTTCTTTTTGGCTTTGGTCTGTGCTTTTGCTGTTGAAGAAAATACGGGAGCATAGTGATGCTCAACGAGTTTGGTCATAATCGCTTTTTGAATGTGAAGTCGATTTTCGGCTTCATCAAAGACGACGGATTGAGGCGAGTCGATGACGTCGTCGGTTACTTCTTCGCCGCGATGCGCAGGCAAGCAGTGCATGAAAATTGCGTCAGGCTTGGCGTAGCCCATCAACTCTGAATTGATTTGATACGGCGCGAAATCGTTTTTACGCTTGTTGTTGTCGGCTTCTTGCCCCATGCTCGTCCAAACATCGCCATAAACGACGTCGGCGTCCCACACTGCCGCTTGCGGGTTGTGAATGAGTTCAACCTTGCCAACGCCGCTCGTTTGAACCCTTTGTAGCATATCGCGATTCGGCTCGTAGCCTTTCGGCGATGCCAAAACAAAGTGAATCGGCAAACGCATGGCGAGTTCAAGCCACGAATATGCCACGTTGTTGCCATCGCCGACGAATACAACCTTTGCGCCGTCGAAGAGTTTGCCATGTTGGCGCAAGGTATAAGCATCGGCTAACACTTGACACGGGTGTGAGAGGTCTGAAAGTGCGTTAATGACAGGCACGCTGGCGTAGTGCGCCATTTCTGTGAGAATTTCATGCTCGAAGACGCGAGCGACAATCATATCGTTGTATCGTGAGAGCACGCGCGCCACATCGGCGACGCTTTCGCGCTTGCCAAGCCCGACCGACTCTTGCGCAAGGCTAATCGGATGTCCGCCAAGTTGCACCACGCCGACCTCAAACGAGACGCGCGTTCGGAGCGACGGCTTCTGAAAAATCATGGCGACCGTCTTGCTTGCCAGCGGCTTCGAGCCGTCGTATTTGAGTTTATCGGCAAGTTCGAAAAGGTCAAAAATTTCTTCGGTCGTGAAATCCAAAATCGAGAGAAAGTCTTTCATCTGTGTCTTCGCGTTTTTGTAGTTGAGTTAATTTTTTCCGTTATGTTCGTTCTCAATGGCGCGTGCAATGAAACGCGCGATTTCGTTTTCGTCCGTGATTTCTGTTCCGACGCCATCGCTGGTAAAGACCTCGAGCAAGAGCGAGTGTTTAATTCTGCCATCAATGAAGTGCACTTTCTTGACGCCCGATTGAATCGCATCGAACGCCGATTGCACTTTCGGAATCATGCCGCCATAAATTTTGCCTTCGGCAATAAGCGTGTTGGCTTGCGTTTTATTGAGCGAAGGAACGCGCGCACCGTCAACCATCACGCCCTCAATGTCGGAGAGATAGACGAGTTTTTCGGCTTTGAGCGCAATGGCAATCGCCGCTGCGACCGTATCCGCATTGATGTTGTAGAGTTCGCCGCGCTCGCCCATGCCAATCGGCGCAACAACAGGAATCATTTCATGCTTCACGAGCAGTTCAAGGAGTGATGTGTTCACACCGACCACATCACCGACGAAGCCCAAATCGACTTCGCTTTGAATGCGCTTCGCTTTAATCAAGCCTGCATCGGTGCCGCAAAGCCCAATCGCGTTGCCACTGTTTTTTGTGATTAACCCTGCGACTTCTTTATTGAGCGAACACAAGCCCATCAAAACCGCCTCGAGCATTTTTTCGTCCGTGTATCGCAGTCCGTTGATGAACTTCGTTTCAACGCCGAAAGCATCGGCAATTTTGGTGATTTCTTTGCCGCCGCCATGCACCACAACGATGTGAATGCCGAGTTTTTTCAGCATCGTTACATCTTTGGCGAAGGTCTGCTTCAAGTTTTCGTCGACCATCACCGCGCCGCCAAATTTGATGACGAACGTCTTGCCTTCGTAGGTTTGGATATACGGCAAGGCTTCTATGAGCACTTCCTCTTTTGTCATTGAGAAACCAGCGCGTTTAAGTTTTGTTCAGACTCAAGTGATCCAAGTAGTTCGGCTTGTTTTTCGTAAAGGTTCGGCACGAAAATTTCCATAATCTTTTCAGGGTTATGCGGCGCGGAAAATCCGAATTGTTCGTAAAGTCCGTGCGCGTTGGTGGTAACCAGCATCCAGCGGCGAAGCCCTTGCAGGTCAGGGTGCTTCATAATTTCAGAGAGCAAGCGTTTGGATAAATCGTTGCCACGATGCGATTCGATCACAAAGACATCGGAGAGATAGGCAAATGTGGCGAAGTCCGAAATCACACGCGCAAAGCCAATTTGCTTTCTCGTCCCTTGCGATACTTCATACACGCCGAAGCACATCGAATTTTGAATCGACTTCTCGACGAGTTCGCGCGAAATGCCCTTCGCCCAATGGCAGTTTGTCAGAAACCCGTGAATCGCATCAAGGTCGAGCAGTGATTTTTCTGTGCTGACGAAATATTCTGTTTGCATTTGTAATGCGGTTGAACGGTTTTTTACAGACAGATTCTTACAGAAAGAAAAAGCCCGATGAACGAACATCGGACTTTGAACATATTCAAAATTTGTTCGATGCAATTATGCACGTTATTGCATAATTATGCAAGAGTTTGCATAAAATTTTTTTGCAATTTCTCGAGAATCTTTTGATGAGGCTTAATTTTGACGGCGAGGCAAACGGCTTTGCTTAAAAATTAAGGCAACTTTCACGAGCGGTAACTGCCGTTGATTTCCACATATTTTTCTGAAAGGTCGCACGTCCAAAATGTGGCGGAGGCACTTCCCAAGTTCAAGTTAATTTTGACGCTCAAATCATGCTTTGAAAGTTCGGCTTTGGCTTTGGCTTCATCTAAAACAATTTCAAAATTTTGATTGAGAATGGGCACATCGCCGAATTTGATTTCGACTTTTTCGGGAAGGAACTCAATGCGCGAGTAGCCGAGCGCGGCAAGGATTCTGCCCCAGTTGGCATCTTCGCCGTGCAGTGCGGTTTTGACGAGGCTTGAATTGGAGACGGTTCGCGCCATGACTTCGGCATCGTGTTCGGTGCGTGCGCCGCAGACGGTAATTTCAACAAACTTGGTCGCGCCTTCGCCATCGCGCACAATCATTTTGGCAAGTTCGGTTAGCACGTATTCCAATGCGTCTTGAAACTGCTTGTATTCATCGCTGTTTGCGGCAATGATTGCGTTGCCTGAACGACCATTTGCGAGCACCACTGCCATGTCGTTGGTGCTTTCGTCGCCATCGACGCTGATTCGGTTGAACGACTTTTGATTCGCCACGCTCAACGCTTGTTGAAGCAACGGTTGCGAAATCGCGACATCGGTTGTAACAAAAGCAAGCATCGTTGCCATGTTCGGCGCAATCATGCCCGAGCCTTTCGCGACCGCGCCAATGCGAACAGGTTTCCCGCCGAGTTCAAACTCAATCGCACATTCTTTTTTGACAAGGTCGGTCGTCATAATTGCTTCGGCAACATCGCTTGCGCCGTCTTCTGAAAGCAAAAGCACAAGGCGCGGAATCACTGCCAAGATGCTCTCAATCGGCAACGGCTGACCAATCACGCCCGTAGAGGCAACCATCACTTGCGATTCAGACACGCCGAGCGATTCAGCCGTCTTGCGCACCATTGCCCACGCATCTTGCAAACCTTTTTCGCCCGTGCATGCATTGGCATTTCCCGAATTGGCAATAATCGCCGAGCAAATTGTGCTTCTTTTAAGTTGCGCCTTGCAGACTTCAATCGGTGCCGCGGCGGCACGATTGCGCGTGAACACGCCCGCCACAGCCGCAGGCGTTTCGGAATAAATTAGCGCAAGGTCTTTTTTGAGTTTGCGGATGGGCACTTGCAACGCACTTGCTTTGAAACCTTTGGGGGCGCAAATCGCACCCGAGATGTGGGTAAAGTGTTTCATCATATCACAGCAGTGATTCTGTTTCGTTAAAGCCGAAGATTAAGTTAAAATTTTGAATTGCTTGTCCCGCCGCGCCTTTCACGAGGTTATCAATCGCCGCGCACAAAATGACTTGACTAGTGGCGGTTGAAATGCGAAAACCAATGTCGCAAAAGTTTGTGTTGACCACGCCTTTTAGTTCGGGAATGAACTCGCGGGAATATCGCACAAACGGCTTTTGCTTGTAATAGCGTTCATATACCTGAAAAATTTTTTCTTCGGTTGCGCCGTCGGAAAGCGTGGCGTGAATGGTGGTGTAAATCCCTCGTGAAATTGGAATTAAATGCGGCACAAATGAGAGCGATACGGTTTGCTCTGTTAGCACTTCAAGTGTTTGCGCAATTTCAGGCAGGTGTTGATGCTCGGCAACTTTATAGGCTTTGACGGAATCGTGAATTTCCACAAACGAGAGCGAGAGGTCGGCTTTGCGCCCCGCGCCCGAAACGCCCGACATTGAGTTAATGACGATGCCCGTCGGCTCAATCAAGTTTTCTTTCAAGAGCGGCAGAAGCGGCAGGAGCGCGCTCGTCGGATAGCAGCCGGGATTGGCGACAAGTTTTGCCGATTTGATTTGCGAAGCATTCCACTCGGCTAAGCCATAAACGGCGGTTGGCAAAAGATGCGATGCAGTGTGTTCGTGCTTGTAGAACTGTTTGTATTGTTCAACATTTTTCAAGCGAAAATCGCCGCCCAAATCAATCACGACTTTTCCGCGCTCCAACAGCGCAGGCGCAAGGTTCATTGCTTCGCCTGACGGAAGCGCAAGAAAGATACAGTCGCTCTCGCAAGCAGCTTGGAGGCTATATGGCTCAAATGTTTTTTCAAGTCGGTTGCGAAATTCGGGATAAAGGTCGGCAAGCGATTTTCCTGCCGAAGATTGGGCAAAGAGTTTATCAATTCGAACGCTGTGATGCTTTATCAAGAAGCGCATGAGTTCCGCGCCCGAATAGCCTGATGCGCCAACGATGGAAATGCCAATAGAGTTGTTCACGACAAAAAGTTTAGCGGCAAAGTTACGACGTTTTTCGCTCTTTGATAGCAATGTCAATCGGCGGTGTCGAATAAGTTTTAGGGCGATACTCGGGCGGCAAACTGGTTTCTTGCGACAACCGATTGACGTGATACGCGGGCGAAAGAATTTCTATGCCCGCTTCGTTGAACTTGTCTTGAATGTTCGCATGCAATTTTGTGTAAGTATCGAGCCACAGCGATGGCTTTTTGGTGTAGGCATTGATTTCATAAACGGGATAATTATCGTTCAGCGAGAGTTGAAAGACAAACGGGCGTGGTTCTTTTTCAATATCTTGAGTCGCCAATGCCGCCTCGATGAGCAATTGATGCACCGTTCGCCAAGGCACATCATAACCGATGCTAACGGTCGAGTGCAGAATGAGCATTTCGCCACGCCGCGCGGCTTCGGAAAAGTTCATCACGTTGCTTCCGACGACGGTCGTGTTGGGAATGGAGACTTCCTCGTTGTAGCGCGTGCGAATGCGCATCACGAGCACGGTTTTTTCCACCACGTCGCCCGTGATGTCGCCGATTCTGACCGTGTCGCCAATGCGGAACGAGCGCGTGTAGTTGAGCACGATGCTCGCAATCACGTTGCCAATCGCGCTCGTAGAGCCAAGCGAAAACAGCACGCCTACGAAAATCGAGATGCCTTGCGCCGCCGTCGATGCCGCAATCGGCGTGTAGGGGTAAATCAAAATCACCGCGAAAAGAAACAGCGCGAACTTGACGATTTTGCGCGTCGGGTCCGACCACTCCGCGTAAAATCCATCGAATTGCAGGTTGCCTTTAGCGATGCGCTGAAACACCGAATCCGAAAAGCGAATCAGCAATCGGAACACGAACACGATGACGACAATCGCAATCAAGTTGGGGATATAATCAAAGAACTTTTTGAGCAAATCCAGCGCGGGAGTCAGAACGAGATTGAGCAGTTCGTCCGCCCAAGTGCGCGTCCAAATGAAGCGTTTGAAAATGATGGTAAGCGCAAGGTAAGCCGAAGCCAATTTGAGCGTGAAGCCCGCAGAGCCGATGAGGCTCGTCAATATCAGAAGCGCTTGGCGCGTTGTCAAAATCTCGATGTTGCGGAACGTGAGCGTTGGAAGCCAGTTCATTAAGTTTTTCTTAACCCACTTTCGCGACACATCAGCGAGCCACGAAATCAGCGCGAAAACGCCAAACAAGAGCGCCAACAAAAGCGCAGAAATGCCAAGATTGATGAGAATGTGTTGGAGCGACGTCGCTTCTTGATAGTCGCGCAAAAATTTTTGAAGCTCGCGGGCTTTCATTTCGGCGAGGGCTTGGCGCGTGGCTTCTTGCGAGAGCGCGTCGTCGTCGGTAATTGTAAGCACGTTGCGATTGCCGATGCGAATCGTCGAGAGCGATTTGCTATCAATGATGGCGATGGAATCCGCGCTCACGCCTTCTTCGGCGAGTTGTTGCAAGGTTTGGCTGATGCGCTCCGCGCGCTCTTCGGGCGTAAGCGTGCCGAGCGACGAGAAAATCTTGAAGACTTCTTTTCCGAAGACGATGACGGGCACGCCGAGCGGTCGAGCGGCGGTATCTTGAAGAATCTTCAACTTTGCGGAATCGTCGCGGGTGACGACGATGCGCGTAGTCGCAGAATCTGTTTGCGCCCAGAGCGTTGAGCTGAGCGCGAGCGTCAGCACCACCAAGCCAATCGTGCGCGGCAATCGGAGAGAACGAATGTTGAGATATGAAAGAATCGTGCTCACGACAGTCTTCATCGCGAGCAAATTGAAGCAGTCGATATGTGGCATTTGGTTATCGTTAGTTCGGGAAAACGCTTTCGTTGCGATGTTTGCAGAATATGTTGAAAGTCTGAACAACGCGCAAAAAAAGAAGACCGAATGCGTCCATTCGGTCTCTGTGCGATTATCTTTTTTCCTTTCGGAAAGCCCTTCTTTCAGGCGCACACCTTTTATTCGGGCAGATGTTTGGTGCGAATGTTTCATCGCGTTATGGTGCGGACGGCATTACCCGTTTCCGCTATGTGAACAACAACTCTCGAGTGAGCAACGCTCTGCGCATCATTGCGCGTAAAGGACTTCAAATTGTCCTGTTCCGCCTTTGCAGATGTGCTCGACCCATTTGGCGTAAGTGCCTCCATACCATTTGTAAGTTTCGCCGACTTGATTTCGATACTGCGGTGCGGCGTAACGAATTTTGAAGCCGGACGGCAACGTGATGGTCAGTTGCGTATCCACACGGAACTCGTTGTATTTGCCGACGATGCCATGATGGATAATCGGAATGAGCGGGTGGTTAAGAATTCGACGCAGACCGCCACCTGCATCAATAGAGATGCCGGGCAAGTTGCCGTCCGCCTTCACTTCAATTCCCTGCGAATCAGAACGGAAAGAGGCTTCGATTGCCGCTTCGCGTCCGAGTAGCTTTTCAACAGGGAAGAGTTCAACCCAACGGCAAACCGCATCGACGACGCCGGAACCTGCATTAGAGAACCTCCAGTTCGAGACGCCAAGCGGCTCTTGGGGCGTGCCTTGTGTGCCGATACTGACGACTTCCAAATTGGAGATGCGTTGTCCGCCTTCATCAAGGGCGTTGTAGGCGGGTCCGATGAACCAGAAGTCTCGAATCCAGTCGCCGAAGTTCGGTCCTGAATTTCGAATGCCTGAAAGTGTTGCTTCCCACGTCTGTATGAGGTCGTCGTTTTCAAGCGGAATCTTCATCAGAATGTCATGAAATTGTCGCCCTTGCAGGTATCGCGGGTTCGGAATGTTGCGGCGAATGACGTCGGATTTATAGTAATACAAATTCACGACTGAGCCTTCAAAGGAGAAGGCGTGCGAAAAGTCTCCTACGGTTACAACCCCATCGCCGACGGCAACGCGGCGTTCTTCCGATTCGTTAGCAATGTCGGCTTCAACCGTGAGTTTCTTGACCGTGCTATCAACGACGGTCTCGATGAGGCACGAAAAACGCACGACATCTTTGCTGTCGCCAATCGGCTTGCATTTGAGTTTGATATTCAAGTCTGTTGGAAGAAGTGGAATGGCGGGCGTAACATTAATCGTGGCACGGGCTTTTAATTTGCCCCACGTGCTTGTGCCACCTTCGAGGACGATTTCGTAATCAGAGCGAGCGACGGTCGCTTCTGCTGCGCCAAAGAGAGCCATAATGTTATTCTCCTGTTTGCTGAATTAAATGAAAACTTAATGGACGCTTACAGCTCATTACTTCCCGATACTGCCCGTCGCTGTTGAGCGTTTTCTGTTCGCTGAAAACTTAACACGTCCGTCGCCTTTCTTCATAGCCTTTTTCGTATTTTCATTGCGAGAAACAGACGAAATAGTCGTTTCTAACCACATCATTTCGCATTTCAAAAAGCGACCATCATCAATGCACGCTTCCTTCCTATCCGTAAAAAATTTATCCTCTTTTCGTGCCGCACTTTCGGGTGGCGCGCTACTGGGCTTATCCTTCGTGATGTATCCCTTTTTTTACGCGCCATTCCTCGCTTGGATTGGGTTCGTTCCGATTCTCTTGCATCTAAAAACGGTGGAAAAATTCGGGGCATATTTTCGCGCAACATATCTTTCGCTTCTTGGCTTCACGCTCGTCTCCGTGTGGTGGGTCTCGCTCTCGACATTTCTCGGCGGGTTCTTGATGTATTTCGCACAAACCTTTTTCATGACCGTGCCCTTAGTGCTCTTCTTTTTTGCACGAAAAGCATTGGGCTGGAGTCGCGCCTTGTGGCTCTTTCCGTTTTTTTGGACAGCGTGGGAATGGATTTATCTCGATTTAGAAATTTCATTCGGTTGGATTACACTCGGAAACTCGCACGCCAATCTATGGTGGCTTATTCAGTATATCGACCTCTTTGGCGTTTGGGCAGTGAGTTTCTGGATTGCTTTCTTGAATGTGCTTTTCATCAAACTGCTTGAAACGATAAACGACCCTCGTGCTTCACGGCGCCACGCGATTGCACTCTGCGCGATGTTTGTATTCCCGTTGCTCTACTCTGCCTTTGTGTTCATTGCGCCAAAGCCTGAACCCGTCGGTACAGTTCGAGTGGCTGTGATTCAGCCGAACATCGACCCATTTGCGAAGTGGGAAAATTCGAATCGGCGAGCCGTGTTGGAAAAGCACATTGCGGTTAGTGATTCGGCGGCACGCGGCGGCGTGGATTTGGTGGTTTGGCCTGAAACGGCAATTCCGTATTTCATTTTATATCAACGCGGCTCGGAAGCGTGGGAGCGATTGCAATCGAGTGTCGCACGATGGGGCGCGCCTTTGCTCACAGGATTTTCTGATGCGACTTATTACGCCGACAGCACACAGCGACAGTTCGGCGCGAAATACGACCGAAACGCACAGCAATACTACGACACCTTTAATTCTGCCATGCTCCTCGACTCAAACGGCAACGCGCAAGTCTACCACAAAATGAAACTCGTTCCGTTTGCCGAGCGCGTGCCGTATATGCAATATCTGCCGTTCTTCTCGTCCGCAACATTTGCCGTAGCGGGCATTTCAAGTTGGGGCGTTGGCAAAGACACGCTGAACTTTTCATTTATCACAAAGTCCAACAAGAAAGTTCAAGTAACGGGACTCATTTGTTACGAATCGATTTATCCTGCCTTCACCGCCGACTTCGTCCGACGCGGTGCCACGATGCTCACAGTGATTACCAACGACGGATGGTTTTCAAAATCTTACGGACCGTATCAGCATGCCGCATTTGCAAAGTTGCGCTGTATCGAGAGCCGCCGCGCCATGGCGCGCTCTGCCAATACAGGCATCTCGCTCTTCATCGATCGATACGGACGACCACACGGCGAAATCGATTGGTGGAAGGAATCCTACACGGTTGAAGAAATTGAACTTTATGATGACGAAAGTTTTTATGTGCGCCACACCGATTGGTTTCCGAAAGGCTGTTTGATGGTCTCACTCCTTGCTGGTATTGCAACCCTTTTTGCGACTCTGCGAAGAAAATCGGAAACCGTTTAAGAAATGACTGCAACAAGCAAAGCCTTCTCTATCTCAAAGTTCAATGAGAAATTGTTGGAAAAGTATCAATTCTTTTTCACGCTTCCGTTGAAAGTTCGCGCAATCGCGGCAACGGCGACGTTTATTTCGTCTTTCCTCGTGCTTTTCCTCATTCACCTCATGCTCAAATCAATATTGACGCCCACACATTTGATTGCGATGTATATCTTCGGGGTAGCGATTTCAAGTATGACTTTCTCGATGATTCTTTTCCCTGCGATGCGCCATTTTTTTTGGTTAACCTTTCCGCTCTCATTTTTATTTGGCGCTTACATAGGCGCATTGAGCGTAATAAACACCCAGCCCGTTAAATCGTTTGACGCGCTTGCTTTTGGATTGTCGATAACGACCCTCGTCTTGATTGGCGTGAGCGGCTCGATGTGGAATTATGTCATTCGCTCCGTCGCCACGGAGAAATCAAAACTTGACGCGGAAATTGATTTGGCGCAGAGCATTCAAAAAGATTTTTTGCCGACGATTAACATCGAGAACGAAGTGATTGAACTTTATGGCAGGAGTAACTTTGCAACAGAAGTCGGCGGCGACTATTACGACGCATTTTGGCTGAACGACGGACGATTGATTGTTGCGGTCGGCGACGTGTCGGGGCATAATGTTGCCGCAGGTCTTTTGATGGCGATTACCAAAGCCGCCTTCCGCGCCGAACTGCGCCACTTTACCACGCTTGAAAACTTGATGTGTGAACTCAACAAAGACATTTGCGACAACTCGCGTCCGAAAATGTTCGTCAGTTTCGCATGCCTGTTGTTCGATTTCCGCACAAAGACGTTCTCAGTTGCTAATGCAGGGCATTTGCCGATTCTTTTTCATCAAAAAAATCTTGACGAGGTGCGCGGGCTCAAACCCAAAGCCATCGCGCTCGGACTTCGACATCACGCCAATTTCCCCGTAGAAACGTATCCATTTGAGCGAGGCGACCGATTTCTTTTATTCAGCGATGGCGTCAATGAAACGCTCAATGAAGACGGCGAAGAATTTCAAATCGAGCGCGTTGTGCGCTGGTTCAAATCCGCCCCCCATTCGCTTTCGGCGAAAGGTCTTTATGAAAACCTCTCGTCCGAACTCTCGCGATTCAGAGGCAACTTGCCATTGCGCGACGACTCGACCATTTTGGCGGTAAAGTCCCGTTAGGTTTTTTTCACATGTTTCTTACATTTCAAAACACCTCGCATTGTCAATCAGGAATACATACATTATTGCGATATGGAGTCAATACAAATTCGCCCCAAAACCGCCGCTGACGCGGAATGGGCGGAAGCCTTTCTCAAAAACCAATCAAACGGCGCGCATTTGCTAACATTTGCAGACGAGCGCATAACCCTTCCTGCGTTGATTGCAGAAGTGGACGGTGAACCTATCGGATTACTCGTGTATCAACATCAGAACGACGTCTGCCACATTGTTAGCCTCAATGTGAGCCGTAAGCGCATGGGTGTCGGAGAGTCTCTGCTCAAAAGACTTGAAGCCGAAGTGAGCGCAAAAGCATTCAAGAAATTATTATGCGTTGTAACGAACGATAACCTCAACGCGCTTCGCTTTTTGCAAAAACGGGAGTTTCATTTGGCTGAACTTCGCGTCGGAGCGATTGACGCACGGCGAAGACAAAATCCAACAATTCAACTTACAGGAGAGCACGGAATACCGCTTCGTGATGAATTGATTCTGGAAAAAAAATTGAAGGTTGAGTAAAAAAGACTTGGTCGCACAACGAGTAGTGAAAGGCGGTGGGAGCCCGTTTGCCTTGACGATTACTCGTCGAGTGAGCATGCGTTGTGTTAATGCCCCCTCATCAATCGGGCTTTTTCAAGGAAACTGGTGTCGAAGTTTCCGCTTCGAAAGAGTTGGGATTGCATGATTTTTTTGTGAAGTGGAATCGTCGTTTTGATACCTTCGACGATGAACTCATCTAATGCGCGGAGCATGCGCTCAATGGCTTCTTCGCGCGAGGGCGCGTGAACAATCAGCTTGGCAATCATTGAGTCGTAATGCGGTGGAATGCGATAGCCTGCGTAAGCGTGCGTCTCAACTCTGACACCGTGCCCGCCCGGCGTGTGAAAGACTTTAAGGTCGCCGGGGCTGGGGCGGAAATCGTTGTCGGGGTCTTCGGCGTTGATGCGGCACTCGATCGAGTGTCCGTGCGGCACGACTTTGCGCGTGGAGATTCTCTTGCCAGCGGCGACGAGAATTTGTTGTTTGATTAAATCAATGTCGCAGACTTCTTCGGTTACGGGGTGCTCGACTTGAATGCGCGTGTTCATTTCCATGAAGTAAAACTTGCGATATTTGTCGACAAGAAACTCGACCGTCCCCGCACCTTCATAATTGATGGCTTTCGCCGCCGCAACTGCCGCTTCGCCCATTTCCGCACGCAGCTCTTCGCTAACGATAGGCGAGGGGGATTCTTCAATCAACTTTTGATGCCGACGTTGAACGGAGCAATCGCGCTCACCCAAATGAATAACATTGCCGTGCTGGTCGCCCAACACTTGAATTTCAACATGGCGCGGCTCTTCGACGAATTTTTCAATATAGACGCCTGCATTGCCGAAGGCTTTTTCGGCTTCGTTGCGTGCTGTTTGAAACGCTTTCTCTAAATCTTCTTCGCGCTGAACCACGCGCATGCCCTTGCCGCCTCCGCCCGCAGTGGCTTTGATAATGACAGGATAAACGACGCGACGCGCAACTTCTTTGGCTTCGTTCAAATCTTCGACCAATCCTGCGCTTCCTGGAACGGTTGGCACATTGACGCGCTTGACCGTGTCCTTAGCAGTTTTCTTATCGCCCATTGCGCGAATCATTTCAGGCGAAGGACCGATGAACTTAATGCCCGATGAGGCGCAGATTTCGGAGAACTCCGCATTTTCGGAAAGGAAGCCGTAGCCCGGATGAATGGCGTCGGCGTTGGTGATTTCGGCGGCGGCGATAATGCGTGGGATATTGAGATAACTTTCTTTGCTCATCGGTGCACCAATGCACACGGCTTCATCTGCATATTTGATGTGAAGCGAATCGGCGTCGGCAGTGGAATAAACGGCGACGGTTTGTATGCCCATTTCGCGACATGTGCGAATAACGCGCATGGCGATTTCGCCGCGATTTGCAATCAGAATTTTCTTAAACATCGAGAAAAAATTTGTGGTTAGACTTCGAGAGCCATGTCAGTTCGTCGACAAAATTACTCTACTAAAAAGAGCACTTGGTCGAACTCCACAGGCTTGCCGTTCTCAACGAGAATCTTCACGATTTTTCCATCAACGTCGCTCTCGATTTCGTTCATGAGTTTCATGGCTTCGATGATACACAGCACTTTTCCTTTGGAAATGGAATCGCCGACTTGCACATATGGATTGGCTTCGGGAGCAGGTGCGCGATAGAACGTGCCGACCATCGGCGAGCGGACTTCCTTGTATTTTTTGCCTGCATCGACGGGCGCAGGCGGCGGGGCTTCGGCTGATTTGGCAGCAGGCGGCGGGGCTTGCGTCGGTTGCGCCTGCTGCGGCGAGAAATACTGGGGTGGCATCATCATTGGCATCGCATTCATAGCGGGCGACGCAGACGGCTCTGCCGCTTTCTTCAAGGTGAGTTTGAACTCGCCTTCTTCAATGGTCATTTCATCTAAATCAGATTCGTCGACCATTTTTATCAGTCGTTGTATGTCATCGAGATTCATCTCGCCTCCAAAAGTTTTTTACAAAAGTTGGTAAAGGTTGTTTTTAAGCAGGACGCTTATCCTAATGCGTGTGCATTTAGCGTGATGCGCATTTACTTTTTATTGACTCGGTCAAGATAAGCGCCTGTGCGCGTATCGACGCGAACGATGTCGCCTGTGAGCACGAACATTGGCACTTGCACAACGGCACCCGTTTCAAGCGTTGCAGGCTTGGTGCTTGCTGTCGCACGTTCATCTTTTGTGGTTGGACTTGTATCGGTAACGGCGAGTTCGACAAAGGTTGGCGTTTCGGCTTGAACAATCGAGCCATCGCTGGCATAAACGACTTCAACGGTCATGGATTCTTTGAGAAACTTTGCCTGCTCTCCGAAAGCAGATACAGGCACATTGGTTTGGTCGAAGGTTTCATTGTCCATCAGCACGAAGTCGTCGCCGTCGCGGTAAAGGTATTGAAAGGTTTTGCGCTCTGTTTCTACAACCTCGACCTCTTCTCCCGAGCGAAAGCGATTCTCCACAATTCGCCCGTGCCGTAAGTTGCGCATCTTGACTTGATAAAACGCACGAAGATTGCCAGGCGTGCGATGGACGACCTCTTCGCAAACATGAAGTTCGCCGTTGAAGCGAACGATAACTCCTTTGGACAAATCACTTGTAGTTGCCATAATTTTTTGGACGAATCTCAGTTGTAAGTGTTGAAGATATTGAAAGCTGAAAAAAGCCTGCAAATATAAGACAAGCGGTTTCAACCGCAAAAACAAGGAAGCGCAAAGCCTCTACTTGAAATCGCCTTATTTTACAAGGGATTTCAGGCGATAAGGACTTGCTTTATTCGGTTTTTTCTGTATTTTCGCGCAACCTTGCAAGATGTGTTCTTGGAAGGCAGTTCATTTACTAACAACATAACTCACAGACTATTATGTCAAAAGCCGACTTAGTGGAAAAAATTGCGAAAGAGGCAGGCATATCGAAAGCCGCCGCCGAAAAATCCGTCAACTCATTTATTAGTGGCGTTACGGCATCGCTCAAAAAAGGTCAGCCTGTTACCTTGATTGGTTTCGGGACGTTCAGCGTGGGCAAGCGCGCCGCACGCACGGGACGCAACCCGAAAACTGGTGCAGTGCTCAAAATCAAGGCGAAAAAAGTCGCACGCTTCAAGCCTGGAGCCGCACTCAAAAATGCAGTCAATAAGTAAGCGTTGAGAGAAGCATCGCTTACGATTGTGTGAAAATCTCGCAAAGCCTGTCGCTACGGCAGGCTTTTTTGTTTGTATCAGCCAACTTACTTGACGCCCAGTTTTGCGGCTAACGCGAAATAACGTTCTGCTAAAAAATCTTTGGCTTCGCGTTCCATCACAATCGCCATGTTGAACGCTGTCTCTCCGTGTGTTTTGTCGTGCGCGCCGCACCATTCAAAGAGCTTGCCTGCCTCGAGCAAGTTGTTTTCTGCAAGCAAGAGTGTTGCGATGTTATAGGTGGGTTCAATCGCCGCTTCATTTTTGAGATGCTTGCTCCAGAGCGACCTTGCCTTGTCGCGCATGCCAAGCGAGGCGAAGGCGACGGCTAAATCGTTGACGGTGAAAATGTCGTCGCGCAGCGCGTAGGCTTTTTCAAAGCAAAATTTAGCGCGGTGAAGCGTGCCCGCCAAAAAGTTTCCAACACCCAAATTCAGCCATGCGTCGGGATTTTTGAGTTGAAGCATCGCATTTTTGCGAAATGCCGCAAGTGCTTTCATGGGTTGATTTTGCTCCAAGCAAGAAAACGCATAGTGCGCATAAACCGACGCGCCACCAAATTCAGGCAAGGGCTTCGGCGTTTTGTGATTGAACAGCGCATGTTCATACTGCTCGATTTCAGAGAGCATCTCATTTTCAGGAATTGGCTTCATCACGCTTGGCGCAACAAAAAACGGAATCTTGAACTTCGGTGACTTTCGCGAGAGCAAAAATTTTTTGAACCGCTGTTTTTCAATCGACGCCTTCCACTTCAAGCGCGGCTCAACTTCTCCAACGCGCTGTTTCCACGCATCAACGTTGGCAAGCCAAAAATTCATATCTGCAAATTGCCACCGAAGCGTGGCGACGCTCTCACCGTAAATTGCGTGATGCCAAATAAGTTCTTCATCGAACGCCGCAAAATCTTCTTTAAGCAAGGTTAGCTTTTCTACGATTTCGCCAACTCGCACCGATGTTTTTTCAACATCAGCAACCATATCGAGCAGAATCGACATTCCCGCAACCCTTTGCTCGTAAAGAAATCGGTAGGTAATCGTAGCGTTGATGTGCTCTTCCGATTTGCTCTGCAGGGCTTTGCGGTGCAATGTCCAAAGGCTTGAGTTGAACGTGTCTAACAGCGTGTAATTACACACTTGTTGCACCCGCTCTGGCAAGGCTTGACAAGCCGACATCAATGCATCATGCACCGATTGGATTGACGATTGAAGATGTGCAGGCGGCGCACATGCACGAGCAACTTCCCCAAGTGCGGTGATAAATTTGACCGATTCGGTCGTCATTACGTCAGCGCGGTGCGAAGAAAAAACTTCAGGCAATTTCGCCGTGACGAATTGCACAGATTCTTGCAGTCTCATTGTCAGCGGTTCGTTAATGTGGAAAAAGTTATCTTCCAAAGTGAATGCTCGCGGAAGATAACGATTTCTTAACAATCCCAAACCTCAAAAGTTCGCCGATGAAAAACGCCCACGCCTCTGCGCTCTCTGTGCTATCGCTCGCGATGCTGATTGTCTCAATCAATGCCACAGTCCTCTTCGCGCAAGAGGCGGACGATGACATTCCCACGCAAACCCTCGACCGCCTGTTAGACCTTTCCGACGAACAAAGCGGCAACAGCGAACTCTTGGAGCAATTCAACTACTTGCGTCGACAAAAAGTCAACCTCAACACCGCCGATTTTTCGCGCCTGCTGTCAATCCCGTTTCTTACGGCGGCGGACGCAAAGCGCATTTTATCGTATCGCAAAGAAGTCAACCTCATTACGAGTGTTGAATCGTTGCGCGAGATTTTGGACGAAGACACTTATCGTTTGATTGAAAACTTCGTAACCGTCGGCGATGCAAAGCTCTATCGCAATCCGTTTGAGCCATCTTTTATCAGCGATTACAAAAATGGCATGCTCGGCGAGCAACTGCGCGTTGAGTATCTCGCGCGTAGCGGCTTTGAATCGCCCGCTCGACAAGGCATTTTGAATGGTCGCTATCAAGGCTCTTCGTTCAAAGCCTACAATCGCGTTCAAGCCTTTCTCTCCGAAAACTTTGCTGTGTCTGCACTCACCGAAAAAGATGTTGGCGAACCAAATTTGATCGATTTTTATTCCGCCAGTTTTCAGGTGCGGGATATTTACAATTTGAAATCACTTGTGATTGGCGACTATAACCTCTCGTTTGGACAAGGGCTCGCCATCAACAGCGGGCGAGCGTTCTTCAAAAGTGCCGAAGCCGTTACAACTGCTCGCGTGTCGCGAAATCCCGTCAGGCTATACGCTTCAACCATCGAGCAAAACTTCTTTCGCGGCGTCGCGGCTGAACTCAAATTCGGCGACCTAACGACCACCTTGTTCTACTCCAACAATCGCCTTTCGGCGACGACAAACGACAGCGTCTTCACCAGCATTGACTTTTCAGGACTGCATCGCACCGAAACGGAATTAAACCGAAGAAACAGCGTCGGTCAAACGACCCTCGGCGGGCATGCAAGTTATGCGTTTGGAACGGCGCAAACCTTTTTCAAATTTGGCGCAACGCTCTACGAGTCCGAATTTTCATTACCCTTTCAACCTGCGCCAACGATTGCCAATGCGTTTCGCTTCAACGGCTCGCGCATTATGGTCGCCTCTACGAATTGGGATTTTTCGCTGTATGATTTCACGCTCTTCGGAGAAGTTGCGCGTTCCGTTCAACAAGAGGCAACCTCGTTCATCGTGGGCGTTGAAGGCAAATTTCAGAAGCGCATCAAGACCGTCTTGCTTGCGCGCAAGTATTCACAAGCCTTTTATTCGCCTTATGCCAACGCCTTTGCGGAACGCGGCTCACAAGCGCGAAACGAAGAAGGGATTTATTTTGGTGTGCAAATGAAGTTGAGTGAAAAAGTTTCTGTGCGCGGCTACTACGACGTGTTTCGCATTCCGTTCATTAACGCCAGCACGGTGCTTCCATGGTCGGGCGACGATTTGCTTTTTCAACTCTCCTACAAGCCTGCACGTCATTTGCTCATCGAGCCGCTCGTTCAGCGCAAATACACCGAAGATGCGCTCACGCAGATTGATAATTTCAATCGCGAATATCGAATCGCAGTGCCAGTCGCGCTTTCACGGGTGCGGACGGATTTCGTTTATCAAGTCTCGCCACAACTGCGACTGCGCACGCGCTTGGAATACAAACAAGTGGAA
The DNA here is from genome assembly GCA_029263855.1 of Candidatus Thermochlorobacteriaceae bacterium. GTDB lineage: Bacteria > Bacteroidota > Chlorobiia > Chlorobiales > Thermochlorobacteraceae > JANWWM01. The sequence continues at coordinate 122,600 of JAJUFC010000004.1, read as the reverse complement.
AAAACCTTCGTGAGCGGGAAAGAAGCGTTTAACGGCTGGCTGATTTATCAAGAGGCGAATATCGACGCATTTCAAAATCGGCTTTCGCTTGATGCGCGTGTTGCCGTTTTTCAAGTTGACACCTTCGATGCCGCCATTTATGCTTACGAATATGACCTGCCGCTTTTAGCCACCATTTACGCGCACTTCGGAACGGGGCGGCGGCTTTTGCTCAACTTGCGCTATCAACTCTTCAAGCAAGTCGAACTTGCGGCGCGCTTTGCGAATCTTTATCGAGACGGCGTAGAAAGCATCGGGACGGACAACGACCAATTCAACACCAACTCGCCGAGCATATTTGGTCTGGGGCTTCGGGCGAGATTTTAAGTTGATGATTATTCAAACCGTAAGGCTTCGATAGGGTCTAACGAGGCGGCTTTGTAGGCAGGATAAAAACCAAAGCCAACGCCGATTGCCGAACACACAAGCAATCCAATCGCCGCCCAATCAAACGGGAAGACAAACGGCGCGCTCATTGAGGCGGCAACCAAATTCCCAATCACTACGCCAACCAAAATGCCAAGCACGCCGCCCGACACCGAAAGCACGGTGGCTTCAATCAAAAACTGCGTCAAGATGTTGGCTTTTTTCGCGCCGATGGATTTGCGAATGCCGATTTCCTTCGTGCGCTCCGTAACGCTGACGAGCATAATGTTCATAATACCAATGCCTGCGGTGATGAGCGCGATGAAACTGATGACGAATGCGCCAATGCGAATCACGCCCGCGAAGTCTTGGAACTGTTTGACGAGCGAATCATTGGCGTAGATTTCAAAGTCGTTCAAATCTTCCGCTTTCAATTTTCGCGCAATGCGCATCGCGCCGATGGCTTTGTCCATCACGCTTTGATACAACGCTTGCGACGGCGCTTGAACCGTGATGTTGATGCTTCGATTCATTCGACCATAATTGGTGAGAAATCGGGTAATCGGCGTAATAGCGAAGTTGTCTTGCCCTTGCCCAAACGCGCTTCCTTTGAGTTCCAGCACGCCAATGACGGTGTAAGTTCTCCCGTCAAATTTCAATTCTTTGCCAACGGGATTTTCCGATTCGAAGAGCATTTTTTGAATGCCGTCGCCGATGACGATGACATTGCGCGCGTAAAGCACATCTTCATCGCTAATGTTTCTGCCATATGCGATGACATAGGCGTTGTTGGCAATATAGTTCGGGTCTCCGCCAGCTAATCCGAGATTAGGATTTGTCTTTTTGCCTTGATAGACGGCTTGTTTCGCGCCCGTCCAAAGTTCAAGTCCGATTTTTGCGTCGTTGCCCATCAAGCGTTTGAACATCAGCGCATCGTCGTAGTCGATGTTGCGGCGATTGTTGTATTTGTTCCAGTCAATGCCGCCGCCGAAAAGCGTCGCGGGATACTTCTGAATTTGAAACGTGTTCGTGCCGAGTTCGGAGAGCCCTTTTTCAATCGTCGTTTGGAGCGCGCCGAGAATGGTCATCACGCCGATGATGGAGAACACGCCGACGGTGATGCCAAGCATCGTGAGTCCAGAACGCAACTTGTTGCTTTGAAGCGACGCGAATGCCATCGTGGCGATTTCTTTGTAAAACATCGTTGAAAACGGGTTAAAGGTTATTCATAGCGCAATGCGACGACAGGGTCTAACTTTGAAGCCGAGTAGGCGGGCGCAAAGCCTGAAATCACACCGGTGAGTATGGACGCCATCATTGCGCCCAGCACGAGCGAGAGCGAAAACTCCGCAGGAAAATTTGCGGCTTGCATCGCCAAACTCAGTCCAAAAGCAAGCAAGAGGCCAGCGATTCCGCCAATCAAACAAATAGCGACGGCTTCAATAAGAAACTGCATGAGAATCGTGCGCCGCCTTGCGCCAAGCGCCTTGCGCGTGCCGATTTCTTTCGTGCGTTCTTTGACGCTTACGAAGGTGATGTTCATAATTCCTATTGCGCCGACGAAAAGAGAAAGCCCTGTAATGAACAGCCCCGCCAGCGCTATTCCGTTCTTGATGGGGTCTAAGGTGCTCTTGAACGCTTGTTGCTCGTTGAGCGAAAAGTCATCTTTCACTTCGGGATTCAGCCCTCGCACGCGACGCATAATGCCCGTGAGTTCATCTTTGGCTTCGGCGATGTTGTTCTTGTCTTTGACCTTGACCACCACGCGGTCGTTTTGCGTGTCGCCGATGTATTTCTTGAACACGCCAAGCGGCACGATGACCTGGGAATCAAAACTGAACAAGCCGAGAAACTTGCCTTGTTTGGCAATCACGCCGATGACGACGCATTGGAAATTGCGGACTTGCAAGGTTTTGCCAATGGGATTTTCGTTGGGGAACAAGCCGTCCGCAACATCATAGCCAATGACGCACACATTGCGTGCGGCTTTGGACTCAATCGCATTGAAGAAGCGTCCATCTTTCAAATCAACGGTCGAGACGAGCGGATACTCATCGGTCGTGCCCATTAGAAAGGCGGAAGAAATTTGACGCTCTCCGCGCTTGACGGACGAGCTCCACAGCCCTTGCGGCACGGCGGTAATGAGTTGAGAGTTTGGCGTATCGTCGATGATGCGGTTGATTTGGTCGGCATATTCAGTTTTCATCGGACGGCGATTGCGATAAATCCACCACGAGTTGCTGTTATCTGCCCAAGGCCATTTTTGAACGTAAAGCACATCATAGCCAATCATCGAGAGGCTGTTTTCGAACCCTCTATCGATTCCATTGATGGCAGTGCCCATAAGCGTAACAGCGAGAATGCCGATAATCACGCCGAGTGCGGTTAAGAAAGAGCGCACTTTGTTTGCGGTGATTTGCGCGTAAGCAATGTTACAACTCTCGATAAATTCGTAGAAAAATCGACGCATGGCGTGGTCTAAACTTTTTTGACGTCGTCAATCGGCAATTCTAATCGCGCCGCAATCGTCTCGTCGCTCAATCCTAATTCGCGAAGTAGCGGAACAGTCGCGAGTTTGCCTTTTTTCTCGCCTTGTTGAATACCCTCTTGAATGCCCTCTTGAATGCCTGTCTCTCTGCCCTCTTCCAAAATTTCTTGATAGGCGCGGGTCTTTTTTAATTCTTCTTCAAACTCTTCTCTAATGCTGAGCATATTTAGTATCTCCTTTCTGGTTAGGTTCTTGAATTTGTAAAAGAGAACGCGCTCAATAAAGTTCAATCGTTCTGGCGCACGTTCAAGCAAACTTTTTGCGGCTTTCATCGCCAAGGGGTCAGGTTCAATCGCCAATTTGAAAATCCCGACGTCCGCGTCCAACTGCGCCAAACTTGGAAGTTCATTCAAATAAACCCGCTGAACCAAACGGGTATCCAGCAATTCTTCATATCCGACAAGGCTCTGCGGCTCGGCGCTTCTATCGGGATAAATGACGACGGCGCGCCACCGGCATCCGCCAAATTGCTTCAAATAAATGAGAATTTGCGCGAAGAGTCGAGCGTAAAAAGCGTTATCTCGTTGAAACTGAATCTCGACGAAGTAAGTCAAATCGTCGGTTTCGGGAACGAAGACCCCATCGATGCGAAACGACGTTTCTTTCAACTCAACCGATTTGAAAGCGTAGCGCGCCGCGTCCGATTTGTTGCGACCGATAAGGCTGAAAAACCCTTCGGGAATTTCTTGAAGCCAAAGGTATGCGAGTTTGTCGGTTTTCATTCGCTCGCGAGAGATTACGCCTTGGCGAACTCCATTTCAGAAATCAGTCGGTCGCTCTCGATGAGCCCGTCGCGCAAGCGCACGATTCGTCGGGCGTGTCGCGCGATGTCTTCTTCGTGGGTAACAACGATAATCGTATTGCCTTGCTCATAGAGCGTTTCAAAGATGTTCATAATCTCGATGCTGGTTTTGGTATCGAGGTTGCCCGTCGGCTCGTCAGCAAGAATGATGGAAGGATTATTGACGAGGGCGCGCGCAATGGCGACGCGCTGACGCTGACCGCCCGAAAGTTCATTCGGCTTATGATGCACGCGGTCTCCAAGCCCCACGCTTTGTAGTGCCGATAGGGCTTTGGCGCGCCGCTCTTCGCCTGAGATGCCTGCATAAACAAGCGGGAGTTCAACATTCTGTAACGCACTCGAGCGCGGCAGAAGGTTAAAGGTTTGAAACACAAAGCCGATTTCTTTATTTCGGATTTCAGCCAGTTCGTCGTCTTCCATTGTGGCAACATCTTTGCCGTTGAACTCATACTTGCCTGATGTCGGCGTATCCAAACAGCCGAGCAAGTTCATCATCGTTGATTTGCCGCTTCCTGAGGGACCCATAATTGCGACATATTCGTTTCGATAAATCGACAAATCCACGCCCCGCAAAGCGCGGACGATTTCGTCGCCCATTTTGTATTCTTTGGTTACCCCTTCAATCTGAATGACGAGGTTGCCTTTTGGTCTAAGCGTTCGCTGTTCCATTCTCTTATTTTTTCATCGTTGTAAATTCGCTCGATACCTTTGTGCTGTCTCTCAATTCTCGGCTGATGGCGCGATACGGACCTGACACGACTTCATCGCCCTCTTTCAACCCTGATTTGATGTGCATATAAGCGTTATCGGCAATGCCTGTTTCAACTTTTTTCATGCGAACAATATCGCCTTCTTTGACAAAGACGACGCGAGAGAGTTTTTCTCTATCGGCTCGTGCTTGAAGGGCTTGATTTTTCGCAGAGGAAGAGGTGTTATCCCCCGATTGCATTTCCTTCTTCTCGCGCTCTTCGGCAATTTCTTCCGCGCTTAATCCTTCTTCGATATTGCGAACCGTTACACTCTGAATGGGAACGGTCAGCACATTAGTTGCCGTCTCGGTTTCAATATCGGCATTTGCGCTCATGCCGGGACGCAATTTCCCTTGATGGTCGAGGAGGCGAATTTTGACTTCGAAGTTTGTTACTTGCTCTTGTGTGCCTGCGCCTGTGGTTTTTGCCGTATTGGCGATTTCATAAACAATCCCTGTAAATTTTTGATTCGGATACGCATCAACGGTAATGCGCGCAGTATCGCCTTTTTTAACGGTAACAATATCGTTTTCATTGACGTCGACGCGTACTTCCATCGCGCTCAAATCCGCAACGCGCATCACTTCTGTTCCCGTCATCATGCTCGTGCCGACGACGCGCTCGCCGAGTTTGCAATTCAGGAGCGTTACCGTGCCGTTCATTGGCGAATAGACCGTCGTGCGAGAAAGATTTTCGCGCTGTTGGCGCAGTTGGCTTTCCAAGCGTTGAATATCAAAGAGCGAGGCTTCGTAGGTGGCTTTGGCGACTTCGGCGTTGGTTGTGGCTGTAATGTAATCGGATTCCGAAATGAGTTTTTGATTGTAGAGTTCTTTGGCGCGTCGAAGTTCATCTTCGCGTAGCAAGAGTTGCGCTTTGGCTTGCAGGTTTTGGGCTTTGGCGGACGAGAGCGAGGCGGCGGCTTGCTCGACTTGCGCCTTCGTTACTTCGGGATTGATACGAAAAAGCAACTGCCCCTTTTTCACCGCGTCGCCGTCTTTGACCGGCAACTCGACGATTTCACCTGAAACTTCAGGCGCGAGTTTCACTTCCGTCTGCGGATAAATTTTCCCCGTTGCAGAAACAAGTTGCGTGATCGTGCGCACCGTTGCTTTTTCAGTGCTGACAAACGTCGGCGGCGTTTTCTTCCCGCTAAACACACCAATGATAATCAGAAAAAGAATACTGATGCCGATGCCTATCCAAAGCCACTTGCGCTTCGGTTGTTTTTTCGTGCCGCCAGGTTTCAGGGTGGATTCTGTCGTCATCTTTGACGCTTTTGTTTGAATGGTTGTCTCTGTTTCTGCCAACATCGCCATAGAAGTTAAGTTGTTAAAAGTTTTATTTGAATCCGTCAGCGTGCTGCGCCGACTTCATATTTTCTCAAATCAATCGTGCCGAGATAGTATTCGAGAATTTTCTTTTGGAAAGTAAAGTTGAACAAGGCTTGTGCACGATTTGATTGCGCTTGAACGAGAGCCGCTTGCTGAGTAATGAGTTCAACAAAATTTGCCGAACCGACTTCATATCGCTTTGCGACGGTTTCGTAGGCTTGTTTCGCCGAAATCAATCCTTTCTCGCTCGCCTCCAACTGCAAGACAGCGGCGTTGTAATCACCAAGCGACTGCTTGACTTCGCCGATGACTTGAAGTTTCAACTCTTCAAAAGCCAGTTGCGCGTTTTTCTCGTTGATTTTGGCTTGTTGAAGTTGCAGTTCGCGCGAGAATCGGTCAAAGATGTTCCAGTTCAAATTGAGCGAGATGTTGTAACTCGTTTGGTCGCGCAGTTGTCGAGAGAAATCGGGCAGAACGGCGGGCGGGCGAACTTGCCCATCAATGGTCAGACGGTCTTGCGTAAAAGCATTTGCGCCATAGTTAAAATTCAAACTCAACGTTGGCAGATAGTTGCCCTCGGAAGCGCGAACTGCCCATAGTGTCGCTTCAACCGTCTTTTCGCGGGCTTTGAGGTCGGCGCGTGTTGCGAGCGCAGATTGAATAAGTTTTGCATTGTTTTGAAATTCAGCACTCAAAATGACGGTATCGTTTGGTGGAAGTGCAAACGCATATTCTTTCTCAAGGTCAGCGCGTATTTGTCGGAGCAATAAAATTTTGCTGTTGCGCAAAGTGTTTTCGCGCTGTATTACGGTCAGTTCATCGTTTGCCGCCTGTGCTTCTTGTTGATACAAATCCGCGATAGCACGCGAACCGACGCGCGTCTGCTCTTTGAACTGTCGCAATCGCTCTTGCGAGGACTTCAAATTTTCCTGTGCGATACGCAAGAGTTCTTCGTTCAAAAGCACTTGCAAATAACTTTGAGCCACATTGAACGCAATGTCTTGCTTGGCTCGCGTGAGCGAATAGGTATCTGCATCTTTTTGCTTCATCGCTCTGCGCAAACCAGCTACATCAGAGAATCCATTAAAGAGGTTAAGCGAGGAACTGATGTTGTAGTTCGCGCTTTTCCCTTCTGAACCACGCAGGTTGAAAAAGAGCGTGCTATCAAAGGGGTTCAACTGACCCTGCAAACTGTTACTAACCGTCAGTGGTGTAAGCCCGACATTGACGCGAAGGTCAGGCAGAAATTGTCCATATGCTTGAACGAGTGAAGTACCTGTGAGGTCGAGCGTGTTTTGCGCTCGCAGGACAGCAAAAGAATTTTCTATGGCAAGTTGAATACATCGTTCAAGCGTGAGTGTATCGGTAGGAGCAGTAGGCTGTGTTGATTGTGCTGGTGCAGGCGACGCACACAAAAGAAGTGCACAAAGCCCGAAAAGCGTTATGTGTTTAGCCATTGATGAAAGAAAGCGTTAACAGTTTTTTCAAACCGGACTCAGATGGTTTGGATTGATAGCGACTTATTGGAAATAACAGGTTAGTAATAGGCAAGTCATAACGACAAACCCGCGCTCTGTGTTTCAGCGCACATTAAAAAGAGATGTAATTTTTTGTGAAAGGGAGGCGAATCAACTTCATCTTGGGGTGTTCACTTTCTCGCGCAGCTCACTAATGAGAATGTCATAAAGCGAAGCGTTTTCAGGTTCTCTTGCGGCGAGCATCTCGTAGACCTTAATGGCTTTGGCGTAAGCACCCTGTGACTGAAAAATTTTGGCGAGTTGGCGGGTCGGCGTTTTGATGTCGTCGTCGGAAAAGGGTTGTCGCTGTTCAGCGATTGGCGTGGGGTCGTTGGTTTCTTCTACTTTCGGCAACTGCGCGTTCATGATTTCGCGGGCGAGGGCATCAATGTCGTATTCATTGCTCAACGAAGGCGGCGTGGTAGGTGGCTCTGAGTCAAGCGCTTGGTCGCGGTGCGCTGTATCTCTGTTGGAGATAAACGCATCAATGTCGCCGCCTTGCATTTGCATTGCCATGATTTCTTCTTCGAAAGAAAGCGCGCGCCCGCTTTGAGACGCGGATTCTATGGGCGAAGTCAGCGGCGGCAGTTCAGGGACGCGACCTGAGCTGGATTGAGACGATGTCGGAAATGGCATCTCGTCGTCCTCACCTTCGTCGCTTCGCGATGTGGTTGGCGTAATGCCTTTGGCGTTGTAGATGCCCGACAAGGCTTGGGCGAGTTTGTTGCGGTCGATTTTAATAATGGGATTACCGTTCTCATCAAGTGGAATCGGCGTTGGTGCAGAGGGCGTTGATGACAGTGCCGGCGTGAGGGGTTTAGATTCAACTACCGAAGAATCTCGAGTTGAAGTCGATTCCATCGGCTCATCGGAATAGCCGATTCCTAACATCTGTCGCGCAATCGCGTCAATATCTGCTTCGCTCTCTATGCTTGGTTGGCGAGGCGCGACGATTTTCGGTTGTTGCGGCGGCGCACTTTCCGATGACACTTCGTCAGACGTATTCGTTACATCACTTTTAGAAGTCTTAGATGGCTCTTGGGGCAAAAAGGCATTACCGCCCATCATTTCACGAGCGAGTGCGTCAATGTCGGGCTCTTGTTCTAAAAGATCATCCGCTTTACGAAACGCTTCTACCACAGGAGATGCATCGCTGGATTGGCTTGAAGGAGTGCTTTGAACTTCAGTTGGCGTGGCATCGCTTTTCTCTATACTACCAACCACACCACCCAATACTTTTGAGAGTTTTTCTCTATCGAGTTTGAATACGCTCGGCGTTTCTGGTTCAGCAACTTGAGGCTCTGTCTTTTGCGGCACACGAGCAGGCATCGTTTCTCGATCGATTGCACGCTCGTTGGGGCGCGGCGAAGGAGGTGGAACGGCATGCGGAAACGCCGTCAAAGCAATCAATTCTCTAATGGCGACTTCATTTTGCGGCGCAATCTGGCAGGCTTTCTCATAATGTTCTTTTGCAAGTTCCACCTCGCCTGTGTTGCGGCAGGCGCGCGCTAAAACGAGGTTGAAACGATAGACGTCGCTGTAAAACTCCGCAACGCTACGCAGGCGCGTTATCGCTTCGCTGTAATGCCCTTGCTCGCAGAGCACTTCGGCAACGCCGATTATGGCGGGAGATTTCGGTTGCTCGGCAAGTCGCGCCAGAAGCGTTTTGGAACGCACGCCACCGTCGTTGAGTGCTGATAGCATTGCAATACTCGGATTACTTAGTTGCTGGTTTGCAAAGAAAATAACATCTCTTTGTAATTTGGCAAACTTACTTGCCTTGCCAAAGGATTTTAATAAATTCGCGCAAACTGCCGAATCGTCATCACTCGTGCGGCAAGAAACGCTCTACTCAACTTAACTATGATTACACTTGCGCTCATTGCGCTTTGCTCCTACCTTATTGGCGCGATTCCAACCAGCATTATCGTCAGCAAAGCCGTTAAGGGCATTGACATTCGTCAGCATGGCAGTGGCAATGCGGGTGGAACGAACGTGTTTCGCGTTTTAGGTTGGCAGGCAGGCTTGTTCGTTACGCTTTTCGATATGCTCAAAGGTTTTCTGTCTGTTACTTTAATTGTTGGATATTTTACAGACAATCCGATTGATGCCCTGCCGAGCATGCCGTTCATTGTCTTTCAACTGCTTGCGGGTGTTGCCGCTATGTTGGGACACATCTACACCGTATTTGCCAACTTCAAAGGCGGAAAAGGGGTGAGCACAGGCGCGGGCGTGCTCATTGGCATTGCGCCGATTACGATGGCGTTTGTGGTCGCCGTGTTTTTTATCACGCTTCTCTTAACGCGCTACGTGTCCGTTTCATCAATGACGGGCGCGGTCAGCATTCCAACCGTTATGGCGATTCGCCGTTTCGTTTTCGGCGGAGAAATTGACGCGCAATATCCCATGCATCTCTTCGGCACAGCGTTCTTCCTTCACGATAGTCTCGACACCATCACCATCATAACCAGTGCGTTAATTGCCCTTGTGATTATTTACACCCATCGCACCAACATTGAGCGGCTTCGCAACGGAACTGAAAATCGGCTCTTTTCAAAAAAATCAACGAGCGTTTCTCAATGAACATCACGGTTTTAGGCGCGGGAAGTTGGGGCACAACCTTAGCAATTCTTTTGGCGGAAAAAGGACATCGCGTCGTACTATGGTCGCACAACCCTGAAAAAGCGGCGCGTCTTGCAACCGAGCGCGAAAACAAAGAGTATTTGCCACATGCGCCTTTTCCTGAATTGCTTTCGGTCTGCTCTGATATTCTCGAAGCCGCGAAAGGAAAAGAACTCATCGTGGTTGCGACGCCTGCGCAAAAAGTGCGCGAAACTTTGCAGAAAATTACGCCGCTTAATCTCTCCGATGCTATCATTGTTAATGTTTCCAAAGGCATTGAGATTTCAACTGGCTACCGCATGTCGGAAGTAACCAAAGATGCACTTCCTCAATTAGGCGACCATCAAATTGCCGCACTTTACGGACCGAGCCACGCCGAAGAGGTTATTGAGAAACACCCGACTGCTGTGGTTGCCGCAAGCCTTGATGAACAAACGGCGGGAAAAATCCAAGAAGCGTTTTTTACGCCGATGTTTCGCGTGTATGTGAATACGGATTTAATCGGCGTGGAAGTAGCAGGCTCGGTGAAAAACATTATGGCACTTGCCGCTGGTGCTGTCGACGGCATCGGCTATGGCGATAATGCCAAAGCCGCACTTATCACGAGAGGGCTCGCTGAACTTTCGCGACTTGGAATCAAACTCGGCGCAAACCCTATGACCTTTGCAGGGCTTGCAGGCATTGGCGATTTGGTGGTTACTTGCAGCAGTAGGCACAGCCGTAATCGCTACGTCGGCGAGCAAATCGGCAAAGGCAGAACTTTGGACGACGTGCTTCAAGAGGTCAAAATGGTTACCGAAGGCGTTTATACCACCAAAGCCGTCGTCGAACTCGCGCGCAAACTCCATGTTGAAATGCCCATCACACAAGGCATTTACGACGTGCTCTTCAATCAAAAATCCCCAAAAGAAGCGGTGATGGACTTGATGACGCGAATCCCGAAATACGAGAATCGATAAGCCTAAGTGTTGAACCAATAGGTTACCTTCATCACGAACCCGCGATTGCGAATCGAGAAATGCTCCGCGTCGTCATTATCCGTCAAAACGAACGCAAAATACGACGAATGTCGTATTGAGGGCGAAGGCGAGTTTAGATAATTTGCGTTGTCAAACATTTGCCCCAACGGTCCCCAACGGTTTTGACCAATGACGAGAGTTGGAAGAAATGCGTAGGAAGCAAGGCAAAAACGCGGTTTGAACGAAGTATGTTGGTAAGTCGCCGCAAATGTTCTAACTTATTCAGATTCATCGTATTACGAAACATCCCTAATTCGCTTGACACATGCAACAATCATATTCAGAAGGTTCGGTAAGTCGTTTGCGAACATTGATTGGACACTCTCTGCGCATCAATTCAATGGTGTTTAGTGCCGATGGCGAGCGGTTCGCGTCTGCCAGTTGGAAAATTTTAGTGCACAATCCGCACAATGGCGAAGAAATTCAAATGCTGATGGGCGGCTCGGCGCGAACATATGTGTATTCGGTGGCATTCAGCCCCGATAAGTCGTTGCTTGTATCGGCGAGTAGCGACAAAATGGTGCGCATTTGGGACGTGAAAAACGGCAAAATGCTTTTCGCGATTAAAGCCCACAAGCAAGCCGTTAATCACGCTGAGTTTAGCCCCGACGGTAAAACGATTGTTTCAGCAAGCAGTGATAAGACGGTCAAACTTTGGAGTGTAACTGACGGAAAACGCGTCGGTGCATTTCCCGGACACAGCGATGGCGTAAATTGGGCAAATTTTAGCCCTGACGGGAAAATGGTCGCAACGGCTTGCCAAGATAAACTCATTTATCTTTTCAATGTCGCCACGCAAACGAAAATCAAACAACTCTCAGGGCACGGACACAATGTAACCGTCGTTAAATTCAGCCCTGATGGCACGAAAATCGCGTCTACAAGTTGGGACAAGACGATTAAAATTTGGGACGTGGCGACGGGAACCTGCATCACCACGCTTGATGGACACAAAAACGGCGTGGAATTTTTAGAATGGATGCCGAATGGAAACGCCGTCGTTTCCGCCAGTTACAGCCGCGTTGAAAACGAAGGCACCGTAAAACTTTGGGACGCACTGACGGGCAAATTGATGGATAGCGTTGCGGGCGAATTTTACGGAATCGCTTTCAGCCCAAGTGCTAACTTGCTTGCAGTTTCGCGTAAAAATCGTGCGATTGAACTGTGGGGGCAGCCCATCATCGTTACGGATAAAGCAGGAAACATCCTCAAAGGTATCGTCAAAGACCGTCGGATGAGTCAAGACCGCCGTAAAGCCGAGCCCGCCGGAGAGATTGTCGATCGACGTGCCGAAGAGCGTCGCGGCAGTTTTTTCAGAAAAGACTAATTGATTCCGACGACGGGTTAACTCAATCTGTTCAAAAGAATTTTCACGGAAAAATGTTCAAGGCGAATTTTAGTTGGTTCGCCTTTTTTATTTCCCTTTAATCCCTTTAGTCCCTTTAATGCGGACGGCACTAATCACATCACCTTGTTCAAGTCGGTCTACCGCCGCCATTCCGCGCAACGCCTTGCCGAACAGCGTATATCGCCCATCTAAATGCGGCTGATGGGCGTGCATCACAAACCACTGCGAACTTTCCGTATCCTTCCCCGCTGATGCCATGCCAAGCGTTCCGCGCTCAAAACTTCGAGGCGAAAATTCCGAGCGAATCGTTTGCTCCGCGCCGCCTGTGCCGTCGCCTTTGGGGTCGCCGCCTTGCACCACAAAATTTGAAACAACGCGATGAAACGTGAGTCCATCAAAAAACTTGCGCTCCGCAAGCGCAACAAAATTCAGCACGGTGAAAGGCGTTTCGTTCAAAAAAAGTTCAAGTTCAACCTCACCATATTGTGTCGTTAAAACCGCAATCGGATTTTTCGTAAAGCGAGAAAAAACATTCGCGTCGTAGGGCGACTTGGGCGCATCGCTTTGTGAAACTTGCGGTCGAGTGCCTGTCAGTTTCTCTATGACTTTTGCCGCAGTTATCCGCACAGCGTTGTTTTCGTCGCTCAAATAGGGTTCAACTTTGTACGCAAGCGATGGCTCTTTACTTGCTTTGAGCGCGTCAAGCAAGGCGATGACGGTTTCCGCGTTGTCCGACGACTTGAAGCAAGCGAGCGCGTCCAAAAATGCTTGTAAGTATTGTTGTTTGAAAAAGAGCGAATCGGAAAGTGCTGACGCAAGCACCTGCACGGCGGAACTGTTTCCTAAACCGCTATGAAATTTCAGGGCAGAAAGAAGCGACTTTTCAAAGCGTTCATCGCTTGGGGAAAGATTCCAAAGTCTAACCAGCGATTCTGTGGCGACGGTTGCGCGTTTGGAATTGCTCTGTGAAAGTATTTCCAACAAGAGTGCTAACAAGTCTTCACGAATCAATCGCTCGCGCTCGGCAATGAGTCCGATGGCTTCTAACAGAGCAAGCGAGGTATCGCCATGTGCTTTGAGGTCGTAGAGGTAAGAGAGGGCGGTTGTTGGAAAGGCTTGAGCGAGGGCGCGCATGGCGGTTGCCGAAAGGTCGGGCGAGGGTGCGCGTAGTTGGTTTCCAATCGTCGGGGCAATGCGTCGCTCGGCATCGGCGGGGTTAAAGTATTTAATGCGCGCAAGCGTTTCCAAAGATGTGCGTGCGATGTGATAGTTCGGCGAGGAAAGAAGCGAGAGCAATTCTGTGATGATTTTTTCTTGTGTCGGTGCGTCAATCGTTGCGAAGCCTTGCAAGGCGCGAATCGCATTCACACTGACGCGCCAATCTTCATCGTGCAAACGCGCCGCAATCGCGTCAAAACTTTCAGGAGCGCGCACGCGGCTCAACGCCAACACGGCAAACATTCGCTCATCTGCATTCCGAGATTCTGTCGCGCGACAGAGCAACGGCATTTGCCCTGAAAGCAACGCGCCATCAGGCACACGAGACAGGGCATAAATGCACCAATTCAATCCTTGCGTTTTGGGCTTGTATATCTTCGCAAGCGTTTGCACCGCGTCAGCGGAAAACATTTGGCGAATCGCAAAGCGGGCAATCGCTTCGGCTTGCGCTTCTTGCAGTTTTGGTTCTTTGAAAGAAAATCGCGCGACTTCGTCAAGGGCGGTGCGTGTTCCAAATACGCCCAACGACACAATCAACGCCGACTTTACGCGCAGATTCTTTTCCTTCATGATGCGTTCAATTACCGTCGGTTCAAAGCGTGTGGCTTTCGGCGAATCGCGCAAAGTTTGTCCTAACGCAAAGCATGTCGCGAGGCGCACTTTCTCCGATGCCGCGCCAAGCTTTTCTGCAATCGCTTCAGCCGCATTGTCGTCTTGAACGCTACCGAGCGAAAGCAAAATGGTTTCGTCAAGCGCGTCGCTTTTTCCAAAGGCTTGCACAAGTGCGGGTGTGTTGCGCTCATCGGCGAGACGTTTTATCTCTAGAAATTCTGTCTCGAAAACTTCTGTTAAAGTTGGTTGAGCAAATATTGCCGAAGAAAGGAGCCAAAGGAATGCAGTAAGCGTGTGTTTCACGATGAAGGTGCGTTGAGCGTTGATAATTCAAACAATTAAACTCACAAGATTAAGAGTGAATTTCAATTCCGCCAAACACGGCAGTTGCGTTGATGAAGAGCGTAGGCGCATCGGGCGCAGGGGAAGCAGTCGCCAATTTGTTTTCGGCTAATCTGTTCTCAATGCCGCCTAAAATGGGCGAGCCTGAAACTTCAACTTGCCAATTTGCGGGCACGCGCACTTCAACGCCGCCCATGACCGCCGTTACTTCAAGCGTCGCGGTGGAAAGCAACATCGCGTCGCGCAAATCCAGTTCAACGCCGCCCATGACCGCCGTTACACTTCCTCCCTGAAAATTGCTTGATGAAACGCGCTGCGTCGAGCCGCCTAAAACGGCAAAATGATTTAGTTTATCTGTTGAAGCCGTCCCGATTTGTTTCGTTTTTGACAGAAGAATAGCGGCACCTCCGAAGATAAGCGCGAGCGGAAGAATCAGCGAAACAAGGTCAATATCGAGAAGTTGCAAGCGTTGCAGTTGAAGAATCACGCCAAGAGAGAGCAGAAGAATTGCGACAATGGGAGAGCCGCTACGCGCAATCAATTTCGTTAGCCCAACACCGACAAGCAGAAGCGGCCACCACGTAGAAAAAAATTGCCAAAGGTTAATGACATGAAGTTGGTCTAAAAAGACGAAAATTCCAGCGAAGATAAAAAGAATCCCAACCCACAGTCTTCCGGAAAGTAATTGTGCATTCATGGTGTGAAACGAATTTTTATTGAAAAGGCGTTGCGTGATACATTCGGGAAACGCGAGTTTTTTTCGATTGTTTCATTACATTCTTCACATTTCAAATTTAGTTCAAACTTCTGTCCGTGTTCAAAGTTATCGACTACAAGCAAGACCCTGCAGTTCTAAAATCTTTTCTCTTTCGTCGCCACACGCTCGATTCATCGGTAGAATCCGCCGTGAAAGCCATCTTCGCTGATGTGAAAGCAAACGGCGACGACGCCGTGCGGCGATATACCGAACAGTTCGATGGCGCAAGACTTTCGTCGTTTCGCGTTTCTCAAAACGAACTCAATGGCGCTTTCAAGAACGCGGATAAAAATTTGATGCGCATTTTGGAACAAGCGGCTTCAAATATCACGCGCTTTCATCAACACGAGTTGGATAAAAGTTTTTTTTATGAAGATGGTGACGGCGTGCTAATCGGTCAGAAAGTTACGCCGATTGAGCGCGCACTCTTCTATGTGCCCGGCGGCAAAGCTGTTTATCCCTCTTCAGTTTTGATGAACGCAATTCCTGCAAAAGTGGCAGGCGTTTCGGAAATGTATCTGACTTCGCCGTGCAACAAAGAGGGAAACATTCACCCGAACATATTGCTTGCAGCGCAAGTCGTCGGGATTACAAACATCTTCAAACTTGGCGGCGCGCAGGCGATTGCCGCCTTTGCTTTTGGAACGGAATCTTGCCCGAAGGTCGATAAAATTACAGGACCGGGAAATCAATATGTCGCAATGGCGAAGCGGTTGGCGTTTGGCGATGTCTCGATTGATAGCATTGCAGGACCGAGCGAAATCGCCGTGATTGCTGACGACGGAGCAAATCCTACCTTCATTACGCTTGACCTCTTTTCACAAGCCGAACACGATGAAGTGGCTTCAGCCATTTTGATTACGCCTTCAAAAGATTTAGCCGAGCGCGTTCAAGTCGAAGCGCGCCAACACCTTTCGCGTTTGCCGCGCAGAGCCATCATTGAATCCGCAATTTCCAATCACTCTGCAATTATTCTCACTAGCAATTTAGATGAAGCATGTGAGGTTGTCAATCGCCTCGCGCCTGAACATTTGGAAGTCCAAACGAAAAATCCATTTGAACTCTTGCCGAAGTTGAACAACGCAGGCGCGATTTTTTTGGGTGCTTATTCTTCTGAACCTGTCGGCGATTACTTTGCTGGACCGAATCACACCTTGCCTACGAGCGGCACAGCGCGATTTTTCTCGCCGCTCTCGACAAGAGATTTTCTCAAACGCACTTCCATCATTTCATACACCAAAGCGCGATTGATGAAGGCAGGAAACGACATTGCCTACTTTGCCGACGCAGAACACTTGCAAGCCCATGCCGAAGCTATTCGCGTGCGGCTACAATCGCGCGAAGGCGTTTAAGCCTATTCGCTCTTTGTTTCTTCTGCATCGAGCGCGTACAGTTGCAAGGCTTTGAGCGAGACATAGCGAAGTGCCGCCTCGTGCGTTGATTTCAACAGCACTTTGGGCGCGACGCCAGCATCGAAGGCTTCTTTCCAACGAATGGCACACAAGCACCACTTGTCGCCCTCTTTGAGTCCGGGGAATCGGTATTCAGGGCGCGGGGTGATAAGGTCGTTTCCCATCGCACGTGAAAATTTGAGAAACTCATCGGTAACAATCGCGCAAACGACATGTCGCCCATGGTCGTGTTCGTCGGTGCGGCAAAAGCCGTCTCGGAAGAAGCCTGTCATCGGGTTGGTGCAGCAACATTCCAATTTGCCGCCCAGCACATTTTTCGGTTCGATCATAGTCAGTGTTCGTGTTTGGTGTTCGTGTAAAACTTCAAAGTCGTTTTGCATCAAAGTTTTTGCATCAAAGTGGCTTTGCGTAATAGCGGTCGCACCCGTAGTGACCGGTGTTTCCCATCGGTTTGGTGAGACGAATGAATCCGTTTTTCTCGTAGAGTTTGCGTGCCGCGCCCATTTTTTCAAGCGTTTCCAAGTAACAAGTTTTGAAGCCAAAGACTGCCGCCGCCGCTAAGCATCGGTTGAGGAGGGCTTGTCCGATACCTTTGCCGCGTCCTTCTTCCAAGAAATACATTTTTTTGAGTTCGCATGTTTGTTCGTCGCCGCCTTGCAGTGGCGCGATTCCGCCGCCGCCAATGACTTGTCCATGATGTTCGACCACATAGTAAATGCTGCGAGGTTGAGAATAGGCTTCATACATTGTGTCGACTTCTGCATCTTTAATGGCGAAGCCGTCGCCGCTTGCGCCGAATTGAGGCATGACGGTTCGAATAATGCGGGCGATTACGGGATTGTCTTCGGGCTTGATTTTACGAATCACAAAGTCTTCGCTCATTGTCAGTAACACAAGTGAAATGTTTTGGACTAATGTTTTGGACTAATATTGTGCGTGCGAAGATACAAAACGCCGATTATCCAAGTGGGGCATAAACTTTTGCTTGTGGAATTTCCGAAACGACGTGAAAGGCGTTATTTTAAGTGCAGATTGAAAAAGAATTTTTGCCATGAACATTCTGAACGAAACGCGCCCACGCTCAACGGAAAACGCGATAGCCGAAACGCTCGTGCAAGTTGAGACGGACGAAACTCGTCGCCAAGCGATTTTACAAGCACTGGAAAACGTCAATCGCAAAGGGTTTTACATTGAGGCGAGAGCAATTGTCAAACTGATGAAACCTGTAACGTGGTTTCCGCCGATGTGGGCGTTTTTATGCGGTGCGATTTCAACGGGCGAAAGCCTTTCGGAAAATTGGCTCGTGTTGGTTGCGGGGTTGGTTTTAGCAGGACCGCTCATGTGCGCGATGTCGCAAACCATGAACGATTACTTCGACCGCGAGGTCGATGCGATTAACGAGCCGTATCGTCCGATACCGTCAGGGCAAATTTCCAAAGATGCGAGTTGGATTATCACCTTCGCGCTCATCGGCGGGGCGTTTGCTTTGTCGTATTGGATTCACCCCTACGTGCTATGGATTTCATTTGCGGGCGTGCTGATGTCGCACATGTATTCGGGTCCGCCACTCCGCGCAAAGCGAAATGGCTGGTATGGAAATTTGATTGTCGGATTGGCATATGAAGGCGTAGCGTGGCTAACAGGCAGTTTTGCTTTAACAAAGGGAATCCCGTCAAGTGAGTCGATTTGGCTCGCCGTCATTTTTTCTTTGGGTGCGCACGGTATCATGACGCTGAACGATTTTAAGTCCGTAGCGGGCGATAAGATTCGCAATGTGCGCTCGATTCCTGTTCAACTCGGTGAAAAGAACGCCGCAATTCTCGCCGCTATTGTGATGAACACCGCGCAAGCAACCGCGATTGCAATTATTGCCTTCAAAGGCG
The DNA here is from genome assembly GCA_029263855.1 of Candidatus Thermochlorobacteriaceae bacterium. Taxonomy (GTDB): domain Bacteria; phylum Bacteroidota; class Chlorobiia; order Chlorobiales; family Thermochlorobacteraceae; genus JANWWM01. The sequence goes on along the minus strand of JAJUFC010000004.1, from coordinate 104,035 downwards.
CGTGGATTTGGGCAGGGCTTGCACTCTTGTTGCTTATTGCACAACAGCCCATGCAGCGCATCTTGATTGCACAGCCCAAAGAAAAAGCCGTTTGGTATAATTCGTTTGGCACACTGCTTTATGTGATGTCAATGATGATTGCCGCTATCGGAATTAGATGAAAAAAATTTAAGAAGTTTGAAGCACACAAAACACAACGACCAACATCATCATGCGAAACGCGCTACTGTTCTCTCTCTGCTTTGTCTCTGCTTCATTTCTCTCTGCACAAACAAACCCCGAAAATATCGTCGTCGGCTCAATGGGCAACAGCGGTTCGGCGTATGTTGGCGGCGTGCTTGCTTTGGGCGTGAATCCCTCTCGCTTGCTCGCCTACGAATACCACGAGCAAAAAGCCTCCGTTACGATTTTCCCATCTGGGTTTATGCTCAAAAACAATTCCATCAACATCGACCTTTACAACACACTTTTTGGCAAAGAGACGCGCGGCGTTTCGGGCGATAAAACCGAATGGACTGACGACGACAAGCGCAAACTGCTTAACGCAATCGATGATGAATTTGAAATTAACGGACGAGCGAGCGTAATGCTTTTCGGCGCGAGTTATTTTCACAACGATAAAGTCGGCGCGTTTGGCTTTCACATCATGGACCACTTCGGCGGACGCGGCATTTTGAATCGTGAATTTTTGGAATACGCGCTCTACGGCAACGAGCGATTTCTTGGACGCGACTTGGGCGGACGCAACACCAACTCCAACGCCTATTGGTATCGCGAATACGCCCTCTCTTACGCGCGCGAGTTCGCCACTTCGTTTCGTGCGCGAAACCTGCGCCCGATTGAAAGCATCAAGGTCGGTGCAAGTCTGAAATGGATAGCCGCACACGCCTACTCGGAACTCAACGACGAAAGCCGCATCTTCCATTCGCCGACGGGCGATAGTCTCGCCGCCACTGTTCTCTACACGGCGACTTCTGCCGCACGCGGACGATTGCAAGACAATAACTCGACCGAAAGCTTCTCGCTCTTTCCCGAATCCGTCGGCAATGGGCTTGGGTTAGATTTAGGCATGTCGTTTAATTATCGCGAAACCATGACGTTTGCTGTTTCGCTTAACAATCTCGGCTTCGTCTCTTTTGGGGATAACGTGCTTCTCAAAACGGCAGATACCACCATCATCTTCACAGGCTTGACTGACCCCATCAGCGGCGAGGCAAATAAGAACCAATTAGACAGCATTGCCGACGGCGTGCGAGCGCAAAACCGAACAGCAGAAGGCTTCACACGTGCATTGCCCACACACTTGCGCGTAGGCTTCGTGATGATTCTCGATGACCGTCTGAATTTTCCTGCGGCGCTCACCGTCGACTATGTGCAGGGCTTCAACAATAATTTCGGAAATACTGGCGTGCCGATTCTCGGCATCGGTGGAGAAATTCGCCCTGTTCTCGAGATGCCGATTCGCACAGGCATTCAACTTGGCGGAAGACAGGGCTTTGCGTGGGCATTTGGACTTGGCTACGACCAAAAGAACGTTGCCATTGACTTCAACATCGGCAACATCTTTTGGCCGCTTGCACCAAGTGCCGTTAAAAATCTCACCTTCGGTCTTGCAATTCGTGGAAGATTTTTGAATGTAGAGAAATAGAGAATCACGATTGAAGAATCACGGTTAAAATCGGCTGATGTCGCGCCCGAAGATGCGCGATTGAACCCAATCGAAGAGCACTTGCAATTTGTTTTTGAAACTGACGAGTTTGGTGAGATAGGCGGCGCGCCAAAAAATCCACGTTAAAAATCCGCTCCACTTCATAAACGGCAAGTCAGCGAGGGCTTCGTCTTTGCCGATGTAAGCGAGCATGCCGAAATTCTGACGCTCAAATGGCGCAATATCTTTTTCGGCTCTGCTTGGGGCAGAGACTTCGTTCAAAAGTTTAGCTAAATACTTCCCTGCTTGCATTGCCACTTGTGCAGTGGCGGGTTGTGTGTAGTCTTGAAGCGTCGCACAATCGCCGAGCGCGAAGATGTCTGTTGTGCCTATCACGCGCAAATATCGGTCGGTGAGCAATCGTCCGGCTCTATCTTTCTGGAATGGCAGTGATTTTACAAACGCATTCGCTCCGTTGCCCGTCGACCAAACAATAAGCCCTGTTTCTAAAACTTCACCGCTTGATAAATAAACTTTTCCGGCTTCAACTTTTTTGACGGGCGTGTTCATGATGAACTTGATGCGTCGGCGTTGAAAGAGTTTAGTGGCATATCTTGAAAGCCGTTCGTCGAAGGTGCTCAAAATTTGTTTGCCTGCCTCGACGAGCGTAATGCGTGCATCTTGAACGAGGTGCGGAAAGTGGGCTTTGACTTCGTCGTCAAAAAAGTCTGCAAGTTCCGCTGCATATTCGACGCCTGTCGGTCCGCCGCCTACCACAACAAAGTGCAGTAATTTTTTGCGCTCTTCTTCGCTGATAGAAGGAAGCGATGCCGCCTCGAAATTATCCAACACTTTTTGACGAATCGCGCGCGCATGCGAAAGTTCTTTGAGGAACAAGGTATGCTCTTTCACCCCTTCAATGCCGAAAGTATTGCTTTCCGCGCCGACCCCAATCACGAGCACATCGTATTCAATCGGAAATTCTTTTCCGTCAAAGGTGCTTTTGCAGCAAATAACTTTGCGAGACGTATCAAGCCCGACGGCTTCTGCTTGAATAAAGTTCGCATAACTTATTGCCGCGCGAATTGGCTCAGCGATGCTTAAAAATTCAATCGTGCCGACGGTTGTGCTCGGCAAGAGCGGAGAAAAAAGAAAGTGATTGCGAGGGCTGACGACAGTAACGGCATAGCGGCTGGGCGAAAGGTCTTTAAGCAAACTGACTGCGCCGAAACCTGTTCCAAGAACAACTAAGCGAGGTGTCATTGAATAAATTGTTTAAGTGATACACCAACCATTTTAACATCAACCTGACGATGTGAAGTTCTACAAGGGTCAAGTTTAATCTCCGCTCAATCAGTCGGCGACCGATTCAACTGAAACATTCAAGGTGCGCTCAAAGACATCTTCAAACATTTCTTTAACGCGCGAAACTGCCCACATCTCGATTTCTGCGTCGCTCATGATTGTGAGGCGCAGTTCAATTTTCTTGGCAGAAATCTTTGCTTTAACGCCACGCACGTTTTGACGATGCGTTCTATCCAAAGCATTTGCAATACGTAAAATCGCCGCACCATATTTGACAAACTGCTTGTGCTTCGACGAAAGCATTTGAAATGTCTCGTGCTCCGGCTTCGGTGGCGACTTGCGGTGGTAGCGTGCGATATGCGCCATGACTTGAATTTCATCGTTGCTGAAGCCGCGCAAGTCGCCGTTGAGAATAATGTATTGGCTATGCTTGTGGTGCCCTGATGGCGAAATGAAATATCCGATGTTGTGAAGCAATGTGGCATAATCCAACAACTCTCGTTCGTGAGAGCTCAAGCCGTGTAAGGGTTGCAATTCGTCGAAAATCTGAAGCGCGAGATTGGCGATGTGAACTGATCGAGCCTCGTCCCAATAACAACGTCGGGCGAGTTCGATGACGCTGCGCCGACGCACGTCGGGTATGGCGTTAATGAGGCGAAATTCTTCAACATGCTTGGAGAGATAGTCGATTATCATGCCTTCGCGCAGGGCATATCCGGAAATTGTTATCTCTTTGAGATTGAAAAGTCGGAAAACGACATCGAACAAAATCAATCCGGGAATAATCAAATCGGCGCGCTTTGGGTCTAATCCTTCAAGGCTTTTACGCTCGCTTGATTTCATCGGCAGAAGCCGCTCGTAGAGTTTCTGAAAACTTTTACGTGAAAACGCATTGCCGTTGAGCGACTCAAAGGCTTGTCCGTTTTCTTGTATGAAAATCATAGAGGCGATGTTTTCCGCCGTGCCGCTGCACGCAATCGCCATATCGTAGCCGAGAGATTTTGCGCGTTCGGCAAAGGGGGTTATCTGTTCAATGAAAAATTGCTCGAGCTCGGCGCGTTCTTTTTCGGTTGGTGGGTCGTGCTTAATGAAGCGTTCATACATTCTCGCTACGCCAAGTTTTCGGCTTTCCTCGAGATAGAGTTTTTCGCTGTCGCCAATCATCAGCTCCACTGACCCGCCGCCGACATCTATCATCAATGCCTTTCGCTTGCCGATGCTAATTGCTTGACGAACAGCAAGATAGATGAGACGCGCTTCTTCGTTGCCTGAAATAATGCTTGTTCGGATTCCAATTTTCTGACCAACCGTTTCCATATATGCGCCACCGTTTTTGGCTTCGCGTATCGCGCTTGTGGCGAAGGCAATGATGTGATGGGTTTCGACGCCGCGCTGTTCGGCGAGTTTGCGAAATCGTGTAAGCGTTTGAAGCCCTTGAGACATGGCTTCTTCACTGAGCAGTTTAGTCGTAAGGCTACCGTCGCCGATGCGAATCATTTCTTTGGCACGGTCAATCGTCAGAAAGCTCATGTCGGGCAACAGTTCCACGATAATCATGTGGAAGGAGTTCGTCCCTAAATCAATCGCGGCAAGGCGCATTGGATTTTGCAACAGCGGCATGGTAACAATTCTGCGTTAGTTTTATGGTTAGGTTTTGGATTCAACTTGCGTTGCAAGGTTATCAGAAACGAGATTGACTTGCCAATTCAATCGTTGTGAAATGTTCAGGTTGAGGGAATGGGAAAAGAAAAAGCCCCGCGAGTTGCGAGGCTTTTGTCAAAGAGCGCGTTATTTAGATTTTGCAAGGGCTTCTGTTGCTTCGGCGTTTTTACCGACGCGGGCGTAGAGTTGCCCTAAAAATCTCCAGAAGTCTTTGCTATTACCAGCCTCAGCGGCGGGCTTCAAAATGGCAATCGCACTTTCATAGAACTTGTAGTGTCCAGTGTATTCAGGGGCTTTTTTGCCGCGCTTTTTGTCTTTGGGCTTATTGGCTTCTTCATCGGCTTCGGCAAGCTTGAAGTAAGCAACAGCGGCGTTGTAGGAGCATGCATAATCCAAGAAGGACGGATTCGTGTCAATCACTTTTTTGAACTGTGTAATCGCGCCGTTGTAATCTTTCTTTTCGTTGAGGAGCGTGCCGTAGAGATAAAGCATAAGCGAATTGTTCGGCTCAACGGCTAAGGCTTGTTGCACCATAGTTTCGGCTTCGCGGTTACGCTTGGCAAGGAAGTAATTGGTAACGAGCAAGCGATTGACTTCGGGCGAGCGCAGATTTTTCGCGTAAGCCGTCTCGAGTGTCTTGATGGCTTTTGCGGTGTCTTTGAGTTCGCCTGCGTAAATGTTCGAGAGTTGGACATATAAGCCCGTATCAGATGCGGAGACCGTGATGGCTTTTTCAAGCGTTTCTGTGGCACCTTTAAAATCTTTGAGCAAGACTTTGGAGTTAGCGAGCGCACGATACGATGCGGCACTATCGGGCTGAATGGCAATCGCACGATTGAGTTTGGTAATCGCTTGCTCGAGCAATTCACGCTTTGTGTTCTCGTCGCCCTTTTCGGTGTAGGCTTGGTTGAAAAGACTCGCGCCGGCGTTGTATTCAATGCGCCATACTTCGCCAAGAAGCAAGGTGGCATCTTTCAAATCGGCTTCGGAAATTTTCATGCCGGGTGAGATGGCTTTTTTAAGCGCGATAGCGGCGGAGTCGTTGTATTGCTTGACGTAGTAGGCTTTTCCTAAAATGTAATAAGCCTCTCCGTTGGTTGGGTCAGTGGTAGTGGCAGTGGTTGCCGCCTTGATGGCATCGTCGGTGTTGCCTTGTCGGAGATAAAGTTTCGCGCCTTCAACATCGGCACTTCCGCATCCACCGTCGGCGGCGGTCAATGCACAGAAAATGGCGACGGAGAGAAAAAGATGAACGAATTTTTTTGACATTTGAACAGGTTTGAAAAGTTAAGGTTGAACAGATTAGCGTGAAGCGTTTATGTGAGAGTGCGATAATAGCAAAATCGACACGCTTTTTCAATTTTGCACAACTGATTTTTCTTTCTACTTTAAGTATAATCCTTCGCTCAAATTTTTGCATAAATTGTTCGCACAGAAATTACGTTCAATGAAATCAACTAATACGCCCACACAGGAAACCTCGATGATTTCCGATTCAAACAGCGCGCCAAGTGGATTCTCCAAAAAGTGGATTTGGGGAGCGGTTGGCATTGCCTCGGCACTTGCCTTAGGCGTGGCAGTGTCGCGTTTCGGCTTTCCGTTCCGACTGCGCAAGGAAAAATCCTATGAGAAATCCGAACTACCAACTGCGCTGACCGCCGAGTGGCAACTCATTGAGAAAATCGATCGCGCACTTCAAAAAGCCCACATTAAGGGGATTGATGTGTATGTCAAAAACGGTAAAGTCTTGCTCGTTGCAACGCCTGAACAACAGGACGACCTTTCAGACGCACGCGACCTGATTCTCGTGCTCAATGGCGTGCAATCTGTTGAGACATCTGTCAAAGAGCCGTTCGTTCCGTCTTCTACATCAACAACCAATACCGCCTCGTGATTGCCTTGCTCACATGAAAGTTGCTTTGCTCTACAATCAAAAGCCCGACTTGCCTGAAAACACTCCGAAATATCAAAGCGATGAATTTGCCGAGTGGGATAATCCTGAAACGATAGACGCTGTCGCCAATGCCCTGCGTGAGCGATGCGAAGTCGTCAAGATAGATTGTAACCCTGCGTATCTTCAACAGATTATCTCGACGCTCATCGAGGAGAAACCCGACATCTGCTTCAACATCACCGAAGGCATTGGAGAGCCAAGCCGCGAAGCACAAATTCCCGCTCTGCTCGATATGATGCGTCTCTGCTACACCGCCTCTGACCCTTCAACTTTGTGCCTCACGCTCGACAAAGCGCGCACGAAAGAAATCCTTTCCTACTATCAAATTCCGACGCCTCACTTTCGCGTCATTCACTCACTCAGCGAAGGCATGGCATTTTTGAATGAGCACCATCAATTTCCGCTTATTGTCAAACCGCTTTACGAAGGCTCGAGCAAAGGCATTTTTGAACGGTCAGTGGTTTATTCCCACGAAGAACTTTCGCGCCAACTTCGCGAAGTCATTGAGCAATACAAACAGCCTGCGCTGGTCGAGCAATTTCTTTCAGGGCGCGAATTTACGGTTGCGCTTCTCGGAAACGGAGAAACGCTCGATGTGCTCCCTATCATCGAACTGCTCTTTGACCACCTGCCAAAAGATTCGCGAAAAATTTACTCCTACGAGGCGAAGTGGCTATGGGACGACCCCGAAAATCCCGTCGAGGTTTTCAAATGCCCCGCGCCAATTTCCAAAGAACTCACCGATGAAATCGCCTCTCTCTGCAAACGTGCTTTTATGGTTTTGCGCTGCCGCGACTGGGCTCGCATTGATGTTCGGTTAAATGAACATGGAAAGCCGTTCATCATAGAAATCAATCCACTTCCCGGCATTTTGCCCAATCCTGACGAACACTCATGCTTTCCATTGGCGGCGCGCACGGCAGGAATGGATTTTAATGCGCTCATCAACCGTGTGCTCGATGAAGCCCTTAAACGCTATAATCTCGTCATTTAAGCGCTGAATCGGTTAAATTCACCTTCACGCATCGCAAAAAGAACTTTTATGCCTAAAAAAGTGTAATAAATTTCGCCTCTAATATTCGTCTGCTGTTGTAAGTGCCTATTTCATCAGGGCTTAGCGAAACACCTTAACATTCGTAAGCACATTGTTATCACGGTGCACTCGCTCCCAAAAGCGTTGCGCATTGCTTAATAAACATCATTTGACGACAACCGAACTCTGTTTGGAGTAATCATGGACATAAACATGGACTCAAGGCAGAAAGAACCTTCTAAATCGAACATTATGACCGCAAGAGAGGTCGCTGTTAAAGTCTTACGTGAAGTTGATTTTGGCGGAGTGAAGTCCGACACGGCTATCACAACGCAGTTTTCCATCTCGCCGCTCGATGCCGTCGATAAAGCCTTCGCTATGCACATGATCTATGGCACATTGCGCGAGAAAATGAAAATTGACTACATCATTCAACAGTTCTACAAGCACGATTACAACAAAATGGACGCCGATGTGAAGAACATTTTGCGCATCGCCGTCTACCAACTTTTCTACCTGTCCAAAGTGCCAAAATGGGCGGCAGTCAATGAATCCGTTGAATTGGCGAAGCGTCTCAAAAATCAATTTCTCGGTAACCTTGTCAATGGTGTGTTGCGCAACATCGCCAACAACATCGAGTCGGTGAGTTTCAAAACCAAAGGCGGCACGTTCGCCGACCAAATCGCGCTTCAATACTCGCACCCGAAATGGCTTCTCGACCGATGGTTAGAGCGATTCGGATTCAGTGAAGTGCAAGAACTCATGTCAGCGAACAATCAAATTCCAAAGGTTTCTTTTAGAGTCAATACCCTCAAATCCTCAGTCGCTGAATTTCGCGAACAACTTGCCCAAACCAAAATTCCCTTTCAAGAAAGCCCTGTTTTCGGCTTCATCACCCCTGAACGCTTTTTCGACTTGGAAGGATTTTTGAAAGAGGGATTAGTATCGGTTCAGAGCGAATCGCAAGGCATGGCGTGTTTGCTTCTCGACCCCAAACCCGGCGAACGCATTTTGGACATGTGCGCCGCCCCCGGAGGAAAGTCAACCTTCCTTGCTGAACGCATGAACAATCTCGGACACATCACCGGCATCGACCTTTACGATAACAAACTTCAACAAATTCGCTCACAAGCAGAGACGTTGGGCATAGACATCATTGAAACCGTCAAAGGCGACGCTCGAAAATTCGCCCCGACGGAGAAATACGATAAAGTCTTGCTCGATGCGCCTTGTTCAGGCACCGGCGTTTTAGCCCGACGCGCTGAACTTCGTTGGCGGCTCTCTCCGAACGACATTGTTACGATGCAAAAACTGCAACGCGAACTTCTCGAGAACGCCGTGCGATGTGTCAAAGATGATGGCGTGATTGTCTATGCGACTTGCTCGCTCGAGCCCGAAGAAAATTACAAGCAAATTGAATCGTTCCTCGAAGCACACCCCGATTGGCGCGTGCAAAGCGCGAGCGAAGTCTTGCCCACCGCGCTTCAACAGTATGTTTGTGAATCGGGTGCGATTGAAATTTTACCTCACCGACATCACCTCGACGGCGCGTTCTCAATTCGCTTGGTCAAAAAGTAATCAAAAGCAATCAAGGCATTTCGACGCGACCTTCAAAGACAATCTCGGCAGAGCCAATCAAAAACACGCATTGAAACTCATCATCGAATTCCACCTGCACGCGCTCGCCGCTCTGCACGTGAAGCGTTACTTTGTTTGAGTGAATTTTTCCCAAACGATAACTCACCGCCGCCGCCGCCACGCACCCCGTTCCGCATGCAAGGGTTTCATTTTCAACGCCGCGCTCAAAAGTGCGAATCCGAATCGCATCAGGCGCAATTACACTGAGAAAATTCACATTCGTGCCTTCGGGGAAATGCGTCTTGGACGAGCGAATTTTTTTGCCCTCGCCGAACACGTCAAAGCGTTCAAGGTCGCTGACATAGACAATCGCGTGCGGCGAACCCGTGTCGATGAAATAAGTTTCGTAACCTTCAACGATGAACTTATCGCGAAACGCTTTGGGCGGGGTCATTTGTAGTTTGACTTGACCATCGGGCAAGAGTTCAGCGCGATACGATTCGCCATTGGCTTCAAATGTAAATTGTGTTTTCTTAATGCCAGAGTGTTGTGCAAATCGTGTGATGCACCGCCCGCCGTTGCCGCACATTGAGCCAAGTTTTCCGTCAGCGTTGTAGTAGCGCATGGAAAAGTCGTAACGGTCTGAGTTTTCCAGTAAAATCAAGCCGTCTGCGCCGATGCCCGTGCCGCGCTTGCACCACTTGGCGATTTGCGCGTCGGAGAGAGCGAGGCGTTGGGCGCGATTGTCAATCATAATGAAATCATTGCCCGCGCCCGACATTTTCGTAAAATGAACCATCATTTAACTCTTGAATTGAATTGCTGATGAAACGAATACTGATTGGACTTCTCTTGATTGCGCCAATGCTGAACGCGCAAAATCGTGGCGATTACCAACTCGCCGAAAGTTTCTTTCAAGCACAAAATTACGAACAAGCCGCCGAGCGATTTCAAAAACTTTACGAACAAAATCCCTCTTCTCAACTTTACTTCGACCGCCTGCGCGTCTCGCTCTACGAATCGCGCCAATACGACAAAGCCATCGCCATCATCACGAAAGAATTAGACCGCAAGGAAAATCGCAATGCCATGCTACTCACGCTGATGCAATGCTATTACGCCAAAGGCGACAGTAAAAAAGGCGACGACGCACTCCAACAACTTATTTCACGCGCAAAGGATATTCCTGAATTTGCCTCAATTATTCTTGCGCTCAAACAAGAACGCATAACCGAGCGCGTTGCGAAAGTTGTGCTTGAATCGCGTCAAAAATTGCGAGGCTTAATCGAGCGCGCCGACATGCTCTTTGCCGAAGACCTTGCCGATGCCTTTCTGTTTCTCAATCGCTACAGCGACGCCACGCGCGAATACCTCAAACTGCTCGACTCCGATATGCCCGACTTCCAACGCATTCGCGCGCAAATTTCCAGCTACGCTCAAAAATCAAACCCCGACTTGCTTCGCGAAACCATCAAAGTTATCGAGAAGGAAAAAACGAAGTATCAAGATTTGCCGCGACAACTTATCTCCCAACTTCTGCTCTCGCTTTACATGGAACTTGGCGATTTTGATAGTGCCTATAGCGAAGCCCTCTATCGCGACCGCGAACTCAATGCAGGCGGCGGACAACTTATTGCCTTTGCGCAATCGGCATTGGCTCAAAATGCCTTGCCTGCCGCACGAAAAGCCTTTCAGACCGCTATCGCAATGGATGCCAGCGTGCACGCCATTCAAATGGGAAAGTTAGGGCTTGCCCGCGTCTTGGAAGCCGAAGCCCGACAAGCCCGAGAAAATCAACTCGAAAAAACGAATCAAGCCATTCTTGCTTACAAAGATTACGCCAATGCCTATCGCCAATCGCCTGAATCGCCCGAAGCCCTTTTGAGCGTTGCCGAATTGCAGTTTCAAATTTTGAAATCCCCTTCCGACGCCAAATTCACAATCGAGCAACTCGCTCAACGCCACCCCGACGTGCCCACGCTGCGCCGCGCCGAATTGCTATTGGCGCAAGTTTTTTTCGCACAAGATAATTTTTCAGAGGCACGCCAAACCTTGAACGAGATGCTGAAACGTCCGTTCTTAACACCGCGCCTCAAAGCCGATGCCGCGCTCCTGCTCGGACAACTTGCCTACTACGACACCAATTTTGAAGAAGCCCTTAAACGCTTTTCTGAAATTGAATCGCCCCGCGAAGCCAGCAACGACGCGCTTCTGCAACGCCTCATCATCTTGAAAGGCATTGGCGACACCGTCAAAAATCCAAACGCCCTCGACGCGCTCCGACGCTTTGCGCTCATCGAAAAACAACTTGCTCAACAAAAAAACACCGTCGCGCTCGAATCCATCAAACAGTGGCTTAGCGACTTTGGCGGCTCAATTCTTACTGACGATGTGCTGTTCAAAAAAGGAACGGTTGAGGAAACGCTTGCGCCTAATCGTGCATTGGAAACTTACGAGCAACTTTTAAGCGCATATCCGAAAAGTTACTACGCCGATAAATCGCTTTTTCGGCTTGGGATTCTCTCTGAAAAAATTTTGAAAAATCGCGACAAAGCCATTGCGTATTTTGAACAACTTATCAAAGATTATCCGCGCAGTTTTTTGGTGAAATCGGCACGCGAAGAATTGCGCCGCTTGAAACAACCAAGTTGATTATTTTTCAGACAACACTTCTCGAACATGCTTACGACGCAACTCACCGAAATTCGTCCCGCGTCCATTTCGCTGGGGCGCGGACTTGACCTCAAAAATCCGGTTCTGCTTGCAAGCGGAACGGTCTCTTATGGCGAAGAACTCTCCAAACTTACTGACCTTTCCAAACTTGGCGGCATTGTTACCAAAGCCATTTCGCTCGAAGTGCGCGAAGGGAATTTGCCGCAACGCATTGTTGAAACGCCTGCCGGAATGCTCAACGCGATTGGGCTTGCGAATGTCGGCGTTGAAAAATTCATTGAGGAAAAAATGCCGTTCTTGCGTGCGCAACAATTCCACACTGTTGTCAACATTGTGGGTAAGTCTGTTGATGACTATTGCGAGGTGGTGCGTCGCTTGGAAGATGTGGAAGGCATTAGCGGCTATGAAATCAATCTTTCTTGTCCGAATGTGAAAGGCGAGTGCATCATTTTTGGGGTCGACGAGCGAGCGACATTTGAAATCACGAGCGAACTTCGAAAATGCACCAATCGGCATTTGATGATAAAACTCACGCCGAATGTAACCTCCATCGCTACGATTGCGCTTGCGGCAGAGCGTGGCGGCGCGGATTCAGTTTCACTCATTAACACGGTTGTGGGAATGGCAGTCAATTACAAAACGCGCAAGCCAATGCTGAAAAATGTAACGGGCGGGCTTTCTGGTCCTGCCATTAAGCCGATTGCGCTCGCAAAAGTGTGGGAAGTCTATAACGCTGTTAAAATTCCGATTGTTGGCATGGGCGGCATCACCAATTTTGAAGACGCGATGGAATTTTTTCTCGTTGGGGCAAGTGCCGTTCAGGTCGGAACGATGAATTTCGTCTCGCCAAACATCGGTGCAACCGTCGCCGAGCAAATCGAGCATTACTTTTCTACTGAAAAAGGGACGACATTCAAGAATTTTATCGGCTCGTTTGAAATCTAAATCTTGAATTTCCTAAAAGTCGTGAGAAAGGCAAATTTTAATCGCTATTTAATGCAACTCTGCCCTGCCTTTGTCGTATATTTGTGGCAGTTCAGGTACAATTTGTTCTTTCTCACACCAAAGACTCTGATTCCTACTTATCAGAGCCTCCTTTGTTGTTTTGTTGATAGAGGGACTCGGCTATAGGGCAGCCGAGTCTTTTTTTTCGAGTCTCGCCAGAGCCGCGCAAACTTCGGCACAATTATTGACGATTCAAGAAATGGAAGGAAATCCCGTTCAAAGTTGCGAATCGCGCGATGAACGTGTAAATTCTTCGCCAACGCTGTTTGAATTTTAACACACTTAACTTTTGGGAGGCATCTGAAATGACCAAGAAAAAATTCGAGTTTCCGACGGAAGAAAAATTCCGCGCCGCCATTTTTGAAAATATGGGAATGGCAATTTGCGTAACGGACGAGCACGGCAATTATGTCGAAGTCAATGACGCATATCTCGACCTTTACGGCTACACGCGCGAAGAATTGATTGGCAAGCACTTTTCAATGGTCGTGCCTGAACACTACCGCGCCGAAGCGACGCGCATTCATGATGCCTTCATCGCGGGCGCACCTGAAATGCCTGCCGAATGGGTGGTCGTGCGCAAGAACGGCGAACTGCGCAACATCTACGTTGTGCCGACCTTGATGGTGAAAGATGGAATGAAGTGCAAAGTAACCGCCATCGCCGACATTACGGAATACAAGCGCGTGCAAGCCACGCTCAAACCGCATGGCGAAGTCGTTAATGCGTAATCCTTCGTTCAAGTCGAGTTTGAAAGGCGTTCAATGGAACGCCTTTTTTGTTCGAAGCAAGCCCAATGAAGACAAGTCGGCGAGAATTTTTTTCTCAATCTGTCGGCGGCGTTCTCGCTCGAACTTTTCTCGACATTCGCCGCACCACTCGTGCCATAAATCGCCCTGCCGAAACGCTTTCTCCGTTTTCGTTTGGAAGCATCGCGGGCATTTGATTTTTTTCATTTCTTGCGCGGTTTATATTTCAATCTTTCAAAAACAATTTTCGCCGATATGCGATTCATTCTTTTAGGTCTTTTTGCTCTTTTCTCAGTATGTCTTTCCGCGCAGTCGCTCCCTGAATTTTCCTTGCCTCTTTCGGAAACTTCCGCGCACATCAAGTTTCTCGCCGCCGATGAACTGGAAGGGCGAATGACGGGCGAACATGGGAACAACGTCGCCGCTCGATACATCGCCACGCAGTTTCAACGCGCGGGCGTGAAGCCAATCAACGAGACATATTATCAACCGATTTCTTTCGTCAAACGCATCGCGCCGACGTCGCTCGCGCTGTCGCTCGGAAACAGAGCCATCGCAAGCGAGGAAATTTTATTGCTCACGGGAAGTTCTGCAATGATGTCTGCGGCAATCGTCTATGTTGGATTTGGCATTGTGGATAGCGCGACGGGGCGCGACGATTACAAGGGCATCGACGCGAAAGGCAAAATCGTCGTGGCGCGCATTGGCACGTCGGAAGAGGATTCGCCGCGCGCGCTTTTCGGCTCGTTCAAACAAAAACAAGACGCGGCGAAAGCCAAAGGCGCGCTCGCGTTGGTCGAACTGTATCGATTCAGTTTTCCATTTGCGCGGCTCAAACAATTTTTCGGTGGCGGCAGTCTTTCGTTGGACGATGGAAAATCCGCGACACTCGGTTTTCCGCATCTGCTCGTCAATGACGACGATGCCCAAATCAGAACGCTCGCTCAATCCAACAAGAAACTCACAGGCAGTTTCCAAACGGACGGGTATAAAGAGCAGAAAGTTTTTTCAAACAACGTGGTCGGAATCATTGAAGGCTCAGACCCAAAATTGAAAGACGAATTTTTGCTCCTTTCCGCGCACTACGACCACATCGGCGTAAAATCCACGCCGAACTCGACCGACTCGATTTACAACGGCGCGCGCGACAACGCGATGGGCACAACCGCCATACTTTGCGCCGCAAGAGCGTTCAGCGAAGCGCCAACGAAGCGAAGCGTCATTTTGCTCGCCTGCACGGGCGAAGAAGTTGGATTGTTGGGAAGCGAATACTACGCCGAAAATCCGCTTGTTCCGCTGAACAAAACCATCTTCAACCTCAACATCGACGGCGCGGGCTACAACGATACGAGCATCGTTACCGTCATCGGATTGGAGCGCACGACGGCGGCGCAAGACCTCATTGACGCATGCAAAGCCTTTGGACTTGGCGCGATTCAAGACCCCGCGCCCGAACAAAACCTTTTTGACCGCTCCGACAACGTCAGTTTCGCGCGCAAAGGGATTCCCGCGCCGACATTCAGTCCAGGCTTTCGCGCCTTCGACGACGCGATTAACCAATTCTATCATCAAGCCGCCGACCAAGCCGACGAGAATTTTGATTTCGCTTACCTCAATCGCTTCGTCAAAGCCTTCATTCACGCGGCGCGGCGCATCGCCGATAATCCCAAATCGCCTGAATGGAAATCGGGCGATAAGTATGAATCTGTCGGAAAAAAACTTTACGGAAAATAACCAATGCCGAAACCGCTCGCTCGTTGGATTCCACTTCTCCTGATGCTCGCGGCGTTGTCGCAACTGGCGCTTGCGTGCAAATCGCGCAACGTGGAGGTTGCGCTACGAACAGAGCAAGAGTTGCCCGGCGCATTCGGCGGAGAACTCTTTTTCAAGTGGGGCGCGCGCAAAACGGAGATTGTTCAAACGATGCTCGCGCGCGAAAATGTGCGCACCGATTCTCAACATGAAAAAACATTCGTAACGCCTGAACTGCATTTCAAGGGAGGCTCGCTTTACGGACTGCGCGTCGCCTCGTGGGCGTTTGCCTTTGGCGATTCCGTCCGCGCCGATTCGGCGAGTTCCATTGGTCTTTATTTCGCGCAGGTCATTTTTGAAGGAAGCGAAAAAACCGACGAGCAGTTCAAACGGTTGGATAGCCTCATCTGCGCTCAATACAATCTCAACTCGGTCATCACCGAATCGACGGGAAAAATCACGTATCGCTTTCAGAACGGCGATGAAATTCTCTTGGCGCTCGTCAAGATTGGAAAGAAACCGCCGACGATTTCGCTCGAGTATCTCAATCAGAAACGGCTCGATGAAGGGGTTGCGTTGGCGGAGAAACAAAAGACGAATTGACGCTTACGGCTCCTCGACCAACGCTGATTTCGCGCTCACCGCTTGCGGCGATGTTTCCACGACTTTGACGCGCTTCACCAAAAAGAGACAAAAAATCGTCGCGACAATCGCAAGCCAACCAACAAGGTGATAGTTCGTCATCGTCCCGTCCGCCGCTTTGCCAACGATTAAGCCGGCCACGAAGCTCGACGCACCCGACGCAAGCTGTTGCGCCGACGAATTGATGCTCATAAAACTTCCGCGAGATTTTGGGTCGACGCTTGACGTAACGAGCGCGACGGCGGGCACGAAGCGACCGTTCATCGTAACCATAAACAGCGTGGTAATCACAAGCGCGAGCGCGAGCGGCGTTTGTGGTACGTTCGTAATCGCGTAAATGACCGCGATGGAACTGAACGACATCACCGTAAAGATTTTCGCTTTGCCAAATTTATCCGCAAGTCGTCCGACAAAGCGCGAAGTGAAAATCGTCGCCGCGCCGCCGAAAAAGTAAATCAACGGCAAATCGGATTCGCTCAGCCCAACGTTTGCGACGAAATACGGGCTGATGTAAGGAATGACCGTGAAGCCGCCCACCATCAAGACAACCATAAACAGAAGCGCATTCAGGTGATTGCGATTGGAGACGAGCGCGTAAAGTTTTTGAACGGCTTGAAGCGGCGTTTCGAAGGTGGCTTTGCCGTTCAAGTGTCCGCGCATATTGGGTAGTTCTTTGTAGGCAAGCGCGAGCGCAATCGCGCTTAATCCTGCAAGCATAAAGAACGGGAAGTGCCACCCGAAGTGATTGGCGAGGTAAAGTCCGAGCGGCACGCCTGCGACGGAAGCGATGGAAAAAGCGCTCATCACCGTGCCTGTTGCCGCGCCGCGCCGATGCTCCGGAATGCAGTCGCCAATGACGGCGAAGATGAGCGCGCCCAGCACGCCGCCGAATCCGCCCGCCACGATGCGCGCGAGCATTAACGTGAGATAGGTCGGAGCAATTCCGCACAGAAACGTCCCAATCGTGAAGCCTGAATAAAGGAAGAGAAGCGCGGTTCGCCTATCGAATTTGTCAATGAAAAACGCGCTTAAAAATCCCGTCGCGCCCGCGCTGAATGTGTATGCCGACACGATAAACCCAAATTCTTGCGGCGAAATGTCGAAGACGCGCATCAGTTGCGGACCGAGCGGCATCATAATCACAAAGTCCAAGACGTGCGTGAATTGAACGGCGACCAAGACGAAGAGCAACAGCCATTCGCGTTTGGGAGAGTGTTCGAGAGAATCGGTCACGGAAAGGTCGTTAAAATTATCAAAATCAATCAGTCGTTTCTGCTGTCGCGCGGGTCTGCAATCTTCTGAAACGCTTCGCCTTCAATGGTTTCGTGCACCGATTCGCCGTAGGCAGAACTTAAAATCTCCCTGACATTGCGCGAGATGTTCTGCGCGATGTCGTCCGTCGGCAAATCGTCTTTGTCCGTTCCAAACGGATTCTCGATGCTTTCGGCGATGACTTCAATGCCGACCATCACGTAAAAGACAAACGGCACGATTACGACCGAAGCCCAACCGAAACTATGCGCCAACCCAAACGGCAACGTGAGCACGTAAGCGGCGATGAAGCGCTTGATGAGCAAAGCGTAAGAAAATGGAATCGGCGTTTTTTTGATGCGCTCCATTCCGCCCAGTTCATCGACGAGTTCATTCAAATTCTGCGAGAGCGTCAGAAACTCCTCCAAACCGATTTTGTCGTCGCGCCGCAACTCGCAGAGCCGTTGCGTCAAAAGTTTCATCGCGCCGAGCGGCTTGTGCGCGGCTTGGCGAACCGCGTCTTGACGCGCCTCATCGACGAGCAAAATTGCGTCTTCTAAACGCTCGTCGCGCAAGTGTTTGGGAATCATCAAAACGAATGCGCAAAGATGTCTCGCCCAAAAACGCCGCTCTTCCTCTGACGACGTCGCCGCGTGAATTTTTAAGGCGAGATTGCGCGAAGAATTGACCATCGCGCCCAGCAGTTTTCGCCCTTCCCACCATCGCTCGTAAGCCGTGTTCGTGCGAAACACGAGCACCAATCCAAGCACCACACCCATCAATGTATGCACTGTAAGCGGAATCTCAATTTTGTAGAGCCCTTTTACGAAATCGAGATAACACACCACAGCAGTGAAAGCCGCCATCACCAGCATGCTTGGCAAGAGGCGACGAATTTGCCCCGCCCGAAAATCAAACAAGAAGGAAAACCATAATCGACTATCGTATTGAATCATTTGAGCGCAATGCTTTTGGAATTATCCATCAACGATACTTGACCTGTTTCAATATCGTAATACGCTCCGACAATGCGAAGTTCCTTGCGCTCTACTCTCGGCTTCAAGACGGGCTCCGAAGATTGAAGCAAGTGAACTGCATGGTAAATGTTCGCGCGAACCGCTGCATCTAAATTGTGCTTCAAACTATCGGGCAGGCTTTTTTCTTCGGCTTCACTGGCGATATAATCCAGAATGGTTTGAATGTGGTCGTGATGGCGTCCGCCTTCTTCGTGCAGGAAGGCTTCAACCGCGCCGCAGTTTTTATGACCAAGCACAACGACCAAGTTACAGCCTAAATGCTCGACCGCATATTCAATGCTGCCGAGCTCGTAATCGCCTACAACATTGCCCGCAGTGCGAATCGAGAAGAGGTCGCCCAAACCTTGATCGAAGATGAGTTCAGGAGGCACACGCGAATCTGAACAACTCACCACCACCGCAAACGGATGCTGACCTTTTTTGAGTTGGCGAATGCGTTCTAATGTCTGGTCGGGGTGAATCGGATGTCCTTCCATAAAGCGGCGGTTGCCTTCCAAGAGAGTCGCCATCGGGTCGTGCGGTATAGGCTCGGGCTGTTTGTGCTGACAAGACGAGAGAGCCAATAAGGCGACTAAATAAAACCAAATGCGCTTCATAGTTTACTCCCTGATAAAGTTTGCATGATTAGAAATCAAATTCTTCAATGCACGGCAATAGTATTGACCGTTTGAATCCCTTGCAGATGCAGTTCAATATGCCGCTCGTGTGCGATGGTTTTGTATTCGCTAAGCATTTCCAAAATGTCGTAATCAATAAAGTGCGATGATGTGCCATCGATTCTAACTGCCGCGTATTCGGGAATTTCGTCCAAGATTTTTTTCAGCTTCACCTTGTTGAGAAAAGTTACGGAGCTATTGAGCGTGATGAGGTAGTGGTCGATGCCATCGATATGTTTTTTCTCGACACGAAAATCGGCTTGGAAGTTGCTTTGAATGATGAAGTAAATGGAAATGAGCAGTCCGATGCTGACGCCGATAAGCAAGTCGGTCGCAAGAATCACGACGATGGTGATGATGAACGGCAGAAACTGCGTTGTGCCTGCGCGCCAGATTGCCATATAAAGTTGGGGCTTGGTGAGATTGTAGCCTGTGATGAGCAAAATGGCAGAGAGCGACGCAAAGGGAATTTGATTGAGCAGAAACGGAACGCTCAGTGAGGCAGCGAGCAAGAGCACGCCGTGCGTGATGGTCGAGAGTTTCGTTTTTGCGCCCGCTTGCACGTTGGCGGCGCCGCGCACAATGACTGCCGTGAGTGGAACCGCGCCGAGCAATCCGCACGCCATATTGCCCACGCCTTGCGCAATCATTTCGCGATTGACAGGTGTCGTTAGGTTCCGCTCATCGAGCTTATCAATGGCTTCAATGCACAACAGTGATTCCAACGATGCTAAAAGCCCAATCACAAGACCATTTTTCCAAATCCCTACGTTCGAGAAGAGTTTTGAAAAATCGGGGAACTGCGCGCTCTCGATCAAGTTTTCAGGAATGTTCACTAATTGCGAGGGTTTGAGCGCGTATTGAGGTGCCACGGTGTTGAAGAGCAGATTCAATCCCACGCCCACCAGCACCGCCAAAAGTGGCGCAGGAATTTTTCGGAAGCGATGTGCAAATGGCTGTTGCATCAGAATCAAGACGCCGAGCGAGACGAGTGTAATTGCCGTTACGCCTTTGGTAAAGTGCCGAACGAATGAATCCATATTGCCCAAGAAGGGCTCTGTGGTGAAGAGTTCAGTGAAAGCACTCGTCCAAAAATCGGGTTGGTCGAATCCTGTTGCGACGGGAATTTGTTTGGAGATAAGAATGATGCCAATCGCCGCCAACATGCCTTTGATGACCGACGATGGGAAATAGTTTGCAATGCCGCCCCAACCGATGATGCCAATCAAGATTTGGAATGCGCCTGCAATGATGACGGAAAGAAGAAACACGCGATAGTCGCCCGATGAACTAATCGCTGATGCAACGACTGTGGTTAAGCCAGCGGCAGGACCTGATACGGAGGTCGGCGAGCCGCTGATGATGCCAACGACAATGCCCCCGATAACACCCGAAACCAATCCCGCATACAGCGGTGCGTTTGATGCTAACGCAATGCCTAAACACAAAGGCAAGGCGACAAAGAAAACAGAAAGACCCGCTACGGCATCGTAACGAGTCCATATCAATCGATAGTATTTTAGACGATGTCTCATTTTAAGGAACTACTGATTTAATGTCGTGTATGAATTAGCCTTCCGTTCCAATCGCAAGCACTTTGGCGGTTTGCCAAAATTCATCGGGGTTGAGAATGCGCACGATGGACTTATTCCGCTCGCCCGATTTTTCCACAACTTCATAACTACTGCGCACGTGCGGCGACCAAATCACAACATCGCTTTTCGGAGCAGGCACTTCGATTTCCGTCGTTTGCGAAATATCGATGCGACGCACGTTGCGATTTTGAGACGGATTGAAATTCGGATTGTAGGCGTTGCCAAACGGACCGCGTCGCTCCAGCACGCCGTTCTCGCGCAGAAAGCCCGTGCCGCCCATAATGTAGAAGCCCGTGTTGAGTTTTTCGCGTTGCGTGTTGGCGGCGGCGACGGCTTCAGCAAGGCGCGATTTCAAACTTGCTGTTACGCGGTTGAGGCTATCGACCTTGTTGCGAAGCGCGAGATTTTCACCTGCAAGTTTGGAGATTTGCTCTTTCAACCGTTCGTTTTCCGCCGTAACATCGGCAAGTTTCTTTTCAAGGCGGGAAACTTTGGCAGTCAGCTGTTCTATTTTTTCTTTCTGGGTTTTCAGCGTGTTCGCCGCTTCTTTGATGCGCTCAATCGTGTTCTGTTGCTTTTCGGGGTCTTTTTCCGCCGCCAAGTTCACGCCGAGGCTTTTCGTGTAAGTGTCCAATTCATCTAATTCTCGCGCCAAGCGTTCCCGCTTTTCGTATTCTTCTTGAATGACGGCATTGAGCGAATCGGTAACTTGTTGCGATGTTTTTAGGAGCGTTTCAAGTTGTTTTTTTTCGTCATTACATCCGACAAAAAGCATCACAAAAAAGGCGGGTAAGGCAAGGCGTGTAATGGTTTTCATGAGCGATTTAGGTTAAAGTTCAAGACTTGCAAAGATAGTGCATCGAAAGCAAAAGGCGACCTCGTTTGAAGTCGCCTTTCGTAATTTGCCGAAACATTAGGCTGAAAACGAACTGCCGCAGCCACAAGTCTTTTGTGCGTTGGGGTTGTTGAAGGTGAAGCCCCGTCCTTGAAGCCCATCTTGGTAATCTACGACCGTTCCAGAGAGATAAATTGCGTGGCGTTTATCGAGCAAAATTTCAACGCCGTTGCTGACAAATCGCTCGTCGTTTTCTTTGGGCTGGTCGAAGCCAAGCGCGTAAGAAAGCCCCGAACATCCGCCGCCCGTAACGCCGACGCGCAGTTTGTAGCCTTCGGGAATTTTATTTTCTGCCATAATGCGATTGACTTCCGCGGCTGCGCCTGCGGTAAGTGTAACGGGTGTCTCCGTCAAAACGCTGGTCGCGGTTGCTTCCATGACTTCTGCCATATTTTGTCTCCTTTACGATTAGAGTTAATGATGATTAAAAAATTCAGAACAAGTTCGGCTTGTGCGTTGAAATCCACTTGTCGGCTTTTACGATGGCAACAACAATCATGCATTTAATTACATCGCCGATGATAAACGGAACGAAGCCAAACGAAATCGCTTGAATCAGTGAAAGATTCAACGCGACTTGAAGCCAAATCGTGCCTAAAACCATGATGACTAAACTGACGGCAAACACGCGCAGAAAAAGCGTGTAGAGCGATGTTTCAATCGTGATATTGCGGAGCGAGATGCCCGTCAAGAAAGCGGCGATTGGAAACGAGAGCAAGTATCCGCCTGTTGCGCCGAAGAGCGTTGAAATGCCCATTGCGCCGCCTGCATAAATCGGAAGGAACAATCCGCCGAGCACATAGATGATTTGGCTAAGTGCGCCCCAGCGTGCGCCTAACAACGCCCCTGAAAGAAGCACGGCGCAAGTTTGCATTGTCATTGGAACGGGAAACATTGGAACTTCGACCCATGCGCCAAGTGCCGTCAAGGCGGCAAAGAGGAAGGAGTAGGCTATCGGCTTCGTTACTGACTTTGCTTGATGAATCGTGATTTGCATTGAATTTTGACAAATTAAAATTTAGTTTGAGGCTTTGAGTTTGAAGATACAAGTTACCCTTCGCATTTCAAATATGAAACGAGTTTCTGTTCTCTACCTGCTTCTTGTGATGCTCGTGTCGTCTTGCCAATCGGTTGTGCGCTATGGCGGAAGTTCCGAGTCGCCACCTGCATCATCGCGCGACGCCAAAGAAGGCATGGCGACCTACTACGCCAATGAATTTCACGGCAGGAAAACGGCGAGCGGCGAGATTTACGACATGAACAAATTGACAGCGGCAAGCGTGGATTTGCCGTTAGGAACATCGGTGCGTGTTACGAATTTGGACAATCGCAAGAGCGTTGTAGTTCGCATCAACGACCGAATGCCGAAGAATAGCAAAGGCAGAATTATCGATTTATCGCTTGCGGGCGCGAAAGCCATTGAGATGGTGCAAACGGGGGTGGTGCGTGTGCGCGTGGAAGTGTTGAATCAGTAGCGAACTTGATTGCGTCCGTTTTTCTTGGCTTCGTAGAGTTTTTCGTCCGCTTGTGCAATTATTTTTTCAAAAGATGGAAGCGTAGTGTCGGCGCAAAGTCCAATGCTGAGCGTTACCGTCAATTCCGGGTGAATTGACGCCCAGTCGTGTGTCTCGACCGTGCGGCGGACGGTGTCAGCAACGAGTGCGGCACGTTCAAGTGAGGCGTTGGGAAACACGATGACAAATTCTTCTCCGCCATAACGCCCGACAATGCCTTCTCTGCCGATTCTTGTTTTCATCAGTTGTGCCACAGTTCTCAATACTTCATCTCCGATTTGGTGCGAGAATCTATCATTGATTTTTTTGAAGTGATCGAGGTCTAAAATGCCGATGGTCAGTTTCCCGTCATTAGATTTCGCTTCCTGAAAGGCTTCTTTCAAGAGTTGGTCGATATAGCGACGATTGCAAAGTCCCGTAAGTGCGTCTTCTTTTGCCATGCGCTCGAGTTCGGCGTTTTTTTCGGCGAGCTGCATGAGCAGTTCCGATTGTCGTTGGTCGGCTTGTTGCAGGGCTTCGACTAAAAGTTTGAGTTCTTCTTGTGCTTCGGCAAGCGCGATGGTTTTAAGCCGGTAGATTTCAAGGTCTTTCTGTTCGCGCTCCGAGACGAATCTATCTTCTGTCAGTTGGAGGCGCATCTCGCTTTCTTGGCTCAAAAATTTTTCCCAGAGGTGCGCGTATTCTTCATGGTAATCAAGGGCTTTTCGGTAGTTCTGCATCACCTTGTAAGTTTCCGCAAGCACGAATGCCACAAGCGCAAGGGTTTGTTTGGAGTCTATCTGTTCGGCATAGTCGTGTGCGGAATAAAGGTAGTTTGTCGCCTGCCCTAAAATTTGTTGGTCGCGTGTTTGTAAGAATTCCTCTACGAGGCTTCGCCCCAGTGCGATGAGGTTTTCAGCGATGCCGAGTTTATTGTTCATCTCGGTGTGCACTCTGAGCGCTTTTTGGAAGTATTCGTTTGCTTCTGCAAACTTCCCTAAGTGTAAGCATACGTAACCGATATTGGTGAGGCAGATTGCTTTGCCATCTGGTCGGTTCAATATTTCAAATTCCATGAGGGATTGCTCCGAAACGGCGTGAGCGGCGGCGTAGTCTGAAAGGTATCGGTAGCAGTATCCCATCAGGCAAGAGCTCATTGCTTTGTAATAGCGTGCAGTTTCGGAATCGTCTTGCTCGCAAATCATAGAGGCTTCTTCTGCGAGAGAGAGCGCGAGTTGCGTATTTCCTACTTTGAGTTCCCACCCCAGTTCAAGCAAAAGTTCAGCGCGTTGTAAAGGGAGTTCGGCAACGGCGAGTTGTTTTTCGAGTGCAAGCGTGCGAGCCTGAATGTATCGCTCGGGCGGCGGTATGCTCAGAGAAATTTTAAGACCGTCTTCTTCTTTCATCATCTGAGAGCCATGCGATTGCAATACCGTGTGGATTGTATTAAAAACACTTTGAGGACAACGATGAAATCGTCAATTACTAAATGTCGGTTGATGAGGCAAAGCCTTTTGTGTTCAGGTTTCTTGGGCGGAGGCGGCAATGCTTAACATTGGCGCACTGCTATGAGCGCGATTTCGTCAAGGCAATGCGAGCGGCGACGAGTTTGGCGCGCAATTTTTCCGCCGATGTCTGAAAAGCTTGGTCAGGGCTAATGGTTTCCGCCGTGAGTTTAATATTCTGATGTGGCGTCGATTGATAGGTGCGATTTTTCTTAGCCGCTTCTTCCACCGTCCGCGCAAACGAATCTTCGCTCACAGGCTTGGTAATGTATCGGAACACTTGCACTTCGTTAATTGAGCGAATGGCCATCGTTGCATCAACAATATCGGTAAGAATAACGGTTACGGTATGCGGAAATTCTTTTTTGACCGTATTCAAAAAATCGATACCGTCATGCTCGCCGAAGTTGAGGTCGCTAATCAACACCGAAACAGACACGCGATTGAGCGCGGCAAATGCCTCGTCGAGCGTCGTCGCATGCTCAACAATGAAGCGCACGTTCATTTTGGAGGTGAGCTTTTGAATTTCAGCGGGTGTGTATCCAACGAACAGCAGGGTCGCTGGTGGGTCGGCTGCCGTTTTAGCAACTTCTGTTGCGGGCTTTGCGGGTGTCTCTGTTTTAGCCTCGTTTTGCATCGAGACGATTCGGTCGTGAATTTGAACGCCGAGTTCAATCATCTCGCGCAACTTTTCAACGCTGCATGGTTTATTGATGTATCGGAAAAT
Source organism: Candidatus Thermochlorobacteriaceae bacterium (assembly GCA_029263855.1). Classification (GTDB taxonomy): domain Bacteria; phylum Bacteroidota; class Chlorobiia; order Chlorobiales; family Thermochlorobacteraceae; genus JANWWM01. Next base: position 78,875 of record JAJUFC010000004.1, on the reverse strand, counting down.
TTGTCCCGCATTAACAGAGTTCAAAATCGCATCAAGGTCGCTGTAGCCTGTCAGAAGCAATCGCACCGTATTGGGGCTGAGGTCTTTGACCTTGCCTAAAAGCTCGTGCCCAAGCATGCCAGGCATGCGCTGGTCGCTGACGATGACTTTGATTTTATTGCGCTGAATAATGTCCAACGCTTGAACACCATTTTCTGCTGTGAAAACAGTATAGTGAAGACGAAGAACTCGACTTAAAGATGAGAGCAACAGCGGCTCATCATCAACGAGAAGAATGTTAGAAAGTGCGCTCATAATACCTATAAAAAACTTATATCCTTTTGGACTTATGCCATTTGGAGGTTTGAAGATCGAGACCGAACGATTTCAGTTGCGGCTCCCCCGTCGCGTTTTTGTTTGACAGGAATTTTAATCGTGAATGTTGTTCCGACACCGACTTGGCTTTCAACCTGCATCACGCCGGAGTGTTTTTCAATAATTTGATAGCAGATGCTCAGCCCCAAACCCGTTCCTTGTCCAACGGGCTTTGTTGTAAAGAACGGCTCAAAAATTCGGTTCAGATACTCTTTTGGAATACCTTTTCCGTTGTCGGCGACGCGAATCACTGCGTAGCCGTCTTCAATCGACGTTTTGATTCTAATTTCGCCGTCTTCTCGCTCTATTGCTTGTGCCGCGTTCGTAATCAAATTCAAGAACACTTGGTTGAGCTGAGCGGGATAACATTCTGCATAAAGCTTCGGGGCGTATTCCTTCACCACTCGTGCTTTATTTTTAATGATGTTATTGGCAATGAGCAAGGTTGAATCAATTCCCGCGTGAATATCGGCGTATTTGTATTCGGCTTCGTCTAAGCGCGAGAAGTTTTTAAGGTTCATCACCAATTCTTGGATTCTGTCCATACCGGTCAGGGATTCGCGGAGCATATCGCTGATGTCTTGAATCGTATTTGCTTTCTTCAGGCGTTCTTGCAGTTCCGCCAGTTGAACGAGATGTTTATCGAGATTCTCCATATCGTCGTTTTTGAGAGATTCGCAGAGTTTCTCGGATTCATCGACGAGCAAGAAAATTTCCTTTTGAAATTCCGACATGCCTTCCAAGTTGGTTTTCACGAACGCTAATGGCGTGTTGACTTCGTGCGCAAGCCCTGCAACCATTTGACCCAAAGCCGCCATTTTTTCGGATTGAATCAGTTGGGTTTGCGTGTTTTTCAGTTCAGCCGTGCGTTCTTCGACCTTTTGTTCCAACTGTGAATTCAAGACTTCAAGTTCATACTTTGCTCTTTCAAGACTGATGTTTGTCGCTCTTAGTTGCTCCTGCGCTGTTCTCAATTCACGCGTGCGAATGTCGACCATCTTTTCCAGATTTTCAGAGTATCGTGTAATCTCAGCGTCTTGGGAGCGCAACTTACGAATAAAATGGAAAAGGAGGATAAAAAAGTTAATCAATGCGGCGATAATGCCGGTGATTTGAATCGTGCGCAGCGTGTTGGATTTATCCGAGAGTTTTTTCTCCGCTTCTGACGTGATGAAATTCATCAAATCAAGGAGCAAGAGGTTGTTGTTTGAGGCATACTCAACGGCATCTTGCAAGTCTTCTTTCGGAACAGTGCCTTTGGCGGCAATGACACGAAAGAGTTTCTCTTTGAACGGATTCCAGATAAGAAAAGCGCGCTCGAGATAAACTTTCGCGCTGTCGGTTTCAACCGGAATAAGCATCACGGTTTTGTAATCGCCGCCAGTAACAAGCCGCCCGTCGCGCAGTCCTTCAATGGTTTCGTCGAAAATTTTGAATGTCGTCGCCAGTTCGTTCTGTGGCTCTTCAATGCTGTGCTCAGCGTTTTGAGCGATTTGGATTTGCAATAGCGTTTTGACAATACGCTGTGAGAGTTCTCGTTGTCTTGAGGCAAGGTTCACTGCAACAGCATCACTTTCAAGTTGCCCCGTCGTAATTGAGCTCACCACCAGCACACTCAAATCCAAGATGAGAAAGAGTGCGACCGAGATGATGATTTCACGATATTTTTGAAGATTCCCTAACACACCTGAACGATTAAATTAATCTTGTCTAAAATAGTGAAACTGACGCTATACCGCTGTTGCGATTGAGCAAAGCATAACTTTTCTGCGTGTATTGGGTGAGACTTCTGCTTCCTACGATGAGACGACGCTGTTTAACTTGCGACGGATTTACTTTAACTAACAACAAAGTAGAGAAGTAAAAGCAGATTTCAAAAAAGAAACCGCCTCAACCCAACACCAAACAAATCATCTCTTCTTGTTGAACAATGGAAATTTTATGCAGGTCGGCAATCGGGCAGGGACCGCTGACGCATTTTCCCGTTTCGGGGTCAAAGAGCGCGAAATGCTCTCGGCACAAGAGGTATCGCTTGTCGCTGTTGAACGCCGATTGATTTTTTTCGGCAATCGGCTCACCCGCATGCGGGCATAAGTTCAAATAAGCGCGAATGATATTCCCAAATCGAATGACAAACGCTTCATATCGCTCGTTGTCTTTGACAAACGTAAAGATGTGCGACATACCCTCATGCAATTCGGACGAGGCAATAATGGGAACGACTTTTGAGAGGCTCTCCACAGCGGTAGACGGCGGCGTTGACATTAAAACAAGAACAATAAGGTTACTTCTAAATGTTTTGCACTGCGTCAGTCGCACTTGGCGACGGACAAAATAAGATAGAAAAGTTTTCTAAATTGCTTAACATACTAATTCAGTTCTTATCGATAACTTAAACGCATCGCTCATGGCTGAAAGAGAAGAAACTGCCTTGCTTCAAGAGCAATTAGATGCTCTTTACGAACAACTCAAAGAAACATCATCGTTTCAAACGGCAAAGCGCGCTACCGAGCAAGTAACAGGCTACATTGAAAAGCACCCCATTCAATCAACCTTGATTGCATTAGGCGTTGGTTTTCTTTTAGGCACGCTGTTTTCATCACGTAAAAGTTAATCACGCATGAAAGACGACCGTCAGCCGCCATTTGAGCGTCTGCACGAGAAAAGCATTGTGGAGTTGCTTGATGAATCGCTTTCCCAATCGCTCGATGATGCTTCAGACTTGCTTACGGCAAAAGTCGAACTTGCGAAGTTGGACGCGATTGAACTGCTCTCAGGCATTGCGGCAAATGTCGTGCTTGTTTTGATTTCTCTCGTGGGTGCCTCGTGCCTCTTTATTGCCCTTGCACTTTACTTGGGTGAACTGTTCGGGCAACGCTCGCTTGGCTTTTTAGCCATAGGGGCATTGCTCATCGGTGCAGTCGTCTTCATCAACATCTTCCAACCGCTGTGGGTGCGCAACTTGTTTCTCAAATTTTTTTGGCGCGAGTATCAGCAAAGACAATCTTCCAACCCAAAAGATGAATAAGCCATGTCAGATTCAGAAGAGATAAGTGCTTATCGCAAAGCGTTGGTGCGAACAATCGAAGTGCGCAAAGCACGACTGAAAACCCGCAAGCAAGTGCTCAAGTCAGAGCTCCATGCCCGCCTCACACCGAAAGGCTTGGTTTCCCGTTTTCCTGTTACCATCATGGTTGCGGCGCTCGGCACAGGCTGGTTTATCGGACGCGCCTTCCGACTGCTCATCACATCGCCATCTTCACCACCTATTGAGCGGACACAAGTGCCACCAAGCCGCCCACGCATGGCTTCGCCTTTGATCCAGGCAATCAAAGAAATCGCGTTTCAAACTTTGACCAACTTTGCATTGAACAAAACCCGCGAATTTTTGGTTAGTCGCTTGAGCGGTTTTCCTATCACCGAAGTTCAGAACGAAGTCAGCAACACTTCCAAGCCCGCAGGCACGAAACCATAATGCGTGAAGCGGTTTCTAAACTAAAACCAGACATGGACCAAAGACACATTTCACCCGTTCAAACTTTTTTTGAAAACAAGCAAAACGCATATACCGTAGCCTTTGCGCCCGATGGCAAGCGATTTGCCGCCGCAGGAGGCTTGCGCTCCGTGTTCGTTTATGAAGTTGGAAAACCCGAAGCCGTTGGCGGACTTGCCGACCATCGTCAATCCATTTACGCGATGCTCTTTTCCAAAAGCGGAAAATACTTCATCACCACAGGGCGCGACGGCATGACGATTATCTACGACGCACAAAACTTCGACAAACTCGCAACCCTTCTTTCGCCCCAACTCGGCGCGAATTACATCGCCGTTGCCTATCGTCATGATTTGCAAAAAGAAGGGCGCGTGATGGTTTCCGACGGCGCAGAAACGGTTGAAGTTGAAGGCATCACGGGCATTTACGACGCCCTGCACTACATTTTCTACGAACTCAATAAAACCGAACAAGAAACCGCAAAGCACGGCGCGCTGATTCAAACCACTTTTGAAAAAGCAGGCAAAGCCACTTCACAGCGAGAGGTTGTTTTCTCCAATCCGCAACTCCTGCCAAACTATGCGCTCGCGCTTAACCATGATGAAACCGATCTCTATGTCGGTGCATCGGGCGGCGCGCTCAAAGTGTTTCGCCTATCCGATTTCTCCTTAACGCGCGTGCTTCATCTGCATTCGGGCAACATTCGCACTATCGCGCTCTCGCCAAACGGCGAACTGCTCGCCACTGGCAGCAGCGACCGCTTCGTCAAAATTTTAGATGCCAAAACCCTCGAGGTGCTTCATACCATCGAGGGGCACGGCGACTCCGTCTTCTCAGTCATGTTTTCGCCTGATGGCAAACTCTTCGTTACGGGCGGCAAAGATGCGCGATTGCGCATTTGGACGGTCGAGGGGAAATCTATCAAACCAAAAGTCAAAGTCCTTGCTCATACCTTTTCCATCAAAGGCATGACGTTTCTCAACGGCGGAAAAGAACTGCTCACGGTTAGCCAAGACAAAACCATCAAACTTTGGGACATTCAAAACGCGCAGTGCAAAGAAACCATCGACCGAACCAACGGCGGACACACTTTCACCATCAACACCGTTTCGCTCTCGCCTGATGAACGCTACTTCGTAACAGGAAGCGACGACAAGACCGTCAAACTTTGGGAAATGAAGAAGTAGCACCGCTACGCGCTACTCTTTGGCAACTGCCGTGGGCTTCTCCAACCAAACGGTTTTGAAGTCACGACGGTCCATTGCATTGACAGGGTAATCGCGCACATCTTTGCGAACGATGCGCTCGTCGATGTCGTAAATCGTCAGAAGTAGCGGAGCTTCTTCGAGCGCAATTTGTTCCGCTTGAAGATAAAGCGCGTTGCGCTGGGCATCGTTCATAATCGCAAGCGACTTTTCGTAAAGTTCATCGAACTTTGGATTTTGATAGCGCGATGTATTCGGATAGCTACGCTCTTCCAATTTGGCGGGCACAAGTTTGCCATAATACTGATTGAGAAAATTTTCTGCATCGGGATAATCCGCTACCCACCCCAAGCGATAAAACGGGGCTTTGCTTGTCTCCATTGATTCCAAATGCATTGACCATTCGACCTGCAGCAAATTCACCTTGATGTTCAAATTTTTTTGAAGCATTTCTTGAATTGCCTCCGCCATTTTCAGATTGCGCCCACCACCCGCATTGAGTTGAAGGGTGATTTCAGGAAAGCCTTTGGCGTTTGGATAGCCGGCTTCGGCAAGCAGTTGCCGCGCTTTTTGCACATCGAAGGTGTAGCCTTTGACTTTCGATGTGTCGTAGTTCGGCGTTAGCGGCGGCACAATTCCTTTTTTGGCGGCAACACCTTCACCTTTCAAAACATAGCGTTCGAGTTTTTCGCGGTCAATCGCGTAGTTCAAAGCAAGGCGCACGCGCTTATCGTTGAACGGCTTGATTTTGCAATTCATACCATAAAACTGCGTCGAGAGCGAAGGCACACGATGAAGCACGAACTCTGCTTTGTATTTCTCCGTCAGTTCATTTTGTTCGGTGAGCCATTCGCTCCGCATCGCAGATTCAATCCGATACGATTCCGACAGCCCACCTTGTTTAAGCGTCATCATTTGTGTGGAAAGGTCGCGAATGAAGAGCGTCTTCACATTGTCCAAAAATGGCAACGGGTTTCCGTATGAGTCTTTCTGCCAATACTTCGGGTTGCGTTTGAGCAAGAGGTATTGTCCATCCTTAAATTCTTGAAATTGAAATGCGCCTGTGCCAACAGGGTGCATGCGAAAGTTTTGATTGTAATACTTGACGGCTTCAGGCGGGACGACATAGCAAAACGCTGTTGTCAGAAGCATTAAAAACGGCGCGTAAGGTTTAATCAAGCGAATCCGAAAGCGTCGCTCGTCCAGCACCTCAAAGCCTTTGACTTCGTTCACTTTCGGCTCGAGGGCTTGTTGAGACTCAAAGTATTCATTTGCGCCGACGACTTTATCCTTAAACACCCAAAAGCCTTTGGTTTGCGTTTTCGGATTGCAGGCGCGCTCAAAAGAAAACTTGACATCGTCTGCCGTGAACTTGCGTCCTTCGCTTTGCGGGAAGCAGACATCGTTGTGGAAATAGACGCTATCGCGCAGGTAAAATGTATAGGTTAAGCCGTCGGGTGAAATTTCCCATCGTGTTGCCAGTTCAGGCATAATTTGCAAGGTGTTCGGGTCGAGGTCGACGAGCAGTTCGTAAATTTGATGTGCGGCATGATGCGAAGCAACATCGCCGATTTGCACGGGGTCTAAGGTTGGCAAGTCTGTTGTTTCGTTGTAGACGAAGGTGCCGCCATAGACTTTGCCGCCGTTTGCGGAACGAAATTCCGACTTTGTTTCTTTTTTAGCGCAAGAAGAAATCGCCAATGCGGCAACGGTGAAAAAGAACGTGATGAACAAGCGAAGAGACAGCATTCTCGATTTGGAACGGTTTGATTGAGAAGCGCAAAATACCTGAAAACGCGCCAAATATAACACTTAACGACGCGATTTGCGTTAAACATACCACAAAATACACCCTGATTCATGACCACTCTCGAACAAGACCTTTCACTTGAAACGCTTTTAGCCTCAATTTGGGAGGCATTGCAAAAAGGCGCAAGTTCGCGCCTGCATCACTTTCACACGGGCGTTGTGGCTACGGTTTCGGACGGCGCGCCGCAAGCGAGAACCGTTGTGCTGCGCAAAGTGATTCCTGAAACGCGGACGCTCATTTTTCACACCGACCAACGCTCACAGAAAATTTCAGAACTTACCGAGAATCCAAAAGTCTGTTGGCTGTTTTATGACCATGAAGTGCGCGTTCAACTTCGGCTTTCAGGCAACGCCACGTTGCACCACAGCGATGAACTTGCCGACTTTCAATGGAAAAACACACGCCTTCAGAGCCGTCGATGCTACCTCTCGATTCCGCCATCAACAGAACTGACTAAACCAGAATCGGGACTTCCTGAATCGCTCTTGAAACGAAATCCCACACTTGAAGAAAGCGAGGCGGGGCGGGAGAATTTTACCGTAGTTGAAACGCACATTCACACGATTGATTGGCTTTGGCTCAATTCATCGGGGCATCAACGCGCAAAGTTTATTTGGCAACCTTCAGGCGAAGTGGTTTCAAGTTGGATTGTGCCTTGAAAAATTGGAGTTTGGCTTATGCACGCGCACTTTGAAGCATTTGCTCAATAGCGGCGGTTACTTCCTCGACCGATTTTGCACCATCGACATCGACAATCGTGCCTTTGTTGCGATAAAACTGCAATACGGGCTCAGTGTTTTTGTGATAGACTTCAAGGCGGTGGCGGACGGTTTCTTCTTTATCGTCGTTGCGTTGAATTAAGCCGATGTGTCCACAACTGTCGCAGGTATTCTCCACTTTTGGCGGCTGATTGTATTTGTGGTAAATCGCGCCGCAGTTTGGGCAGGTCATTCGTCCCGATAATCTTCTGACGACTTCCTCTTCATCAACCACAATGTTGATGGCTTTATCAATCGGCACATTCGCGCGCCAAAGAATGGTCTCCAACGATTCGGCTTGTGTGACGGTTCTTGGGAAACCATCGAGCACATATCCTTTTTTGGCTTTTGCAGATGAAAGCACCTCTTCAATCATGGCAATGATGAGATTATCGGGGACAAGTTCGCCCTTGTCCATATAGCCTTTCGCCATTGTGCCGAGTGGCGTGCCGTTCTGAATGTTTGCGCGAAGCATGTCGCCCGTAGAGATGTGAACCGCGCCGTGCTTTTGGGCTAAAATTTTGGCTTGCGTGCCTTTCCCGACGCCGGGCATTCCGAATAAAATCAATTTCATTGTTCAGGCGTGGACTGTTTGATGGTGATTCGCGGCGAACTGCCTTGTTTGATAGTTACGCGCGGACGTTGAACCGTTGGTTCAGGTGGCTTCGATGGTGCAGGTTCGGTTGGCGGTTCGGGCGGTGCGGTCGGGGTTGCGGAAACGCTCTTGGACTCTGCAAACGCTTCATCGAGCGCGAAGAGAAAGAAGGCGACATTGCGCCGACACTCACCCAAGTCTCCTTTGGTCGGGGCTTGCGAGACGCATTTGGCATTGACGACTGTTTCAATCGCGCCGTTGGAATCTGAGTCTTCCATCATCCATACGGACAATTCCAAGCGGTTGCCGCCAAGCACGGTCGAGATAATCTCGCACTTGAACGCCGACATTCCGCCTAAATTCTTTTCGCGCGAAACGATGCGCCAACCAAACCAGCGCGACGGAAGCGAGAGCGCAACTTCATACACGTCTCGCGCGGTGGCGCGGTATCGGCGCGTTCTCAATTCGGAAAATTCGGGCGTTTCGGACGTTTCGGCTTTGCTTTGCGTGAAGGCTTTGATGGCTTTGCGCAACAGCGCGTCGGGGCTTATGTCAAATGGAAGCGGCATAGCATCGAAGATTCATTTGGTTGTCTGGACAAGCGGCTGAATGCGCTTGCTTGAAACGGAGCGCGTCGCCAACTGTCCGCACGCCGCGTCAATGTCTTTTCCGCGACTGCGTCGGACCGACGCGAAAAGCCCTGCCTCGTGCAAAATGGCTCGGAACTTTTCTTTGCGTGCGTCGCTCGTGCGTTGATAGTCGATATTAGCAATCGGATTGTAATCTATCAAATTGATTTTACTCGGAACACTTCGCGCGAATTTCACTAATGCCTTTGCGTCTTCCTCGCCGTCGTTGATGCCATTGAGCAGAAGATACTCGATAAAAATTTCGCGTTTTTTTCGTGCATAATAGGCAATGAGTGCTTCGCGCAGTTCTTGAAGCGAGAATTGATAGGCAACGGGCATGAAGTCGCGCCGTTTTTCTTCAATCGCCGAGTGAAGCGAAATGGCTAAGTTGATTTTAGGCTCCGACTCTGCCAAGCGATAAATCCCACTCACAATGCCCACTGTGGAAAGCGTAATATGTCGCTCGCCGATTTGAAACGGATAGCGATGCGAGGTAAGGATATACGCTGATTCCATCACGCGCTCATAGTTGAGCATCGGCTCGCCCATTCCCATAAATACAAGGTTCGTGATGCGTTGATTCCAATGCGTTTCTGCCCACTTGGCGGCGACTTCCACTTGTCCGACGATTTCCCCAACGGTGAGATTTCTGGTAAAACCCATATAGCCCGTTGCGCAAAACTTGCACGCCATCGCGCATCCCACTTGCGACGAAACGCAAACCGTCAATCGCTTTTGCGATTCGCTTTTGAAGTCGGGAATCAAGACGGTTTCAATCTCTTTTCCATCGTCCAACAAGAAAAGAAACTTGACGGTTTGCGCATGCTCAATTTCTTCTGACCCTGAAACAAACGAGGGCACAAGGTGCGAGATGAAGAAGTTTTCTGAAAGTTTTTGGCGAAGTGTTTTGGGAAGGTTGGTCATGTCGGAAAAATTCAGAACACCGCGATATGCCCATTCCATCACTTGCTCTGCGCGAAACGCTGGTTCGCCAAGTTGGGCAAGTTCGTTCTGAAATTCAGAGAGGCTCAATGATTTAAGGTCTTGCACGTGTGCGTCTTGTAGTGTTAAGTGCTTGAATGGTAACGGTTTCCAAAAGTGATGGTCTGAAAATAAAAAAGCCCGCTGAAAAACGGGCTTTCTTTTTTGGCGCTGGGGTGCTAGGATTCGAACCTAGGAATGTCGGCTCCAAAGGCCGATGCCTTACCGCTTGGCGACACCCCAATCAGAAAATCAATAATGCAAATAACAAAAGCGGACACTCCCCCTCACAAACGATGTTGTTTTCTTCCTTTCGGAAGCATCGTGATGTTCTATTGCAAGTAGAGAGTTAGGAATCTTCGCTTTACCCTGCGAATGAGGTTTGAGCGGTGTGTCCGTTAAAACTGCAAAACTTGGCGCAAAGATAATCAAGTGAAAGTGAAAAGCAAAACTTCGTGTAAATCGTTTTAGGCAAATCTCTCTTGAAGTCGCCGCGCTCCTGAACGACTTGAAGAGTGTGGCGTATCGCACAGGCAACAATTTAGTGCACGATTTTTCCGTTGTTTTCGGAGAAAGATTTTTTAATTTGCCGCCCGTGTATTTCAAGAAAAGTCAATGCGATTTTTCTCAACATTAACATTTCCAATTTGACTATGACGAATGCAGTTTTGAACCCCGAAGAAGCCACCGCGCTCAGCCTCTTCTCCGAACTCGAAAAGTACGAACACGAACAAGTGATTTTCTGCTCCGACAAGAAAGTCGGTCTGCGGGCAATTATCGCTGTTCACAACACGACGCTCGGTCCTGCGCTCGGCGGCGCGCGAATGTGGCAATACGCCAGCGATATGGACGCGCTTATCGATGCGCTTCGCCTCTCTCGCGGAATGACCTACAAAGCCGCCGTCTCTGGCTTAAACTTGGGCGGCGGAAAAGCCGTCATCATCGGCAACTCCAAGACCGACAAAAGCGAAGCCCTGTTCCGCACCTACGGACGATTCGTCGAAGGCTTGGGCGGCAGATACATCACGGCGGAAGACGTCGGAACGGACGTGCGCGATATGGAATGGGTCAGAATGGAAACGAAATACGTGACGGGCATTTCGCGCGCGCTCGGCGGAAGCGGCGACCCTTCGCCCGTTACCGCGCTCGGCGTGTATATGGGAATGAAAGCCGCCTGCTCGGAACGCTATGGCAACGATAGCCTCAACAAAAAGAAAGTCATCGTGCAAGGTGCCGGGCATGTGGCTTATCACTTGTGCGGATACCTGCGCAGAGAAGGCGCGAAGGTGTATGTCAGCGACATCTTCGAGGAAAAAGCGCGTCGCATCGTCAATGAATACGGCGCAGAGTTCGTTCACGCCGACCAAATCTACGACGTTGAAGCCAATATCTTTTGTCCCGCCGCGCTGGGCGGCATTCTCAACGACGAGACTATTCCGCGATTGAAAGTCGACATCATCGCCGGTCCTGCCAACAATCAACTCAAAGACGAGTCCATTCACGAGCAGATGCTTTTGGAGCGCGGCATTCTTTACACGCCCGATTTCGTCATCAATGCCGGAGGCTTAATTAACGTTGCCAACGAACTGGAAGGATACAATCAAGAGCGTGCGCTCTCGCAAGCAAAGGAGATTTACGACGTGATTAAAAACATCTTGACGACCGCTAAAAAAATGAAGATGACGGCAAATCAAGCCGCCATTCACTTGGCGGAAGAGCGGTTGGCGAAGATTGGACAAATCAAGCAAATCTACGCGGGCAAGAGTCAGTATGCGGGGCGCTTGGGCGAAATGAACTTGCGAGCGACTTCCTAACTATTTCGGAAACGCGCTATTTCGGAAACGCTTTGAGAATGGCTTCGGCGCGGTTGCGCACGTGCAATTTCTCGTAGATGCGATGAATGTGCGTACGCACCGTATGCTCCGAGATTTTGGGCCAAATCTTCTCGCTGATTTCCTTGTTCGTGTAGCCTTTGGCGAGCAAAGTCAGAGTCTCCTTTTCGCGCTCCGAGAGATCGAGAACTTCTTTCTGCTGTGGGGGTTGCCGAAAGACCTCAATGACGCGCCGCGCCACCTGAGCCGACATTGCCGAACCGCCGTGCTTGACCTCGCGAATGGCTTCGAGCAACTTTTCGTGGGGAGTGCTTTTGAGCAAGTAGCCGTTTGCGCCTGCTTGCAACGCCGCAAAAATTTTCTCGTCGTCCTCAAAAATCGTGAGCATTAAAAATTGGACGGAAGGATTTATCGCTTTGAGCGCTTTCATCGCCTCGATGCCGCTCATTTTGGGCAGTCCGATGTCCATTAGCACAACTTCGGGCTTATAGTCCAAAAGGTTATTGACCGCATCTTCCGCATTGGCGAACTTGGCGACGCACTCGAATCCGTCGGAGTGGTCGAGAATGGCGGCGATGCCTTTGCGAAAGGCTTCGGTATCTTCTACAATCGCGACGCGAATGGTCATCATTCTGGGTGTTTGGCGTTGCAAAAATCTGCTGTCGACTGTTCGGAACATGGGCTTGAACAGAACATAACTATTCTTCTTTTTCCAACTCTATGGTTCCTGCATTTCCCGCATCAAGTTCACAGGTTACAGAGTTTTCGTTAGACTTGAGTGTAAGAATTGAGGACGAGAACTTTTCTTTTGTCCTTGTGTGTCTCAAATTGGTTTGGAGAATTACTTCATCTTGAGTGCTTCCTTTTTGCACGCTATACTTTCCTCTGTACATATCCATCGCCCCGTCAACTTCAAGCACGAGAGCCATTTCATTCGCTTTGACTGATAGCATAAAGTTTAGCGGACCGACAGACCCTTTGTAGAAGCCCAAAAAGACCTTAGGCAAAGATTTACAGGCTTTGATTGAGCCAATGAAGAGCCGAAGACGAACAGCGTTATTATGATTGACAAAGAAAAAACTTTCATATCTGTATCTCCCATAATCGTTTTGAAGTTTTGCGTAAAAAAAAGCAGCGTGGGGGAGATGCCTGTCCTAACCTTGTTACTTTGCCAAACTGGCGAGAGCGTTTGCTGATTCCTGAAGTTCCGAAAGAGCGGTCGAGAGATTGGCTTGCGACTGTTTAATCCCATCCGTAACATCTCCAACTGCCAACGCTTCCTTTCCTTGAAGGTCATCTTGCGGCTTGAGGTTGGCAATTTTGTTCGTCAGACCCTCAACTCTTTTCTTCATCTCATCTTTCTCTTTGAGAAGGGCTTGAATAGTCTTAAAGCCGAACTTTGTTTGTGGGTCGATGTTGACGATTTGGTTTGCCTTTTCTGCGATTCCCGTCGGTCCCCCTGATATCATTGAAGGATCAATTTTGACGGACATCTTTACTTCTCCGCTTTTGATTTTGTTCAAACCAAACTTCATTTGTCGAGAAACCGCCAAAATTTCGGCTGATTCTTTGAACACGCTATTGTAAGGCGCGAGTTTGCCCTCGCTTTCTTCGATGGTTATTTTTTTGTACTTGATGGGCTGAGTGAGCAGCGCATTGTAGGTCTTGTCGTTCGAATACTCATCAAAGCCGGGAGCGACCGTGATAGATTCTTCCTTCACTTTAGGACCGCCTATAAATTTGCTGATGAGTCCGCATCCTGCGTTAAGTGAAACGAAGGCTAACGCAATAATGACAAGCGCTTTCGAGAGATAGATTGAATTGTTTTTCATTGTTGTTGTCGTTTAGAGTTAAAAAAAGCGTTTTTATTTTTCCAGTCTGATAGAACGTTCTCCGTCGTTGAATGTCCAGATAGGTTCATTATCATCGACCTCATAGAAGAAAGTCATGTCTGTTTTTAGCCCGTCGCTCGATGAAGCGGAGACTTCTACTGACCCGATTTCCTCAGTGCTACCGAGGCTAATCGCATACTTTCCTTTGAAGGCAAGCTTGCGACCCTTCAGTTTTGTGATTTCACCTTCAAAAGCGCCATCTGGTCCAAACTTGAACTGATAAACGCGCTTGTGCGTGATGATGCTTTTTTCGGTTTCTTCATCAAACTCTTCTTCCTGATACATTCCCGAAAATACGCCCAAGAAAGCGGGCTGAAGGGCTTTGAGCGGTTCAGGTTCAGGTTGCTTTTCAACCACGAAAATTGTCAAGGTATCGCTTGCCTTTCCGCCCTTTCCTTCGGCGGCTAATGTGTAAAGGGTATTGGCGGTGGGCGTGAAGGACTTCGCGCCATTCGCGTCAACTTTTTCGCCGTTGAGCGTAACGGAGATAGCGTTATCAGTTTTCCAAGAGAGCATCACAGGGCTTCCTTTCTCAACGGTCTTGGATGGAGCGTTCAACTTTGCGGTTGGTGCTGGCGGAATAGTAAGTTGCACCATCTCTTTAGATGGACTTTCTACCGTCCATACAACGCCATTAGGTCCGACCTCATACTTGGGATTTGGCTTATACTTTGATTCCGTGAGAATGCCCCCAAGTTTTTTTGAGTTAGACTGAAGCTTTACGGATAAACCTCCTTTCTTATCGTTGCTTAGCGGCGCAACGACATAGGAGCCTTTGTATTCAGTAACCGTAGTGCCACTGATAACCTCAAGCTTAAAATCTTTATCAGGATTGACAGTCATGATGTAGGAAGTTCCTGTTTTGGAGTCTCCTATAAACGTGCCGACAACCGTTTTCGCAACTTGTCCAAATAAACCCATCGGCACGAGTAGGGTAAAGGACAAAATCATTAAGCGCATAGACATCTGTGATTCCTTTTAACGATTAGTTAGAGTTATTGAACCTCTTGAACTTCCCAAAGTTGATAAGAATTATTGCTGACGGACATTTGAATCAGTTGAGGGTCAGCCGGGCTGGAAACAGACAGAGCCTTGCCTGTGGCTTTGGACACAAAGCGGAAAAAGCCCTTTTCATCCTGTGTTGCTTCCCATAATTGATTGTTGCCCTTGTTATTTTCCCACTGAATCAACTTTGTGCCATCGTCTTGTTTGCCGCCTTCAACGTCAATGCATTTGCCTGTGCCTTTGTTGATGATTTGAATGAATCCATTGTCCTCTCTGAACTCCCATAGTTGATTGTTGCTTCCCTTATATTCCCATTGAATGATTGGCGTGCCATTGTCTACCTTTCCGTTTGAGACATCAATGCACTTGCTCGTAGCTTTGTTGATGATTTTATAGTATTGGGCATGAGAGTCATCCAAAGCCACAAAAAGAGTTAAGGCAAGCAAAAACGAGCCTAAAAAGAGATTACGGTTCTTCATTGTTAGTTTGCGATTTAGCGTTAAACTTCACGGTGCAAAGCTACGCGATGGGGGTAGGGGCAATCAATACGACGAACGTCGTATTTTTGCGGGACGCGCGTCGGAGAGAAGTCCCTGTCAATACGACGAACGTCGTATTTTTCGGAAAAATCGCCCTGCGTCAGAGCGCGCCTCTGTGGTTCTGAATCAAACTGACTTTCCGTTGGCGGGTTCTTGCTTCAAGCGCATTTCGAATAGCACGCGCGTTCCCACGCTTTTCTCGGAGCGCACGTCGCACAATCCGCCGATGGTTTCCATTCGCTTCTGCATCGTACGAAGTCCGTTGCCGAAGAGGCGCGCTTGCTCAATGCCGTTTCCGTTGTCTTGAACGACAATAGTCAGTTGCGTTTGAACGATCGCGAGCGACAGGCAGACTTTGCTTGCGCCGCTGTGTTTGAGCGCGTTGTTGAGGGCTTCTTTGACGGCGAGAAAAAGGTTGTGCCGCGTTTCGCCAGAGAGCGTCAGATTGGGCAGGTCGTCAGGGAAGGCGATGTCGAGTTCAATCGGGGTGGCATCGAAGATTTGGCGCGATTTTTCGCGCAGATACGCGGCGAACATATCGAGCGAATCGTAACGCGGATTCATCGACCACACGATTTCAGAGACGCTGTCGGTGGCTTCGCGCGCCCCATTGGCGAGCCTATCGAGCATTTCGGGCGGAATGCCGCTGGCGCTTTGCTTCAAGGCTTCGGCGGTCAAGACGATTTTCGTCAGCGTCGCGCCGACGTCGTCATGCAAGTCGGCGGCGATGCGCTCGCGCTCGGCGAGGACTGCGATTTCCTTAGCGAGTTTGAGTTCTTCTTGCCGCTTCATCGCTTCGACTTCGGCGCGCACCCTGCGATTGATGATGGCGCGGACGGCAACGACAATCAGCGTAACCAGAAGAATCGCGATTCCCCCAATGAACCAACTCGTTTTCCAAAATGGCGGCGCGATGCGAAGATGAATAACGCGCTCCTTGCTCCACTCGCCGTTGCGAAGCCGCGCCTTGACGCGAAAGAGATACTCGCCGTGCGGCACGCTGTTGTATCGGGCGACGGTCGCTCGCGTTTCAACCCAATCCGCATCGATGCCATCGAGCCGATGAGCGTATTCAATGGCTTTTGGATTGGCGTAAGCGGGCGCGGCAAAGCCGAAGGAAAAAAAGTTTTGGTGGTAATCCAGCGCGATGGATTGCTTGAAGACCATTGAGGTATCCAACGATTGCGATTCTTCGAAGAGTTTGAAATCCGTCAGCGCCACCGAGAGCGCGCCGACGTTGGCGTTGAGGTCTTTGGGATTGAAAATGGAAAATCCGCCAATGCCCCCGCCAGCGATTTCGCCCGTCCGCAACTTCGCAAGGCAGTATTGATTGAACTCGTCGTTGGGCAAGCCATCTGCCGTCGTGAACACGCGCTCGCATTTCTTTTGATTTGGATTGAACTTCAAAAGTCCTTTGTTGGTCGTCATCCACAGCATTCCGTCCTCGTCCTCGCAAATCTCGTAAATGACGTCGTCGGGAAACCCGTTTTGGCGGTTTAGGTATTCAACCGTTTCAAATTTCTCGCCGAAAATGAACAATCCGCCGCCGCGCGTGCCGACCCAATAGCGGTTGTCTTTGGTTTGATAAATGCATTGCACGTGCCCATAATGCACGACTTTGCGAGTTGCGTCTTCATTCGGATTAACAAGTCGCCAGTTGTTCAGCGAGCGCGTGGGCAAATCTAGTTCGGCAAAGCCGTTAATGGTGCCAACGAGGATGCGACCGTCGCAATCGCGGTAGCAATGCCGAAATGCGTTGAGAGAGTCGCGCAACGGCATTTCAGAAGTTTTCAGCGTAAGCGAGCGGCGGTGAACGGCGTGCATCCGTTGCCCATCAAAGACATAGACCGTATCGCCGACTTCCAAGTAGGCTCTGTCTTCATTCGGTTTTGGAACAATCGGCAATCGATGCCAATGCCGCGTCTTCGGGTCAAAGACGGAGCCGTTTGCCCAAATTTTTCCGTCGCTGTCGCAAAAAACCTCGCGATAGCGGTTCGTTTTCGGCGAGTTCGGGTTGTTCGGGTCAAAAAGATGCGTGATGAACCGGCCTTCGCGTCGGCGAAACTCGCTGATGCCGTCGTGCTCTGAGCCAATCCACAGGTTGCCTTCTTTGTCTTCGCAAATGCCAAAAAGCAAGCCGCCCGCGACGCTATTGGGATTGTTCGGCGAATGACTAAATGTTGTGAATGAGCGAGGTTTGAGAATGGCGCGCGCAACGCCGCCGCCGTAAGTCGCAATCCAAACGTTCTTCTCTCGGTCGACATAAACGTGTCGGACGCTGTTCTCAGGAATCGACGCGGGATTGTCGAGGTCTTGTTGATACAAATGCATCGTCTCCGCGTTGATGTCAAAGACGAACAAGCCAATCGACGTGCCAAACCAAAGTTTCTCGTCGTGCAGTTGCAAGGCGTAGAATGTCAGCATGTCCTCGCTTGGAAAGAGGTTGCGATATGTTTTCGTCGCGCCGTCTTTCAACCGCCGCGCAATCGACCTGTCGAAATGATTGAACCGCCAAACTGAATCGTTGTCGCCAATGAAAAAAGGAGAAATGTGGATGTATAAATCGCTTGTCAAAAGCGCAGACATATCGTTAACGGGCGAGAAGGTTTCCGTGAGGGGATTATACAAAGCGGCATGAGAAGACGTGCTTACGATGAACATGCCGTCAGGCAATGGCAAGAAAACGCTTGTTTCGTTGTGAGGAAGGCTCATGGAATCAGCATCGTCGTGCTTGAAAACTTTGCAGGTAGAGCCATCGTAACGACAAAGCCCGTCAACCGTCGAAAACCACATAAAGCCCATCGAGTCTTGGAAAATTTTGTTGACCGAAAGGTGAGGTAGCCCTTGCTCGTAGCCAATGCGTTCAAATTGAAGGCGTTTTTGGGCAAAAAGCGGAACGGCGGCAAAGCATATCAGCGCGATGAGGCGATTCATAGAAGCAGACAGTGTTTTTTCAGGTGACTGTGATAACTACGCCGACGGCAAAGTTATATTTGCGCCTCCAATAAATGCAAAAAAACGCGACGAAAGGAATAACGTTGCTAAACAAATAATTGAATAATTTTCAGTAATTTGAAACAACGATAACATTATCAACGCCAACTCATTCAGTTCTTTCAAACAATGGTTAACCGACGTCTAATCCGCGAAGTGGTGATGCAGATTCTCTACGCCTACGAAATGCGCAAGGAGGACATTCACAAAGTCGCCGAAGGAATCCTTCCCGAAGAAATCAGCAATCATCCGAAGTCAAGAGATTTCGCTTTCGCATTGCTTGAAAAAATCGTCCCTAATCTCGCGCTCATCGATTCCAAAATCAAAAGTCACGCCGACAACTGGGAACTCGACCGAATGGCAGTGATTGACAGAAACTTGATGCGGATTGCGATTGCCGAAATGCTTTACTTTCCCGACGTGCCGCCGAAAGTCTCCATCAACGAAGCGATTGAAATTGCCAAACAATATAGCACGGACAAAAGCGGAAAATTCGTCAATGGCATTTTAGACGCGGTGCGGCTCGAACTGATTAAGAACGGGGAATTGAACAAGAGCGGACGAGGACTCGTGGATATGCCCGCTAAACATCCGAAAGATGCGCATCAGCCGCCGGTTGTGGTAATCAATGAGCCGCCACCGCCTCAGTTTAGAGAAAAGCCTGCGCCGCGCGACCCCCAACAGCCGCCGCCACATCAACAACGCCGACCGCAATCGCAAGGCGGACCTCGCACGGGCGGAAAACCGCCGTATAAACCGAACCCAAATCGCAACAACCCGCGAGGTGGGTCGGACAACCGAAACAACGGCAACCGAAATAACGACAACCGCGACAATCGCAGACGCTAATCTTGGCATCTTGAACGCAATGCACAACGCCGCACCGACACTATGAACTACATCGCCATTGGAGATATTCACGGCTGCCGCGACCCCTTGAAACGCTTGATAGAAACGCTCAAGCCTAATCCCTCTGATACGCTTGTCTTTCTCGGCGATTATGTGGATAGAGGTCCAGACTCCAAAGGCGTGATTGATTATTTGATTGAATTGAAAAAAACGCACTCGTGCATCTTTCTTCTTGGCAACCACGAAGTCCTGATGCTCGATTATTTGGCGGGATTGCTCGCAATAAGCGATTGGGAGCGCAACGGCGGCATCGCAACGCTCGATTCCTACACGCACGATGGCACGTTACACATTCCTGAATCTCATCTTGATTTTCTTAAATCGTGCTTGCCCTACTACGATACGCCCGACTACTTCTTCGTGCACGGCGGCATCAAACCCTTTCGCACCATTGAAGAAAACTTAAAGCGAATGACCAAACTCGAGCTCGTCTGGGAACGAAGCCATATGGACGAAGACGTTCTTAACGCCCAAGACTACAAGTGGGAAAAAACCGTCGTCTGCGGACACACGCCGATTCCGCGCCCGATTCTTTTAGAGAAACTCATCGCGATTGATACCGGATGCGTCTATAATCAACAAAGCCGATTGGGGCGACTCACGGCTATCTCGTTGCCCGAAAAAAGCATCACACAAATAGACAACCGCGAACCGCAATCCATCGTGCAACGCCTCTTTGCTCGCCTAAATTTATGACCAAAGCCGAAAAGTTTGCCGTCGTTTCCGAAGTGTTGAGTAAAAAATTTCCCTCTCCTAAAACGGAACTGCGCTACGAAACGCCGTTCCAACTGCTTATCGCCACCTTGCTTGCCGCACAATGCACCGATAAGCGCGTCAATATGGTTACGCCTGAACTATTCAAAGACTATCCCGATGCCAAAGCCATGAGCAAACTTTCGGTTGAAGAGGTCAAAGAAAAAATCAAGTCCATCAACTTCTTCAACAACAAAGCCAAGCACATTGTCGAGCTTTGTAAAGCCCTCGTCGAGAAGCACAATGGCGAAGTGCCGCAAACTTTGGAAGAACTGACAGCACTCGCGGGCGTGGGCAGAAAAACGGCGCACGTCGTGATGAGCAACGCATTCGGAAAGCCTGTGCTGGCCGTCGATACGCACGTTTTCCGCGTCTCAAACCGCATGGGATTGGTCAAAGCCGATAATGTGCTTGACACGGAAACCCAACTGATGAAATACTTGAAGCCTGAACAAGTCGGCGACTTTCATCACTATCTTATTTTGCACGGGCGATATACGTGCAAAGCCAAATCTCCTGAATGTCATCTTTGTGAACTCACGCGAATTTGCTCGTATTACAAACAGACCGTAAAAAAGATGCTCAAAAAGTAGTATAAGGAAACAACCAATTCATAACGCCTTGAACGCACGTGTGCTTGATGCTCGCCGTCTCGTTGTGGCAATCCTCGTTTCGCCTGCGTTAATGTTCCTCATGTTTTTCGCGCTGTTTTATGTGTTTTATGTGAATTGGGCAGAGCGAAACGCGATTGAGATTGCTGAAACACACTTGAACGCACAAAGCGGTTACACAATCAGGATTGACTCCGTTGCGGTTTCGCTCTCGTCGTTAGCATTTTTCAAGGTTCACATTTTGGAGGAGGGCGAAGTGATTGGAGAAGTTACATCGCTTGTGCTCCATGAGCCGTCGCTTTGGGCGTTGATAACCCAGCGCAAACTCACAGCACGCCGCGCTGATGTGGGCGCAATTCGGACGAATCGCGACGAAGTGCGCAAATTTTTTGAAGAACAGGCAACCTTTACCTCCGACACACCGTAGCGGCGCAACTTTCAGAGCAAAACTTGGTAAAATTGTTTTTAGAACTGTAAATTCAAGCACGATTATCACGCAATTAACGACTCATGCTCTCAAAATACACCATAGCGTCTGGAGTGACTTCAAGTTGCATCTTTTCTCGCCAGTCGCTTTTACTCTTGATACTGCTTGTATCGGCGGCGTTGTGCCACGCACAAGCAATTTCAAGAGCGTATCCAATTACGACCGAAAAGAAACTTTCAGCTCGTGTGAAGTTGGGATTGGTGAAACTCAAAGTTGCGGCACATCACTCGCCCAACGTGTTTGAATATCGCTACACCTCGCCCGACCCCAGTGACTTGCACTACACCTACGACATCTCCGAAAACGGCACAGGCGATTTAGACATCAGCAACATTCGCTCAAAAAATGCAGAAAACAAGACCATCTCTTTCCGCTTGCGCAACTGGTTCAACAGCGAAGAGGAAAAGCGTCAAGACCTTTCCGCGCTCACCTTGACTTTCTCCGACCAACTTCCAATAGATTTATCCATCACGCTTGCCGCAGGCGAGCACGAGTTGGATTTATCATCGCTCAAACTCTCCTCTCTCGAGCTCAAATCGGGCGCGTGCCAAACCAACGTGCAATTCAAGAAGCCAAATCGCGAACCGATGGAAAAATTGAAAATCGCTACGGGCGCGTCGCGCTTCGTTTTGGAAGGACTTGGCAACGCCAACTTTAAGGAACTTCACATGCACGGCGGCGCGAGCGATGTAACAATGGATTTTTCGGGCGAGATGAAACTGCAAAATGCCAAAGCGAAAATCTCGCTCGGTGCCGGCTCGCTTACGGTGATTGTGCCACAGGACGACGCTATCAAACTCAACTATTCTGAAAATATCCTCTCTTCGGTCGACCTTCCCAAAGATTTCAAAAAAAAAGGCGACGTGTATGTGAGCGGCAACTACGGAAGCGGATTGCGGACGCTAGAATTTGACATCTCCACAGGAATGGGCTCCGTGAAGGTCGAGTGGAAATGAGCGCGAGGGAAGCGCAAGGAGCGTTCCAAGACATCTTCCGCGCTTGATTGGCGCGAAAGCGCCCTGAACAGAAACGCGCTCTGAACGACATCGCGACCGACAGCCGCCTTCGCCCTGCTAGCATAATGCTATGAAGACAACCAACTCCGTCAATCGCAGTTCAACGCTCCAAGTGGCAACGGCTTGGATTGAAACGCATCGCCTTGCCATTCTCCGCGCGATAGATAACTTCCTCGTCGTTTTAGCGCTTCTTGCGGTTGCCGCCATCATTGCCCGCATTGGCTTTCATCTTGACCCATCGCTCGAATCGCTCGCGCAACTGACCGAAACGGCGATGCTGTATTGTTTTGCGGTTCAAGCGTTCATCAAAGTGGCGTTGGCGGAAAACAAACGCCGACACGCGCGCGAGCGTTGGCTCGAGCTGATTCTCTTTGCAGTAATTTTATTTTATTTGATTTTCCCTCGTGCGATTGAAAGATTGCTGGCATCGCTCAATCCGCAACTCACCCCTGAAACCATCACGAGCGTTTATCTCATTCTGACGCAGTTCTTGGTCGTCGTGGCGTTGTTTCCTTCGACCTTGCGCTATAGCGGGCGCATCATGACGGCGAGCGTTCAGCCATCGGGCGTGCTTTTGTTTAGCTTCGTCGCGCTCGCGATTCTCGGCGCGGGCTTTTTGCTCTTGCCGAAAGCGAGCGTGCAAGAGTTATCCGTCATTGACGCGCTCTTCATCTCAACAAGTGCGGTTTGTGTTACAGGCTTGGCTACGGTGAACATTGCAACTTCGTTTAGCGATGTCGGGCATTGGATTATTTTGGTGCTTATTCAAATCGGCGGGCTGGGCATCATGACGCTGACGACTTTTTTTGCCGTCGTTACAGGCGGAAACCGCAACCTCAAAGAATACACCGCGCTACGTGAACTCTTGGGCGAAGAAAGTTTGGGCAAGGTGAAATCGATTCTCTTTCAAATCGGCTTCTACACATTTTTGATTGAAGCCGTCGGCGCGTCGCTCATTTACTACATGCTTACCCCCAGCCACTTGCCACAAGGCACAACCCCTTTTTTCTTCTCAATTTTTCACTCTGTTTCAGCTTTTTGCAATGCAGGCTTTTCGCTTCTCTCTGAAAATCTCTCCAACATTTATTTTTACAACCACACGCCGTTTTTATACATCATCATCGTCTTGGTCGTCATCGGTGGGCTTGGGTTTGCTGTGCTCTCGAGTTGCTCGACTTGGGTTGTGGGAAAAGTCTTGCGCAAGCCAAATGTGCGGCTCACCGTTCATGCACGAATTGTGCTTCTTGCGTCTGCCTTTCTCTTGACGGTGGGCACCGCAGGATTTTGGATGTTGGAAGGCGGAAGAAATCTATATCCCTTCACGGCGTTTGAGCAATTTACGCAAGCCTTGTTTCACTCGGCAGTTTCGCGCACGGCAGGCTTCAACACGCTGGACATCGCGTCGTTCTCGACGGCGACGCTCTTTTTGACGATTGTCTTGATGTGGATTGGCGCGTCGCCAAGCTCGACCGGCGGCGGAATTAAAACCACAACCGCCACGCTCGCACTTCTGAACATTTACGCTATCGCCTCAGGGCGAAATAAAATCGAACTCTTTCATCGTAAAATTTCCGACCTTGCGATTACGCGCGCATTCAGCACCGCCTTGCTTTCGCTCCTTTACATTTCAACCGCACTCTTCATGCTCCTGATTACAGAGCAAGAGCGAGGCTTTTCATTTGAAGCCTTGCTATTTGAAGTGGTCTCGGCAGTTAGCACGGTGGGGCTTAGCACAGGTATTACGCCACAGTTGAGCGTTGCAGGAAAAATCGTAATTATTTTATCGATGCTCATTGGGCGCGTCGGATTTTTGACGGTGGTCATCGCGCTCACCCGAAAACGTGCCGAAGCCGATTACGACTACGCCGAAGAATCTATTTTAGTCTCATAATCTTTTCGAACAATGAAACTCACGCTATCGCTTTTGCTTTCGCTTATGCCGCTTGTCAGCATGTCGCAAATCGTTGACGGCAAGCCGCTCGTTACGCCGTCGCTTCATATTGGCACAAGGGAGTTCAGCAAACCCTTCACCATTGCACTGCGCTTTCAAATCGCGCCCGAATGGCACTTGTATTGGAAAAATCCGGGCGACGCGGGGCTTGCGCCGAAAATCAAATGGACGCTTCCCGACGGCTTTTCGGCATCGGACTTGCTGTTTCCAACGCCGCATAAAATCGCGACCGAAACCGCCGTCGACTACGGCTACGACAACGAACTCATCTTGCTCGCCACGATTGCGCCTCCCAAAAATCCAACAAGAAATTTCACCATCAAAGCCGACCTCACTTGGCTCGTTTGCCGTGAATCGTGCATTCCGGGCGATGCCAGCGTTGAACTCAACACCGCTACGCTTTCCGACAAAGACCTTGTCGAAGCCTCATCGTTGATTGAGCAAACGCGCAAAAAACTTCCTGAACCGCTCTCTAAACGCAATGTGAAATTGGAATCGGCGACGGCAAGCGCGCAAGGCGGGAAAACCGTGCTCACCCTGCGCTTCATAGGCGACGACGCAAATAAAATCACTGATTTTTTCCCCGAAGAAATTTCAGGCTTCGTAGTCAGTTACTCGGAAATCAAAGTCGGCGACGGCACGGTGCAATTTGCGCTCACGCCGATGAACAAAGACGCGAAACTCACCGAAGTCAAAGGACTAGTGATGTTTGGCGAGAAAGGCTACGAACTTTCAAACGAAGTAAAATCGGCGGAAACAACGAGCGGATTGCTCAATCAAAACTTTAAGCCGGGCGGCGGCGAGTCGCTCTCGATTTGGCTCGCGCTTCTCTTTGCGTTTATTGGCGGGGTGATTTTGAACGTGATGCCGTGCGTCTTGCCCGTCATTTCGCTCAAAGTGATGGGCTTTGTGGAGCAAGCAGGAAGCGGCGCGTCGAAGAGCATTCAACATGGATTGATGTTTGCAGTGGGAGTGCTTCTTTCGTTTTGGCTGTTGGCGTTGGTGGCGGTCTTGCTTCAACAAGCGGGCGAGCAAATTGGGTGGGGCTTTCAATTTCAATCGCCGATGTTCGTGGTGGCGATGTCGGTCGTTATGTTTGTTTTCGGGTTGAACCTTGTGGGCGTGTTTGAATTTTCCGCGCCGAGCGTTTCGGGCGAAGTGGGGCAGACACTCTCGCGGCGCGACGCGGTCGGCTCGCTGATGAACGGCGTATTGGCGACGACGCTCGCTACGCCTTGCACCGCGCCTTTTTTGGGGTCGGCATTGGGCTTTGCGTTCTCGCAACCGCCCTACGTCATCTTCGCCATTTTCACGATGGTGGGGCTTGGACTTTCAACGCCGTATCTCATTTTGGCGGCAAAACCTGAGTGGCTGAAATTCATTCCGAAGCCGGGCGATTGGATGATTCGCTTTAAGCAAGTGATGGGATTTTTCCTCTTCGCGACGGTCGTTTGGCTTCTTTCCGTGATGGGAGGGCAACTCGGCGCGGAGGGCGTGGTCGCAACGCTCATCTTGCTCTTAGGCATTGGGGTTGCGTGTTGGGTGATTGGCGCGTTCATTGATTTTTCTTCAAGCGCGCAACGCAAGGCAATCGCGTGGAGCGTTGCGTTGGCGATGGCTGTGGGAAGTTATTACCTCTCGTTTGAGCGATATTTGAATTGGCGGAATATCGACGCAAAGGCGATGACAAGCGCGAAGAAAGAGGGCGGAATCGCGTGGCAGGAATTTTCGCTCGCGGCGATTGAAGAAAGCGTCGCCTCGGGAAAGCCCGTCTTTATTGACTTTACAGCCGATTGGTGCTTCACGTGCAAAGTAACGGAGCAAACCGTTTTGGAAACGCGCGAGGTGCAAGAGAAAATCCAATCGCTTGGAATCGTGCCCGTCAAGGCGGATTGGACGAATCGCAACGACGAGATTACGAGCCTCTTGAAAAAATTCGGGCGAAGCGGCGTGCCGCTGTATGTGGTTTTTCCAGCAGGCAAATTAGATGAGCCAATTGTTCTGCCCGAAGTGATTACAAAAGAACTGCTCATTGAGGCGTTGGAAAAGTCGTCGCCTGCGCTGTCCGTCAAAAAGTGATTGGGTTGCCGCGGTTTGTCAAGGCGTTTAGTATATGAAGGGAATCAGTCGCTTCGTTTGCGCGACGTATCGCCGATACTCGTCGCCGAATTTTTCACTCAGCATCGCTTCTTCAAGCGAAATCCGACTGCCATACCAAATCGACATCACGACCGCGAACAGCGCCGCGCTGATTGGGGCTTGAAAGAGCGCCACATAGCCTGCGAACAGCAAGATATAACTTGTGTAAATCGGGTGCCGAATGTGCGCATAAATGCCTTCGGTGATTAAGCGATGGTCGTCTTTGATGACGAGTTTGTCCCAAAATTTTCCGAGCGCGAAAGTTGCCAAACGATTCACGAGCAATCCCGCCGTCATCAACCCAATGCCGACAAGCGAGAGCCAAACGCGCGGCGTTTGACGCGAGAACTCATAGACCGCAAGGCAATGCGCCACAAGCAGACCCAGAGCGCGAACAATGGCGGCGATGCGTCCCGATTTGGTTGAAAGTTGGCGGTCGTCTTTATCCTTCGCCAACTTGCCGTGTCTGATTCCGCGCCACGCCGCGCTTGAAAAAAAGATGAAATAAAACGCGAATGCAGTCCATATTTGCCAAGCCGAGAGTTGATGGAAAGCGTAAGCGGGAATCAAAATCAGAATGGCTGTGAGAGCGGCTAACAGTCCGAATAAAAAAACGGCTCGCCAAAACATATCAATGCTCCTTTCCGCGAAAGTTGAAAGTTGGGTTGATGAACGCGATGCGTCAAGAGTTGATGACGCCTTCCATCGGGCTTGAGGCGGTGGCGTAGAGTTTTCGCGGGATTCGCCCTGCTTCAAAGGCGAGCCGACCGGCTTCGACGGCGAGTTTCATTGCGGTCGCCATTTGGATGGGGTGTTGCGCTTGCGAAATGGCGGTGTTGAGTAGCACGCCGTCGTAGCCAAGTTCCATCGCGATAGCGGCGTCGCTTGCCGTGCCAATGCCCGCGTCAATGATGAGCGGCACATCGGAGAGGACTTCGCGAATAATCTGCAAGTTGTAAGGGTTTCGAATGCCCATTCCTGACCCAATCGGCGAAGCGAGGGGCATCACGGCGGCACAGCCCATATCGCGCAATTTTCGGCACGTAATCACATCGTCGTTGGAATACGCAAGCACGGTGAAGTTGTCGGAAATCAGTTGCTCCGCCGCTTTGAGCAACTCGACGACATCGGGAAAGAGCGTTTCGTCGTCGCCAATCACTTCCAACTTGACCCAGTTCGTTTCGAGGGCTTCGCGAGCGAGTTGGGCGGTTAAAACGGCATCTTTGGCGGTGTAACAGCCTGCCGTATTCGGCAAAAGAAAGTGCTTTTTGGGATTGAGATACTGCAAAATGCTCTCGGAAGATTTATCGGCAAGGTTAATTCGGCGAATGGCAACAGTTACAAGTTCTGCGCCGCTGGCTTCGATGGCTTGCATCATGGTTTGTGGATTGGGAAACCGCGCCGAGCCGATGAGCAAGCGCGAGGAAAATGTTTTTCCCGCAATGGTAAAGTCGGACATAATAAAACGGTTGAATCGCTTGAAAATGGACAAGTGCTCGATGAAAGTTAACCACAATCCATCGGCAAAAAAATCTTCGCCACATTTTTGAGGCACTTTCGTAGTTAGGAGTAAAGACGCTCAATTCATGAGGTCAAAACCTTAAACGCACATTTGAAAGGAGACGGGTTATGAACAAGATAGACAAAGTGAGTGTCATTGCGCTGACGCTTCTTGGCATAACGCAGTTGATACTTACACCGATTTTTCATGACATGCTCACCCAAGATGCCGTCTGGTTTTTCGGCTCTGGGCTAGCGCTGGTCTTTCTCGGATTTTTGAACCTTGCACGACGGATTACGCACCACAAAGTCATTTTGATGATGTCGGCGATTGCGAACACGATAGGCGTGCTGTTCATTATGGGAATAGTCGCTGTTTATACCGTGCCTCAATCGGTGATTGCGCTTTTCTTGATGGTGTCCATTACGATGGCAACAATAGAGCAGTTGGTTCTCCAAGACAGTGCTGAGCATGAGCACAAGCACTATGCTTGAAACACACGCATCAACATTCTGTTGATGACAACGGCGGGCAGCACCCGCCGTTTTTGGTTTTAGCCGATTTGTCGTTGGGGCGTTGGCGATGTGGAAGCGAAGGTTCAAATTGTTGCTCAAACCGATTTGACTTTCTCAATCGGCAGGTTGAGACGCGCCGCAATGACTTCGTCAGTCAAGCCCAATTCGCGCAGGAGCGGCACGGTTTCGAGTTTCCCTTTCAGCGCGCCTTCTTGCAATCCTTGTTGCAATCCTTGTTGCAATCCTTCTTGCAATCCTTGTTGCAATCCTTGTTGCAATCCTTGCTGAATGCCCGTTTCCCTGCCCTCCTCCAAAATTTCTTGGTAGGCGCGGGTTTTCTTCAATTCTTCCTCGAACTCTTCTCTGATGCTCAACATTTTCAAAATCTCCTTTCGTGATAAATTTTTGAATTTGTAAAACAGCACACGCTCGATAAAATCCAACTGTGTCGGCGCGCGCTCGGCTAAAACGCGCGCGGCTTCAATTGCCGTTTTTTCTGGCTCTACGACCAATTTGAACAACCCAATCGTTTCATCTAAGGCGTTGATATTCGGCAACTCGTCTAAATATACGCGCAAGACGAAGTCGCTGTCAAGCAAAGGCTGATAGGCTTCGTAATTTTTCGGCTCTACATTTCGGCTTGGAAAAACGCTGACAGCGCGCCACCGCTTCACTTGGAACTGCTTCAAATAAAGAAAAACTTCTGCGAAAAATCGTGCATAAAATTGCTCGTCTGGTTGGAATTGCATCTCGACGAAATATGTCGCATCGCTCGCTTGTTGCGGCACGAAGACGCCATCGATTCTGAACGACGTTTCTTTGAGTTCAACCGACTTGAACTCGTAGCGTTGAGCGTCTGCCTTGTCTCTGCCAATCAGCGCGAAGAAGCCTTCGGGAACTTCTTGAAGCCAAAGGTATGCGAGTTTGTCGGTACGCATTTGCGAAGCGAATTACGATTGATTCAATCCCACTTCGACGCATTGGCGAAAGAGGTCGGCATCGAGTTTTTTGTCTTGCCAGAGGTCATAATCGGAAAGGGAAATCGTGTCGATGTTGTCGAGCATCAGACGCATGAGCGCAACAGTGCGGAGCAGTTCTCTATCGCTGAACTTCATGTCTAAATGCAGCACGACAAATGAAATGGTGTGGGTGCGGTCATGAAACTCGCGTAGTTTGGCAAGGTGGATCGCTTTTTCTTCTTCGCTAAACGACATCGGCAAGAAGGCACTTACCTTGATTTTTACTTTTGCTAATTGCATCATCGCGCTGAACATTTCATCAATTGCTTCTACATCGCTACCCTTCGCGCTAAACGCACCTGACGAGAACGATAGCCCTGCCAATGCTACCGACTTACAAAAATCCGCCACCTTCATCTTGAACTGCGTCGAACGGTCTAAAATCTCTTTCGGCGTAAACGCACCGACGGGCAAATGCTTTGCGACGCGCTCAATGATATTGAAGAGCGCATCGGCGGAAATCGCTTGTGGGAATTGAAGAAAGAGCCTATCGGCATCGCTTTGTTCGGCGATTGATTCAATATCGCGCATCGGTGTCTTGCCTAAATCGACCACTTCGACATCAAGTCGTTGCCATGCATGTTGTTCACGGGCGGCGGCGCGCGCGGCATCAAAAAACTGCTCCATTCCCGAGCGGTCGAGCATTCGCTTTGATGCACTAAGGAAAATCAAGGCTTCATCTATGCCGAGTCGCTCACCTTTTTCGAGAGCGGCGAGAATTTCGTCGGGGCTTGGTTTCTTTGCTTTATTCATTTGTTATCCTGTGTTCCGAATGCCTGCCGCAATCCCATTGACGCTGGTGCGGAGCAGTTTGAGATAAGTTTGTTTTTCTTCGTCTGTTTTCGTTTGACTGCGGTAGCGTTTGAGCGCGGCAACTTGAATGTAACTCATCGGGTCGATGTAAGGGTCTCTGAGCCGAAGCGATTTGCGAAGTGCAGGATTGTTTTCTAACAATTCGCTTTGCTTTGTAATCATGAGCAAGAGCGATTTTGTCAGTTCAAATTCGCGTTCAATTTGCGAGAAAAATTTTTCACGCATGGCTTGGTCTGAAACGAGCGAGGCGTATTCTCTTGCCACAAGCAAATCGGACTTTGCCAAAATCATTTGCACATTGTCGAGCAGTGAGCGGAAGAACGCCCACGATTCATACATTTCTTGCAAGAGTTCGACTTCAATGCCTTTATCCAACGCGCCTTGTAATCCCGACCCAACGCCATACCAACTCGGAAGTGTCGCACGATTTTGCATCCACGAAAAAACCCAAGGAATGGCGCGCAAATCTTCAATGCGTGCTTTTGCAGTTCGGCGCGATGGGCGTGAGCCAATTTCCATTTGCTCAATCACATCAATCGGCGTGGCTTCGCGGAAAAACTGCGGAAAGTCGTCGTGTTCATAAACAAGATGCCGATAAGCTTTCATCGAAGCGACGGAAATCGCTTCCAACGCATGTCGCCACTCTAACTTCGTTGCGGTGTGTCGAGGCAAGGCACTGGCAAGCATGACGGCTGATGTTACGAGTTCCAAATTGCGTTCGGCGATTTGCGGAAGCATATACTTTGCAGAGATGATTTCGCCTTGTTCGGTGATTTTGATTTTTCCGCCAACCGTTCCCGATGGTTGCGCCAAGATGGCTTGATGCGCGGGCAATCCGCCGCCTCTGCCGACCGTTCCGCCGCGTCCGTGAAAGAGTTTCAGACTTACGCCGAACGTATCCGCAACGGCTTTCAGCGCGATTTGTGCTTTGTAGAGTTCCCAACTCGAGGCAATCAATCCGCCGTCTTTGCTCGAGTCAGAATAGCCAATCATCACTTCTTGCAGGTTGTTTCGTGCGGCAATGGCTTTGCGATAAATCGGAAGTGAGAAGAGTTCGCTCAATAAATCGCCGGCACGGCGCAAATCGTCGATGGTTTCAAAGAGCGGCACAATATGCAAATCGCACGCAATCGTATCGTCGGCTTCGTGTCGGAACAAGCCTGCTTCTTTGGCGAAGAGCAAGCCCTCGAGCACGTCGCTCGCGCTGTCGGTGCCGCTGATGATGTAAGTATCAATCGCGCGTCGGCTGACAGATTCAAGCGAGCGGCGAATTTGGCGAAAAGTCAAGATGAGTTCGTTGGTCTCGTCGGAAAAGGGCAGTTTGTAGGGAATCATCGGTCGGCGCGACTTCAATTCAGAAACAAGCCACTGCACGCGCTCCGATTCGGTCATCTCGCGATAAGGCTTTTCAAGCAAGCGTAAGTGCGCCGTGATTTCATCGAGAGCGGCTTCTTGCTTACGCGCATGCTGACGAATATCGAGCGTGATAAACGAAAAGCCGAAGATTTCTACCTGACGAATCAGCGGCTTGATGAGCAGTTCTGCCAAACGCTCACCTTTGTGGGCTATTAAACTCGAGTGAATGACGCACAAATCCTCAATTAACTCCTGTTCATCGGCATAGCCGACGCTCGATGAAGTTTCGTGTTTGACATCATCGAGCATTTTTTTGAGACGGTAAGAAATGAAGCGCAATTTGATTCGATAGGCTTCGTTGTAATTGCGTCCTGCCCATTCATTGGCAATAGCGTCGCGTCCGAATCGTGCCTCGTCAATCCTGATAGATTCGGCGAGTTCGGGCGAGATAGCGGCACGCGCTGTGGAGATGGAGAGATGAAGAATGGCGGTTTCAATCGTCGCGATGTATTTGCTAAGCACAGCGGCTTTCATGGATTCAAGCGTTTGTTTGGTAACGCTGTGCGTAACAAAAGGATGTCCATCGCGGTCGCCGCCCGTCCAAGAGTGAAGCGTCAAAAAAGGCGGAATGTGAAAAGTGAAATTTGGGTAATGCGTTTTGAGTGCGGTTTCAAGCGATTGATACACTTTGGGAAGCACATCGAAAAAGACGCGCTCGAAGTAATACAGATGCCCGACCACTTCGTCTTGAATGGTGAGTTTAGACGAGCGCACTTCGTCTGTTTGCCAGAGCGATGTAATCAGTGCCGCAAGTTGCTCGATAATGGCGTCGCGCTCTTGAATCGAGTGAGAAGGGTTTTCGAGCCGTTCCAAAAACAGGGCGACTTGTCGACGCTTGCGCAGAATCGTGTGGCGCAGGGCTTCGGTTGGGTGCGCCGTTAAAGTTGGTTCAATCGAGAGCGTCTTCAAGAGTTCCTGCACGGCTTCGGCGGAAAAGCCGCTTTCGGCAAGCGTTTCGATGGTTTGCATTACCGAGTTTTCTAAAACACCTTGCGCAATTTCGGTTGCGCGTGCCATGCGAATTTGGTGAAACTGTTCGGCAACATTGACAAGGTGAAAATATGTGCCAAAGGCGCGCACCAAGTTATCGGCTTCATCGAAGCGAATATCATCAATGAGTTGAATGAGTTCGGCGTGCCGTTCCGCGCTCTTGCTTTGGCGAATCTCTTTGCACAGCAAGCGAATTTTTTCTTCAAGGTCTAAAAACGCTTCTCCTTCTTGCTCGGTCAGAACTTTTCCCAACAAGTTGCCTAACAGTTTTACATCGTGCTGCAAGGCTTCATCAGCACGGTCTTGCGTTGGATTTTCAAAGTGTTTTTCCATCATTTTTCCCTAATTTGTTTGCGAAATATACGCCATTTCTAAGAGGCAGGCAGGCGATAAAAACAGGGATAAACAAAATGTCAGCAAGGGCTGTTTATCACATTGACCATCCGCTTGACACACAATTTTTATTGACTTCAACTCTTTTACATTCACATGAACATCGGCATACTTGGTGCGGGCAACATGGGCGGCACACTCGGCAAACTTTGGGCGCAAAAAGGCAACGAAGTTTTCTTCGGCACGCGCTCGCCCGAAAAAGCCTTAGAACTTTCCAAATCGGTCAATATGCGCGCAGGCAGCTATGAAGACGCGGCGAAATTCGGCGACGCTATCTTCATCGGCACGCCTTGGAACGCAACCGAATCCATGCTCAAAGACCTTTCCAAATACCTTGCAGGCAAAATCATCATCGATTGCACCAACGCACTCGCCGCTGATTTTCTCTCGCTCTCAATTCCGCCGACCACATCGGCAGGCGAACTCGTGCAGTCGTGGCTTCCTGAATCCAAAGTCGTCAAAGCCTATAACACCATCGGCGCAAAAGTCTTGCTCAACCCAAATTACGACGGCACGATTGCCACAGGATTTTACTGCGGCAACGATACAGGCGCGAAAAAAATCGTCGCTGACCTCATCGCACAAAGCGGCTTCGAGCCAATCGATTGCGGCGACCTCAAACAAGCGCGCAACCTCGAAGCCATGACGCTATTGTTTCTCAACCTTGCCTTCAAACAAGGCATGGGCGGACAAATTGCCTTCAAACTCTTAAAGCGATAACCCTCCCATGAAACCGCAACAAAATTACGCCGTGCTCTCTTGTCAAGAGTGCTTAAACGGCGCAGGACTTTCGTTCAAGTTTTCAATGGCGTTTCAGCCGATTGTCGATATTCAAAACCGATGCGTGTTTGCTTACGAAGCCCTCGTGCGCGGCACACAAGATGAACACGCCGCATGGATTCTCTCGAAAGTCAACGAAAGCAATCGATACCGCTTCGACCAAGCCATTCGCGTCAAGGCGATTGAACTTGCCGCTTCGCTTCGGCTCTCCTCGCGGCTCAGCATCAACTTTTTGCCCAACGCCGTCTATCGTCCTGAAACCTGCATTCGCGCCACGCTCGAGGCGGCAAAAACCTACAACTTCCCGATTGAGCAAATCATCTTTGAAATCACCGAAGGCGAAAACATTGAAGATAAAGCGCACTTGGTTGGCATTATTCAAGAATACAAACGGCATGGCTTCAAAACAGCCATTGACGACTTCGGCGCAGGCTATTCGGGGCTCAACTTGCTTGCAGAATTTCAGCCCGACCTTATCAAACTCGACCTTGCACTTGTGAGAAACATTCATCAGGATAAAGTCAAACAGGCGATTCTGCACGGCATTATGATTGTCTGTCAAGAAGTCGGCATCGACATTCTTGCCGAAGGCATCGAGACGAAGGAGGAACTCGACTTTTTGGCTCAATCAGGCATTCGCTATATGCAGGGCTTTTATTTTGCCAAGCCTGAATTTGAAAAGCTGCCAGTGCCACGCTTTGCTTTCTAATCGCTATTCATATTCTGCTTTCTTGTTTGAATTTTGAGGCAAATGAATTGAATTATATTTGCTCACAATTCTTAACACTTCTTGCTGTTCGTCCATGAAAAAAATCAATCTCATTTTCGCCACGCACAATCATCAACCGATTGGCAACTTCGATTCCGTCTTCGTCGAGAACTACGACCGTGCCTACAAGCCGTTTCTCGATGTCTTTGAGCAATTTCCGCGCCTGAAAATCGCCAAGCATTACACGGGGATTCTCTTCGAGTGGCTGTCGCAAAATCGTCCCGAATTGCTCAATCGCCTGAAAACGCTGGTCGAGAAAGGCAACGTGGAACTCATCAGCGGCGGATTTTACGAGCCAATTTTAGCCGTCATTCCCGACGACGATAAGGTGGGTCAAATTCAAAAGCTCACGAAGTTCATCAAGAAACATTTCGACTACGACGCGAAGGGCTTGTGGCTCGCCGAGCGCATTTGGGAACAGCACCTCGTTAAGTCGCTTGCGCAAGCGGGCATCAAGTATGTGATTTTGGACGACACGCACTTCAAATATGCAGGCTTGAACGACGAACAACTCTACGGCTACTACATCACCGAAGAACAAGGCTACACGACTTGCCTCTTCCCCGTCTCAAAGACGCTCCGCTACACGATTCCGTTTGAAGACGTCTCTGCCACGATCGAATACCTGCGCTCAATCGCCACCGACGACGGCAAACGCATCGCCGTGTTCGCCGACGACGGCGAGAAATTCGGCGGGTGGCCCGGCACTTATGAGCACGTCTATGTTCGCAACCACTGGCTCGAAAAATTCTTCAAAGCCCTTGACGACAACCGCGATTGGATTCGGACGATGACCTTCCAAGAAGCCCTCGCCGAACTCAAACCTGTTGGCAGAATCTACCTTGCCAATGCGTCTTACGCCGAAATGATGCACTGGGCGTTGCCCAACACCAAATCGTTTCAAGATTACGAGACCTTTGAAAAGCGTTTGAAAGAAGAAGGACTTTACGACGATTACAACATCTACGTGCGCGGCGGCTTTTGGCGCAATTTTATGGTGAAGTATCCCGAATCGAACCAAATGCACAAGCGCATGCTGGAAGTCTCCAAACGCGCACGCGATTTGCAGGAAAAGGAATTGAAAGTGAGCGCGAAAACACTCGATAAAATCTGGGCGGCTCAGTGCAACTGCCCGTATTGGCACGGCGTTTTTGGCGGAACATACCTCCCAAACCTTCGCCACCCGATTTATGAAAACTTGATTGAAGCCGAAACCGAATTAGACAAACTCGACAACAAAAACGGCGACGTGCTTGCCACCATTGAAGACTTTGATGCAGATGGACAAGACGAAGTGATTTTGAAAAACTCCGAACTTGCCCTCTACTTCAAGCCCTCTGACGGCGGAAAACTCATTGAACTCGACTACAAGCCCTCCAAAAAAAATCTGCTCGATGTCGTTACGCGCCGCGAAGAAGGCTATCACAAGCGGCTCTTGCAAGCGCGTCAACAAAAAGGCGAACTCGTCGCCGAAATGCACAACGCCGTGCAGATGAAAGAAGCGGGATTGGAATCGCAACTCGTGTATGATTGGTATCGCCGCGCCAGTTTGGTCGAGCATTTCTTGCCGTTGGATACGACGCTCGATGAACTGCGCCGAAATCATCAGCGCGAACTTGGCGATTTTCTCATTAGCCCGTTTGAGCCCACAATGAGTGGCACAAAAGCCAAGCGGAGTCTCACGCTGACGCGCGTCGGCAATCTTCATTTCAATGGCAAAAATCACAACCTTGAAGTTTCAAAAACCATTACGCTTGCCAAAGGCAAATCGGAATTCACGGTCGATTACGCGCTGACGCTTCAGAGCGAGGAGAAAATTAAGTTGTATTTCGGTGTAGAAAATCTTTACGCCTTGCTCGCGGGCGACGCACCAAATCGCTATTACTACTTTGACGACATCACGCTTGAAAACAACCGACTGAACAGCGTGGGCGAAGTGCGCTCGCGCATGGTCGGCTTGAAAGATGAATGGCTGAGAATCCACGCTCGATTAGAAGCAACAGAAGACGCGCGCGTGATGCGTTATCCGATTGAAACCATATCGCTCTCCGAAGGCGGCTTTGAGCGCGTCTATCAAGGCTCATGCGTGGTGATGCTCTTTGAAGTTGAACTCTCTAAAAAGCCTGTTGAACTCTCGCTCGTGCAACGCTTTTCGCGAACATAGGCGATGATGAAAGATGCACGTTTGCAACGCGCGACTATTATTTCCAACCGATTTTTCCGTCGCCAAACTTGTAACGATTGGGAATCGTAATCGGCAACTTTCCTGACGGTTCTATTTCGCCTTTGAGCAGTTTGGCGACGGCGGTTTCGCTGGCTATGCCTGCTGAATAGGCGCAGAGGTATGTGTCAGGTTCGCTGTAATTCATAATCAAATACGGCGTGCCAAATGAAACAAGCACGAGCGGAATGTTTTGCTTTTTCAATCGCTCAATAAGTTTTTTGAGGAATTTATCCTGCTCTTTATCCAAGCCGAATTTGCCTTGCCACGCGCGCGTATCGGCGTAGCTGGAAACCACCACCACATCGGCACGTTCGGCTGAAAAGAGTGCCATGTCGTAATTCATCTTGTTGCTTTGCGCGCCAAGTTGATGACGAAGCGTGTTGCTAAATCGTGTTTGCAATTCCTCGTGAAAAATTTTTCCAACTTCGCACGATGCCGAATTTTGAAGCGAGATATTGACAATTTTGCCTTGATACTCACCGAGCGGCAAAAGCCTGTTCTTGTTGGAAAGAAGCGTGATAGACTTATCGGCAATCTCTTGCGCAACGGCTTTATGTGCCTTAATGCCCACGACTGCAGAAATAGAATCCAAAGATGTGAATCGGTTGCGATGAAGTCCGAACCACTCTTTGAGAACGAGCAACTTGCGGACAGATTCGTTCAGACGTGCTTCGGGAATTGTGCCGTTGCGGACGGCTTCGAGCAACGCGCTGTAAGCAATCTCAGAATCAGGTGAAAGGAGAATCACGTCGTTGCCCGCGAGAAAGGCTTTGACAGCGGCTTCACCTGCGGGAAAATTTTTCTTCACGCCGCGCATGCCCATGCCGTCGGTTACGGTTAAGCCTTTGAAACCCAGTTCCGACTTCAAGATGTCGGTCGTAATAGCGGGCGAAAGCGAAGCCGGCAAAATGTATGAATTGTTGTTGAGTTTAGGCAACGCCAAATGTCCGACCATCACGCTCATCACGCCGCCGTCGACGGCATATTTGAACGGTTTGAGTTCAACGTTTTGAAGGCGCTTTTTCTCGAAGTTCAGAACGGGTAAATCTTTATGGCTGTCGATGTCGGTGTCGCCGTGTCCGGGAAAGTGTTTGGCGGTAGCAATCATGCTGGCTTTTTGCGTGCCGTTGATGAAGGCAGATGCCATCGTCGCTGTCAAAGAAACATCTTCACTGAACGCGCGCGTGTTGATGATAGGATTGTAAGGATTGTTGTTGAGGTCGACCGCTGGCGCATAGTTTTGATGGATTCCAAGCGCACGGGCTTCTTTGGCAATAAGTTCGCCAACCTTAAAAGCATAGTCGGGGTTGCGCGTCGCGGCGATTGCCATTGCACACGGAAATTCGGTTGTGCGGTCAATGCGCATTGAAACGCCCCACTCCATATCCGCAGAAATGAGTAAGGGGAATTTCGCCAAGCGTTGGTAGCGATTAGCAAGCATGGCGGCTTCATAGACATCGCCGCGCGAAAACATTACTCCGCCTACTTTGCCTTGCCGAATCAACTCGGAGTTCTTCACGAACACGTCTTCGTCGTCGCTCTTGTAGCGCGTGTAACTTTGCACGCAAAACACTTGCCCGACTTTTTCTTCGAGCGTCATCGCCGACAAAACCGAATCTGCCCACTGCCAACGTTGCGCGAAAATTTCAGGCGTTAGAGGCGGCTTGGAAAACGCATCGGCAATCGGTTGCGCTAAGAGCAAAGAACTAAACGGAACGCCCGAAACAAAGGCGAGAAGTAAAGTGAAAACGTGTCGCATCGCTGTTGTTGAAGTTCAAATCAAGATAATAAATTTGCGTTGCCAATTCCGTCAAACAGCATTCGGGCTGTATATTGCACTTGATACTTTGCAGTGCCAATCTTCATTAAAAACCAACCTGCTCCGAACGATGCGCGCACTCTTGCTTCTCTTCTGCTCGATAACCCTTGCCACGTGCAATCCAACCAAATCCACACAAGGTTTTGCGGACTTTGAAGAAGGTCGGCTCGCCTCGCTGACGACAAAAGTATCAGATTCACAAGAGACTTCAACGCCGCTTGAAATCATCTCGGCAACACCACAAGGCGAAATTGATTCGCCCGACCAAGCACAAAGCATTGCGATTATGTTCAATCAACCAATGATTGCCCTCACCGATGAATCGCAAATGGCTGTTCAGAAATCCCTGCTTCAAATCAAGCCCGAAGTGAAAGGCACAGCGCGTTGGATTGGCTCACGCACGCTCATCTTCACGCCAAGTGATTCGCTCCCATTTGCCACCACCTTCACCGTTACCGTTCCGAAAACCATTACATCACGTTCAGGAAAATCGCTGAGCGATGATTACACCTTTACCTTTTCAACGCCAAGCGTCAAACTCGTCGAGCATTATCCCTACGGAATGTATCAGCAACTTGGCTTGAACGACACGCTCGTCTTGAAGTTCAATCAAAAGGTCGACCTGAACCTCGCGAGCCGAATCAAAATCGCCGATTCAAAAGGCAACAGCGTGAAATTCTCGCTCTCGCAAAAAAACGCTGATGACCTAAAAAAACTCGCGGGCTTTTACCGCAAAACCGACCGCTACGCGCCTGCCTATTGGTTCGAACAGCCCAGGAACGCCGATAAAATTTTGTTCCTCTCGCTTCAAATGACGGCGGGCGAAACCTATAAACTCTCGTTTGATGAAGGGAAATCATCGTTTGACTTCGCGCCATTCAAGCCATTTGAATGCGATAGTCGAACGTCGTTTAACCTCAAACCTGACGACGGCGTGGAACTCTCGTTCTCAAATCCCGTGTCCATCAAAGATTTGAAAGCGAACATTTCCTTTTCGCCGAACATCGAGAATCCTTTTGGCGACGACGAGGGAAGTTACTACTCCAATTCTCACGCGCTTTATCCGCCGTTCAAAGCCGCCACGACCTACACGGCAACGATTTCAAAAAATCTCACCGACCGCTTCGGCAACAAACTTGGTAGAGATGTTGAACTGAAAATCAAAGTCAGCGATTACGCGCCGCGCGTCGTCATTCCGACGGGCGTTGGACTTGTGGAAAACGAGTTTAGCGATACAAGTTTTTATCCAAGCCTCGCTGTTCGTGGTATGAATGTGCCTTCGACCGAACTCAAATATGCCGCACTCTCGCCCGAAGATGTGATGAGATTAAAGACCGATTACTACGGCGATAACTTCAATGTGCCTGCCTCAAAACTCAAATTCACGACGATTGAATTTGAGAACAAGAAGAACGAAAGTTCTGTGCGCAAGTTCGATTTGCGAGAGGTTTTCGGCGGGCAAAATTCGGGCATTGCGTATTTGGAAGTTCAATCACCTTCGCTCTACGAAAAAGGCAAGTTTGAAAAACTCTCGACGCTCGTTCAGGTCTCGTCGCTCGGCGTATCGGCGAAGTGGTCAAAAGAAAATTCGCTCGTGTTCGTTACGCGGCTCAAAGATGGTTCGCCCGTAGCGAACGCGACGGTGCGCGTTTATCAAAACGGCAAACTTGTTTGGTCGGGCAACGCGAATCAAAACGGCGTGGCGGATGTCTCCGCGCCGCTCAACCTTGATGGCGCGCCAATCTACGCCTTCGTCTCTTATGAAAACCAAATCGCCTACGCGACATCGGGCTGGGACTATGGCATCGAGCCGTATCGCTTTGGATTTTACGACATCGGCGGCGACATCGACTACTACCCGGAAACGACGACGGGAGAGGTGTTTACGGAACGCGGAATTTATCGCGCGGGAGAAACGATTTTCTTCAAGGGCGTTTTGCGCGAATGGAAACAAGGCAAATGGAAAATCCCAACCCGAAAGCAAGTCTTCGTTCAAATTCTCGACAGCAAAGGCGAAAAGATTTACGACAAGACCCTCAACCTCTCGTCTGAATTTGGCTCGTTCAGCGACTCGCTCAAAACGAAGCCCAACGCGCCGCTTGGCTTTTACTCGATTCAGGTCAAAGGCTCGAACAGCGAGGTCGATCACAATCTTCTTGCCGTCGATGATTTTCGCATCGAAGCCTATCGCCCCGCGACGTTTGAAACGAAAATCTCATCGTCGCGAAACGCTTTTGTTCGCGGCGACGAACTCAAAGCCACGATCGAAGGGCGATACCTTTTCGGCGCGCCGATGATTGGCGACCAAGCGAGTTGGACGCTCGCTCGAAGCACGCTCGAGAATTTTTCTTTCCCCGATTACGATGGCTACTTCTGGCAACCGCTTTCGTGGAGCCGACGAAGCGAAGACCAAACGGGTTCGCTTCTCGCGTCGGGGTCGGGAACGCTCGACAAACTTGGGCAACTCGCGCTCTCGCAAAAGTTGGAGTTCAACGTGTCCGCGCCTTCAATGCTCACGCTGGAAGCCGAAGTCGTCTCGCCTTCGCGGCAAGCCGTCGCCGAGCGTCAGAGTTTTAAATTTCACCCTGCGCAGTTCTACGTCGGCTTAAAACCAAAGACGACCTTCGCGAAAGAACATTCGGAACTGCCCGTAGAAGTCGTAACGGTGAGCGTTGACGGCAAGCAGGTCGCGCAAAAAGTTTCGGTGGAAGTCGTGCATCGCCAATGGCTGAGCGTCAAGCGGGCGGGCGCGGGCGGCAGATACGAATGGCAGTCAGAAGCCGTCGATAGCGTCGTTTTCAAAACCGACCTCTCCACGAAAGACGCGGGCGCGGCGAGTTTCAACGCGCCCATCAAAGGCGCGGGACTGTATTTCATCAGAGCGAACGCGAAAGATTCCAAAGGCAACATCGCTCGAAGCGAAGCCTACGCTTACGCTTACGGCGGCGGCTACTCGGCTTGGGAACGCGCCGACGACGATCGCTTGAAACTGGAAACCAACAAGAAAACTTACAAGCCAAACGAAACCGCCACGATTCTCGCGCAATCGCCTTACGAAACCGCCACCGCCCTGCTTACGATTGAGCGCGAAGGCATTTTGGAACGCAAGGTCTTTGAACTCAAAGGCACGTCGCCCGCGATTGAAATTCCCGTCAAAGAAGATTATTTGCCGAACGTTTATGTTTCCGTGATGCTCATCAAAGGCAGAACGGGCTTGCCGAAAACGGGCGAAAGCGACTTGGGAAAACCGTCGTTCAAAATAGGCTACGCAAAACTTTCGGTCGAGACGAGCGGGCGGCGGCTTCAAACGCGCATTACGCCAAGCAAAAAAGAATATCGCGCCGGCGAAACCGTCGAGGCGGAGATTGAAGTCAAAGACGCAAGCGGCAAGGGCGCGCGATGCGAGGTAACCGTCGCCGCCGTCGATGCGGGCGTGTTGAATCTCATCGGCTACGCGATGCCCGATGCGTTTGAAACATTCTATCAAGAGCGCGGTTTGGGCGTGAAAACGTCGCAAAGCCTCTTGCACCTGGTCGAGCAACGCAACTACGGCGAAAAAGGCGAAGCGCGTGGCGGCGATAAAGGCGGCGAAGGCACCGGCGGCTATGCGTTCCGACAGAACATGATTACCACGCCGTATTGGAATCCGTCAATTATTACAGACGCAAACGGCAAAGCGAAAATCACTTTCAAACTGCCTGATAATCTCACGACTTTCCGCTTGATGGCGGTGGCAAGCACCGTCGAAGCCTTTGGAAAAGCGCAAGCCGATGTTCTCGTCAATCAACCCCTCTCGATGATTGCCGCTCTGCCACGATTTGCGCGCATCGGCGATAAGTTCGAAGCGGGCGTAACCGTGAGCAATTACGCCAATCAAAAAACGACCGTAAAGGTGAGCGTTGCCGCCAGCGGCGTTAAATCCGTTGGCGAGTTGACGCAAAGCGTTTCGCTCGATGCCAATCAATCCAAAGAAGTTCGATTCAAGTTCGAAGCTGAAGCGGAAGGCAAGGCGGAGTTTGCATTTGTGGCTGAAAGCGATGCAGGCAATCGCGATGCCTTGAAAACCACGATTCAAATTCAAACGCCTTACGTCAAAGAAGTGCTTGCGCTTGTTGGCTCAACGGAGTCGAGCGTTTCTGAAACGGTTCGCATTCCGAAAAATTCTTACGCGAATTTGGGCGATGTAACGGCGCAAGCGTCAGCAACGGCACTGGTGGGCTTACGCGAAGCGGCACGCTATGTGTTTGAATATCCGTTTGGATGTTTGGAGCAAAAGGCGTCGAAGGTCTTGCCGTATATCGTCGCCAATGACCTTATCTCGTCCTTCAACCTGAAAACGCAAGCCGATACCGCGAAGGGTGGCATTAAAGCCGTTGTGGAAACGACATTGGCAGAATTTGAAAAGTATCAAACCTATATCGGCGGATTTGCTTATTGGCAAGGGGGCTATCAACCGAACGATTATGTTTCGGTCTATGCGACTTATGCTATGCTCAAAGCCAACGAGGCAGGCTACGATGTTGATGAAACGGTTTTGCGAAATGGATTGAACTATTTGCGCACGGTGATGAACAAATCCAACGAGTCAACTTACGGATTTCGTGCGATGTCGGTAACAAAAGCCTACGCGCTTTATGTGCTTGCAATGGCAGGCGAGTTCAATGCGTCAGCGGCGGAAGGGCTTTATCGCGAACGCGCAAGACTTTCAGCAGAAGCGAAGGCATATTTGCTTCGTGTGTATGCCCGACAAGGCACGCCGCTCTTGGCTTCAAAATCAAAAGGCAAAATCAAATTCGGCAGCAATGCGTCTGAACGCGCTGAAACGCTTGCACGCGAACTCATGAACATGGCGAAAGTTCAAGAAGCAACGATTCACTTTGAAGATGGCACAGAGCAAGATTACACTTGGACATTCGGTTCGAATGTGAAAACCACAGCCGCTGTCGTCTCCGCTTTGATGGAAGCCAACCAAGACAAATCCTTTGCCGAAAAAGCCGTTAATTGGCTTCTTGCTTCGCAGAAGAATGGACGATGGAACAACACGCAAGAGAACATCTTCGCACTCGAAGCCCTCAACCTTTATTTCAAAAAGTATGAAAGTCAAGAGCCGAACTTCACGGCGAAAATCATGCTTGCCTTGCAACCCTTGCTCGAGCAATCGTTCAAAGGTCGCACGCTTGATGTGAAAGTTCAGGAGACAGGATTGGAGAAGTTCGCCAAAGGTGAAAATCTTGCGCTCAACATTGAAAAAAGCGGCACAGGCAAACTTTATTACGGAATTCGTCTTGCCTATTTCCCAACCTACGCGCTCGAGCCACGAGACAACGGCATCGCCCTTTCCAAAAAAATTGAACCGCTTTCGGGCACGAGCAAAGACGGTTCGGTGAAAGCAGGCGATGTGGTGAAAATCACTTTGCAAATTGCCGTTGCGGAAGAGATGAATTTTATGGCAATTAACGACGCACTTGCGGCAGGCTTAGAAGCAATAAACCCAACGCTGAAAACATCAGGCTCTATGGGCGGTATGCCGATACAAGCCGAAGGAGAAGGATACGACGAAGAAAGCGGAACACCTTCCTACACCTTTGACCACATTGAACTCAAAGACGACCGCGTAACGCTCTTTGCTGAACGGCTTGGACGCGGCGTGCATACCTTCACTTACTTTGCGCGTGCCACAACCTATGGCACATTTACCATGCCGCCGAGCACCGCCGAAAAAATGTATCAGCCCGAAGTGTTTGGCAGAACCGGCACAGCGCGTTTAGTTGTTGGCGAGAAATAACTCAAAGATTTTTTTCATTAACGATGCGTGCGCAGTTCAACGCACGCTCTTTATTGACTCTATTGGCAAGTTCAAGGCTTCGGCAATCGCTTCGTCGGAAAGCCCTAACTTGCGAAAAATCGGCACGGTTGAAAGCTTGCCTTCAATCTCGCCTTTGTCAACACCTTTTGCGAAGCCATCTTTCAGTCCCTCTTTTATCCCTTCTTTTATCCCTTCTTTCATTCCTTCTTTTATCCCTTCTTTCATTCCTTCTTTTTTAGCCTGCTCATAAATTTCCTTACGGGCTTCGTTGTAGATGTCTTTGTAGAACTGTGTGTCTTTCAAAAGTTCTTCTTGTATGCCCAGCATAGATTTGACCTCCTCTCGTGTAAGTTTGGGAAACTTGTATGAAACGATTTGCTCAATTAAGTCGACCTGTGTCAAGGTTGCATTTTGCACGAGTGTTTTGGCGATGTTTGGTGCTTTCGTTTCAGAAGCAACCAGCAACTTAAACAGTCCAACGTTTTTACTGACAACGTCAAGGTTTGGCAGTTCGTCCAAATATACGCGCAAAATCAACCCTGTTTCAAGTAATTCCTCGTAGCCGTCAAACAAACGTTGTTCAACACTTCGGGAAGGATAAATTGCAACAGCGCGCCATTTCTTCACACGATATTGTTTGAGATACAAAAAAATCTCGGCGAAGAAGCGTGCATAAAAGTCTTCATCGAGTTGAAATTGCGCTTCGACAAAATAGGTGATGTCCGTTTTGCTTTTTGGCATAAAAACGCCGTCGAGCCGAAACGATGTTTCTTTCAGCTCGACGGATTTGAATTCGTAGTCTTCTGCCTCTGCTTCTGCTCTGCCAATCAGCGAGAAGAAACTTTGCGGCAAAAATTGTAACAGAAGATAAACGAGTTTATCTGTTTTCATTAGAACAGT
Source organism: Candidatus Thermochlorobacteriaceae bacterium (assembly GCA_029263855.1). GTDB lineage: Bacteria > Bacteroidota > Chlorobiia > Chlorobiales > Thermochlorobacteraceae > JANWWM01. Next base: position 33,977 of record JAJUFC010000004.1, on the reverse strand, counting down.
CCTGAAATCACGCCGTTTTTGTCGATGTCGATTGTTTCGGCGGCGGGCGATTCAGGCAAGCCGGGCATGCGCATCATTTCGCCTGTGATAGGCACGAGAAATCCTGCGCCTGATGAAATTTCAATTTCGCGAACAGTGAGCGTAAAGCCTTGCGGTCTGCCGATAAGGGCTTCGTTGTCGGAAAGCGACTTTTGGGTTTTGGCAATGCAAATTGGCAGTTTATCGAAGCCGAGTTCAGAAATGACTTTCAAGTCGGTTTTGGCTTGCGCGCCGTATTGCACATCGGCGGCACCGTAAATTTCTTTGGCAACGGTTTCAATTTTCTGTTCAACGCTCCAATTCCAATCGTAAAGCGGCTTGAAATTTTCTTTCTTGTTCTCGATTTCACCAAGCACAAATTCTGCCAGTTCCAGCGCGCCTTCGCCGCCTTTCGCCCAGACTTCTGAAATAGAGGCTTTCACGCCGATGCTTTGGCAAAGGGCTTTGACCGTTTGCAGTTCTTCTTCGGTGTCGGTCGGAAAACGATTGACAGCCACAACAGGCGAAAGATTAAACTTGCGGGCATTTTCCAAATGCTTTTCCAAATTCGCAAAGCCTTTCTTGACGGCTTCCACATTCGGCGATTTAAGTTCCTTCAATCCAACGCCGCCATGATATTTCAGTGCGCGAACCGTCGCGACAATCACGACTGCATCAGGCGCAATGCCTGCATAACCGCATTTGATATTGAGAAATTTTTCGCCGCCCAAGTCAAATCCGAATCCTGCTTCGGTTACGACGTAATCTGAAAGACTCATGCCCATTTTCGTCGCAAGAATGGTGTTCGTGCCTTGTGCGATGTTAGCAAAGGGTCCAGCGTGAATGATAGCGGGATTGCCTTCGAGCGTTTGAACAAGATTAGGTTTGATAGCGTCTTTGAGGAGCACTGCCATAGAGCCTTCGGCTTTCAAATCACGGGCGAAGACAGGCTTTTTTTCTTTGGTGTAGCCGACGAAGATGTTGCCAAGTTTTTCCTTCAAGTGTTCAAGGCTTTGCGACATGCAGAGAATCGCCATAATCTCCGAGGCGGCGGTGATATCGAATCCTGTTTCGCGCGGATAGCCGCCGTTCTTGCCGCCGAGCCCGACGATGATTTTGCGCAAGGCGCGGTCGTTCATATCTATGCATCGCTTCCATCGCACGGTGCGCGAATCAATGCCTATCGTATTTTTCTTGTTTTGAATGTTGTTATCAATGAGCGCGGCGAGCAGATTATTCGCTTTTTCAATCGCGCTGAAATCGCCGTTGAAGTGCAGGTTGATGTCGTCCATTGGCACAACTTGTGCATAGCCGCCGCCCGTTGCGCCGCCTTTGATTCCAAAGACAGGACCAAGTGAAGGCTCACGCAGAACGGCTGTAGCTTTTTTCTTCAAGCGATTTAAGCCTTCGGTTAAGCCAATGCTCGTGGTAGTTTTGCCTTCGCCTGCGGGCGTTGGCGTAATAGCGGAGACGAGAATCAACTTGCACCGTTTGAGTTTGGCTTCATCAATGAGGTGAAGTGGCAATTTGGCTTTGTATTTGCCGTAATGCTCGAGGTCGTCGGGCGCGATGCCGAGTTTTTCCGCAATCGTGTTGATGTGTTTGAGTGGAGTTTCGCGGGCGATTTCAAGGTCGGTTTTAGGTTTTGAAGAGACAGAGGCGTGGTTGCTCATTATCGTTGAGATTGATGGTTAATTGGAAAAATGCAGTTGAACATACAAACGCGCATCACAAGCACGTCTGTGGTAAAAAAATGCAAGTGAGTCTAATTGTTTGAGAAACGCTCGACAGTGAAAACGCCTTCCACTTTTTTGATGCGCTCGACAACGCGTTGAAGGTGCTCAATATTTTTGACGTAAAGAATGACCGTGCCCTCGAAGATGCCGTCTTTGGCGTTGAGCGAAATAGAGCGAATGTTGATGTCGGATTTGACCATCACTTGTGTGATTTCGTTGGTCATGCCGATTTTATCTTCGCCATAAATGCGCAAGCCTGCGAGGAAGTCGTTCGAAGCGGTCGCCTTCCACTGAACTGTAACAACCTTCGGGCTTTTGAGGATTTGCTCGTTATTGACATTAACGCAATTTCTACGATGAATCTTCACGCCGCCGCCTGCGGTTACAAGCCCAATGACATCGTCGCCCGGAACGGGATTGCAACACTTGGCGTAGCTGTGCGCCACATTGGAAAGTCCTGAAATGACGACGGCGTCGCTCGAGTTATCGGCTTTCAAGCCGTGAACTTCGCGTGCTTGTCGGGCGAAGTCGTCAATGGTAACAGGCGGCACGCCATTTCGATTTTCAGGTTTGGCTTCGGGCTTCAGCTCTGTTTTCGGCTCAATATGCTCGAGAACCTTTTCGCTGTCGATTTCTTTTGCGCCGAGTGCGCGGAAGAAGTCTGCGGGCGTTGGAAGCCCATGAAAGCGAGCGAGTTTGACTATATCGCTTTCCGAAAACAGCCGCTTGGTTTTGGAGACAAGTTTGTTCCAAACGTTGCGCCCTTCTTCAATTTCTTTGCGGCGCGTTTCGTTGAGGAACTGTTTGATTTTAAGTTTCGCCTTGTGGGTTACAACGAACTTTTCCCAATCGGCTTTCGGAGTTTGATTTTTTGAAGTGAGAATCTCGACTTGGTCGCCTGATTTCAAACGGGTTTGCAGGCTAACCATCTTACCGTTGATTTTCGCGCCAATACACTTCGAGCCCACTTCGGTATGAATCTCAAAGGCAAAGTCCAATGCAGTAGCTCCAGCAGGAAGCACTTTCATATCGCCCTTTGGCGTGAAGACATAAATTTCATCTTGATACAAATTCAGGCGAAAGCCTTCCATGAAGTCTTGCGCGGTATCAGCGTTTGCAACGAGGTCGCGTGCCCACTTGATGAGTTCATCAATGCCTTCATCTGCCGAAGTAACTTTCTCTTTGTATCGCCAATGTGCGGCAATCCCACTTTCGGCAAACTCATGCATTTTGCGCGTGCGAATTTGAATCTCGACCATCTTTCCGCCAGGCACAATTACGGTGGTGTGAAGCGATTGATAGCCGTTGTGTTTCGGCACAGAAATGTAGTCCTTGAAGCGTTCTGGCACAGGCTGGTAAATCTGTGTGATGTAGCCATATGCGCCGAAGCAGTCTGAAGAATTATCGGTGTGTAAAATCACGCGAAGTCCGTAAATGTCGTAAATCTCCTCAAACGCTTTGTTTTGCTGACGCATCTTGTTGTAGATGGAAAAGATGTGCTTAGGTCGGCGTTCAATCGTGAACTTGAAGCCGCGCTGCGTCAGTTCTTTTTGGATTGGGAGTGAAATTTTTTCTAAAAACGCAATGCGTTCAGTGCGCGTGAGAGCAAGCCGTGCGGTGAGGTCGTCGAAGGCTTCGCGGTCGAGGTATTTGAGTGAAAGATTCTCGAGTTCGATTTTGATTTTCCCCAAGCCGAAGCGATGGGCGAAGGGCGCGTAGATGTCGCGTGTTTCGGCGGCGATTTTCACTTGGCGATGCGGCGGAAGCGCATCGAGCGTGCGCATGTTGTGCAATCGGTCGCAGAACTTGATAAGAATGACGCGCACATCGTCAATCATCGAGAGCAACATTTTGCGGAAACTTTCCGCCTCTTTGATTTCGCGATTGGCGAAGATGCCCGAAATTTTCGTTAGCCCTTCGACAAGGCGAGCGACATCGTTTCCAAATTCATCGCGCAAATCGTCGAGCGTGTAGTCGGTATCTTCAACCACATCGTGCAAAAGCGCGGCGGCGACGGAAACATCATCCAGCGGAATTTCTTCCAACATAATTCGCGCCACTTCTACAGGGTGGTAGAAATACGGCTCGCCCGACGCGCGTTTTTCTGCACTATGCGCTCGGTAGCAAAGAAAAAATGCTCGGCGGATTAAATCCTCATCGCACTTGCGGAGACGCTTTCGGCAAAGCGAAATCAAGTCGTCCAATTTTACATAATGTTCTTCTTCAATCTGCGTAAGCATCGCTCGGTTCGTTTGTTGTGTTGTTGATATACGAATGAAAACAGAAACGGCAGGGGAAAAATTTTCGGAATAAAATCAAATGTTGGCTGAAAACCAATTCGCACTCAAATCAAGATTATTGATAGCCGAAGTCACGCAGTTGCTGGTCGCGCTCGCGCCAATTTTCGCGCACCTTAACAAAAAGTTCAAGAAAAATAGGGCGTTGCAAAAAGGCTTCAATTTCACGACGCGCGGTTTCGCCGATTTTCCGAATCGCTGTTCCGCCCTCGCCAATTAAAATCGCTTTTTGAGACTCGCGCTCGACCACAATCGCACAGCGAATTACATCTTTTCGCTTCGGATTCTTCTCGAAGTTTTCCTCAAACGATTCCACGACGACCTCCGTCGAATACGGAATTTCCTCGCTGAACTGCTTGAAAATTTTTTCTCGAATAAGTTCGCTCACAAAAAAGCGTTCAGGTGCAGTGCTGAGCACGTCGGTTGGAAAGAGCGGCGCATCGTGCGGCAAATAGGGATAAACGGCTTTAATCAGTTCCGTTAAATTGAAGCATTTAATTGCAGAGAGCGGCACAATCTCGCTAAACGAGGCTTCTTGGGAAAGCCGACCGAGCAACGGCAAAACCTCTTCTTTGCGAAGCAAGTCAATTTTGTTCATGACCAAAATTTTCGGCTTTGAACTGGTTGCAATGCGCTGAAAGGCAAGGTCGGTTTGGAGCGTGCGATTTTCATCGTGATAGCGTTTTGCATCAATAATCAGAATGACCACATCAGCGTCGCCAACCGCAGTGTCGGCAAATTTGAGCATCGCTTTGTGAAGTTTGTATTTCGGTTTCATCACGCCGGGCGTATCGATAAACACAATCTGACACGGACGCTTTCCATGTTCATCGGTGAAAATGCCGACAATTTGCTTGCGCGTGGTTTGCGGTTTTGGCGTAACAATAGAAAGTTTTTGACCCAAAGCGGCGTTGAGCAATGTCGATTTGCCCGCATTCGGCTCGCCCACAATGCACGCATAGCCCGACTTGAACGGATAAGGCTTTTCGCCAAGAAGTTCGGATTCGTTCATCTGAAACTGTATTTTCGCATCAAATTTGAAACTGCCAATATACAACACAAACGCCGCGCCATGATTGAATCAAACTACGAACAGCGAGAAGGATTTTGGAAGACCGTCGATTGGAGTGTTCTGCTCTCGATTACAGCATTGGTTTGTTTTGGATTGCTCGCCATTTACAGCGCGTCTAACGGCGTGGGAAATCTCTCGATTTTCTATAAACAAGCAACTTGGGTTGTTATTAGCCTTTTTGCAATCGTGGTGGTGTTTTTTTTGCCGCTCCGCACATTTCAAGATTTTGCGTATTTGGCTTACGGCTTGTCAATCGTCGCGCTCATTGCAGTGCTGATTTTTGCACGCAAAATTGCAGGCAACGCCGCGTGGCTTCAAATTGGCGGCGCAAGTTTTCAGCCGTCGGAACTTGCCAAAATCACAACGATTCTTGCCCTTGCGCGATTTCTCTCCAACAAAGACAACGACATTCGTCAACTGAAAAACTTTGCGATTGCCATTGCAATTGTGCTTCTGCCGTGTGTACTCGTCCTGCTTCAACCCGATACAGGCACAGCCCTTACATACCTCACATTCATTGTGCCAATGATTGTCGTAGCAGGCTTTGACTTCTACTACATCTTGCTCTTAGGCGTGCCGCTCGTTTGTGCTTTGTTGGGCTTCATTAGTTTGATTGGATTCATCGTGCTTGAACTCTTCGTTATCGCGTTGATGCTCGTTATGCGACGCGATTTTACATGGTCGCTCACGTCGCTTCTGGCAGGTGCAGGTGCGGGAATTGCTTCAAACGTGTATGCCGCAAAACTCTTAAAGCCGCACCAACTCAAACGCATTCAAACCTTTTTAGACCCAATGAGCGACCCACAAGGCGCAGGCTATAACGCGCTTCAAGCCAAAATCGCCATCGGTTCGGGCGGCTTGTGGGGAAAAGGATTTTTGCAAGGCACGCAAACGCAGTTGCGATTCATTCCTGCACAGTGGACGGATTTCATTTTTTGCGTCATTGGCGAAGAGTTCGGCTTTTTTGGCACATCGATTGTCGTTAGCGCCTATCTCTTGCTTGTGTTTCGTTTGATTCGTCTTGCGGAAAAAATTAAAAATCGGTTTGCGATTCTTGTGCTTACGGGATTCATTTCGCTGATGCTGGGGCATGTGGTCGTCAATGTCGGAATGACGATTGGGCTTATGCCCGTTGTCGGTATTCCGTTGCCGTTTCTTTCTTACGGCGGCTCCTCGATGCTCGCAAATATGATTGCCGTCGGCATTGTGCTGAATTTTTACAAGCATCGGCGCGACGTGAGTTTTTCGTAATTCATCACCCAATTCAATGAATGTAATCGTAATTGGCGGAGGGCTTGCAGGCTTGACCGTCGCTTATCGCTTGAAGCAACGTGGCATTGAGGTTCAAGTGCTCGAGGCGTCAAAAGCCGTCGGCGGAAAAATCGGCGCACGAAAGGTCGGCGGCGAGCCCTTTGATGTCGGCGCAAACACGGTGCTGGAATCGAATGAAGCCGTTCACAAACTCATTGACGAATTAGGGTTGCGTAGCGAAATGCTCGGCGCATCGCCACAAGCCAACGCACGCTGGATAATGAAGAACGGCAAACTCGTCGCCCTGCCGACTTCTCCGCCTGCTTTTCTTACAACCCCACTTTTTTCGCTGGGCGCAAAACTGCGCTTGCTTCGTGAGCCGTTCATCGCCAAAGCCTCGCGCGAAGAAACCATCGCCGAATTTGTAACGCGCCGATTCGGAAAAGAAATTTTGGATTATGCCATCAATCCCTTTTTGATTGGCACTTACGCCGCAAAGCCCGAAGACCTTTCCGCACACGCCGCATTCAAAGTGATGAGCGAGTTAGAAGCAAAGTATGGAAGTGTAATGAAGGGCGCAATCGCACGCGCCAAAGAGGCAAAGCAAAATCCGAAACCTTATTCAGGAAAAATGTTTTCCTTTGCGGGCGGTTTCTATACCGTTATTCAAAAACTTTCAGCAACGCTCGGCGCATTCATTGAACGCGGCGCAGAGGTGCAAGACATTCAACGCGAGAGCGCACAGTGGCGCGTCTTTTATGTGCAACAGAACGAAATGAAATCGCTCATGGCAACGCATCTTGTTTTTGCAACGCCCGCCGATGTAACTGCAAATTTGATTCAAGGCTTGGATAAGCAAGTTTCGGAAGCCTTATCAAAAATTCCCTACTCGCCCGTTGCGCAGGTCTTTTTGGGATTTACAAAAGAAGAAGTTCCACAGCCCGAAGGTTTCGGCTTTCTTGTGCCTGAAAAAGAAGAACGGCAGATTTTAGGCGCGGTCTATAACAGCACGATTTTTCCTTCGCGCTATCAAACCGTAGCATTCACGGTGTTTCTTGGCGGCTCGCGCAAGCCAGAACTCGTGAAGTATAGCGACGGCACGTTGATTGAAGTCGCAACCGCAGAACTGCAATCGATTTTGAACATCAAGGCGCGACCTGTGGTTGAAAGCGTCGCCAAGTGGGAACGCGCCATTCCTCAGTATCGAGTTGGACACTCTGAAATTTTGGCGAAGGTCGATGCATTGGAAGCGCGCGAAAAAACGCTTGCATTCGTTGGGAATTGGCGCGGCGGCATTTCCGTCCCCGACACGATTGCGCAAGCCGAAGAAACGGCTGAACGGGTATTGGCTCAATAACGCTTATCCGCCAATCGTTGACATCGATTCCGAAACAGGTGCGAGGCTCTTTCGTCGTGCTTCGGCTTCGAAGCCGTTTTTTGGACGGTTGTTGAACGCTTCGAGCAAGGTAGTTCGCAAATCGTCGTCGCTTGCGCCGCTCCGCATTAAGGTTTTGATATTCAGCACGCCGTCGTCGTAAAGGCAAGTTTTGAGCATACCGCTTGCTGTTACGCGAATGCGATTGCATGTGCCGCAAAAAGTGCGCGAAAATGCGGCAATCACGCCGACTGTGCCTTTGTAGCCCGGAATTTTGTATTCCAACGATGTGCTGTGTGGCGCGTCGTCTAATTTGTGCAAGTCGGGATAGTGAGATTTGAGAACGGAGAGAATTTTTTGGTAATCCCAAATCAAGACCGGCTCGCTTGCGCCTTCGCCGTTGAAGGGCATTTCTTCAATGAAGCGAACATCAATGGTGTAATCTTTGGTGAGTTCAGCAAGCGGCACAATATCAATATCGTTCATGCTCTTCATCACTACTGCATTGAGTTTGATAGGAATTTCAGCGTTCAGGAGCGCGTAGAAAGTTTCCATTACTTTATGCAGTTCGTCGCGCCGCGTGATGCGTTGGAATCGCTCACGGTCTAAAGTGTCGAGGCTTAAATTAACGCCTTTAACGCCCATCGCTTTCAGCTCGGGAACATATTGTGCCGACCACAAGCCGTTGGTAGTGATATGTAATTCTTTTGGAAGGTGATGAATCCGCCAGAGGAATTTGATGAGGTCGCGTCGGACAAACGGCTCGCCGCCGGTAATGCGCACTTTTGTAATGCCCATCGGGCAAACAAGGTGAAGCAATCGCTCCATTTCTTCAAACGAGAGAATTTCATCTTTGGGAATTACATCTATGCCGTGCGCGGGCATGCAATAAACACAGCGCAAGTTGCATCGGTCGGTAACGGAGAGGCGAAGGTAAGTAATCGGTCGCCCGTGGTTGTCATAGAGCATTAGAATTTGAACGGTTAATGTTGATAGAAACAAAACAAACTCTAATGTTGCCTCAATTCGTTCAAGAAAGCGTGCGAGACAGTTGAGCGTAAATTTGCAATTTCGCACGATTCTCACTTCCTTGTAAGTTCAATGAAACAAACCAACGATGTTTAGATATTTCACAGCAGGAGAGTCGCATGGGCGTGCGCTTTCTGCTATTGTCGATGGAATGCCTGCAGGCGTTCCGCTCTCGCCCGATAGTATCAATCGTCACTTGGCACGACGCCAACAAGGCTACGGACGCGGTCATCGAATGAAAATCGAGACCGACACGGTCGATATTCTAAACGGAGTGCGTTTTGGCAAAACCATCGGCGCGCCGATTACGCTCTTGATTGAAAATCGCGATTGGAAGAATTGGACGGAAAAGATGAGCCAATTTGAGGATAATTCCGACACGGTCAAGAAATTGCACGTGCCGCGCCCAGGACATGCCGATTTTGCAGGACGATTGAAATACGGCTTCGATGATATTCGCCCTGTCATTGAACGCTCGTCGGCGCGTGAGACGGCGGCGCGTGTGGCGGCTTGCTCTGTGGCGCGTCAGTTCTTGAAAGAGCTCGGAATTGAAATCGGCTCGTATCTCTCTGCGATTGGAAGCGCGATTGAACCTGACCCCTCACTTGCGCTTGAACTGCTCTCGGAAGGTGCAGAAGCCCTAATGCAACGCGCTGACACTTCGCCTGTGCGCATGCTTGACAAAGCCACCGAAGAAAAAGCGATTGCTCTTATTGATGACGCCAAACAGCGTGGCGATACACTCGGCGGAATTATCGAAATCTTTGTTACAGGCTTGCCGATTGGACTTGGCTCTTACACACAGCACGACCGCAAGCTCGACGCGCAACTTGCCGCCGCGATTATTTCCATTCAAGCCGTTAAGGGCGTTGAAATTGGCACGGCGTTCCTCAATGCAGTGAGTTTCGGCTCTGAAGTTCACGATGAAATTTTTGTAGATGCGCACGGCAAGCCGTATCGCAAAACCAATCGTGCAGGTGGCATTGAAGGTGGCATGACCAACGGTGAGCCGATTCACTTGCGCGTCGCCATGAAACCTATTTCAACCTTGATGAACCCGCTTCGTTCTGTGAATTTGGAGTCAATGGAAGAAGAACTCTCCTTGATTGAACGCTCTGATGCCTGCGCCGCGCCCGCTTGCGGCGTGATTGCTGAAGCCGTTATTGCTCCAGTGTTGATGAACGCAATCCTTGAAAAATTTGGTGGCGATAGTTTAGAGGAAATTGAGGAACGAGTGCATCAATACCGTGCGCAATTAGCCAAGGTCTTCGAGAAGTAATTGTAAGCATTGGGTTTCGCTGTATATTCGTGCTCACCTAAAAAGAAAAAAGCCAGCGATTGAATGAACCAACTTTTACTGCTGATAGCCATCTTGCTTGTGGCTAATTCATTGTTTGCGCAACCGCAGCCGCAGGGCGAGTTTCATCAACGACTTTTCAAAAAAATCGGCGAAATAGAGCGTGTCAAGCGGCACGCCGCGCCCGAAGGAATCGGTGCGATTGTGTTCGCAACCACAGAAATCCCGCGTCTCGGCACGGTTAAAGAAATTGAGCCTATTTTGGGAATCGAGTTTCGTCGCTATCAAAGCGTTTGGGCGCGTTTTTTTTTGCCGAAACATCTCGGCGCTTTGCCTGACGGCATGCCAAAGCGCATTATTTACCGAATGATTGTAGAAGGCAAACTGCACTACGAAAAAGAACTGACAAGCGATTACCTACCGTTGCCCGAATGGTCGTCGTGGATGATTCAACTGCCTGACGCACTTCAAGAAGGATACGATACCCTACCACCTGAACCTGTGCACTTACGCCTTGAAGTATGGGCAAGCAAGTCGCTCACAAAAGACGGAGCGGAAAAACTCATCGCTGTTGGCGAGTGTCTCCTCCAACCTTAATTGACGGCACAAGCACAAGCGCTCCTTTCAAGAAAACAACACGCAAGAGTTGCGCATAACACTTAGCGACTTTGAGTAGGAACATCTACACCAATCGAGCGATAAGTTGATGCGAATAAAGTTTGCAGGTGCGAGTTTAGAATGCGGCGTTTCCTTCTGTTGATTTCGATTCAACAGGTCGGTTGGATTTTTCGGATTTAGGGTTTCGGCGCGCCATAAGTTTTGTGAAGGCTTCTTTGGCGGCGAGTTGCTCTGCGGTTTTCTTGCTTTTGCCCGTGCCTTCGCCGAGAACTTCGTCGCCCAGCCGAACGCCAACGGTAAAAACTTTCTTGTGGGGCGGACCTTCTTCGGAAATCACAAAGTAATACGGAAGCATAAGTCGCTCGCCTTGTGCGTATTCGAGCAGGGCACTCTTGAAATTTTGGTCAGAGTTAATCAAGGCGGCGAAGTTGGTTTGTTGAAGCATCGTTGTTTCTAAAAAAGTGCGGGCTTTGTCGTAGCCGCTGTCGAGATAAACGGCACCGATGAGTGCCTCGAAGGCATCGGCAAGCGCGGTTTCGCTCTCTCTTACGCCGTTTTGCTCTGCTGATTCGCTTACGATGAGCACTTTTCCTAAGTTGAACTGTTTAGCAAAGTGAGCTAATGTTTTGGCATTGACGAGCTGTGAGCGGAGTTTCGTTAATGCGCCCTCATTGAAATCGGGATAGAGCTTATAGACGTGTTCGGCGATAACCAAATCCAATACAGCGTCGCCCAAAAATTCCAGACGCTCGTTTGAAACGAATTTTTCTTTGTCCAAAAAATCAATCGCCGAGCGGTGTGTGAGGGCGATTGCAAAAAGGGCTTCGTTATGAATCGGAGAGGCGATGATGTCTTCGAGGGTTTGTTTAACGGCTTTTGAAAGAAGTGGGGAAGCATATCGCGGTTCAGGCGGTTTGAACAGGCTTTGGAGGCGGCGCGAAAAATTACTCAGAAACTCAATCATAGCGGTTGCTTCATCACTTCATCGCGGGAAATATTGAAAAAATCGTGCGACGGACGGATTGCATCGCACGAATGGTCGTCAAATTTTCTTAAAAATAATCGTTGCATTGTGCCCACCAAAACCGAATCCGTTGTTAAGCACATACTCAATCTTGCGTTGAACAGCCTGGTTGGGTGTTACATTCACATCAACTTCGGGGTCAAGCGTTTCAATATTAATCGTGGGAGGCACAGTTTGGTGCTGAATCGCGAGGACGCAAGCGATGGATTCAATCACGCCAGCGGCACCGAGTAAATGCCCTGTCATGGATTTCGTTGCGCTGATGTTAATGGCGTGAATCGCATCGCCGAAGCATTTCTTGATGGCTTTCAGTTCGGCAAGGTCGCCGAGCGGTGTCGATGTGCCGTGCGCATTGATGTATTGAATTTGATTTGGCGAAATGCCGGCTTCATTCATCGCCATTTGCATGGAGGCAACAACAGCGTCGCCTTCGGGGTGCGGCGCGCTCATGTGATACGCATCGGCACTCATGCCAACTCCGGCGATTTCGGCATAAATTTTCGCGCCGCGTTTTTCGGCGTGTTCAAGCGGTTCAATGACGAATGCGCCCGCCCCTTCGCCCATCACGAAGCCGTCGCGGTCTTTGTCGTAAGGGCGTGAAGCCGTTTTGGGTGAATCGTTGCGCGTCGACATAGCTTTCATGGCGTTGAAGCCCGCAATGCCCATTGGCGTAATTGAGGCTTCGGAGCCTCCGCAAATCATCGCGTCGGCATAGCCTAACTGCAAAATCATATACGCATCGATAATTGCATGCAGAGAAGTGGCACAAGCGGAAACCGTTGAATAGTTTGCGCCCTGCAGTCCGTTGCGAATTGAGAGAAATCCTGCCGCCATGTTGGCAATCATCATTGGAATAAAGAACGGGCTAATTCGGTCGGGGCTTTTCTCAATAAGAGTTCGGAACTGCGTATCGTAAGTGCTCATTCCCCCAATGCCCGACCCGAACACGACACCCACACGCCGCAAGTCTGTATTTTCTTTCGTAATCTTTGAATCTTTGAGTGCCATTTCGCCAGCAACTACACCGAACTGACAAAATCGGTCCATTCTAAGCGACGCCTTCTTTTCCATAAACTGCGCCGCATCAAAATCTTTGACCTCGCACGCGAATTTGGTTTCATAGCCTGTTGTGTTGAAGAGCGTAATCGGTCCTGCGCCGCTTTCGCCTTTTGACAAACCGTTCCAATAGGTGTCGTTGCCAATACCAATCGGCGTTACTGCGCCCATACCGCTAATCACAATTCTTTTCTTTTCTCGCATAGTTTGATTCATTTTCGCCCGACGCTTGTGTCAGGGAGAGGGTTCAAAGTTCAAAAAGAAAAACCCAACTTTGCGCACAGTGTTACGTCAAAATTGGGCTTCTAAATGACATTCCAAGATAAATTACTTTTTCTTTTCCACGATATATTCTATTGCGCTATGCACAGTGGAAATTTTTTCAGCATCTTCATCAGGAATTTGAATTTGAAATTGGTTTTCAAACTCCATCACGAGCTCGACGGTATCCAGTGAGTCTGCGCCCAGATCGTCGGTGAATTTTGATTCGTCTTTGATTTGGTCTTTGGCGACTCCCATTTTGCTGACGATAATGTCGTAGACTTTTGTTCTCACTTCGTCGACGGTCATTGTTTCCTCCAAAAATTGTTTAAGTAAAAGGTTATTTAGGTAAGTTGCTGTTAGAAAAAACTTACAGGTTAAAAAAATTTCGTGAATATACAGAAAATCCGTTGAGAAACTTGCGTTACATTGCCATTCCGCCATCTACACGAAGGCACTCGCCCGTAATGTAACTTGCAAGCGGACTTGCTAGGAACAAGACTGCATCAGCGACTTCTTCGGCAGTGCCCGAGCGTTTAAGCGGAATTGCCGCTTCCATTTGCTTTTTGAGGTCGTCGGTGAGTGCGTCGGTCATTTCAGTGTCAATCCATCCGGGCGCGACCGCATTGGCGAGAATGTTACGCGAAGCCAATTCTTTTGCAATCGATTTTGTAAAGCCGATTAGACCCGCTTTTGAAGCGGCATAGTTGGCTTGACCAGCATTGCCCACAAGCCCAATGATAGAAGTGATGTTAATAATGCGTCCCTCGCGCTGTTGCATCATCGGGCGCGTTGCGGCTTTGGTGTAATTGAACGCGCTTTTGAGGTTATTGGCAATTACTTCGTCCCACTGTGCTTCGCTCATGCGCATCAGAAGCGTATCGCGTGTAATGCCGGCATTGTTTACAAGAATATGGACACTCCCAAGCTCTGAAAGTGTTTTATCAACAACGGTTTGTGCTTCGGCAAAATTTACAGCGTCAGATTTGAGCGCAAGGGCTTTGACGCCGAGCGAGATGAGTTCTTGTTGCAATGCTTGAGCTTTTTCTTCAGACGCTTTGTAGGTGAAGGCAATGTTTGCGCCCGCTTCGGCGAGGCGTTTGGCAATGGCGCGCCCGATGCCTCGCGACGCGCCTGTAACCAATGCGTTTTTTCCGCTGAGTGAAAGTTGCATTAAAGTCTGACTTCGGTTTGAATTTTCAGCACGTCTTCGGCTTTTTCTACGCCCGAAATCATGACGCTGGAATCAATGCGCTTGATTAAGCCTTGAAGCACTTTTTGCGGACCGACTTCGACGAACTCACGAATGCCACTTTGAATCATCGCTTGAACGGATTGCGTCCAAAGCACTGGGCTTGTGAGTTGAAGAAGCAGATTTTCTCGAATGGCATCGGCGTTGCGTGTGGGTTCAGCATTGACATTCATGCAAATCGGGATTTCCGCGTTCTGAATTGCGACATCGTTCAGTGCCTTGGCGAGTTCCTCTTCGGCAGGCTTCATGAGCGGCGAGTGAAATGCGCCTGAAACCGTAAGTTCTTTTGCGATTTTTGCGCCGTGTGTTTTGGCAAGCGAAACGGCTTGTTTGACAGCGGGCACTGCACCCGATAGCACGATTTGCCCAGGAGAGTTATAGTTCGCCGCTTGAATAATGCCGTAGGGACGGGCTTCGGCTAAAACGAGTTCCAAGCGTTCATCAGGCAAGCCAATGATTGCCGCCATTGTGCCTGAAATTTCTTCGCCCGCTTTTTGCATTAAATCGCCACGCTTTTGCACAATGTAGAGCGCGTCTTCGAAGGTTATTGCGCCTGCGAAATAGGCGGCGGTGTATTCGCCGAGGCTATGTCCGGCGGTCATCATGATGTCGGCGCGGTCAATGAATTTTGAGGCGAGCACGCTGTGCAGAAAAATCGCGGGCTGAGTGAAGCGCGTTTGTTTGAGCGTTTCGTCGTCGCCGTCAAACATAATTTCGGTCAAGTTGTAGCCGAGAATCGAGTTGGCGGCGTCGGCAAGTTCTCGCACTTCGGCGAATTGCTCGTAAAGGTCTTTTGCCATACCACGATACTGCGAGCCTTGCCCAGGAAAAACAAGTGCTTTCATGAGTTTGCGTAATTTTAATTATTTGATGAATTAAAATTCTTCGGCTCTCACTGCGGCGAAACTCTGTTAAGTAAAATGTAAAGGCACTGTTGCATCGTTAATTTTTCTGCATCAATGCGTTACTTAACTCGGTTTCTGGTCATCGTTGAATATCCTCATCATCGCTCGGTTTCCTTCTCTCATCAAAAGAACAAAATCTGTGGGGGTCTCTGAACGAACTATCTCTTCGGTGATTTTTAGAGACCTTTCTGTTAGAGACCTTTCTGCCATTTCACAAGTGCGCCGCCCCAAGTGTAGCCTGCGCCGTAAGTTGCAATCACGATATTGTCGCCGTCGTTTAATTTTCCGTCCTCATCGAGTTCAGCCAAGCAAATCGGCACGGTGCCAGCGGTTGTATTGCCATACTTATCAATGTTAATTGCAACCTTTTCCATACCAATGCCCATGCGCTCGGCAGTCGCACTGATAATGCGCAAATTGGCTTGGTGCGGCACAAGGTAGACAACGTCGTTGGCGGTGAGATTGTTGCGCGTCATGATTTCTGCGGCGACTTCTGCCATGCCAACAACAGCGGATTTGAAGACGGTTTTGCCATCTTGATAGATGTAGTGCAAGCGTTTATCAACGGTTTCGTGCGAAGCGGGCATAAGACTTCCGCCTGCTTTCATATAGAGATGGTTTTTCCCGTTTGTGCCGTCGCTGTAAAGGCGAAAGTCTCGCAATCCGTAACCTTCTTTGGCGGGTTCAAGGAGCACGCCGCCTGCGCCGTCTCCGAAGAGAATGGCGGTATTGCGGTCTTGCATATCCATAATTGCGGACATTTTGTCGCCGCCAAGCACCAGCACTTTTTTGTGCGCCCCCGATTCAATGAACTGCGCGCCCGTAACAAGCGCATATAAAAACCCTGAACATGCGGCGGAAAGGTCGAAGCCCCATGCGTTTTTCGCTCCGATTAAATCCTGAACCAAGCATGCCGTTGAAGGAAAAAACATATCGGGCGTAATCGTTCCAACGACGATGCAGTCAATTTCTTCTGCCGAAATGCCGCGCTTGTCTAAAATCTGACGGGCGACTTCTGAACACATGTAGGCTGTGGCTTTGGTGGGATCTTTAAGGAAGCGACGTTCAACGATGCCGGTGCGGGTGCGAATCCACTCGTCGTTCGTGTCTAAGTTCTTGAACTCGAAGTTCGTGAACCTGTCGGGTGGAAGGTATTTGGCTGTGGCTGTAATTGCCGCTTTCATTCGCAAGTTGAAAAAAGTTCGTCCTACAATTTACGCAGATTTCAAGATTTCAGCAATATGCGCATTGACTTCGCGCTCGACCATTTCTTCGGCACGAAAAATCGCATTCATAATCGCCGTCGGCGTTGATTTTCCATGGCAAATAATTGAGACACCATTCACCCCAAGAAGCGGCACGCCGCCGTAGCGTTCATAATCCATGCCTTTGAGCATCGTTTTCAGCGGATTGAGCGCGATACCGATGAGCAACTTATTGAGCAAACTTTCTTCTGCGTAAAGTTTTGCCTGTGCTTTGAGAAACGAGGGAACGCTTTCGCCGAATTTCAAGAGGCAATTTCCCACGAAGCCGTCGCAAACAATCACTTCGGCGTCGCCTTTGAGCACATCGCGTCCCTCGACATTTCCGATAAAATTGATTTTGCCCTTTTGATGCGCCACCCGCAAGGCTTGGTGAGCTTCCTTGACGGTCTCTGTGCCTTTGGTGTCTTCTTCACCGATGTTCAGCAAGCCGACTTTCGGCGATGCAATCCCTTTGGTGTATTTGAGGTAAATCGAGCCCATTTCTGCAAACTGAACATAGTGTTCAGGCTTGCAATCGATGCTTGCGCCAACATCGAAGACCATCGTAACCCCTTTCGGAGACGGAAAATAAGCCCCAATTGTCGGACGTTGAACACCGGGCACGCGCCCCAGCGTAAAAAGCGAGCCAGCCATTTGCGCGCCTGTGCTTCCTGCACTAACAAACGCATCGGCTTTGCCTTCCTTGCAGAGCCGAAGTCCAAGCATCATCGAAGAATTAGGCTTGGATTTGACCGCCGCGGCGGGCGATTCGTGCATTTCAATCACATCGGGCGCATCGACGATTTTAATCGGGAGCGACGAGGCTCCTTGCTGTTGAAGTTCGGATTGGATTTGAGTGGAATTGCCCGTCAAAATAATTTCAAAACGTCGATTGGATTGACGAAGCGACATAACCGCGCCGGCAATCGGATGTTGAAGCGGAAAATCTCCGCCCATAGCATCAACGACAATTTTCATTGAAGCAATTGGTTTGACATCGAACGGATTGAAAGAGTAGCAACAGACGACGGATTATTCAGCGTTTTTTTGCGCTTTTTTAGCGACAATTCTGCCTCGATAGTAGCCGCAGTTGTGGCAAGCGCGGTGCATTAAGGTCGTCGTGCCGCAATTCGGACATACAATCATGGACGGTGCTTTGGTGCGGGCGTTGAACTGGGCGCGGCGTTTGTCGCGGCGCGTTCTCGACATTTTGCGTTTCGGATTCGGCATGGTCTCAAAAAGTTGAAAAGTGAATAGAGATTAATTTTTGAATTTTTTGCTTATTTCAGCCAGTTTCCGTTGCCATTCGCTCTCAAAAGCCTTGCTGTGTGTTTGGGAAAACTCACGCTTAATCGGCGCGTCGTTTTCGGCACAAGCTGCATCTTGGCAGACATTTTTCATCGGCACGGCGAGAATCAAGGTTTCGCGGACGTCAGGCGTTAAGTCGATGTGCGTTTCGTTCTTGGAAAGCACCCGCACATCGTCGTCGTCGTCGGAGCCGTTTGCCGCTTCGGCGGATTGCAGAAATAGAATTCGGTAATCGCCTGAAAGCCGTTTGCTTATCGGCGCGAGGCATCGGTCGCATTGAAGCGACGCCGTGGTGCTCACAGAAAGTTCAACAACAATTTCTGTCATGGCTTTGGTGAGCGCTGCCGTGATGAAAATCGGAGCAGAGAAACGCTCGGTATCAATCCACTCGTCGGCAAAATCGCTTGCATCGCACTCAAATTCATAACGGTGAGTGCCGTTTGTCAAGTTGGAAATTTTGATGTGTGCAATGCGTTTGCCCTCAGACGCGTGCTTCATGGTTTTCAAAGTTTCCTCGAAATGTGGATACCTCAAAAGCGAACGCTTAAACTCGAAAAAAGAGCCGCAAATATAGCACTTTTGGTTGGAAATAAAAGTGTTCGCCCAAGATTTCGTTAGCAAGTGTGAAGCAAATGGAAAAGAAAACGCGCGACGAAGACGACGCGCGTAGAGGATTGAGGACAGCAAAAAACCTTTGATATTCTCTTATTCTTTGAGTCTTATTCTTCGGGCGCGCCGTCGTCTTCGGCTTCGGGTGCGCCGGTGAATTTATCAATCTCGCCTTGCATCATTACTTCGCGGGTTTGCGCATAGATTTTATCGTAGAGGTCTTTATTCTCCTTCAAAGTAGCCTTGACGTTCTCGCGACCTTGTCCAATTTTCTCGCCTTCGTAGCTGAACCACGCGCCCGACTTTTTGATAATGCCAAACTCGACAGCGAGGTCGATGAGTTCGCCAAGTTTTGAGATGCCTTCGCCGTAGATGATGTCGAACTCCACTTCTTTGAACGGCGGCGCGACTTTATTCTTGACGACTTTGACTTTGGTGCGGTTGCCGATGATGTCAGTTCCTTCTTTGATTTGCCCAATGCGCCGAATATCAAGCCGAACCGACGCATAAAACTTCAAGGCTTTGCCGCCTGTAGTGGTTTCGGGACTGCCATACATCACGCCGATTTTGTCGCGCAGTTGGTTGATAAAAATTACAAGGCAACTGGATTTTGAAATCACGCCTGTAAGTTTGCGAAGGGCTTGCGACATCAGGCGCGCCTGCAATCCGACGGAGGCTTCGCCCATTTCGCCCTCTAACTCTGCTTGCGGCACAAGAGCGGCAACAGAGTCAACGACGACGATATCGACCGCATTACTACGCACTAAGGTGTCGACAATCGTTAAGGCTTGTTCGCCGGATTCGGGTTGTGAGAAAAGGAGCGATTTCGTATCAACGCCAATTTTGCGCGCATAAACAGGGTCAAAGGCATGCTCGGCATCGACAAAAGCGGCAACCCCGCCTTCTTTCTGCGTTTCGGCAATCGTATGAAGCGCGATGGTCGTTTTCCCTGACGATTCAGGACCGTAAATCTCGATGATTCTGCCCTTTGGAAGCCCGCCCACGCCTAAGGCGAAATCGAGCGTGATAGAGCCGGTCGAAACGGCTTGCACCTGCATAGCGGCATCGTCGCCGAGTTTCATAATTGTGCCTTTGCCGAACTGTTTTTCAAGCGCGTCAACGGCGAGGTCAAGTTGCTTTTTCTTTTCAGGATTGATACCAGAAAGTGGGTCTTTCTCTTTGGTCGCATTTTTCTCTTTTGCCATGTGAAGAGGACAGTTGAAAGTTGAGAACTTATTCGGCACTAAACGAAAGTTAAAGTTAATCACTTCTGGCGAAATTCAAATAGAATAATACGCAAAGTAACAGATTGCGTATTTTCAGCCGTTCAATTTTCTTATTAACGAATGACGAAAACCATAGACCTTATTGCCCTTTGGGAGTGGGAGTTTGATAGAGAATTTATCCGACATCTTCAATTAGAGGCGGAGAAAGCAAACCTATGCTTCGAGCACATCACCACCTATGATATTGAGGACTTCATTCGTGCGCTTCAATCGGGCAAAGTACGCTTTTCAACTTTACTGGACCGTGCAATTGACTCCAACGAAAGTTTCGCGCCTGTTCAAGAATGGGCAATCGCCAAACAAGTCGCCATCATCAACCCTTACGCAGAGTCGCTACGCACGCTCAACAAAAGCGAAATGCACTACGCGCTCATGAAGGTCGGCGTTAATGTTCCCTTTACCGTCATGCTTCCTTCAATGGAAAAAATGCGCTGGATTGATGAAGCCTTGATGAAAGAAGTCTTCAAGTTACCACTGCCTTTCGTCTTGAAACCAGCGCACGGCGGCGGCGGCGAAGGTGTGATTAAAAATGTAACCTCTCACCATCACGTCCACGACGGGCGCAGTGTTTGCTATTGGGATTCTTATCTCGCGCAAGAGCGCGTCTATCCGAAATACCTTTACGGATGGCGATGTTGGTTTCGAGTATATTGGAATTTTGGTGATGTGGAGATTGTCTGGTGGGACGATACAACGCGGATTTACCGCCTCTTCTCGGAAAAAGATAAACCGCGCGTGCGCTTCGACGAAATCAAATTCATGATGACGCGCATTGCACAAGTGGCAAAACTGCACTTCTTTTCAACGGAAATTGTGCTCACGCGCGACGATAAACTCGTTGCGGTCGATTACATCAACGACCAAATTGACCTGCGCCTCAAATCCAAACACTACGACGGCGTTCCCGACGAAATTGTCCAGAAAATTGCGCGCAACATCGTCCGCTTCGCCGCAACACAAAAAGCCTCATGACCACCTTCGCCGATAAAGCCATTCCATTTTTCCAATCGCTGAACTTCCCTGCTCGCCTGCCAAAGTCTATTGAAGTGATGAATCCATATCAGGACGCGGCGACACGCGACATCGTCAAATCATTTTTTCAAAAATTTTACGCCGATAACAACCCGCGCGTGTTTCTGTGGGGCATCAATCCCGGACGCTTCGGCGGCGGCTTGACGGGCATTCCCTTCACCGACCCTTTTGCGCTCACGCATCATCTTGGCATTGCACACGATATTTCAGGAAAACGCGAACTCTCGTCAGAGTTTGTTTATCGTGTCGTGGAAACGTGGGGCGGTGCGAAAAAGTTTTACGGAGCAATTTACATCAATAGCCTTTCGCCGCTTGGATTTACAAGGCTCGGCAAGAACTATAACTTCTACGACGATAAAGCATTGATGAAGGCAAGCGAGCCGTTTATCGTGCGCTGTATTTCGGCACAAATTCAGTTCGGCGCAAAACGAAGCACAGCGATTTGCCTTGGCACAGGCAAACTTTACGAGGTCTTTTCACGGCTGAATAGCAAGCATCAATTTTTTCAAACCATTGTGCCGATTGAGCACCCTCGATTCATTATGCAGTATCGGCGCAAACAAATTGAAAACTTCATCGAGAAATACATCAACGCACTTCACCAAGCGATGGATTAGCGTTTTTCGTATTGCAGTTCGTAATACTTTTGATACTCGCCGCTGGTGATGCGCTCCCACCACTTGTGATGCTCCAAATACCATTGAATTGTTTTCTCGATGCCACTTTCGAAAGTTTCTTGCGGTCTCCAACCGAGTTCGTGCTCGATTTTGCTGGCGTCGATGGCGTAGCGGCGGTCGTGTCCGGGGCGGTCTTTGACGAAGGTAATGAGGCTTTCGGGCTTGCCAAGTTTTTGCAAGATGAGTTTAACGATGTCGATGTTACGCTTTTCGTTGTGTCCGCCGATGTTATAGACTTCACCGAATTTGCCTTTGTGAAGCACGGTGTCAATCGCGCGGCAATGGTCTTCGACATAGAGCCAATCGCGCACATTTAAGCCGTCGCCATAAACGGGGAGCGGTTTATCGTTGAGCGCGTTGGCAATCATGAGCGGAATAAGTTTTTCGGGAAAGTGATACGGACCGTAGTTGTTGGAGCATCGCGTAATGAGCGTAGGCATCTTGAAAGTTTCGCGATAAGCGCGCACGAGCAAATCAGCACCAGCCTTGCTGGCGGAATAGGGCGAGTTCGGTGCGAGCGGCGTTTCTTCGGTGAAGTAACCCGTTTCGCCGAGCGTGCCATAAACTTCATCAGTTGAAACTTGCAGGAACTTCTCGACGCCGTAGGTTTTTGCGGCATCTAAAAGGGTTTGCGTGCCGAGCACGTTGGTTTCAATGAACACGCGCGCGCCGAGAATGCTCCTATCGACATGCGATTCTGCCGCAAAGTTAACGACAGTATCAATATGCTCGTCTTGAAAGAGTTTATCGATGAGCAAGCGGTCGCAAATATCGCCTTTGACGAATGTGTAATTGGGGTGCGATTCTACGTCGGCAAGGTTTTCCAAGTTGCCCGCGTAAGTGAGTTTGTCGAGGTTGATGATGCGATAGGAGTGGGCGTGCAGCATATAGCGCACGAAGTTGCTTCCGATGAAGCCTGCGCCGCCAGTAACGAGAATGGTTTTCATGATGTTGGTTTGTCTAATTCGTCGTTCAATTTAGCGTTTTTCAGTTGCGCGTTCAAGAGACGTTTTTCGTAGCGTCGATTGCGACGGCGTGCTTTTTCGTCGGTGGCGCGTTTCGAGGCGCGTTTATCTTTGACGATAAGGTGAAGGTCTTGTGCGTCGTCCCAGTCGCAGAGGTCGGTCGGGTAGGTGCGTTTTGGCATAGATGTTATCGCAAAAGTGGTGCAGTGGCGAAAAATTCATCAGGCGTGTAGACGAGTTGCCAGCCTGAAATGGCGGTTGCCAGCGTCAGCCATATCATAAGCGGCGTGAGCAGTATTGCATAGCGTTTGTCGGACTCTTGATAGCCAAACCAAAGGTTGAGCGCGTTGGTGAGAAACATGCCAAAGGTGGTCAGAAAGCCTAAAATCGGACTGTGCAAGCCGAAATAAAACCAACTGAACATTGAGAAAAGCGACCACAATCCGATATAGCACCAAAGCAGTTTGCCTTGCCGCTGCGATGCTTTCATCTGTTGAAGTAAATGAAATCCTGCCACAACCATGAGAATTTGAAGCACAATCCAAATCGGTGCGAATGCCCAATCAGGCGGCATGAACGGCGGTCGTCCGACAGAATCCAAATATGTGCGCGTGGCTAAGCGTCCGCCTGAAAGCAAATTGACGGCGATGTAGAACAAAACCCCGTGATACCAACGAAGCCGAGACCAAAACGCAAGAAGATGTAAGTTCATGACGATAAGTTAAGTTGAATGGTAGAACACAGATGCGCAGCTGAGGGTTTTTCCGATATAAAAAAGAACCTCTCCCCATCTTGACGGCGTCAGGATAGGGAGAGGTTTTAAAAGCCTTGAATAAGTGCCGTGAAGAATAAGATTGCCTCAAATTGTATGGCGGTCAATCTTCTTCTTGTTGTCGCAGTTTTTCGAGCGCGCCGAAATCTTCGAGCGTGGTTACATCGCCTTTGACTTCGCCGCCAGCGGCGAGTTCGCGTAAGAGTCGACGCATAATTTTGCCGCTTCGGGTTTTGGGCAATGCCGCCGCAAAGCGCAGTTCATCGGGTTTGGCAATGGAGCCAATTTCTTTTGCGACGTGGTCGCGCAGGCTTTCTTTCAAAGTTTGATTGCCTTCGAATCCATCTTTGAGCGTTACGAATGCAACGAGCGCGTTGCCTTTGAGTTCGTCGGGGCGAGAGACGACTGCCGCTTCGGCAACAGCACTATGCGCGACAAGTGCAGACTCGACTTCCGCTGTGCCCAATCGGTGTCCAGAGACATTGACAACATCGTCGACGCGTCCCATCACCCATATGTAGCCGTCTTTGTCGCGCCGCGCGCCATCGCCTGTGAAATACATTCCGGGAATTTCCGACCAATAAGTTTTTTCGTATCGCGCATTGTCGCCGTAAATCGTGCGGAGCATTGAGGGCCACGGACGCTTGACGACCAAGAACCCACCTTCATCGGCTTTGCAAGGCGTGCCATCTTTATGGACGACATCGACCGCAATGCCTGGAAGCGGTCTTGTGCCTGTGCCCGGTTTAAGCGGCGTTGCGCCGGGCAACGGAGAGACCATAATGCCGCCTGTTTCCGTTTGCCACCATGTATCGACAATCGGGCATTTCTTTTTTCCAACCACGTTGTAATACCATATCCATGCTTCGGGGTTGATTGGCTCGCCGACTGTGCCGAGCAAGCGTAAGGACGAAAGATTATGCTTCGTTACCCATTCGTCGCCCGCACGAATGAACGAGCGAATCGCCGTTGGTGCCGTGTAAAGAATCGTTACGCGATGGCGTGCAATCATATCCCACAAGCGTCCCCAGTTCGGATAATTGACCGCGCCTTCATACATCAACACCGTAGTGCCGTTGATGAGCGGACCGTAGGCAAGGTAGGAGTGCCCTGTAATCCAACCAACATCTGCGGTGCAGAAATAAACATCGTCATCTTTAATGTCGAAGACCATTTTGTGCGAATTGGCGGCATGCACCATGTAGCCGCCCGTGGTATGCAAAATGCCTTTGGGTTTGCCCGTTGAGCCTGATGTGTAAAGGATAAAGAGCGGGTCTTCTGAATCCATTTTTTCGGCGGGGCAATCGTCGGAAGCCAAGTCCATCAATTCGTGCCACCAATGGTCGCGCCCTTCGACCATGTGCACTTGCGCTTTTGTGCGCTGATAGACAATCACATTTTCAACGGATGATGTATTGACTAAGGCTTCGTCGACAACCGATTTTAGGTTCAAGGCACTGCCTCTTCGGAACACGCCATCGGCAGTGATGACCATCTTCGCATGCGCGTCGTTGATTCTATCGGCAACGGCTTGTGCGGAAAAGCCGCCGAAGATAACGCTGTGCACTGCACCAATACGCGCACACGCCAGCACCGAAATAACGAGTTCGGGCGTCATGCCCATATAAATCGCGACACGGTCGCCTTTTTTAATGCCGCGCTTCTTAATGGCATTCGCCAATTTTGAAACTTCGCGATGCAGTTGCAGATACGTCAAAACGCGTTGGTCGCCCGGCTCGCCTTCCCAAATAATTGCCGCTTTGTTCTTGCGCCATGTGTTCAAGTGCCGATCGAGTGCGTTGTAGCAGATGTTCGTTTGTGCACCGACGAACCATTTTGCGTAGGGCAACTTCCACTCCAACACTTTTCGCCACTTCTTGAACCAATGGAAATTTTCGGCAATGCTCGCCCAATACTTTTCGGGGTTCTGCTCTGCAAACGCATAGAGTTTTTCATACTCCGCCATAGACTTGATATGGGCGTTTTTTGAAAATGCCGCACTGGGTTTGAAGACACGCTTCTCTTTGAGCACTGAACGAATCGCTCCGTTTGTTGCTTGTGGAGATTGACCGTTGGAATTGTTTTTTACTCCAGACTTTGCCTTCGATGATGATGAAGGTTTTGAATGGGAAGTTCTCTGTTTGACAGGATTCTTTTTGACAGCCGTTGCCATAGTTTTGGAAGTTTACAGATTGACAGAGATTGACCTTGTATGATTTTTGACACTGCGACTTCTTAGGGCGCACAGTGCAGAAATTTATGCCAAAGGTATTACAAGAAAAAACTACTTGCACAAATCTTTGAGCGCGTTCAAGACAGGCATGTAGCTCGTCTTTTCAAATTCATCGGTTGAGCGTTCGTTCCAATAGCGTATGGGTGTTTTGTTATCTCTGCCGACCGAGTAAATCATCACCTTGATAGAATCGCTTGTAAGCGAGGTCTCCAAAATTTTTGATGAAACAATAATTGGCTTATCACCCATGAGCATTTCAGATTCCTTTCGGAAGGCTTTAATTGCGCCTGTCGTTTCATCGGCTTCCAAAATTTTGTATTCGTTCTTGATTAAAATTTCCGACACTTCGCGAGTAAAAGTGCGTGGCTCTTTTTTGCACGAAAGGTTGATGCTTTTTACAGATGCAGTTCCGCATGCGGCGAGAAGCGTTGCAAGAGCAAGAGAAAAAAAGAAAAGATTTTTCATGGTTGCAGCGTTTAAGATTGCGTGAAGTTAAGCATGAGAGTTTAGAAAGATAATGGTTTGTTCGATTCAACGGTGGAGGAATATGCGATACGCAGGCTTCGCTCTGTTGGATTAGAGCATTGTAAAATTATCGAAGTCGATGCTTGTAAGATGTATCGGTATAGTATATTTGCCGCGCAAATGAATAAATCGTTTGCAACAATCAAAAACAAAACATTGACGATGAAAAAGAATCTCTTACTTCGCGCAATCTTTGCGTTGCTCGTCGGCGTCTCGCTCACGTTTTCTGCGCGTGCGCAAGAGCAATCCCCGACCTCTCTCCTTGCCCCACCCAAAACTCAACGCGAACTCGGCGGCGGCTTTGCTCGCGAACTCGCACTCGGTGCAGGCGGCGCATATAGCCCAAACGGGCTCTACAACTTCAACCCCTTCCTTCGCAACGACACCTACTTGCTCATCAATCCCGCCTACATTGGCGACTTCGGAAATTATGTGTGGGGAAACTTCGACGGTGCGCAATCCGGGGCTACCTCGCAAACGTTTGCAGGCGCGAACTTTGAAGTTACAAAGAACCTCTACTTGGGCTTGCTTGTCAACACCCGAGACGCGCTCGCGACCACTGGCGCGCTTGACGAATTCAACGGAAACACCTTGCCAAACATCGAAAACACGCTTGGCTTTTTAATCGGCTATAAACTCTCGCCTGAATTAACACTCGGCGCACAAATCTACACCGGTAGCCGCACAGCGGAGGATAAAAATGAAGCCCCAAACTCTTCTTCAACTGAAACAAGCAAACTCTCAACACTTGGCTTCGATGTGGGTGCGGTCTATAACACGGCTCAACTTCGTGGCGAACTTGCTGTGAAAGTGCGCATGAACTCTCGCTCCGTAAAAGAGCAAACTTCAACGGGCGGCACATCAACCTCAGCCGAAGTCAGCCTCGATGGCGGAATGGAACTTGGCGTGAATGCGCGTGCCTTCTACAAACTCAATAATACTTACGACCTTGTGCCCACTGTGAGTTTCTACAATGTCTCTGCCAAAGCCAAAATTGACCCTGCGCCTCCGACAAATACGGAAGCTGTAGAAAGTTCACAAACAACATTTGAAGTTGGATTAGGCTTGAACGCTAAAACGAAAAACGCCTTGCTCATCGGCGGCATTTCATTTGTAAACGCAACAGAAGAAACCAAGACAACTAATCTCAATAATGTTTCTGGCGATACGCGCACCGAAACAGATAAAACAACCTTGCTACCGCGCATCAATCTCGGCGTGGAATACTATGCGCTCGATTGGCTTACCGTTCGTCTCGGCTATTTCAAAACGATGGGTGGCACGGAATCAATCGACGAGCGTCGCGTCAGCAACACCACAACAAAGACAACTTCTACGCGCAATGGTGCTTCAGGCGCGAATTACTTAGGCGACTTTATTTCCGTCGGTGTTGGTATGCACTTCGGCGATTGGAACATGAACTTTGCGGTCAACGAAACCTTCTTGCGTAACGGTCCGCACCTTGTTGGCGGAAATACCACAAGCCCGCTTTTCGCCGTGTTTAGCTCGTCGTATCGCTTCTAATTTGTAAAGGCGATTTTTTTTGTAAAGGGGAAATTTTGTAGCAACAAAAAAGGGACGCTTCGCGGCGTCCCTTTTACATTTTCTTGTAGTGCCTACTTGGCGTCTTCAATGCTGGCAAGCATAAACACGTTGTTTTCCATCTTGCCTTTAACCTTCACCTTTAAGTCTTTTTCTTTTTTGAGTGCGACAAGAAAGGCTTTGGCTTTATCGCTTCCTTTTGGGTCAAACTTAATGAATTTACCATCGCTGTAAATGCCGAAGCCCGATTTCGCGCAGGCGTCCATCAGGCAACACTCTTTCGTGTGGTCTGCCGCCATTTTCACGCTCTCCAAACTTTCTCCGCATTGGCAATCGGAAAGGTAGCCGACGAGCGTTGTTTTTGATTTATCCTTTTTAGATTCTTTTTTCGTGTCTTGCGCAGTTGCAGGCGAAACAATCACAAGTATCGCAAGCAGAACGAGAGAAAATGAGAATTTGAGCATGGTTAAAATATGATGATTTGATAATTAGGCTCTATTGTGTTACGACACAGGCTTGAAACGGCGCGATGTAGTTGAACGTTTCTGCTATGCGTTCAGTGTTTGTTTGCACGAAGCATTTCAAGATGCGGAATGCCGTCTTCGTCGTAGTTATCGGAGACGCGCACGAAGCCAAAATCGTTGTAAAACTTTTCAAGGTAGGCTTGTGCACCGATGCGAATTGAGGCGTTTGGATAGAGCACGGTGATTCTCAAAATGCTTTCTTGCATGAGGCGTCGCCCGAAGCCTTTGCCGCGTGCGACTTGTGTGGTTAGAACGCGCCCGATGGACGGCTCTTGAAATTTAACGTTTGGCGGCACAAGTCGTGAATAGGCGAGAAGTTCGCCGTGTTCGCTCTGCAAAACAAGATGATGTGAATGCTCATCAATGCCGTCCATATCCAAATATGCGCATTGCTGTTCGACGACGAAGACTTCGGCGCGGGCTTTGAGAATCTCGTAGAGGGCTTTCGGCGTCAGTTCCGAAAATGATGAACATTGCCAGTGCATAACATTGCTAGTGCATGTTTGTGTCGCTATTAGCGTAAATTCAACATCAAACTTTTTTCGCTATGTCGCAAGTATCCTACAAAGCCAATCTCAACAAATTTTTGGATTCACTCTCGCCTGAACAAATGGTGTTTTTGGGCACGCTCATCGAGCGCGATATTGCCGCAAACGATTTCGTTCAACTGGATTTACTCGCAACTTTAATGTATGAGCGCGTGAAAGCGTTTGATGTTCAAGAATTACACGAGCGCACCCATCGGCAATTTTCCGACATTGTGATTACTTGAATTATTCCAACAAGAAAACTCACTTTTTTGAGGCTTTTTCAATTCTATCCATCAATGCTAAACCGATACCGTGTTTAGGGACGCGTTCGCAGTAGATAGTTTTCAAGCCGTGCGCGTCGCATTCTCGGAAGAAAGTGTAAAGTGTGCGAGCGTAATCGTTCAGCCCATCACAAATTTTTTGATGTGCAAATGGCTTCGGCGGCTTGCTTGTGCCGATGAATGCGTGCGCGTAATCCACTTCCGAAAAATCGTCAATCACCTTAACCGTTGCATCGGGCGCGTAGTGGCGATATTTCATGCCGGGGCTTTTCGGTGCATGGTGCGATTCGCTTGTGCCAAGCCATATTTCAGGCACAACGCGCTGTAATTCTTCAAGCGAAATAGCGCCCGTTCGCAGAACCACAGGCGGGGCGACGGAACAATCTACGACGGTCGATTCAAGCCCAAATTCGCTTTCATCGCCTTTCAAAATGCACTCGATTTTTCCGTCAAAGTCTTCCCGAACCGCTTTCCACGAAGTTGAACTCGGCTTGCCTGAAAGATTCGCCGACGGCGCGGCGACGGGCGCGCCACACTCTTTAAGAAAGGCTTGTGTGAGTTTGAGCGACGGCATTCGAATGCCGATGGTTTTCAACCCTGCGCTTACGATGTCGGGCACATACTTGCTTTTCGGAAGAATAATCGTCAGCGCGCCAGGAAAGAACGCTTCCATCAGTTGCTCCGCCGCTCGCGGAATTTTTTTTATCAAAATCTCTGCGTCGTGAAAATTTGCAACGTGCGCAATCAAGGGGTTGTCGGACGGACGACCTTTGGCGAGAAAGATTTTTCGAACATGCGTTTCGTCAAACAAATTCGCGCCCAATCCATAAACCGTTTCCGTTGGGAAAGCCACAACGCCGCCTTTGAGTAGGAGTTGCGCGGCAAGTTTGGGCGATTTCGTCAGTTTTGTCTCCATAGCTGAACCGAAAAGAACCGCATTGACTTCGTCAGTATCCTCACATATAACATTGTAAAACTAAATGATTTATGAAGAGCGCGAAACGATTTTTTGCGATTTCGCAACGCTCTTTGAGAAAAATTATTTGTCCGATTTCAAATGTCATTCAGAGCGAATCAACCAAAACGGTTAATTGCATACATCAAACGCGCCGCGTTGCATCATCGGTTTTGGACGGCGGATAAAAACGTTCATGCATTGATTTGGCGCAGAAGTGCGAGCAAGGTTGCTTTTCCAGCACGCGAAATTTCTCTGCCTTGAATTGGAAAGTTTGGCAAGGTGCGTGCATAACGACGAAGTTCCTGCACCGTCATGCTGGCAAGATGTTCCGGTAAGGGTTGAGAGCCCGACACGGCGGAGGTTGGTTGTGGCGGGGTAGGTTTGGATAGTTGAGAGATTGAAGATGAAGAAGTTGTTTCAGAGATAGTTGATGCTGATTGTGTGCGCGAGGTAGATTGAGCTTGATTCTTTGCTGATTGTGTGCGCGAGGTAGATTGAGCTTGATTCTTTTTGCGCGGGCGCACTGCCACGTAAATGAGTTCATCGTGCAAGCCTGCATCGGGGCGCGGAATGACATGTGCCGCAACGAGCGTTCCGACGCGCGCCGCCGCCAGCCGCCCTGCATCAACCGCAGATTGAACGGCGGCAACTTCGCCGACAACTTTCACCGTCATCAATCCGGCATCGGCTCGGTCAATCGAGATGAGTTTGACGTCGGCAGATTTGAGGGCGGCATCGCACGCTTCAACGGCGGCAACCAGCCCTCTTGTTTCAATCAATCCAACGGCAAGTTCTTCGCGCATGGGCAAGAGGAGAAATTAAGAACGCTTGGGAAGAATGCTCTCGACATCAGTATGCGGGCGAGGAATGACGTGGACGGAAACCAATTCGCCGACACGTTGTGCCGCCGCCGCGCCCGCATCGGTTGCCGCTTTGACTGCGCCGACATCGCCGCGAACCATAACGGTAACATATCCGCCGCCAATGGCTTCTTTGCCAATGAGTTCAACTTTTGCGGCTTTGACCATGGCATCTGCCGCTTCGATTGCGCCGACCAAGCCTTTGGTTTCCACCATGCCTAAGGCATCCATTGCCATATAAAATTCTCCGAGTTAAGTTTTTGAAAATGTGATTGCGTATTGAATTTGAAGTTACGCGAAAAGAAAGCATTTGCAAAAAAAGAGAAGGCAACCCAAGCGGGTTGCCTTTGAAAAACACGATGCACCGCGTTAATTCCAGTTTCGTAAGACTTCTGCAAGCAAGCGCACACCAAAGCCCGAACTGCCTTTTGCGCCACTTGAACCCATCGCTGGGAACGAGGGACCGGCAATATCCAAATGCGCCCATGCTTTGTGGTCGCCGATGAATTTCTCGAGGAACTTTGCCGCCGTGATTGCGCCTGCGCCTCTGCCGCCTGTGTTTTTGACATCAGCGACTTCGGATTTGATTTGCTTGTCGTAATCGTCCCAAAGCGGCATGCGCCAAACTTTTTCGCCCGAGCGAATACCTGCTTTTGAAAGTTTTTCGGCAAGTTCATCGTTGTTGGTGAAAAGTCCTGCCGCTTGATAGCCAAGCGCAATCACGCACGCGCCGGTGAGCGTAGCGAGGTCGATAATTGCGTCGGGTGCGTATTCTTCTTTGGCGTAAGTGAGTGCGTCGGCTAAAATAAGCCGTCCTTCGGCATCGGTGTTGTCGACTTCAACTGTGATGCCTGAATAAGTGGTCAGCACATCGCCAGGGTTTTGAGCCGTGCCGCTGGGCTTGTTATCGGTTGCGGGAATGAAGCCAATCACGCGAATCGGGAGTTTAAGTCGCGCCGCAATTTCCACTGCGCCAATCACATCTGCCGCGCCCGACATATCGGACTTCATGTCGCCCATATTTTCCGAAGGCTTTATCGAGATACCGCCTGTGTCGAACGTAACGCCTTTGCCGACAAGCGCAATCGTGGCTTTGGCTTTGCCCGATGGCGTGTAGTCGAGAACAGAGAACGTCGGTGGCTCAACGCTTCCCAAGTTCACGCCGAGCAATCCGCCCATTTTGAGTTGCTGAATTTTCTTCTTGTCAAACACGGTAACTTTGTAGCCGTATTTTTTGCCCGACGCTTTGGCGGCGTTGGCAAGGTCGGTCGCCGTCATATAGTTGCTGGGCGAATTGATAAGGTCGCGCACCATGGATTGTGCCGAGCCGACGACTTCGCCGACTTTCGCGCCGCTCTCAACGGCTTTGAGTGAATCGGCGACTGTAATAAGCACCAACTCTTTGAATTCAAACGCAGGTTCTTTCTTGTGCTTCTTGTCTTTAAGGGCTTGAACGCGGTCGGTTTTGAGCTTATTGTAATCGTATAAGCCTAATTCAAATCCCTCTACAACGGCTTGCGCCACGTAAGATTCTTCTTCTTGAATTTCGGTTGCGATTGCGCCAATCTCCGTTAGGTCAATACCGACTTTGGTCAGTTTCATCTCTCTGATTTTCGTGGCAAGCGTTGCCGCACATTTGCGCACGGCATCGAGCGTGAACTTTTGACCCACGCCCAGAATGATGACGCGCTTCGGATTGAAATTTTCCTTTTGCGGATAAAGCGTGAGCAGGTCGCCCTCGTTTGCTTTGAAGTCGCCATTAAGCCCTGTGGCGACAACGCCTGCAAGTGCGTTCAGCGAGGTTGCGATTTTTTCTTTTGATGATTTCGGAACGAAAAATCCTACGGCTTCGAGCGCATGAGAATTGAGTGCGGCTTTCGATACGGAGACTTTCATTGTGATAGGTTTGTCTTAGAAATTGAAGTTTAATTGTTGTGAATGTTTTGTAGCAAGTTGGTCGTGTCGGTAATGAGTTTCTCGATGGCTTGTGGAAGTGGAAGCGGCACCGTGCATCCAGCGGCGTTTTTGTGTCCGCCGCCTCCATATTGCATCGCGATTTCATTGACGGCTAAATCGCCGCGCGAGCGCATGCTCACTTTGGTGCGCCCGTCGGGCAGCTCGATGAGCAAGAGGCTGATGCGCGTGGTGGGAATTCCGACCATGTAGTCAAGCAGTCGCTCGGTATCGCTCAAAGCGGTTTTCGTCTCGCTCAACATTGATTGTGTGATGGGCATATACGCGAGCATGTTCTGCTCCAAAAGTTTTACGCTTCCAACCCCGTAGCTGATGAGCTTGAGCACGTTTTCGCTCAGCGTGTTGTAAATCTTCTCGTAAATCTCCATCGGCGAAATGCCCGTCTCCAAAAGTTCGGCGACGATGCGATGAACGTGCGCTGTGGTTTTAGGAAGTTTGAACGAGGCGGTATCGGTCATGATGGCGGTATAAAGTCCTATGGCGGCGTTTTTATCAATCAGCGTTTTGCCGTAGCGTTCTTCCATCGCTTTAATGAGTTCGTAGGCAAGTTCGCCCGTCGCACAGGCGTAGGAAAGGCAGACCATCGCGTCGGCAAAGTCTTCGGGGTGAAGATGATGGTCGATGCAGATGACTTTCTGACCGTGCTTCTGCCGCTCCAAAACAATCGGCTTCATGGCGCGCGTTCTGCCGATGTGATTCGTATCGAGAAGCATAAACAAGTCGGCTTGCTCCAAAAATTTTCGATGCTCGGCGGAATCTTCTTGGAAAATGAGCGCGTCGGAAAGGTAGGGAAGAAATTGATAATTTTTCGGAATGTTCGTTGGATTGATGATGCAAACGTCTTTGCCTAATTGACGCAAGACGGAGCACATTGCGACCTCACTGCCCAGACCATCGCCGTCCGAGTTTTCATGGGTTGAAAGCACGATGCGTGTCGCATTTTCAATCAGTTCCAAAACCGGTATCCAAACAGAAGTCAACGCAGGATTCTTGACACCCACAAGCGGGTTTGACATAACCTTTCACGATAATTTTTTCAAGACGAAGCGGCAATTTATTACAAAATGTTTCTTTTTCAATCCGAAATTTTCTCGTGCATTCCAAGAATCTACGAGGCTAAAACAACAAAGGTGATTCACATTTGAATCGCCCTTGCTTGCCATTGGCGCATGAGTTACTTCACCAACATCATTTTCCTCGTCTGAATAAAATCACCCGTTTGCAATCGATAAAAATACACGCCGCTCGACAGCCCGCTTGCATTGAGCGTCGCATCGTATTGACCTGCCGAGAGGCGCGCATTCACCAGCGTCGCGACTTTTCTGCCAAGCACATCAAACACCTCCAACTTCACGTCGCTTGCAACGGGAAGTTCATAGCGTATCGTCGTCGTTGGGTTGAACGGATTGGGATAATTTTGCGTCAAGCGAAACGACCGAGAGGGCGATGCGTTGCTTTCGCCAACC